>CAZHRC010000008.1:0-91212 GCA_964533865.1 uncultured Peptoniphilaceae bacterium
AATAGTGTGGCAAAGGACGCCACGTGAAGTGTGCCTGCGGCACGTGAAGGTCAAGGGAATAAGGTCAAGGTCAAGGGCAATGGCAACATCTTCTGCTCGAAATAAACGCCCCGAATCCGCCAGAGCCAATGGCGATGGGTCGAAGGCGCCTTGAGGCGATTGACGACATCACCGACGAAGATGGCAAATCGTTCTCAGCCTACAAACAAGGCAATAACGCCCTTCTTACGATAATTTACGAGATAAAGTCATACCATGCCCTCTCACGAGGCAGATTAGGCTGATGATTTGACTTCAAGTCGCGTGATGTCATCAATCGTCGAACTGCGCCTGAGGCCCATCGCCTTTGGCTCTTCCCTCGCTAATCACGCCCTACTTCTCCACTCAACTTAGTTTTCTCAAATTCAACAACAACGGTCAAAACCCTCCCTCAGTCTCGGCAAAGGGCGTCGAGCCAGCTCCCTCGGAGATGGAGCCTAAGGTCAAGGTCAAGGGCAACACCTTCTGCTCAAATAAACGCCCCGAATCCGCCAGAGCCAAATGTCAAGGCCTTACCATCTATCACACTTCACAGCCCTGATCCCAAAATATTGCCCAATCCCCTATTTTTATGCTATGATGTTACCATTATTGCAATGGAGGACATGATGGAATTATCGGTTATTATTGCGGATCCCGCTGGGAATACGACCGCTTTTGTGACAAGTCCAGTGGAGGCTTCACGCTATAGCGCTGTCGCTTGTGAGTTAATGAGCCATGAAGGATTACATATTGAACAAGTCGGCTTTATCTCTGGGCCTCTCACCTTTGAAGGCGCTCGTATGGATATGATGGGCGGCGAGTTTTGTGGGAACGCCACACGGTCATTTGCCCTTTTGCTCGCCATTGAGCAAGGAATATCCAGCAGTCGATTTGTACGCGTCAACGTTTCCGGTGCTTCCGAACCGGTTAGCGTTTACATTTCACCCGAAACCTCCGCGTCCTACTTTGAATTACCTGGCAACTACACCTTTGAGAACTTCCTATATTCAGACACCGCCCACCCCGTGGTGAGGTTGGAAGGCATCGATCACATCATCGTCTCCAACATCGCCCCCGATGCAGACTACGCCAATAGCCTGATCGAAAAAGCGCGACAACACTACGACTCCCCTGCCATTGGCGTATTGTTTTACGATAAGCCCTCCTGTTATTTTACCCCGGTGATCTATGTAAAAGATACGGACTCCACCGTCTTTGAAAATAGCTGCGCGTCAGGGACTGCCGCCATCGGTTTGTACAACCATCGCCTGGGCGATATACCTTCTTGGGAGGATGGATACAACCAACCCGGCGGTAAATTATACGTCAAAGGGGACCAGCGCAATGACGGTTCCTATGGAGTGACCGTAGGCGGCTTGGTTTCCTTTCAATCTAATCCTTTATAAACGACCAATGTCACGCTCAGCCCCCTACCCAACTCTCTTAAAGCACACCGACAAACGCAAAAGCACACCGCCACACAACGACAAGACGTGAGACCCCAAAAGGATCTCACGTCTTTTTAGTTTTCTGATTTGATTAAGGTCTTTAAGTCCTCTTCGGAAAATTGATAGGTGCTGTTGCAAAAATGACAGACCACTTCCGCGCCGTGATCTTCATCGATCATCTGCTGCAATTCGACATTGCTCAAACCGCGGAGGGCGTTTTCGATACGCTCTCTAGAACAGTTGCACTCGTATTTCAACGTGCCTTCGTCGAGGATCTCAACCTCAAAATCGGAAAAGTAGGTGGATAAGATGGTTTCTGGCGTCAACCCACTATCGATCATATTGGTAATCGACGGCAAATTTTCAAGAGCTTTTTCCAATTTAGTCAACGCTTCGTCACTCACCCCTGGCAACGCTTGAATCATCAAACCGCCAGCCGCTCGACAGGTCAGATCCACTTCCACCAACACCCCAAGGCTGACTACCGTCGGAGTTTGCTCCGAGGTGAAGAAGTAGTTGGCAAAATCTTCTGCAATTTCGCCGGAGACTAGGTCGGAATAGCCGACATAGGGTTCTTTCAATCCAAAGTCTCTAATGATGGCAAGGGTTCCATTTTTCCCGACGAGTCCACCCACATCCAGTTTTCCTTCTGGACGAACTGGTAGATCGACAAAAGGATGTTCTACATAACCTCTCACTCGCCCATCGGTGTCAGCTACAGCAGTCAACATCCCCGCTGGCCCATCGCCTTTCACCGTCAAAGTCAGAGCGTCTTGATCACTTTTCATATCGGTGCCCAGTATCGCCGCCATAGTCAGCAATCTGCCCAAAGCCGCCGTCGCCGTGGCTGATGTGCCGTGAATACTCGCCATTTCATCGACCATTTCTGTAGAGCTTGCGACAGCAAATCGAAAACTACCCGAGCTATCCACGCCTCTTATGATTTTATCGGTCATTATCTCACTCCTTTACCTTCAAGATGTTTTTTTCTTAATTCTATCATTAATAAAAGCCCCTACAAGAGGGGCTGTCATTACAATGCTATAAACTAAAGTTTGATAACGTTAGCTGCTTGAGGTCCTTTTTCACCTTCGGTGATTTCGAACTCAACTTCTTGACCTTCATCCAACGTTCTGAATTCGCCAGTGTCTTCCAATGCTGAGAAGTGAACAAATACATCTTCTCCTGTTTCTGTAGACAAGAAACCATAACCTTTTGTTGCATTAAACCATTTGACAGTACCTTTAACCATTAAAAAACTCTCCTTAAATAATAACTGTAAGCTTTTCGCTTCCGATTTATAATATCATCTACCTTGTGTTCTGTCAAGTTTCACAGCGTTCATCTGACAGACGTACACGATACGGTGGGTTTTTGAGTTGATCTTTTCAAAAGATCCCAACTCCACTCGATCGATCACTTCAAATCCAGCAGTCTCTAGAGCAGTAGTCATTTCCACGTCAGTCCACACCCGCTCCGTCTGAGTCTCGGTGATACGCCGATAAAGGTCTGGATCATCGGTTTGGACAAAAAACTCGAGATGGGAATCAACAAGTGATTCATCTGGATCGTACTGACTTATCCAAGTGTAGAATACGCCGTCGTGTTCATAAGCGTAAGTGTTGTCGCCCAAAACACTGGTCAGCTTGTAAGCACTGTCGATATCAAAGACAAACAACCCTTCCGGTTCGAGCATCTGCGCCACATTGGCAAAAGTCTCTTTTAGAGCCTCTGGCGTTTGAAGGTAATTGATGGCGTTAAGGGCACACAACACCGCATCCTGAGTGCCATCGAGAATAAAAGTGGTCATGTCACCACAAAGCAAAGTGACATTTTCCACATCCCACAGTTGATTGCTCGCTTCGATGAGCATCTCTTGGGACAGATCGTAAGCGATAACCTGATCAAAATCCTCAGCCAATCGCCGGGTCATTTGACCGGTGCCACATGCCATCTCCAACAGGGAGCCAAAAGTCACCTTTCGCTCCTTTAATAGCGTACGAACATATGCAGCGTAGGCATCATAATCGATATCAAACACCAATTTATCATATAGGGTAGAAAATTCGTTATACATGGCACTCCTCTCAGTTAGCGGGGTTGTATGAGGTCCATCGCCTCGCCGACGAGGTACAAAGATCCGGCGACGAGGATAATTCGATCGGGTTTTTGGCGTTGAAGATCATAGCCGATGTCCATGGCCTCCACTAGGCGAGAGGTGACATAAATCCCTTCTCCTCCCTCAAAATCTCGATTTGCTCGGGGATCATCGGCGGAAGTATACACCACAGCCTCAGCCATAGAGATAAGCCTCGCCAGTTGACCACCGCGGGATTTGTCTGCCATGTATCCCATGACGAGGACAAACGGCGCGAGATCGTAGTGAGCGATCGTCTCGCACAAACCCGCCAATCCGTGTTCATTGTGGGCGCCATCGACAAGAACCGGCGGCAAGTCAGATAGCCATTGAAGCCTTCCGGGCCACCGAGTGCGGGATAAGGCGATCGCTTCCCCAGCCCTCGTTCCCATAGGCGCAATACTCCGATAAGCTTCCAAAGCAAGCGCAGCGTTTTCGCTTTGGTGGTCGCCGAGCATGTTTAAATCGTATACCTTCCCTCCAAGAGCAAACCGTTGCCCTCTTCGATGTCGCATCAGGATCTCCACCCCATCGGCAGGCAATACCTTTAACGTCGCCCCCCGCTCCACGGCGATGCGTTCGATCACCTTTGCGACTACAGGATCTTGATGAGCGCTGATCACTGTGGATCTCGGTAGAATACCCCCACTTTTGTTTGCGGCAATAGCCTCCAACGTATCACCCAGCGCCCCTTGGTGATCGAGTGCGATAGGGGTGATCACCGTGAGGATACGGTTTGCCACCACCGAGGTCGCATCGCCTTTACCTCCCACACCAGCTTCCAGCACCATCATATCTACTCCAGCTTTACAAAAGTAATCCAAGGCGATGAGCAGACTATAGCAAAAATAGGTGGGCATCGGCCGCTGCACTTCCTCGCGTACCTGCTCAATTCTCTCAAGAGTGGCCATCAAATCCACCATGGGTATGGGGACACCGTCCACTTGGATGCGCTCTCGATAACTCACCAAATGAGGCGATGAAAAATGACCAACTCGGTAGCCTTCACTCTGTAAAAGGGAAACGAGAAAGGCCCCAGTGGAGCCTTTCCCGTTTGTACCCACCAAGTGAATACTTTTCATCGCACGATCAGGAGAGCCAAGGTCTGCGATTAAAGCAGTCAAAGCTTCTAAATCTTTAGGCCGCCCACGTTTATCCTCAGCCTCTAAAAAGGCGAACACATCGGAAGGGTTATCGAATTTTCGCTTCGATTTCTCCGACACTGCGTTGAACCTCCTGCAACATCCGTTCAAACTTCTCGAGTTTATCCCTTTCCATCTGTACCACATTGTCTGGGGCTTTGTTCACAAAACCTGGGTTGTTGAGTTTACCAGTAGCACGTTGTATCTCTTGAATCAGATTCTTTTCCTCTTTGCGCAATCGCTCTAATTCCTTGTCGTAGTCCACCAAACCTTCCAATGGGATAAAGATTTTATAATGGTTTTGGACGATTTGCATCGCATCGAGATCCGCTGGTTCTTCCGCCTCTACGCTGACCCCTTCAGCTTGGGCCAAGGTCATAAAGTTGTAGCTCAAGCCTTCAACGGTCTCGCCGACGAATTCGTCTTGGGTCACAAAGATCAACTGTGCTTTCTTAGAAGGCACAATGCCCATTTCCGCTCTCGCATTTCGAATGGCGGTGATCGCTTCGACGACGATGTCGATGCGCTTTTCTTCGACTGGAAACGCCATCGCTTCGCTGTCAATCGGCCAAGACTCCATGATCAACATGCGATCCACCTCTGGCAAGTAGGAGAAAATCTCCTCGGTGATAAAAGGCATGAAGGGGTGAAGGAGTTTCAATATCGCCTTTAACACATAGACAAGAGTGTTTTGTGCCGTGGCTTTTCGCGCGTCATCGATGCCGTATAAGCGCACCTTCACAAACTCGATATACCAGTCACAAAATTCGTTCCAAGTGTAGTCATAGAGCGTTTGAGCAGCCAATCCGATCTCAAATTTATCGAGGTGGGCTGTCACTTCTTTGACCACAGCGTTAAGTCTAGAAAGGATCCACTTGTCTTCCGCTTCCAAGTTTAGCCCCGTCAGATCGCCAGTGACTTCCTCTGTCGTATTCATCAACACAAACCGCGACGCGTTCCACAATTTGTTGGCGAAATTCCGATTAGCTTCCACTTTTTCGTCATAGTAGCGCATGTCGTTGCCTGGGGTGTTGCCGGTGACTAGAGTGAATCTCAAAGCATCGGCACCGTATTTGTCGATCACTTCGATGGGATCTACACCGTTGTTCAAGGATTTACTCATTTTTCGCCCTTGAGAATCGCGGATCAACCCGGTGAAGTATACATGGTCAAAGGGGAGTTTTCCCGTGTTGTACAAGCTTGAAAACACCATGCGAATGACCCAGAAAAAGATGATGTCATAACCGGTGACCAAAACATTGGTCGGGAAGAAGTAGTTAAAGTCCTCTGTCGGTTCAGGCCAGCCCAGTGTGGAGAAAGGCCATAACGCAGAGGAAAACCAAGTGTCAAGAGTGTCTTCGTCTTGCACAAAACGATCACTTCCACAATCGGAGCACACGTCTGGACGCTCTCTCGAAACCACGACTTTTTTACAGCTTTCGCAATAGTACACCGGCAGTCGATGACCCCACCAAAGTTGTCTAGAAATACACCAGTCGCGAATGTTTTCGAGCCAGTTAGTGTAGGTTTTTCCCAATCGATCGGGAATCAACGTCAACTCCCCGTTTTTGTACGCTTCCAAAGCCGGTTTTGCCAAAGTCTCCATTTTGACAAACCATTGCTTGGAAATCAAGGGCTCGATTACCGTGCCACAGCGTTCACAATGGCCGACGGCGTGGTCGTGGTCTTCGACGCGAACCAACAACCCTTGTGCTTCCAAGTCTTTCAACATGGCTTTTCGCGCCGCATACCGGTCCATCCCGGAATATGGCCCGTAGCCCTCAGCAATAGTGCCGTCTTCGTTGATGACCACACATTGACCAAGATTGTGGCGTTGTCCCACTTCGTAGTCGTTAGGGTCGTGGGAAGGAGTGATCTTCACTGCACCCGACCCAAAGGATTTATCGACGTAAGCGTCGGCGATCAAAGGGATCTTGCGTTCAACCAATGGCAAAATCAGCGTTTTGCCCACCAAGTCGCTATAACGTTCGTCTTCGGGATCGACGGCTACCGCTAAGTCGCCCAACAGCGTTTCTGGCCTGGTGGTCGCGATTTCAATGTAACCTTCTCCATCTTCAAAGGGGTATCGAATGTGCCAAAGATGACCGTGTTCGTCGACGTGTTCCACCTCTGCATCGGAGACTGCCGTTCCACAAGAAATACACCAGTTGACAATGCGATCCCCTTGGTAGATCAGCCCGTCTTCGTACATGCGGATAAACACTTCCTCAACCGCATGGGAGAGGTTGTCGTCCAATGTAAAACTATCACGGGACCAATCACAGGAAACGCCTAGTTTTTCAAGCTGATGTTTAATATTGCCGCCGTATTTTCTCGTCCACTCCCAAGATTCTTCGAGGAAGGCTTCGCGACCCATGGCAGCTTTAGATTTCCCTTCGCTTTCAATTTTAGCCACCACTCGTGCTTCGGTAGAAATACTCGCATGGTCGGTGCCAGGCACCCACAACGCGGAATAGCCTTGCATTCTGCGCCAGCGGATGAGGATGTCTTGAAGGGTGTTGTTCATCGCGTGGCCCAAGTGCAAATTTCCAGTGACGTTTGGCGGGGGCATCACAATGGTATAGGGCTTTTTGTCTGGATCTCTCTCTGGTGTGAAGTAGCCTTTTTCTTTCCAAACGCCATAGATGCGGTCTTCAAATGACTTTGGATCGTAGGTTTTGTTTAAATTTTCCAAAATTTCCTCCTCAAAATAAAAAAAGCCCTCATCCCATAGGACGAAGACTCGCGGTACCACCTAAATTCTGCATAAAGCAGCTCTTGTGATGTATAAGGACATCTCCTTGGTTGCTCCAAAACGACTTTCACAAAAAATCCACTGAAAGCTTTCACCACCCGCCTTCTCTCTATTAAGGGCTTTTTTGTTACTCCTTTTTTTCAACGCAACTATTTCTCGTCTTAGTATAGCCTGAGCCGGTGAAAAAGTCAAACCTGGTTTCTGTTAAGAAGCCTTTCTGTCACTAATCGCTGCAAATTATGCCGCTTTTTTTCTTTTTTTTTTGTAAAATATATAAACTTAACATGTATGGCGTACCTTTTTCACCTCATTAATGATATAATGTTTTCATGGTAACCCTACCAAGTAAAATATAACTATGGAGGTATACGGCATGACGGATATGTATATACATATTATTTCCGACTCCACCGGCGAAACCGCTGAGCAAATCGTTAAAGCATCTGTCGCTCAATTTGATATGACTGAGCCCAAAATCATTCGGCACTCCGGTATTCGAGACAGTTATGACCTCGAAGAACTCCTCGACGAGATTTTGCAATATGGACCAAATCAAATCGTTTATTTTTCTTTAGTCAACGACGAGCTTCTCGATCTTGTTAACCACTTCTGTGAATTGCACAACATCGTCCACGTCGACGTGTTGACCCCATCAATCGGGGCGATTCAACGCCTGATTCACAAAAAACCGAGCGTAGTGCCCGGCGCCTATCGTCAATTGGACGAAGAGTACTTTCAACGCGTTGAGGCAATCGAATTCACGGTGCGGTACGACGATGGAAAAGACCCTCGCGGGGTGCTCTCTGCTGACCTTGTCATCGTTGGAGTCTCTCGTACCTCGAAGACACCGCTTTCCATGTACTTAGCCAACAAAAACTATAAGGTGACCAACATTCCCATCGTTCCAGAAAGCCAACCGCCAGAAGAAATCTATCAGGTACCGTCTAGTAAAGTCATTGGCCTGACCAATTCACCGGATAACTTGGCTAAAATACGCAAAGAACGCCTAAAGAGCCTTGGCGTATCCGACCGTTCTAGCTATTCGGATATGGCTCGCATTCTCGACGAATTAGAGTTTGCCCATAACATCATGAAGCGCATCGGTTGCCCCATTATCGACGTTTCAAATCGCGCTATTGAGGAAACCGCGGATATTATCATCCGACATCTAAATAAAATTGATCATTGAAAGGGGAAGTAACATGACGCAAAAGTACGTTTACAATTTTAGAGAAGGTAAAAAAGAAATGAAGAGCCTTCTAGGAGGCAAGGGCGCTAACCTTGCCGAAATGACTAACTTGGGATTAAACGTTCCCGGCGGATTTACCGTCACAACCGAAGCTTGTAATCGATTTTACGATGAAGGCAGTCAATTGTGGTCCGATCTCCTTGACGAAATTCGCTCACACATCGAAATCGTTGAGAAGGATCTCAACAAGCGTTTCAATGACACTGAAAACCCACTGCTGTTCTCGGTGCGCTCTGGTGCGGTGTTCTCCATGCCAGGTATGATGGATACCATCCTAAACCTCGGTCTGACCGACGATGCAGTAAAAGGCTTAGCCCATTCCACAGGAAACGAACGCTTTGCCTATGACAGTTACCGTCGATTTATCCAAATGTTTGGCGACGTGGCCATGGATATTCCAAAGGTTCTCTTTGACCATAAACTCGAAGCGATGAAAGAAAAGAAAGGCGTCAAACTCGACACCGATCTTGACGCAGAAGACCTAAAAGCCCTCGTCGAGGAGTTTAAAAAGGTCTACAAACAAGAAATCGGTAAAAACTTCCCACAAGACCCCTTTGAACAGCTAAAACTTTCAATAATGGCCGTTTTCCGCTCTTGGAACAACCCACGCGCCAACCTGTATCGCAAACTCAACGACATTCCAGATAACTTGGGTACCGCCGTCAACGTCCAATCCATGGTTTTTGGAAACATGGGCGACACCTCAGGTACTGGGGTAGCTTTCTCCCGTAACCCAGCGACGGGTGAAAACGTCTTATTTGGCGAGTTTTTATTAAACGCTCAAGGGGAAGACGTCGTAGCTGGTATTCGTACCCCTGAAGAAATCAGTCACCTGAACGACCTTATGCCCCATCTTTTCGAAGAATTCCGCGACACCGCTAACAAATTGGAACTTCACTACAAAGATATGCAAGACTTGGAGTTCACCATCGAAAACGGTCGTCTGTTCATCCTTCAAACCCGTAACGGCAAGCGTACCGCGCAAGCTGCCATCAACGTCGCCGTCGACCTTGTCGAAGAAGGCATTCTATCGAAAGAAGAAGCGATTATGCGCATCGAACCCGATAGTTTAGATCAACTTCTACACCCAACGTTTGACAAAGACGCTCTCGCTGAAAGAACGCCAATCACCAAAGGGCTTGCCGCTTCTCCTGGTGCAGCATCCGGTAAAATCGTCTTCACGGCAAAAGCTGCTAAAGAAGAATTTGATAAAGGCGAAAAAGTCATATTAGTCCGCCAAGAAACCTCTCCAGAAGACTTAGAAGGCATGGTTTCCTCCGAAGGGATACTGACTGCCCGTGGCGGTATGACCAGTCACGCTGCCGTCGTCGCTCGCGGAATGGGAACTTGCTGTGTTGCCGGCGCTAGCGAACTTCGCGTCGACGACAAAAACAAAGTCCTCCACTCAAAAGACCAAACCTTTAAAGAAGGTGACATTCTCTCCATCGACGGCAACACCGGAGCCATATACGCTGGCGAAATCGCGAAGATGGAGCCAAGCCTATCGGGCAAGTTTGCCAAATTCATGGAATGGGTCGACGAAGTGCGCAGACTACGTGTTCGCACCAACGCCGACACCCCAAGAGACGCCGCTCAAGCTATCACCTTTGGAGCAGAAGGCATCGGACTTTGCCGTACAGAGCACATGTTCTTTGACGAAAACAGATTGCCAGCCGTTCGTGAAATGATCGTCTCCAATACCGTCGAAAGACGTAAAACCGCATTGGACAAAATCCTTCCCATGCAAGAAGAAGACTTCTACCAAATCTACAAAATCATGGGCGATCGTCCAGTGACCGTGCGTTTATTAGACCCACCACTACACGAATTCATGCCCACTGAAGAAAAAGATATCCAACGCCTTGCCGACGACCTCAGCCTTTCTTACCAAGAAGTAGTCGATGTCATCGAAGATAAAAAAGAAGTCAATCCGATGCTTGGTCACCGCGGCCTGCGCTTAGCGGTCACCTATCCGGAAATCTATCGCATGCAAGCCCGCGCCATTATCCAAGCAGCACTTCGCGTCAAAAAAGAAGATTTCCCAAATATCATCCCAGAAATCATGATCCCGTTGGTTTGTGACGAAGTGGAATTCAAATACGTTAAAGACGAAATCGTCGACGAAATCAATCGCGTATTCGAAGAAAAAGGCGATTCGGTCAACTACCTACTGGGTACCATGATCGAAATCCCAAGAGCTTGCTTACTCGCGGATGAAATCGCAAAAGAAGCCGAGTTCTTCAGCTTCGGTACCAACGACCTCACGCAAATGACCTATGGTTTCTCTCGAGATGACGCCGGTAAATTCCTCGCGGAATACGACGACAAAGGACTCTTCCCGAAAGATCCTTTCCGCGTCCTCGACCAACGTGGCGTAGGCCAATTGGTGAAACTCGCAGCTGAAAAAGGCCGCGCAGCTCGTCCTGACATCCACCTAGGCATCTGCGGCGAACACGGCGGCGAACCCACTACCGTTGAGTTCTGCAACCACATTGGTCTAGACTACGTCTCCTGCTCACCTTACCGCGTACCGATCGCGCGTTTGGCAGCAGCGCAAGCGACCATTAAAGAAAGAGAAGACGCTTAAATCTAACCACAACCCTACCAAAAAACCACGAAAGAGCAGTGATGCTCATTCGTGGTTCTTTTTTATCTACGGTCTATCTCTTGTCACAAAAAAGGGCAAAGAAAGAAGGTTTTATTCTGCGAAATACCCACGAACCGCCGCCACCATCCCCTTGACCAATTTATTTTGATAATCGGGATCCGATAGGAGACGATCTTCTTTTGCGTTGGACATGTAACCCATTTCGATCAGTACATTAGGCATCGTTGCCCAATTGTTTCCGCTCATGGTGTCTGTTTCCCATATACCATCGGAAGCAGCGCCTGTGCTGTCGACCATGTGTTTCAACATCAACTCCGCCAACCTTCGGTTGTTTTTATACAACTCGGGATGGTAGGGGGATTTCGCCGTCGGAATGACCATGAGGATCCCCTCTTTTTTTGAATTATTGACCGAATTGGCATGGATGCGCAAAAAGAGATCCGCTTTTTTCTCTGTTGCAAGCTTAGCGCGTTCCGCATTGGAAATATCGACATTTGCTGTCGTTCTCCCATAGTGGACTTCATAACCCGTCTCTTCCAACGCCTTGCCCAACTTTAATGACACTTCTAAGTTGAGCTCGTGCTCTGGCCGTTTGGTAACCACTCCAGAGGTGCCAGAGGACACCTTTGCCTTTTTTTCAGAAGCTCCAGGTCCAACAGGCTCTCTATCGCTGTTGCCCTTACCTTGATGACCCGGGTCGATAAAGACGATTTTCGAAGGCGGTTTTTTTACTGGTTCGGGAATCGCCGGCTCGCCTTTGATTTCCCTTTCGACCTTGTTAGAAATCGCAGCTTCCCCGCCGATGAGCACCACGTTTTCAATCCCCGATGCGGTCAGGTAAGCTTTTGTTTCAGGCGCGAGGCTATCCTTTGGACTCAAGAGCAGCACAGCCTGTCGATGGACCACCATTGGCGCCACCGCTAAACCATCGGGGAAATTTTCTCCGCTGGCGACGATGACGGTTTTGGGAGTGATCCCTAAATCTACAGGGTGGCGTTTTGCCACTTCCACAGCGGTAGCGTAGCGATTTTCACCGGCGATCCGATCGGTCGCCTTTCCTTTAACGGACGCCTCGCCGCCAATAACTAAACCCGAGCTGACCTTTTCCGATGGGGCGATGAGATCGAGTAAGCCAATTGATCCATCGGCACCAAAGCCCCTACCGACATAGGCTGACGCCGCCAGTGCATCGGCAAACCCATTGCCATTAACGTAAGCTTTCCGATCACCTGTCCTCGCTCCGCCGAGGAGCGCTTGACGCTTTCTCCCGATGATCGACGCCGTTTCGTAGCGATCGCTCCCCGCCAGCCGTTCGACGTCGAATTCATCATCGAGTTGCCTTTCCACCTCTGATGAGATGGCGTTGACCCCACCGAGGAGATAGACTTTTGAAACCTTTAACCTGCGCAATTCACTGAGCACTTGTTGCGGAATCCGATTCTTTTCCACCAAGATCATCGGCCCTTCGATTTGAATCGCGAGAGTGCCGCCGACAAGGGCATCCGGGTAGTTTTCTCCGCTGGCGATAACCGCTCCGTCAGCGCTGGTAAAGGTCTGTGCGCTAATCTCGACCGCTGTTTCATAGCGATTGGCTCCGCTGATACGAGTCACCTTGCGATCCGCATACGCGCGCCCGGTGAACAGTGATGTAACGATGAGGATTCCCAAAACCATCCCAAAAATTTTTCGATTCATCTCTTCTCCTTTGTCCTTTCACGTTAGAAGTGATCTACTCTATGGCTGCAGATGTCTGTAAAAGATTTTTTTCAAGACTTCCCCTGACAAGATATACAATGCGACGAGAGCAAAAATTGCACCGATCATCGTCACAGGCAATGGCGTAAAGTGGAGCAAACTACCGATCGGCGTGTAGGGTAGCGCTAAGGTTATGATGACCACCATCACCGTCGCTACCACCATGCCTTTTGAAGGTTTACTTTGGTGTAAGGTCTTTTGTGTGCGCATAACAAAAACAATCATCCCCGCGGATAGAATCGACTCGGTAAACCATCCCGTTTGGAACAAAGCTTCATTGGCTTTGAAAACAAAAATCAACAGCCCAAAAGTCAGATAGTCAAAGACGGAACTCAAAAGCCCAAAAGTCATCATAAACTTCTTAATAAAGTCGATGTTCCAGCGGTGAGGTCGCTCCAACATTTCAGGGTCCACATTGTCCTTGGCAATCTGCATTTCCGGAAGGTCCGTCAACAGGTTGGCCAAAAGGATTTGGGTGGGCATCAAGGGTAAAAAAGGCAAAAACAAGGAAGCACCTGCCATACTAAACATATTTCCAAAATTGGCAGAAGTCGCCATAAACACGTATTTCATCGTGTTTGCAAAGGTGCTGCGCCCAGCTCGGATCCCGTCGATGAGCACTTCTAGGTCCTGTTCCAAAAGCACGATATTCGCCGCTTCTTTAGCCACATCCGCCGCATCGTTGACCGAAACTCCCACATCTGCAGCGTGGATGGCCGAAGCGTCGTTGATGCCATCGCCCATATATCCCACCACCTTACCCGCCTTGAGCAGGCTCAAGATGATCCGCTCTTTTTGGTTGGGGTCGATTTCCGCAAATACGGCAATATCCGCCATTTTCCGTTGGAGCGCCATTTCGTTCATCTTGGTGAGTTCGTCACCGGTTAACACCTCATCGGTGGAAAGTTCCAATTCCTTTGCGATATTTGCAGCGACGTAGCGGTTATCACCGGTTATCACCTTGAGTTGAACTCCCAGTTGCGCCAGTTCCTTTACCGTTTCTCCTATATGGGGTTTCAAAGGATCGAGGAAAGTGATCATTCCAGCAAAGATCATGTCCTTTTCTTCGACTTCATCTGGATCGATGCCAGTCGTACTTTTATAAGCGACACCAAGGGTTCGATAACCCGATGCGCTCAGATTTTGGAAGCGTTCCTTTAACCCGTCTTCCATCCCTTCCAAAGGAAGGATCTTACCCTGTGGATCCTCGTAGAAGGAACACACCTCCAACACATTGCTAAATGCCCCTTTCACCACTAACAGATCCTTGTCTTTTAAAGGCGAATCCTCTGGTGTTTTTAAGATGACACCCATGCGTTTGTCGACGAAGTTATAGGGGATTTCCCTTAATTTTTGATACCCGGAAAGATCTAGAGGCAGAGCGGTTTTTATCGCTTCATCGATGGCATTGCCATACCCGGACTGTAGGGAAGCATTAAGTAAACTGAGCGCGCCAACCCTCTCCGAGTGTTCCCCTTCCACATTTAAAGTGGCGTCGAGCTGGACGACCCCCACGGTGATCGTGCCAGTTTTGTCCGTGCAGAGTACATCCATCGATCCAAAATTCTCAATGGATTCCAGTTTTTTAACGATGACTTTTTTCTCCGCCATCCTCTTGGAACCCGAAGAGAGGTTGACGCTGATAATCGCAGGCAACAGCTGTGGCGTCAAACCCACTGCCAAAGACATGGAAAATAAGAAGGAATCGAACACCGGTTTTTTGAGGACGATATTAACCAAGAAAATTACCATTAATAAAGTGGCAGTGACTTTCATCAACAAATTGCCAAATTGGCGAACGCCCTTTTCAAAATCCGTCTCCGGTTCACGTTGCTGTAAATGGGATGAGATGTTACCAAACTCCGTATTGGCGCCAGTATCGGCGACAACAAAGGTGCCTGTGCCACTGATGACGTGAGTTCCCATCCAAAGACAGTTTGAACGCTGGCTCAAGTTTGAATTTTTATCTAATATCCCGATTTTTTTCTCCACCGGAAACGTTTCTCCAGTCATACTCGATTCGTCGATGGATAGAGCATTTTCTTCAATCAACAGTCCGTCTGCGGGGATCACATCCCCAGCGCTTAACTCCACCACATCCCCTGGGACGATGTGTGCCAATGGTATTTGAGCCACAGTGCCATCTCTGCGCACATTGGCTTTGATCGACACCACCTCGAGCAACTTAGACACTGCATTTCCTGCGTTGTACTCTTGAAAAAATCCGAGGGCTGCACTGGCTAAAACGATAAGTAGGATAATAATCGAATCGGTGTAGTCCTTTAAAATGACCGAGATGACCACCGCAAACAGGAGAATCAACGTAATAGGACTTGAGAGTTGCTTTAAAAAAAGCTTGAAAGGACTCGCTTTTTCTTTGGATACCAGCTTATTATCCCCGTAGATCAATCGTCTTTTTTCCACCTCATTTTGGGTCAATCCAGCCTGTGATGTATTGAGCTCATCCATGACACCGTTGGCGTCAAAAGACCAAAACCCTTCAATTCTTTTGTTCATAATCCCCTCCATTCTTGGCGTAACGCCACGATCTACTTTCTCTTTTATTATACCCTAAATGGCAGTACGCCCTTTTAAAAACAAATGATTTCGATGTTAACTTCGGATGTGATGAAGGGATAAAAACCTAAAAAAACAACACCGGCATCATCATTGAGGTGATGTCGGTGTTGTGTTGTCGCCTTGTATCTTGTCGCCATTCAGCTTATAAAACAGCGCAAAACGCGTCAATTCGACGGGTCACTTCTTCTTCCAACCCTTGAAGGGGGCTGATGAGTTCAAGTTCAGCGATGACGTTATTCAATTTAAAATCGTCTTTCATGTGTTTTATCGCCGTTTCCGTTCCTGATTCGCTACTGGAAACAAAAATGCCCACTGGTTTTTCTGATAGGTCGTTTTCTTCTAAGAATGTGCCAATCGCTGGCGCGTAGTACCCTGCCCACACCGGCGATCCGATAATGATTTTGTCGTATTTCGAAGCGTCAAAATCATAGGGGGCAAGTTTTGGACGAATCCCCACCACTTCATCGGATCCACTGTAGATGAACTGACGGATCAATCCTTTAGAGTAAGCTTTTTTTGGCTCTATGGCAATCAATTCCGCCCCTGTATGCGCCGCGATTTTTTCTGCCACATACCGACAATTCCCTTCATAAGAAAAGTACACGATTGCTGTTGTCATGATGTTCTCCCTCCTCATTCCTTTGTGGTTCTCTGATAGCAAAGACTCCACTCGAAAAAACCTGAGCCTTATGCTATTACTGGAACTTAGAAGATATATACCCCAAAACAAAGATCGCAAAGAGTCTTTTGATCAAACTTTGATCGCGTTATACAAAGGAACGGCGGAGTTCTTCCATGGATCTCGGTGAAAACATCCCCACTGGCACATCTAATATCGTAATGGCGCCAGTGTTGCCTTTTGCGCGCATTTTCGCTACTGCTCGCGCTGTCGCCAAATCCACCGCTCCAGTGAACTCGGGATTGCTGCCGAGTTGAAGGGAAAATTCGTAGATGGCTTTGTTACCTAATGAGGTTTCGCCGACGCGTAGGACGTGACCGCCATGGGGCATGCCGCTGTGGTCGCGCACTAGCTCCTCTTCCGACACGAAGTGCACGGTGGTGTTGTAATCAGCAAAATAGTTGGGCATCGTGACGATGGTGTCTTCGATGACTTTTTTATCCGCTGCTTCATCCGCCACCACGTAGCACACGCGGGTGTGTTTATCCGAGGTGCTCAGCACGCTCACTTTTCCTGCTCGGATGGCATCGAGAGCCTTGTCGTTTGGAATGGTGTATTGAACTGCGCCCTTCACGCCGTCGATACGCCGAACCGCATCAGAATGGCCTTGGCTGACGCCTTTTCCCCAAAAGGTATAGGTTTCCCCTGTGGGCAGAATGGCATCGGAAAGCACGCGATTTAAGGAGAACAACCCGGGATCCCAACCTGTGGATATGAGCGAAAGGGTGCCTGCCTCTTGGCAGATGCGGTTCATTTTGTCATAGTAGTCAGGTATGCGTGCGTGAGTGTCGTAGCTGTCAACGGTGTTAAAATCTTTTGCCAATTCCGGACCTTGCACTTCGATATCGGTGGCAGACCCTCCGCAAAGGATCAATACGTCGATATCCTCTCGCCCTTCCAAAGCCTCCATCCCAAATACGGGGCTGCCCTGTGTGGTGATCGACTGCGGGTCACGTCTGGTGAAAACCCCTTTGATCTCCACATCCGCCGCCGCTAACGCCGCCGTTTCAACCCCTTTTCCCAAATTCCCGTAGCCTACTATTCCAATGCTGAATTTTTCCATATAACCTCGCTTTCAAAACCTAACGGTTAAAAATGTCTTCCATGGTGTAAAAACCGCTGTCCACTTCGCATACAAACCGAGCCGCGGTCAGGGCACCTTTTGCAAATATTTTTTTCGAATGGGCTTGGTGAGTCAAACTCACCACTTCGTCAGTGCCCGCAAAAAGCACTTGGTGTTCGCCGACAATAGTACCGCCGCGAATGGCATGGACGCCGATGTCGTCCATTTTTCTTTGACACTCTCTGCCTTCTCTGCCGTACACCGGGCGAAGGCTACCGTCGCGGCCGCTGTTCGCCGCTTCCGCTAGCATTTTTGCCGTACCGCTCGGAGCGTCTTTTTTCTGATTGTGATGTTTTTCAATGATTTCGACATCGAACTCCCTAAGGATTTTCGATGCTTGTTTGACCAGTGATTCGAGCAGGTTGATCCCCAAGGACATGTTCCCCGATTGCAGTATACCAACCTTTTCAGATGCTTTGACAATAGCCGATTTTTCGTCCTCGGTAAAACCTGTGGTGGCAAAGACCGCTGGGATGTTTTTCTCAGCAGCATAGGCCGATATACTCGGCGCAAGTACCGGCGTTGAAAAGTCGATGATCACATCTGCCGCTTCCGTCACCTGATCGATAGTGCTGTAGATGGGATAACCCATGGCAACGTCGAGCTCCGCCGAGACCCCTGCGACCACTTGGGCATCGGGCGTCTCTTTTACGACCTCTGTCACCACTCTACCCATTTGACCCGTAGCGCCGACGAGTACGATGCGCATGGTCATTAGAGCAGTCCCATTTCTGCCATGGCTTCTTTCAAGAACGCCACCGTGCTTTCCGCAGGGCTTGTCAACGGCAATCTCACCGGCCCTACTCCCATGCCCATCAAGTTCATCGCTTCTTTGACCGGTATGGGGTTAGCTTCCTTGAACAATGCGTCGATGAGCTTTTTGTAGTTGATTTGAAGGTCTTGTGACCCTTGAATATCTCCGTCAAAATACGTTTGGCACATGTCGTGAGTCTCTTGTGGGCAGATGTTTGCCAATACAGAGATAACCCCTTTAGCGCCGATGACATTGAGCGGTAGGATGATATCGTCGTTTCCAGAGTAGATATCGATAGTATCTCCACACAGTCGGCGAATCTCGATGGCTTGCGCCACATCACCCGACGCCTCTTTGATCGCCACGATGTTAGGGTGGCTGGAGAGTTCGAAGACGGTTTGGGGGAGCAAGTTCATGCTGGTGCGCCCGGGCACATTGTACAAGATAATCGGGATGTTTACCGCATCTGCCATGGCGAGGAAGTGCTCCTTCAACCCTTTTTGGGTGGTTTTATTGTAGTATGGGGTCACGTGAAGAAGAGCATCTGCACCCATTTTTTCCGCTTCGACGCTCAGGCGCACACCGTGAGCCGTGTCGTTCGATCCCGTACCTGCGATGACCGGAACCCGTTTTGCCACTTTGTCGATGGCGTACTTAATCACTTGAAGGTGTTCTTCATCGTTCATCGTCGCCGATTCGCCTGTGGTCCCACATATTACGATGGCGTCGGTGTTATTTTCCAATTGAAACTCGATGATCTCACCGAGTTTATCGTAGTTTACCGTTTTTTGTGGGTCATCGTTAAACGGGGTTACAATCGCTACTGCCGAGCCTTGAAATATGGTCATATCTTGCCTCCTGAATTAAATATTAGCTGCTAAAATCTCTGCGATTTGCACGGTGTTGGTCGCAGCACCTTTGCGGATGTTATCTGCCACACACCACAATACGATGCCGTTGTCCACGCTGAAGTCTCTGCGGATACGCCCGACGTATACCGAATCGGTGCCATCGGCAATCTCTTCTAAAGGATAGACGTTATTTTTTGGATCGTCCATCACCACAACACCCTCAGCATTTTCCAATATCTTGACCACTTCTTCAAGTTCAAAGGGTTTGTTGAACTCGATGTTCATGTTGACCGCGTGGGAGTTTTTAATTGGCACGCGAGCGGTGGTCGCTGTGATGCGTATGGAATCGTCGCCTAAGATTTTCTTCGTTTCTTCGATCATCTTTTCTTCTTCTTTGGTGTAGCCGTTATCCAAAAAGTCGTCAATGTGTGGTAAGCAGTTTTTTTGGATCGAGTGTGGGTAGTTGTTGCAAGTCCCCTCTTCTAAATCTCGGATACCTTTAACCCCTGAACCGGATACGGCCTGGTAGGTGGTGTAGATAACTCTTTTTAGTCCAAAGGCGTCGTACAACGGCTTTAGAGGCACCACAGATTGGATGGTGGAGCAGTTGGGGTTGGCGATGATGCCTGTGTTGTTCAAAATCGTTTCTGGATTGACTTCTGGTACAGGAAGGGAAATATCTTTTTCCATACGCCAAGCTGAGCTGTTGTCCACGACGGTGACCCCGTGTTCTACGGCAATTGGTGCGTACTTCAAGGAAGCCCCGCCCCCTGCTGAAAACAGTGCGATGTCGATGTCGTTTCCATCGAAGGAGTGATCGTTTAGCTCTTGAACCGTATAATCTACTCCTTTAAAAGTGATGACTTCACCAGCCGATTTAGGCGATGAAAACAGGGTGAGTTTATCAAATGGAAAGTCTCTTTCTTCTAAGATTTCGAGGATTTGTCTACCAACGACGCCAGTGGCGCCAACAACTGCTAAGTGTACTTTTTTCATGTGTTTTCTCCTTTTCTAATCCAATAGATCGTTTCTGATTAAATCATCCAGTGTTTCTCTTCTTACCACAAGTCGTGACCTGCCGTCGGCGACAAAGACCACCGCCGGTTTTAACAGCCTGTTGTAATTCATGGACATGGTGTAATTATAGGCTCCTGTCGTGGAAACCACTAAGAGATCCCCCACTTCTGCCTCAGCCAAGGTGATGTCTTTAATGATCACATCGCCCGATTCACAGCACTTTCCGGCGACAGTGTAGAGGGTGTCTTCAACTTGTGTGGGTTTGTTGGCGATTACCGCCTCGTACTCCGCTTGGTAGAGCGCAGGACGAATGTTATCGGTCATGCCGCCGTCGACAAAAAGGTATCTTTTGCCGCCGTAGGTTTCTTTGACTCCGCCGATTTCATACATGGTGGAGCCGGCGTTTGAGACGATGGCGCGACCAGGCTCGATGAGAATCTCCCCTTTTTCCATGCCTTTCGCCTCGTAGTGATCGGCGATTTTGTCGAGGATTCGCTTTAACACCACCACGTAATCAAAGGGCTTGTCCCCTTCCACGTAGTAGACGCCAAATCCTCCGCCGAGGTTGAGCTTGTGGGTAGCGATACCCGTTTTTTCATAGACCTGACTGCTAAAATCCACCATCGCTTTTGCTTCGTCAATAAAGGATTGTTCTTCAAAAATTTGTGAACCGATGTGGCAGTGGAGTCCGTCAAAAATCAAAGCGTCGGAATTTGAGATTGTGGCGATGACATCGAAGATCGCCTCGTCGAAAATCGACTCGCCAAACTTTGAATCGTTTTTCGTCGTTTGAATATAGGCGTGGGTGTGAGCATCAATACCAGGGTTGACTCGCAATAACACTTTTTGAGTCTTTTCCTTTTCCGCGAGCACCTCTTCGAGCAATCCGATTTCGCCTTTGTTGTCGATGACTACCGTGCCAATGCCTGCTTCCACTGCCATTTCCAACTCCCATTTCGACTTGTTGTTGCCGTGGAAGTAAATGTTTTCCGCTGGGAAGCCCGCTTTGAGGACAGTATAGAGCTCTCCGCCAGACACTACATCGATGGATAGCCCTTCTTCAGCGACGAGCTTTGCCATCGCCAAGGTCAAAAAGGCTTTTGAAGCGTAGATGACCTCGGTTTTTAACCGATCGGATTGAAACCCCTCTTTAAACACCCGACACCGGTCTCTCAGGTAGGTCTCGTCCATAATATACAATGGGGTACCATAGTCTTCTTTCAGTTTGGAGACGGATACCCCGCCAACCTCCAACTCGTTGTCTACAACTTTCATCGTTCCAAAATAACGCATACCGCCTCCTAAACAAAAAAGGACCGGTGCATAGGTGCCCAGTCCTGGTGTACATCATCTGCCCCGATGTGCTAAGTGCTCCAGAGCAGGTTGGGCAACCTACCCTGACAGTGTCCTACCTTTCGATAGGGACCCCAACGCTTTCGCGCTTCGGCAGTTACTCCTTTCGTCTCCTACTCTTAGCAACTGCGGCCTCTTACACACATCTTATTTAAACCTATCATAACAGACAATTCCCCCAAAGTCAAATAATCGTATTGCTTTAACGCGGGAGGGATAACATTGGCTGTATTTCTTTGTTTTATTGTCTATCCTTTAGAGTTTCACCACTTCATCCGCGAGATCCCAGATAATGGGGCTGTGGGTGGCGATGATGATCACACGGTTTTCGTTTCTGAGCGCCATCAGCATTTCCATAATCTCTTTGGCGTTTTCAGGATCGATAGCGGCGGTTGGCTCGTCGGCGAGGAGCACCGGAAGATCTTTCAAAATGATCTTTGCCAACGCCACTCGCTGGGATTCCCCACCGGATAACACGTAGATCTTTTTATCCAAGTCCAAATAGGGCAGATTGACTCGATTTAAGGCCTCACGTTGGAGATGATCTTTCTCTTTTCGACTCAACTTTTTGCCAATGAGCCCCAAATCTAGATTCTCACGGATGCTTTGGCTTTCCAACAACCCAAAGTTTTGGAAAAGATAGCCGAGATGATCGCGATAATACCGTTGAGCCTTGATCGCTTTGATCGGGTTTGCTCTATACCATATCTCGCCTTTGTCGTAGGTGTCCAATTGAGCGAGCAAGTTGAGCAACGTGGTCTTGCCACTTCCGCTGGCGCCGATAATCGCGTAAATCTTGCCCCCTTCAAAGGTGAGGTTGAGATCGGAGAAAATTTCTCGTTCTCCAAAGGCTTTGGTCATATTTTTGATGGTTAACATGTTACGCTCCTTTCACGACGGTTGCTTCGTATTGGCTTTCCTTTTTCATTTGTTGATAGAGAACGATTAGCGCATCCAATATGAAAATAAGGAAAGTAAAGACACTCACCAAGGGATTGCCTGTGATGGCAATCGATAGGAGACAACTCAACACCAAAGTGCTCATCTGCACGATGAGATAGTTGCGATGCAATTCAAAAAATCCCATGCCCGATACCCGTTTGATAAAAATCTCTCGTCTAAAACGCTCAAAATACAATAAGTTCATGGAGTTGTACAACAACAACGACGTCACCACACCAAGTGTCGTTCCACCAATGGTATTGATCAAATCCAATTTTCTGAGATCTAAACTTTCATAATACAATTGGCGGCTGTTGTTCACGTAGGATATCCAGCGATAAGTATCGTGTTTTTTGAGTAATTCAATGGACGTATCGTAGTCCGGTAGAAAGAGATAGCCTTTGACTCGGTCATCCCAAAACATTTCTGCGCTCCTTGATTCTCCTGTGGAAGTTGGCGTCACCACCACAATGATGGGATCTTTTAAATATTGGCGCTTGCAGATAAAACTTTGATTGTATATAAAACAGTTTTGCCCCTCTGGAACATACCCCACCACAGACTTCACACTGTAGAGGACTGGGCTGTCTAACTCAGTACCATCTACCCCCAACTCTGACATGCGCTCCTCATAAAGTGCTTTATAGTGCGCTTCTTCACCTTTTAGGCCTACCGGTAGTACCAGACCAAATTCGCCAGGCTTCAACTGGTTCAATTGGCGTTTAAACCCTTCTTCCAACGGGAGAGGTTGGCGCTCAAAATAGTTGGGCGTCACATATAGGGTTTTGCCATCGGGGTGATAATCGTCTATAAACACCCCTTCAATGCTCACATCGCTCGCTATAAAATGTCCGAGGGTGTGCTCAACCAACAAAGCATCACTGTTTTCGATGGCATCTTTAGCAAAAAGATACCACATCTGCTCCCGTCTTTCCCGTTCCACCACATCTTTAGAAAACGCCCCCACAGTGGCGGTCATCGTTACCATCGACTCCTGTTTATCCCACTCTTTAGAAGATGATAGCTGTTCTAAAAGTTGAGGCCAATCTTCATATAAGTTATTTAAGCTCATCGTCACCGACAATAGCGCGATACATTGTCCCATCAACATCACGCCAATCAAACGGTTTAGAGGAAGTTTTCCTTTAATTATGCTCATGAGGGTTGCTTGTTTGACACTAATGGCGTATACCACGCTGAGCAAAGCCGATATCGTCAACAGTAGCCCCATGTAAAATAGAACCCCTGAAAAGAACACTTGAACAAATAACCTTAGAAACAGATTTAACCCCTTGAGTGCGATCATTCCCACTACACCCGATAAGAGAATCGCCTGTAAAATCATAATCCCGTCTTTGAGCACCGCCCTAAACATCAGCGCATATAACGATTCGCCAGATATCAACCGAATACCTGCGCTGCGAAGATCTTTGATGCGAGAGATTAAGCTCAATCCTGTAAAGGTGAGCAAAAAAATAATAAAGGCAAGCCATACAGTCCGAGCAAGAAAAACAGTCACTGCCATATGAAAAGGCGAATCTGGATCGCCTATGACGACTTGATACCCCCATGACTTGAACGTATCCGCTAAATTTTTCTGTGTCAATTCCCCTTTGACGATTAAGTAGCTGTTTATCACATCGCTGGTTGCGATGGTTTCAGGTGATCCTTCTTTGAAGCCTTCAGGAAGGTCCCTTTTCCATAAATTTCATAAAAAAACCTGGTCTCGCCGTCTTTTTGCGGTTGAACGATGCGCTTTGCGACGGTGCTTTTGGTTTCACGAGCAAGAGTTGTCAGAGACTCTGTTAACCTTTCCCTGTCTAGTAAGCTTTCAGCGGACTCCACGCGTACCAAGGGATAACTCGAAAAAAGCATTTGATTCTCTCGAATACTAATCACCCATATTAAATACAGAGAAACGATAAGTGGTGATATGATAATGAATACTCGTTTTATTTCCCCCTCCAGATTCCATAAATTCTTGTAATTTGTTCATCAAAACCTTCACATCGTAATAACTTTGCATCCTATCCTTTTACTACTATAAAAGAAAGGAGAAGAAGCCTAAGCAAAGCCTCTACTCCCTTCTTTTTTATCCTATTGAGCTAAAAACCAAAATCAAAACTTGCACGTTCACCAACTTTAGTATTTATAAAAGCTTTTGATGTCCCACCAGCACGTGCTCTGCCAGTTTTACTTTCAGAATCACTATGTCGAGTGACCGATGACCAATGCCATGTCGTACGATGGTAATGGTTAGAAAAAGCGCCCCAATTGTTGACGTTGTGCCTTGCCCCATAAGATCAGACGCCACCTGCAATATTGTCGGTAAACACCGTGGAGGCAAACGTTGCCAGTATGGTTCCCGCTAAAATCACTTTCCCAACCTTCCTTTGGATATGGGTTTTATGATACTGGATCGAAACAACATCCAGCTACCGAAAAGTTAGACACCAACCGAGTGGCTCTATAATGAATACCCTAGTTTAAATTGCTTGTTGATAACATTGTACCATCAGCTTCTGTCGTCGCCAAGATATTTCGTCAAAAGTTTATGTTAAATTATCCATAATTTTTTCTTAATTTTTTATTAAGATTTTCTTACAATGTGTTTATTCTCCGCAATATACGCTGTAACTCACATAGATTCTTAGTTTTAAAATGACAACAATAAAACCCAGCGGTTTGTCTCCTTAAAACCCGCTAGGTTTTGCTTTATGTCATGTTAATAATGGTTGATTAACGTTACTATTTAAACGTCGGCGGAACAAATCCTACTTTTTTATAGACTTTGCGCAAGGTTTTACCCGAAGCGTATTTTGCTCTTTCTACCCCATCGGCGCACACTCCGGCAAGATAGGTTTTATCGGAGATGATCTCTTTATATCGTTCTTGGATGGGGGCGAGTTTTTCTGCGATCAAGACGCCAAGTTCTTCTTTGAAGACGGCATAGTTTTCGTTTTCGTAGCGTTTGACAATTGCCTCCACCGGGTCTTCGGAAAAGGAGTGATAGATGTTGATCAAGTTCATCAATCCGCGCTGATCTTCCGAGTAGCGGATTTCTCCGATGGAGTCGGTGACGGCGCGCTTGATTTTGCGTATGATCGTATCTTTATCGTCGAGTATGAGGATAAAGGCATTCGGGTCCTCATCGGATTTTGACATTTTAGATTGAGGGTTGGTGAGACTCATAATTTTTCCCACAGTTTTATCGATAAGGCCTTCCGGTACCACAAAAGTATCCGAATACTTGTTATTGAATCGAATGGCGAGATCCCTTGCCAATTCGATGTGTTGGCGTTGGTCTTCGCCTACGGGAACGTAGTCCGCTTGATATAAGAGAATGTCTGCCGCCATGAGGACAGGATAGGTAAACAGCGCCGCGTTGAGGTTTTCTTCACTGCGTTGGGCTTTGTCTTTGTACTGAGTCATACGACTCAGTTGGCCCATATAGGAAATGCTATCGAGCACCCATGACAACTCCACGTGGTGTGAGTTGTGGGACTGGATAAACAACGTCGTCTTTTCCGGGTCCAAGCCCGTCGCCATGTAGAGAGACAACACTTCCAACGTGCGCTTTCTCAAATCCGCTGGGACTTGGGGTACTGTTATCGAATGCTGGTCTACCACTGAAAAATAACAAGTGTATTGCTCTTGTAAACGGTGAAAACTCTTGATAGCCCCTATGTAGTTGCCTATAGTTAAATTCCCCGAGGGTTGTACGCCACTAAAAACGATCTTTTTATCCATTGAAGTCTCCTTTGAGTTTGATGCATTGCTTTCATTCCTAAATTATAACCCAGTGGCATTAAAAAAGAAAGCGTGTCACGTGGGCTGTTTAGGTCAAGTGCGTGAAGATCAAGGTCAAGAGATAAAGTCAAACCCCTCCCTCAGTCTGCTGCGCAGACAGCTCCCTCGGAGATGGAGCTAAGGTCAAGGGATAAGGCCAAAATCCTCCCTCAGTTCGCTGCGCAAACAGTTCCCTCGAGGATGGCGCTAAGGTCAAGGTCGTGAAGTAAAGGTCAAAATTTCCGCAAAAAAGAGAGGCCTCGCCTCTCTTATCCTGCCTTGCACTAATCGTCTTTTTGTTCAACCGTTGGGCGTTCTTCGACCAAGTCACTTTGTGCGATCAAATGGATCGCTGAGCCCATAATCCCGTGGAGCGCTTCATTGAATGTCTCTCCCAAAGTGGGATGCGCGTGGACGAGACCGGACATTTGCTCAACACTTAAAGCGTTGCGGATCCCTTGGGCGCCTTCGTGAATCAGGTCACTGGCGTGTGGGCCTATGCAGTGGACCCCAAAGATCTGCGCGCCATCGTGGCTCGCCAACACTTTGATAAATCCTTCCGTTTCCCCGAGGGATAGGGCTTTGCCATTGGTTCTAAAGTTAACCTTGCTCTTGCGGAAGGCAATATTTTTCGACACCAAATCCTCTTCGCTAAAGCCCACGCTTGCCACTTCAGGCAAGGTGAAGATACATGAAGGAATCACCGTCATGTCGAAGTTTGGCGTCATACCAGCCAAACGCTCCACTAAGGAAATCGCTTGTGCTGATGCCACGTGAGCCAGTTGAATATTACCTTTGGCTACGTCTCCTACCGCGTAGATACCAGGCGCTGTAGTTTCCGAGATATCGTTGGTGATGATGCCTCCGCCATCGTAGTCGACGCCAGCTTCTTCAAGTCCGAGGTCGTTGGTGTTTGCCACGCGCCCTACGGCGACGAGAACCGCATCGCCTTCAATGCTCAACTGTTTGTCCCCTTCTCGCGATTCGGAAATCGCTCGAAATCCCATGGCACATTTTTGAATTTCTTTGACCGTGTATCCGGTATGTATGTGAATCCCACGACGGCGCATATACTTGATCAACCGCCTTGCCATCTCTTGGTCCGATCTTGGAAGAACCGCCGTCCCGATGACATCAACATCTGTGCCAAAAGATTTGTAAATGCTTGCAAACTCTAACCCGATGACCCCGGTTCCGATGACGACTAAGCGTTTGGGGATTCTGGTGGTTTTGAGCAACTGTTCGCTATCCATAAGCCCTGGCAGATCGTGGCCTGGAAAATCGATTTTTCGCGAAACAGCACCCGTTGCCACGACGAAATAATCCGAACTCAAGATTTCTTTTTTGCCTTTTGCCAATGTTACCTCGAGTTGGGTTGGCGATATAAACTTGGCACGACCGTAGTTTAGCATAATGTTTGGGTGATTATCGATGATAAACTTAATGCCTTCCCGGTTGGTTTGCAGGACTTCTTCTTTGCGTTCGTAGATCATCTCCCCGTTGGCATTTGATGTGAGTTTTGGGAAACCGTAACCAGACATTTTCCGCATCTCTTCAGCAAAAAACGCGGACTTCCAGTATGTTTTTGTCGGTATGCAGCCTTTGTTCAAACAGGTACCACCGAGTTGTTCCTCTTCGATGAGGTGAACCTTGAACCCGAGTTGGGCCGCGCGGATAGCGCCTTCGTATCCGCCCGGTCCTCCTCCTATAAAAGTAATGCTTTTCATGCCTTCCCTCCAGTTTCGTATTTCAACACAGGATGTTTCGCAGCTTGGGTTTCATCAGGTCGTGAAACAATGGTGTGGTGAGGTGCACCCTTGAGTAATTCAGGGTCCTCTTTTGCTTCTCGAGCGATTTCATCCATTGCTTCGATAAAAACATCCAGCGTTTCTTTGGATTCCGATTCCGTCGGCTCGATCATGATCGCTTCGGGAATAATCAACGGAAAATACACCGTCGGTGCGTGGAATCCTTTGTCCAATAAGCGTTTTGCCACATCCAGTGTGGTGACGCCGTTGGTTTTGTCCTTTAACCCACCAAGGACAAATTCATGCATATATGTGGTCTCGATCGGAAGATCGTAATCACCTTTTAGCTTTTGCGCCAAATAGTTGGCGTTGAGCACAGCGACTTCACTGGCGCGTTTTAGTCCATCGTATCCCATGGTGAGAATGTAGGTGTAGGCGCGGACCAAAATGGCAAAGTGACCCATGTAGTCCTTCACTTTTCCAATGGACTGTGGACGATTCCACTCAAAGGCGTAGGTGTCGCCTTCTTTGACGATGACTGGTTTTGGCAAGAAGGGTTCGAGTAAGGCTTTGCACCCAACAGGACCCGCTCCCGGCCCTCCTCCGCCGTGGGGCGTACTAAAGGTTTTGTGCAAGTTAAAATGCACGACGTCAAATCCCATATCCCCTGGTCGCGCATAGCCCATGATCGCATTCATGTTAGCGCCATCGTAGTAAAGCAATCCGCCGGCTTCGTGAACCATGTCAGCGATTTCTCTGATGTTTGGATCAAATAGGCCTAATGTGTTGGGGTTGGTGAGCATGAGCCCTGCAATATCCTCGCCAATGATCCCTCTCAAAGCTTCGACATCCACGATGCCTTCTGGTGTCGATGGTATTTCAACCGCATCGTAACCGGTCATCGCTGCCGTCGCCGGGTTGGTGCCGTGGGCTTGATCTGGAACGAGCATTTTGGTGCGGTGGTGATCCCCTCGCGATTCGTGGTAGGCTTTAATCAACATGACCCCGGTGGACTCCCCTTGGGCGCCAGCTGCTGGTTGAAGAGTGAATGCGTCCATCCCGGCGATTTCTTTGAGACTTTCTTGTAGATTGTAGAGCAGTTCCAAGTTCCCTTGAACGGTGTAGCTCTCTTGAAGGGGATGCGCTCCCGTAAATCCTGAAAGGCCCGCCATATCCTCGTTGATTTTAGGGTTGTATTTCATCGTACAAGAACCTAATGGGTAAAACCCGTGGTCCAAACTGTAGTTTTTCTCCGATAGGTTGGTATAGTGTCGAATCACATCGACTTCTGAGACTTGGGGCAAGTTGGGCTTATCCTCGGCTAAGAACCGTGGGTCGATCAACTGATCCATTGGTTTTTCTTCCACGTCGAGCGGCGGTAAGCGATAACCAACCCTGCCTTCTACGGAAAGCTCAAAGAGCAATTTGTCGTATAATGTCATTTTAAGCCCTCCACAATTTTTACGAAACGATCCATCTCCTCAACGGTTCGCTTTTCCGTCACTGCGAGCAACACCGTGTTTTCCACGGTTTTGTCGATGGTGGAAAGATCCAAGCCGCCGATGATACCATGGTCGTACAACGCTTTGTTCAAGTCTTGTAGAGGTATTGTCGTCTTTAAAGCAAATTCTTTGAAATAGGGTTGTCTTGCCACGTCGACGAATAACCCGGTGTCAATGAGGGCATCGTGTAGGTAGTGGGCTTTTTGCATGGATTGAACCGCAACCTCACGCAAACCTTCTCTCCCCATAACCGCCATGTAAACCGTAGCCGCTAAGACGTTGAGCCCTTGGTTAGAGCAGATGTTTGAAGTCGCCTTCTCACGTCTAATATGTTGCTCTCTCGCCGCTAGTGTCAATACCCAACTCCGTTTTCCGTCGCGATCGACGGTTTGTCCGACAATTCTACCGGGGAGTTTGCGCATAAAGGGTTTGTTCACTGCCATAAAGCCAAGGTATGGTCCACCGTAGTTCAATGGAATGCCCAGTCCTTGTCCTTCGCCGACGACCACGTCCACGCCCATAGCACCTGGCGCCTTTAATACACCCAGGGATATAGGATCCACCGATAAGACCACCGAGCATTTTTTTATGCTGTGCGCTATCGCAGTCAACGCTTCCACATCTTCGATGTAGCCGTAGAAGTTAGGGTTTTGAAGGACGACACAGCCCACGTCGCTACCCAAGCTTTGTTCTAAAGCTTTAGGGTCTGTGACGCCATCGCAATGGGGTAGAGTTCTTACCTCAAGTCCTTGGGCGTGAGCAAACGTGTTTAACACCATACGGGAACTGGGGTTGACGGTTTCAGAAACGAGGATCACTTTTTTCTTGTTGGTCGCGCTCACCATCAGCGCCCCTTCCGATACGGCGCTTCCGCCGTCGTATAGAGAGGCGTTAGAAATCGCCATGCCCGTCAGATCGGCGATCATCGTCTGGTATTCAAAAACGTATTGAAGGGTGCCTTGGCTCACTTCTGGTTGGTAGGGGGTGTATGACGTGTAAAATTCGCTACGACCTGTGATGTGCTTAATCACCGATGGAATGTAGTGGTCGTAAGCCCCAGCGCCTAAGAAGATCGGCATACCTTTGGAAAGGTTTTTTTCACTGAGTTGGTTAAGGATGCTACTGACCTCAAGTTCGCTTTTCGACTCGGGAAGGTTTAAGGACTCGCTCAGACGAATCCCCTCTGGAATTTTGTCAAAAAGCGATGGAGCGCTTTTGGCTCCGATCGCTTCTAACATGTCTTGCTCTTGCTCTTTCGTAAGTGGTATATAGGGATACACGTTAAGCTTCACCTTCTTCAAGGAACGCTTCGTACTCCGCATCTGAGAGAAGATCGGTCAACTCTTCAGGATTTGACAATTGGATGCGTGCCATCCAACTTCCGTAGGGATCACCGTTGACAAGGCCTGGGTCGTCATCGAGATCATCGTTGATGGCAACGATCACTCCGCTGACCGGTGCATAAATATCACTTGCCGCTTTTACCGATTCGAGTGAAGCAAAAGTTTCGCCTTGTTCCACTTCGTCATCGACTTCTGGAAGCTCCACATAAACAATATCTCCCATGCTGTGTTGAGCAAAATCCGAGATGCCCACCGTTGCGACTTCCCCTTCGACGAGAATCCATTCGTGTTCCTTTGTATACAATAATCCTTTTTCAACTTTCATTAGAGAGCCTCCTTGTATTTTTTAAGAAATTGATTGGGTATCAATACCCCTTCTACCATTTTTTTTCGAATCTGAACCGCTACCGGCATCCCCTCTTGGGCATATGCGATGTCGATCATGGCATTTGCCAATGATTTTCCAACCGTAGGAGAGAGATACCCCGTCGTGATATGACCAATTTCCACATCACCACTGAAAATCGCATAACCGTTGCGAGGGATTCCTTTGCCTAAAAGCTCGACACCGATGATCTTGCGCCTTATCCCCGCGTCACGAGCAGCTTTTAGTGCATCTTTACCTATGAAGGACGTTTTATTCATCTTGACTGCAAAGCCCAATCCCGCTTCGTAAGGGTTGGTGTGCTCATCCATTTCATTGCCATATAAGGGCATACCCGCCTCAAAACGCAAAGTATCTCTAGCGCCGAGTCCACAGGGAATCAATCCATCCTCTGCGCCGACTGCGAGCAACTGATCCCAAAGGGCCTCAGTCGCTTCTGGATTGGCATAGATTTCATAGCCCAATTCACCAGTGTATCCTGTTCTTGAAATAATCGCATCGTAGCGCTCGAGTAGTGTCCCTTCTATAAAACTATAATTGCCTAAGCCATTCAAGTCAAGTTTCGTTAAACTTTCTAGAATCTTCTGGCTCTTTGGCCCTTGAATCGCGATTAATCCATAGTTTTGTGATACATCTTCTACAGTGACATCATAATCCGCGGTGTGGTCGCGTATCCACCCAAGGTCTTTTTCCCGATTGGATGCGTTGACCACCCACAGGAATTTTTCTTTGGAGAAGCGATACACGATCAAATCGTCGATGATCCCCCCCTCTTCATTGAGCATCATTGCGTACATACACTTACCGTCCTTGTATCGGTCGATGTCGTTAGTCAACAGTTCATTGGTAAAAACATCGGCCTGTGGACCCGTCACAAGGATTTCTCCCATGTGAGAGCAGTCAAAAAGTCCAGCATCCATGCGGACAGCCCCGTGTTCTTTTGTGATTCCTTCGTATTGAATGGGCATCTGCCATCCTGAGAAATCGATGATTTGCGCTCCTAAAGCCACATGAGACTCGTAGAGAGGTGTTTGTTTCATGACTTATTCCTCCTCTTTCTTGATTAATGGGTATAATTCTATTATACCCTGAAACGGGGAATCTTTCAGTAACATGAAAACATTTCACACGAAAAGGAGAAAACCATGCTCTATCGATCCCTTATAAAAGACGCTATAAAAGTATCCGCACTCGGTTACGGGTGCATGCGATTGCCGACGATAAACGGCGAGTACGGCAAAATCGACGTGGAGGCCGCAGAAGCGTTATTAGATGAAGCCATCGCCTCTGGGGTCAACTATCTTGACACCGCTTGGACCTACCACGAAGAGGCTAGCGAGCGATTCGTCGGCGATTATCTCCAACGTCGACAAGATACAGAAACCTACGTGGCAACAAAGCTTCCCATGTGGTTATGCGACAGTCACGAGGACTACCATCGCTTTTTCTCTCAACAACTTGAGCGCCTTCAGCGCGATCACGTGGACTTTTACCTTACCCACGCCTTGAGCGCCAAATCATTTCGTAAAATGATGGAGAACGATGTGTTTTCCTTCCTTGACGATAAAAAAGAACGCGGTCAAATCACTTATGCTGGTTTTTCTTTCCACGACGAGCTTCCAGTTTTTAAAGAAATCGTCGACAGCTACAATTGGGATTTTTGTCAAATACAGCTCAACTACATGGACACCCACTATCAAGCAGGACTTGAAGGTATGCGCTACGCCATTGAAAAGGGGTTGTCCGTCATCGTCATGGAGCCAGTTAAAGGCGGAAAACTCGCCAAAAACCCACCAGTAGTTACAGATCTCTTTGCCCCATTGGAGCGAAACTACTCCCCAGCCCAATGGGCGTTGAGTTACGTCCTCGACATTCCCGAAGTGGGTATTGTGCTGTCGGGCATGTCAAACGAGGCCCAGCTCGAAGAAAACCTCGACGTCGCCTCAACCATCACCCCCAACAGTTTGACCGACGACGAACACGCCGCCATAGAAGAGGTGAAGAAATACTTCCTCTCTCGCAATCAAGTGGACTGCACCGGCTGTGAATACTGTATGCCCTGTCCTTTTGACGTCAAGATCCCCACGGTTTTTAGCTACTACAACAACGCCTACATCTACGGCGCTAAAGAAAACTTCGTCGAAGACTACGCCAATTTGATCAAAGAGGAAAAAGGCGCCGATCGCTGCACCGAATGTGGCACCTGTGAGAGCCTCTGCCCGCAACAACTTCCGATTATCGCTGATTTAAAAGACGCACACACTTTTTTTACCAAATAACGCAAAGGCACTGTTCGGCAGTGTACACAGCGCTATTCCAATAAACACCCTTTCTTGACTTCCTATTCTTCTGTCGACAAATCCCCCTTCACATTGGTTACGACCAAGTGAAGGGGGATTTTAGTGTGCCCTTTTGTGCTAAGTGTGGTCGATTAACCGCGCTTCTAGACCATCCAGAATCCTTAAAACGGCCCCAGTTTGATAAACTGAGCGATAAACAGAAACGCCGTCGAAGAGCACAACCACAAACCAAATAGAGGTAAATAGAATTTTGCCCATTTTTGCCATGAGACTCCTCCGATAGCTAGGGCTGCCATGAAGTAACCCACCGTAGGCCAAAGATAGTTGGTGAACCCATCGCCAAATTGGTACGCAACGACAGCCGTCTGACGCGTTATGCCAACCAAATCCGCTAATGGTGCCAAAATCGGAAATAACACCACCGCCTTGCCGCTTCCCGACGGGATCAAGAAGTTTAAGAAACTGACGGCAACCAAGATACCAAGAATCATCACCGATCCTGGAAGATTGGTCAAAACCGTCGCTAATCCATGAACGACAGAATCGATAATTTGACTATCCGTCATCACCACCGAAATCGCTCTTGACGCACCGATAACCATGGCGCCTATGACCATTTCTTGGAACCCAACAATCAAAGTTTCGCAGAGCTCGTTGACATCCATCTTCACGATTAATCCCGCACCTACGCCTACGGCAAGAAACATCGCGGACATTTCAGGAAGATCCCATTTTAGCACGATGATGCCAATGAGCATCATCGCCATCATCCCCAATGAATAGACGCCTGCGATTTTTTGACGAATGTCCAATACCACCTTGTTATTTTTCGATGTTTCTCCCTGAAGATACATCGCACGCTTAGCGGCATCGTCTTCATATGTGGCGCTTATCGATGGGTCTTTTTGGATTTTACTGGCATAACGCATAACGTAAATCGCGCCTATACCAAAGGTTACAATGAATGTGACCACTCTGAACCGCCAACCTGAATACAGGGGCAAACCACTTAATTTTTGACCGATGGCTATGGTAAAGGGATTGGTCAAAGCTGCCGAAAAACCTGCTGCTGAACCACATAACACTACCGCACAAGCCGTTATCGAATCAAATCCTAACCGAATCATCAAAGGCAACACGATGGGGATATAGACCACCACCAATTCGGGCGTGCCGATGATACTGTCGATCAAAGCGAAAACAAACATCAGCACCGGAATCGCCGAAATCCCCCTGGTTGCGTAACGACTCGCCATGGATTCGATCATCGCTGGAATCAACCCGATCTTTTTAACCACTTCAAATGCGGCGCCCACAAAGAATGTCATTGCGATGATCCATCCCGCTTCGACAAATCCTCTGGGAATCGCCGTCAAAAACTGCATTAACGATACCGTTTGATCCTCGATCAAATGGTAGGAGTTCGCCTCTGCGATCATAATGCCTTCGGCATTTGGTGTGCGAACGTATTCGCCAGAAGGGATAATATAGGTCAATAGACTGACCACCGTAATCGTCATCAGCAATATGACAAAGGCGTGGGGAACTTTGAACGCTTTGCGCTTATTCATTTTAACATCCTTTCGTGATCTTCATCACTCGTATTTACTAACATTTTCTCATGTGTCCATCTGACGAGCACGTTCTTGCCGTGGCAATCGCTCTCGGACCAACTCGGCAAAATACTCTGCCCCCGTTTTTAAAATCGTATCGTTGTAGTCGTATTGAGCGTTGTGTAGAGGCACTATCTCTGCTCCATCTTTAACATTGCCGATAAAGACAAAGCACCCTGGCACTTTTTGCAAAAATAATCCAAAGTCTTCAGAAACCATAAGCGGTGCGCAATCGCCGTCGACCATACTTTCTCCCACTACGCGCTTCGCCGCTTGGATCGCGTACTGGGTGCATTTTTCCTCATTAACTGTAGGAGAAAACTCATAAGTGTAATCAACTTCACAAGATGCGCCGTGCATCGCACAAATCCCTTCACAAATTTTTCGCATTCGCTCCTCAATGATTCTTTGAACCTCTGGTTTAAAACTTCTCGTGTCCCCTTTGATCGTTATATTAGAAGGTATAGCATTTCGCACGCCATCGGTAATTAACTCTGTACACGACACAACCGCCGTATCGATGGGGCTCACGTTGCGCGATACAATGGTTTGGAGAGCGAGAATAATCTCAGCAGCGATTACCATGGGATCTATCGTAAAATGCGGACTGGATGCATGGCCGCCCTTGCCAGCAATGTGTATGACGAAGTTGTCCTCACTCGCCATAATACCCCCGACCCTTGTAACAATCGTCCCTTCTGGAAGCGGTATATTGTGCATACCGTAGATCTCATCGACAGGAAATCGTACTAATACGCCATCCTCAATCATCGCCCGCGCACCAACACCCGGTTCTTCACCTGGTTGGAAAAAGAATCGTACCGTTCCGTCAAAATCTTTTCGCTCCGATAAAAGGGCAGCAGCTCCTAATAAGGTCGCCATATGCCCATCGTGTCCACAAGCGTGCATCTTCCCTTCCGTTTGGGATTTGTAGGGATAATCTTGGGTTTCGTTGATCAAAATACAGTCCATATCCGCCCTTAGCCCGATGACTTTCTTGCCGGTACCGACTGTCAGGTTAGCAACCAATCCTGTACCCCCAATCTTTCGGTTCACCTCTAAGCCCATCTTTTCGAGTTCATTTGCCAAGTAGGCCGACGTATTTTCCTCTTCCATCGCCGCCTCTGGGTGTTGATGAAGATAATGTCTCCATCTCAATAATTGGCGTTCAAACGCGTCTCTTTCCATTGCTTCCCTCCTCATTTGCTGTTCTTTATGACCTTTATCATGTCCTTCCCGTAATCCCATTCAGGTTCATCGATGCCACGTTTCAACTGACTTGTATAATCCACGAAAATCTCTTTGACGTATTTGAATAACCCCAACAGCGCCACTACATTGATGAATACAACAAACGCAAGCAACAAATCGACCATACTCCAGATGTCTTTCAACGGTGTCACTGAACTGATCACAAGGACAACCACTGCGACAATACGGTAGATCCATGTTGGCACAGCCGCTTTTTCTCTGAAAATATAAAATAGATTCGTTTCTCCAGTAAAGACGTCCACTAAAAGTGTAGTAAACCCAAATAAAAACATTGCACCAAAGACGACCCACCGCCCGACCGGCCCGAGAGCGACGCCAAAGGCTTCTTGAAGTAAATTGACCCCCTCTGCATTTGTGTCTAATACACCAGTGAGCATTATGGCAAGAGCGGTACAGGTACAAATCACTATGGTGGTAATGAAAGTCCCCAACATCGCCAACAACCCCTGCTCTACTGGATGTTTAACTTCTGCTGAAGCGTGTATCGTACCTACAAAACCATTTCCCGCATCGTTTGAGAACAATCCCCTAGCCACACCATTTCTAAAAGCCTCCATCACCGAGTGCCCCACGAGGCCTCCGACGGCTGCACGAGTGGTAAATGCGCTTGCTATAATTGTTGAAAACACTTCCGGAACATGCGCGATATTGATCAAGATGATGTATACAGTGATCAACATATAGGCTAAAGCCATAAATGGAACGATGAGCGAAGAAACTTCTGCCAAGCGTTTAACTCCTCCCACAGTGACAAGCCCCGTCAGCGCGATAACCGCAATCCCAGGTATTAGTGGATTGACAGCCACTACTCCTGTAAAAGCGTTAGCGATGGAGTTTGTTTGAATGGATGCGATAAAGATACCGATGCCTATGACGTATAACATCGCTATAATCTGTGCCAAGAGCCTGCTATTAAACCCCTTCTCAATATAATAAGCTGCTCCTCCTCGGTAAGTGCCGTAATCCTCTCGCGTTCGAAACAACTGGCCCAAGACAGTTTCTGCAAAAGTGATGACCATGCCAAAGAGCGCTGTGATCCACATCCAAAAAATCGCCCCCGGTCCTCCTGCTGTAATCGCACTGGCCACGCCTACTAAACTTCCAGTCCCTACTTGACCGCCTACCGCTGCACACAAAGTTGCGAAGCCTGATACCTTCTCTTCTCCACCTTTCATGCTTTTTTTCATACACTGCAGACCTCGTCTAAAATAACGCACTTGTGGAAAGCCTAAGCGAATGGTAAAAATCAACCCTGTTCCTAACAATATGTAGGCGATAATGTTTCCCCAAAGAAAATCATTGATTTGATTAATCACTGTCACGGTTCTCACACCTCTTTCTAAATTTTTTGAGTTTCTTTTCATGAACCACAGATGACGATTAAGGTATTATCTTTTGACCGATTTATCTCTAAAAATGGGCGCAACAATATATTGCTAGAACCTTTAGGTGCTATCGGTTTCTATCTCTCATTTTTATGGTCTATTCTTTTTCCAGTTTTCGCTAAAAACTCACCTCCCATCGCAAATTTGCTCTCTTCAAACCATTTGCTAGCGATATCACCTTCTCTCCTCCTATATTGTCTTTCATTTTATCTCATGATATAATCCATGTATTCCAAAGTATTGACTAGCTTTTATAAAAATATTGAGGTGGTGTGGTGCAAGCAAAAATTGTTCGAATCGACAGCGAAAAACGGGAGATCTCCCTTCACATTGGTGAGAACTTTCCCATAGGTATCGTCGAAGGCGTTTTTTCACCATTAACATTTGAGTATATCGATTGGCACTGGCACGAAGAACTCCAATACAACGTTGTGCTCGATGGCGATATCACCTTTCAAATCGCAAACGATGTCCTGACTTTAACCAAGGGAGAGGGATTGTTTATCAACTCGGAAAAACTGCATAGAATCGAAACATCGAGTAATTCCTCAACCTCTCTCATGATATATTTTCCATCTCGACTCATCAGCAACCAGAAGGAAGACTACCTTTATAAAACTTATGTATCGCCGCTCATCTCTTATTCGCAAATCGATTATATGGTGTTGCGAGAGTCCGACAAAAATCAAAAGGCTTTAATCACCCAACTGAAAGAGCTCAACCAGTTGTATACTCAAAAAAACCCCTACTACGAATTGGATATGTTAGCGAAAGTAATCGACATCTGGAAGCACACATTACTTTATCAAGATCAGAAACTCGATTATAATCTAGATAACGATCTGGTCGATCAGCGTTTAAAGACGATTTTTAGCTTTATCACCGAGCGTTACAGCGATCAAATTTCACTCGAAGACATTGCAGAATCCGTCCATCTCAGCCGAAGCGAATGCTGTCGACTTTTTAAAAAAGCGGTCAATCAAAATCTGTTTCAATACCTCATGAATTATCGCATCAATAAAGCGGTGGATTATCTTCTCTACACCGATGACAGTATTGCAAACGTCGCCTATAGCGTAGGATTCAATAGTCAGAGTTACTTTACAAAGTGTTTTTCTGCGGTTAAATCGATCACACCAAGTCGCCTGAGAACTCAATTCAGAAACAAAACCATCGACCACCTCTAACCCGAAGTTACCGAGTTTCAACAATCCCTACCTCTACCATTTCATCAACAAAAAACCGCCTTTCGGCGGTTTTTCTTGTCTGGATCTATTTTTCTTTGCGATAGGTGCGTTCCCACTTTTTGAAATTGTGTTCTGTAATATCTGTGGTGTGGTAAGGCACTTTTAAACTTTGACCTTCTGGTAATACGAAATGGGCTTTTCCGTCTTCTGTCGGGAAGCCGTCTGCTAGGTAGGCGGTGTCTGCATTTACCGGCCACAGGGTCGGTGCGTTAATTTTGCTGTAACCCAGATAATTAGGCGTGTTCATGCACATGTCTTCGATGATTTCAGCAAGGGATAAATAGCTATCCGGTGAGCCGAGGATGTCGAATAAGGTGATGAAGATTTCCCAATTTTGAATACCTGTCGACGATGGCAACGCTGCGTTCAACGGTTGAATTCTTCTATCGCTGCTCGTGTAGGTTCCGTCTTGTTCGGCAAAGCCACCCAAAGGCAGGAACACATCAGCTTTTTTTGCAGTTTCCGTCATGAAGGAATCCGCTACGGCTAAGAACTCGAGTTTATCTAGATCCACATCGGCGATTTCTTCACCGATGACAAACAAGGATTTTATCTCACCCTTTGCGATGCGTTCAGCGACGATGTTGTGATCGCAGCCGATTCCCATATCCACAACGCCTTGGCTGTTGTTTTTATCTTTCAACGCCACCAACCCTCTACGGGCTCGACCGATTTTTCCACCGGCTACGGCGATGTCTGCCAACAATTGTTTTGTTGCGACGGAGGTTCGTTTGTCGTCGTAGATAATGACGGCACCACGTGCTGTGATGTAGTTTTCAGCGAACGCCTCAGCTTTTTCTGAAATGACCACATCCGCTAAGCCTTCAAGTAGCGCTTCGCCGCCAGTGGCGTTTTCAGGAAGGCCTTTACCAATCAACAACGCCTTTAAGATTTCTTTCAACAACTGGTTGTCTTCGGTGTAATGCACGGCTTTCGCCCAGTTATCAGCATGGGTTTTCTTGTCATTGATAATGTACAATGCCCCGCCGCGATCCACAGATTCTTTTAATTTCAATCCTGCAATGGTGTGGTCGTTGTAGATATCCGATCCCACCAACAGACTGACTTGCGCTGTGCCGATTTCTTCGAGGGTCACTGTGGAAGCATCGTAACCGATCACCGCTTCGATCCCTTCAATTTCTCGGTTAAAGCTTGTGATATACGGTGTTCTCAAATAGTTGTCCGCATATTGTTTCGCAAGGTAGAGCATCTCGTTGGTCAATCGGTCGGAGATGGACACAGCCGTTGCGTCGTTTCCTGCCATCAACTGAACGGATTGCATTTTCTTTGCAACTCGACGTATCGCCTCTTCCCAAGTCACTTCGACCAACTCGCCGTCTTTGCGCACCATTGGCGTAGTCATCTTGTCCGATGGTTCACCTTGGTTGTAGCCAAAACGTCCGCGTACACAGAGGTATCCCCCATCGACGATGGATTCCACATCGGGTACGGCGCGGTGCAATAAATCACCACGAGTTTCTAACGTGATGTGGCAACCAACGGAACAGTAGGTACAAATTGACGATGTGGATTTGGTTTCCAATGGCAGGGATTTATCCAATTGTTGGTACTCTTGGAATGCGCCTACCGGACATACGGATACGCACTGTCCACAGGATATACAGCTGGTTTCCGCGAGGGGTTGCCCTAAGGACGGACGGACCACCGTTTCAAAACCGCGCTTGGTCAATCCAAGGGCGCCGTTATCCATAACGTCTTCGCAAACGCGGACGCACAGGCCACAGAGGATACATTTATCTGGATTGTAGATAATAAACGGGTGGCTGGTGTCCTCTTTTGCTCCGCGATTGTGTTCAAATGGAACAAAAGGCTCTTCTGCCAAATCGTACTCGTTGATGTAGTTGTAGAGTTTGCACTCAAATACGTCGTGACACCCGCAGGCCAAACAACGCATCGCGTCTTCTTTTGCCGCTTCTGGTGAGAAGCCGAGTTTTACTTCCTCGAAGTTTTCGCGACGTTCTTCCGGTGATAGGTGAGGCATGTGTGGGCGGGGAATAACTTTGCGATCTGCAAAATCTTTTTTCGTCAAGTTTTTGCGCTCGACGATGAATGCTGGATTATAGGTGATGTAAGCGCCGTTGAGATAGCCATCGATGGCGGTTGTCGCCTTTGAAGCGTCGCCTATCGCTTTGATGGCAATACTCGCTCCTTCGTTGATTACGTCTCCCCCGGCAAACACCCCTGGGATATTGGTTTGGAAGCTTCGTTCATCTGCGATGATGTTGCCCCAATTGTTGACTTCGATGCCTTCAAGCCCTTCAAGAGCGGTTTGTTGACCGATGGCGCCAATGACCAAATCCACTTCCAACTCTTCGATGGCTCCGTCTATGGGCATGGGACGACGACGTCCCGATGCATCAGGCTCGCCAAGCTCCATTTTTTGCAGGATGACTTTGCTGACTCTGCCGTTTTCATCGCCAATAAGCTCTACTGGCGCAACCAAGATTTTGAAGTCGACCCCTTCTTCGATGGCCTCTTCGATTTCGATGGTTTCTGCCGGCATTTCTTCTATGGTACGACGATAGAGGATAGAAACTTCTTCTGCACCGAGTCGCACGGCGGTACGGCAAGCATCCATGGCGGTGTTTCCGCCGCCGATGACGGCAACGCGTTTGCCAAGGTCCACGTGCTGGTTCATGCGAACATTTCTCAAGAAGTCGATTCCGCCAACGACACCGTCGAGGTCGTCGCCTTTGGTGCGCAAGTCCGTGCTCTTCCAAGCGCCGACTCCGACGTAAATCGCATCGTGTGAATTGCGAATATCTTCAAAACTGCGGTCGCGTCCAATTTTAATGTTGTTGACAAAGACACCGCCCATAGTCTGAATACGGCTTACCTCTTCAAAGATAACATCGGAAGGCAACCGGTATTCTGGGATACCATAGCGTAGCATACCGCCCATTTCTGGCATTTGCTCGTAGATGGTAACCGCATGGCCTAGTTGAAGCAGATAGTAAGCCACGGAAAGCCCCGAAGGACCGCCGCCGATAACGCCGACGCTTTTGCCCGTAGGTGGCAAACAGTCCGGTAGGAATGGATCTTCCGACTCGAGGTCGTAGTCGCCCATGTAACGTTTAATATCTGCGATGGAGATTGGCTCTTCGACGAGCTCCCGGCGACAAGCCTCTTCACAAGGGTGAGGACATACTCGACCGATACAAGCTGGTAGTGGAATTTTTTCTTTGACCAATTCAATAGCCTGCTCGATTTCTCCATTTGCCACAAGACCCACATAACCTTGACAGTCGGTCTGCCCTGGGCAAGCTTGAGTACACGGCGCTAGACAGTCGCCGACGTGGTCGGATACTAAAAGTTCGAGTGCGGTCTTTCTTGAAGACAGGACGGTTTCGCTGTTGGTACGCACGATCATCCCGTTTGCCGCTTCTGTGGCACAAGCGCGCAACAAACCATTGCGCCCTTCCACTTCGACGACGCACAGCCCACAAGCGCCGTAGACGTTCATGCGCTCATCGAAACAGAGTGTAGGGATTTCGATATTGTTATTTTTAGCGATGGCTAGAATCGTGTCGCCTTGGCGGCCACGCACTTCCTTGCCATCGATGTTTAATCTAATTTCTGCCATGGTTTCCTCCTAATCCATTACGACTGCGTCAAATTTACAGACTTCGTAACACTTGCCACATTTGATGCACTTGTCTTGGTCTAAGACGTGTAGTTGTTTTGCTTTGCCGGTAATGGCGTCCACTGGGCAGTTTCTTCGACACATGCCACAACCAATACACTTCTCGTTGATATCGTAGGTGATCAACGGTTGACAGACGTGAGCTGGACACTTTTTATCCCGTATATGGGCAACGTATTCGTCTTTAAAGTAGCGAATCGTGCTGAGTACAGGGTTTGGAGCCGTTTGACCCAACCCGCACAAAGATCCTTTTTGAATCTCAGCGCCGAGGGCTTCCAATCTTTCGATATCCCCTTCGACTCCTTCGCCTTGGGTGATGCGTTCTAGGATTTCGAGCATGCGTTTGGTGCCTATGCGACAGTGGATACACTTTCCGCAGGATTCTTTACGGGTAAAGTCCAAGAAGAAGCGCGCCATCTCAACCATACAGGTGGATTCGTCCATGACGACCATGCCGCCAGAACCCATAATCGCGCCTGTTTTTGCCAAGTCCTCGTAGGTGACCTTGGTATCGACCATATCCGCCGGGATACACCCACCAGATGGTCCGCCCATTTGCACCGCTTTAAAAGCGTTGCCGTCTTTAATGCCGCCGCCGATGTCAAAGACGATGTCTTTAATGGTCATACCCATCGGTACTTCCACCAAGCCGCCCTTTTTAATCTTTCCCGTGAGGGCAAACACTTTGGTCCCAGTGGATGCGCCATCGCCATAGGCTGCAAACGCCTCTCCGCCGTGGTTGATAATCCAAGCGACGTTGGCGTAGGTTTCCACGTTGTTGATATTGGTCGGTTGTTGCCAGTATCCTTTTTGAGCAGGGAATGGCGGTTTCAATCGCGGCATACCGCGTTCCCCTTCAAGGGATGCGATCAACGCCGTCTCTTCACCACAGACGAATGCGCCGGCACCAGCTTTGATCCGCAAATCGAAACTAAAGTCCGATCCCAGGATGTTTTTGCCGAGGTAGCCTCTTTCACGGGCTTGAGCCATCGCTACTTCTAGTCGGTGAATCGCCAAGGGATACTCTGCGCGAACGTAGATAATCCCCTCGTCAGCACCGATAGTATACCCACAAAGGATCATCCCTTCTAATAGCTTGTGAGGATCCCCTTCCATGATCGCACGGTCCATAAACGCACCTGGGTCACCTTCGTCGGCGTTACACACGACGTATTTTGGTGTGCCTTGCTCAACCATGGCAGCGTTCCACTTAAACCAAGTGGGAAAGCCTGCCCCACCTCGTCCGCGGAGGTATGCGGTTTTCAATTCTTTGATGATACGTTGGGGGGTCATGACTGTTACGGCCTTCTCAATGGCTTTGTAACCCCCGTTATCTATGTACTCGTCAATGTTTTCTGGATCGATGATACCGCAATTTTCAGTGGCGATACGCACTTGCTTTTCCCATGCTTCTTGATCTTCATTGGAAATGCGTTTATCAAAGTCCCCAGTGATATTTTCTAAAAACGCTGGTACATCTTCTTCGACAATGTGCACATAACGCGTGAGTTCTCCTGCGTCGTCATAAACGTCGACGATGGGTTCCAAATGGCACATCCCGTTACAACCGGTGATCTCCAGTTTTAGGTCTAGACCCTTTTCATCGATCGCCGCGTTCAACGCATCGTATACTTTCCCAGCACCTGCGGCTACGCCGCAGCTCCCATATCCGACTATAACTTTCATCATTTAACCCTCCACAACCGGTGCACGGTATTGAGCTAGAATCTTGCGCGTCATCTCAGGTGTGAGACTGCCGTAGGTTTCGTCGTCGATCATCATCACCGGCGACAGGGAACAACACCCTAGACAGGCGACGTTGTTCAAGGTGAACATGCCGTCCACAGTAGTTTCGCCGTCTTCAATACCCAACTCCTCAGTGATGGTGTTCTCAATGATTTGTGAGCTGTTGACGTGACAGGCCGTTCCTTGACAGAGCATGATCAAATGCTTGCCCACAGGCTCTAAACGGAACTGTGCGTAAAAAGTTGCCACACCGTAAATTTCCGAGCTGTGGATGCCCGTTTTTTCAGAGATGTATTCCATCACCTCTGTGGGGATGTACCCGTAAATCCCTTGTGCTTTTTGAAGAATGATAATCAACGATCCTCGTCGACTTCCGTACTCTTGAAGCACATCATCCAACAAGCTAAGGTCGATGCCTTGCGCCTCAGCGCGCTGTTGTAATCCGACTTGATTTTTCAAATCCCTTCCTCCTTCACTCCCTGCAAACTATGTAATAGTGCATTATTTAACAATTGTTGATACGAGGCTATTATACCATATTCCTTCGCTTCTGGGTATGGTTAAAATACTTTTTGAGTAATTTTTCGTTACAAAATTACACTCGCGTTACGGAAAAGGTTTGTTTACACGGCTACAGGAAAGTGGCAGCAATTTTGCTAAAAAATCATTGAGCTACAGCGAAAAAGTGTGGTATAATCCATCGTAAAGATAGATCTCACCTAACAGCTAGTCCCATAACACTTACATCACATCACGAAAAACACCAGCAATCACCCATTAAAGGAGTTACATATGAAAAAAGAATGGTCACTCAGTAACGATAAAGCAATCATCAACTTTTCAGTGAAATATTGCAGCACCAGCGAACAAATTCTAAACAGCGAAGGTTTCCGCTCGGTTCTGTTCCACTTTCTAGCCAAAAACAGCGAAGAACACAACCGCATCAACGTCCTTCTCGAAACCGTCTTTGGTACCGACGATCTTTACGAACGCAGCGACGCCATCAAACGCTTAACGAAGCTGTTAACGGTAATGACCTCTAAGGAAATCTCTGAAGCTTTTCCAGAATACGCCTTTCTTTACGATCAACGCCTCCAATTTCGCCATCTTGTCGAAGAGGTATACAACTATTGGCGCAAACTCGAACGCTACGCCATCATCGACAAGGGTTATGACGAAGAAGGCTTTGCCCACACCAACTTCATCCAATTGAAAATGCAATTTGACGACAAAGTATTGGACACTTACCGAAAAATCACCAACAACCTGTCCATGACCATCCCCAACATTTACCGCCAAGTACCAGCAGGCACCAATGTGGGGCTCATCGTCAGCGAAATGGTTTGGCCTATTCCCACCGCTTATAACAATTTAAAATACATCCCCTTTATCAAAAACATCGTCTTGGAAACCCCTTATATCACCTATCCCAAAAGGAACAAACGGGACGGCGTCTTCCAAGAAGTCACCGAAAACCCAATATCGCGAGCGAGTATGAACGTGGATCACTTCTTTTGCTACCCGGCAAAAATTGGCGATTTGATCGCATTTATCTTCATACACCGAGATTTTCTCACCCAAGGGGTGTCCTTGTCCAACTTGTTTGAAATGGCAAAGGAATCGGAGATCGCCGGAAAAAAACCGGATCTGATCTACGTCTACGGCGCTGCAGACTCAGAAGGTCGCTCCATGACCGTGTTCTACGACGACGAAGTCAACGATATTATGGTCGGTTACGTCACCCATGACGAAAACTACGACTACTTTGGCTACTTGAAAAAAATGTCTCTCACCCTACACAACTTGGTTCAAATCAAACGAGGTTTCCTTCCCGTCCACGGCGCCATGGTCAACATCGTGCTCAAAAACGGTAAAAGAGCCAACGTCGTCATCGTCGGCGACTCCGGCGCTGGGAAAAGCGAAAGCATCGAAGCCTTCCGCTCCCTCGCAGAAGAACACATCAGCGATATGACTATTATCTTTGACGATATGGGCACCTTGAAAATCGACGCGGACACCGGTGAAGTGATGGGCTACGGGACGGAAACCGGAGCATTCGTCCGACTGGACGACTTAGACGCGGGCTACGCCTTCAAAGAACTGGACCGCTCCATTTTCATGAACCCCGACAAAATCAACGCTCGATTGATCAGCCCCGTGGCGACCTACGAAGAGATCATGCAAGGTCTACCTGTGGACTTTGTCCTCTACGCCAACAACTACACCGCCGTCAAAGGAGACGATTCTGCGCTCACCTACTTTGACGACGCTACCAACGCCATTGACGTCTTTCGTTCTGGAAAGCGGATGGCCAAAGGCACTACCACCGAAGAAGGACTCACCACCTCTTATTTTGCCAACCCCTTTGGTCCACTTCAAAAATCCGAAGCCTGCGATGTGCTATTAGACAAATACTTCGCCCAACTGTTTGCGCAAGGGGTGAAAGTAGGAGAATTGAAAACTCAGCTTGGCATTCCGGGCAACGAGAAAAAAGGCCCCGAAGAAGCCGCCATCGACTTGTTCGAAGCCATTAAAAAACAATAGTCAAAAACACAGCCCTAGCGTGCACACGCTAGGGCTTTTCCATTTATTGCTATTCACCTAAAATAACAGACTCCCCACCCACACGACAATTGGCATGGTCACCAGACAGAGCAAGGTGGTCAACCCGACGTAAACCGACGCCACCTCGTAATCTCCGCCGTAGAGCTTAGCGAGAGTTGGCACGCTCATCCCCACGGGAGCAGCGGTGACAACGGTCAATACCTCTTTAATCGCCCGAGGAATGGGCAAAAAGGCGAGGACGACGACAATGAACAAAGGAAGGACCAAAAGCTTTACCAAGCTGACGACATAGGCGCGTTTTGACCCAAAGAGGTGTTTCAAATCCGCCTGCGCCATAAACATGCCCAGTAACCCCATCGCTACCGGTGTATTGGCTTGACCAATTGAAGCCATCGCCTCAGAAACCACAGAGGGCAGCTTCACCGGCGAAATAAACAACGCCAACCCGAAGACAATGGAGAGTACCCCTGGATTTAGAGCTAAATCCCTTTTGGACAACATCTGCCCACCACCGCCTGCCAGTTGAATCCCGTAGGTATAGCTGAGCACATTGAACACTCCAAGGTACGCCGCCAAATAAAACAAACTGGTCGCATCATACAAGGCGAGCAAGAGGGGAATGCCCATAAACCCTGAATTGGGAAAGATGACAGCTGCCCGCTCTATGCGCCAGCTTTTGGGGAGCAATAACCGCGCGGCTCCAATACAAAGGCCAAACACCAAGGCAGACACCGCCAGAGTCAACCCAAAATCTTTTAACATCTCCTGCGAAAAATCCATCTGGAAATTGCGAATGAGCAACATAGGATTGATAATCCACATGAGAAAGGCGGATAAGCCTCCCGTCCCGGGTTCCGTGATAATCTTTGCACGATAAGCGATAAAGCCCACCGTTGCAATTAAAAGCATAATGAACAATTGATGGGACAATACACTGACGATATTCAAAACGACCTCTTTTCTAGAGAAAGGCTCACTCAAATCCTCTCTGCGCCCTCTGCGTTTGCCTCCTGTGCCAATCGGGTATAGTATCTGTGATACCAATGACTAGGAGGAAATGATGAAACAAAAACAACTCATTCTATTTGATATGGATGGCACCCTATTCGATACGGAGAAGGGCATCACCCACTGTATACGCTTGGCGATGGACAAACTCGGCTATGCCGTACCGGATCAACGTATTTTGCGAAAATTTATCGGTCCACCCCTCTTCGATTCTTTCCAAACTTACTTTGACATGGATGAATCCGCCGCCGCTGAGGCTCTGGAGATTTACCGCGGCTATTACCGTCAAGGCGGCATGTACGAAGTCGAAATCTACCCCGGCATCGAAAGACTCCTTCAACGTTTGCAAAGCCAAGGTAAAAAAATCGCCGTCGCGACAGGAAAACCTGAAGTCTTTGCCAAAGCGATCCTTGCGCGTTGGAAACTCGATGGTTACTTTGACACCGTCGTCGGTGCCAGCCTAGACGGAACCCTTGTGGATAAGGTGGATTTGATCAACCTCGTCCACGAGCGCCTACAACTATCTGATCTGAACGCATCAGTGATGATAGGCGATCGCCTCTACGACATCGAAGGGGCACAAGCAGTGGGCATCGACTCCATTGGCGTCACCTACGGCTTTGGCTCATACGATGAACTATCGGACGCTGGCGCCACCGCCATCTGCGAGACCGTAGCCGATGTCGAGACACTTCTTCTCGACGAATAGAAAACACACCTGTCGACAGACAGGTGTGAAAAAATAACAGATTATCTCTTAGAGAATTGTGAACTCTTACGGGCCTTTTTGAAGCCGTATTTCTTTCTTTCTTTTTGACGTGGGTCACGAGTCAAAAAGCCAGCTCTTTTAAGGGTTGGGCGAAGTTCGGAATCGGCTTCGATCAACGCTCTTGAAATCCCGTGGCGAATCGCGCCTGCTTGACCAGTGAAACCGCCGCCTTTGACGTTGACGTAAATGTCATAACGTCCGTCGTTTTCCGTCAAAGTCAATGGTGCTTTTGCGATGGTGATCAGCGTGTCAAAAGCAAAGTAATCCTTCAACTCTTTTTTGTTGATGATAAATTTACCAGTACCGGGGCGTAAAAAGACTCTTGCAACAGAGGTTTTGCGACGGCCTGTACCTAAAAATTGTTGTGCCATATTAAATGTCCTCCCCTTTCTAGATTTCCAAAAGCTCTGGTTGTTGCGCTTCGTGATCGTGATCCTCACCAGCGTAAACTCTTAGCTTTCGATACATCTGACGACCCAGTTTGTTTTTTGGCAACATGCCTTTAACCGCGTGTTCAATGACGCGCTCTGGGTGTTTATCCAGCATTTCCTTCAAGGTGACAGACTTTAACCCACCAGCGTAGCCGGAGTGGCGTTTGTACTCTTTTTGGTCCATTTTGTTGCCTGTGACGCGGATTTTGTCAGCGTTGATCACGATGACATAGTCTCCACAGTCCACGTTTGGCGTGTAGATAGGTTTGTGTTTTCCACGTAAAACCGTTGCGATTTGAGTAGCTAGTCTACCTAGGACTTGGCCCTCAGCATCGACAACGTACCATTTACGTTCCACTTCAAGTGGTTTAGCGATGTAAGATTTCATTTCTTTCCTCCTCCAAAATTTTTAAAACAACCGACCTATTTGGACACCGCACAGTCGGAAGCGGTTTTTGTCGTCCGGGGATTTGTTAGAGTCGCACACCCGAAAATCGGCGACTGATTGTTTAAAAATTCCGGGGCAGGTCTTTTCAAACACTGATATATGATACCTCAAAACCCACCAAAAGTCAAAACTTATTTTCAATTAGCGTCTAAAGTACAATCGCTCCAACTCATCGGTCAACGGCAACACCTGTTTATCGTGGATAATATAGACCCGATCGCACAGGCTTTTGATGTCTTCTTGATTGTGACTGGTGAGCAATATGGTTTTGCCTTCGCTCTTACACCGTTTCAACTGTTCGTGTATCTCGTGATACGTTTCGTGATCGAGTGCGTTAAACGGCTCATCCAATATGAGCAGTTCTTGGTTTTCCATGATCGCTTGTGCGATCCCCAGCTTTTGTTTCATCCCTTGAGAGTACTTTCCCACCCGTGTCTTGTTTTCGGGATCCAAACCAAAACGGCGCATGATGTCTTTGATTTCTTCTTCACCAATCACATTGCGGATAATAGCAAGGTAATACAGATTTTTGTAGCCGGTGTAGTGATTGACCCAGCCTGGCGCGTTGACGTACACCCCACAGTTCTCGGGAAAATCCACATCTTTTCCAATCACCTTACCATCGACGGTAATCTCACCTTCCTTATAGGGTACGACGCCTGCGATCATGTTAAACAACACGCTTTTTCCCGATCCATTGCCGCCTATGATGCCAATAGTCTCGCCTTTTTCCACCTCGAGACCGACGTTTCGAAACAATACATTTTCTTTGAACGCTTTTGATAAGCCTTTAATTTGAATCATTGATAATACCTCCTCAGTAGATGTCGCCCACTCCATAGAAGCGCACTTACCATTACACTAATTACTACACCGTAATACACTGCCACTTCTCCAGTACTTAAAGCGACCTGACGCAATCGAAGAGCACCGCTCAACCCAAACGGGCTGTAGACGAGCTGTGGTATCGCCGTGCTGAGGATGTAAGCGGCTATGCTAACCATCATGCTAAACACCGTCGATCCTGTGAAGATCGCCACCACTAAAAAGAACAAGGTGCTAAAGAGGCTCTCCAGCAACCATAAACCCCCATACAGTACAAAAATCAACGGCGCATCGCCGACTTCTCCTTTAATCGCCAATACGCCAAAGGCCAACACCCCATACACACACGCCAATAAAAACACCATGGCAAACACTGGGACAAGTAAGGTTATCAGATACCCCCTCCACCCTCGTTGTCGAGTGATGTAATAACTTTGAGCCTCCTTGACGTAGTTTTCGATAAATACCCCTAGGACGTAACAGGGCGTAAGGTATGCCATAATGCAGAAAGGGAGCATCCCCGGCAAGATATAACCATTTTCTTGACCAGCAAAAGCATACCACGCGAGATGATCAAAATACCCTGACTCCTGATGAAAGGTGTAGAACAAAGACAACAACAACAGGTATAAGCCGCCTGCGATGATCACGCGCTTTGCATCAAGCATCTGTCGAAAGACAAAACGATTAGTTTTCATGTAGCCCCCTAAAAAGTCCTATGCGTTCAAAGCGAACGAAAAGATAGGTAAGACCTATGATCACCAACTCAACGATAATAATGTAATTTGGCATTTGACTTCCCGCAGAAGTCGATGTGAGTATGGATAAATAATTCCCCGGAAATAGCATGTACATAAGGTAAGACCCTTCTTCACCAATCGTTATGAAATCAAACACTATACCTTGAGCGATGCACAGCCCAAACCCAAATGTCCAAAACCTTCCCTCCCATTTTTTCAAGAAAAAATGATGGATAAACTCTAAATTCGAAAAGAATAACAATCCTACCCATAGGTAAATAAAACACTTTGCATAAACAATAAACAATGGGGAAGCAGAACCCATGGCAAATATCAACGCTTCAACATACACATCTTCGCTTAATTTCACAGGGTTTCCAATATGGGCAAATAACATCATGAATCCAAACGTCGCTAACGCAAGCAACACCCCTTCTCCTGCGACTTCTTTCATCGTTTGGCGATATAATCCACTCCATCCTTTGAATCGTACGATACCCATAGGGCTTATCTGCGATAATTTCCTTCTAACCCATGCCGTCCATGGAATCAGTAGCACAAAATAGAGAATCATTCGCATCGTGCACATTTCTAAAAAAATGACGATCGGATCATCACTGATAAAACCTTCAGCACTCTTTAATGCCGTAGCAAATCCTAAGAGTACTAGCGATAGGATAAAATAAGGTGAACGTAAATAATCGGGAATCTTTTTCATCTTGTATTAATTTTCACCTCAACATTCTCTTTTTCTGCGCTGTTCGCCTATCAAAAAGATAGCTATCATACACAATATATAGATCATTGGACCATTGAACAATGCCATCAACAGAAAATCGGGCGGAGAAAACGAATATAAACCTCTTGCGTAAAGTATACTATAAGATTGATTGAGAAACGGTATCTTATACACCAAAGCATCTTCAATAAAATGGAATAGAATTGGACTTAGACTTATAACAAAAAAGTTAGTTACCGCTGTACTCATCACCGCTGAAAAAGCACCATGTAAACCGTATATAAATCCTTCCCACAAGGCGTAGCCTACCGCGAACAGAAGGGGTTGATTAATGGAAACATCAGAAAAAGGCGATCCATCTAAACCCGGCTCGTGTATAATATTCATATCTGCAGAGAAATAATCTAACATCACGTATTTTGATAGATATAACAAAAACACGGATAACATACACAGCACAAAACTCGTTAAAATAATGTGAGCCCTGTATTTCCAGCCCTTCCGTCTATAACTAATATGTTCAATATATCCATGGGCGCCTTCTGAATAACACAGCCAACCAAACGTGACTCCTATCACTAAAAATCGGCCAAAAAACAAAAGAGATCCTGATCCCATGACATAGTACTCCATGGTGTTTCGCCATGTCGTTTGTTCTTGAATATCTTGATGAAATCCTACCCATTCGAAAACCATCATCATAATGGTCATCACAATGACATAGGGCATCAATTTTTTTACTGTCATTTTAAATGTACTCATCACTTCTTGCTCCTGTAAATAAGGAGAGGAGCCCTACGCTCCCCTCCCAAAAATCTAATTTGGATACCAAGTCCCTCTTACTGTTGTTCTAGAAAGACCGGATGCTTCTGTGTGCGCTCTTGTTTGTAGATATGCTGTTAAATTATATCCCATTTTCCCTGATCCCATGCTTGCACTTTTGCCGACACTTAGCCAGCCTGTAGAAGCACCTGTTCCACTGCTCACAGAATTCATACGAAAAACACATCGCCTTCCTTGGGTTGCTTGTTGAAAATTAACTCTTCCACTTGATGTTGTATCCTTGTGTCGCGGATATTTTAGAGCACTCCACGCTCCTTTTCGCGGTGCAATAATCTCAAAATACGAAGTTGACGTGCTCGCTAAAACGGATCCACCCATAATTACGCCGATCAATAAGATCACCGCTAGAAATCTTCTGACTCTTTTCATCATACCCCTCCTATTGTTTGTGTGGATAGCTATCTTTTAAGTACCGGTGTAGTATTAATGCCCGCATAGTTTAATTGTAAACATTTTTTATAGATTAGCTAATGATCTTTTAGCTTTACATTGACTTTACTTTATTTTTACATACCGCGCTAAATTATTTTGCCTGCCATAACGCCCCCTGATCCATAGCTATGCACTCTTTAGCGTCTAGGATCCCGATTACCATATCCCTCTCGAGATAAATCTAGCATCTGCTTCTTTTCCCTTTCTCTACTCTTGTGATAAAATATAAGCATCATTTTTCAAAGGAGTTCGCCATGTATCCTATCGCCCACTTTAAAACCATCACCCACCATCGCCATCTCGTCATGCTCTACTGTTTTCGAGCAGGGATCGGTTGGCAAGGGTTGGGACACGATTTAAGTAAGTATGCACCGGTGGAATTTATCTCCGGTATGCGCTACTATCAAGGGGATCGCAGCCCAAACGATGCGGAACGCAAAGCCAAGGGGATATCCTATGCCTGGCTCCACCACAAAGGGCGAAACAAACACCACATCGAGTACTGGATCGATTATTCCAGGCGCACTGGGACGATGGCGGGGATGGAAATGCCATTGAAGTATGTGGTCGAATCGGTGTGCGATCGAATCGCCGCCAGCAAGGTGTATGGCAAAACAAACTACAACGACGGCTACGCATTGGATTATTATATGCACTCGCGCCCTCACTACTTGGTCCATCCCAAAACCGATCAGCTCTTTATCGAAATCCTCACGATGCTAAAAGAGAATGGCGAAGACGCCACGTTTTCCGCGCTAAAACAGATGATTCAAAGGAACAAAAAGTAAACACCCCCGCAAAACCCAACGTTTGCGAGGGTGTTTTTCTATGGTTTACTTTGAAGGCAGCTTTTGTGTCAAGAAAAATCCGACGACAAAAAGAGGTAAGATTCCCAATATGGAATAGCGGGCAACGCCTGTCACATCGGTGATAAAGCTCATGATGAAAGGGCCGATAATGGCGGCGAATTTACCAAAGATGTTGTAAAATCCAAAGAACTCGTTGGAGTTTTCCTTTGGGATAATTTTTGCATAGTAGGAACGAGACAAGGCTTGTATGCCCCCTTGTGCCGAACCGACCATGGCACCTAAGATGAAGATTTGACTCACCGAGTCGATGAAGTAAGCGAAGACCACCGCGATGATGTAAGTGATGATGCCCACTTGGATCATGGCGCGAGTGCCAAAGCGTTGAGCGAGCTTACCGTAGAGGAGCGCACAGGGAAAAGCGATGATTTGTATGATTAATAGGATACCCAATAGAACGAACATGTCTAGGGCATTGCCGCCCAACACCTGTTCTGCGTAAGGAACGACCATTTTGATGATGGTGTCCACGCCATCGATGTAGAGAAAATACGCCCCTAAAAACAGCGCTACCACCTTGTGTTGGCGGATGTTTCGAAAGGTCTCTCCCAGTCTTGAAAAAGAGCTCTGGACCACATTGGGGACTTCGGGTACGTAATAGACTTGGTTCACGTTTTTAATCATGGGCATCGTCAGCGCCAACCACCAAATCGCAGTGATCACAAAACTGATCTGAAACCCGAGGAACTTGTCCATTCCGATGAGGTAAATGAGCGCTAAGCTAACCCCAAAGGGGATAATACTGGCGATATAGCCATAGGCAAACCCAGAGGACGATACCCGGTCCATTTTTTCATCGGTGGTGATGTCCACTAAAAAAGAGTCGTAAAAAATATTGGACCCCGAAAAGCCGATGACAGAAACGATGTAGAGCACGATGAGCATTTGCCAGTTGCCCAGAGGCACCAATGCCAAGGACAGCGTCGCGAAGATACCCAGTAAGGCAAAGGCGTTGAAGAACTTTTTCTTTTTTCCTTTAAAGTCAGCCATGGTGCCGAGGATGGGACTGAGAAAGGCGACGATAAGGCTTGCCAGGGAATTGAAGTAACCGAGGTCCATCCCTTCTCCTGGCTTAAACATGCCAAAGTACAGCGGCAACAACGCTGTGGTAATCGCCATGGAATAGGCGGAGTTTCCACAGTCGTAAAGAATCCAGCTTATTTCTTCTTTGGTGTATTTTTTCATAAAACCCTCCTTAGTACCAGCATACCCTATCGATGTAAAATTGAGATGAAATCGATGGTTAGCCCATATCTTGTGTCGTATCGCTACGCCATCTCAATATCACCAGCCCACAAGAGGACAGGCCGACTAAGACGTAGAGGAGGACAGGTTGGTTGATCAGGTAAAGATAGCCGTAAAAAGGGCTAAGAAATACCATGCGTGAAGGGAGCATAACATTCAATAGGTTCTCTGCACTTACCACGGTACCGACTAACGTCGCTATTGAGGTGATAAAGACGCAAATCATATAGATTTTTAGCACCCCTTGGACGATGGCGTTCCCTTCTTTTCTCAGGTGCCAATACCCCATGGCCCAAAGACCTTCAAAAAGCAAGGTGGCGATTAAGTGTTTATGGGTTAACGCCTCTCCTAATAGCAAGGGGGCGTTTAAAACCGTCGCCACCGCCGTCGCTATGACGACGAGAGCAAGTGACATGGTGGTATTTTTCATAGTATCTCCTTTTCGTAATGCACCGCCATAAGGTAGAGTCCTGACGGAGAGAAGGTAGGGCCTGCGAGCTTTCGATTCTTCGCTTGAATGAGCTCTGGAACGCGATCAGGCGCGATCCTTCCCATGCCGACAAGCACCAAGGTCCCCACGATGATGCGGATCATGTTGCGCAAAAAACCGTTGCCTCGGAAGGTGAACAGGATCGTGTCTTCGACTTTTTCCACATCAATAGAAGTGATGGTGCGAACGGTGGTGTGGACTTGGGATTTCGCCCCCATAAAACCCGCAAAGTCATGGGTGCCAACAAATGCGCCCGCCGCTTCGACGATGTGGTCCAAGTTGAGCGGCCGCTGGGCATAGCCCTTGTATTGTCGGTAAATCGGATGAATCCACGGTGCGTTCACCAGTTCGTAGCGATAGGTTTTCGAAACCGCATCAAATCTCGGGTGAAAGTCCAGTGGCACTTCTTCGGATTTAAAAACTGAAATATCTTCGGGCAAATGAACTTTGAGGTGATAATGAAAACAATCGGGCACGATATCACTTTCCGTGGTAAAGCATGCCACTTGTCCGTAGGCGTGAACTCCAGCATCGGTTCGTCCAGCGCCTTTTAAAGCCACCGTTTCTCCGGTGACTTTTCCGATGGCCTTCTCTATAACCTCTTGTACGCTGATGCCGTTATCCTGCCTTTGCCATCCAACGTAGTTTGCGCCATCGTAGGCGATGGTCAGTTTGATTTGTGTGGTCATAGGACGTATTTTGCCGCGATGACGGCGCCAAAGAAGAGGCCTATCCCCAATCCCACAACCGCGTCTGCCTTTGTGATCTTTAGATCGTTGAGTCGGGTACGCTCTTTTCCCACTTGGTAACAACGGGCTTCCATCGCTGTGGACAGCTCGTCCGCTCGGCGAAAGGCGTTGATGAACAAGGGCACCAATAGAGGCACCAAGTTTTTTGCTCGGTTGATCACATTTCCAGATTCAAAATCAGCCCCCCTTGCCATCTGGGCTTTCATGATTTTATCCGTCTCCTCAAAGAGAGTGGGAATAAAGCGCAGTGCAATTGTGATCATCATCGCCAGCTCAGAGGCAGGAAATCCGATGGTTTTTAAAGGGCTAAATAATCGCTCTAGCCCGTCGGTCAGAGTGATTGGACTGGTGGTAAGGGTCAGTAGAGAGGTACCCGTCACCAAGAGCAACAGCCGCATCGCCATAAAAGACGCTTGAACCAGCCCTTCTTTTGTCACGACGAGAAAACCCAATCGGAATACTTCGATGCCAGGCGTCATAAACACGTTGATGATCAAGGTGATCAAGATGATGGGCAACAGCGGGCGCACGCCTTTTACCACATACCCCAAGGGGAGTTTTGCCACGTAAACCACCATGGCGATGAAACCCACCAAAGGGAGGTACATGGCGAATCGTTCGACATAAAAGATGGCGACGATAAACAGCAGTGAGGTGATGATTTTGATCCGAGGGTCGAGTCGATGGATGATGCTATCGCCGGGAAAGTACTGGCCTATGGTTATGTCTTTAAACATCGCCGCCTCCTAACACGCGTTTCAACTCCTCTGCTGCTTCTTTGACGGTGAGCACGTCTGTGTTGACCTTCATGCCCTTTTTCGCCAAAGCGCGCATGGTCGCCGTGATTTGTGGAATATCTAATCCGATTTCTCGAAGCTCTTCTTCTCGACGAAACACCTCAACAGGTGTACCGTCCATGAGCACTCGACCATCGTCCATGACGATGAGCCGATTGACAAGCCTCGCCACGTCTTCCATGCTGTGAGATACGAGAACGATGGTCATCTCCATGTTGTCGTAGAGTTTTTTGATTTCGTCGAGGATTTCATCTCTGCCCTTTGGATCTAACCCTGCTGTGGGCTCGTCGAGGACCAAGTAGGTCGGATTCATCGCAAGGACCCCTGCTATGGCAACTCGGCGTTTTTGTCCGCCAGAGAGTTCAAATGGCGAGTGGTCTTTGAGCGCTTCGTAGCCCAGCCCCACCATCTCCATGGCGGTGCGCACCCGTTCTTCGACTTCCCGATCTGAAAGCCCTTGGTTTTTTGGACCAAAGGCGATGTCTTTCGCGATGGTCTCTTCAAAAAGTTGGTGTTCGGGGTATTGAAACACCAAACCCACCCGTTGTCTCAGACCTTTTTTTGCCAAGTTTTTATCGACCGTATCCACGTCGTCGATAAGCACTCGTCCAGAGGTAGGTTTCATCAAGCCGTTGAGGTGTTGAACCAATGTGGATTTTCCACTGCCCGTATGACCGATGAGCCCGATGAATTCGTGGGTGCCCATTTCAAGGTTTACCCCTTTTAAGGCAGAGCTTTCAAACGGCGTACCTGGGTTGTACACGTAATTGACGTTTTCAAGTTTTATGGTCATAGGGCGCTCACCAATTCTTGAATGGTCAAGCAATCAGCCGGCACGTCGTAGCCGCTTGCATTGAGCAAGTAGCCCAGTTCGGTGACTTGAGGGACATCGAGGCCTAGGGCTTTCATCCGATCCACACTGGAGAAGATCTCTCGAGGCGTCCCTTCCATGGCAACTTTTCCGTCATTCATGACGACGATGCGGTCAGCCACCACCGCCTCTTCCATGTAGTGGGTAATAAAGACGATGGTTTTTCCCTCCTGGGTGTTGAGCCGTTGAATGGTATCAAGGATTTCTCCACGACCGATGGGGTCAAGCATAGCCGTCGGCTCGTCGAGGACGATACACTCTGGATTCATGGCGAGAACGCCTGCAATGGCCACGCGCTGTTTTTGTCCGCCGCTGAGTAGGTGTGGGGCGTGTTTTCGATAGCTTTCCATATCCACTGACTTCAAGGCGCCATCCACTCTTTCCCGCAACTCGGGGTTGGGGATGCACAAATTCTCTGGGCCAAATGCCACATCTTCTTCGACGATGGTAGCCACCATTTGGTTGTCTGGATTTTGGAAGACCATGCCACAGGTTTTGCGGATCTCCCAAGTATTGTCCTCTTCTTTCGTATTCATCCCATTGACAAATACATCGCCTTCTGTCGGAAGATTTTGTCCGTTGATGAGTTTTGCAAGGGTGGACTTACCAGACCCGTTGTGGCCTAAAACCACGAGGTACTCTCCCTTTTTTATGGACAAGCTCACCCCATCAAGGGCGCGCTCGGTCACTTTTTCATCGTCCATGGTGTACGCATCGTATTCGTAGACCACGTTTTGAATCTCTATTATGGTTTCGTTCATTTGCATCTCCAATCATCGTACCGATATTCGGGTCCAGGTTTTTCAACCTTTCCCCGAGCAATCTCATCTAAATATATCACAAGCAGGGGGTGAAAACAACAAAGACCACCGCTAGGGTGGCCTTTGGCTATGGGTTGTTTTAATGGAATGCTTCGTAGATGACTTTGATGCCTTTTTCCAATGCGTCGGATTCGACGCCGACAAGAATGGAGATCTCACTGGATCCTTGGGTGATCATGCGAATGTTGATATCCGCTTTCGCCAAGGCTTGGAAAGTTTCGGAGGCCACGCCCACTTGGTATGCCATCGCCTCGCCGACGACCACGATGATGGCCATGTTCGAGTGGATGGTAAGCTTGTCGGGCTCCAGTTGGTTTTGGATGTCTTGGGTAATCTTTTCGATGATGGGCTCGATCTCTCGATCGTTGACGATAACCGAGACGTTGTCGATCCCCGAGGGGACGTGCTCAATGGAGACGTCGTATTTTTCAAAAATATTTAACAAGCGACTGAGAAAACCTTGATCGGAGTTCATCAGCATTTTGTCCACATTAATCGCCGTAAATCCGCGTTTACCCGATATCCCGGTGATGGCGTTGTTTCTCTTTTCGATGAGGTTTTCATCGAGGATCAAGGTGCCTCTTGCATCGGGATCGTTGGTGTTTCTGATATGGATAGGGATCATCGCTTGCATGGCAGGGAACATCGCCTCTTCGTGGATGACCGAAGCGCCCATGTAGGCGAGTTCGCGAAGTTCACGGTAGGTGATTTTTTCGATGGTCTCTGGGTTTTCCACGATGCGCGGATCCACCACTAAGAAGCCGGATACGTCTGTCCAGTTTTCATAAAGGCTAGCGCCGACGCCTTTTGCGACCACCGCTCCCGTCACGTCGGAACCACCCCTTGAGAAGGTGATGAGTTCATCGTTTCGAGTGCGCCCATAAAATCCTGGGATCACCGCTTTTTCTACTCCTTTTAAACGCTCTTCCATCAGAGCCTTTGTATCTTCCCAACGCACGCGACCGGTGCCGCGACTGATGACGATGAGGTCGTAGGGGTCGATGAACTCGTACCCGAGGTAGCGTGCCAATAATTTGCCGTTTAAATACTCCCCACGGCTTGCCGCATAGGCATGGGTTGCGCCTTTTTGCAGTTGACGTTTGATTTCGATGAAGTCTTCTGTATAATCAATATCGACTCCAATGTCATAAGCGATCTCTTGATAACGATCTTGGATAATGCCCAGTATTTCATTGAACGGCATGCGATGGTCCGCCGTTTGTTTACATAAGTATAACAGATCGGTAATTTTTTGATCATCCTTATGACGTTTCCCTGGTGCTGACGGCACGATAAACCGACGTCTATCATCAGACTCTACGATTGCCTTTACTTTTTTGAATTGATTGCCATCTGCCAGAGAGCTTCCCCCGAACTTGGCGACGATAATATCTTTCATTGCGTCCTCCTTGACAATTACTTCCTTCATCCTATCAAATTTCAGGGTAATAGTAAATAAAAACTTGAATCCCTCAGTATTTATACTTAAAAATCACCGACACTTCCTGTCTTTTGAAAAACCCCCACAATATCGTGGGGGTTTTAATGGTGAGCGGTGTTTCTCTAATACCTGAGACCGTAATCTAAACGATATGCGTTGCCGTCTGAATCGACGTAAGCGTATGTCATCCCCTCTGGCAGATACTTGTCTTTGTCGTAGCCTGGGACGTCGTTTCTGGAGATGCAGTTACCTGCTTCGTCAACGGCGATGACGTCTTCACTCGCAGGAAGGGTCAACGGCAGGACGCCTACTGGGTTGTAGTTGCCACAGAACACGTCGAATTGGGCGTTGTAGAAAGTATCGTAACCCGCGACAAACGCATCAGCTAACGGCTCGATGTTTCCGACAAGCCACGGCAACACAAAGTTCAAACTGATCACCACTTTGCCGCCATTGGCGTGGACGGCATCGGCGATTGCTTTGACGCGATCCAAGTCAGCGAGGGTGGTTTCATTGTATGGTGTGCCATCCGTCGCTTTCAGCGGTTTGTTTTCGCATAGAGAGAGCTCTAAGTAGCCCGGCGTAGCACTGAAATACGCCCCTGATTTTGGATAGAGGAACAAGAAGGCAACGTCTGCCTCGTTGTAGTCTTCGGTTTGGACGTACGCCCCAATTTCATCGCACGCCGCTTTCGCTTTCACCGTGTTCGGAATCGCCTTTTCCGCTTCTTGGTGGAAGGTTTCGATGTAAACTTTTTTGCCCGCCATAGCTTCTTTACTCAATGGAAGGAGGTTGTCTGTGTTTTTCAACAGGGTTACGGATTTACGGTGGGCGTTTTGCGCTTTTTCCCAACCTTCTGGTTGTTGAACGGCGGCTGTAGCACCGTCTGGATCCACGTATGTCTTTTCATCAAATAACCCTAGAACGAAGAGCTCTTTTAATAGGCGGACATTGGCTTCGTCGATGCGTTTTTCGGTGATCCAGCCATTTTCATAAGCCGCCTTCAAGTTGAAAATATCCGATGAATCGGCGACGATATCCGTTCCAGTATTAATGGCTTTTGCAAATCTGGCGGCGATGGTTTTGTCTTCTACGCCCCAGCACATGTTGTTGACGATACCCGAGTCGGAGTTGATGTAACCTTTAAAGCCCATTTTATCTCTCAGCATATCTTGGATGAAATAGTGGTTAAATGCAATGCCGACCTCTTCAAACGGTATCTCTTCGCCTTCATAGGTTTGCACAACGCTCTTATCGATGGAAGGCGCGGAATAGTAGGGCATGATCGATGAGCTCTGACGTTTTGCCGCTTCGACAAAAGGTGGCAGATGGTATTTTTCAAGGCTGCCTTCTGTCGGATAGCAGTTCCACTTTCCTTCTTTGTAGTGGGGATCAAAGCCATTGTCTCTGGCGCCTCCACCTGGGAAGTGCTTAGTCGTCATGGCAACGCTGTCCGGGCCCAATTCGTCTCCTTGGAATCCATGGATAATACGCCCGATGACATCGGTGATAAACTCTGGATCTTCGCCAAATGTGCCATATATACGCTGCCATCTCGGATCGGTGACCACGTCGCACATATACATGTAGCCTTTGCGCAATCCTGTCGCGTGCCACTCTCGACGTGCAGTTTCAGAAAACTCATCGATAAGGGATGCGTCTCCGCCGTCGACGATGTCCCCTTTTGCCGCCGCCGCTAGGCCAAGGGTTCCTGGCCAAGTAGAGAAAATCCCCACCGCGTCGTTCATCCCAAATACCGGCTCAGCGTTTTCGTTTCTCGAGTTGGATGCGATGATACACGGAATACCTAGACGTGTCCCTTCGCAAACCTCGTTCATCGTATTGACCCAAGTCGCAGTATCCTTAGGTTGCCAGTTGTCTCTGAGGATAAAATGGCGAAGGTGCATATTCTCAATGGTTTCTGTGGTCCCGAATATTTTCGTCTGAGCAAAAATACTCGTGCCTTGTTCGATTTCTTCTTCGTTTAAAATACCGTCATGGCTAGTCAGTTCAGGATTTTTTTGAGATTTTCCCATCAACCGCGTGTTAATCAACATCATTCCGATTTTTTCGTCGATGTTCATTTGCTCGACAAGGTCTTTTGCCCGAGTTTCTGGGTCCAATCGCCAATCTTCATAGGCGTCCAATTTCCCGTTTCCATTTAAGTCTTTAAATTGAAAGCCATCGACTTCAATCAGACTTTTGACACGAGTTTCCAGTTTTGGTTGTTTCATTGTTCCTCCTTAAAAGTATCGACAAGTCTCTATTATCACATATCGCTTCTACCGCTCAAGGTTTCGGAAAACCCTTTCAGTATAAGTTTCTTATATAATACCCAATCTCCAAAAAATATAAACATTTTGTCTCGATGTCGCCATCAAACTTTTCCTCACTGGAGCATCCTTCAACATTTGATGCCTTTGCCTCTGTGATGCAAAACCTCCACCTACGGTTTCCCAGAGGTGGATTTTGTATTCTTTATTGGTAAGAACTGTCGTAGATGACGACAGGTGTGCCCACATCCACGTTGTCAAAAAACTTTGGCACCATGTCTGGTGGGGTATTGAGACAACCATGGCTTCCTTGGCTCAGATAGACGCTGCCGCCAAAAGAGTTCATCCACCACGCGTCGTGTATACCGCAACCCGACCAGTTAAAAGGCATCCAGTAATTGACAAAGGCATTGTAGGTTTCTCCGACGAGATTTCGTTTGGTCTCTTTGGACCAAATCTGACCGGTTCCCGTCGGGGTGGCTCGTCCAGCCCTATTAGGGTTTCCAGATATAATGTCTGTTTGAACCAAAAGCTCACCATCTTTGTACAGCCACATATGCTGGCGATTGAGATCCACTTCGATATAGGTATTTCCAATGTCGTTTGTCGCTCTTTCGTAGCCTTCGATGGCGTAAACCGGTGTCATAGTCACCGATTCCCCTTTGTTGAGAGCATCGACCAACTGTTGTGTCGTTTTGTCTCGGTCGGTTTGCCAACCGTAGATTCCGCCTGGTACGGTGACTTCACCGACGCCTGTGGCTTGGAATGTTCGAGTGGCACCATAGGTGTCGTATTCAATAGCCATGTTGACCACGTATTGTCGTACCTTTTCTTCGTCGACCACGTACTTTCCTTCGGCGTTTTCAGAGTAGAAGGTCAAAAGCTCTTCCCCTTCTAAGACTTCCTTGCGGTCTGAAAAGTCGTAGGTTAGCTTAAAATTCGCCAAGCGGTTCATGGTTTCGGCTTTTTCGATGAGGGCGGGTTCGTCTTTTGCGATCTGTGGTGTGATATACAATTTTTCGGCTTCCAAGTTCAAGGTTTTAACACCTGTGGAAAAGCCTTTGATCACCGCTTCTTTGATCACTTTTTGATCCACTTGCGTGCCGTACACCTCTGGGACGATCACGTAGTTGTCCCCTTGTTTTTCCACTTTTGCATCTTGGGATGGGACGACACCTGTTCCCGATACGATGTTGAGGGCTTGAATCACTTGATTGAGCTTCGCCTCGTCGTAGTTTGTCGTCACCTCGCCGGTATAGGCGTCAGGCTTAAAAAAGCTCATCGGCCAAGCTAAAAAGTTCTGATTGAGTACGATGGGCTCTGCCACTTGCTGTTCAAAATCTATATCGACCGCCTTGATTTTATCGTTGACCCCATCTTTGCCTTCTAGGATTAGGGTTTCCTCTTTTGAATAATCGCCATAGGCACGATCCAACGTGTCACGACTCATATAGCTAATGTCCTTCCCGTTGTAGGTCGTATTCGGAAATACGTTGAGCATAAAATATACCGACACGCCAGCATAAGCCACAAGAAGAACCGCCAAAACAATTCCTATAATCTTTTTCATCTCTTAATAGTCTTCCCCCTTTCGTCTATTTCCAGTGGTTCTATAATACCATCACAGGGTCTTTTTGTCCACATGGCTATACGACCGTAAACCCAGTGGATCCCAAGCTATCGATCTCAGCGCGGACCTCATCCCCAGTGTAGACTTGATACGCTTTGGTAATCCCCCCAGTGAGCACGACAGCTCCTTTGGGAATGATCTCTCCACGTTCTCCTAGGATGCGTGACAACATACACAAGGCCTCCGTCGGGTGTCCGAGGACATCCCCTCCTACCCCGCGACCTACAACTTCACCGTTAATCGCCAGAGACACCGCCACCTGTGACAGATCTCCTCCTTTTGGCATGGGTACCTTTTCGCCAAGGATAAATCTCGACGATGAACTATTGTCTGCGATCACATCACAAAGGGTAAAATCAAAGTTGCGATATCGGCTGTCCACCACTTCGATGGCGGGACACACCCAAGCGATGCGCTGTTCCATCCCTTCGAGACTGTAGTCCCCGGCGGTGTCTTCACCCATGATATACGCAATCTCTGGCTCCACCCGCGGGTGTATTAATTCGTCGAAAGGAAGCTTAGGGGATTGTAATGCCATATAGTCAAACAAGTGGCCATAAATCGGCTCTGATACATTCATTTGCTCCATTTTCGCGGCGCTCGTCAGGCCCAATTTATACCCTAGTAGGGTATAACCCTGTTCCAATTTGCTTTTTACTATCTCGTATTGAATCTCATAACCGTTTTGCACAGTCATCTGCGGATGGTTTTCCACCAGTTTTCGAACATCGTAACGCCCGAGCTCAGCGTCTTCCAAAAACCGGGCTAAATTCACGATTTCCCTATTCATTTTATCACCTCTGGGTGTTATTATACCATTTCTGAAGAGTGAGAAACAAGATGAAGCCAATTTGTGCCCAAAAAAAGCCCTCGCCTAGTCCCGCGAGGGCTTTTTCTTCTATCGTTTCATCAGCTCGTTTCTTCTCTCATCACAAAGCCTTTCAACTTTAAGGAACAGATTTTGTTTCCTCGCTTCCAATTCTTCTTCGGTTTCACAGTAGGACAACACTTCCATAACATCGTCGTAAAACTTGCCTTCAGCAATTTTTTGCATGACCATATGCTTTTCCAACATCAGATCCATAAGCCTCACCTTCCTAACTCAATCCACATGTTAAACCTTCGCGATTTCCCTTGCAAAGGATTTCTTAACTACTATAATACCACGGATCTGTATAAAAAGGGGAATTATTTCGATATTCGGAGCGACGATCATCAATAACCTGCATATCCTAGCCATCGTTTTCACCTTATCGCCCGTTGATAACATCTGTCGGCTTGACCAGTGCAGTAGCCGATCTACAACATCTCTTGGCCATTAAATCACACCATGACGCCTCCGCTACTGACAATGACAAGCGGAATACCATCTTAGCTAGTAGCCCCTTAAAATCGATCGTATTGTCGGCAAATGCCCTCATCCGAAAAACCTCAAAATCCCTAGGGCTCGACAAAGAGCCATTTCATCTCCTCGTCTATCTGTTGTCTCTATGATATAGATACCCGAAAATTCGATATCTATCCGATGTGCTTTGAGTGTGTTTTCTATTGGCTTACGATAGTTTAGCTCTTGCATTTTTCTCTATTTTATTCTATCTTGACAATAAAAAACAGTTCCTATATAATTGAATAAAGTTCAGCGGCGCCATAATGAAGGTGATATTAATTCTTCTGTATGGATATTATGGCTTAGATGTCAATGAAGAAAAGGATTGTCTACCCCGCCTTTCTTCTAATTCTCCATCGTTGCCATCATTAATGTGTTGGATAGACAACAGCAACGAAATTGCGATCCCTGTCCTTACAATTGGTTCATAAGGCCTACATAAGCGTAACTGTCCTAGGAGGTGAGTTGTCATTTTCGGAAACGCTTTAGGATCACGGTTTCCTCTGCTAATGTCTACCATATAGAAAAGCAAATAAAAAGGAGGATATTATGTCTGAGAGAAACGTAAAATCTCATCCGCCATTTGGCATGAGAGATAAGATCGGTTATATGTTTGGCGACCTTGCCAATGATATGACTTTTATGCTTCAAAGTTCTTTTTTAATGGTGTTTTACACACAAGTTTTGGGAATTCCGGCAAAGGATGTGGGAACGTTATTTTTAGTCTCTCGTATTGCTGATGCCTTTACCGATACGGGTATGGGTCGCATTCTCGATACGGTAAAACCGGCAAAAGACGGGAAATTCCGTCCATGGATTCGTCGTATGGCCATTCCTGTCGCCTTAGCGAGTTTCTTGATGTACCAAACCAGCTTAGCAGGCGCGGCAATGAATGTGAAAATGGTTTACATGTACGTTACCTACCTGTTATGGGGTAGTATTTGCTACACTGCAATCAACATCCCTTACGGCTCAATGGCATCTGCGATCACCAGCGATCCTGACGAGCGCACCGAACTGTCCACCTACCGTACCCGGGGAGCGACTATCGCTCAATTGGCCACTGGATTTATTATTCCCTTGCTGATTTACACCAAGGTTGACGGTAAGCAAATGGTTAAAACCGATGCGACATTCATGCTTGTAGCTGCTGCTTTCTCGATTTTAGCCATCGTCTTCTACGCGATTCACTATTTTAACACCATTGAGCGTATCGAGATCAAACCCGCACCAAAGGATCCCAACAAATCGGCTGGTCAAGCGATTGGCAGCCTTCTCGGCAACCGTGCGCTTATCGGCATTATCATCGCAGCCCTTTGTTTAATCATGGCTCAGTTGATGATTGGAACGATGAACAACTACCTCTTCCCATTCTTCTACAACAGCGCTGCAGGGATTTCCATTGTCAACTTGGCTAGCCCTCTATTGGTCCTGTTTGTAGGTACGGCAGTCGCACCAATCCTTGCAAAATCCATGGGTAAGAAAGAATTGGCGACTATCGTCATGTTCGTCGCATCCGCACTGTATTTTATCATGTATCTCTTCAAGTTCCAAAATATGTACGTCTATATCGTCATCGCCACCATTGCATTCCTGATGTTTGGCATGTTTAACACGGTGATCTGGGCAAACATCACCGACGTTATCGACGATTTAGAAGTGCGTAACCGCAGACGTGACGATGGTACGGTTTACGGATTATACTCCTTTGCGCGCAAAGTCGGCCAAGCATTTGCCGGCGCTGCTTCCGGATGGGCCCTTTCAGGAATCGGATTTGTCTCCGGTGCGCCAACCCAAACACCAGAAGTCATTAGCGGCATTTACTCCATCTCCACTATCGTACCTGCCATTTCTTTCCTTTGCGCAGGTTTAGCGTTAATGTTCATCTATCCATTGACGAAAAAGAAAGTCCACGAGAACGCCGATATCTTGGCAGCACGTCATGCCGAAAAGAACGCTTAACACAGGGAGATCTTTTCATTTTAGCCTTTCGAACAGGAGCATACATTGCTCCTGTTTCTTTGTCTTTTGTCACCTTCAAACTCGCGCCTAAAGGAAAACCCCTTTTTCACTTCTTATGAGGTGAAAAAGGGGTTTGTTTCTCTATTAGACCAATTCGATGATGGCCATTTCAGAACCGTCACCTCTACGTGGTCCGATTTTCAAGATGCGGGTGTAACCGCCTTGACGATCGGTGTAGTTTGGTGCGATTTCAGTAAATAACTTTTGAACGACTTCGTCTTTATACAGATAAGCATGGGCGCGACGACGTGCATGTAAGCTGCCATCTTTGCCTAATGTAATCATTTTTTCAGCGACTCGTCTCGTTTCTTTCGCTCTTGTCACTGTCGTTTCTATGCGACCGTGTTCAAATAGCGATTGAACTTGATTGCGCAATAGGGCGGTACGGTGGTCTGTACGACGGCCCAATTTTCTCAATGTGCTCAAATGTCTACTCCTTTCCTACTCTTCTTCTTCGTCTTCGTCTTCCTCTTCAGCTTCCGATCTCAACGTCAGCCCGAGTTCTTCCATTTTGCTCTCGACTTCTGCGAAAGATTTTTTACCGAAATTCTTGATCTTCCACAGCTCTTCCACTGATTTTGCGACGATATCTCCAACGGTCTCGATATTGGCGCGTTTCAAGCAGTTAAAACTACGCAGCGACAAGTCGAGATCTTCGATGTTTGTCGATAGCAAACGCCCTTGATCAACTTCTTCGAGGATCTCTTCTTCTTCCTCTTCAAATTCGTAGTTTGGAAGCTCCGCGAAGTGGGTCAAGTGATCGATAAGGATCTGTGCACCTAAGGATACCGCCTCTTGAGGCGTTACCGTACCATTGGTCCACACTTCCAACGTCAACTTATCGTAGTCGGTCATTTGACCGACACGGGTGTTTTCAACAGTGAAATTGACCTTCTTAACAGGAGTAAAGGAAGAATCTATTGGGATAGTCCCTAGAGGGGCGTCCTCATCTTTGTTTTGCTCTGCGAGGGCATAGCCTTTTCCACTGACAACGGTAAGCTCCATTTGTAGTCGTCCGCTTTCGTTGACGGTGGCGATGTAATGTTCTGGATTGGAAATCTCAATTTCAACATCTGGGCTAATGTCTTTGGCAAGAACTCTTCGAGGGCCTTCTACATCGAGGTTTAAAACAATTGGCCCTTCGGAAAGCTTCGACACTGCGATACCTTTCACGTTGAGAATGATCTCTGGCACATCGTCTACGACACCTTTGACTGTAGAAAACTCATGATGGACATTGTCGATCTTAATATTGGATATGGCTGCCCCTGGAAGGGAAGACAACAGGATACGTCTCAAGCTATTGCCCAAGGTCGTCCCATAGCCTCTCTCCAAAGGAGTCATCGAGAATCTACCGTAATTCGCTTCTTCGTCTACTTCAACTATCTCAATCCTGGTGTTGAGTTCCTCTATCATAGAATGGAAATCCTCCTTCTCTCTTACGTTTCGCCTTGTAGCGGAAGTAACAGATGCTCAAATCGATGATAATAAAACTGGCATCTGCACCCATCCTCCTGATGGAGGTAGGCGCAGCCGTTCTATTATTTCGAGTAAAGTTCCACGATTAAGTGTTCTTCTACTGGGATGTCGATATCTTCACGAGTGGGGTCAGAAATGATGTTTGCTTTCATCGCTTCTTGGTCCACGTTGACCCAGTTGACGGTGTTGCCTTTGTTTTCGATAACGGTAGAGAATTTTCCATTCGATCTGGATTTTTCTTTCACTTCGATCACATCGCCTGCTTTACAAATGTAAGAAGGAATGTCGACTTTTTTACCGTTTACGGTAAAGTGGCCGTGACGAACGAGTTGGCGGGACTCTGGACGAGATCCTGCAAAACCCATGCGGTAAACCACGTTGTCTAGACGAAGCTCAAGTAAACGAAGGAGGTTGTCCCCTGTAATACCTTTTTGCTTGTCAGCCATGGTGTAGTACTTGTACATTTGGGATTCGCTGATACCGTAAAAACGGCGAACTTTTTGCTTCTCGCGAAGCTGCATCCCGTATTCAGTCGCTTTGCTTCTTCCTTGACCGTGTTGACCAGGAGCAAAGTTTCTTTTGTTCATCGGACATTTATCGGTATAGCATTTATCGGATTTGAGGAAGAGTTTTTGACCTTCTCTTCTGCACAACCGGCAAACCGGTCCTGTATATCTTGACATTGTCGTCCTCCCTAAACTCTTCTTCTCTTTGGTGGTCTGCAGCCGTTGTGTGGAATCGGAGTGACGTCTTTAATCAGATTCACTTCAAGACCTGTGGCTTGTAATGAGCGGATAGCCGCTTCTCTACCTGAGCCTGGGCCTTTAACGTAAACTTCAACGCTCTTTAAACCGTGTTCCATCGCTTTTTTAGCTGCCTCTTCCGCTGCTTGTTGTGCAGCGTAGGGTGTGGACTTTCTGGAGCCTCTAAAGCCCAGTTGTCCAGCACTTGCCCAAGAAAGGACATTGCCGTTTAGGTCGGAGAGGGTTACCATGGTGTTATTGAAAGTCGAGACGATGTGCGCTTGGCCTCGTTCGATATTTTTGCGTTCTCTTCTTTTAACGCGAGACGTGCTCTTTTTTGTTGCCAATGAATATTCCCTTCCTTTCTATCTCTTTGATGGGCCTTTGCGGGTCCTGGCGTTGTTCTTCGTGTTTTGACCGCGAACCGGCAACCCACGACGGTGACGTACGCCGCGATAGCAGTTGATTTCGCGCAATCTCTTAATGCTCATGGAGATTTCTCTGCGAAGATCACCTTCTACGTGATATTTATCTATTTCTGTACGGATTGCTGCCAGTTCCGATTCTGTAAGATCTTTGATGCGCGTATCCGGATTGACACTTGCATTTGCTAGGATCTCGTTGGATCTGGAACGGCCGATACCGTAAATATAAGTGAGTCCGATTTCAACTCTTTTTTCTCTTGGTAAATCAACACCTGATATTCTTGCCACTCACCGACACCTCCTTCTATTAGCCTTGTTTTTGTTTATGTTTTGGGTTCGCGCAAATCACCATGACGCGACCTTTTCTTTTAATGATTTTGCATTTTTCGCACATCTTTTTGACAGATGGTCTAACTTTCATCCTTGTTCCTCCTAACTACTTCTTGCGCCAAGTGATGCGACCTTTTGTCAGATCATAGGGCGACAATTCGACGGTTACCCGGTCTCCAGGAAGTATTCTGATATAATTCATCCTCAATTTACCTGAAATATGAGCAGTGATTTCGTGACCATTTTCAAGCTGGACAATAAAGATTGTGTTTGGAAGGGATTCTTTTACCTTTCCTTCCACTTCAATAACATCTTTTTTAGACATGGGCTAGGTTTCCTCCTTAAGGTTTTTCGCAATAGGGTTTCAAAAGCTTTCGAACGTAAGCATCGTTAAATTCATTGGTGCTCTTTTGAAGTTTGTATTCACTGTAGACCTTTTTGTAGGTAGCTAAGTGTTTTCTTTTCTTCTTTTTGGGACGATCGAGCTTTCGCAGACTCCCATCAACGATCAACACGAGGTTTTCGTCGATTATTTTATCGACGATAAACACCCTACCTTTATCTCTGCCCGCCTTCGAGCGGACCACTTGACCTACTGCCAATTCGAAACGTAAGTCATCCATATACTATTTATTTAAAAAGCCCTTGTAGTGACGCATTTGAAGCATCGCTTCAAGTTGCTTAATCGTTTCGAGTACAACACCGACAACGATGATTACCGCTGTTCCACCGAACTGAATTTGCAGTTGGAAGATACTGGATAGTATCGTCGGTAGAGATGACAATAATGCCAGTACCACCGCACCAATAATGGTGATTCGATTTGATATACGCGACAAGAAATCACTTGTCGGACGACCTGGACGAATGCCCGGGATAAATCCACCATATTGCTGTAGGTTCTTCGCGTATTCTACCGTGTTAAATTGAACAGCCGTGTAGAAATAGGCAAACATGATGATTAAGGCTATATTGATTATGGAGTAGACGTAAACGCCCACGGTTCCTTGAGTGGTCATGTACTCAGTGATCCATTTGCGCACACCTTCGCTTGTTAATAACGCGATGGTCTGTGGCAATGCTAGAATAGCAGACGAGAAGATAACCGGCATAACACCAGCCATGTTCACTTTGATTGGAATGTGAGTCGATTGACCGCCGTACATTTTACGACCGACCACGCGCTTAGCGTACTGCACTGGGATCTTGCGTTCCCCTTCATTGATCATAACGACCAATGCGACGATGGCGATGATGATAATCAACATGGCAATCGCTGCGATGATATTGATGCTGCCAGCGGTCAGTCCCATAATCCATTGGTAAATACTAGGGATCAAACCTGAGACGATACCGACAAAGATGATCATTGAAGTGCCGTTGCCTACGCCGTGCTCTGTGATCAGATCAGCAAGCCAAACGAGGAACATGGTTCCCGCTACTAAGGTGATGATTATCGCAGCACCTTGTAGTGCGCCTTGAGCGACGATGGCGTTTCTAAACAGTCCTTGGGTCACAGCTGAACCTTGGATCACTGCGAGAAGCAATGCGGTAAAGCGCGTGATTTTTTGGATTTTTTTGCGCCCTTCTTCACCCTCTTTAGAGAGTTCCTCAAGTTGAGGGATGGCAATCGTCAACAGTTGGATGACGATGGAGGCGGTGATATAAGGTCCAATGCTCAGGGCGAATACGCTAAACTGCTCTAAGCTTCCGCCGGAGAACATGTTTAGAAAATCGAGTAACCCACCCTGATTAGATTGCATCACTTGAGCAATCAGTTCCTTATTGATAAAGGGGACCGGGATGGCATTACCTAATCTGAACACCAAGAACATGAGAGCGGTAAAAATCAGTTTTTTACGAATTTCCTCGACTTTCCAGGCGTTCCTTAAGGTTTGTAGCATCTAAATCACCTCTACCTTTCCCCCCCGTGCCACGATTTTTTCTTCGGCACTCTTAGTGAATTTTTGGGCTTTAACAGTGATTCGCTTTTCTAGTTCCCCATTGCCAAGGATTTTGATGCCATCCTTTGCCTTGGATTTTTTGACGATTCCCGCTTCAAACAGAATTTCTGGTGTGATGATCGAGTCGTCGTCAAAACGATTCAATACGTCGATGTTGATGATGGCGTATTGTTTTGCGAATATATTGGTGAAGCCGCGTTTAGGAAGTCTTCTGAACAGTGGCATTTGGCCACCCTCAAATCCTGGGCGAACTCCGCCACCTGAACGGGAGTTTTGGCCACCGGTACCGCGACCAGAAAATTTGCCCCAGCCTGAACCGTGACCGCGACCAAGTCGCTTTTTCTTCTGGACTTTACCGCCCCTAGCGGGTTGTAAGTTGTGTAGTTTCATTGTGTCCGCCTCCCTAGTTCAATTCTTCTACTTTAAGCATAAAGTGGATACTGTCGATCATTCCGCGAATGGCAGGGTTGTCTTCGTGGACGACTTCATGGCCGATTTTGCGTAGACCAAGTGCCTCAACAGTGCGTTTATGCTTTTCTAAACGTCCAATTTTGCTTTTTACAAGCGTAATTTTTAATTGGCCCATAAACTATTACCCTCCTATCCTAAGATTTCTTCGACGGTTTTACCGCGTTTCTTAGCGACCATCTCTACGGTACTCAAGTTTGTGATGGCTTCCATTGTTGCGTTAACCACATTTCTTGGGTTACTGGTCCCTAAGGATTTAGAACGTACATCGCGGATACCTGCCAGCTCGCATACGGCACGAACCGGTCCACCTGCGATAACCCCAGTACCTGGTGTTGCAGGCTTTAACAATACTCTACCCGCACCGTAGACTCCGGTGATTTCGTGTGGAATTGTAGTTCCAACCAACGGTACTAGGACGACATTCTTCTTAGCGTCTTCAGTGCCTTTGCGGATGGCTTCTGGTACTTCTTGAGCCTTGCCTACGCCGACTCCAACGTGTCCTCTGCCATCGCCTACTACCACAAGGGCTGAGAAACGCATGGTGCGTCCGCCTTTTACAACCTTGGATACTCGGTTGATACTGACGACTCTCTCTTCAAGCTCTAATTGATCAACGTCTTGCTTTAAAAGTTTCAATAGTTCTCCTCCCTTGCTAGAATTTTAATCCGGCTTCACGAGCCGCATCGGCTAGTATTTGAACTTTGCCGTGATATTGGTAACCTGAACGGTCAAATACAACCGATTCAATTCCCTTTTCCAGCGCTCTTTTTGCAACCAATTCGCCGACAGCTTTTGCTGCGTCTTTATTGGAGCAGGACGCCAACGTTCCCTTTAAATCTTTACCCAAAGTGGATGCTGAAACGATGGTCGATCCATTTGTATCGTCAATGATTTGCGCATAAATGTTCGTATTGCTCTTATATACTGCCAGTCTAGGTCTTTCAGAAGTCCCGGACAGATTCTTACGAACTCTCGCGTGACGAGCACGCCTGTTGCCGTTTTTGTTTATTTTCTTAAGCACGTGTCCTCACTCCTTCCTATTTACCTGTTTTACCGACTTTTCTGCGGATGATTTCATCAGAGTACTTCACGCCCTTACCTTTATATGGCTCTGGCTTACGGTAGTCTCTGAGTTTAGATGCGTAGTTGCCCACTTGTTGTTTGCTGATTCCACGAACAATAATGGTATTCGCATCTGGTACTTCTGTTTCGATCCCTTGAGGATCATCGAGCTCGATCGGGTGAGAGAAACCAAGAGCAAGTACTAATTTCTTTCCTTGTTTGGATGCACGATACCCTGTACCGATGATTTGTAGTGTTTTAGAATATCCGTTGACCACACCTTCGACCATGTTAGCGATCAGGCTTCTGGACAATCCGTGAACGGATTTGTGCCATTTTGATTCGTCAGGACGAGCGACGGTCAATACGTTGTCTTCTATTGTAATGGTGAGATCCCTATCGATTTGTTCAGATAAAGCACCTTTTGGTCCTTTAACCTCTACAAAGTTAGTATCACTGACTGCGATGTCGACGCCAGCAGGAATATCGATGGGTTTTAGTCCAATTCTTGACATGACTTTTCCTCCTCTATTCTCTTTGGCTTACCAAACGTAGCAGATCACTTCGCCGCCGATGCTGTTGTTACGAGCAGCGCGGTCAGTCATGACGCCTTTGGAAGTCGAAATAATCGCAATACCTAGTCCACCGAGTACCTTTGGCACTTCGTTGCCTTTGACGTAAACGCGAAGGCCTGGTTTGGAAATGCGTTTGATACCGGAAATGACGCGATCTTCATTTTCATCGTATTTCAAATCGACGGTAATCATTCCTTGTTTGTTGTCTTCAGTTACATTATAACCTTTTATATAACCCTCTTCCAAGAGGATTTGAGCCAGGTCTTTCTTAATATTGGACGCTGGAATCTCCACAGAAGCGTGTTTTGCACTGTTGCCGTTGCGGATTCTCGAAAGCATATCCGCGATTGGGTCTGTCATCATAGTTTGTTACCTCCTCTTAAAGATTACCAGCTTGCCTTTTTCACACCTGGAATTGCGCCTTTGTATGCCAATTCTCTAAAGCAGATACGGCAGATCCCGTATTTTCTCAAATACGCGTGGGGTCGTCCGCAGATTTTACATCTGGTATATGCGCGAGTACTAAACTTCGCCGGTCTTTTTTGCTTAGCAATCATCGATTTCTTAGCCATTTAAAGATGTTCCTCCTCTTACTTTTTGAAAGGCATGCCCATACGCTCTAAAAACGCTTTGGACTCCTCGTCGGTTTTCGCCGTAGTGACGACGATAATATCCATACCGCGGATTTGATCGACTTTATCGTACTCGATTTCTGGGAAGATCAACTGTTCTTTGATCCCCAGTGCGTAGTTGCCTCTGCCGTCGAAGGACGATGGGTTAACCCCTCTAAAGTCGCGTACACGAGGAAGGGAGATGTTCATCAATTTATCTAAAAAATCGTACATTTTTTCGCCGCGTAGTGTTACCTTGGTACCAATCGCCATGCCTTCACGAAGTTTGAAGTTCGCAATGGATTTACGCGCTTTGGTAATAACAGGTTTTTGTCCAGTGATGATGGTTAAATCACCTACAGCGGACTCTAGGGCTTTTGGATTGTCCTTAGCTTCGCCAACGCCGATGTTGACCACGACCTTTTCAAGCTTAGGCACTTCCATTACATTTCTGTATTGAAACTGCTCCATTAGAGCAGGAACGACTTCTTTAGTGTATTTTTCTTTTAATCTGGAAGTCACTAATGATTCCTCCTTTCCTTTACTTGTCTAGTTGTTCGCCGCACTTGGAGCAAACGCGAACTTTTTTCCCGTTGTCGAGAATTTTCTTAGAAGTTCTTACGCCTTTATCACACTTGGGGCAGAACAAAAGGACGTTGGATGCGTTGATCGCACCTTCGCTTTTGACGATGCCGCCTTGTTGATTAGCGCCTTGCGGTTTTTTATGTCTTGTAAGAATGTTAACGCCTTCAACGATGACGCGATCCATCTTTGGGAAAGCATTGAGCACCTTGCCGGTCGCTCCTTTGTTCTTTCCTGCGATAACTTGTACTTTATCTCCGGTTTTTACGTGCATTCCTGCCACCTCCTATAATACTTCCGGCGCCAGTGAGATGATTCTCATGAAACCACCAGACCGAAGCTCACGCGTGACAGGTCCAAATATACGCGTTCCCACCGGGGACTTATCATCTTTTACGATAACGGCTGCGTTATCATCAAATTTTATATACGTTCCGTCTGTACGTTTAACACCAGTGGATGTTCTCACGATAACGGCTTTTACAATCTCGCCTTTCTTAACAACTCCACCAGGCGTTGCGCTTTTAACCGTACAAACGACGATGTCTCCGACATTTGCATATCTGCGGCCAGTACCACCCAAAACTCGAATGACTAAAAGCTCGCGCGCACCGGAATTGTCAGCGACTCTCATACGACTCTCTACTTGAATCATTGAAACCCTCCTTAACTAGCGAAATCTATTTCGCTTTTTCCAGTATTTCTACAAGGCGCCATCTTTTGTCTTTCGACAGGGGTCTTGTTTCCATAATTTCTACGATATCTCCGATGCTCGCTTCGTTCGCTTCATCGTGAGCCTTAAATTTATTGGTTTTTGCGATCATTTTGTGGTAAACCGGATGTTTAACCTTTGTCTTTGTCGCAACGACGATGGTCTTTTCCATTTTATCGGAAACGACTACACCAGTCATGGTTTTTCTTTTATTTCTTTCCATCGGGTTAAGCCTCCTTGCTAACTGCAAGCTCGCGCTCGCGAGCAATGGTCTTTACGCGTGCAATGTCTTTTTTAACATTTCCGATGGCATTGGGGTTTTCAAGTTGGCCCGTTGCCGATTGGAAGCGTAAGTTAAACAGCTCCGCCTTCAAATCGTGTAACTTTTTATTTAAGTCCGCATCGGACATTTTTCGAATTTCAGCAGGTTTCATTAAGCTTCACCGTCCTTCTCACTTTGAGCCTCTAGGCGGCTGATAAACTTCGTTTTGATCGGAAGTTTGTGTGCTGCAAGTCTCATCGCTTCTCTTGCAATGTCTTCTGGTACTCCGCCCATTTCGAACATGACGCGGCCTGGTTTGACCACCGCTACCCAATATTCAGGCGCACCTTTACCAGAACCCATGCGCACTTCTGCCGGTTTCTTGGTTACAGGCTTGTCTGGGAATACTTTAATCCAGATATTACCACCACGTTTGATGTGTCTTGTCATCGCACGTCTAGCGGATTCTATTTGATTCGCAGTAATCCATGAAGGTTCTAGTGCTTGTAGACCAAAGTCACCATAGGTCAATTGATTGCCCTTTTGTGCTTTGCCCTTCATGCGTCCGCGATGGACTCTACGATATTTTACTCTTTTAGGCATTAACATGGAACGTCCTCCTTCCGGTCGAGACCCTAAGCGCCTGGATTTGCCTTTCCTCTGGCGCCGGCACCGGTGTTTCTCTTTGCATTAGTATTTCTTTTTCTGTCGTTACGTCTTCTCGAATCTCTTTCGCGCTTTGGCGGTTTGATTTCAGGGGCTGCTTTTTGTCCTGGAAGCACTTCACCCTTGTAAATCCAAACTTTAACCCCTAGTTTTCCATAGGTGGTGTCCGCTTCAGCGAATCCGTATTCGATATCGGCGCGCAGTGTTTGTAGTGGAATCGTACCTTCGCTATAGCCTTCGCTTCTAGCGATGTCCGCGCCGCCTAAACGACCGCTGACCATGGTTTTAATTCCTTTTGCTCCAGCGCGCATGCTGCGTTGGATGGATTGTTTCATTGCGCGACGGAAAGTAATACGACGCTCCAATTGGCTGGCGATGCTTTCTGCGACGAGTTGCGCATTCACATCTGGGTTTTTGATTTCTTCGACATTGACGATAACGGATTTGCCCGTTAATTTTTGAATCTTGCCTTTTAGCACTTCGACACCAGCTCCGCCTTTGCCGATGACCATTCCTGGTTTAGCGGTAAAGATGGTCACTTTGATGCGATTCGCTGCGCGCTCGATTTCTATTTTAGAAACGCCGGAGAGAAATTGGTCTTTTTTAACGAATTCACGAATTTTATGATCTTCAACCAATAAATCGCCGAAGTCCTTTTTATCTGCAAACCACTTGGAGTCCCAGTCTTTGATGACGCCGACTCTCAAGCCGTGTGGATTAACTTTTTGGCCCATTTTTTATGATTCCCCCCTTAGTCTCTTTCTTTGACAACCACGCCGATGTGTGCGGAGCGTTTCAGGATAGGATACGCCATCCCTTTCGCTTTTGGTCGCCATCTTTTCATCACTGGTGCATCATTGGCAAATGCTTGAGATACAATCAGTGCATCGCGATCGAGACCGAAGTTGTTTTCTGCATTGGCAATCGCGGAGTTCAATACTTTTTCAAGAATGCGCGCACCTTTTTTAGGTGTAAAGCGAAGGATGTTCAACGCTTCATCCACGTTCTTGCCACGGATTTCCTTACAAATGTAATGTACCTTTAAGGGAGAGATTCTTTCATATTTTGCAATAGCTCTAGCTTCCATCATCTACTCCTTTCTACCTTCTCACTTGACTGGTCTTGTCGGACTTGCCTGCGTGACCTCTGAAGGTACGAGTCGGTACGAATTCACCAAGTTTATGGCCAACCATGTCTTCTGTAATATAAATTGGCACGTGTTTTCTGCCATCGTGTACGGCTATTGTATGACCGACGAAATCCGGGAAAATAGTGGATCGACGAGACCATGTTTTAATGACCTTCTTGTCGTTTTTCTCGTTTAACACTTCCACCTTTTTCATCAAATGATCGTCGCAAAAAGGTCCTTTTTTAAGAGATCTGCTCATTATGTCCTCCTCGCCTATTTCGTTCTTCTTCTGACGATGTACTTATCAGACTTTTTGTTCTTATCGCGGGTCTTAAGTCCCAGTGCCGGTTTACCCCATGGTGTTGACGGAGCTGGACGACCGATTGGTGCGCGCCCTTCCCCACCACCGTGTGGATGGTCTACTGGGTTCATCGCCGAACCTCTAACGTGAGGACGTCTACCCATTTTGCGGTTACGACCAGCTTTACCAATCGTGATCAGCTCATGAGTGGTGTTTCCGACTTGACCTATCGTTGCACGACATTCCAAGTGGATCAGACGGAACTCGCCTGATGGAAGACGGAGTTGTGCGAAACGGCCTTCTTTAGCCATTAATTGCGCTTCAGCACCAGCTGTGCGCGCAAGTTGTCCGCCTTTGCCCGGCTTCATTTCGATGTTGTGTACCATGGTACCGACTGGAATGTTTGCCAATGGCAATGCGTTTCCGATGACGATATCCGCTTCTGGGCCACTTTCTATCATATCGCCTACTTTAATGCCGTTTGGCGCTAAGATGTAGCGTTTTTCACCGTCGACATAGAAGATTAACGCGATGTTCGCTGAGCGGTTTGGATCGTATTCGATCGCTGCCACTTTTCCAGGGACACCATCTTTTCTACGTTTGAAGTCGATGATTCTGTATTTGCGTTTCACACCGCCGCCTCTAAAACGGATGGTGGTTCTACCTTTGTTATTTCTACCGCCTGATTGATTCAGGTCTGTAGTTAACGACTTTTCTGGCTTCGTCTTTGTGATCTCTTCGAAAGTGGAGACAGACATCGTACGAAGTCCAGGAGAAGTCGGTTTATACTTTCTAATAGCCATGTGTATTCACTCCTTATCTGTGCTCGCGCGCCTTTACACGCCGCTGTGGTTTCGTCCACAACCTTAAAGGCTGAGCGGAAAATGTCTAATTGACGGTTGTACGGTCTACAGACCTTCGAAGAATTCAATCGTCTTGGAATCATCGGTCAACTTGACGATGGCCTTTTTCCAATCCGAGTTCTTTCCACGAGTCATGCCGACTCTTCTCGTTTTACCTCTGCGATTCATGGTGTTGACTTTTTCAACTTTAACGCCAAAAATAGTTTCTACCGCTTTCTTGATCTCAGACTTGTTTGCGCCTTTTGCCACTTTGAACGTGTATTTGTTCTCTTCCATTTGCTCCATGGATTGCTCAGTGACGATGGGGCTAATAATAATATCGTAAGCGTTCAACATTATGCGAATACCTCCTCACAAACCTTCAACGCATCTTGAGTGATGATGAAGGAGTCGTATCGGATAATGTCGTAAACGTTCATGTTGTTAACGACTACCGTGTCCACAAGAGGAATGTTTTTGAAAGAACGGTAGATGGTGTCATCTTTTTCACCGATGACCACAAGCGCTCTTTTTTCAGCTTTAATCGCATCTAACACGCGAACGGCTTCCTTTGTGCTAATAGCTTCCAGGTGAAGCTTATCCAATACAATGATTTCTTCTTCTTTGACTTTGGAAGACAACGCGCTCTTAAGAGCTAGACGCTTAATCTTCTTAGGTACTTTATAGCTATAATCTCTCGGCTTTGGTGCAAACACAACGCCACCGCCAGTCCATTGTGGTGAGCGCGTACTTCCTTGGCGAGCACGGCCTGTGCCCTTTTGACGCCATGGCTTTCTGCCTCCACCGCGAACTTCTGCACGGGTTTTTGCGGATTGTGTTCCTTGTCTTTTATTGGCAAGTTGGTTTTTAACGACTTCGTAGACAGCATGTTCGTTGATTTTGATACCGAACAAGCCTTCTGGAAGCTCCATTTCACCAACGTGTTCTCCTAGTTGGTTTAGTACATTTACCTTAGGCATTTCAAATCCCCCTTCCTATACGCTATTTCGTCGACTTGACTGCTTCACGAACGGTGACAAGGCCACCTTTAGGTCCGGGAATAGCGCCTTTGATCAGAATCAATTGATTGTCTTGATCTACGCGAACGACAGTTAAGTTTTGAACCGTTACACGATCATGACCCATTTTACCAGAGCCTTTTCTGCCTGGGAAAACACGTGCTGGGTAAGAACCAGCTGATCTTGCACCAGCTACTCTGTGGGATTTGGAACCGTGGCCCATAGGTCCTCTGGAGTAGTTGTGACGTTTGATCGAACCTTGAGTTCCCTTACCTTTTGACGTACCGATAACGTCGACCACGTCGTTTTCTTGGAACATGTCCACATTTAACGCTTGGCCGAGTTCAAAAGTTTCCCCTTCAGCGATTTTGAATTCGCGAAGGTATTTCTTGAAACCAGCGTTAGCTTTGTCAAGGATACCTTTGATCGGTTTCTTGACTCTCATTTGTTTCGTGTCGAAATAACCGACTTGAACTGCGGAATAACCATCTTTTTCAACTGTCTTGATTTGTGTAACGATCATCGGTCCTGCTTGAACCACCGTTACTGGAACAACCGCACCGTCTTCGGTGAAGACTTGGGTCATGCCAATTTTCTTTCCTAAAATACTCTTCACGAGTGCTCCTCCTCTACTTACAGCGGATTGCAAAAGCAATCATTCTAAGACTACAGCTTTATCTCAATGTCGACGCCCGCTGGTAAATTCAGCTTTTTAAGGGCATCTAAAGTCTTTGGATTAGGATTGATGATATCGATCAATCTTTTGTGAGTGCGTTGTTCAAACTGCTCTCTGGAATCCTTGTACTTGTGAACCGCGCGCAAGATCGTGATGATCTCTTTTTCAGTCGGTAGCGGAATCGGCCCGGCAACTTCTGCTCCGGTGCGTTTTGCCGCGTCGACGATTTTTTGTGCGGAATTGTCGATCACTTCGTGATCATAAGCTCTTAACCTAATTCTGATCTTTTGCTTTGTAGCCATATTTTCTGTCCTCCTTAGACAATTGTCTTTTAGCGTTCTCCGATACACTCATCCGGGTGTGCCCTAATCGTATTCGATTTTTCCCGAAAATCGGATTCGCTCGCTCGACTCGAGGTCTTGCTGCTCCATGGAAATATCCCCAGTAACAGGAGTGGTCCAATACATAAGACGTCTAAATTCTGGGCAACCTCCCACTTCAACGTATCTTCCGTATTTCGGGCACCATGATATAATATAACAAAACCTCGCAAAATGCAAGCACTTTGCGAGGTTTTTTACAGATTTTTTCGCTTTTTTGTCTAGAATTTATTTTACCCGATATATTTCCTGTCGTCAAATCCATAGCCCATGATCATCTTCTCAATCGACCTGTTCTACCGATGGCAAAACCGCTACTGACTGCTTTTTGTATAGAGCTTAGACGATCTATTTTCTGTAAGCGCTCAAGGCTTCTTTCGCCTGATCAATTTGTGCCTTCACCGCCTTTGGAGCTGGCCCACCTGGTGTAGCGCGACCATTGAGCATGGTTTCTATCGAGATCGCATCATAGATATCCTTCTCAATCAATAGCGTCTTTTCACGAAGGTGTTCCAATGAAAGCTCTTCCAATGTGGTGTTTAGCGCGATCGCCTCTTTCACCAGCTCGCCGGTTAAGCGATAGGCATCTCGAAATGCCATTCCCTTGCCCACAAGATAGTCCGCGAGGTCCGTCGCATTGATAAAGCCTTCGGCAGCTTTTTGACGCAGATTGTCTACCTTGACGACCATGGTCTCCACCATAGGCGCCAACACCGTCAAACAATCGGACACGGTTTCCACACTGTCGAAGATGGCTTCTTTGTCCTCTTGCATATCTTTGTTGTAGGCTAGAGGCAGACCCTTCATCATCGTCAACGCCCCCATCAGGTTGCCGTATACCCTGCCGGTCTTTCCGCGAATCAGCTCGCACATATCCGGGTTTTTCTTTTGCGGCATAATCGATGACCCTGTGGTGAAGCTGTCATCGAGTTCAACAAATTTAAACTCTTGACTCGACCAGATGATCATCTCCTCGGATAGCCGGGAAAGATGCATCATGATGAGAGACAACACGCTGTGAAGTTCCATCACAAAATCCCTGTCCGAAACGCCGTCCATACTGTTTTCACTTATGGCGTCAAACCCCAAGAGATCTTTGACCGCGTGGCGGTCGATGGGGTGGGTCGTCGCCGCCAGTGCACCGCTGCCCAGAGGCAAGACGTTCATTCGAGCTTTACAGTCCTCTAACCGATTCAAATCCCGCATGAACATTTGCACATAGGCCATCAAGTGATGACCAAAGGTAACCGGTTGGGCCACTTGAAGGTGAGTATAGCCCGGCATGACGCTTTCGGTATGCTCCGTTGCTACGGCGATCAACGCGTCCTGAACGCTTAGCAAACTCGCACTCAACTCGTCGATGCGTCGTCTCAAGTGGAGTCTAAGGTCTGTGGCGACTTGGTCGTTTCGACTGCGCGCCGTGTGTAGGCGCTTACCCGCCTCACCAATGCGCTCGGTGAGCACCTGTTCCACAAACATATGCACGTCTTCGGCTTCCCTATCGATGGGGAGCGCCCCCTTCTCCACGTCCACCAAAATGCCTTCCAATCCTTTAACGATGGCTTCACAATCTTCGCTTGCGATGATGGAAGTGGCGCCCAGCATTTTTGCATGGGCGATCGATCCTTGGATATCCTCTAAGATCATCGCGCAATCCACATCGATGGATCGGTTAAACGCGTCTGCGACTTGATCCAATTGTTTTTGAAAACGGCCTTGCCACAATTTCATCGGCTATTTATCCAAACCGTTTTTCTCAAGCATCAAGGAGTGAACTCGAGTCGGCAATGAGTAAAGGGTGATAAATCCGCCCGCATCAGCGTGATCGTAAACAGCGTCTTCGCCAAATGTGGCAAATTCTTCAGAGTACAAAGAGTATGGGCTGGTGACGCCGGCGTTAATCATGTTGCCTTTGTAGAGTTTCAGTTTAGCATCTCCAGTTACACGTGCCATCGCACTATCCATAAAAGCGGAGATGTTGGCGCGTAGAGGCGAGAACCATTGACCGTTATAAACCAACTCTGCAAACTTCAGGCTCAAATGCTCTTTAAAGTGCAAAGTTTCGCGATCCAAAGTAATCGCTTGAAGATTTTGTAAACCACGGTACAAGATCGCAGCACCCATATTTTCGTAAACGCCGCGGACTTTAATGCCCACTAGGCGGTTTTCCACCATATCGTCGATACCAATGCCGTTTTCGCCGCCGATTCGGTTGAGCTCGGTCAAAAGATCTGCGCCTTTCATCTCTACGCCGTTTAGTGCCACAGGGACACCCGCTTCGTAGGAGATGGTCACGTAGGTTGGTTCGTCAGGTGCATTTTCTGGCGAAACGGAAAGCTCGAGTATTTTATCGTAGTCCGGTTCGTTCGCAGGGTCTTCAAGATCCAAGCCTTCGTGGGATAAGTGCCACAGGTTTTTGTCCTTGGAGTAGTTGGTGTCGCGAGTGATGGGCAATGGAACATTGCGCGCTTCCCCATAGGCAAAGGCATCCTCACGGGAACGAATATCCCAGATTCTCCACGGTGCGATAATGGGCATCTCTGGCGCAAAGTACTTCACCGCCATTTCAAAGCGCACTTGGTCGTTGCCTTTTCCAGTACAGCCGTGACAAATCGCGTCTGCCCCTTCTTCAATGGCGATTTCCACCAAACGCTTTGCAATCACCGGTCGCGCAATAGCCGTTCCCAATAGATAAGTGCCTTCGTAGACCGCCCCTGCCTTTAGCGTGGGGAACGCAAAGTCGTCGATAAATTCGTCAACGAGGTTTTCGATGTAGATTTTCGAAGCGCCAGTGGCGATCGCCTTTTCTTCCAACCCTTCCGTTTCCGATCCTTGCCCTACATCACCAACTACGCAGATGACTTCTGCGCTGTAGTTTTCCTTCAACCAAGGAATGATCACCGAAGTGTCCAGTCCTCCAGAATACGCCAATACCACTTTGTTATACTTTTTGATCATCTTATCCTCCTTATGATTCACAGTGAAAATAAAAAAACCCCCACCCATGTATTCTCATACAGGGACGGAAGTACCGTGTTGCCACCCATTTTCGCGGCTATTGCCGCCTCGTAGAGCGCACAAGCACTCCGATGCTATAACGGGCATACCCGGTTGCCCCTTGGTTTCCCTCGAAACAACAGCTCCAAGACTCTCTTCAATACCGGCGGATATTGCCTTCTCCCACTCTACAAGGCTCGCTGAAACCCTACCTGTACCTACTCTTCTCTTCGTTACTGCTTTAAATCATATCACGGGTCAAACTCGGTGTCAATACCGTTTGTCGAACATATGGAATTGTGTTGTCAAAAACCTTGATATCCAAATTGAAAACACTTCACGCCATAGGGTTTCTGGTTCAACCCGTTCGCCTTGTTCAAACATGCTCTCTTCGTAACGTCGATTCTCATAAACTTCGCCTATTGTCTCGGGATCGACGATATAGGTGACACCTTCAAAGTCCGCCTTGCGTTCCTTCAATCTTCGCTCTGCTCTTACTTCCTCGTCTTCTACAGTTAGCGATTGTAATGGCATGTTCTGATGTCGCTGATACATTTTTCTAAAGTTCGGTACTCCACTGGTAAATAGTGATCATTCCACGGACTTTCAGAGTAAGCTTTAGTCACTTTCCAACCACTGGCCATTTTAATCAGCGAAACCTGATAGTTTCCGATATGCCCTGTCTCGTGTTCACCCATAGAATCGACTTCAAGGGTTTCTTGCAAGCGATCATAATCCGCATAGGCACAATCCCCTTCGATTCTTAGATCGTGGTAGGTGTAGGCGGAGGATTGAAAGGTTCGCTTACAGTCTTTGCTACTTTCATAACGCAATCGAATAGTTTCATTTCTCGCCTTCAAAAAGATTAACAGCTCATCAGCGTTAGGATCGACAGCGTCGTAATTGGTGTCAATCGTCAATGTCCCTTCGTCAAAAGCATGGTGTGTAAAGGCTTCAATGACAGTTTTAACTTCGGTTTCCATCGAGGCGATCTCCAACTTTTCCTCAAGATTCACTGCGATCACTGTATCCGAAGTCGACAACACGAAAACAAACGCAAAAACCACACGAACTCGAAAGAACTTTTTCATAGTATCCTCCTTTATTTCGGTCGATTGTCTTATCCGTGATACACCCACCTTGAGCCTTGTTAATCAAATACTTAATCTTCTTCGGACGCCATTTTTTCCGGAGCATTCTTAGGATTCTCATTTCTCTGGACAAGGCATCGTCTTTGCATGTCAGCGATAAAATAGGGATATCCCATCTTTCGATGAAATATCCCCAATATTACTTTATGGTTTCTCCCAAATAGGCGTTTTGCACCCTTGGATCGTTTAACAACTCCGAGCCTTTGCCTTGTAAAGTGATGGATCCCGTTTCTAGGACGTAAGCGTAATCCGCCACTTCTAGGGCTTTTTTCGCGTTTTGCTCCACTAGCATCATGGTAATGCCGCGTTCATGGAGGGATTTCATAATGTCGAAAATCCCTTGAACCATAAGCGGTGCCAAGCCCAAAGAAGGCTCGTCGAGCATGAGGATCTTTGGACCGATCATCAGCGCACGAGACACGGCTAACATTTGCTGCTCGCCACCGGACAAAGTCCCGGCTTTTTGCCAAGAGCGCTCTTTCAAAATCGGAAAAATCTCGTAACACTTTTTGAGCTGTTCTTCGATTTTCCCCTTATCCGATACGGTGTAAGCTCCCATAATCAGGTTTTCTTCAACGGTGAGGTGATCAAAGACGTGACGACCTTCTGGACAAAGGACGATGCCCTTCTTGACGATGTCCTTGGTTTTGCTCTGAGTCAGGTCTTCCCCGTCAAAGGTAACCTTGCCGCCGGACTTCGACTCTAAGCCCATAATCGCCCGAAGGGTGGAAGATTTCCCCGCGCCATTAGCACCGATTAAAGTGACTAATTGGCCTTCTTCGATAAAGAGATCAATGCCTCGAACGGCCTCGATTCCGCCGTAGTTGACTTTTAAATTCTCGATGTTCAGCATCATTCCACCCCCAAATAGGCCTGGATGACCTTTTCGTCCCCTTGAATCGCCTTGGCGTCACCTTCTGCGATGAGCACACCGTGGTCGAGAACGTAGATGTGATCGCAGATGTTCATCACCAGCTCCATGTGATGCTCGATGAGCAGTATGGAAAGGTCAAAACGCTCTTTAATCTTTCGGATAAAGACCATGAGCTCTTGGGTTTCTTGGGGGTTCATGCCTGCCGCTGGCTCATCTAACAACAAAAGCTCAGGTTTTGTGGCTAGCGCCCTTGCGATTTCCAATCGGCGTTGTTTCCCGTAGGGCAGACTCGATGCGGTTTCGTTTTTCACATCGGCGAGACCGACAATGTCGAGTAGGTAGTCGGTTTGCTCCACTATCGCAGCTTCTTCTTTCACATAGCTGGGAAGGCGCACCACCGCCGAGAGCAGATTGGATTTTAAGTTCATGTGGTTTCCAATAAATACGTTATCGAACACGCTCATGCTCTTAAACAACCGTATGTTTTGGAAGGTTCGACAGATCCCCTTATCGGTAATGCGATCAGGACGCATTCCTGTGATATCCACTTCCTTGCCCTCGCGCGCGTAGGTGATCGCACCTTCAGTAGGCTTGTACACCCCGGTGATCATATTGAACACCGTGGTCTTTCCTGCGCCGTTTGGTCCGATAAGTCCGACGATTTGGCCGTCGTGCACGTTGATATTGACCCCATTGACCGCTGTGACCCCGCCAAAGCGCATCGTTGCATTAGCTATTTTCAGCATGCTTTACACCTCGTTTCAACGGTTTCAACGTTCTGTCTTTTCTAAAGATAACCACCATCATCAACAAGGCGGAAAAGACCACCATGCGAAGTCCTGGGTTTGCCGCCAGTTGGATGCCGCCAATGGCGATCGGTTCGTCCAAAAACCTCAACCATTCTTGAGCATAGGTCACTACGATGGCGGCGAGGACCGAGCCCTTTAAATTGCCCATACCGCCGAGAACGACCATAAGCAAGATGTTGAAGGTGAAAGAGAAGGTAAAGGTGTTGGCGTCGATGGTGCCTGTGTGGCAAGCTAATAGTCCACCAGCAACCCCTGCAAAAAAACACCCCACCGTAAAACTGAGGACTTTGTGTTTATACAAGCCAATTCCCATGCTTTGAGCTGCGATCTCGTCTTCTCGAATGGCCACTAACGCCATCCCATAACTCGATCGAATCAGCATGCGAATCAGCACAAAGCTTAGCGCTACACACCCCCACACCCAAGATAAGGAACTCATGCGAGGTACACCAGTTAGGCCAAGAGCCCCGTTGGTGATCGATTGTAAATTGATGATCAATATGCGGATGATTTCAGAGAAACCCAGTGTCGCAATGGCCAAGTAGTCGTCGGTCAATCGGAGGATGGGAGACGAAACGATAAAACCGATAACCGCTGCCACCAAACCACCCATGAGCAATGCCACTGGAAAAGGCGCGCCTAACTTGTACAAAAAGGGATTGATCGCTGACATGTAAAAGTTCTGTTGCTTCACCGCCGTTGGCATGACAAACAATACGGTGGTGTACGCCCCTATGGCCATAAATCCTGCGTGACCGAGAGAGAACATGCCTGTAAACCCGTTGATCAAATTCATACTTAGGGCAGCGATGACGTACACCCCTGCCAAGTTCATAATATTGCGTTGATAGTTGCCGAGAGCTCCCTCACCTAGTGTGGCGAGAAGAACGGTGGCTCCGACGATCAAAATATTGATCCCCAGCGTTTTCATTTCTTTATTCTTAACCATACTACACCTTCTCCGCTATGGTTTCGCCCATAATCCCCGTCGGTTTGACCAACAAGATGACGATCAAGAGCACAAACGCAAAAGCGTCGCGATAGCCCGTCAAGGAAGGCAATGCCCAAATGAGCATAATTTCAATCATGCCCAGCATAAATCCACCGATCACCGCGCCGGTAATGTTGCCGATGCCGCCGATGACCGCTGCAATAAAGCATTTGATCCCTGGAACTGCACCCATAGTTGGCAGTAGGGAAGGGTATTTCACGCTCCACAACATCCCACCGACCGCTGCCAGTGCAGAACCGATGAAGAAAGTAAAAGAGATAACCCGATTCACGTCCACACCCATAAGACTGACCGTATCGTAGTCCGAAGACAGGGCGCGCATGGCGATCCCCGTTTTGGTGTGTTTCAACACGTAGTTTAAGACAAACAATAATACAAATGTGGTGATTGGAATGATAATCGATACGAGATTGACCGATACCGAACCCAATGCAATCACTTTGTTAAAAACCTGCGGAGTGGGGAAGGCTTTTGGCCTTCCTCCAAAGAGCAACAACGCAAGGTTTTGTAACAGGAAGGATGCACCGACGGCAGAGATCAATATGGTGATGCGCTTTGAGCCTCGTAACGGCTTGTAAGCTAAACGTTCTAGGATCATTCCCATGACGCCTATGAGAACCACCGTTCCCACCAAAGACAAATACCAGGGAATTGGCAAAGTATTGATGGCGTACAAGGCCACAAATGAGCCCATCATAAATATTTCGCCATGGGCGAAGTTGATTAAACGCAAAATCCCGTAGACCATAGTATAGCCTATGGCGATCAGCGCGTATAAACTGCCCAGTGATATGGCGTCTGTAAGCTGTTGCAAAAAAACCTGTCCGGTCATAATGTATCCTTCCTTAAAGTTCTTATTGAGCAGCCGTTCCAGTGTCTTCTGCCGCAGGTTCGACAGTGGTCAAGTAGACAAATGCGCCGTCCTTGACTTGATTGATGACCGCTGATTTATTAGCGTCGCCGTTTTCGTCTAAGCTAATGGTTCCCGTTGCGCCGATGTAGTCCTTCGTCACCGCAATCGCATCGCGAATCGCGACGGAGTCAGCGCTGTTTGCGCGTTTGATCGCGTCAATTACAAACATGTAAGCGTCGTAGCCCAGCGCCGCAAAACCGTCAGCCTCGCGATTGAATTTCGCTTTGTAGGCTTCCAAGAATTTTTGAGACACGTCATTCAAGGGTTTTTCTGCGGAGAAGTGAGAACTGTACGCCGCCCCTTCCACTGCGCTACCACCGATGGAGATAAACTCAGGTGCTTCCCAAGTGTCACCACCTAAAAACGGTGCCGTAATTCCCTTGTCGCGGGCTTGTTTAATCATAAGCGCTCCGTCGCCTGACGCGCTCGGTGCGAAAATAACATCTGGATTTGCCGATTGAACATTGGTCAATTGGGCGTTAAAGTCCTTATCCCCAGTGTTGAAGTTGGCTTCTGCAACGATGGATTTCTCATCGCCAGTCGCTTCGATAAAGGCTTTTTTGAAGTAGTTGGTCAATCCAACCGAATAATCGCTTTGAACGTCAAGAATGATGGCAGCCGTTTTTGCTTTCAAATCGTTGACCGCATAGTTTGCCATAACCGCACCTTGGAAGGGATCGATAAAGCATACACGGAAATAGTATTCGTTGTTCAAAGTGACCAAAGGATTTGTCGGAGAACAGCCCACGGCTGGGACTTCTGCTTCTTTCACCACAGGTCCAGCTGCCATGGAGCTACTGGAGCCGTAAGAACCGATGATTGCGACGACTTTTTCACTGTCGACTAAGCGTTGCACCGCATTGGTCGATTCTACTTTTTCCCCTTTATTGTCTAGGGTGACCAATTCAACTTTTTTACCCAAAACTTCGCCCACTTCTGCGTGAGCCATTTCGATACCGTCAAGGGTCATTTTGCCCCCGGCGGCGTTGGCTCCGGTCAACGGCTCAAATACGCCGATTTTGATCACATCGCCAGCTTTGTTTCCACCCTTTGCCGTACCCGCCAAAGGCGCCTTCTTGTCAACTGTTCCCGTTTGTGTGCCCGTCTCTTGGGTAGGTGCACCACCGTTTTCTGTAGGCGCTTCCCCTCCACAAGCCGCTAACACAGGTAGTACGAGAGCGACTACCAATAACATAGCAATCCATTTTTTCTTCATATGTATCCTCCTTTACGATATATTTATCAATTTTAGCATTTTATGCCTTTTTCGTCAATGTATACTGGATCGTCGGAGGCATTTATTGCGATAACACCCCCGATTTTTCGCATAAAAAAACAGCCCGAAGGCTGTTTTATGTGTTTTTATGCAAGAATTTTGGTAACAACACCAGATGCTACGGTTCTTCCGCCTTCGCGTACGGCGAAGC
>CAZHRC010000009.1:0-75915 GCA_964533865.1 uncultured Peptoniphilaceae bacterium
AGGCGAGGGTCGCGAGTTCGAATCTCGTCTTCCGCTCCATTTTTATTGAAAATGGGTATATGCACTGTTAGCCCAGCTGGATAGAGCGTTCGGCTACGAACCGAAAGGTCGGGGGTTCGAATCCCTCACAGTGCGCCAGAGCGTCGGATAATTCCGGCGCTTATTTTTATTTGAGGAGATATTATGATTGAGTATCGTGTCGTTTCAGATAGTGTTTTTTCGATTGAAGCAGATGGTATTTTGTACTTCGGAAGTCATGTCCTCATCGATAAGTCTTATCAAACCTTAATTGATCTGGGTGGGCCTATTGTCGGGGACGCTCTTAGCTACTTGACGAGCCTCGAAAGTTACCGTGTTCAAGCGATTCCTGCGGGAAAGCTGGACGCTCGATATCTATTGATTTCACCTAATAGAGATTGGGACCATACGTATGAGGATCTTTTTTACAAAGCGTTGATCACTGCGATAAAGGATTATCAAATCCATAGTATTGGCATTGATGCTTCGGTCGATGAAAATCTCGATTTAATTAAATCGATAATAGCGGAGCTAGAGGCTAGTGATATTCCATGGGATATGACCGTATTGAGTTGTAAAGGATGATGGTAGATTCTAATGTCAGCCGTTATTCGCTTTGTTGTTCTGTTGAAAGGGGGCGCCTTTGAGACTGGTGAAGTACTATTTGGATTGTGTGACGGATGAGGGTACGGTCGTCGTGATTTATTCTGCGATTCTAGAACTTGGTCCACTGAAAATTCCTTACGAGTGTATCATCATAAAACATCCCAATTCAAGGACCCGTCAATTTCAGTCCTTTCGCCGTGGCAGACTCGATCGCTTCGGAGGGGGCCAATGGAGAAACGATTATCTACAGGGTTCGGGTTTATGGGAGGGTGGGCAGGATGTGGGATCTCAACATCTCCTGCAAACCGAGCAGGGCGATATTTTTTGGCATTGCTTCGCCATTGGTTCCGATGTGACGATTGTTCATGGGCAAAACCGTTATTTAGGAAAAGGGTATGGCGAGGTTGTCGAAATACCATACCGATTTGGAAGTTGCCTTTTACTTACCTTAGATGGGGGAGATGGTTGGCTGAAGAATCGAAACGTTATTTTGTTTGGGTTGATTGGAATGGAAATTCTCCTGTGAGTCGTGGTTGGGATGATTGTGGTGAAGTAGGAGATCTTCAATTTGAAGGGGCGTTCATTCGTGGCAACAATGCGTTACTCCAACTTGGCAGGGCAGATGATCTGCGCGTGGGCGTGGTATCCGAAAGCATTCTTGGTGAACGGTCTTTTTCGGCACTTTTTTTGCCAAAGGGCTTAAAGCATATCAAAGAAAGGAAATACACCGGTATCGCTAGGTTTAATGGGGAGTGCGGAAAGGTGATATATAAGGATGTGTTATGGGGATGAGAAAACTTGGTAAAATTGCTTATGGCTCATTATTTGCCGTGATCATCCCCATTTATTTATATCTATTATCTCAAAAGCTGACTATCGATTTACCATTGGTTCTATCACCGAACATCGGTGGTGTTTTCGCACTTGTTGGTCTCATTATCATGTGCTGGGCGATGTTGGATATTAAGATGAAGGGTAAAGGGCTTCCAATGAATGCCTACCCGCCAAAAAAATTGGTGACCGATGGGATATATGGCTGGATTGCTCATCCCATATACGTTGGATTTTCATTAATTGTATTCGGTGGTGCTATTGTCATGAAGTCATCATCAGGAGTGTATATTTTGACGCCTGTAGTCATCGCAGGTTGCGTTGCATTGGCCATAGGCTATGAAAACCATGATCTTAAACAGCGTTTTGGAAGATTACCTCATCCCATTCTCGGGGCTCGACGTATCTTAGCGCCAATAGCACATTTTATTCACTTAGATCGTCTATGGCATTATTTGATTCATTGGGCGGAAAAACGCGCAAATAGTTGGAAGTCTTGGCAATTTGGTCCCCTTCGTGTGATGAATCATTTTCTTTACTCTGGTTTGGCTGGCGGTATTGGTGCGGCAGTGATGACTCTTGTTGTCGGTAAGTCAGGTTTGATCTATATTGTCATTTTCATGTTGGCGGGTCTGTTGGGCTCTGCATTGATAGGACAAGTGTTTGTCGGATCGTCAAATCAATTGAGCCGGCCATTTGGGTATTTTGGCGGATTATTAGGGATAAGTTTGTTGGGGGTGGGCCTAAGTATACCCTTTCCTGAATCACTGACGGTGCTGGCAGGAGTTTCTTTTGCAGCTCCGTGGGTTCAGGGAATTGGCAGGGTGCGTTGTTTGGTCCAAGGGTGTTGCCACGGCGACGACACCACAGCAGAGCGAGGGATTGTGGTCACCAATCCCCATTCAAGAGTATGTGCTCTGTCCAATAAATGTCATGTATCTATCCATCCGACACAACTCTACTCTATGGTAGGAAATTTAATTCTAGGGTGTTATTTGTTTTTTTTATGGCTATTACGTGTAGAGGCTACCGTTATTATCGGGAGTTATTTAATCGGAGCAGGAGCGACGCGATTTATCGAAGAATCTTTTAGAGGAGAACCCTTGACACCGATTATTAATGGGTTGAGATTGTACCAATGGTTAAGTATTGGGATGTATGTTGCTGGCCTAGTTGTGTACTTTATTTCATCCCATCAGGTCCCTAAGTTAGATTTCAAATCATGGCCTTTTCCGATGATTATTGGCATAGTTTTTTTCTTTGTTTGCGGTTTGGCGATGAGCTCAGATTTTCCAAATTCCAACAGAAGATTTAGCCGATTATCGGGATAGAATGGCTGAAAATAGAGATTAGCGCTCTCAGAGTCGCGATTCTAAAGGGATGAGTTGGCAAGGGGGTTTACCTTGACTTTTTTGCCTCTTGGAGGTATGATGTTAGCAATGAGAAAGGGAGTGTTAATTATTTTTGCTGAAACACACAAAATCATTGCTCGAAAAGTAAACAAGACGATTGAAGAACGCTACAATATAAAATTAAACGAAAGAAAACTTCTTTGGGGTTCTGTAGCTCCGGATATTTTACCGAAATACAGACTCTATCGACACTACCAAGCGGAAAGTTTGGATTTTGTCGTTAACGAAATTATAGGATTGATCTACATTACGCGTTTTTTTGACTCCAGTTATCTGTTCGAAAGCATCAGTAAAAGTGTGTTTAGCAGAAAATTAGGTGTGATAAGCCACTACTTATCCGACTATTGTTGTCAACCACACTTTGAACGTTGGACTTTTGACGACAACATGATTAAGCACGTCACTTACGAAAAACGACTAAATACCTTAGCTATGGCACACGATTTTGAAGAGCAGCCCTTACAGTGTTCACTCGAAGCTGAAGCGTTTGACGTGGTATCGCTCCGTCATGCCCTGACGGCTTTTATTGAAGGCGCAGTCGAGCAGTACGCAGCAGAACCTGGTGCAGGCAAAGATCTCGATTTTGCAATGTCCTTAAATGTCGCCGTTTTTTCTTTTGTTATCGATACGGTACATGCGTTGAGCATGGAGAAAGAACCGGTTTTTGCGCTACAAATCTAAAGGTTATGACAATCAAAATAAAGGCCTCTTTTTTTTGCGCTCAAATTTAGCGCATTGAGGAGCCGACAGGACAGGACTGTTTTCCGATGTGGTGACTGCGTGCCGATTAAGGATTTCACACGGAGCACTAGGAAAAGAGGCGTGTCCTTTATTTTTTCTTTAAATCGAAAGAAAGGGGGGATATGATGGTATTAAGTCCAAGAGAATCGGATTATTTGGAACGTCAGTTGGAATACAGCTTTTTATATAATAGCGATCCCAATGCCATCCATGTCCTTCTTTCTATTCTTGATCATCAAAGCAATATTAGCGCTTTGATGCCAAAGTACCAATGTACACGTAATATTGGATCGGCTTTGAAGCGAACGCTCAAACACCGTAAAGATAAAGACGGGATTATACATACCCTAAAACGTTTGATCAACGATGATACCAATCGATTTGAACTGGCCATGTACCTTCACGGGTATCGCCATGCTTTAAGAGACAAGTCCAAAGTTGATCAGTTAGAATACGCTGGACTCGAAATTTTTGGTGCGGAGTATCTTTACAATGCGACTACGCTCTTTCATCAAACGAATGAGCGCAGAGTGTTGAAGATGCAAGTTAGCTATTGTAACGAGATTCAACGTAAAGACGCTTTAAAACGATCGATTAAGAAATTGGCCAACTACTATTGTGATAAAGTGATTCGCCATAAGATCTATAACCTCAACCGTTATTTGGACAAACAATTGATCATCGATTATGAGGACGCGAGCAACATCGTTTTTGATGAAGACTACCTGACTATTGCGGAACTTTCGATGGTCTATCGAAAATTTGTCCTTTATTTAGTGCGCAATATTTGCCGCGTGTACTTAGATGCCTATTGGACGGGGTTAAATGACGCGGTACTAAAAAGGTATCTCTAATGAGAATATTGGGCATCGATCCAGGTCTTGCGATAATGGGCTACGGTATTATCGAAGTTGAAGGCAACCGCATGCAAATGCTTGAGTACGGCTGTGTGACAACGGCATCGACTAGTGAAACGCCACAACGTTTAAAAGTGATTTACGATGAACTTCAAGATATTATACGCCAGTATTCCCCAGACGATATGGCTATCGAAGAGTTGTTTTTCAACAAAAACGTCTCGACGGCTATTTTGGTAGGGCAAGCGCGTGGTGTTGAGATATTAACGGCGGTTAATGCATCAATTCCCGTATACGAATACACCCCTTTGCAAGTAAAACAAGCGGTGACTGGGTATGGGCGTGCGGACAAACAACAGATTCAAGAGAATGTTAAAATGCTCTTGAACTTAAACGGCATACCTAAGCCAGATGATGCTGCGGATGCTCTTGCGGTCGCGATTTGTCACGCCTTTGGCTTGAAATTCAAGGACCTTTATAAAATGAAATGAGGACTTTATGTTTCAGTATATTATAGGAGAGATTCAACACATTGGGGAAAACTACATTGTGCTTGAAAACAACGGGATAGGATACAAAATTCAAACGTCGGTTACCACTTGCGAGGCGTTGAATCTCTATGATTCGCAAAAAATCTACACCGACTTCGTCGTTCGAGAAGATGGTGTTTTTTTATATGGTTTTTTGACCCACCAAGAATTATCAATGTATTTGTTATTGACCGGTATCTCATCCATTGGGCCCAAAAACGGTCTGTCGATTATGTCCACCCTATCTGTTGATGCGATTAAGACGGCAGTGTTAACGAATGATATCGCCATGCTGTCAAAAGCCCCTGGCATTGGAAAGAAAACGGCCAGTCGTATCGTCTTGGAACTGGTAGATAAGATTAAACAAGATAACTTTGTCCCGGTCATAGCACCTGATACGCCATTGACAGATGATCGGGAAACCGCTGTTGAGGCGTTGATCAATTTAGGGTACTATCGATCGGATGTGGTGTCGGCACTGTCTCATGTAGACGGATCGGCGAGTTTGGAAATGTTGATCAAAGAAGGGCTTAAAAGGCTATCGAAGTGAGGAGGTGACCTATGCGCGATGCCAACGAACGCATTGTGGGCAGTGTTCAGATTGAAGAGGATAGAGGGATAGACTTTAGCCTACGACCGAAATGGATGAAAGACTATATCGGTCAAGATAAAGCGAAGGAAAAATTGGATATTTTTATCCAAGCGGCGAGAGAGCGTGGTGAATCGTTGGATCACGTGTTACTCCACGGGCCACCTGGTTTGGGAAAAACCACTCTTGCCAATATCATAGCCAATGAGATGGGCGTCAACATCCGAGTAACTTCGGGGCCCGCCATCGAAAAACAAGGGGATTTGGCGAGTATTTTAACCAATCTCAACGAAGGGGATATTTTGTTCATCGATGAGATTCACCGCATCAACCGAAACGTTGAAGAGGTGCTTTACCCGGCGATGGAGGACTTTGCGCTGGATATAATCATTGGTAAAGGGCCAAGCGCACGGAGTTTGCGCATCGATTTGGAACATTTTACGTTGATCGGGGCTACGACTCGAGCGGGTATGTTGAGCTCGCCCTTGCGAGATCGCTTTGGGGTTATGCTCAACTTAGAGCTTTATGACACAGTGGACTTGTCCCACATTGTCAATCGATCGGCATCGATATTAGATGTGGCGATCGACAGTGGCGGCGCCGATGAAATTGCTCGTCGATCCCGTGGTACTCCGCGTATTGCCAACCGTTTGTTGAGACGTGTGAGAGACTATGCTCAGGTGCGAGCTGATGGCATCGTCACAGAACAGGTGAGCAAGAAAGGTCTCAATCTTCTCGAGATTGATGATCGAGGACTCGATAATGTAGACCGTAGAATCATTATGACGATTATTGAAAACTTCGATGGGGGTCCAGTAGGGATCGATACTATCGCTGCCTCCACTGGCGAGGAGCGAGTGACGATTGAAGATGTTTATGAACCTTATTTGTTGCAGATCGGCTTCTTAAATCGAACGCCGAGAGGCAGGATTGTTAGTCCGCGGGCTTACAAACACTATGGGGTAGATAGGATGGATTATGAAAGTTGAGGCATTTGATTTTGACCTGGATGAATCGCTGATCGCTCAGCATCCCATCGCCAACCGCCAAGAATCGCGGTTAATGGTATTGGATCGAGTATCAGGGAAGATCACCCACGGTCGTTTTAGCGATATTACGACGTATTTAGAACCTGGAGATGCCCTGATCGTCAACGATTCTCGTGTGCTGCCTGCTCGACTTTACGGACATCGCCACGGTAAAGATGAGTTGATCGAGGTGTTGTTGCTGAAGAAAAACGGCGAAAAATGCTGGGAGTGTTTGGTTAAACCGGGCAGGAAAATGAAAGTTGGCACCCAAGTGGTCTTTGACGATGCGTTGTCGGCGAAAGTGGTCGCTATCGACGAGGAAGGACTTAGAACCCTTGCCTTTGATTATGATGGAATTTTTGAAGCGCATTTGGACCGTTTAGGGGAGATGCCGCTACCGCCATACATCAAAGAGAGATTGGAAGATAAAGAGCGGTATCAAACAGTATACGCCAAGGAACTGGGATCATCGGCAGCGCCGACTGCAGGACTTCACTTTACCGAGTCACTGCTTCAACAAATTGCCGACAAAGGCGTACGCATTGGCTACTTGACGCTACACGTGGGGCTGGGGACATTTCGACCCGTAAAAGTGGACGATGTTCTCGAACACAAAATGCATTCGGAGTTTTATACTGTGCCCGAAGAGACGGCTGCACTCATCGCCGATACTAAAGCCAAAGGAGGCCGAGTGTTTGCCGTTGGTACCACATCGACTCGTACATTGGAGTCGGTGGCACGTGATGCGGGTAAAGTCGTTGCTAAGTCAGGTTGGACGGATATTTTTATTTATCCTGGCTACAGGTTCCAAGTGATCGATGGGTTGATCACGAACTTTCATTTGCCTAAATCCACATTGATGATGTTGGTATCAGCGTTTGCTGGAAGAGATCATATTATGGACGCCTATCGATGTGCAACGAAAGAATGCTATCGCTTTTTTAGTTTTGGCGATGCGATGATAATTACAGAGGAGACAACGTGACAGTAACATACGAATTACACGCAAAATCCACAGAGACAAAGGCGAGGGCAGGGGTGATCCACACCCCGAGAGGCGATATCCAAACGCCGGTTTTTATGCCTGTTGGCACTCGAGCTACCGTAAAAACCATGTCCTCTCAAGAACTGTACGATTTGGATGCACAAATCATATTGGGCAACACCTACCATCTCTATTTGAAGCCAGGCCAAGAGATTATGCGAAAGGCAGGGGGTCTTCATCAGTTCATGAATTGGAAGCGACCGATACTCACCGATAGTGGTGGTTTTCAAGTCTTTAGTTTAAATGAGAACCGGAAAATCGTTGAAGAAGGGGTGCATTTCAGGTCCCACATCGATGGGTCTAAACACTTTATCAGCCCCGAAAAATCCATAGAAATCCAAAATGATTTGGGTTCAGATATTATGATGGCATTTGACGAGTGCATACCCTATCCGGCAACTTACGACTACGCTAAACAATCTATGGAGCGCACTTTGCGTTGGGCACAGCGCTGTAAGGATTACAATCAGACGGATCAAGCGCTATTTGGCATCGTGCAGGGTGGCATGTACAAGGATTTAAGAAAAGAGAGCGCCCTGGCGACAGTGGCGATGGACTTTGATGGTTACGCCATCGGTGGATTGAGTGTCGGTGAAGATCGGCAGACGATGATCGATCAGCTTGAGTACGTCGTCGACTTTCTTCCCGAGGATAAACCGCGCTACTTGATGGGAGTTGGGACGCCGGATTATTTGTTTGAGATGGTGGAATCGGGCATGGATATGGCGGATTGTGTGCTCCCGACGCGTATCGCTCGCAACGGGACGGCGCTGACGTCCAGGGGAAAGGTAACTGTGCGCAACGCGGCTTACGCTGAGGATTTTACGCCTTTAGATCCAGATTGTGATTGCTACTGTTGTAGAAATCACACTAAAGCTTACATCCGGCATTTGATCAACCTCAATGAAATCTTAGGTGCGAGATTAATAACTATACACAATCTGCATTTTTTGATAAACTTAATGAAGAATATTCGTCAATCGATAGTTGAAGATCGCTTCTTAGCTTTTAAGCACGAGTTTTACGATCGATTTGGATATGACTACCACAAATAAAGGAGATTAAAGAATGGAACAGTTACTAGGATTTGCCCCTCTTATCGTCGTATTTGGCATGATGTATTTCATGATGATTCGCCCACAAAAAAAGCGTGACCAAGAGATGCGCGATATGCGCTCTAACTTGAAAGTCGGAGACGATATCGTCACCGTCGGCGGTGTCAAGGGCACGATTACCCAATTGAATGAAGACACGATCATCATCGCTTCCACGGACCAAAAGACGGCGATTGAGTTTACAAAATCCGCAATTTTAAACGTGATTCCCAAAGACCAAGGGGACGGGATCGAACCAAAGGAATACAAGTAATTGACAACGGTATGAATAGCAAAAGATAAAAGTAGTGGTGACACTGCTTTTGTTTTTTTATAAGGATCTGAGGTATACATGAAAAATTGGTTTATGTACAACAAAAAAGAAAACTATGAGATTGTCACCAAACTCTGTGGTGATCGTTTGACCAAACTTCAACGGCTGATCATCGCCAATCGCGATATTATCGATCCTTCGGCGATCGCTTCTTTTACTAAGCCAACGATGGAAGGGCTACACGACCCCTTTTTGATGAAGGACATGGACGTTGCAGTGGCTCTACTTTCTGAGACGATTGAATCAGGAGGAGCCATACGCATCGTTGGCGATTACGACCAAGATGGCAATTCAGCTACGATGACGTTGATCGACGGGTTGATGCCCTACACGGAGTTGGTGACCTACGCTATTCCTGATCGGATCGAAGAGGGATATGGGATAAATACAGGAATTGTCCAACAAGCTTATGAAGATGGGGTCGATCTCATTATCACATGCGATAACGGAATATCCGCTTTTGAAGCTTTGGAATCCGCAAGAGAAAAGGGCATAAAGGTCATCGTGACCGATCACCATCAATTGGCGATTGAAAATGGCGTTGAAAAGCTTCCTGTGGCCAATGCAGTCCTCAATCCCAACCGAGGAGACTGTAGCTATCCATTTAAGGCGTTATGCGGCGCTGGCGTGGCGTTTAAGCTCATTCAAGGACTGTATGCGACCATGGATGGGGATGATGAATACCTCTTCGATTTGATAGAGTATGTGGCCATGGGGACGGTTTGCGATATCGTCGACTTGGTCGATGAGAATCGGATTTTTGTCGTTGAAGGGCTAAAGCGAATCAATTTGACGGAAAATTACGGTATACAACGGTTGGTCCACGAAAACAAATGGGAAAAGCCCGTAGATGCATATGCGTTAGGATTTATCATCGGACCGTGTATCAACGCTGGCGGGAGGTTGTCCACGGCGAAACTTGGCGTAGAGCTTTTCTTAGAAGAGGATATGGATTTAGTCGATCGCTATGCGAAAGAGTTGGTCTTACTCAATAACGAAAGAAAACAACTCACAGAAGAAGGGTTTAACAAGGTGAAAGAACAGGTCGATGCCAATCATCTCGATAAGGAATCGGTGATCGTCGTCTACGATCCGTCCATCCACGAGAGTATCGCAGGAATTATCGCTGGGCGAATCAAAGACTTTTACTATCGTCCCACGATTGTATTCACCGACGCAAATACTGATGGGATGATCAAAGGTTCGGGGCGTAGCATCCCCACTTACGATATGTTTGCAAAAATTGATGTCCATCGCGAATTGTTGGGGAGTTTTGGAGGGCATCCTATGGCTGCGGGAATGTCATTAGAAAAAGCAAATCTCAAGGCATTTTACGATGGACTGAAAGGAAAGGCACAACTCTCTAAAGATGATCTTATCGAGAATATTGATATTGATTTACATTTGCCAATTCATATGTTAAGCTATGATATTATTGAGGAAATTCAGATGTTACAGCCCTTTGGCAAGGGAAACCCACGTCCTAAGTTCGCTGATGTCAAACTAAACTTAAAAAAATTGGATGTGGTTGGTGCAAATAAAAACGTATTGAGAATGACGTTTGACAATGGAAAAAATGTGGTAAGTGGGGTACAATTTAAAGGAGAGAAGACACTCGAGTATCTCGAAGAGAAGTTTGGCGTGTCGAATTTGTTATTATCCTTTAATGGGGAACGCAATGACAATATGGTGGATGTCATTTACTATCCTGAACTCAACACGTTTAACGGAAAAACCACGTTGCAACTCAAAATCGTTGATATCCGATAACCGGTCGGATAGGCAGATGTTATACTAAGGGTAGGTGTGAAAGGGGAGGTGAGCCATGTTAAGTAAATTGATTGAGAGTATCAAGAGTTATAACCCAAATACTGACGAAGCTTTGATTCGCAAAGCATTTGAATTTGCGAAAGACGCTCACAAGGGACAATTGCGCAATTCGGGAGAAGAGTATTTTATTCACCCAGCACATGTTGCTTTGATTTTATCGACCCTTCACATGGATGATGCCACGATTATCGCTGGACTCATGCACGACGTTTTAGAGGATACGGAGTACACCTATGAACAAATGTCAGAGGAGTTTTCCGAAGAAATCGCTGTGCTCGTCGACGGTGTGACGAAGTTAAAAAAGATTAAGTACAAGTCTAAACAAGAGAATCAAGTGGAAAACTTGCGAAAAATGGTTATGGCCATGGCAAACGACATCCGGGTCATTATCATAAAGCTGGCAGACCGCCTGCACAATATGCGGACACTGGAGTACATGACGCGTCAAAAACAGATTGAAAAAGCGACAGAAACTTTGGAAATCTACGCACCTTTGGCCCATCGATTGGGGATTAGCACGATTAAGTCAGAATTGGAAGACCTGAGTTTGCGTTATTTGGAGCCAGACGTTTACTACGAATTAGCGGGCTTGATTAACAAGAAGCTTGAAGAACGAGAAGAGTACATTAAGCAGATTATCGAGGATTTGCGTGCAAGGCTTCAAGACTTGGAAAGCGTGCCGGAGATCACTGGCCGACCAAAGAGCCTTTATTCTATTTACAAAAAAATGTATCAACAAGACAAGACTTTTGATCAACTCTTTGATCTGACGGCGATACGAATTATTGTCGGGACTGAAATGGATTGCTATAAGGTTTTGGGAGCTGTCCACGCGCTTTGGAAACCAATTCCAGATCGATTTAAAGATTATATCGCCATGCCAAAGCCCAATATGTATCGTTCACTACACAATACGGTGATCGGGCCGAAAGGGGAAACCTTTGAGGTGCAAATTCGCACTTGGGAGATGCACAGAACGGCAGAGTTTGGTATTGCTGCACACTGGCGATACAAAGAGGGGACATCGAAATCCGACAACTTTGACCAAAAGCTCACCTGGGTTCGCCAGTTGATGGAATGGCAAAAAGACACGACGGACTCCAAAGAATATATGGAAACCCTCAAGGGTGATTTTTTCAACGATGAGGTTTATGTTTTTTCGCCAAAAGGCGACGTGGTAAACCTACCCGTTGGAGCGACGCCCATCGACTTTGCCTATCGGGTGCACTCGGCTGTTGGAAACAGCTGTGTCGGGGCAAAAATCAACGGCCGAATAGTGCCGCTGACCTATCAACTCAAAAACGGGAACATCGTCGAAATCTTGACCTCTTCTAATTCCAGCGGGCCGAGTCGGGACTGGCTCAACATGGCGAAGAGTTCTCAAGCGAAGTCAAAAATCAAACAGTGGTTTAAAAAGGAGCAGCGCGACCAAAACATCGTTCAAGGTCGTGACGCATTGGAGAAAGAAGTTCGCAAAGACGGTTACCGATTCAATGAAATCTTGAAAGACGAATGGATTCAAAAAATTGCCAACCGTCTAAGCTTTAATGCCGTTGAGGACTTGTATGCCGCCATAGGCTTTGGCAGTGTGCAGCTGACGCAAATTGTGCCAAAACTCAAAGAGTATCACGGAGAGTACTATCAAGTCGATCAAGCCATAGATGTGCTGAGAAAAGATGCCAACCTGCCTAGCCATAGCAATGTGAAACATGGGATTCGCGTTCAAAACGTGGATGATTTGGCGGTGAAGTTTGCCAAGTGCTGCAATCCTGTCCCCGGTGATGAAATCATCGGTTACATTACTAAGGGGCGAGGGGTGTCGGTTCACCGCGCGGACTGCAATAATATCACCATTAATGCAGATCCAGATCGTCTGATCGATGTTTATTGGGACAATACGACTGAGAGTAAATATCAAGTTGAGATACAGATTATCTCTTTCGATCGTTCCGGCTATTTGTCGTTGGTGATTCAAATCATCAATAAACAGGGATTTAATGTGACTGGGATGAATGCGAAACCCAACAAGGACAAGACTTTTACCATTAACTTTACCATTGAAATCAAAGACATTGCGCAATTAGATCCGTTGATGAGCGCTATTCGAAAGTTAAACGATACGATTGACATCTATCGCGTCAAATCCTAGGAGGCATAGATGCGACTATTAATTCAGAGGGTGACCAAAGGGTCTGTAACGGTAGACGGACAATTGGTGTCGGAAATTGGACAGGGACTTGTCGTCTTATGTGGATTCAACAAGGAAGACGCAAAAGGTGATATTGACTATTGCACCCGCAAACTTTTGGGTTTGCGGGTGTTTTCCGACGATGATGGCAAAATGAATCTGTCGGTAAAGGATGTGGGAGGAGAGATACTTTTGGTTTCTCAATTTACTTTATACGGTGACGTATCAAAAGGGATGCGTCCGAGTTTTACCGATGCTTGTGGCTATGAAGCCGGTGAGGTCTTGTATCAACAGTTCATTGAAACCGTAAAGGAATCGGGTATCACGACTAAGATGGGGATTTACGGTGCAGATATGACTGTAGAAATCCACAATGACGGACCGGTTACCCTTCTTGTCGAAAGCAAATAATAGGAGATGCTATGAAAGTTCAAGTGATACAAGCTGGCATGAATAGTTGTAATTGTTATGTGGTCACCGATGAAAACCAACGAGGGTTTATCGTCGATCCTGGGGATGGTGACTATTTAATCACCGATTATATTGATGATAATGCCATATTGCCCGAGTTTATTTTGTTGACCCATGGGCACGTTGATCATATTGGAGCGGTGAAAGCGATAAAAGAGCACTACGGCATACCAGTCCTTGCCGGCGCTAAAGAGCGCAGGTTACTAGGCGATGGGCGGCTAAATCTATCGTCGATGATTGGCGCTCACCCTATTGTCATCTCACCGGACCAAGATTTGCACGACGGTGAACGCTATAGTCACTTTGATGTGGAAGTCATCGCTACTCCAGGACACACAGCAGGGGGCGTTTGCTACAAGGTGGGAGAGGTACTCTTTAGTGGGGACACGCTATTTGAACAGTCCATCGGACGCAGCGATTTGCCAACGGGAAACTCTTCTACTTTATTGGATGCGATTCGATCAAAGCTGTTTACATTACCAGAAAATACTCTGGTTTATCCTGGCCACGGTCCATCGACGACGATAGGTGACGAAATTCGCTATAATCCATTCTTTTAGACCTGCCTTAGGGCAGGTTTTCTCATGGTTGACATGGCTCGTCGATTGACAGATGAGGGGTTCTAAAATATAATTGAAACACGTTGTAAAACTCCAGAAATTCAGGAGTCTATGATCTCTTGTATTGACAAGAGCTGAGGAGGAATTATGGCAGGAATGGGAAATTTGAGACGAACGTCCATGTGTGGCGATCTCTCGATAAATAATGTTGGTGAAGAAGTCATTCTTATGGGTTGGACGGCAAAGGAACGTAATCTTGGCGCTCTCATCTTTATGGATTTACGCGATACGACTGGCATCGTCCAGATCGTCGTCAACGACGAAACACAACCAGAGCTTTTTGAACGAGCAAAGTCCGTTCGTCAAGAGTTCGTCTTGGCAGTTGTTGGCGTCGTTCGCGAAAGAGAAGCGAAAAATCCGGAGATGGCAACTGGAGATGTGGAGGTCATAGCGACGGACTTGGTGATTTTAGACGAGGCAAAAACACCGCCAATCTACATTAAAGACGATGACAATGTGTCAGATGCCATGCGTTTGAAATATCGTTATTTGGATTTGCGTAAACACTCCCTACAAGAAAATCTGAAAACTCGCGCTAAAATTAGCGCTGCTTTTCGGTCTTTTTTAAATGATAACGCCTTTATCGAAGTAGAAACACCATTTTTGACAAAACCAACTCCAGAAGGAGCGAGGGATTACTTAGTGCCTTCGCGAATCAATGAGCATAAATTTTACGCGTTGCCCCAATCGCCTCAACTATTGAAGCAATTGTTGATGGTCAGCGGAATGGATCGCTATTATCAAATCGTGAAGTGCTTTAGAGATGAAGACCTCCGCGCAAATCGTCAACCGGAGTTTACTCAAGTGGATATTGAAATGTCTTTTGTAGACATCGACGATGTGATCGCGATGAACGAGGCACTTCTTCAGCATATTTTCAAGGAAATTAAAGGGATCGATTTGGAGTTGCCATTGAAGCGCATGAGCTATCAGGAAGCCATGGACCGATACGGTTCTGACAAACCCGATGTGCGCTTTGGGATGGAGCTTGTCGACCTGTCGGATTTAGTGGCAGATAGCGAATTCAAGGTGTTCTCCGATGCGGTCGCAAAGGGAGGCTCTGTTCGCGCCATTAATGCCAAAGGACTCCAAGGGGAGTACTCAAGAAAAGCCATTTCAAAGCTCGAATCCTTTGTCAAAGATTACCGTGCGAAAGGTCTTGCGTGGGCAAAAGTCGCCGATGGCGCGATTACATCTTCGGTGTCGAAGTTCTTTGACGACGGGATGAAAGCCATCGCCGAACGCATGGACGCACAAGATGGAGACTTGATTTTGATCGTCGCCGATGACAATCAGGTGGTTTATGACAGTTTAGGGGCGCTTCGGGTCGAAATCGCAAAACAACACAATCTGTTAAACCCAGAAGACTTTGCCCTTTTATGGGTAGTCGACTTTCCAATGTTTGAATACAGTGAGCAAGACGATCGTTACGTCGCAAAACACCACCCCTTCACCCATCCAAGGGACGAAGATATCGCCTTGTTAGAAACCAATCCAGAAGCGATGCGAGCAAAAGCGTACGACATCGTTCTAAACGGCGAAGAAATTGGAGGTGGCTCTATCCGTATCAACAACAGCGATTTGCAAAACAGCGTGTTTAGGGCGTTGAAGTTGACACCGGAGGACATTGAGGCGAAATTTGGCTTCTTCATCGAAGCTCTAGAATACGGCACACCACCACATGGCGGCATTGCCTATGGACTCGACCGTTTGGTGATGCTTTTGTTGGGGACGGATAACATCAAAGATGTCATCGCATTTCCAAAGACCCAATCGGCGACGTGCTTGTTGACGGATGCACCGACGACGGTGCCTCAGGTACAATTGGATGAACTCCATATCAAGCTCGATTAATGGCGACACCCTTTGATCGCACCGCATTTCTTGTTGGCGAGGAAGCCATCGCCAAACTCAAAGCTTCCCACGTTATAGTGTTTGGAATCGGCGGCGTCGGTGGGACTTGTTGTGAAGCGTTGATAAGATCAGGCGTTGGGGAATTGACCTTTGTGGATTACGATAGGGTCGACATCACCAATCTCAACCGACAAATCCTTGCGACGACTCCTGTGGTTGGGGAGTTAAAAGTTCAGGTGTTAAAAGACAGGTTAAGCGCTATTAACAGCGAAGCCCGATTCCACCCGATGGCTATGCGCTACGAAGCAGATACGAGCGACGCTTTTTCCTTTGATCGGGTGGATTACGTGGTAGATGCCATCGACATGGTGACGTCAAAACTCACACTCATCGAGGCTTGCCTTAGTAAACAGGTGCCTATTATTTCAGCGATGGGTTTTGGCAACCGACTCGATCCGACGATGGTGCGAATAGGAGATGTTTACGAGACAAATTATTGTCCCCTCGCCCGAGTGATGCGCAGAGAGTTGAGGAAACGGGGAATTCAAGCTTTAAGAGTAGCTCATTCCCTAGAACAGCCTTACAAGCAAACCATGGAGAGCGAAGACAGGCGAAAGGCCACACCTGGGAGTTCGCCATTTGTTCCATCGGCTGCGGGCCTTGCCATGGCATCTGCAGTCTTTACAGCATTGATTCGAGGTAGTGATGAATAAAATTGGACTGGTCGTCAAAACGGAAAAAGGAACGGCGGATGTTATGGTTGTGCGCTCCGGCGCCTGTGGAGGGAAATGCTCCAGCTGTGCGGGATGCGAATCGAAACCATTGACGGTAAACCTGCCAAACACTATCGATGCGACAGTGGGCGATCGGGTAGAAATCGTCGCTGATGCCAATCGTATCTTACAGTTTACCGTCATGATGTACGCCATTCCCATCGCGCTTTTCATTGGCGGAGTGGTGGCGACATACGTCACTTTAGAGACGCGCTTTCCAGAGAGTGTCGAATTGTACAGCTTATTAGGTGGCGTTGTCGGGTTTGTCCTGTCCCTTGTCATATTGAGACTCATCGACAACCGTATGGGAAAACAGGAAACAATGACGTTATCGCGAATAATAAAAGAAGAATACTAGGAGGGTACTATGGATTTTCACCATTTAGCAGCTCAAGACCCGAAGGTTCTTGAGCTCATACGTTTAGAAGAAAGACGCCAAGAAGAACACATTGAACTGATCGCATCTGAAAACTTTGTATCAGAAGCCGTGCTAGAGGCGACTGGTAGTGTCCTCACCAATAAATACGCAGAAGGGTATCCTGGAAAAAGATACTATGGCGGTTGTGAATTTGTCGATATGGTCGAGGATTTAGCAAGGGAGCGTTTAAAGGAACTCTTTGGTGCTGAACACGCTAATGTTCAACCTCACTCTGGGGCAAATGCCAACATCGCAGTCTACTTTGCGGCTTTAAAACCCGGGGACAAAGTGTTGGGGATGAATTTGTCGGAAGGGGGTCACCTGACGCATGGTTCGCCGGTAAACCTCTCGGGCATGTACTTCAATTTTGTGGATTACGGCGTGGATCCGGTTACTGAACTCATCGATTACGATGTGGTGCGCGAAATCGCCCTTAGAGAACAGCCAAAACTTATCGTCGCAGGTGCAACGGCTTATCCTCGCACCATCGATTTCAAGCGCTTTAAAGACATCGCAGACGAAGTGGGTGCCTATTTGATGGTGGATATCGCCCACATTGCAGGTCTGGTCGCGACAGGAATACACCCATCGCCAGTCCCTTATGCGGACTTTGTCACCACCACCACACATAAAACCCTTCGCGGACCGCGAGGTGCTGTGATCATGTGCAAGGCAGAACACGCTAAAATGATCGATAAAGCCGTTTTCCCAGGATTGCAAGGGGGACCTCTCGAGCATACCATCGCTGCCAAAGCAGTGTCTCTTGGAGAAGCATTGAAACCGGAGTTTAGAGCATACTGCGAGCACATTGTTGAAAACGCTCAAGTCTTAGCGCAAACGTTGAAGGAAGAAGGGTTGCGACTGGTCACAGACGGTACGGACAATCATCTGATGCTCGTCGATGTGACGCCTTTTGACATGACGGGTAAAGAAGCGGAAAGACTGTTGGAAGATGTGAATATCACGACGAACAAAAACACCATTCCAAATGATCAAAAGAGCCCATTTGTCACATCGGGTTTGCGTTTAGGCACTCCTGCGGTCACCACTCGTGGAATGGGAACAGAAGAAATGAAGACCATCGGTCGTTTAATTGCGACATGCTTAAAGGGAGAGGAATCCCCCGAGGAGATCAAACGTCAGGTGTTGGGATTGACGGCTCGTTTCCCGGTTTACAAAAAAGCGTAAGCTCAAGAGCAAATGTATAAGCGAGCCTACCCGGTAGGCTTGTTTACGTTATGAATAGGAGGCGAATGTGAGAAAACCAATCGTCAGCGTCATCGGTCGACCCAATGTGGGCAAATCGACCTTATTTAACAAACTCGTCGGCAAACGAGTGGCCATAACAGAAGACACGCCAGGTGTGACCCGAGATCGCCTCTACAGGGATGCCGAATGGCAAAATAAAGAATTTACACTGGTGGATACGGGAGGGCTAGATACGGGAAGTGAAGAGGTTTTTCTCTCCGAAATTCGCGCCCAAGCTCAAGTCGCCATTGACCAATCGGATGTGGTGTTGTTTGTCGTCGACGGCAGAGACGGGTTGACCCATGAGGATCACGATATCGCAAAAATGTTGCGAAGGTCAAAAAAACCTGTCATTCTCGTCATCAATAAGATCGACTCCGCAAGAATCCCGGATACGGTTTACGAATTCTACGAACTGGGTTTTGACGATGCTTCCATTGTCAGCGCGGAACAATCCATGGGACTTGGGGATTTGCTCGACAAAGTCACCGAGTATTTTAGCGATGAGATGTATGACGACGAGACGGAAGAGATCACAAAAATTGCCATTATCGGCAAACCCAATGTGGGCAAATCTTCTTTTATCAACCGTTTGTTAGAAGAGGACCGCATGATCGTCACAGATATTGCCGGTACGACTCGGGATGCCATCGACAGCTACTACAAACACGGCGACGACGAGTACATTTTAATCGACACTGCAGGGTTGCGTAGACGACGCGCAATAAACGAGGATTTGGAACGGTATTCCGTATCGCGAACTTTGGATGCGGTCGACCGGGCTGACATGTGTTTGCTGATCGTCGATGCGGCAGAGGGGATATCAGAGCAGGATACTAAAATTGCAGGATATGCCCATGACCGAAAGAAAGCGATGATCGTATTGGTGAACAAATGGGACCTGATCGATAAAGACGATAAGAGCTACTACGATCATGAAGCGGAAATCAAAGCGAAGCTTTCGTTTATGAGCTATGCCCCGATTTTGTTTATTTCAGTGAAGACGGGTCAACGGTTGAACAAAGTGTTCGATGTGATTAAAATGGTGGACAATAACTACAGTATGCGCATCAACACAGGTATTTTGAACGATATCTTCCGTGAAGCCATGTACATGAGCCCGCCGCCGACCGACAAAGGACGGCGTTTAAAGCTGTTTTACATCACGCAAATCTCCGTAAGGGCACCGAAGTTCTTGCTTTTTGTCAATAACAAGGAACTCCTTCACTTTTCATACCTTCGGTATTTAGAAAATCAATTGCGCAAGAAATATGGCTTTGAAGGTGTGCCATTGACTTTTGAACTACGTGAGCGGGAGGATCGTCAATGATCTATGGGGCAATCGCACTCATCGCATACGGATTGGGCAACTTTTCATCGGGCTATATTTTGGGTAGGGTGATTGCAAAACAAGATATTCGTTCCCTGGGCAGCGGTAATGTGGGCTCGACAAACGCTCTGCGTTCTTTTGGACCGAAAGTGGGAGCCCTTACATTTTTGTTAGATATCCTGAAAGGCGTACTAGCGGTATGGATCGGGTCAAAACTCGATTCTGCATTGGGGATTTACATTGCCAGCGTTTTTGTCATCATAGGGCACAGCTGGCCGGTGGTTCTTGGTTTTAAAGGGGGAAAGGGCATTGCCACTTCAGCGGGAGTTCTCGCTTATTTGGACTATCGTCTGCTCATCGTGTTGTTAACGGTATTCGCCCTTTCTTTCCTCTTGACAAAGATCGTATCTGTCGGGTCCATCACCGCTAGTGCAAGTGCACCCATCGCCACATTTTTGCTCCATCGGGGCAATACGGCGATGATTGCGACTATTGCTATCTTAGCTGGGATCACCCTTTATCGCCACCGTTCAAACATGGGACGGTTGTTGCGCGGGGAGGAAAAGAAAATAATAGGAGGTAAATAACTATGATGGAGCGAATCGGGATTCTCGGCGGAGGGAGTTGGTCTACGGCCATAGCGCACCAACTTTCAAAGTCTTTTTCAATGACCCTATACGTCCGAAAATCAGACCAAGCTGCGTCGATTAACGACAGCCACATCAATCATCGTTATTTCCCTCAAGTGACCTTAAAAGACGGGATTAGAGCTACCACAGACCTTCAAGCGTGCATTGCCGATAAGACTTTAATCGTTTTGGGCATTCCCACCCAACATTTGCGAGAGGTTTTGGCTGAGACTCGTGGGAAAATAGCGAGCGATACACTTTTGGTCAACATCTCAAAAGGGATAGAAGTTTCCACGGGCAAGCGGATTTCAGAGATTGTCGCTGAGTTTTATCCAGATAATCCCTTCGCTGTTCTTTCGGGTCCTACACACGCTGAAGAAGTGATTGCCGATATGCCAACGGCGATTGTCGCTGCATCCACATCGGAAGAGGTCGCAAAACGAGTCCAAAATGTCTTTATGACGGAGTCATTTCGCGTTTATACCAATACGGATTTGGTTTCTGTCGAGTTGGGTGGCGCGGTGAAAAACGTCCTTGCCATTGGTCTGGGCATTGCTGACGGGTTAAATTATGGGGACAATACGAAAGCCGCCCTCATTACCCGAGGAATGCATGAACTCGTCAAGTTTGGCGTCAAGCTCGGTGCGAGCAAGGAGACGTTATACGGCCTGTCGGGTCTAGGAGACCTTATTGTTACAGCGACAAGCGTCCACTCAAGAAATTATCGAGCGGGTAGGTTGATCGGTCGTGGCTACACCGTGGCTGAGGCGGAAAAGGAGATCGCTATGGTGGTCGAAGGATTTAAAACTTGTAAATCCGTGTATCGGCTCAGTAGAGACCACCAGTTATCTATGCCGATCGCTGAAGAAATTTACAATGTGCTCTACAACGGATACGACGTGACGAAAAGTGTTGACAATTTGATGTTGAGAGATAAAAAACACGAAATGCATTGAGGAGGGAGGGGATGACGTGTCGAGATCAGTGCGAAAAGGCCTACAATTTGTCATAGGGATCATCGTGATTCTCTTGATCGGGCGAAGTGTATTGATCAGCTTATTTCGAAATCGCTCCACCGTACTTGATGCGATTGTTCCATACACCGAAGTGGTCGAGGCAAAGGGCGTGATCATCCGAGAGGAATCGGTGGTTGCCACAGTGGCAACGACACTGCTCAATCCCGATTTGCTTGGGACTCGTGTTTCTGCTAATACCTCATTGTTTGCTCAAACGGAGGAATCCAAAGCTTTCTTAGAGAAGGCGTTGCGCACTGTTGAGATTCGCTTGTCCAACTTGGCGGATCATCGAAAAAAAGCGACGAGTCACCCACTAGATGCGTTTGTAGCAGCAAATCGCTCTGGTGAAGTGAGCATTCCACAAGTGGCGCCAACCTCCGTCTCACAACCCCTATGGGAAGAGGAACGGATTTCTCTTGAGGCAGAGCGGGATCGACTTAAAGATAGCCTGCGTAAAGAAGAGTTTTTTTCCAATAGCCCCGGGGTTTTACTCAACACCATCGATGGTTATGAGGGATTGTTGACAAAAGAAAAAGTGGCTAGATTTGGCACGGATGGATTAATCCTTCCAGAAGGGGTATCAGAAACTAAAGAAGGACTGCGGATCGCGAACAATCAACAGTGGTATTTGCTCACTCAACTACCTGCTGCAGATGGGGCGACTTACCGAAGTGGCGATCGGATCAGTTTGGAGATTGCAGAAACTCGAATTGTTGGCGAAGTCGAAAGTATCCATGATGAAGGGGATGTTCGTACATTAGTGATCTCCAGTAAAGAAGCCTTTGACGTCATTTCCGATAAGCGTTCGGTGAGCGTAAAGATCATAAAAAAAGAAGCAGAATCCTTTGTCGTTCCTGTTAGCGCTTTGGTTGAAAAAGACGATATGCTTGGGGTCTACGTTCAAAAGCCAAGCGGGGTTGCAACTTTTGTCCCCGTCATTCGACTCTCTGCTGATGAGACGTCCAGTGATGTCTACATAGATGGTGGAAAACACGTTTCATTTAAGGGGGCGGACGGAGAAGTTGTGAAGTCTGTTCAACTCTATGATGAGGTGCTTAATAATGGGGCGTTGGTTGAAGACGGTCAACTCATTCAATAGGAGGTATCCATGTCAATAGCAAATAATATCGAAATTCTACGCCAACATATTCGTGAACATTGTGTTAAAGGAGGCAACTCTTACGAGGATGTGCTTCTATTGGCGGTCACAAAGACCTACGGCGTCGATGTGATGCGAGAAGCCATCGCTTGTGGAGTGGGTGACGTTGGTGAAAACAAAGTTCAAGAGCTCATCGAAAAACGCGATATTCTTGGCGATGAGGTGCGCTTTCACTTAATCGGTCACCTGCAAACAAACAAAGTTCGCTTTGTGACGGAAGGGGTGGCGCTAATCCACTCACTCGATCGATTGTCTCTATTAAAGGAATTACAAAAGCGCGGTGAACGAGAAGATGTGGTATTTCGGACTCTTCTTCAGGTCAATGTATCCGAAGAAGATAGCAAGTTTGGAGTATCGGTTAAGGACATCGATGTATTTTTGGAAGAGGTCGAAAAAACCACTCATGTCAAAGTTGATGGATTGATGACCATGGCTCCTCACTATGACAATCCAGAGGATACAAGATGGATTTTTCATGAGATGAAACAATTATTCGATAATATTTCAAATAATAGGTATAATAATACTAAGATGACCCATCTCTCCATGGGGATGACCAATGATTACAAAGTCGCATTGGAAGAAGGGGCTACGATCATTCGCGTTGGATCGGCGATCTTTGGCGAAAGAAATTATTTATAGGGAGTGATAAACTATGTTTGAACGCATCAAAAACTTCATCGGCATAGAAGACGAGTACGATGATGAGTACGATTATGAGGATGAGACACCACATGCTCACGAAGAGCCTACTGTAGAGACGAAAGCGACGAGTTTTGGCACCACTGAAGACAAGTACGCTCGTGAATTTAAGGAGGAAAGGCAGAAGCGCGCTAACAACGTGGTTTCTATGGGACAACCTTCTGCATCAAGCAAAATGAAAATATCGATTCAAGAACCGTTGACTTACGACGATGGCCCTAAAATCCTCGATGATATTATGAATCAAAAAACAGTGGTTTTAAATTTAGAAATGTTGGAAATCGATAAGAAGAGGCAGATATTCGACTTCGTCACCGGCGGCATCTACGCATTGGATGGGAAATTCCAAAAAGTGACAAAAGATATTTTTGTCATTGTTCCCAAAGGTATCGAGATCGATAGCAAAATAAAAGAAACGATTCAAGCAAAAGGGCTCTATCAACTTTAAGATGTCAAAAAAAGTAGACAGAAGCAGGTATTCGGATTTTATCCGCGATAACACGCTAAAAAGAGAAGTGCGAAGCGCGCTGGACGTGTTGCAAAAAGTACTCTACACTTCGCGTCAACAGGTGACGTCTTACTTGACGCCACGAGCCTTCGAAATTCTAGAAGGCGCTTTAAAAGATTACGATCTCCATTGGGAGCAGGTCGGCGGGAATTCTGACTCAGAGCGTTTGTTGGTTATTATATCGCCGAGCTTTGCCCCAATTGTCGATGAGGATAGGGTCCGATACCACAAGATTTTGACCTTTGAGGACTTCCACCAAGCGCTCACCCATCGGGACGTCCTCGGTGCCGTGTTGGCAACTGGGGTAGAGCGTGATTGCGTCGGGGATATTGTGTTTTGTGGAAAAACGATAGAGCTTTCCGTATTGGAGCAAGTCAGTGATAGAATTCGATTCGATTTGAAACAGATTGGCAGAACAGGTGTTTCCATCGAAGAGAAACAATCTGGTGAACTCACGGCGCTTGAGGAACAAGTGGAAGAGCTCTCTGCTACGGTGTCTTCCCTAAGGGTGGATGCGCTGTTGGCGGTTTTTCTTCGATTGTCTCGGGAAAAAGCTAAGCAATTAGTCGCCAGCAAACGTGTAAAACGCTCATTTGAAGTGGTTCAAAACCCTTCGGATCTCGTCAAGGAAGGGGATCTGCTGTCAGTGAGAGGTGTCGGACGTTTTCGATTTACAAAAGTAGAAGGCTCGACAAAAAAAGGGAAGTATCGAGTCGCCTATCAACGGATGAAGTAATGGAGAATTAATGGTTTATTATATTATTGCAGTGGTTTTAGCATTAGCGGACCAAGGACTGAAGAAATGGGCAGTCGCCAAGCTAAAAGGGCATCCGCCGATGGTTATTATCGACAAACACCTGGATTTGGTCTATGTTGAAAACCGCGGGGCCGCCTTTGGCATATTGGAGAATCAACGCTGGATTTTTATAGTGATCACCGTAGCCGTCATTTGTTTTTTGATCTATTACATCGCCAATCACCACAAGACCCACTCACCACTAGTTAACGCTTCTTTGACTTTGATTTTAGCAGGGGCGGTGGGTAATTTGATCGACCGGGTGATTCAAGGGTATGTGGTAGACTTTATTTTCGTAAAATTTGGCGGATTGTACGACTTTCCTGTATTTAACCTCGCCGATATTTGCGTGGTGTTGGGCTGCGGTTTGTTGATGATTGCGCTGATGGCGACCAAAGAATTTGATTCAAAGGAATGATTATGGTAAATCTGGGAAATTCATGGGACGGTTTGTTGCAAGAGGAATGGACCAAACCCTATTATACAGAACTTAGAAGCCAGCTCATCAAAGAATACGCCACTCAAAGGGTGTATCCGGATAAATACCATATTTTCGACTGTTTGAAAACCGTGGACTATCCTGATGTGCGAGTGGTTATTCTCGGGCAAGATCCTTATCATGGACCAGGGCAGGCCCACGGGCACAGTTTTTCGGTTATGCCAGGCGTGAGGATTCCACCATCGCTACTCAACATCTTCAAAGAGCTTCAATCGGATGTTGGTACAGCGATTCCAAACAATGGTTACTTGATGAAGTGGGCAAAACAGGGGGTGCTGTTGCTCAACACCGGGTTGACTGTGCGGGAACGCCAACCGAATTCCCATGGGTTTATGCAATGGAGACTGTTAACCGATCGGATCATTGCGTTGCTCAACGCCTCGCCTCGTCCTATCGTGTTTATTTTATGGGGAGCACATGCCATTTCAAAACAGGTTCTCATCACCGGTTCCCATCATTATTGCCTCACCTCACCTCACCCGTCGCCTTTCTCGGCTCACCGGGGTTTTTTTGGTTCAAAGCCCTTTTCCAAAACTAACGCCTTCTTGGTGGCCCAAGGCGGCGAACCGATTGATTGGCAAATCGAGGATGTGATGTTATGATGCGATGGATCGTTGATGATAACGGGATAGGGCAACGCTTGGATCGATTTGTGACCGAGTGGCTTGAAGACAGGTCTCGAACGGCGACGGCCAAGGCCATTCGAAATGGCGAGGTCAAGGTAAACGGGGCAATGGTTAAACCCAACTATGTGCTTAGTCTTGGTGATGAGATTCTAGTAGATCTGGTGGAAGTGGACAGGAGCTTAGTCGCTTGCGACTTGTCCTTAGAAGTGATTTATGAAGATGATGATTATGCTATCGTCAATAAAAGGCGAGGGATGGTCGTTCACCCCACTGAGACCATTCGCACAGACACGCTGGTCAACGGACTCCTTTATCGTTTTGATGCCTTGTCTACTTTAAACGGTTGCGATCGACCAGGTATTGTCCATCGATTAGATCAGGATACGACTGGGGTTATGGTCATCGCTAAAAACGATGTTTGCCATAGGGCATTAGCGGAGCAATTTGCCCAGCGTCATGTCGTAAAAGAGTATCTTGCATTGGTACATGGCAAAATGCCTGAGATGTCTGGTGTTATTGATGAACCCTTAGGCCGACATCCTATTGCTCGCAAGAAACGAGCAGTCCTTCACGATGGCAAACCAGCAGTTACCGATTACCAGGTTGTTGGCGAGCGCCAAGGGTACAGTTTGCTTAAGCTGCGCTTACATACGGGGCGAACCCATCAAATCAGGGTTCACTTACAGTTTATCGGGCACCCTATCGTAGGAGATCGCCTCTACGGTAGGACCAAGGAAGCTTTTAACGTGCCGGGGCAGCTTCTTCACGCTTATCACTTGGGTTTTGCTCATCCAAGTACTATGGCGTGGGTGGATTACTACGGTGCGCTTGATGAGGATTTTATGCGTATTATTCGCGTGCTCGACTTAACCGAGGAGGTGAGAAATTGTATTCAAAAACCATGACGGGGACACTGATCGGTCTCAAAGGTTTTGATGTAGAGGTGGAAGCGGATATTATGAAGGGGTTAGCGGCATTCAACATTGTTGGACTTCCTGATGCGTCCATCAAAGAATCAAAAGAGCGGGTGCGTTCAGCGATTGGCAATAGCGGTTATCGATTTCCGATCGGCCGCATCACCGTAAACCTTGCACCTGCCAACTTGCGAAAAGAAGGATCCCAGTTGGATCTGCCTATTGCCGTCTCTCTTTTAACCTCAATGGGGGTTATCGTGGTGCCTCCTGAGGAAAAAGTCGCTTATCTCGGAGAATTATCCCTTGACGGTCGTATTTCTGGCGTGGATGGCGCATTGGCCATGGTGATCTCTTTGAGAGAATTGGGCTTTGAAAAATTTGTCATTCCTGTGGATAACGCTCAAGAATGTAGCCTGATCCAAGATGTGGAAATTTATCCTCTCAGGGACTTAAACGAAGTGGTGGCTTTTACCAATAAAGAACATGCATTTGAACCGATACAACCGACAACTTATGAGCTGCTAAAAAACGAGAAGGTTTACGATGTGGATTTTTCTGATATAAAAGGTCAGGAGCAATTAAAGCGTTCTTTGGAAATCGCTGCTGCTGGGGCACACAACATCTTGATCATAGGACCGCCAGGTGCGGGCAAAACCATGGCTGCGGTTAGGATACCTACGATACTACCAGACTTGACTTTTGAAGAGGCGATTGAGTGCACAAAGATTTTTTCCGTGTCCGGTCAAATGAATCGTAGAAACCTCGTTCAGGAACGCCCGTTTCGGTCACCCCATCACACCGCATCGGCGGTAGCCCTTATTGGAGGAGGTCGCATACCTAAACCTGGAGAGGTGTCTCTGGCACACAACGGAGTTCTCTTCCTCGACGAGTTACCAGAGTTTAGCAAATCCGTATTGGAGGTGCTGAGGCAACCCATGGAAGATGGAGAAGTTTCTATAGCGCGAGCTAATGCCTCTTTGAGTTATCCCAGTGATTTTATGTTGGTAGCCAGCATGAACCCTTGCTCTTGTGGGCACTTTGGCGACCCTTTACACGACTGTACCTGCACCACCCAACAGATTACCAACTACCTTGGAAAAATCAGCGGACCTTTGCTGGATCGCATCGATATCCACATTGAAGTGCAACCAGTGAAACTTGACTCTCTCATGACCGATGGGCCTTCGATTTCATCGCATGATATGAAGGCTAGGGTAGAGAGAGCGCGGCAGATGCAGCTTGATCGCTATCAAGGTGAAGCCATTGACTTCAATGGGCAGTTGAATTCTAAGTTGCTTAGAAAGTACGTCAAACTCTCTTTGGAAGTTAGCGACATTATGGAAAAAGCCTTTACCAAGTTTAACTTCACGGCGAGATCCTATACAAAAGTGCTGAAGATGGCGCGCACGATTGCGGATTTAGAGGGCTCTGTCGAGATAAAACCGGAACATCTGCTTGAAGCCATTCGCTATCGATCATTGGATTCAAAATACTTTGGACATTGAGGAGGGCTGTATGGAGTTAAGTCGATTGATTTCACTGTTGGAATCTGAAGACGCCATTGGTTTTTTTGAGCAATTGGTGGATTGTGCTCTTGAGCAAAAGGCGTCGGACATCCACATCGAGCCGCAGCGCGATCAGGTGCGCGTACGATTTCGAACGGATGGTCTCTTGCACACTGTTCTAAGTTTTGACACCGCCTATCAGTCGTTGGTGGTGACTCGGGTCAAAGTCATGGCGGATATGGACATTGGTGAAAGGCGGTTGCCTCTTGACGGTCGTATCGAACATAAAGGAGCCAGTGGTTATGTGGATCTGAGGGTGTCTTCGTTACCTACGGTTTATGGGGAGAAGATTGAGGTGCGGTTGCTCAATAGCGCCTACTACGCTCGATCGATCGATGACTTAGGTTTCTCCACGGACCAGTTGGCTACGCTAAAGCGGATCACGCGCAATCCCAACGGGTTATTAATGCTGACTGGGCCGACAGGATCTGGGAAAACGACGACGTTGTACGCTCTATTGAGTTTGCTCAACAACGAATCTCGAAACATCTCCACCATTGAAAATCCAGTGGAATACAAACTCGACGGTATCAATCAAGTCCAAGTCAACGAAAAATCTGGGATGACCTTTGAGCGAGGCTTGAGGGCCTTATTGCGGCAGGATCCCGATGTGATCATGGTGGGGGAGGCTCGCGATAACACCACAGCTCAGATTACGGTGCGCGCAGCGATTACCGGACACTTTGTCCTTTCTACTCTCCACACGACAGATGCGATCTCTGCGATCCCAAGATTGTCCGATATGGGAGTAGAGCCGTATCTCATCGCATCAGCAGTCACTGGCGTCGCGTCCCAGCGGTTGGTCCGAAAACTCTGTCCACACTGTCGCGAGACGGTTCGGATCTCGTCAGTGCATCTGCCTCTCGTCGAATCGTACGATGCCGACGGGGGAGATCGCATGGTATATAAAGCGGTGGGGTGTGAGAAGTGTCACGGCGGCTACTTGGGGAGAATGGGTATTATGGAAGTGTTTGAAGTGGATGGGGCGTTTAATGAAGCGATTAAATTTAAAAACACCCATCGCGAATTGGCAGCAATTGCAAAAAGCCAAGGATTTCAAACCTTGTTTGAAAGCGGATTGGCCAGAGTTTACGAAGGGGGAACCTCCATGGAAGAATTGATACGAGTCACCTTTGACTCAGGGGTGAGGTAATGGATCTCAAACAACTCGAGATCTTTGTAGCTGTAGTCGAGTGTCAAAGTTTTTCGGAAGCGGCGAAGAAAATATTTCTCTCCCAACCTACCGTGAGTAGCAATGTGAAACAATTGGAACAGGAGTTCAACGTTCTATTGTTACAACGCACAACTAGGCAGCTTTCACTGACTTCAGAGGGGCAGCGGTTTTTCAAACACGCCAAACAAATCCTTGACGCAACCTATGATCTCTACGATGAATTTGGCAGCGCGAAAACCGCGAGCCACCGGATTCTAATTGGAGGATCTACCATACCAAGCGCATATATTCTACCTCAACTGCTATCAGAATTTCAAAAAGCTTACGCGCCACTGCAATTTGAAATCAAACAAACGGATAGCGATGGGGTGATCGATGCCTTGATAGACCAGAAAGTCGATATCGGTTTTACAGGAATACACACGGATATTGAGCAATTGACGTGTGTCCCCTTTGCCAAGGATCGCCTGGTTATAATCACACCTCACACGCCATACTATGAAAAATTATTGTCTGGTCCTCATGCGTTTAAGCGATTGTTGGAGGAGCCAATCATCAATCGCGAAGTGGGATCGGGAACGACGAAACAATCGGAGCTGTTCTTAAAAGCCAATGGGGTGGAGGTGGATCGTCTCAACATCGTTTCGATTATGAACGATCAAGAGGCGATCAAACGTGGCGTTTCTAGTGGCTTAGGGATTTCTTTTATCTCTTATCGAGCAGCTCAAGATTATAAGGACCTGAAGAAAATTTTTGTCTATGAACCTAGCCATCCTATCGAAAGGAACCTTTATCTCGTTTACGATGGAAATAGGCGGTTCACTAAGGAGAAAAAATACTTTTTAGACTACGTGTTACAGCTCTGCAAAACATTGGATGAAACGTAAGAAACGCCTGGGAGAGAGGCCTCCCAGGCGTTTGATTTTACAGCTTTTCGATATAGACTTTCATTTTGCCTCCGCAGATCATTCCGCGATCTGAGGCGCCGTCATTGGTCAGGTCAGCTTCAATGATTCGAGGTTCTCCAGATGCGATGACGGTTTCGGCAACGGTTTGTATAAACTGTTCCACACATCCCCCGCCGATGGTGCCGTGCATGAGTCCAGATGCAGTGCGGATCATTTTTGTGCCTAACCCTCTAGGCGCTGAGCCTTTACGTTCGACTATGGTCATCAGAGCCATAGGTTCGCTGGAGTTTGTACGAAGGGCATCGAGTAAGGCTTTTGAGTAGCCGATTTCTGCTTTTTGAGCGTTCTTTTCTTCGATGATTTCGGCGATGATGGATATGGCGATCTCGATGGGGGTCTTCGCACCGATGTTGAGGCCAATAGGTGTGTGAACGGTGTTGAACTGTTCAAGGGAGTAGCCTTCTTCCAGAAAGCGTTCTTTTGTTTTACGCACCCGATATTTGCTACCGATCATGCCCACATAGCCGTAGGGGCCATTTAGCACATGTCGAAGACAGGCTTCATCAGAGCTGTGACCGCGAGTAACGATAATGTTATAAGTGTTGGGGGTCCCTTCTATTTTTGGAAGAGCGGTTTCAAAGTCTTCACAATAGACCACATCGGCACCTGCAGCTCGTGCAAGATCACCAAAATCTTCTCTGTCGTCAAGTGCTGTGACGTGGATATCCATGTGTTTGAGTAGACGAATGACCTCGAGAGCAACGTGTCCAGCACCGTAGACGACGGCTTCTATTTCTTGAGCCAAAAACTCAACAAAGAATGTGGAGTTGTCAATGGTGATTAGGGTGTTGCGGGGGACGGCGATAAGTTTAGCTAATCGCTCAGCAAAATAGTCTTTTGAGCCTTCAATGGCAAAAATTTCTCCGTTGCAAACGATGGCTTTCTCACCGAGATGGTCGCCTTCGACGACGGTGACAATTAAGTTTTCTTCGATGTGTTCCACATCTGCAATGGTTTGATTGATTTCTTTCATTACTACCACCTCATCAGTATTATTAAGATCATCATACCACAGAGTTCCCGCCAATCCTAGGTCCATTTGTGGGATTAAAGGCACGAAGAGATGGTATTGCTGGTACTTCAGGAGTGTAATGAAATGGAAGGAGTATACAACGCTCAGCGATGTGAGGAGGCTTGATGGCAAGCCAACCCTCCACAAACTATCAGGTGTCGCCATGATATCTTTTCACGAATGGAAAAAGATTGACTTTCACCCTAATATACTTTAACATTTAAGTATTGCTTTGAGGAGGTGGCCTATGAACGAACAGGTGAAAACCTGCGGTGAAGTGTTGTCATTGATGCGACACATTCACCATAATATTATGCACATTTACCAAGAAAGACTGGATAAGAAGGGGATGTATGTCGGTATGCCATACTTGATGGCGCTGATCGATAAGCATCCTGATTATTCCCAAAAAGAGCTCGCTGAGAAAATGCATTTTTCGGAGCCGGCGATGAGTACCGCGATAAAAAAATTGAAACAGAGAAAACTCGTTGATCAGGTGAGCTGCAAAGAGGATATGCGCTTTCGTTCTCTTGTGCTTACGGATGAAGGGCGAAAGACCCTAGAGGGCGCCAAGGCAGTGATGAATGATCATCTCGAGGGAATGTTTGCAGGATTTGATCCGAAGGAGCGCCGGGCATTTGTCGATTATCTTACGCGCATCGCCGAGAATATTGAATTAGAAAAGTACGAGGAGGTGAAGGAATGTTAAAGAAAATAATTCCTTATATGAAAAAATACCGATTTTATGCCATTCTCTGTCCACTGCTCATGGTGGTGGAAGTCATGTCGGATATTTTTGTACCCTATATGATGTCGCTGATCGTCGATCATGGGATCACACAAAGGGATTTTGGCTACGTGCTAAAGATCGGTGGCTACATGGTGGGTTTTGCACTTTTTGCGATGGCAATCGGCATTATCAGTTCCTATTTAGGGGCAAAGGCAGGGTATGGGTTTTCAGGGGAGCTTAGAGCCGCTGCGTTTCGCAAGGTACAAGATTTTTCTTTTGCCAATATTGATCAAATGAGCGTTCCTTCGTTAATCACGCGATTGACGAACGACTGTGACACGATTGGCCAAGTGGCGATGATGTCGCTACGCATGGCGGTACGAGCGCCAGCGCTTTTGATTTTTGCATTGATTATGGCCATCAGAGTCAACGCCCAGCTCGCACTGGTTTTTGCCGTTTCTATTCCAGCTATTGCTATTTTTATCGCTGCGATTTTGAAAAAGGCACAGCCGATGTTTAAACGGTTGCAGAAAAAAGTCGATGGAATCAACGCTATCGTCCAAGAGGATCTCATTGGAATACGCGTCGTCAAGTCTTTTAATCGCCAAGGGTACGAAGAAGGTCGCTTTAAAAAGCGCAATGAAGACTTGCTTCAGCAGGCGATGAAGGCAATTTCTCTGATTGTCCTGCTTATGCCGATTATGAACCTCATCGTCTACATCACGATTATCGCTGTGTTGTGGATCGGAGGAAATCAAGTTATGGTGGGTACCATGGGTGGAGGAGAATTGATCGCTTTTGTTACCTATATCACCCAAATCATGTTGGCGCTCATGTTGTTGTCCATGTATTTTATGCAATATACACGTGGGAGTGCCTCTGCTGCCCGTGTGATTGAAATTCTTGAAACCGAACCAGAAATCCACAACCCTGAACACCCGATTGAAGCCGTAGCGGATGGGTCGATCGTCTTCGAAAACGTGAATTTTCGCTATCCAGGGTATCGAGATAACATTTTAAAAGAGATCAACCTAGATATCGCATCAGGCGAAACTATCGGTATTATAGGTAGTACCGGATCCTCTAAAACCACTTTAGTCCAAATGATCCCCCGACTCTATGATGTGTCGGAAGGGACGGTCTATGTGGGGGGACACGACGTAAAAGACTATGACATGTCAGCGTTACGAGAAGAGGTCGCCTTCGTTCTTCAAAAGAATACCCTTTTTTCTGGGACTATTCGCTCCAATATGCTATGGGGGGATGAGAATGCTTCCGACGAGCAGATTGTTGAAGCGTTGAAAAACGCGGAAGCTTGGGAGTTTGTTTCCAAGTACGCCGACGGATTGGATCATCCAGTAGAACAAGGAGGAACCAATTTCTCTGGTGGCCAACGCCAAAGGTTGACCATCGCACGCGCTTTAGTGAAGCACCCGAAAATTTTGATCCTGGATGATTCGACGAGTGCGGTGGATATGACTACCGACAAAAAGATCCGTGATACTTTTAAGACCAAACTTAAAGGAATCACTAAGCTCATCATTGCTCAACGCATAGCATCGATTAAAGAAGCTGATCGGATTATCGTGTTGGAACAAGGAGCGGTGCAAATGGTAGGTACACACGCTCAACTCGCTGAACATTGTGATATCTACAAAGAAATACTCGATTCTCAACAGGAAGGAGTGATTGAAGGATGACCCATAAAAAACCAGATCAATTGACGCCAAATCGTCCATCAAAGACGTTGAAACGATTGTTTAGCTATTTCAGATTCAATAAAGCGTTATTCTTTGCGGGTGTTACTTTAATTGCCGTCGGTACTTTAGTCCAAGTGTTGGCAAATGGGCTCCTCAGTCCGATTATTGACAGTGTGACCACGAACAAAAGCCTTGATGACCTTATTTTTTACCTTTGGGCTATGGCAGGCTTGGTGGTCATCGTCAGCATCGCCCAGTATTTTGGGGATCTCTTTATGGCAAAACTCGCCCAAGAGACGGTATTTACCATACGCAACGATTTATTTTCCAAGTTAATGAAGTTACCCGTAGGCTACTTTGACAGTCGCACTCACGGCGACATTATGTCGAGCTTTACCAACGACGTGGATATGCTCAATCAATCCTTGGAGCAGAGCGTATCCCAGATTTTGAACTCGGTGGTCACCGTCGTCGGCACGTTTATTATGATGCTGATCTTAAGCCCTTCGCTCACGCTCATCGTCGTGGTGATGTTGGCGATCATCTTGTTGATGGTGCGCTATATCGGTTCGAAGAGTGCGGCGTTTTATCGTAGACGCCAAGGTTCCTTAGCGGATCTTAACGGCTATATTGAAGAATCGATGAGCGGACAGCGCGTTGTAAAAGTGTTTAATCACGAAGCGAAGACCATTGAGGAATTCGATGTGAAAAACGAAGATTTGAAACACAGTGCCACATTCGCTGCGACTTTTGGGGTGATGTTGATGCCTATTATAGGAAACCTAGCCTATTTGCTCTACGCTCTAGTGGCAATTTTTGGCGCTTTGAATGTCATCAATCACAAATTGACAGTGGGAAATATCGCTGCTTTTTTGCAGTATACGCGCACGATTACTCGACCGATAACCATGGTGTCGAATCAAATGAACACGTTGTTTGCCGCATTAGCTGGGGCGGAACGCATTTTTGATATTTTAGATGAAACCCCAGAGATAATGGAAGGGGATGTCTCTTTGAACGAGGATTGCGCAGGTCCTAAAGATATGTGTTGGATGGTGACGCAGGAAGGCGGGCAGTTGGAGCGTGTTCCGGTCCAAGGGGATATTCGATTTTATGACGTGGACTTTGGCTATGTAAAAGAGACAAAAATTCTAAAGAACCTTTCACTGTACGCCAAGCCCGGCCAAAAGATTGCATTTGTCGGTTCGACTGGCGCTGGAAAGACGACGATCACCAACCTGATCAATCGGTTTTATGAAATTGATAGCGGTACGATTACAGTTGACGGTATCGATATTAAGCGAATCAACAAAATAGATTTGCGTCGAACGATGGCCATTGTACTTCAGGATGTACACCTCTTTGAAGGGACGATTGCCGATAATATTCGCTACGGAAAACTCGACGCCACCGATGAAGAAGTGTATGAAGCTGCGAAGATTGCCAATGCGGATCACTTCATCATGCAATTAGAAGACGGCTACGACACATTCATCGGCTCCGATGGTGGGATGCTCTCCCAAGGGGAAAGACAGTTGCTTTCCATTGCTCGTGCAGCAGTGGCAGATCCTGCGATCCTCATTCTCGACGAAGCGACATCTTCTGTCGACACGAGAACCGAGCAATTGATTGAAAAAGGTATGGACACCTTGATGCAGGGTCGAACCACCTTCGTCATCGCTCACAGGCTATCGACGGTCAGGCGCTCCAATGCGATTATCGTTTTGGAACAAGGCGAGATTATCGAGCGTGGTGACCACGATGCTTTAATGGCACAAAAAGGAAGGTATTACCGATTAAACACAGGATCTATCGAATTGAATTAAGTGATCGTATAGAAAACGCCGACTCTCACTAAGAGAGTCAGCGTTTTATTGGGTATGGGATTATTCGTCGGCGAAGTTGTCAAAGTAGCCTTGGATCAGAACGATCGGGGTCCCTTTGTCGCCAGAGCCAGAGACTAAATCAGAGAGAGAACCGAGCAGATCGGTCAGGCGTCTAGGCGTCGTGCCCAGAGCATCTTTTGCCGATCGGGTTTCTTTTGAAGCAATGCGATTGCGCATGGCAGCGATGGCTTCTTCTCCATCCATATCCGTGAGATCCGTATCTGCGATGTATTTTAACTTTAGTTCATTTGGCGTTCCAACAAGATTGGACGTGTATCCTGGAGAGACGACTGGGTCTGCAAGTTCCCAGATATGACCGACGGGATCTTTAAATGCACCGTCTCCGTAAACCATGACCTCAATCTGTTTACCGCTTTCCGCGTTCAAACGCGCTTGAACCGCTTCGACAAAGGCTTGAGAGTCTCTAGGGAATAATTTGATGGTGTCGTCTGTGGACAAATTGGATCCGTACAATCCGTATTCTGGATTGTAGCCACTGCCGTCAATGGATTCGGTTAGAATATCTTCTAGGGAGTAGACGGTCTTTGCTCCATTTGCTTTGAGTTGTGCAACGAGTTCATCCGCATCGTGAATGTTGGCGACGAGAAGTTCAGAAGCTCTCTCGGTGATGTCAGCCAGATTATTGGTTAAGTAGATTTCAATCTTGCCTTCTTCACCCATGGATTTGTACATGTCCACGTAGTCGATGCCGGTAAAGGGGTGATAGACGCTGTCGCCTGCGACCTCGCGGTAGCGCTCTTCAGTTAAGGTATCGATATTGTTGTTGATGTGATGATCGATGAGGGCTTGTTGATCGATCAAACTGTTGCCCACTTCATCGGAAGGGTAGGAGAGAAAGACGACCACTTTTTTATGGGTGTTGACGATGGCTTTCATGATGATTGAGAATCGATTTCGACTGAGTATGGGAAAGACCACTCCGATCTCGTCGTCGTATTTGCTGTTGAGATCCTTTGTGATTTGATCGATGTGGACGTAGTTACCTTGTGCGCGAGCCAGTAGGGACTCGGTGATTGCCACCACATCGAGATCCCGCAATGGGAAACCTTCGCGTTTTGAGGCGTTGAGGACGGTGTCCACAGTGATTTGAACTAAATCATCACCTTGCTTAATAATTGGCGCTCGCAATCCGCGAGCTACTGTTCCTATACTTCTTTCCATAATCGTTTCTCCTTCTGAATTAAACTGTGTCGGATCGGGTTGGTACTTCTAGCCATCGCTTATCGGTGAGTACGACATTACAAGGGACATCGTGGGGGTCTTTTGGGACCCTATCGACGATTTGTAAATCGTAACCGATGCCGATGGTTGGGTGTGGCGAATTGAGAGAGGCAAAAAAGCGATCGTAATACCCGGCGCCGTAGCCAAGTCGATAGCCCATCGGATCAAAGGCTAATCCAGGGACTAGCGATAAGTCGATGGTATTGCGCTCGACGACGATACGGCGTTCTTTTTTTACGGTGAGTATACCGTAGTGGCCAAGCGCTAAGTCGTCAGGGAAGTTGGTGAGTTGCAGTGCTGACATCTCAGGATTTCCTCGTGTCGTCCAAGGCACGGCAACGCGTTTTCCATCTTGTAGAGCCCGTCGCAATATCGCGTGGGTATCGACTTCGTCGCCAAAGCTGATGAAGCAAAAAAGGTGGGTACACTGTCGGTACAGTTCGCTTTCGAACAACCGATTGGCGATTGCCTCATCCCATAGTCTTCGATTTGCTGGCGTTACTGCCGATCTCAAATGGCGTTGGCGGATTCTCAGTTCGTTTTTTTCCATTCAAATCACCCCATGATATTGTACCCTATTTTTGTCGAATCCGTTCACATAAATTGACGAGAGAAATGATTCAATCCGGAAATGTTAAATTATCGTAACTTAGTGTAACCAGTCTGTAACTTCTCTCGGGTTATTCGTGATTTTTAATCGTGACACTGGTATAATATACGGAGAAAGTCTGAGGTGAAAGCGTGATTGAATTTATACGAGTGACAAAAAAATATTTAAACGACGTGGTCGCCTTACAAGATGTCAGTTTCAAAATTGAACAGGGGGAGTTTGTTTTTCTCATCGGACCCAGCGGAGCAGGCAAGTCAACGTTGATCAAACTGATTTTACACGAAGAGTCAGCGGACAAAGGACGCGTGATTTTAGACGGCAAAGATATTACTTCGGTTCGATCCAGACACCTTCCTGCAATCCATAGGAAAGTGGGCGTGGTGTTCCAAGATTTTCGTTTGTTAGAGGACAGGACCGTTTACGACAATGTCGGGTTTGTGATGGACATCCAAGGGAGATCCCCTCGTGAGAAAAAACGCCGCATACCAGAGATGCTCGAGCTCGTCGGCCTTGCAAACAAGGCAAAATCATTTCCTAACCAACTCTCAGGAGGGGAACAACAACGGACTTCGATTGCGCGAGCGATGGTTGGACAACCTGAGATTTTAATTGCCGATGAACCAACCGGTAATTTGGACCCTGAGACTTCGCGAGAGATTTTAGATGCGCTTAGCGCGGTCAATCAAAGGGGAACTACGGTCATCGTGTCGACTCATGCAAAAGAAATCGTGGATGCTATGCGTCGTCGTGTGCTCCAATTAGATCGAGGAATACTGGTTCGAGATGAATTAGAAGGAGAATACGACAACAGATGACCTTTATAAGAAAATTGTTATTTAGCCTTCGAAGCGGATTTCGAGGCGCTTGGAAACACAGGGGAATGGGCGTCGCCTCTGTGGCGTCGACAGCCATGGTTCTGTTTATTCTTGGCTTTGTGCTGATCGCCGTCATCACCATGAACATCATGGTGTCTGACGTTCAAAATCGCGTTGACGAAATCGAATTGTTTTTAAAAGCCGATGCCACCGATGAACAAGTTGCGACGGCGATGGAAGAGGTCAAGTCTTTTGAAGGCGTAGGCGAAGTGGTCTACCGGTCAAAAGCGGAGGCGCTTGAATTGATGAAGCAGTCTTGGGGATCCAACGCTTTTATTCTCGAAGGGATGGATCAAACGAATACCCTGCCAGCTTCTTTCGTCGTTACGATGAAACAGTTAGAACGCACGGATGCATTTGTCGCTTGGGCCAATGAGTTACCCGTTGTCAATGAGATTACATACTACCAAGATATGGTACAACGGATTCTGCAACTCTCCAATTACATTCAATGGGGCGGTTTGCTTGCCGTGTTGATGCTCATCGGTATTTCTGTCGTTTTGATTTCCAACACGATCAAGTTGACTCTAAGTTCTCGTAAAAAGGAAATCCAAGTGATGAGAGATGTGGGTGCATCCCGATTTTTGATTATTGGACAGTTCATCGTCGAAGGAGTGCTATTTGGCGTCATCGCTGCAGGGATTGCCATGGGGCTGACTTTCGGAATCTATACCTATTTTTTCAATAACTACTCAGATGCTTTTTACCAGTTTGTATCGACGGCTTTATTTTCACCGGAAACCCTTCATCTGGACTTTGGGATTATTTTCCTATCTTTGGGTGTGGGCATCGGCGCTATTGGAAGTTTATTATCGATACGAAAAGATTTAAAAGTACAATAAACGGAGGACAGTGATTTGTCGCATAATTTAAAAAAGCTCACTACAGTAGCACTGAGTGTGGCGTTGCTCCTTGGAACGACACCGGTGGTTAGAGCTGATGAAATAACGGACTTACAAGAACAAACTCGACAACTCGAGGAACAGCGGGTGACGACAGAAGCAAAAACCGCTGAAATGGAGCAAGAAAAAGCACGACTTGCGAGTCAAAGAGAAGCGTTGAATAAAGAGTTGGAAGAATTGGATCGTCGATTGACTGAAACCCAAAAGGAACTCGATGGGTTGAACGCACAGATCGAAGAACTCCTCGCCGTCATCGAAAAGACGACTCAAGAGATCAATGCTCTGCGTCAAGATATCGAAAAAAACCAAAAGTCTTTCAGCGATCGCTTGGAAGCCATGTATAAAATGGGAAATGCCGGTTATCTCGAAGTGCTGCTTAGCTCATCTAACATGAACGACTTTTTATCGCGATCGGTGATGATGCAAAACATTGCAGAATACGATCGTACCATTATCGAAAACTTAAAGACTGACAAGATTACTCTGGAGCAAAAAGAGCAAGAGCTAAAAGGTCAACAAACCGCCCTTGAGTTGGTCAAAGAATCCACCGAAGCTAAAAAGCTAGAGCTGGAAGAGATGACCAATAGCAAAAATGCACTGCTCAGTAAAATCGTAGAACAAGAAGCGTTGACCGCAGCAGAAATCGCAAGTCTTGAGAGTCGATCTTCTGAGTTATCGGCTGAGATCGCAGCAAAGATTGAACGAGTGAAACAACTCGAAGAAGAACGTCGCATCGCTGAAGAAAAACGTCGTGCTGAAGAAGCGCGCTTAGCCGAAGAAGAAAAACAACGAGCGGCTGCCGCAAGAACGGAATCGAGAAAACCGGTTTACGTCACAGACGGTGGATCCTATGCTTGGCCAGTTCCGTCGAGCTACAATATCTCTTCATTGTATGGCACGCGCATCCATCCCTTTACAGGGGCAGTCCACTCCCACTCGGGGTTAGATATTAGCGCACCAACAGGTGCCGATATAATCGCCTCGAAAGGTGGTACGGTGATCCAAGCGGGCTACAACGGAGCTTATGGTAATTGCGTCCAAATCGATCATGGTGGCGGGATGGTTACCGTCTACGGCCACTGCTCAGCCCTCTATGTTTCTTCTGGACAACAAGTGTCTTCCGGACAGGTGGTAGGTGTCATCGGTAGCACTGGACAGTCCACAGGGCCCCATCTGCACTTCGAGGTTCGCATAAACGGCGTTCGCGTCGATCCTATGAATTTTTTATAGAACCATCGCAAGGAACGGATTTAAAGATGATGTCATTTAGAGCTGTCGACCGATGTTGACAGCTCTTTCCAATGAAAACTATCGGCGAAAGACAAGAAAGGGTGCAATATGAAAAAATTAGGGAAGTTTATTTTAGGCATACTCATATTAGCGACGGTGGGACTCGGCGGTTACACCCTCGGGGCTCAAACGGGAAACACCACATTACAGGATAAAAAGACAGGGGACCTTTCCTCGGATATTAGTCGACCCATCGATGAAATGTACGATATTATCAGCAAGGCTTACCTCTTTGATATCAACGAAGACAAGGTTAAAGACGAGATTTACAAAGGGCTTTTCCGCGGATTGGACGATCCCTACTCCGTGTATTACAACCCCGAAGAATACCGGGAGTTGATGAGCGAAGCCTCTGGAACGTATACGGGTATCGGTGTAGTGGTCAACCCTTCTCAAGACAATTTCATCCAAGTGGTATCGCCATTTAAAGGTTCTCCAGGTGAACAAGCGGGTTTGCTTCCAGGGGATAAAATTATTGCCGTCAATGGTGTTAACTACACCGCATCGGACATGGAAGAGGCAGTACGTAACATGAAAGGCGAACCCAATACCGATGTGACTCTGACCATACGACGCGATAAAGAAGGGGCAACCTCTGACACGATGGACATCGTCATCACCAGGCAGGTGATTACCATCGAAACCGTGGCCAGCGTCATGATGGACGATAATATAGGATATTTGCAAATCTCTCAATTTGACGAAAAAACCTATTCGGAATTTGTCACCAACCTTCAAAGTTTACTCGACAACGGGGCAAAAGCCATCGTCATGGATTTGAGAAATAACCCAGGAGGCTTGTTGAGTTCAACTTTGGAAGTCGCCGATAAGCTACTCGGTGAAGGGATCATCGTGTCAACTGTAGATAAGGAAGGCAATCGCACAGATGAAAAATCCGATGCAGATAAAGTCGATATCCCGATGACTGTATTGATCAACGGCAACTCTGCCAGTGCTTCAGAAATTCTATCCGGTGCACTCAAAGATCACAAACGGGCAACGGTGGTGGGAACCACTTCTTTTGGAAAAGGCATTGTCCAACGGATTTTCCCGATAGCATCGGACGGTCCAGGCTTTAAGCTGACCGTACAAGAGTACTACACGCCAAATGACACCAAAATTCACGGTGTTGGCGTCATTCCAGATGTGGACGTGCCAATGGAAGGTGATGGCTTCGACATCGGCCCCGACCACAAGGAATCGGATGTCCAATTGCAAAAAGCGATAGAATTACTTCAATAAACGGATAAGGGTATCTACAGTCAACGGCTGTGATGCCCTTTTCTATCTGATAATCAATGCATCTATAACTTGACCGCTGGTGTCCTCTATCATATAATAATATCGAACATTAGTTCAGGAGGTGTTTATGACCGACTTTAAAATACATTCAGACTATAAACCCACTGGTGATCAGCCACAGGCTATTGCGAGCTTGGTCGCAGGGCTAAACGACGGCAGACACCATCAAATATTAAAAGGGGTCACGGGCTCAGGTAAGACCTTTACAATGGCAAACATTATCGAACAGGTTCAACGCCCCACGTTGATCATCGCTCACAACAAGACTTTGGCTTATCAATTGGCTTCAGAGTTTAGGGAATTCTTTCCGGAAAACGCAGTGGAATATTTTGTGAGTTATTATGACTACTACCAGCCAGAAGCCTATGTAGCGGCTACGGACACCTATATCGCCAAAGATTCGGCGATCAACGACGAAATTGATAAACTACGACACTCGGCGACGATGGCCTTATTTGAAAGGCGAGATGTAATCATCGTCGCTTCAGTGTCTTGTATTTACGGATTGGGCGACCCGATTGACTACGAGAACCTTGTCGTATCCTTGCGTCCAGGCATGATACGGGAGCGCGATGACGTCATGCGAAAGCTTATCGACATTCAGTACGTGCGAAACGATGTGAGTTTTACCCGAGGGACATTCCGAGTTCGTGGCGACAGCTTGGATATCTTTCCGGCGTCTGAAGCGGAAAACTCCATTCGCATCGAGTTTTTTGGTGATGAAATCGATCGAATCACTGAAATCAATGCGCTTACAGGAGAAGTCATCGGGGGGAGAAATCACATTGCCATCTATCCGGCATCCCACTATGCGACAAGTTCAGAAAAAGTGAAAGTCGCCATCCAGTCAATTGAGAGAGAACTCTACGAGCGATTAGCGGTACTTAAGGATCAGAACAAACTCGTTGAGGCTCAGCGGTTAGAACAGCGGACGCTGTACGATATCGAAATGCTCCAAGAGATGGGATTCTGCAATGGTATTGAAAACTACTCAAGCCATCTAAGCCAACGGCCACGCGGGTCGCGACCTTACACATTGATCGACTACTTTCCCGAAGATTTTCTCGTCATCGTCGACGAATCCCACGCTACCATACCACAAATCGGAGGAATGTACGAAGGGGACCGTTCTCGTAAGACAAATCTGGTGGAGTACGGGTTTCGCTTGCCTTCAGCATTGGACAATAGACCACTTCGTTTTACGGAGTTTGAAAGTTTGGTCAACCAAATCGTCTACGTATCGGCAACACCAGGGCCATATGAAATGAAACACGAAGAAAATATCGCCGAGCAAATCATACGTCCGACTGGACTTTTGGACCCTGTGCTCGAAGTACGCCCGACCAAACATCAAATCGACGATTTGCTTTCAGAGATCACCAAAAATACCGAGCGTGGAGAGCGCACCTTGGTGACCACTCTGACCAAGAAAATGGCGGAGGATTTGACTCAGTATTTTGAAGAAATCGGCGTCAGGGTCACATACCTTCACTCCGATGTGGATACGATGGATCGCATGGAGATCATCAGAGATTTGCGTATGGGCAAATACGATGTGCTTATCGGGATTAATCTTTTAAGGGAAGGGTTGGACTTACCAGAAGTTTCATTAATCGCCATATTAGATGCAGATAAAGAGGGCTTTTTGCGTTCAGAAACTTCCTTGATCCAAACCATTGGTCGAGCGGCAAGGAATGTACGGGGTAGAGTGGTCATGTACGGTGACAAAATCACCGGCTCAATGCAACGAGCTATTGATGAAACAAACCGCAGGCGTACCATTCAAAACGCCTATAACGAAGAACATCATATCACCCCGACTAGTGTACAAAAGGGGATTCGAGAGGTGATCTCCGCCACCCAAGTGGCAGAGGAGGGCGTTGAATACTCGGATGCGGTGGAGACTTTTTCGCTGCAAGATATTGACAAAATGGTGGCGGAAATGGAGCTTGCCATGTACCAAGCGGCCGAAAACTTGGATTTTGAACGGGCGGCAGTTCTTCGAGATGAGATACGCAAACTGTCAACTCAGTTTAAATAGGAGACATTTATGAGTTTAGATAAAATAGTGGTGAAAGGCGCCCGGGTCAACAATCTTAAGAATGTTGACCTAGTCCTTCCCCGTGATAAAATGATCGTATTTACAGGCTTGAGCGGATCGGGAAAATCCTCTTTGGCCTTTGATACCATATATGCCGAAGGGCAACGCCGTTATGTGGAGAGCCTTTCCAGTTATGCGCGGCAATTTCTAGGCCAGATGGATAAACCAGAAGTGGATTCCATTGAAGGACTTTCTCCTTCAATTTCTATTGACCAAAAAACCACGAGCAAAAACCCCCGTTCAACGGTAGGGACGGTTACAGAGATTTACGATTATCTGCGATTGCTTTTTGCCAAAATTGGCATACCTCACTGTACCGTATGTGGCGAGGTGATCACTCAAAATTCCATTGACCAAATGGTGGACTACATTATGGAATTTCCGGAACGTACCCGACTCCAAATATTGAGCCCGATTATACGAGACAAGAAAGGGGAGCATAAAAAGCTCATCGAAAACATCCGAAAAGACGGTTATAGTCGCATTATCGTCGACGGGGAACTCTACGATCTACAAGAAGAGATACAGCTTGAAAAGAATAAAAAACACACAATAGATGTGGTAGTCGATCGAATCATCATCAAAGAAGGGGTGGAGAGTCGTCTTACCGGTTCACTGGAATCCGCATTGACCATGGGAGGCGGATTGGCGAAAGTTGCAATCACTGATGGTGAAACCATCACTTTTAGTAGCAACCTCGCTTGCCCAAATGGCCATATGTCTTTGGAGGAAATTTCTCCTAGGATGTTCTCCTTTAACAGCCCTTTTGGTATGTGCCCTGAGTGTAATGGACTGGGCTTTCACAAAGAATTGGATCCTGATCTATTGATTCCCGATCGGAGTTTGAGCTTGAACGAAGGCGCTATTGAGCCTTTTTCCAGTTCTAAAAAAGACACGTATTACTATGAGTTTTTTAAAGCGATCGCCGGTCAATACGATTTCTCCATGGACTCGCCATTGGAAGAAGCGCCTGAAGGGCTTATCGACGACTTGCTCTACGGCACAAAAAAAGACATTAGCTTCGTCTTTGATAGCCACTTTAGCGGAGGGCGAAAAAACTACGTTGGTCCTTTTGAAGGGGTGATCAAAAACCTAAATCGCCGCTATGCGACCACTACGGATGCCATGCGCGAACGCATCGACGAGTACATGCGGGAAGAAGAATGTCCCGTCTGCCACGGTAGACGCCTTAAAGACGAAGTGCTGGCGATTACGGTTAAGGACAAAAATATTTTCGAAGTCACCGACATGAGTGTCGAGCGGTCATTGGAGTGGTTTGAAAAAATGACGTTGACCGAAACCGAGTCCATTATTGCGACGCAAATTCTCAAGGAGATTCTCGAACGCTTAGCGTTTTTAAAACAAGTGGGGCTGACCTACCTTACTTTGTCGCGTTCGGCGGGTACATTGTCCGGTGGGGAATCCCAGCGCATTCGCCTTGCCACCCAGATTGGTTCGAGTTTGGTTGGTGTGGTCTATGTTCTTGACGAACCGAGTATTGGGTTGCACCAAAGAGACAACGAAAAGCTCTTGGAAGCGTTGAGGAATTTGACAGATCTAGGTAATACGCTGATCATCGTCGAGCACGATGAAGACACGATGCGGGCAGCGGATTACATCGTCGATATCGGTCCTGGCGCTGGTACTCACGGCGGTGAAATCGTCGCCCAAGGCTCTTATGATGATATCGTCGCCAAAGAGGATTCCATTACCGGCCAGTATTTATCCGGTGCAAAATCCATACTCGTACCGGAAAAACGACGGACTTCCGATCGGTTTCTAAAACTCTTTGGCGCGAAGGAAAACAACTTGAAAAATCTTGACGTATCATTCCCCTTAGGAAATTTTGTCTGTGTCACCGGGGTATCGGGATCTGGGAAAAGCTCGCTAATCAATGGCATCCTTTACAAAATATTAGCGGCTAAACTCAACCGAGCGAAAGTCAAAGCGGGAGCCTATGATAAAATTGAGGGATTGGAATATTTAGACAAGGTCATCGAGATTGACCAGTCGCCGATTGGACGCACGCCAAGATCTAATCCAGCAACGTATACGAAACTCTTCGACATGATTCGTGACGTTTTCGCGCTCACCCCTGAGGCAAAGATACGGGGATACAATAAAGGACGTTTTAGTTTTAACGTTAAGGGTGGGAGGTGCGAGTCTTGTAAAGGCGACGGTACGCTGAAGGTGGAGATGCACTTTTTGCCAGATGTGTACGTGCCCTGTGAAGTGTGTAAAGGAAAGAGGTACAACCGAGAGACGCTTCAGGTTCGGTATAAAGGCAAAACCATTGCCGACGTATTGGATATGACCGTGGAAGAAGGGTTGACCTTTTTTGCAAATTTACCGGGCATTGCCCGTAAAATCCAAACCCTTTACGATGTGGGGTTGGGCTATATCAAGTTGGGTCAAGCCTCTACAGAACTTTCTGGAGGGGAAGCCCAAAGGGTGAAATTGGCCACGGAGCTTTCCAAACGTCCAACGGGCAAGACAGTCTACATCCTAGACGAACCGACCACTGGTTTGCATACCGCAGATATCCATCGGTTGATACGCGTATTGGACCAGTTAGTAGAAGGTGGAAACACAGTGATCGTTATCGAACACAACCTGGACGTGATCAAAACGGCAGATTATCTGATCGATTTAGGACCTGAAGGCGGAGAAAATGGGGGGACCATAGTCGCCACTGGTACACCTGAGGAAGTGGCAAAGGTCGACGCATCCTTTACGGGTCAATTTCTGAAAAGAGTGTTGCCATAAACGCAAATCTAATCATCGATAAGTCCGACGATGTCGCGCAGAGTGACATCGTCGGATCTTTATGCCCTTAAAGTTTTAATTCTTCCTATCTTTGGGTAATAGATATGTACAGAACATCAAACTTACTATAGGAGGCGCGTATGAAAAAGGCATTAATCTTATTAGCAGAAGGATTTGAGGAAATCGAAGCGATAACGCCAATCGATTTCTTGCGTAGAGCTGGGATTGAAACCACCGTCGCTTCGATTGCAGAAGACAGACTGGTTTCTGGTTCTCATCGTGTGGTGATACAAGCTGATGTGTTGTTGTCGTCGATAGAAGACCCCTTGTCATACGATGCCCTCATCATACCCGGAGGACAACCAGGCGCTGATAACTTATCGCATTCAGAGATCGTACTACAATTGATTCGCGATTTTGACGTAGCTGGAAAGCTTATCGCGGCGATTTGTGCAGGGCCGAAAGTCCTTCATAAAGCTGGTATCTTAGAAGGGCGTAAAGTGACATCCTACCCATCGTCAAAAGCTCAGTTGACTGGGGTCAACTACGCAGACGACGAAATTATCACATACGATAAAAACTTGATCACTTCGCGAGGTCCTGCGACGGCTGTTCAGTTTTCCTTTGGCATCATCAACTTTCTTGTCGGTGCAAAAGCGGCATCGGAGGTCAGAGATAGGACACTACTTAAAATGTTGGAGACCCACTACAAAGAAGTATAGAACAAGATGGTTTTCAAAACTGTCCTCCTTATAAATATGGAGGACAGTTTTGGTGCGCCTTCGCACCTATACGAAATTGAGAAAATAGCATATAATTAAAGATATTACATTAAAGGACGGATAGCGATGAAATTAGGAATTGTCGGGCTCCCCAACGTTGGGAAGAGCACTTTATTTAACGCCATAACAAAAGCAGGTGCAGAAGCGGCGAATTACCCCTTTTGTACCATCGACCCCAATGTGGGGTTGGTAGCCGTACCCGATGTGCGGGTTGACGCTTTGACCGAAATGTACACGTCGAAAAAAACCGTACCTGCTGTCATCGAATTTTATGACATTGCAGGATTGGTAAAGGGTGCAAGCAAAGGCGAAGGATTGGGTAATAAGTTTTTATCCCACATTCGGGAAGTCGATGCGATCGTGGAAGTGCTCAGATGCTTTAGTGATGAAAACATCACCCACGTCGACGGATCGATTGATCCGTTGAGAGATATCGAAACCATCAATTTGGAGTTGATCTTTGCAGATATGGAGTTGGTGGAAAAGGTCCTTGAAAAGACCCGAAAACTGTCAAAGCACGACCCCAAATTGCGCCCAGAAGTCGAACTTCTCGAACGGATTTCAGAAGTTCTAAACGCAGGCCAATCAGCGCGGGTATTGGATCTTGACGAAGATGAAAAGAAAATGCTGCGCTCCTATCAGCTATTGAGTACGAAACCTATTGTCTATGTGGCAAACGTAGCAGAAAATCAAGTGGCAAACGGAGGCGCAGACAACCCCTATGTCACTCAAATTCGAGAATTTGCCGCCAAAGAAGATGCGGAAGTGGTCGTGATCAGCGCTCAAATCGAACAGGAGATCTCCGAGCTCGACGACGAAGACAAGATGATATTTTTAGAGGATATGGGCATCGAGGAATCGGGGGTCAACGCATTAATCACCTCGAGTTATGACCTCTTGGGCTTGATGAGCTTTTTAACCACTGGAGAAGACGAAACTCGAGCATGGACCATAGCAAAAGGGACAAAAGCCGTAGATGCTGCGGCTAAAATCCATACGGATATCTCTCGCGGTTTCATCCGCGCCGAAATCGTCAACTACGATGACCTCATCGCCTTAGGTGATATGGTAAAAGCGCGAGAAAAAGGGTTGGTGCGCTTAGAAGGCAAGGACTACATTATGCAAGACGGCGATGTGGTTCACTTTAGGTTCAATGTGTAGCCATGGGAGTGATTCAAATCATTTCATGGGTATTAGCAGCGATTGCGTTGATCTTTGGTCTCTATGGGCTCGTGGTCGTCGCTCAGGTTTATGGTGGCAAAAACAAGCCTTCGACCAAGAAACGCGATGAAGTGAAAAATGAACAAAAGGATTCGATAGAACCCTAAAAAAATGTGCTCAGTGATTCGTCACCAGACGAGATTCACTGGGCGCATTGTATTTGTAGGAAACTGTTTGCAAGGTGGGGTATAGGGTAGCTATACATAAGAAGGTTAATATTTAGGAGGGAAATATGAAATTAGAAGGTAAGGTTATCATCATCACAGGAGCAAGCTCTGGTATCGGCAAGGAAATTGCATTGTTGTTTGCAAAAGAAGGAGCAAAGGTGGTCGCTGCGGCAAGACGCGCAGACAAACTCGAAGACCTCGTGGCGGAAGCAAGTCATTTTACTGGCGAAATATACGCTATTTCTTCGGATGTAGGCATAGAAGAGGAAGTCGACCGGTTGGTGGATGAAACGGTGGCTAAGTACGGGACCGTTGATATCGTGATCAACAATGCAGGGGTCTTGGACAATTACCAATCTCCAGAAAACGTGGACGAAGCCGTATGGCGTAAAGTGTTCGACGTCAATGTGGATAGTATTATGCGTATGACGCGAAAAGTCATTCCGATCATGAAGGCTAAAAAATCCGGTGTTATCATCAACACTGCGTCGGTTGGAGGGCTGTTTGGCATGCGTGGCGGTCTAGGTTATGTCGCTTCAAAACATGCTGTCGTAGGTATGACCAAACACATTGGATACGCTTATGCCGATGAGGGTATTCGTTGCGTTGCTGTCGCGCCAGGATCTATTGCAACGGAAATCGGCAATAAAGTATCGAATCCTGATATGGGGACTTTGGACAAGTTAATGGCAGGTGTCTCAAATTTCCAACACTTCGGGAAACCTGAAGACTTGGCTAAAACCTATCTTTTCCTAGCTTCTGATGATGCGAATTTTGTCAACGGCACGACAATCGTCGTCGACGGCGGATGGACAGCTTTTTAGAAGAGTGTTACCGTAAAAAATCATTTGTCCAGTGTTCATAACGGTCGTTATGTCCTTTGTCATTGAAAGAAATAATAAAGCGGGAAATGGAAATTGAAGGCGACGTTCACGTCGTCTTTTTTCTATGGTATGGAGAAAGGGAAGCTACACACTAGAAACCTCTTTTACATAGGGTGGCCCTCTTAATAAAAAATTTAATGAAAAGTATTAAATTAACGAGGAATGTGGTATAATAAACCTAACCGAGAAGGTTACACTAAATCCTAAAGGAGGAAACAATGAGCAAAATAGTCATCATTGGCGCAAATCATGCGGGAACAGCCTGCACAAACACGATTTTAGGCAACTACAAAGACCATGAGGTGGTTGTATTCGATGCGAATTCCAACATTAGCTTTTTAGGTTGTGGGATGGCATTGTGGATAGGCGATCAGATTTCAGGTTCTGACGGATTATTTTACTGCGATAAAAACCAGTTGGAAAACAACGGGGCAAAAGTTTATATGGAAACTAAGGTCAGCCGAGTGGATTACGACAAAAAAGTGGTCTACGCGACGAGAGAAGATGGAACTGAAATCGAGGAAGCTTATGACAAACTCGTATTGGCCACCGGCTCGCTTCCTATTGTACCCGACATCCCAGGGAAAGATCTCAAAAATGTGCAATTGGTCAAACTCTTTCAACACGCACAAGAAGTCGTCGACAAATTGGATCAGCCCCATCTAAAGAACATTGTGGTGGTTGGAGCAGGTTACATTGGGGTCGAACTCGCAGAAGCGTTTAAACGCAAAGACAAAAAGGTCACTCTCATTGATGTCGAAGAGCGTAGCTTGGCAAGTTATTACGACCCTGAATTCACCGATCTCATGGATAGCAATTTAAGTGAGCATGGCATTACTTTAGCATACGGCGAAAGAGTGCAAGAGATTATAGGAACGGACAAAGCGGAAAAGGTCGTTACCGATAAGAATACCTATGATGCGGATATGGTGATCTTTTGTGTCGGATTTAAACCCAATAATGCCTTGGGTGTAGATCACATCGAAATGATTGGCAACGGTGCCTACAAAGTCGATCTCCATCAAGAAACCAGCCAAAAAGACGTCTATGCCATTGGAGACTGCGCCACGGTGTGGGACAATAGCATTGACGATATCAACTATATTGCCCTTGCAACAAATGCCGTTCGCTCTGGGATTGTCGCAGGACATAACGCGGCGGGAACTGGTCTGGCGTCGATTGGCGTTCAAGGATCAAACGGAATCTGCATTTACGATCTCAAGATGGTATCGACGGGGATTAGCGAAACACGCGCTAAACAGCTAGGCTTAGAAGTGCTGACGACGAGTTTTGAAGATCTTCAAAAACCCGCATTTATTGAAACTGAAAACCCAAAAGTAAAAATCAAAATTGTATATGACAAGGTCACACGAGTCATACTTGGTGCTCAGATGGCGTCAACATATGACATGTCTATGGGTATCCACCTTTTCTCCCTAGCCATTCAAGAAAAAGTCACCATAGATCGCTTAGCGTTGACGGATATCTTTTTCTTACCTCATTTCAATCAGCCGTACAATTACATCACTATGGCTGCTCTTTCCGCGAAATAAGGGCAATAAAAGGCGCATCTTATCATCGAGATGTGCTTTTTTTTTGCGAATAATACGTTTTGGTGGAAAACGAAGCCCGAAATTATGTTCTATTCGATGTTAATGAAGCGATCTACTACTGAGTTAACTCACCATGTGTCACGATGATACTCTTTTTAGTCGTTGAGTCAAATTATTTTGTAGGGTCTACCGATCGGTGCCTTCAACCAGAAATGAGGTCGATAGTCTCTAAGTGTGATATAATTTTTTATAGATAGGGTTTTCCAAAGTCATATCCTCGTTTTTGAAATTGCGCTGTTGTGCGTAAATCGAATGAGGGTTTTTCCCACGCAATGCCATTGGTGTGGAGAAAAGATTGAGGTACACAACTTTGGCTTAACGAAAGGTAGGAGGAGTTAATGAGTGTAGTAGAACGTCTAAATAAATTGAAAGAATTGATGCGCGGTCGTCAGATTGATGCGTACATCATCCCTTCTGAAGATCCCCATTTGTCAGAGTACGTTGACGATCATTACAAGGCGCGCGAGTATATCACAGGATTCTCAGGTTCGGCGGGTATTGCTGTTATCACACAAGATAAGTGCGGGTTGTGGACGGATAGTCGTTATTTTGTTCAAGCGGAAAAACAGCTGGTTTCAACGGGGATAACGCTTTACAAAATGGGCCGTCCTGGCGTGATCTCTTACGAGGAATTCTTAAAAGAAGAGGTACATGAATTTGGCAAGATAGGCTTCGATGGTCAGTGCATGTCTTTCTCAGCGTATAAAAAACTGAGCGAGGCGATGGGGTCGCGGATGTTGATTTCAAATTTAGATTACATCGGAGCGATCTGGGATGATCGACCGAAGTTGCCGAGCCATAAAGCCACGGTTTTTGGGATGGACTTTGCCGGCGAAGGGGTCGAGCTAAAATTGATACGCCTAAGGGAGATGATGGCGCAAAAACAAGTGGACTATACGGTGATTGGCTCCCCTGAAGATATTTGCTACTTACTCAATATCCGAGGCACAGATGTTCCCCACACCCCGGTGGTGACAGCGTATGCACTCGTAAATGACGAAAGGTGCTACCTGTGCATCGCTCAAGATAAACTGGACTTGGATATTATGAACTACTTGGAATCGCGGGGTATTATGATCCAGTCCTACGAGTACCTCTACAATTTGCTCAGAGAAATCACGGGGAAACAAACCCTATATTTTGATCCCAATCGAATCAACGTTTCAGTTGTACAGTCGGTAAACACCAATGTCCGTTTTTTGACTGGGACGAATTTTACGACGACGATGAAGGCGATAAAAAATGAAACAGAAATTGCTCATTCTAAAAATGCTTACGTGAAACACGGCGTGGCTTTGGCGAAATTCTTCAATTGGGTTGAAACAGGCGTCACCACTGGCGTGCTTACCGAGACACTCGCCGGAAATAAGCTGCAGTCCTTTTTAAAAGAAGGAGAACTGTATCAGGAATTGAGTTTTGATACAATTGCCGCTTATGCTGAAAATGCTGCGATGCCACATTATGATGCGACGTTGTCAAAGTCTAAAACGTTGGAGCCGAAGGGGCTATTTCTTTTGGACAGCGGTGCTCAATATGGCGATGGTACGACGGATATTACCCGGACGGTAGCACTGGGACCATTGACAGAAATGGAACGCACAGACTATACCCATGTTTTAAAATCCCACATTGGTTTAATGACGGCCTCTTTTCCAAACGGAACAACAGGTGTTCAACTCGATGCGATCGCCAGATATCCCCTGTGGAAACAAGGCTTAGACTTTGGTCATGGAACGGGTCATGGGGTGGGATACGTGCTTTCGGTTCACGAGGGTCCCCAGAGTATTTCAAAATCAGGGACGGTCCCCATCGTACCGGGAATGGTCAACTCGATCGAGCCAGGTATTTATCGCGAAAACAGTCACGGGATTCGCATAGAGAACATCGCTGTGTGCGTGGACCACGTCTACAATAATTTTGGCGAGTTTTTCAAATTCGAGTGTTTATCCGTATTCCCTATCGATACGGCGCCAATTGTCGTTGAGTTGTTAACCGATGAGGAAATACGCTGGGTGAATGACTATAACACTTGGTGTTACGACACCTTGTCTTCTCATTTGGACGGTGCGCCCCTCGATTACTTGAAGAATCACTGCCAACCGATCTAATATGAGCACTTTAGCAGAGACGTTACAACGCCTACCAGATGAACCCGGTGTGTACATCATGAAAGATGGGGCTGGTACGATTATTTACGTGGGAAAAGCCATCTCGCTAAAAAAGAGGGTTCGGCAGTATTTTAATAAAGATAAGAACAAGCACCCTAAAGTCGTCGCTTTGGTCAGCCATATCGCTTCCATCGAGTACATCATCGTCGATAACGAAGTGGAAGCGCTCATACTCGAATCAAATTTCATTAAAGAGAATAGACCACACTACAATGTATTGTTGAGGGATGATAAACAATATCCCTATATCAAGGTGACGAATGAAAAATTCCCTAGATTGCTCAAGGTCCGACAAGTTCATAAAGATCGCGCGAACTACTTTGGGCCATTTCCCAATGCCTTTGCGGTGAATGATCTCATCGATTTAATGCAGGAGCTCTACTCTATCCGCACGTGCAACTTGAACTTTGATAAAGGCCAGCGATTGCCAAGGCCATGTTTAAACTACTTCATCGATCGTTGCAAAGGACCGTGCATCGGTGAAGTTGACGAAGAAGAATACCATTCGGCAATTCGCGAAGTCGAGCAGTTTTTGTCGGGTAGAGAGGATAAGCTCATCGACTTATTGACTGAACGCATGAAAAGTGCTTCTGCTGCTCTCAATTTCGAAGCGGCGGCAAAGTATCGGGATAATTTGAAGTCTGTGGAGATCATCATGGAGAAACAGAAGATTTCCAAGGCGGGACAAGTGGACAGCGACTTGATTGCTATGGCTAGAGGTGAAGGCTCGGTGTGTATACAAGTGTTTTTTATGCGAGCAGGAAAGATTGTGGACAGAGAGCACTTCATCATGAAAGATGACTACGAAGTGGAGCCTCAGGAAATCTTATCATCCTTTATGAAGCAATTTTACATTGATATGACCTATATTCCAAAGGAGATCCTCGTCGAATCCATGCCAGAAGACAGCGAAGCCATCGCTTCTTTTCTTTCTCAAAAGAGAGGAAACAAGGTTTTTCTCCACGAACCAAAGCGTGGAGAAAAGGTCGACGCACTCGATATGGTGCGTAAAAACGCAGCGGATATGCTTGAAAAGTACGAGAAACAAGCCAATCGCAAAGAACGCAATCGTAGCATTGCCCTTGGGGAGTTAGAAGAGCTGTTGGGTATACAGCCTTTAAAACGCTTAGAAGCCTATGATATTTCCAATATTTCAGGGGTCCAATCGGTGGGGTCGATGATCGTTTTTGAAAATGGTGAAAAGGCACCTAAGGAATACCGCAAATACAAGATCAAGTCAGTGGAAGGCCCCGATGATTACAAAAGCCTTGAAGAAGTATTGACCCGCAGGTTTAAGAGAGGGTTGTTAGAGCGTTCGGAAGGTCGTACTCACTCGGGATTGGCAAAATTCCCATCTTTGATTTTGATGGACGGAGGAAAAGGTCAAATCGGCGTGGCAAAAAAAGTTTTGGCCTCATTGGGAATAGACCTCCCTGTCTGTGGTTTGGTCAAAGACGATCACCACACCACACGAGGTATCATTTATAAAGATAGGGAGTTCCGTTTAAAAGTGAACTCGCCGGGGTATCGATTAGTTTATAAAATACAAGAGGAAGCCCACCGGTTTGCGATCGCCTACCATAGAAAACTGCGAAATGTGGCGATGAAGCAATCCATCCTCGATGATGTGCCGGGCATTGGCGCCGTTCGCAAAGCGGCGTTGCTTTCGACATTGAAAAGTGTGGACAACATCAAAGCTGCTACGGTGGAAGAGTTGGCGGCGGTTCCAAAGATGAACCGATCGGCAGCAGAAAAAGTATATCGCTTTTTCAATGATAAAGATATCGACGCGGAGTGATCTATCGCCGAGAAGAAGAATCTGCGTAGCTTGGGATAGGGGTGCCGCTCTTGACGGCGTAGTGACATGAAGTAGTTCAGGAGGTAATATGAAAAAGGTTTTGACCTTAAGTCGATTTTGCGAGGCGCTAGACCTAGAAATCGTCTTTAAAAGCACAGACTTTGATGATGTCATCATCACCACACATGACGTCAATCGACCGGGGTTACAGTTAGCGGGTTATTATGAGGAGTTTCCCTATCAACGTTTGCAAATTATAGGTCATGTAGAGTACGCGTATTTGATGAGTCAACCGCCAAAGACGCGCTATGAACGTTTTCGTGGGATTTTATCCTACGCCATTCCAGCGCTGATTTTCTCCTATGACCAAGAGATCACTCAAGATGTGAAAGACCTCGCCAACTATTACAATAAAACGTTATTGCGATCGGATCTCCCGACGACAAAACTCATTGCGAGGTTAACCCAAGCCATCGAGAACATTACAGCAGAGGAGATCACCCTTCATGCAGGGCTACTGGAAATCTACGGTTCAGGGATTCTTTTGCGCGGTAAATCCTCCGTCGGAAAGTCTGAAACCGGTTTGGATTTGGTGATCCGCGGCCACCGTCTAGTGGCGGACGATGTGGTCGAAATTCGGAAGTGGGACGACAAACTCCTAGGATCTTCACCAGAGAATATTCGCCATTTTTTAGAGATCCGAGGGTTGGGCATTCTCGATATTCAGAGGCTTTACGGGGTCGGTAGTGTCAAAACCAACACGTTTATCGACATGGTGATTCAATTGGAAACGTGGGATGACAATAAAGAATACGACAGGCTCGGTCTTGATGAGCAATACACTGAAATATTAGGGGTAAAAATCCCCATAATTACTGTACCGGTGAAACCCGGGCGAAACCTTGCGATGATTATTGAGGTGGCGACGAGAAATCAACGCCAGAAAGCGCTTGGCTACAATGCAGCTGAAGCGCTGACCGAACGGCTCCTGACACGTGCAATCGAAAACCAACAATGAGTTGACGAAAAGTGGGTGTTTCGATATACTTGTTGTAGCGTTTGACAACGATTTGCAAACATATTCACGTGTAAAAACTGTAAAAAACGCTTGTCGAGAGAACATTTAAATAACGAGGAGGAAGAAATGGGTAAAGTAATGAAATCTATGGATGGAAATACCGCCGCTTCGCACGTATCCTATGCGTTTACTGAAGTTACCGCGATATACCCCATCACACCATCATCTACGATGGCTGAAATCGTAGACGAATGGTCTGCAAATGGTAGAAAGAACATTTTTGGTCAAGAAGTTCTAGTCTCTGAAATGCAATCCGAGGCAGGAGCAGCCGGTGCCGTTCACGGTTCGTTAGCAGCTGGTAGCTTAACTACTACATACACCGCTTCACAAGGCTTATTGCTGATGATTCCTAACATGTACAAGATTGCAGGGGAGCAGCTTCCAGGGGTGTTCCACGTTTCTGCTCGTGCTTTGGCTTCCCATGCACTAAGCATTTACGGCGACCACCAAGACGTTATGGCTGCACGCCAAACAGGTTTTGCGCTGTTGGCATCCGGTTCTGTTCAAGAGGTTATGGACATCGGTTCTGTTGCTCACTTGTCAGCTATCAAAGGAAAAGTTCCTTTCCTCCACTTCTTTGATGGGTTCCGTACGAGTCACGAAATCCAAAAAATCGAAGTTATGGATTATGACGAGTTAGCAAAACTTGTGGATTACGATGCGATTGCTGAATTTAAAAAGAATTCATTGAATCCAGAGCGTCCAAAGACGATGGGTACTGCAGAAAACCCAGATATCTACTTCCAAGGCGTTGAAGCTTCCAATCCACTTTACACCGATATCGTCGGTATCACCGAAGATTATATGAAACAAATCTCTGAAGTGACTGGTAGAGACTACGGCCTATTTAACTACTACGGCGCTGAAGATGCAGATCGCGTTATCGTAGCTATGGGTTCTGTTACCGATACAGCTGAAGAAGTCATCGACAAACTCAATGAACGCGGCGAAAAAGTCGGTATTGTCAAAGTTCACCTTTATAGACCATTCTCCATGGAACACTTCTTGGGAGCCATGCCTAAGACGGTGAAAAAGATTGCAGTACTCGACCGCACCAAAGAAAAGGGAGCTATCGGCCAACCTCTATATCTTGACGTGCGCGCTGTTTACTATACTCAAGACAACCAACCAACCATCGTTGGCGGTATTTACGGATTGGGTTCTAAAGACACCACACCAGCTCAAATCTTTGCAGTCTACGACAACCTAAGTCAAGACCAACCTAAAAACGACTTCACCATTGGTATCGTCGATGATGTAACGCACAAAAACTTAGAGTTGAGCAACTTTGAAGACACCTCTTCAGAAGGTACGATTCGTTGTAAATTCTACGGTTATGGTTCCGACGGTACCGTAGGTGCGAACAAATCCGCGATCAAAATTATCGGAGATAACACGGACAAATACGCTCAAGGGTATTTTGATTACGACTCCAAAAAATCAGGTGGCTTGACCGTATCTCACTTGCGTTTTGGCGATCACCCTATTCGCTCGACTTATTTGATTAGCGAAGCGGATTATATTTCCTGTTCAAAACAATCCTATGTTTACCAATACAATATGCTAAAAGGATTGCGTAAAGGCGGTACATTTGTCCTTAACTGTATCTGGGATCGCGAAGAGCTTGAAGCGCACCTTCCAGGATCGATGAAACGCTACATCGCAGAAAACGACATTCAATTCTACACCCTAAACGCTTCTCAAATCGCTTCTGACATTGGATTGGGATCGCGTATCAACATGGTTATTCAATCGGCGTTCTTCAAACTTTCAGAAGTCCTTCCACTAGATGACGCTGTTAAATACTTGAAAGACAGTATTGTAAAATCCTACGGCAAAAAAGGCGAAGCTATCGTCAACATGAACTACGAAGCCGTTGATAAAGGGATGGATGCATTAGTTAAAATCGAAGTTCCAGCAGAATGGGCTAATGCGGAAGTCGAAGTACGTGATGAAGCACACCTTCCTAAGTTCGTCAGAGAAGTCGCTGCACCGATGAATCGCCAAGAAGGTTACGACCTTCCAGTATCCGCATTTGCTGATCGCGCAAACGGGGAATTCCCACAAGGTACCTCCGCATACGAAAAACGCGGTATAGCACTTTCCGTACCAGAATGGCAAATTGATAGCTGTATCCAATGTAACCAATGTGCTTATGTTTGTCCTCACGCTGTCGTTCGTCCTTTCCTAGTCACAGAAGATGAAAAGGCAAAGGCACCAGAAGCGTTCGAAACGAAGAAAGCAATTGGAAAAGGTCTTGAATCCTATGAATTCCGCATTCAAGTTTCCCCATTGGACTGTACTGGTTGTGGAAACTGTGCAGACATTTGTCCATCTAAACAAAAATCTCTTATCATGAAACCTTTCGAAGGCCAATATCAAGCTCAAAAAGATAATTGGGCATATGCAGTCAACGAAGTGGGTTATAAAGAAGACGTTATGGCAGACACTTCCTTGAAGGGAAGCCAGTTCAAACAACCATTGCTCGAATTCTCAGGGGCATGTGCAGGCTGTGGAGAAACACCATACGCTAAGCTGATCACTCAAATGTTTGGCGACCGTATGCTCATCGCCAATGCAACCGGATGTTCTTCCATTTGGGGAGCTTCTGCACCAGCAACGCCATACTGTGTCAACCAAGAAGGCAAAGGTCCTGCATGGGCTAACTCCTTGTTTGAAGATAATGCTGAATACGGATTTGGTATGCATTTGGCAACCGTTAAGAACAGAGAGCGCTTGAACTTCCTTATGGACAAATTTATCGCTCTTAACGCAGATAGCGAGCTGAACGGTTTATTTGAAAACTGGATCGAAAACCAAGCCGATGCAAAAGGATCGAAAGCAGCGACTGCTGAGATTCTACTTCAACTCGACAAACAAGTCGGAAACGCTGAAGCGCAAACTTTGTTAAGCGAAATTGCCGATCTTAAAGACTACCTGATCAAGAAATCCATCTGGATCTTCGGTGGAGACGGTTGGGCATATGACATTGGATTTGGTGGCTTAGACCATGTATTGGCATCGGGCAAAGATGTCAACGTCATGGTGTTCGACACAGAAGTCTATTCCAACACCGGTGGTCAATCCTCTAAAGCGACTCCAATTGCAGCTGTTGCAAAATTTGCTGCTTCAGGTAAGAAAGTCCGCAAGAAAGACTTGGGCATGATCGCGGCAACATACGGCTACGTTTACGTCGCACAAGTTGCTATGGGCGCTAACATGAACCATTTGATGAAAGTCATGGCTGAAGCTGAATCCTACGACGGCCCATCGCTCATCATCGCATATGCACCATGTATCAACCATGGTATCCGCACAGGTATGGGCACGACGATCCGTCAAGAAAAGAGAGCGGTTGAAGCGGGTTATTGGCACCTGTATCGCTACGACCCAAGACTCAAGGAACAAGGCAAGAATCCGTTCCAATTGGATTCCAAAGAACCAACCGCTTCATTCCAAGAGTTTATCCAAGGCGAAGTACGTTACTCTTCATTGAAACGCGCATTCCCACAAGTCGCAGACGAGCTTTACGCAGCAGCTGAAGAAGCCGCTAAAGAACGCTACGAAGGCTACAAGAGAATGGCAGCTGAAGAATATTAAACTCAACATCAAAGGGCGCTTCCACATTTAGTGGGGGCGTTCTTTTTTGTTACGAACAAAATGAGGACTTCTTTCGCGTCGTATCGTATAATGGAATAAAGGAAGTGATGAAATGACCTATGAAGAGGTTTTAAACTATATTGAACACACAAAAACTAGAGGGTTTGTCCTCGGGCTTTCAAATATGGAACAAGCGCTGGCGCTTTTTGGAAATCCGGAGCGCGATCTGTCTTTTATTCATGTTACAGGTACCAACGGAAAAGGTTCTGTATGTAAGTTGGTTTACGAGACCCTGAAGGAATCGGGTTATCGCACGGGACTCTACACTTCACCTGGTTTACGAGATTTTGGTGAGCGAATGATCGTCGACGATGACCAAATATCTAAGGAGCAGGTAGCGGAGCTGGGTTCTGAGATCGTTGAGGTAACCGGGAAGGCTCGAATTCCCATCACCGAATTCGAGTTTGTCACTTTGATGGCGATTCTCCACTTTCATCGCGAGAGGGTTGAGGCGGTTGTTTTTGAAGTGGGCATGGGCGGTCGTCTTGATGCAACAAATATTATCGACAAGGCGGAGATTTCGATTATCACATCAATCGGGCTCGATCACACCGATTATTTAGGCAATGATCTTGTGGCGATCGCCTCAGAAAAAGCCGGGATTATCAAAGAGGGGTGCGATGTGGTGCTTTATCCTCAAGGGCAGGAGGTAAGCGAGGTCATCAAAAGGTCTGCCCAAAAGACAGGGGCAGCATTTTATCAACCGAATGTAGAAAGCATCTATTTGAGAGATATGTCTTCAGATGGGATGGTCTTTGATTATGGCGGATACAAAAACATAAGGATAGGGCTGATTGGTCTCAATCAAATTTACAATGGGGTGACTGCATTGATGGCGGTTGAACGTTTGAAAGAGCGCGGCTGGAGGATTGAAGAAGCGGATTGGCGAAAGGGATTTGAAAAAGCGAGAAACGATGGACGATTTGAAGTGATTCAACAGTTTCCTACATTCATCGTCGACAGCGCCCACAATCCCCAAGGGGTTGCCTCAATGGTTCAGAATCAAGTGTTGCTGTTTCCACGGCAAAAGGTCATCTATGTCGTCGGCTTTTTAGCTGATAAAGATTACAATCAGATGATCGACCAAACACTTATGCACGCGTCGGAATATGTTGTGCTCTCGCCGGATAACTCTAGGCGGCTAGAGGCGTCAGTACTAGCAGAGATGATAAGTGATAAAGGGATAGAATCTAAGGCGTTTTCAGACGTGGAAGCCGCAATCCTCTATTTGAGAGATAGGGTAAAGGTGACGGACGTGGTGGTGTGTTACGGCTCTTTTTTTCACACCATCGCATTTAGAGATGCTATCGTTCATAATCCCATTGCTCCGAGATAGGATGGGAGAACTAGGGGGACTTGGGGTATAATGAACATGATAGGAGGGGATCTTATGAATCAATACGAAGCATTATTTGAATCAGGTGGTTTTGGCACGGTTCTTTATGATGAACCGATGAAATACCATACGACATTTAAAATAGGTGGACCAGTGGATGCGATGGTATTACCCACGACTGAGGAAGAAATTCTAAAAACGGTGATAGCCGTACGCGAGGTGGGGTTACCGCTGATGATCTTGGGCAATGGTAGCAATTTGCTCGTTAAAGATAAGGGGATCCGTGGTGTGGTGTTAAAACTGGAAAAGAATTATTCTGCTATCGACATTCAAAATACGACGATTCGCGTACAGGCGGGGGCACTGTTGTCTACGGTAGCGAAGAAGGCCATCAAAGCGGAACTGACGGGAATGGAAGAAGTTTCAGGGATTCCCGGTGCCATCGGAGGGGCGGTGACCATGAACGCTGGGGCCTACGGTGGCGAAATGAAAGACTTTGTCACTTCGGTGAGAGTCATTGATCGTTCAAACCGTATTGTGGAGATTCCGAATGAAGATATGGCTTTTCGCTACCGCAACTCACGGGTTCAAGACGAAGGGCTCATCGTATTGAGTGCAACTCTGTCGCTAAAAAAAGGAGATCCTGCTGAGATCGCCGAAAAGTACGATGATTTTACCGACAGACGCACTTCAAAACAACCGTTGGAATACGCGAGTGCCGGTTCGACTTTTAAGAGACCAGAAGGGTATTTTGCAGGCAAACTCATCGACGATTGCGGTTTACGCGGTTTTTCATATCATGATGCACAAGTCAGTGAAAAACACTGTGGTTTCGTGATCAACCGTGGAGAGGCGACATATGAGGACGTGGTCACCTTAATTCGCACGATACAGGACAAGGTATTTGAAACCTATAAGGTCACCTTGGAGCCTGAGGTGCGCATTGTGGGGGATGAATGAGAGCCTTTGCGGATTGCCATACCCATACCATTTATTCAAGGCATCATCACGGAAAAGGGACGATCCAAGAAAATGCGGAAGCCGCTTTGACAATGGGTCTTGAGGAGCTTTGGATTACCGATCACGGACCGGGTCATATCTTCTTTGGCGTAAAACGCAACCTGCTCCCTGAGATCCGTCAAGAGGTAGATCGATTAAATCGATTATACGAGGGTAAACTTAAGATTCGATTAGGCGTTGAAGCCAATGTCATGAACTACAGTGGAGATATCGATGTGAGCCCTGAGGATCGATCTTATCTTGATCGTGTAAACTGTGGGTTTCACTACGGGATTGTGCCGACGGATTTACGGAGCTTTTTCATTTTCATGGTGCTCAATCCCTTGTCGAAGATCGTGCCATCCTTAAGAAGATACGTTAGGAAACGAAATACTGATGCCCTCATTGCGATTATAGAAACTCACTACATTGATATCATCACCCATCCGGGGGATAAAGTGGCAGTCGATATAAAACGATTAGCACTAGCTGCTCACTCCCACGGGACGGCCTTGGAGATCAATGCGAGTCACACGCATATGAACCTATCGGAAATTGAGGCATGCTTGGAAACATCAGTTGACATGGTGATCAACAGCGATGCTCATACGCCTGAACGTGTAGGTAATGTAGCCGATGGCATCGAACGGGCTGTGGCGTGCCAAGTTCCAATCACGCGATTATTAAATATCAAGGAGGACTAACATGGAAATCATTATTATAACGGGGATGTCCGGCGCGGGCAAGTCGGCGGCTCTCAATATTTTTGAAGATATGGATTACTACTGTATGGACAACTTGCCCCCTCAATTGATTAAAAACTTCGTCGATTTATCGGTGAGTTCGAACCGAGTCGTCGAGAAACTGGCAGTGGTCGTAGATATTCGTGGCGGAATGTTTTTTGACGATTTGGTAACCGCCGTGGAAGGGTTAAAACGCTTGGACGTCTCTCTAAGCGTTTTGTTCTTGGATGCTGATGACGATGTTCTCGTTAGGCGTTATAAAGAATTGCGCCGTCCTCATCCTATGGATCGCAAAGGCAATATTAGCGAAGGGATTAGAAAAGAACGGGAAGTCCTTGACGAGATTCTCACCATTTCCGATAAGAAGATCAACACCTCAAAACTCAATCTATGGGATTTCAGAAAAATCGTCGTTCAAATGTACAGTGGTGACACCCAAGGCGATATGGTTGTTTCTCTCGTTTCCTTTGGATTTAAATACGGTATACTACAGGATGCCGATTTGATTTTTGACGTGAGATTTATTCCAAACCCATTTTATATCGCAGAGCTTAAGGAGAAAAACGGACTCATTCCAGAAGTTCGGGACTACGTTTTTTCTTTCCCAGAAACCACTGAATTCATCGAGAAGACAGTGGACCTGCTACGTTTTTTGATCCCGCATTACGTTCATGAAGGTAAAATGTCGTTGACGGTCGGTATTGGTTGCACTGGAGGAAAACATCGCTCGTCCGCTATAGCTGTCGAGATCGCCAAGCGATTGGAAGCCAAGGATAATATTGTGGTGACTAGCCATCGCGACGATAGGTTGTGGTAAAATGAAAAAATGTTCAACAGGTGGGCTAAAGGTAGTAACTATCGGTGGAGGGACAGGTTCCTCAGTTTTTTTGAAAGGACTAAAAAAATACACAACGGAAATCACAGCCATCGTCACTGTTGCGGACGACGGTGGAGGATCCGGTGTGCTAAGGGAAGATTTAGGGATGTTGCCGCCAGGTGATATTCGAGCTTGTCTTATCGCGCTGGCTGGGAAAGAACCAGTCATGGAAAAAGTAATGAATTACCGCTTCCCCGAGGGGATGCTATCGGGTCAGAGCTTTGGGAATCTCTTTTTGGCCGCAATGACCGATCTTTATGGGAGTTTTGACGAGGGACTGCGTCAGGCTTCTAATGTCTTGGCGATTACGGGAAAAGTACTCCCGATGACCTTGGAAGATGTGGTGCTTTATGCAGAGTTAGAAGATGGTTCTACGATACAAGGTGAGTCAAATATCACTTTTTTGACGCGGAAAACAGGCGGTCGTATTAAACGGGTCTTTATCGAGCCGGAGTTAAGTGCGCCTATGCCTGAAGCTATCGAAGCCATTTACGATGCAGACGTGGTAATCATAGGTCCAGGAAGTCTATATACTTCCATAATACCCAACCTCTTAGTTAAAGAAATTGCTCAAGCATTAATCGATACGACAGCGCCGGTGGTCTATGTGGTAAATGTGATGACTCAATCCGGAGAAACCGACGGTTATTCAGCCTATGATCACCTTCAGGCGCTACAATCCCATGTGGGCGAGCCTTTCGTTGATTTCATAGCAGTGAACAACGAAGAAATCCCTTTGGATGTGGGTTATCGCTACTATTACAAAGATAAATCCACTCCTATTTACTTATCGACCTTTGATCGGGAAAAACTCGAAGCTCAAGGAATTGGAATCATTGACGGGCCTTTCATCGAAGACAAAAGGGATTATATTTGTCACGATGCGGACTTATTATCTAAGACGCTAATCCAATACTTTAGATCAAAATAACGAAGTGTTGCTTCAAAAGAGCGCAGGCTAGCCATCTTTGAGAAATCAAAGGCAGCTAGCCTCTTCTTTGTAAGAAACTAACGATTTAAACGTTTAAAAGATTTTGTCTATTTGTCATGAAATGGCTTTCCAACCTTTGTTCTCTATGGCTAGTTGTAGTATAATAGATGGTGAATGTTCACAATGACTGATTTGAAGGGAGGAAAGGTATGGAAGAAATAAGTGCCGGTGGTGTTGTCATCCATGAAGATGAAGTGCTGATCTTGAAGAAGTATCGTGGTGACTGGGTACTCCCAAAAGGGAGATTGGAAAACGGCGAGACGTGGGAAGATGCCGCGCTTCGCGAAGTTTATGAAGAATCCGGCGTCCAAGGCGATATCACTCGATACATCGGTTTTGTAAAGTATGTGTATAACCATACAGATGGCGCAAAAGTTAAAAAAACCGTTCATTATTACCTGATGAAAGGTGGAGATATCTCCACGCGGCCTCAGAAAGAAGAAGGGTTTTGCGATGCTGTATTCCTCGATTTTGAAAAAGCGGTCCACTTGCTAAAACACGACGCCGAAAAGAATATGGTCAAAAAGGCGATTGATTTTTATCTGAACAATTAGGAGTGACAAGAGTGTCATTTTCAAACGATGTAAAAAATGAAGTTGCAAAGGAAGAAATCGAACCATTGGAGAGCGCACTCTACGAATTGGCGGGTATGGTTCGACACAATGGAACGATCAGTCTCACACGTAGCGGGTTTACTGTTCATTTTATCACAGAAAACAATCCTGTAGCCCGTAGGACCTATTCTTTGATTAAGCGCTTATTTCAGTACGATGCCATCATAGAGATAAGGAAAAACACTCAACTCCGCAAAAAGAACACCTATCGCATACACATCGAAGATGTGGAAGTGGCGGAGCATTTTTTATTGGAAGCAGGTTACGATGTGGATCGGTTCCAATATTTACAAGCAGGTGATTTTCTGAACCGCTTGAGTACGGCTTCTAAAAAAGTAGCTTTTCTAAGGGGAGCCTTCTTTGGTGGTGGATCGATTACTAATCCAGATCGGATGTATCATCTGGAAATTGTGTCAGCAGATGTAGAGGCTCAGGAGCTGGTTAGAAAGGCTATGAATCAGCTGCAAGTGCCACCGAAGCAAACCATTCGAAAAGATCAGCGCATAGTCTATTTGAAAGACAGTGAATTAATATCCGATTTTCTCGCATTGATTGGCGCTCACCAATCCTTGCTCAAGTTTGAGGATATTCGCGCGATGAAAGACATAAGAAACAACGTGAATCGCGTTGTAAACTGTGAAACCGCAAACCTCGACAAAACCATAACCGCGTCTATGCGCCAACGCCAAGCTATCGCGGTGCTGGAACGAAGTTTGGGGCTTGAAAATCTGCCGGATACCCTTCGCGAGATCGCTTTGGTGCGTTTGGAGAACGAGGATTTGTCATTAAAGGAACTCGGGGAGCTACTCGACCCTCCCATAGGTAAATCTGGCGTCAATCACCGTTTAAAGAAGATTATCGCCCTTGCAGAGACCTATGAGTCGTTTTAAAATTATGACCGAACTATGCGATATTTATTGCCGTTAGAGCCCTCTCAGAACCTTTCATCGTTTTGGGAGAGGCTTTTTTCATTTTGGTTTTTAATCCATGACGATTATGGTAAAATGAGGTCGAAAGGGGAAGTTATGAATCCATTTACACATTTACACGTCCACACCGAGTATTCTCTACTTGACGGATTTGCGCCGATTGAAAAGCTTTTGTACCATGCCAAAGAACTAGGGATGAATAGCTTGGCCATCACCGATCACGGTACGATGTACGGGGTGGTTGAATTTTACAAAAAAGCGAAAAAACATGGAATCAATCCGATTATTGGATGTGAGATTTACACTTCGGAAGGGTCCTACTTAGAAAAAAACAACAATATCAATTACCATTTGGTTCTCTTGGCGAAGAATCAAACGGGTTATCAAAACTTGATCAAAATCGTATCCGAAGGGTTTGTTAACGGATTTTATTATAAACCAAGAGTCGATCGGTCCTACCTTGCTAAGCACTCAGAGGGAATTATTTGCTTGTCGGCCTGTCTCGGTGGAGAGGTTCAGCAGTTGCTTCTAAACGACGATTGGGAAGGGGCAAAGGCTCTAGCTCTCACTTACGAATCCATCTTCGGTAAAGATCATTTTTACTTAGAATTACAAGATCATGGGATGCGAGAACAGAAAAAAGTAAATGTACTCCTCGACAAGCTCCACCGAGAAACGAGTATTCCCCTCGTATGTACTAATGATTGTCACTACATCCGTCGCGAGGATTCCGAAACTCACGACGTGCTACTTTGTGTTCAGACGGGAAAAACCGTCGGCGATACCTCTCGTATGCGGTTTCCGTCTAATGAGTTCTATTTAAAGTGTTACGATGAGATGGAGGAGCTGTTTGGTCACTACGAAGATGCCTTGGCGAATACACAAGCAATAGCAGATAGGTGCAATGTTGAGCTAGACTTTGAGACTTTGCATCTTCCTTATTTTCAGGTGCCCGAGGGATATGATAATCGAACCTACTTTATCGAGTTGGTTCAAGCGGGTCTACGCGAGAAGTACAGCGTAGTCACTTCACAGATCCAATCGCGAGCAGAGTTTGAAATGCGAACGATTGAGGAGATGGGTTTTGTCGATTACTTTCTCATTGTATGGGATTTCATCCGATATGCGAAGAGCCAAGGTATCGCAGTGGGCCCAGGTAGAGGGTCGGCTGCTGGTAGCGTAGTCTCTTACGCGCTTGACATTACGGGTATCGATCCATTAAAATACAATTTGCTCTTTGAGCGTTTCTTAAATCCTGAAAGGGTATCTATGCCCGATATCGATATCGATTTTTGTTATGAACGGCGAGAAGAGGTCATCGATTACGTTAAAAGAAAGTATGGCGCTGATCACGTCGCGCAAATCGTCACTTTTGGTACGATGGCAGCGAGAAATGCTATCCGCGATGTCGGCCGAGCTTTGGATATTTCCTACGGCAAAGTGGACTATGTCGCAAAAATGGTCCCTCAAATGCTGGGAATTACGATAGATAAGGCATTAGAGATCAATCCAGAGCTTAAAGCAGCTTACGAGACCGATGAAGAAGATCGGTCCCTCATCGATTTTGCGAAGAACGTCGAAGGACTCCCGCGACATACCTCCACTCATGCGGCAGGGGTGGTGATCGCTAGGGATCCGGTGACCAGTTATGTGCCCTTGTCGCGAAACAACGAGGCCATAACGACTCAGTACAATATGATCGAACTCGAAGAGCTAGGTTTGCTGAAGATGGACTTTTTGGGGTTGCGTACGTTGACGGTTATTCAAGATGCGGTAGACTTGGTGAAGAGAGAGTACGGCATCCCAGTGAATATCGACACCATAGACGAAAACGACCCCAAAATGATGAAACAGTTTACGAATGCGGATACTTTGGGGATTTTCCAGTTTGAGTCGTCGGGAATGCGCTCCTTTTTAAAGGAATTAAAACCTACGGTTTTTGACGACTTAGTAGCAGCGAATTCTCTGTTTCGCCCAGGGCCGATGAACGAAATCCCAAACTATATTAAAAACAAACACCATCCCGAATCTATTGTGTACCTCCATCCTAAGTTAGAGCCGATTCTCAATGTGACCTACGGGACCATTGTCTATCAAGAGCAGGTTATGCAGATTGTGCAACAACTCGGTGGGTTTACTTTAGGTGGTGCTGATAATTTGCGCCGTGCGATGGGTAAAAAGAAAATGGATGTTATGGAACGTGAGCGTGTACGTTTTGTCCGCGGTGAACTAGACGACAGTGGCGAGGTCATCATCTCAGGTTGCGTGCGCAATGGAGTGGACGAGAAGGCAGCCAATAAGATCTACGATTTGATGATTGATTTTGCAAAGTACGCCTTTAACAAGTCCCACTCTGCGGCATATGCCATTGTCGCCGTGCAGACGGCTTGGTTAAAGTGCTACTACCCAGTGGCTTTTATGGCGGCTTTGATTTCTTCGGTGATGGGTCAAACTGCTCAGGTCTCTCTTTACATTCAAGAGTGCAAACGACTAGGAATCGAAGTGCTTCCACCAGATGTGAATCGCTCCTATCGCAAATTTACCATTGACGATGGTAAGATTCGTTTTGGGCTGCAAGCGGTTAAGAATGTCGGTGCTCATTTTATCGAGGCCATCGTCGATGAGCGAAATGAAGGTGGTCATTTTACGAGTTTCACTGATTTTATTGATCGCGTTATCCATCGAGAAAATTCGGGTTTAAATAAAAAAGCTGTTGAGAGCTTGATCAAAGCAGGAGCGTTTGAAAGCATTAACCTCAGACGTTCCCAATTGATGGCGATTTTTGAAAAAACCATCGACGCCTCTCAGACCAATGCAAGGCGCAACATCCGCGGACAACTTGATATGTTGGGTCAAACCACGGCGTTGGCAGCGATAGATGACGCGCCGGATGTGCGTGAGTTTGACAAGACGACCATGCTGAACCTTGAAAAAGAGGTACTTGGTGTCTATATCACCGATCACCCTTTGAATGCCTACACCGATGTGATTGAAAAATATTGCAATTTCTCCACCATTGAATTGATGGAGGAGGACTCGGTCTTGGCGAGTTGGGACAATCGTCGGGTGAGATTTGCCGGTATTATTCTGAAAAGAAATGATAAATTGACGAGAAATAACCAAAACATGTCTTTTTTGACCATGGAAGATTTGGTAGGATCCATCGAAGTGATCGTCTTTCCCAATCAATTTTCGAGATATCGAGAATTATTGACAGAAGATCGAGTCATCCTAATCGATGGTCATTTGTCCATAAGTGATGCGGAGGATCCCAAAATCATAATGGATACGGCAAAAGATGTCCAAACCATGCCGATGAAACAACGACTTTACTTGAAGCTCCCTCATTACAACGTGTCTGACCTCGATCGGATCCGCAGTATTTTGCTGCAATACAAAGGCACGACACCGGTGTATATCCATTTTGAGCGTGAAAAAAAGACAGTAGTCACCGATGAACGGTTATGGATAGATTCAAAGAATCACGAACTGATTAACCAATTAACAGACCATTTAGGATATGAAAACATCAAAATGGTAGAGTAGCGGAGGATTTATGGGTATTAAGACTATAGGACTACTGACGAGCGGAGGCGATGCGCCAGGAATGAACGCGGCGATCCGCGCTGTTGTCCGCGCCGGTATTTATTACGGTTTAAAAATCAAAGGTATCCGACATGGATACGAAGGACTGATAAATGGTGACATTATTGACTTGCATATTTCATCGGTAGCTGATATCATTCAACGCGGTGGAACAATTTTGGGCACGGCGCGTAGCAAAGAATTTGAAACGGCCGAGGGCCAAAAAAAAGCTATGGAGGCCTTAAAGGACAATGATATCGAAGGATTGGTCGTCTTAGGAGGCGACGGATCTTTTCGCGGGGCAAAAGCCCTCAGCGATCGTGGCATACTGACGATCGGGATCCCATGCACCATCGATAATGACATGGGTTACACTGAAAAATGCATTGGTTTTAGCACCGCTGTCGATACTGTAGTGGAAGCCATCGGCAAGTTGAGAGACACTTCCACATCCCATGGCAGAGCTCATATCATTGAAGTCATGGGCAGACATTGCGGAGACATTGCATTGTACTCAGGTGTGGCAGGAGGCGCAGAGTCCATTATCGTTCCAGAATTGCCCTTTAATTTAGATGATGTTATGGCGAAGGTCATTAAAGGGAAAATGAGAGGAAAAAAACACAACATCATCGTGCTCGCTGAAAAAGTCGGCAATCCCTATGACATTGCGCGCACTATCGAAGACACCACTGGCATTGTCACTCGAGTCACTGTATTGGGTTATATCCAACGCGGTGGCACACCATCTAGTGCTGATCGACTTTTGGCGAGTAAAATGGGCCATGAGGCGGTTAAGCACCTTATTGAAGGCAAGACGAATTTGGCCATAGGGAGTGAATCGGAAACTTTATTTTCTCTTCCAATCGAAGAGGCGGTAGCCATTCCCCATACATTTGACCATGACCTGTACGCTATTGCTCAAACACTATCAATTTAGGAGACGAGTATGAAAAGAACAAAGATCGTATGCACCATCGGACCTACATCAGAATCAGAAGAAATTTTGGAAGCGCTGATCAAAGAAGGGATGAACGTTTGTCGTTTAAACTTCTCACACGGCTCACATGAAGAACACGCTTTGCGCATTGAAACCATTAAAAGGGTGCGCAATCGCCTAGGCACACATACGGCGATTATGCTCGACACCAAGGGCCCTGAAATTCGAATTGGCACATTTGGCGTTGATCAAGTTGAGATGATTCAAGGCAATACCTTTACGCTTACTACCCGCGATGTGGTTGGAGACCAATCCATCGTATCCATTAGTTATTCAGACCTTCCCCAAGATGTCGAAATCGGCGGGCGTATCCTCATCGACGACGGGCTGATCGACTTAGAGATTATAGATATCGTCGACGGTACCGATATTGTCACAAAGGTCATCAACAGCGGAATCCTCAAAGATCGTAAAGGGGTAAATGTTCCTTCTGTGAAGTTAAACCTACCAGCGATTACAGACAAAGACATTTCTGACATTATTTTTGGTATTGAAAATGGTGTTGATTTTATCGCAGCTTCCTTTATTCGAAAAGCGTCAGATGTTATGGAAATCCGTAAGATTCTCGAAGAGAATGGCGGCGAACACGTGCACATTATCTCTAAAATCGAATCGGAAGAAGGGGTAGAAAACCTCGAAGAAATCATCGAAATTTCTGATGGCATCATGGTTGCCCGTGGCGACCTTGGCGTGGAGATCAAAACCGAACTTATGCCATCGGTTCAAAAAGATATCATTCACCGCGCAAACACTGCCGGTAAGCCAGTTATCACAGCAACACAAATGTTGGATTCCATGATGCGCAATCCTCGTCCGACAAGAGCGGAAGTGACCGACGTTGCCAATGCCATCTTGGACGGAAGTGACGCCGTCATGCTTTCTGGTGAAACCGCATCGGGAAAATACCCCGTACAAGCGGTGCACACCATGTCAAACATCTGCTTGACGACGGAAAACTCAAGAGATTTTGACATTATGAACGATCCGCGCATTTATTGGAGTGAAGCGACAACCACAAGTGCGATTTCCAGATCTACTGTTACCATCGCAGAGCAACTCAAGGTATCTGCGATTATCACGGCGACTTCTTCTGGAGCGACTGCAAGAGCGATTTCTAAATTTAGACCGATGATCAATATTGTAGCGGCAACGATGTCCGACGAAGTTTCGAGAAAGTTGAGTTTGTTGTGGGGAGTTCACGCAGTGACTACTCAAGAATCGGAAACGACAGACGAAGTCATCGACCGTTCCGTGTTTGCAGCTTTAGAAACCGGTATTGTCGATGAAGGGGAGATGGTCGTACTGACGGCTGGTATCCCTGTAGGGTACGGTGGAACCACTAACTTGATCAAGGTTCACACTATCGGAAACATTTTGGCGCGTGGAACAGGAATCGGCAAGTTCTCCGTATACGGTGATATTAGCGTTGGTTCGACGAAACAAGAGCTAGAAGGCAAGTTCACCAAGGGCGATATTATCGTCGCCAAGTATACCGATGTGGAACTTTTGCCGTTCATTGAACAATCCTCAGGGATTATCGTTGAAGAAGAAGGGCTCACTTCCCATTCAGCGATTATCGCGCTCCACTTTGGGAAACCTTGTGTCGTCGGCTTAAAAGATGCTGTTAATATCTTCAAAGATGGCGATAAAGTCACATTAGATCCCATTTCCGGGTTGATTTACGAAGGCGAAGCCAAAGTATTATAGAATTTTTTCGTCGAGTTCAACCTTCTCTTGATCAAGAGAAGGTTGATTCCACGTTGGGGGTGGAAACGTTTTTTAGTCGAGGAGGGCAGTATGAAGAAGTGGATAGCTGGCATTTTGGCGTTGTTTGTGGTGTTGATGGCACCAACACGCGTTAATGGAAACTCAGGTCCTGTGGTGTGGGAGGTAGGTCCGTCCTATGAATTAAAACCACAAGAAAACACTCATATTGCGGTAAAAAGCGAAAAGCTTGAGTTTTTTATCCAAGGGTTAGAAGGCTATAACCTCGCTGGAAAAGGAGAGGTGACCTACTAGATGATCAACACGGTGGATAGAGATGAACGAGTGGATTTGTTGTTTCCTTTCTATGGCACGATCAATCAAATGATTGAAAACAGTGAGTCTTTTACCGTCTTGAATAACGGCGTTCCTCTCGATGATATGGAAGTGCGGTACGGAAGGACCTCCAGTGACTATCCATTTTACTCTTCAAGTGCTTCTAACTCTAAGCCTATAGGAATGCAGGCGATTATTGAAGAGATGGATCCCCGTTCTATTGAGAAAGTGCCTTTACTTCAAAAGACGGTTACCCTTTATCATTGGGTAGTGGAAAAAGCGCCAAATATCGAGTTTCGTTGGTACGCCAAGCTAACTGGAGAGGGAATCAAGGGACTCGGTCATCGTGCATCAGCGACGGCACTGATAGATGATGGGATTGAATTGGGTAGCGTTTATGCCTCTGATGAGGGATCAAACTTAAATGAAATGTTTCTTGTCAACATAGCAGGTAGCCCTTCAGATGAAATCACCTATCGCTATGAGCCTTTAGGCTATGGTAATGATATAGTCATATTTCAAATCCAATACAGGGACAAGATCGATAAACTCAAATCATAAATTGTGGATAGGACTTGGCGTCGGGATTTTCATTTTGGTAGTCGGATTGAGATGGTGCAAAAAAAGAAAGGTGTCGTTAAAAGAAAAGGAAGGTTAAATGGAAGAGGAAACATTAGTCGGAAAATTTATAAAACGGGATAATCGCTTTGTATGTACGGTACAAGTGGGTGAAAACCAACTAAAAGCTCACGTTAAAAGTACCGGAAGGATGGCAGAGCTTTTTCTTCAAGGCGCCAAAGTCGTCGTGAGACAGAGTTCAAATCCTAATCGGAAAACGGCCTATGATTTAGTAGCGGTGTGGAGGGAAGGTCAATGGTTTAACGTTGATAGTCAAGTGCCTAACCGCGTCATCTACGACGGATTTGAGCAGGGAAACATACTCACAGAACCCATCCTGTCGATTAAAAGAGAAGTGACCTACTCCAACGCGAGATTGGACATGAAAGTGAGAACAGAAAAAGAGACATACTTCGTCGAAGTGAAGGGGGTAACACTTGAACGAGATGGTTTGGCGTGGTTTCCAGACGCTCCGACGAGTCGCGGGGTAAAACATTTAAAGGTGTTGATGGAGGCGGTGTCACAAGGATACCGAGGTATGATGATTTTTCTCGTTCAATTCACTGATGTTGATGGTTTTTGCGTCAATAGGAACCAGGATCCAACCTTTGCGGATGCTCTAGAAAAAGCACGACGACAAGGGGTCGAGATACGCGCATTCGATTGTTTGGTGACACCATCTACGATTGAAATAAAGCATGAAATCCCTATTATATGGGAAGAAGAGAGGTTAAATGAAAACAATAACTTGTGAAATTACGGATATGACCCTAGAAGGCGAGGGGTTCGGACGAGTGGATCGCAAAGCGGTTTTCATGGTAAATGGCATATTGGGTGAAGTGGCAACAGGTGAAATTATCGAAGATAAAGGCAATTATCTTAAAGCGGTAAAGATAAGGACCGAAACCCCTTCTCCCTTTGAAATCGAACCTTATTGCCCGCATTTTTTTGTGTGTGATGGGTGCAGTATGCAAAATATCACCGCGGAAAGCCAAGAGGACATAAAATCCCGCCAGATACGGGATGCGATCAATCGCATCGCTAAAGTACCCATTGATAGCATCGGGTATCATTCGATGAAAAGCCCGTATCATTACCGCAATAAAGTCGAATTAAAGCTCAACGGCACAGGGGATGTAGGCTACTTCAACCGCAAAACAAGGCGACATGTCCCCATCAAAACCTGCAAAATCGCCGATAAAGCAATCGACGAATTCTTGCCGTACCTTCAACAAGATATCCACGATTCGGGACTCAAAGGATACGAGGGTCCAAATGAAGAGGGAACCGTCAAAAACATCATCCTCCGATCCAACAAAAAGGGTGAACTCATGGTCATACTAACCACGTCCAAAGGGGATTTTAAAGGGAAAGAAGAGTGGTTTGATCGCCTCAAAAAACACTCGGCAGTTGCCAGTCTCTTTCATAGCGTCAATCTCCATTCGCGAAATTTGTCCTTAGGAAAAACCTTGTACCATATCTACGGCGAAAAAAACCTTGTCGATACCATAGGCGACCGCAAATTCACCATATCGCCACCGTCATTTTTTCAAATAAACAACGCTCAAACAGAAATTCTCTATGACGTAGCCAAAAATAGTCTGCTAAACTATCCAAAGGGTAAAATCTTGGACCTCTACTGTGGCATAGGGTCCATCACCCTCTATATGGCAGATCGAGCCACGTCCATACTCGGCGTTGAATCGGTTGATGCCGCTGTTTCCGATGCCAAATTCAACGCTGACCTAAATGCCATTGCCAATGCTACCTTTACAGCAGCAAAATCAGAGGAAATACTCAACGCCCTATTCGTCGACCACAATTTTGACACCATCATCGTCGATCCTCCACGAAAAGGGCTAGATCGAAAAGTTGTCGAAGCCATCATCCAATCCTCAACGAAAGTCGTACTTTACATCTCCTGCAATCCCGGCACCTTAGCACGAGATCTCGCATGGTTTGATAATGGAGGTTTTGAGGTGAAAAATGTAACGGGGGTTGATATGTTTCCTCAGACGATGCACGT
>CAZHRC010000010.1:0-67485 GCA_964533865.1 uncultured Peptoniphilaceae bacterium
ATCCTCCTCTTCTGTTAACTCATTTGTGTCTTTCTGATTAATATTATAACGTACCATTGTAAAAATCAAACCGAATCGTTGTTAATTACATTTAAAGTATAATTCATCTTAAATCACTCTTCCTTCAAAACTGACCTATAACCGACAAAAAAGCACGGGTGTATTTTCCCGCGCTTTTCATGATAATGTTTCGAAGATTAACCAAAAATCGCATTCAAAATAAGTAAGGTCACTAACCCCACCGCCCACAAGATGGTCGTTGTCACTGACCATACTTTGATCTGTTCATCGACTTCCGAAATACCTAGCGTACGAGTCACTACGTGGAAGTAGCTGTCGTTGAAGTAGGAAAAGAACAAGGAGCCAATACAAGCGGCTAAACCGCCAAATACCGGGTTAACCCCTAGGGTAGCCAAAATAGGAGCCGTGATCGATGCCGAAGTAATCATAGCTACTGTACCCGACCCTTGAATAAAACGCATCAACGTTGCGATCACAAAGGGCAAAAGGATGGCAGGAAGCGCCGTTTGTGCGATGATGTTTGCGATCTAAGTCCCCAATCCCGAATCGCTCATGACACGGCCGAGCGCTCCACCGCCACCGGTCACCAAAATGATGATGCCCGCATCGGCGATGCCAAGTTCCATCACTTTAATGGATTCTTTTCGGGTCATACTCGGCGTCAAACCAACGATGGCAATCAACAACCCTATGGCCACCGCTACAATCGGTTGACCCAGAAAGATGATTAGTTCAGCGGCTGTCCCTGTGACTCCTAGAACTTTTAAGACGTTGTTCATTAAAATCAAGACGATCGGTACGATGATCGGTGCAAAAGAGATGCCCGCCCCTGGAAGGGTTTCATCACCAAATGCTTCTGAAGCAATATCCACATCCACCGGCGCTTCTGGTCGAACCCATTCTTGGTCCCCGTCACCTGGGAGTTGGTAGATCTTCTTTCCCATATATTTGCCATAGATAACCGCTGCAATGGTCATCGGCACGGCGATGACGATCCCCCATAGCATGAGGGTGCCGACGTTGACGTCAAATATCCCTGCGACACCTACCGGACCTGGCGTCGGTGGAACCAACGAGTGGGTGATAACCAAACCCGCCGCTAAGGAGATGCCTAGGGAGATAACGGATTTGCCAGTGGATTTTGAAAGGGCTTTTGCCAAAGGCGCCAAAATAACGAATCCTGAGTCGCAAAAAATTGGAATCGACACGATAAAACCTGTAATCGCTAGAGCGATCTCCTCTTTTCCTTTTCCGAGCATTTTAAGAAAGGTTTTAGCCATGGTTTTTGCTGAGCCGGAGGCTTCAAAAATCGAGCCCATCATTACCCCAAATCCAATGACTATCCCTATACTTCCAAGAGTGCCACCAAACCCGCCCGTGATGCTCTTTATAATGTCATCGTACGGAATACCTCCAATGACGCCGATGATGACGCAGGTAAGTACCAACGCCAAAAAAGTGTGGATTTTGGTCTTTAAAATCATAATCACCAAAAGGATGATCCCGATGCCTAGAGCGATCATCATACGCTCAGGCGAAAGCATAATGTTGTTTACTGTTTCCATTTATTCTCCTATACTGTAGTCGTCGTAAAGTTCGGCGCGTATTTTGCCGCTAATTTTATCGCTTCGATCATGCTGACTGCAGAAGCGATGTTTTTGCCTGCAATGTCAAATGCCGTCCCATGGTCAACTGAAGTACGCAAGAAGGACATGGAGTTGGTGATCGATATGGTGCGTTCAAAGTCCAATGTTTTTGTGGCAATGTGACCTTGATCGTGGTAAAGGGAAAGGACTGCTGCGTATTTTCCATGGAGGGCCTGGTGGAACACCGAATCCGCTCCGATTGGGCCTTCGACGTCGTATCCGCGACGTTTGGCTTCTTCGACCGCCGGAATTACATGGTTCACTTCCTCATCTCCAAATAGACCGTGTTCCCCAGAGTGGGGGTTAAGTCCAGCGACGGCAATGGTTCCTGAAACCCCTAAGCGCTTCATCGCAACCGTGACACGATCAATATAATCCAACAGGCGATCGTAGGTCACCGCATCGCAGGCTTTGCGCAAAGAAAGGTGTCTGGACAGGAAAAACACTCTCAAGCTATGCACTTCAAACATGGTCAACGGATCTGCCACACCTGAAAGATCCGCTAAGATTTCCGTGTGACCGATGTAGGGAACCTTACCTGCATGGAAGGATTCTTTGTTGATCGGTGTCGTGGCAATGGCATCTACTTGGCCAGCCATGGCCATATCAACCACTTCTTTAATGTACTCAAACGCCGCTTTCCCACACATGGCGTTGACTTCGCCGAAGTGGAATGCGTCAATGTCGATGTTTTTCAGGTCTTTCATGTTGATGATACCTGGCTCGTAATTGCCTTCACGCGGATCGTCTACCACGTTGATCACACAGTCGAGGCCTGTGATTTCGATGGCTTGTTTTACCACGCCAGCATCGCCGACCAAGTAGGGGCGGCTAGTTTCAAACACTTCAGGATCTACAAAAGATTTGATGACGATTTCTGGTCCAATGCCCGCTGGATCGCCAAGGGATACGCCGATAATAGGTTTAGTCATGATTCTCTCCTTTTTTGTTATGCGCGTTCTCCGCGCAGTTGTTCCACACAGTAGCGCATGGTCGATGTGTCGCCTACCATGCCGCCTTTACTGATAATTCGCGTGCCGTCGAGTTTCCCGCCGATGATTCTACCGTAGGCTGCCAAGGGCACGATTTCAGAAATGATTTCCACTCCCACCGCATCCGTCGCCTCACACAACGCTACGGTGATATCGCCTCCACTGATGAACAATCCCGAGAATTGCTCTCCCGAGTTGACGATTTCCATGGAGATGACCGCTAGTCCCTTTGATATTTTACTCGAGGCCTCTTCGACGGACATGCCGTATTTTTCCCCAACCTCTTTGAGGTTCAATCGCACATCCCCATCGAGAGGAGATGAAGTCAACAATATCACTTCCTTGTTTTCCACATCCTCTAGTGCTGCCTCCACCGCCCGAACCACCTCTTGGGGACGTTGGTCTGGATCAATCAGCTTCAGCGCATCCACCTTCACCACAAAAGGTTTCAACGTTTTTCTCACTTCTTCCAACTGATCGACGGTAATGTCTGTCACCGATCCTACAGTCATCAGCACTCGAGATAGACGCACTTCTCGATCCAGAGTCTCTCGGATCAGCGCCAGGGTAAACGGTCCAGGATCTACCGCTACAAAAGGCACTTCACTGCGCAACGTCGCATCGGCAATGTTCTTGATGTGATCGTTTGTAAAGGCGTCAAAAATCACCATCTTCGTTCCGTTGATCTGTTCTTCTCGCAGTATCTGCTCAATATGGTCGACGCCCTTTTCCACATCTTCCAAATAGATCGTTTTCACCGAGCCCTGAAAGCCGTGACTCAACAATTCCGTCACATTCGACGAAAACACTGGCGCCTTAGTGTCGTGACCCGCATCGGAGTTGATCAACAATTTTCCATTGACCATCATCGTCCCTCCCACCACGACACGATTGGTGTCAGGATATGCCGGCACGGCGATCGCCATGCGCTCATCCCCTAGGACATCAAGCATCGCATTGGTCTCAGGCCCGAGATTTCCCCTCAACGTGGAATCCGTTCTCTTGTTATAAATATCCACTTGATCTGCCTTAAACTTAGTGATCGCTTTGTAAACCGCATCGTATGCTTGTTGCGGTGTGGTGGCGCGGCTATTTGTCGCTGCGGCAAGGGCATCCATCCCCACAGGCAAGTCGCCTTCAAGATCCATGATACTCGCCGTCGTCAGCCCCGTCTTACGGATGAGCGAACATGTGGCGTTCGCGCTCCAGTTAGGTCATCAGCGATGACCACTACTCGATTCATTCCATCCCTCCTTTAGTACTCATCACATGTACTCCCTTCTTCTTAAAACCTTGTCTATCGCCATCGCTCCATTTGATATCGGAGACGAGAACGTCAAATTGATCCACATCTGCGAATCGGTAAAGACCGCTACGACCGAGTTTACTTTTATCCAACAGCAATACCGACTGGTCAGCTGAAGCCATCATCTGACGCTTCAACGCCACCTTTTCCTCTGTGGGGGTGTAGAGCAAATAATCCAAACTCATACCTGATGTTCCAATAAATGCCCGATCGCAGTGAACTTGCTTCAACAAATCCGTCGCAAACATCCCTTCCGTACTTCCCACATCACGGGTAACATTTCCCCCGATCATAATCACTTCCACATCGGGAATGGTGAAGAGATAATAGGCGATGACCAAGTCATTGGTCAACACGCGCACCCCTTTCATCCGCTTCGCTACAATCTGGCGCGCTACCTCCATGGTAGTGGTACCCGCGTCTAAGATAATGGACATCCCATTTTGCAACAAAGATACCGCCTCTTTCGCAATGTCGGTTTTAGATTCGTGATTTGCAATCGCTTTCTCCGTGTAACGTTCTTCCTGGGTGCTCGGTCGCCACAAACTCGCCCCACCGTGGGTCCTAAAAACTTTGCCTAGATTAGTCAACTTATCCAGATCACGGCGTATGGTGACCACACTGACTTCCAACGCTTCCGAAAGGGTTTTCACTTCGACTGTCCCCTCTTCTTCGATTCGCTCCAAAATCCATTCGAGTCGTTCTGCTGAGAGCATAGGGCACCTCCTCGATTTTCTTTTATGTTCCTTTGTGTTCTTATTTGTTCTTTCATGTTCATCATACTCTGGTTTCGATAGAATGTCAAGGTTTGAAAACGTTTGTTTCTGTAAGTTTAATAGTTGTCAGTGACGCATTTTAAGCTAAATGAAACGGTCTTCATCCCGTCGGAAAAATTCAATCAGAAACGCACAATAACAAACAGAAAGACACGCCTTTTGCTAAAATCCTCGTGACATCTCCTGTCCGCAAAACGATGATGTCACGTTTATGAGATTCAAGGTTAGATGCCTCGTATAAGCCAATATCGTCGATAGATGGCGAAAGCGTAGGCGACTTCCTGCGCCTACGCTAATCCTTTTGACCCGTATTCTGGCCCTTCGCCTTGTGACGGCAATATGGACTTTCTTTAACTTCCCTTAGTTATCGACTTTCAATTTCGCCAAGTATTTCACTGCTTCAAGAGCTGCCACTTGGCCCTCACCAGCAGACTTCATGTATTGATAGTGACCTCCTGTCACATCCCCTGCAGCGTATAGTCCAGGAATGTTGGTGGCCATGTTCCGATCGACGACCACTTTGCCATCAGCATTGGCCAAGCCTGGTACCAGTTGGGTCGGTCGCGAGGAGTTCTTAATCAAAAAGATCCCATCCGCTTCTAATGTATCCGTATCCAATACCAATTTACGCGCTTGAGTGTCGCCTTCGATCGCCTTCGGCTTGCCATAGTAGAGCTTGATCGTGTCTTTTAGCGTCGCCGTATCCACGCCCATGGGGACAAAGACGACTTCACCTGCAATCTCTTCAACAAAGTTGGCATCTTCGACGGATTCTTCGTTGTAACCGACGATAACGACTTTCTTTCCTTTGTACAATGCCGCATCACAAGTAGCACAGTACCCAAGCCCTCTACCCAAAAATTCTTCCTCACCAGGGAGGGGTTTATCTTGTGCCCATCCCGTCGCGAGAACGACTGCGCTAGCTTCCCACATCGCGTTGTCACTATCCAAGAGAGCGAAGTAATCCCCCATAGCGTAAACGGTTTGAATGCGACGGTCAGTGGTTTCTATGGCCATATCCTCTAGATGAGCTCGAAAATCGGCAACGATCTCCACACCTGACACTCTCGGCAGGCCAAGATAATTTTCGATTTGAGGGGCTCGACTCACTTTGTCGCTGAGATTTTCAGGCCCAAATAACACCAATGTTTTATTTCGTATTTTTGCATTGATCGCAGCACTGAGTCCAGCTGGGCCAGTGCCGATAATCGCGATATCGTATCTTTTCACAAGTTCTCCTCTTAGTTTCTTCGACTACTGTTTTCTTTGATTTCGCCAAGTTTATATGCATTTAACAAAGCGGTCAGATCTTCTATTTCCTCTTCGAGTTTTTTCCCTTTATCCGTATCCGATACCATCAACCGCTCTTTCAACTCCTCGGTGATATGAAGCTCCGGCGTGTAGCCGCCAATATCCGTCTCGATCTTTTGATAGGCGGTGTGTTCGGCGATGGCGTAGTGGTGAGAGTTGAAGATTAAAGTGTAGCCAGCAATCCCCGTGCTTTTTTGATAGGCTTTTGCAATGCCGCCATCGATGACGTAGAGCTTACCATTTCCTTTCACCGGCGTTTCCCCGTCTTTTTGTTTCACCGGCACGTGACCGTTGATGATATGGGAAGATTTCGGATCGAGACCAAACTCTTCAAAAATATCATCACAGGTTTCTTCTTTTTCAATGAGTTTGAAATAGGGGTTATACACTTCTTTTCTCATTTTCTTGTCGGCGATAAAATAAGATTCGAAAGTGGCCATTCGACTTTTGCCAAACATGGGCGATATAGGCCCTAACCACAAATACCACATCCAATCGCACCCGTCCTTCTTCTTTCGACTTCCCTCTCGAGCAAAATACGCGTTGCGACAAATGGTATCAAAATGATCCATCATCATTTTTCCACTCACTTCTTCTCCATCGATCATCAAGGTTTGGAAGGTACCGTCGGCATTCATCGGCAAGCATCCGTGATAAAGCAAGTTGGAATTGACGATTTTATAGGTGCCACCCTTGGAATAGAGGTAGCGCATATGGCGATTGAGCCTCCCGCTGTGCTTAAAAGAGAAGGTTAAGGATCGCATCATCTCCTCTTCTTCTAAGGTTAATGCCAAAGGATCGATGGGGTCTACCGTCGGGAAAAAGGTGTCGGTCATAGGATAGCGCACCTCATCTACAATGTACTCCATCGTTTCCCAGTCGATTTTTCGGAAAACATTGCGATCTTCCATGCCCCATTCCGGGTTTCTCTCGATCAGTTGACCTTCCAACTTAAACTGAACCACCGTTATCGCTTTGTGCATTTTGGCCGACAATTCCTCGGGGACGTGATCGTACTCGCTTTCGTCGTAGATGCGCGGCATAAATTTTTCCCCGTCATCATTAGCGTAGACTTCAGCTGCCATACTGGAGAGGGCACGGAGATTGATGCCGTAACCATCCTCCATCAGGTCGTAGTTGTTGTAGCGAATCCCAACACGCACCACATTGGCGATGAGCGCTTCTGATCCTGCAGCTGCACCCATCCAAGCGATGTCGTGATTGCCCCACTGGATGTCCACGTTGGATTGCTCCATCAGAGCATCCATGATCAGATCCGGCCTTGGCCCTCGATCGTAAATGTCTCCAATAATGTGTAAACTATCGACAGATATGCTCTTAATCGCATTTGAAATGGCGATAATAAAACTCTCTGTCGCATCGGTCTCGATAATCGAGGCGATGATTTGGTTATAATAATCTTTTTTGTTGAATTCTTCCGAATCTACGTTCATTAGCTCATCGATAATATAAGCGTAAGCTTCCGGTAGTTGGGTGCGCACTTTGGATCGGGAGTACTTAGACGCTACTTTTTTTGCCAACTCTACCAAACGGTACACGTTTTTCCTCTGCCATTCTACATCGTAAGCTTCGTTTCTCTTCACTAGGGTGATGACCTCTTCTGGATCGTACACCAAGTTAGCCAACCGATTTTGGTCTTCCTCGGACAGCCTTCCATCAAAGATTCCCGTGATTTTCGATCGAATGTTGCCTGACGCCGATCTGAGCAAGTGAATAAACGCCTCGTGTTCCCCGTGTAAGTCGCTAAAAAAGTATTCCGTTCCCTTGGGCAGATTCATTTTTGCCCGTAGATTAATAATTTCGCTGGCGCAACTTTTGCGAGTGGGATAGGTCTTCGCTAGAAGTTTTAAATATTTCTCCTTATTCACAAGTTCCACCTCCATTTTTCTATTCATACCCTATTTATCGCCAAATAAATAGAAAGAACAGGGCGAAAAAAAAGAAAGCGACCGTCAGGTCTCCCTTTCAGTCGCTTAGCTGTTATTCGATTGAATCGATCACTTCGTTGATACCCGATCCAGCAGCCACCATTGGAATGGCGGCGATGTTGTGATCTAATTGAAATTCGAGGACGTTGATGCCCTTTTGAAGATCGAGATCAGCCATCAACCCTTCGAGTTCAGTGCCGGTTTTAAAAGATCCACCGTAGTGAATGCCGTAGGCATCACATAGCTTTTCGTAGTTTAAGGTATCGTATATATCCGTGTCGGAATAGCGTTTTTCATTGAATAGAGCTTGCCATTGGCGAACCATGCCCAAAGTGTTGTTGTTAAACACCACCACCGTCAACGGGAGGTCATACCGCCTTGCCATCAACAACTCAAATTGATTCATTCTAAAGGAACCATCGCCTGTGATGAGCACCACATTGGCCTCAGGTCGTCCAACCTTTGCGCCTATGGCCGCTCCTAGACCAAAGCCCATCGTCCCTAAGCCACCTGAGGTCACCAAAGTCCGCGGTTTGTGGAACTTCCACGCGCGCACCGCCCACATTTGATGCTGACCCACGTCGGTGACAAGAATCGTGTCTTCAGGCATGTTGCGTTGGAGGGTGTCGAGAATCACCGTAGGCAAAAAGCCGTTTTCCAACTCACGAGCTTCGTTCTTAAAGAACCGATCGGTAAAACGTACCCCTTCGAGACCATCGATAAACCGTTGTAGAATTTTGTTGAAGTCGCCGAGGATGCCGTATTGGATATCCAAGTTTTTATCGAACTCCGTAGGATCCACGTCGAGATGGATCACAGTCGCATTTGGACTAAACCCGTGGCGGTGTCCAATCGCTCGGTCCGAAAAACGCACCCCCACTCCGAGGATGACGTCGGCATCGTAGACGAGAAGGTTGGTTTCGCGATCACCGTGCATGCCCACTATCCCATAGGATAGCGGCGAACGACGATCAAAGGAACTCAATCCCATGATCGAATTCACCACAGGGATGTTGGCTTTTTCAGCGAGCTCTGCGAGCTTTGCCGACGAGTTGGATTTGATTACCCCTCCACCCGCATAGATTACCGGCCGCTTAGCTTTTCTCAACGCCGCTATGGCATTTTCGATGACCGACTCGGCGTCGGGACTTTCATGACGAAGGTCCAAAGCTTTCGGAATCGTCGTATAGGATGTGTCTTCCACCATCTCTTGTAAGGCGTTTTTCGTAATATCGACAACCACTGGTCCAGGTCTACCGCTTTGGGCGATGTGAAAAGCATTTGCCAGTGCATCACCGATCATGGTAGCGTCTGTGACCAAAAAGTTGTGCTTCGAAATGGGCATGGTCATCCCCGTCGTATCGACCTCTTGGAAAGAGGATTTGCCCAACAGGTGCTTACCCACCTGTCCAGCGATGATCACCATGGGAATGCTATCCAAGTACGCGTTGGCGATACCCGTCACCGCATTGGTAATGCCCGGCCCGGAGGTGACGATCATGACCCCCACCTTTCCGGTCGCTCTTGCGTAGCCATCTGCAGCATGGGTGCCGCCTTGTTCATGGTTGGGGCGATAGAGTTTTATGTTCTCATTATCGTACAATGCGTCAAAAAGCGGGATTACCGCTCCTCCTGGATAACCAAAGACTCGGTCCACCCCTTCTTTTTCTAAACATTGAAGAACGTATTGACTTCCATTCATCTGTCCACCCCCTTATCCATTAATCGTCCAAGTAGCATGCACCGGTATCAGCCGATGATACGTGTTGGATATAGCGTTTCAAATAGCCTTTTTTCGCTTTTGGCGCAGGAGGCACGAAAGCTTCACGGCGTTTTGCTAATTCTTCATCGGATACCAACAACTCTAAAACCCCATTGGTAATGTCGACTTTAATACGGTCGCCATCTTCGACGAGGGCGATCGGTCCACCCTCTGCCGCCTCTGGTGACACGTGGCCTATGGCAGCACCACGGCTACCGCCCGAGAAGCGACCATCCGTGATGAGAGCGACGCTGGTATCCAATCCTACGCCGTTTAGCGCGGAGGTAGGCGATAACATTTCCTTCATCCCCGGTCCGCCCTTTGGCCCTTCATAACGTATGATGATGGCTTCGCCAGGTTGGACTTCCAGGTTCAATATTTTTTCATAAGCATCTTGTTCCGACTCGTATACGCGGCAGGTCAACTCCACTTGCATCATCTCTGGAAGCACGCCCGTCGCTTTGACAACGGCGCCATTGGGCGCGATGTTCCCGCGTAGGACGCGGATGCCACCCGTTTTTGAGAAAGGTTGATCCACGCTTCGGATAATGCCTCGATGGGATTTGCCCTCGATCAGCTCGCCCATGGTCTTTAAAGATACGGTTTGGCAGTCTTTATGGATAAGCCCTAAAGACGATAATTCACCCATCACTTGATAAATGCCGCCCGCCTGGTCCAACTCTTCGATGTGGTCGGGGCCCGAAGGCGATAATTTACAAATGTTTGGTGTCTTGCGACTGATGCGGTCAAAGGTGTCCAAGTTCAATTCCAACCCTGCCGCATGAGCAATGGCCGGTAAGTGAAGGACTGTATTGGTCGAGCAGCCCAGTGCCATATCCATGGCAACCGCGTTTTCAAAAGCTTCCATCGTCATAACGTCCAACGGGCGCACGTCTTGTGCGACAAGCTTCATAATTTGTCGGCCAGCTTGACGACTGAGGGATTTGCGCTTGCCATAAACCGCCGGGACTGTACCGTTGCCTTCCAACGCCATACCTAAGGCTTCCGAAATACAATTCATGGAGTTTGCTGTAAACATGCCTGAGCAACTACCACAAGTGGGACATGCGGTATTTTCCAATTGGCTGAAGTAGGCTTCGTCCATGGTTTTTGTCGCCATGCTGCCCACGCCTTCAAAGGTAGAGATCAGATCCACATCACGGTCTGGCATGCGTCCCTTTAACATCGGTCCCCCTGAGGCGATAATCGTTGGAATATTCAGTTTCGCAGCAGCCATCATCGCCGCCGGAACGGATTTGTCACAGTTTGGTATGATGACCAGCCCGTCAAATTGATGAGCTTCCACCATGACTTCGATGGTGTCGACGATGAGTTCGCGACTTGGAAGGGAGAAGTTCATGCCAGAATGGTTCATGGCTATCCCGTCGCAAACGGCTATGGAAGGAAATTCAAAGGGAATACCTCCCTCCATGAAAATCCCATTTTTCACTTCATCGGCGATTCCTCTCAGGTGTTTGTGCCCTGGGACGATCTCGTTGAACATGTTGCACACGCCGATAAACGGCTTATGCATGTCCGAATCGTCAACGCCCATGGCCTTTAACAAGGACCGGTGAGGGGAGCGTTCCACTCCTTTTTTTATCTGATCTGATCTCATTGATAACTCCTATTCAGCAGAGACTTCTTTGTGAGCGATGAAAGTCATCATAGAACGAAGGTCTTTGCCTGTTTGCACAATCGGATGCTCTAATTCTTCTTGTTTGCGTGCGTTATGGTACGGACGGTCCGTAGCGTTTTCTTCGATCCAGTTTTTAGCAAATGTGCCGTCTTGGATTTCTGCCAACACTTGTTTCATTTCTTTGCGGGTTTCGTCGGTGATAATGCGACGTCCTGTCACGTAGTCCCCGTACTCAGCCGTATCGGAAACAGAGTAGCGCATGTTTTCGAAACCGCCTTCGTAAATCAGGTCAACGATTAATTTCATTTCGTGTAAGCATTCAAAGTATGCGATTTGTGGTTGGTAGCCTGCTTCGACTAACGTGTCAAAACCCGCCTTGATCAGCTCAGTTACCCCACCACAAAGTACGGCTTGTTCGCCAAACAGATCGGTTTCGGTTTCTTCTTCAAAGGTTGTTTCGATAACGCCCGCGCGAAGTGCACCCATTGCCTTAGCGTAGGCAAGTGCCAAGTCTTTCGCTTTTCCGGTGTAGTCTTGATAGATAGCGATCAATGCCGGTACCCCTTGACCTTCGGTGAAGACACGACGTACCAAGTGGCCAGGTCCTTTTGGCGCGACCATGAACACATCGACAAATTCTGGAGGAGTGATTTGTTTAAAGTGAATGTTGAACCCGTGAGCAAACGCCAAAGCTTGACCTTCTCTTAAATAAGGCGCAATGCTTTCATCGTAAACCGCTTTTTGACGCTCATCTGGAAGAAGCATCATCATGATGTCCGCTTCTTGTGCGCATTCCGCGATGGTTTTAACGGTTAAACCGTGCTCTTCTGCTTTCGCTTTGGATTTTGAACCTTCGTAAAGGCCGACCATAACGTCCACACCTGAATCTTTCAAGTTCAACGCATGTGCGTGCCCTTGTGAACCATAGCCAAAAATCGCTACTTTTTTACCTTCAAATAAACCCAAATCCCCATCTTTTTCGTAATACACTGAACAAACCCTCCTAAAATAATTGTTAATTGGTTAATTTATCATTCACTTTGTCAGTGAATGTCACAAATGGCATAGCCATTTATTTCTACAGTTTTCTTATAATACGGAGACATCCGCCAAGGTTCTTAAATTCGCAAGTACCCTCGACTCGAAATCCTCCTGAACGCGTATGGTCATTTTGTCTCGCTCAATGGAAATATAGCTCGAGTTAATGCCTTTGGTTCTCAATAAATTCATCACTCGAACACAGGAGTCCATTCCTGAACCGAGTTTTGCAACAATGGTTTTCTCCATTTCACCCTCCAAAATAACGTCTAATAAAAAAATCTTTCTCACCAAATCCTACGATTTGGGACGAAAGATATCCGCGGTACCACCCATTTTATGGCATAGCCATCACTCTCGGGCCAAAGAGCCCTAGCCCGGTTAACGGGGGCAGCCGCTCCTCCTTAAAGCTATGGCTTTTAGGGAAGAAAGCTCCGGAGCGATTGCGTTTGACGACCATCCCACCGGATTTTCACCTTCACCGGTTCTCTACGGGGACGACTTGATCAAACCCTCTCCATCAACGCCTTTCATTCCCTATAATAATACACCATCTGGCTAAAGTCAAGAGCTTCCACTATCTTTTTTGTGTTTTTTTCAAAATTATTTAATAATAATCCAAGGACGATCCCCTTCCCATTCCAAGCGAAGTGGTAGGCCATACAGCGCCGTTAAGTTCGCCTCGGTGAGCACCTCGTGTTTGGGACCGCTGAATTGAATCCTGCCCTCATCTAAAATCGCCACGTGGGACACCGAAGGCAGGATTTCGTCGATTTGATGGGTCACGTACACAAAGGGGAACTGGTTGGTGTCATTGGCGCTTTGCAAATTGCGCAGAAGCCTTTCTTTAGCGCGCAAATCCAAACTCTGGCAGGGTTCGTCGAGCACCATCAGGTCGGGTTTAGCCATAAACGCTCTCGCGATCAAGGTGCGACGCTTCTCTCCTTGGGAGAGTTTGAAAAAGTATCCGTCGGCGATTTTGTTAAGCTCAAACTGATCGATGAGACCACGCGCCTGAGCTTTGTCTTCATCGGTCAACGCATCGTAAATGCCGATCGAGGCAAACTTTCCCGAAAGGATGATTTCAAACACCGTCTGAGTGGCGAGAGTGCGATCAAAGCGCTCTAGTGTGGAACTTAAAAAACCCAAGCGCTTTCTAATCTTTTCCCACTGGTACTTCCCAAAAGTTTTGCCAAAAACCGCAACCTCTCCTTTTGTCGGATAAGTATAGGCGGGGAGCATGGACAACAAAGTGGATTTGCCCGATCCATTCAAGCCGAGAAGCGCCCAGTTTTCTCCTTGGTGGATCTTCCAATCCACCTGATCTAAAATCACTCTGCCGTCCCTTCGAAAGTGAACACCTTCGAAGCTGACAATTTCCTTATGCAAGTTTCTCGCTCCCCTTTTGGCGTTCTTCAAAGTAGCTCATGTGATTGACTGCGTTGATATAGGCCAAAACCGAGGATTCGATAATATCCGTGCTAATCCCTTTACCCGAGTAGGCTTTACCTTCGTGGATGAGTTTGATCACCGTCTCGCCCAAGGCGTCTTTTCCTTCGGTGATGGAACGTATGCTAAAGTCGTCGAGGACGATATCCTTGCCAAAGATTTGGTTAAGAGCATCAAACGCCGCATCGATAGGTCCGTCGCCTTTTCCGATGCGCTCGATGATCTCGCCTTTGTGGTTGACGGACACCACAGTGGAGTTGGGTTGACCTTTTTTGCGGATCACCGTAAAGTCGTCAAGCTCGTAATCCATGACCATATCGGCGATATCTCCGACGATCATGGCTTCAATGTCTCTGTCGTAAACGGTTTTCTTCTTATCCGCCAAGTCCTTGAACTTAACAAAATACGCTTCCAATGCCGCGTCGTCAAACTCGTAGCCCATCTCTTTCAAACGTGCCCTAAAAGCGTGTTTGCCAGAATGTTTGCCCAACACCATCAAGTTTTCCGTCAACCCGATAGACTCCGGTGTCATAATTTCGTAGGTTTCGCGATTTGCCAACACCCCGTGTTGGTGGATGCCCGCTTCGTGGGCAAAAGCATTGGCGCCGACGATGGCTTTATGGGGTTGAACTTTGACACCGGTAATAGTTTGAAGCAAGTTCGATGCTTTCATGATTTCTGTAGTGACGATATTGCTCTCCACCCCATAGAAGTCTTTGCGGGTTTTGAGCGCCATGACCATCTCTTCTAAAGAGCTGTTGCCCGCTCGTTCGCCGATGCCGTTGACCGTGCATTCCACTTGACGCGCCCCCGCCAAAACCGCCGACAGGGAATTAGCCACCGCCATGCCCAAATCGTTGTGACAGTGAACCGAAATAATGGCCTTATCGATATTAGGCACATTGTCTTTAATACCCTTGATCAGATTGTAATATTCCTGGGGAGTGGTGTAGCCCACCGTATCAGGAATATTGACCACTGTCGCTCCTGCAGCGATCACTGCTTCGACGACTTTGTATAAAAATTCCGGATCGGAACGGGTCGCATCCTCAGGTGAAAACTCCACGTCTGAAGTGTAGCCTTTAGCGTGTTTTACCGCTGCCACAGCCATTTCCAACACTTCCTCTGGGGATTTTTTTAGCTTGTACTCCATGTGGATGGGACTTGTCGCCAAAAAAGTGTGGATTCTCGGATTGACGGCGTGTTTGACGGCATCCCATGCGACATCGATGTCTTTCACTGATGCTCTGGACAAACTCGCCACCGTTGCGTTTTTAATCACCTTTGCCACTTCCGAAACCGATTCAAAGTCCCCTTTGGATGAAATGGCAAACCCCGCCTCGATGACGTCAACGCCCAATCGTTCGAGCTGACGCGCCATCTGTAACTTTTCATTTAAATTCATACTGCAGCCAGGAGACTGCTCACCATCGCGTAATGTCGTATCAAAAAACTGTACTCTATCCATTCCATCCTCCCTTATAATAAAAAAAGCCCCTAGGATTCAATCCCGGGACGCATTACCGTGTTACCACCCAAGTTGCAAGATCACTTGCCGCTCAAAATGTTTAACGCCATCACCCGTCTTTTTTTACTGTGATTTCAAAAAAGAAGCTTCGGAACGAGAAACAGAATTCGTCGCTACAGCCTTTCACCACCCGGCCGCTCTCTCTAAGCTTAGTTTTCTGCGCTTTCCTTTATCGCTAAAAATAAAAAAATCCCAAGGTTCATTTCAGGACGCCAAATGCGCGGTACCACCTGAATTACCCTAGGGTCACTCTCGATCTCTATCGCGATCAACCGTCCACCTCTACTGTTTTCAAGGCGGCATCTCGGGAATGAGTAGCTACTGGGTCAATCGCTGTTTTTCACCAACCAACAGCTCTCTAAAGATATCACCAATGGCGCTTTCCGTCATCGACACGCTTTTTTCAAGCGTTATAGGTATTGTACCAAGTTATTTTAGAAAAGTAAAGCCTTTTTTGAAAAAATGTTTTCCACTGGTATCCCTTGGCCAAAGGCGATATAATGAGGGCAAATCACAACGATCACAACGTATACCTCACAAAGGAGAGTGCCATGTCAAAAAAATACGTCCTTCTCGCCGCATTAGTCCTCAGCTTGACCGCATGCGCCACCGATACCAAAGCGGAAACCCCTAGCCAAACCCCAACAGAAACCAATGCCTCCCTCGGAGAGAGCTCCGCTCAATCCTCAGCGAAACGATCCGTCAGCATACCAGGGTTTACCTACGACCTCCCCGAATCTTGGAGCAAGGCCACTGACGTTCTCTCGTCCTCCGATTTATCTGAGGACCCTATCGTCTACGGCCGTTTTTTTGAGTATACTGCACCGGAACAGCTGAGCATCCTCAAGGATATCCAATCGAATACGGAAATGACCGCAGAGGAAAAGCGAAACACCTTCCTCGAAAAAGTACGCCCTTTCCGAAAAGCGATTGCCGGTTTCTATGTGGTGGACAAATCCAAGGCAGAAGTCAACCCGACGACCGATACGATCAAACACGGCTATACTGAACTCACTGTGGTTGGAGAAGACGATGGTCACTACTACTTATTCGCCAAAGGCCCTATGGTCCCTGAGGGGCTTTCCGAAACCTCCATCACCCAATACCAAGCCCTAATGGCGGATGCTGATCAGCTATTAACTCAGATCACCGCTGTACCGGAAACATTGGCGGACGTCGCGCGTATGCATTTGACAAAAGACGCTATTCTCGATCTCGCTTCTGAAGATTTTAACGGCAACTCCTTCACCAACGCCAACTACAAAGACGCAAAAATCACCATGGTGAACTTTTGGGCGACTTGGTGTGGTTACTGCGTCGAAGAGCTACCGATCCTCGGTGATCTCGCTGCATCCTACGACGCCAAAGACTTTCAAATTGTCGGTGTGTTAACTGACGGGTACGAAGACGCTCCCGACACCATCGAGAAGGCAAAAGCGATGTTGACAGCATCTCAGGCAGACTACACCAACCTCAAACTGAGCACCTCTATCGCCCAGCGCTACGCTCCCCTGTTAAAGGTCATGCCCACTACGGTTTTTGTCAATGCTGAAGGCACCATTCTCGACGATCCCCTTGAAGGCGTGCTCACCATAGAAGGCTATAAAGAAAAGGTAGATGCCCTCTTAAAACCGTGACACTCGTCTACAAAGCCTGACACCTCGTTTTTTTATCCTTCTATTCGAAACACCGCCGGCTTTATACAAGCCTGGCGGTGTCTTTGGACTACCTATTTTTTTTAGCTTTCCTGCGTTCGCCTTTAATGTAGCGCAAGTGCATGTAGACCGTGTTTTTCGATACGCCCAAAATCGTCGCCGTCCGATCGACGGAGTTTTTGAGCTCAAAAATACCTTTGTCATAGAGGATTTCAGTCACCCGGCGCACCTTCATGCTTGCGGGGATCGTCAAATCGTTCATGACGTCATTCTTCGCTTCCTTCGCCGTGACATCAATCAGTTCTTCAGCGCTATTCGATAAGGTTTCCCTTGCCAAAACTGGCGTATCGTGGAGATCGGAGGGCAACATGTTCGCTACGTATTCGTACAATGGGGTGTCCAAATACATATTGATGCAAATCAAACCGATGATCTGCCCGTCTTCCCCTCTTATCGCCGTAGTAGTCGCCTTAATGTTTTGGCCGTACTTATTCTTCGTGAAATAATTCGCGTAGCATTTTGCATTGTGCTCGCGAATATTTCCCAGCATCGTCAAGCCGATGTCTGTAATCGGAGCGCCAAGATCTCTGCCTGAATGGTGGCCGTTGTAGATCCCAATCACTGAGTTGTCAAATTTTTCTAAATTATGTACAACGATTTCATAGGCTGGTCCTAAATACGCCGCCAATCCTTCCATGGATTGGGCGATAGAAGCCAGTACCTGACGGTCTTTCGCCGTCAGCTTTACACTAATTTCTTTCATCTTTTTCACCTCTGCAATAGTATTCAGAGCAACTTAATTCAAATTATACCATACTTGCTGGTTTTTCTCCATACAATACTGAAAAAAGCAATCAAACGAAACCAATGGAAGCCAGTAACTGGTATCCTTTTGGTTCCCCTTTCTCTTGAACTCATGATATAATCATTTCAATACCATCGATGAAAGGAGCGCCCATGCAAATACCAAACGCACTGCGAATCGGCCCTCGGATTTGGAAAACCGTCGCCGCCGTCGCCATCACCTCCATTGTCATGACCTCTCTTTTCCACGAGACCCCCTTCTTTGGATGCATAGGAGCGGTGGTCGGCGTAGGACGCAATCGTGAAGAATCCTTTGACAACTCTATCATTCGCAACCTCGGCACTTTAATCGGCGGACTCGTCGGCATCGCCATGCTTTCCATCACCGACAACATCGTCATAGAAGCATTTGGCGTCATCCCCATCATCCTCATCAACCGCTGGCTAAAAAAAGAGCCCGCCATCGTCCCCGGGTGCATTGTCTACTTCGCCGTGGTTTATCTTATGCCTTCTCATGTCGGCATCCTCTACGCCTTCAGACGTATCTCCATGACCTTTGTCGGCACCATCATCGGCATCGTCATCAATCTCCTCTTTGGTACAGATTCCATAGAGGACCTCGAAAAGGACAGCCTCTAACGAGGCCAACAACAAGGAGCCATTATGAAACTAAACAAAACACTACTACTCATCGCTTTAGTGTTCACCCTCACCGCTTGCGGAAAAACGAACACACCCGCTGATACCAGCACGCCGCCCTCTACTACGCCTCAAACCGAAGAGGCGACAACCACAGAGAGAATAGTTGAGCAGACCCCCGCAGCCAGCCAAACCCTGCCCGGTTTCTCCTATGATATTCCGGCGGGATGGCAAGACGCTGGCGATACGATCGCCTCATCGGACGTTTCCAACGAACTGATCACCTATGGCCGCTTCTTTCAATACCTGGCACCTGAGTACTTGAAAGTCGTAGAAGACTTGCAAAAAGACACCACCCTCAGCCAAGAGGATAAAAACGCCAAATACTTGGAAGAAGTCTACCCCAACGTCAAACCTGTCGCAGGTTTTTATGCCCTCAATCGCAAGCTGTTCAAAGGAGATCCCAAAGTCGAAGAGGTCGCACCAGGGTTTTCTGAGATCGCACTCTTACAAGAAGACGACGACCATTACTACCTCATCGCCAAAGGCACCGTTAATCTCGACGGTCTTTCGGAATCCTCTACCGCCCAGTACCAAGCTGTCACAGACGGAGTCGCCGATCTTCAAAACTCACTTAAAATCCATCCCGATAGCATACAAACCCACGCTAAAACTAAACTGACTCAAGGTAACTCCTTCGTCCTCGACACGACGAGTTTTGATGGATCCCCCTTTACCAGCGACGCCTTTGCCGATTCCAAAATCACCCTGATCAACTTTTGGGCGACCTGGTGTGGTTACTGTGTCGAAGAACTCCCTGACCTTGGCAAAATCGCAAAGGAATACGACAGTAAAAACCTTCAAGTCATAGGTATCCTCACAGACGGAGAAACAGGAAATACCCCCATCATCGAAAAAGCACAAAAAATGTTGACCGACGCTGGCGCCTCCTACACCAACCTTCTCATGAGTGAATCCCTAACAAAAAACTACGGCATGCAATTGACTAGCATGCCCACCACGCTATTTGTCGACAAAGATGGCAAACTTCTCGGCGAACCCATCCTCGGTGCTATGAATTACGATAAATTTAAAGAAATCACCGACAAACTGCTATCAGAAATCGACAACCCACAACCTTAACTGCCGACATCACCAAAGCGCCGACTTCTCTTCCTAGAAGTCGGCGCTTTTAATTCATGGTATATCCACATCGACCTTATTTTTAAGACCGATTGTCCGGCCTCGCCCGAGGTCTATGCCTTTGGCACTATCTTTCGCCAACCACACTCGTTGATTCGCACTTCCGCGAAAAGGTAACACCAACGATCGCTCTTCTGCGATATATGGCCCGTCGATAAGCATATCCACATGATGGAGTAACCGTTCAAGATCGGGGTCTTTCGCTCCTCGCACCATCAACTCTTCTAACGTAAACCCCGAGTACGCCACCACAGAATAACCCCTGCCACGCGCAGCTACGGCGAGGTCAGCGAAGCCTTGCGGTTGGCAAAAAGGTTCGCCGCCAGAAAAAGTCACCCCCGCTGCCAAAGGATCCTCTTCCAACCTGTCCAGTATCTCGCCCACCGTCCATCGCCTACCGCCATCAAAATCGTGGGTGGAAGGATTGTGGCAGTCTAGGCAGTGGTGGGGGCAGCCTTGAGCAAACAAGGTCAATCGCATTCCCGGTCCGTCGACCACCGATCCGCTGACCACCTCTGCCAATAGCAATTCCCGGTTTTGGACGACAGGAGCTTCACTCGGAGAAACCGGTCGCCCCAACGCCTTCAATGCATTGGCTTCCTCTCCACCCCACAAAACGAAGCGCGGCCTCATCTTGCCATTTTATGGGTGAGTCGGTCTTTTTCCTCAGACGCTTTCGCATCGTTAAAACGATCCAGTGTTCCCACCAAGTAGCCTGTAATGCGACGAATCCTTTGAAACTTTGGCCCATCCGATTCCCTGCGACCACACTTTGGACAACGCTCATCGATAACTCCGGTGTAACCACACACCGAATCGCGATCGAGTGGGTGGTTGACCGAGCCATACCCTATCCCCGATTCCTTCATACAGCGAATGACGCTTTCAAAAGCAGCGATGTTGTTGGAGGGAGCGCCGTCCATTTCAACATAGGTGATATGACCAGCGTTGGTCAACTGATGGTACGGCGCTTCGATCTGAATCTTTTGATAGGCACCCACTTTATAATACACGGGGACGTGAAAAGAGTTGGTGTAGTAGTCTCGATCGGTCACCCCGGGAATATAGCCGTATTTTGCTGCATCCAGCCTTACAAAACGCCCCGAGAGCCCTTCTGCCGGCGTGGCGATAAGGGAGAAATTCAAGCCCGTCTCTTCAGCTTTTCTGTCGGTGAACCCTCTCATAAATTCGACGATTTCCAATCCTTTCAACTGGCTTTCATTGCTCTCGCCGTGGTGAGCCCCAGTCATTGCCACCAAAGCCTCTGCCAAGCCAATAAACCCGATGGTGAGGGTGCCGTGTTTCAATACCTCTTCAATGGTATCATCTGGACCCATACCTTTCGAATCGAGCCAAATCCCTTGACCCATTAGAAAGGGGAAGTTTTTCAGCGTTTTTACACCTTGTATGCGAAGTCTATGCAACAATTGCCGACAGATAAGGGCCATGCGCTCCTCGAGTTTAGCGTAAAACCGATCCCAATCGCCGTGGGATTCCAGTCCGATCCGAGGTAGGTTTACCGAGGTAAAACTCAAATTCCCTCTTCCACAAGTCACCTCTCGCGATGGATCGTAGACATTGCCCATCACTCGAGTGCGGCAACCCATATAGGCCACCTCAGAGTTATAGTCCCCTTTCTTGTAGTATTGAGCATTGAACGGAGCATCTAGGAAACTAAAATTGGGAAAAAGACGCTCAGATGATGTGATCATTGCCAATTGGAACAAATCGTAATTCGGATCTTCCTCCTCGTAGTTTACGCCTTCCTTCACCTTGAAGATTTGAACAGGAAAAATTGCCGTCTCACTGTTGCCTAAACCTCGCCTTGTCGCTTGTAATAAGTTCTTAATCACGAGCCGACCGGCTTCGGAAGTATCCGTTCCGTAGTTCACTGAACTAAAAGGCACCTGAGCGCCAGCTCTCGAATTCATCGTGTTCAAGTTATGGATAAATGCCTCCATCGCCTGGTAAGTCTCGCGATCCACATCTCGGTAGGCGTCGCGAAGTATTGCCCGTGCTAAATAATCCCAACGTTTTTCCGCGTCAGCCTCTTCAAGGGATAAAAACCAATCTCGAAGCGCCTTTTCCAAATCCGATTTCCGATCAAGGAAGAGCGACTCTTTACGATCCTCTAAAAAAGCCTCGGCTTTCTCTTTTGCAACAGCCCAAGCTCTATCCTCATCGTAACCGCAAAGGACGATCAAGTGTTGCTCTAGCGTACGAACCAAGTGGGACTTCACCGCCTTTTTCCAGGAGGCATCCACGCCAGGCGCCATAGCATAGTCAAAATGTGGCACCGACTGGCCGCCGTGCATCTCGTTTTGATTCGCTTGAATCGCGATACACGCCAATGCCGAATAGCTTTGAATGCTGTTGGGTTTTCTCAAATACCCATGACCTGTGGAAAATCCGTTGTTGAACAACTCAATCAAATCAATTTGACAGCACGTTTGAGTCAATAAGTAAAAATCCTTATCGTGAATGTGAATCTCGCCAACCCGATGGGCTTCCTCCATGTCTTCTGGCAAAATATACTTGTCGACAAAGTGTTTAGACCCTTCCGACCCGTATTTCAACATGGTTCCCATCGCCGTATTCGCGTCGATATTGGCGTTTTCACGTTTCATATCCACATCAGAAGCATCGGCAAAGCTGATTTCCTTATATAGTTGCATCAAATCCTGTTGTGCTCGCCTTCTTCTATTGTGATCGGCGCGATAGAGGATGTAGGCCTTTGCCGTATAACCGTATCCAAAAATGATCAGCCCCTGTTCCACCGTGTCTTGAACGTGCTCCACCGTGGGTACCGACTGAGCCGGTAATTGAGCGAGGACGTGACTGGTCACCGCATCGATGGCACTTTGGCTCATGGTCTCTTCCTCTGTCGCCATCGCCGCCTTGGCGATCGCATTTCGAATCTTAAACCCATCAAAGGGCATCACTGTGCCATCTCGTTTGATGACCGACACAGGGTAGTTCACTAACGTTACAGACATAAAAAAAACTCCTCCTAAAAATAGAGAAGCAAAAAAAGAGTGTGACTCTCATTCGCTCCGTTGGCAATCTTCCGTTACTCGGGCGTGCACCTAACAAGCACCTCTCGTCAGGGCCACAAGGCAAGTCTTCTGGCTCAGAGCACCACTCATCGACCCTTCCCGGTTTCCCAGTGGACCATCTCGATGAACAAACTCTTTACAGCGGCGGGACCGCACAGGTTTTTCACCTGTTTCCTTTAGCGACGCATCCGTCGCACCTTGTAGAAAACATTCTATTAACTACCACATATAGTATCACATAGTCTAACAACGTACAATACCTAGTTTGTATGCTCCACATCACCCATTTACTTTATAGGCGGAGCACGCCACATCCGCCCGCTCCGCCTAGTTAATCTTCTTATCCCCTACCGCCTTCCGCCGCTAAGTACATCAGCGTAGTTGTCGTTTCTCTCAAATTCTTTCTTTGCAAATGGGCATAAGGGAATTATTTTCACCCCAACATTTCTAGCTTCTTCCACCACCGCTTTCACCAACTTCTGCGCGATTTGTTGACCTCGATGAGTCTCGGCCACTTGAGTATGGTCGATAATCCAAATCTTTTCCGATGGCGAAAACGAGCATTCTCCAACTTCTAAAGTGCCATCATAAGCCGCTGAGCGGTTCTTCTCCTGTTCAAAAGCGATTGTTACCATCCTATGACCTCCTGTTTTTTGTTTGTTACCTTATCCATACCCTTTTTTCAGCGCTAGGGCTTCAATCTATCGGCAGAAAACGAAGTATGACGCTTCCCTAATTACACCCCATCCACATCAGTGATTGAACTCTTTTTAGTTTATCTAAAGTTTACTTTCTTCTGCTTTGGATTTAATAGACTCCCCTTACAATGATGTTGACCTTTCAGAAAGGTACAAAAAGGAGGAATGATATGAACACATTACTTAAAAAGGGAATACTTGCAGCGCTATGTCTTCTGCTCGTCGCTTGCGGACAAACTGAAACCAAAACAGAAACCAACGTCGTTGAAACAAAACCAGCCACTTCTGTACAATCCGAAACGCCAACCGCCAAAGGTGAGAAGGTTAAAATCCAGTATTGGCATCGCAACTCGGATAACATTGGCGGATTGACCATTGTTGAATTAGTCACTAAATTTAACGCTTCTCAAGACGACATCGAGGTCGAAGCCGTGTTTAATGCCGGAGAATACCAAGGCTTGATGCAAAATCTTCAGGCAGAAGTCGCCGCCGGCAACGAACCCCCTGCTATCACCATGATCGGTTGGTCCTATTTAGATTATTTCAAGGCGAACTTTGGCTATGTGGAACCTCAAACCGTTATCAACAGAAGCTTTCCTGAAGATGCTAAGTTCCTCGATAGCAAATTCGATCCTGCCATGCTGAATTTAGCCAAACTCGACGGCGAACAAGTTGGCCTTCCCGTATCCGTCAGCGTACCTATTCTCTACCTGAACAAAGGCTTACTCGAGCAAGCGGGTATTACACCAGAGTCCCTCACTTCCTGGGAAGCGGTAGCGAGCGCTGCTGCTAAAGTCAAAGAATCCACTGGTAAATACGGTCTCTACATCAACGAGTCGCCAGATAACTGGAACGTTCAGCAAATGATCGATAGCAATGGCGCAAATGTCATCAAAGACGGAAAAGCAGCATTTGCAAGCGATGGCGCTGTGTCCGCTTACCAACTTTATCAAGACATGGTCAAAAACGGCAGCGCCCTTCACGTCAAAACCGATGAAGGACAACAAGCCTTTATGACTGGCGATGTCGCCATGGGACACATTTCAATCGCTAGCCGCACCAATCTTTCCAAAAATGCTAATTTCGTAGTCACCGGCGTACCTGCGCCAGCTTTTGAAGGCAAAGAACTCAGCGTTCCGGCAGGAGGAGCTTTCCTTGCTATCACCGCCAAAGATGAAGTCATGCAAAACGCCGCATGGAAGTTTATGAAATTTTTATACGAACCTGAAAACGTGGCTGCTTGGACTATGGGCACTGGCTACGTCCCTACGACAACAGATGCCTACGACAACAGCCCTGAACTAAAAGCCCTCATCGACAGCGATTCCATGATGCAAGCCGCCTACAAAGAAATTCCAAGTTTAAAACCATGGGGCGCTTTCCCAGGATCTTCAGGACTTCAAGCAGAGCAAAGACTCCTCGATCTTCGCGATGAAATCCTCGGCGGCGCACCGGTGAAAGAAACCCTTGAACGTTACCAAGAAGAGATTAACCAATCCTTGTAATTCAACCGCTTTTACGTTTATCATACCACCGATAAGGGCGCTTGCGCCCTTTTCTCATTTACAAAGGAGTAGTTTATGAACCGTTCCCTGAAAGATCACCAAACGGGACTCATCTTATTGGCCCCTGCGGCCGTCATCTTTTTTATTTTCGTTCTCATCCCTTTGGCATACACTCTTTACCTGAGTTTTTTTGACTGGAATATGGTGGCACCAAAGAAGACTTTTGTAGGACTCAATAACTACATACAAGTCCTATCGGATCCACAGCTACAAAAGATCCTTGGCAACACCCTGTTCTACATCGTGCTGTTGTTGGCGATAAACTTTGTCGTCCCATATATTTTCGCCTTCGTTCTACACCACATCCTTCGACGTTTCCAAAATGTGTTTAAAGTCGGCTTTTTCTTGCCCGCCTTTATTTCGTTGGTGGTGGGTTCCGTCATTTTCACTTGGTTGCTCAATCCAGTCAGCGGGCCCATATCTATCATCGCTGGATGGATCGGCGTCAAACTCCCCTTTTGGTCCACCACAGAAGGCGTGGTCATCGTCGTCATCAGCCTTATCACCTCTTGGAAAGTCTTTGGCTACAACTTCATCACCTTGTATGCCGCTGTGACCGGTGTATCCCCTGAAATCATCGAAGCAGCTCGGCTAGATGATATTCCAATGCACCGTATTTTTACAGACATCGTCATCCCTGCAACCAGTTCATCTGGTATCTACATCATGATTATGACCATCGTTCAAGGGCTACAATTCGTCTATACCCTGATCAATGTCATCACCAAGGGAGGACCTAATAGCGGCAGCGCCAACTTGATCTACGAAGCCTATCGTCAGGCATTTATCGTGTTTAAAACCGGTCGCTCCTCTGCGATTTCAATCCTCACTTTGATCCTGTTTGGCTTATTGCTCGCCCTGGAATTTCATTTCGTCGAGAGGAAGGTGTTCTATGAAAACTAAACGCTCCACCGGGCTCATCTGGTCCATCCTCTTTTGGGTGATCTTGATTATCCTCATCTATCCCGTTCTCTTCTCTGTGGGCACTTCCTTTAAATCCATGAGTGAAATGTTCACCAACGTGATAAGTTTCATTCCACTAGAACCCACCACCGCCAATTACACCTCGTTGTTTGAGCGCTTACCCATCCTTCGCATCACCATGAACACCTTCACCATCGCTACCAGTGTGACGATATTGAAACTGTTGACGAGTTTCTTAGCGGCTTATTCCTTCGTTTATTTTCGAGTAAAACACCATAAGCGTATCTATTTTCTATTTATCGCCACGATTTTTATTCCCTTTACTGTGACCATGATACCCAACTTTATCATGCTGTCAAAAATCGGATTCAACGATCGCATATGGGGTGTCATCCTCCCTCAAATCGCTGATGCCACAGGGATACTCCTACTCAATCAAGCGATGCGAACCATCCCCTCTTCTCTGATTGAAGTCGCTCAACTTGATGATATCGGACATCGTCATATCATGACTGACATCGTCCTTCCCATCGTCCGTCCACAAATCACATCGAGCGGTATATGGTTTTTTGTCAGCTCTTGGAACGAATTTGTCTGGCCCAACCTTATGCTCAAATCCACCGAACGTTACACTCTCCCCCTTGCGCTACAAATGTTCATCAGCGCCGAAGCGGGCACGGACTTGGCTGTCTCCATGGCAGTGGCCGTCATCACCATGATCGTACCTCTAAGCCTTTACCTCATTTTCCAAAAACAAATCATTGGGACATTTACCTCTTCAGGTATCAAATAGGAGAAACTATGAATCGTACAAAAGATATTACATTTATTAATGTGAAGAAAGCCTACGGTGAAAATACTGTTATCGATAACCTAAACCTTGAGATCCGAGATGGAGAACGCCTCGTCCTACTTGGACCATCCGGTTGTGGAAAGTCTACGACCTTACGTATGATCGCCGGTTTTGAAGAGATCACTTCTGGTGAACTGTATATGCGCGGTGAAAAAGTAAACGACCTCCCCAGCGGAAAACGCAATGTGTCGATGGTGTTTCAAAACTATGCCCTTTATCCCCATATGACCGTAGAGCAAAACATCACCTACGGTTTGCGTCGCCACCACATCGAAAAAAGCGTTATCGAAGATCGCCTAAAAAAGGCAGCAGATAATTTAGAGTTATCCAACTACCTGACGCGTAAACCCGCACAGCTATCTGGTGGTCAGCGCCAAAGGGTTGCCCTCGCGCGAGCTTTGGTCAAGCGATCGGATTATATCCTTCTCGATGAACCCTTATCCAATCTCGATGCTAAGCTTCGGGTTACTGCTCGTCAACAATTGGTGTTTCTTCACGAGATGTTTAAACAAACCTTCATCTACGTCACACACGACCAAGAAGAAGCCATGACCCTAGCCGGCCGCATATGCCTGATGAGAAATGGTAAAATTCAAATGATCGATACCCCGCAACGCATTTACAATTATCCCTCCAATGTTTTTGTTGCAAACTTTATCGGTAATCCGGGTACCAATATCTTTGAAGCCGAGTTTATCGATGACCATTTATACATTGAAGGTTATCCCATGAAAATCGACCGTCAATGGATGGATTTAATTCGAAAACACGGCACCAACCAACTCAGCTGCGGTATGCGCGCCGAACACATCCGGTTGCATTTAAACCCTTTCGAAGGGGCTCTTATGGGAAAAATCCTTTATATCGAAGATTTGGGCAAAAACTTCCGCGTCTCCATTGAGGTCAACGGAAAGAATTTTTGGGTTCTTTCCAGCCGCACCTTCTGGAAACGCGACCAGAACGTCTACTTCTCTCCAGATCAAAATCGCATGTACCTATTTGACCGTAACACCGAGGAATCCATCGGATTTCCCGCAGTAGAAATTCAACAATCAGAAGGAGTTCAAAGCGATGCGCTACTACATTAGTACCAACTTAGACTACAGAGATCTCGACCGATTCATGGCTATTTACGACAATCTTTCGACCCCTTGCGGAATTGAATTGTTGCTCAACTTCGATCAAGAAGGGTTCTTTGAAACTTACGAACGCCACAAAGAGCATTTTAAATCCCTCGACATGAGTGTTCACGAGCAAATTATGGGGGTTGAGCACATGCTGTCTCCCAGTGAAAAGGGATATGACACCTCTTGGGAACGATTCATGACAACACTGGAGATGGCTGTGGAAATCGGTGCAAAATCCGTCGTCTATCACATCAACAATGGCACGACCACAGGGGAGGTTGAGCAAAGGAGAAAACACGCCCTCGTCGAACTCGATCGCGCAAACGCTGAAGCCAAAAAGCGCGGTCTCGAGCTATTAGTCGAAAACGTAGGCGTCCGCGCTTATGACAACAGCCTCTACATTGAAGAATCTCAGTTCATCACCTTTGCTCGATCCATCGACAACCCTATTTTAATTGATGTGGGCCATGCACACGCCAACGGATGGGACCTGGTCAAGCTCATCGCCTCCTTGTCCGACAAAATCGTCTGTTACCACCTCCACGACAACGACGGGTTGGACTCCAAAGATTCCCACTATCGCATAAAAAAGGGCACCATCGATTATGATCGTCTACTACAGGCGATAAAAGAGCACACCCCATATGCTGATATCATTATCGAATACGCCCCTGACGAAGCCAATAGCGCCATGCTCGATGAAGACCTTGCCTATCTATCCGAAATCTTGGGGCAATAACATGCTCTACGACAAAATCAAACGCGAGATCACATCGAGCATTCTCGACAATGAATTTAAGGAAGGAGACAAATTACCTTCGGAACGAGAGCTTTGTGCACGCTTTAACGTCTCTAAATCCACCGTCCGAGAAGCCCTTCGGTTGTTGCAAACCGAAGGGCTAATCCGCAGCGTAAATGGGGTGGGGAGCTTTGTTAACCGTAGGCTCCTTCACAATAACCTCAACCGTCTAGCTCCCAATACCCAATGGATCGAATCCGCAGGCTACACCACCTTACTCACCCAAGGAAAAGCCACCCTCGTCAACACCAATGAACAATACGCCCAGCGATTGGAACATGACGGCCCTTTTATCGAGCTCAAGCGGATACGCAAAGCTGATGGCATCAACTTGATCTACGCGATCAATGTTTTTCCTTACGAGTACGCTCCTAACCTGCTAATCGACACGGTCCAATCCTCGTTAATGCTCTACTTGGAAGAGACTTTAGACATTCGCATTCACTATGCCAATACGGAAATTCGATCCACTATGGGAACCACCATGGATAGCGAGGCAAAAACCGTCCTCGACGATCAGTTTCTCATTCTTGACCAAACGTTTTATACCATAGAAGATCAGCCCATCTATTTGGGGATTGACTATATGAATACCGCTCACATGGATTTTTCCATACGTCGCGATCGGTAGCAAAGATAATGTCTTCTCGAAGGTTCTTTGCGGCTCTTTTGTCTTGACTCGATCCACTCCTATAATGCTCTACAATAAAGGGCTATCGTTTGGCAGAGGGCGCAACGCGAAGCGTGTTTCACATATGAAGTTGCGCTTTTACAGTGAAGGGTCAAGAGCGTGAAGATCAACGGCGTTAAGGTCAATGATTGAGGGCAAAACCCTCCCTCCGAGTCGGCAAAGAACGCGCCGACCCACCTCCCTCGAGGATGGAGGCTAAGGGCAAGGTCATGAATGGCGAGTTTGATGTCATGAATGGGAAAGGCGATGTCATGAACTGCAAAATTAATGTCATGAATAGAAAAGGCGATGTCAGACACCATGAGGTGTTATCAGCCACCCAAAGGATGGCGTCCGTCGGCTCCATCTCCGAGGGAGCTGGCTCGGCGACCTTTGCCGAGACTGAGGGAGAGGCTTCTTTCCATCCTCTTTTGAGTCTTGCTTAATATAATTCTGAACTAACACGATTTAGCAAAGAACCCAAAAAAATCGGCCTATCCACAAGGATAGGCCGTTAGTATTTATTTTTTCAGTCTTTCGTAGTCGTTGCAGCAGTCGTCTTCATAGGATTTCAATATGATTTCTACTGCTTTGCGCCCTTCACGACCGCTAATCAGCGGTTGTCTGTCTTCGCGAATGGCACGTGCAAAATCGTAGTAGAGCGGTGTGTGCCCGTTGCCGTAGACCGAGTCGATGACATCGTCGGAGGCTTCCACGTCGTAGTCTCTGTGGTCGGCAAAGTCCCATGTTTTGATTTCATTTACCGCTAGGCCACCGATGACCACGGTTCCCTTTTCGCCAAATATGGACAGGGTTTCTTCGAGGTTTTTAGGGTACACGCAAGCTGTCCCTTCGATGAGCCCGATGATGCCGTTTTCAAAGCGTAGGACCAATGCGCCGAAGTCTTCCATTTCGATGTTGCGCATGTAGGTGCTTCGTTCACTTTTGACTCTAACGAGTTTGGAATCGGCCATCCATTGCAATAGGTCGATGTTGTGTATGCACTGGTTCATTAAGGTCCCGCCGTCCATGGCTTGGGTTCCGCGCCATGGCGCTTGATCGTAGTAGTTTTGATCCCTCGTCCACAAGATACGCGCGGTAATGTTGTGGATGCGACCAAATCGACCTTCTTCGATGGCGCGACGCAGTTTTTGTATCGGTGGGTTGAATCGATTTTGGTGCGATACACACACTTTAAGGTGGTGAGCATCGGCGTAGTCGTTGATCGCGTCGATTTCTTCCAAGGTCATTGCCATGGGTTTCTCGATGAGGAGATGAGCGCCCGCTTCTAAGCAGTGTAGTCCGATGTCACCGTGGTAGCCGCTCTCTGTGGCGATGGCGGCAATCTCGGGTTTCACTTCTTCTAACAGTTTTAGGTAGTCGGTGTAGACGGGTACTGCTACTCCTGTGGCTTCTTCGTATTGTTTCGCTTTGGCGACGGCGCGTTCTTCTACGGGATCGCAAACCGCCACCAAGGTCATCTCTTCTTTGTTGTTGACGAAGGCTTCGATATGTTTATAGGCGATGCGTCCGCAACCGATGAGGGCTATTGATAATGGTTTCATTCCCTCTCCTTATAACAGTTCTAGGTTGTCCGCGGTGATGCCTTTTGTCGCATACTTGGTATCGAAGACGTAAGCGGCGTTATCCACCACCATTTGGTAGTCCACGTTGGTGTGGTCTGTGGTGATGACGATGGCATCGTAGCCCTTCAATACGTCTACGGTCAACTCGGGGATGGAGTGTTCTAGTGTGCCGTCGTGACGTTTAAAGCTTGGGTTATAGCCGTCGTAGTAGGAGACTTCTGCACCTTCGCTTTCGTACAGATCAAAGATCACGAGCGCTGGCGAATCGCGCAGGTCGTCGATATCTTTTTTGTACGCCATGCCAAGCATGAGGATTTTCGCGCCGTTCAACGCTTTTTTAAACCGTCTGGACAGGGCTTTTACGGTACGGTTGACGACAAAATCGGGCATGGAATCGTTGATGGTTCCTGACGCTTCGATCATGGGCATGTGCATGTCGTATTCTTTGGCTTTCCAGGTCAGGTAGAAGGGATCAAGTGGGATGCAGTGTCCTCCTACGCCAGGCCCTGGATAGAAGGCTTGAAAGCCGTAAGGTTTGGTTTTCGCGGCGTCGATGACTTCCCAGATGTTGATACCCATGCGGTGTGCGATTTGAGCAAATTCGTTGACCAATCCGATGTTTACGTTGCGATAGGTATTTTCGAGGATTTTTTCCATTTCTGCGATGGCAGGGCTCGATACTCTGTGGATGTCACTTTGCAAGACGTGTTCGTAAAGGGCTGCTGCCACTTCTGTTGCATCTTCCCCGATTCCCCCGACGACTTTCGGTGTGTTCTTGGTTTTGTATTGTTTGTTGCCTGGGTCTACCCGCTCCGGGGAGAAGGCGAGGTAAAAATCTTCACCACATATTAAGCCCGATCCTTCTTCGAGGATTGGTTTCATCAGTTCTTCTGTGGTTCCTGGGTAGGTGGTGGATTCTAATACGACGACGGTTCCCTTTTTTAAGTATTTTGAGACGTCAGCTGTGGATTTTTTGACGTATGAGATATCGGGTTGTTGGTGTTCATCGAGTGGTGTCGGTACGCAGATGGCGATGAAGTCGAGACTTGCCACTTTTGAAAAGTCCGAGGTCGCTGAGAGCATTCCGCTGTTGACCACTTCGGTGAGTTCTTCGTTGACGACGTCGCCGATGTAGTTGTGGCCTTCGTTGACCAGGTTTACTTTTTCGTCCATGACGTCAAACCCAACGGTTTTGTACCCTGCCATGGCTTTTTCTACGGCTAGTGGTAAGCCAACATAGCCTAAGCCTACGACCCCGACTTCGAGTTCTTTTGATGTAATTTTGCGCAACAGTTCCGCTTTAATCGACATAACTTCTTCCCCCTCTTATTCTTCTTCTAGTGTGCCCTCGTGTTTGCGATAGGTTTTTTCGCAACTTGGGCATTTGTAATGATCCGATTCTATCTCTTCTAGTCGTATGCCACATTGGCAGATGTAGCCTAGGACTCTTCCTGGATTGCCAACGATGAGTTCGTAATCTTTGACTTCTTTGGTCACCACCGCTCCTGCGCCGATGAAGGCGTATTTCCCGATGGTGTTTCCACAAACGATGGTGGTATTTGCTCCGAGGGATGCGCCTTTTTTGATGCGGGTCTCTCGGTATTCTTCTTTGCGTTCGATGAAGCTGCGGGGATTGGTGACGTTGGTAAACACGCATGAGGGCCCTAAAAAGGTGTCGTCTTCACAGATGACCCCGGTGTAAACCGATACGTTGTTTTGCACTTTGACGTTGTCTCCTAGGACGACGCCTGGCGATATCACGACGTTTTGTCCGAGGTTGCACCCTTTTCCTATGACCGCTCCTGACATGATGTGTGAAAAATGCCAGATTTTTGTCCCTTCGCCTATGACGGCGCCCTCATCCACATATGAGGATTCGTGAACAAAGTAATCAGCCATGGTGTTCAAAGGCCTCGATCACTTCGACGATGGATTTTGCTTCTTCATCGGTCAGCTCGGCGAACATGGGGATGGCAAATGTGCGTTTGGACAGGTACTCCGCTATCGGGTAGCTGCCTTCGCCTAAGCCTAGGTGGGTGTAGACTTTTTGAAGGTGCAGGGGAACGGGGTAATAAACCCCTGTTGCGATGCCCTTTTCTTTGAGTGCGCCGATGATCCCTTCACGATTTTCGGACTGTAGGATGTACATGTGGTAGATGTGTTTGACATCTGGGTCGTGAACAGGGGTCACCAATGGGGTATCCGCAAGGGCTGCGTTGTAATAGTGAGCTCTTGCGATGCGACCGTCGTTCCACTGGTCGAGGTAGCGTAGTTTGACGCGCAATAACGCCGCTTGTACTTCGTCGAGTCTAGAGTTGTGACCGATGAGGTAGTTGTAGTATTTTAGTGGGTCGTAGACGGTGGTATCGACGCTACTATCTTCTACTACTTCTTCGGCGATGTCGTGCATTAAGTTATAGGCGCGTCTTCCATTTGCGCCGCTACCGTGGCTTTTGATGGCGCGACAGATGATGGCCAAGCGCTCGTCGTTTGTGGTGATCATCCCTCCGTCTCCAGCGCCTCCGAGGTTTTTGGTCGGAAAGAAGGAGAAACAGGCGATGTCTGCCAGTCCGCCGATCATTTGACCTTTGTACTGGGCACCTGCGGCTTGGGCGGCATCTTCGATGACGTAGAGGTTATGCGCTTTTGCGATGGCGTTAATCTCGTCCATTTTACAGGGGTTGCCAAAGATGTGAACGGGCATGATCGCTTTTGTCTTTTCTGTGATCACCCCTTCGATCAATTTGGGATCCATGTTGTAGGTGTCTTTTTCCACGTCGACAAATACGGGGATCGCACCGACAAAGGAGATCGCCTCGGCTGTGGCAAAAAAGGTAAATGGGGTGGTGATCACTTCGTCGCCTTCACCTATGCCCAAGGCTTTCAGCGCGATGACTAGAGCGTCGGTGCCGTTTCCAACGGATACGGCGTATTTGACGTCATTGTAGGCGGCAAACTCCTCTTCAAAGCCTTTGACGTTTGCACCGGATATGTACTTTGCCGAGTGAAAAACCTCTAAAATTTTAGGGTCCGCTTCTTCGGCGAAAGTTTGGTATTGTCGTTTTAAATCAATCAATGGGATTGGCATGATGACCTCCTAAAAACAGTTTTCAAGTTTATCGGTTAATGTATCGAAATCAAAATCAACAGCCGCTTTTTTAGCGTTGTCGCAATAAGTGTCGTATGTTTCACGAGAAAGACCTTTGAAATAGCGGATCCCCTCCGCCAAGGATTCAGCGGATTCCCCTTTCACCGTCTTTCCACAATGGTAGGCTTCTATCATGTCGTACTCGCACTCGAGATTGGATAAAATCGGCTTGCCTGCGGCAAAGTATTCAAACATTTTGTTCAAACTCACGCCGTAACGATACAGGTCGATTTTTCTACCGACGATGATATTCAATTGGCTTTGAGCCAATATTGCAGGCACTTTGTCCTTTGGCACACGGCCTTTAAAGACCACATTGTCCAAGTTTCGCTCGCGACAGTAGGCTTTCAGCGCCTCTTCTTCAGCGCCGGATCCAAAAATCGACAACACAATGTCATTTTCATCTTTAAGCAGCTCCATCGCTTCAATTAAGTAGTTGACCCGGTTCACATTGCCCATGGCTCCGGTGTACAAAATATTGAATTTATGGGGATCGAGACCAAAATCCTCGGAGGCGTACGCTTTTTCATTGGTATGAAACTTTTTGAGATCCACGCCGTTGTTGATGTAGGATACCCCTTGAACGCGATAGCCCCGTTCCTTGATGTAGTCCCATCCGCCTGCCATAGTGAAAATCAAATAGTCTGCGGATTCGTAAATGTCTTTTTCCATGGCGTACAGCACTTGAACCACAGGATTAGATCGTTTAAAAGCCCCCATGGACACAAAAGTCTCCGGCCAAAGGTCTCGGGTTTCCACGAGAAACCTCGCTTGCTTTTTTCGGGCGATGCGCCTGGCGGCATACCATGTGAAGGTATGTGGTGCAGACGCGTATACCACGTCCACATCCCCAAAGTCCTTAACGGTTTTCAATAAATTGACGGCGTAGTCGATCATGTTGAAGGGTCTCATTTTTGCCCTGTTGGTATAATCTCTTGCGCGAATGAACACAAAATCCACTCCGTCAATGTTTCTTTCTTTGTACAGCGAACCATCGGTGATGTAATTTATCGTCGTCGTGTGCACCGTCGACGCGGTGAACACTTTGACTTTATAGCCCCTCTCGATGAGCTTGAGAGCTAAATTATAATGCCTTGTGAACTTCCCATTCTCAGGAATATCGGCGTAATGGTTAATAATCCATACGGTTTTCATGTATTTACTCCCTATCCCTCCCAATCAACACGGTGGTGTGATCCGGCGAGATGATGATATTCTATGTGTTTCACGCCTATTTTATCACAAGTCTGGTAGAACGTGTAGTATCCTTGCCAATAACTCGACGATTACGCGCTGATGATGCGCGCCAATGTTCTAAAAATCAGTTTAATATCGTAGAGCAGATTGAAATGTTCAATGTATTCCAAGTTGAGATCGAGTTTTGTGGGCATGATCTCGTGGATATAGGTGTATTCCGGATCCTCGGCCGCCGCGAGCACCGTAGATTCATCGCGATACTTAATCGAGGCCAAATCCGTGATTCCTGGCTTGATCTTGAGCACATTGAGTTGACGCGCATCGTAGAGAGCCACATAACGGCCCACTTCCGGACGAGGTCCCACAAAGGACATCTGACCCAAAAACACGTTGATCAATTGTGGCAACTCATCGAGCTTGGTCTTTCTCAAAAAGTGTCCAATCCCCGTTATGCGCGGGTCCCTGCCAACGGTGATCTGCATGCCAAGCTTCTCAGCGTCGACGACCATCGTGCGAAATTTATAGATGTGAAAAGGGATGCGGTCCTTTCCAATGCGCTCTTGAAGAAAAAACACCGGTCCTGTGGATGAGGTTTTGATGAGTGCCGCGATGATGCCAAAGGGTATGGCGACAACCACCAGACCCAATGCAGATGCCACCACATCAAAGATTCTTTTGACGCTTAAGGTGCCCTTTTTCCTCGCCAAAAGCCCATCGATCCTCTCTGAATAATGATCCATTTGTTGCTTTTCCATAGTATTAACCGACGATCTCTACGAGATTTTCAATAATATAAGCCACTTCTTCATCGGTGAGCAACGTGTGTAACGGTAGGGTCATCGCATTTTTGTATTGGTTGTAAGCATTGGGGAAATCCGCAATGTCGAAGCCATACTTCTTGTAAGCCGTGTGCATGGGTAGCGGCTTGTAGTGAACATTGGTCGCAACGCCTCGCTTTGCCATTTCTACGATCACTTCATTGCGCGCTGTTTCGTCTGCCCCTCCAATGTGAACCACATAAAGGTGGTAACTACTGGTGTAGTCGTCGCTGAAATGGTCGATCGGTGTGATATTGGTCCCTTCAAATCCCTTGTTGTACATACGAATCATCTGCGCCCTTCTCTTTAACAAATCAGGGTAGCGCTTGAGCTGAGCCAAGCCCAAACTCGCAGCGATATCGGTCATATTGCACTTGTAGTAAGGGGCGATAATGTCGTATTCCCAATCGCCGATACGGGATTTTGCCAAGGCGTCCTTGGACTGGCCGTGTAGGCTCAACAATTGAAGATTCTGATAGATTTCACGATCGTCAATCCCTTCAATGGGTAACCAAGTCAAGGATCCTCCTTCCCCTGTGGTGAAGTTTTTCACTGCGTGAAAAGAAAAGCTCGTAAAGTCGGCTATCGCACCGCACGGAGTCCCTTTGTACCAAGCGCCGAGAGCGTGGGCAGAGTCTGCTACCACAGCCACTCGTCCCAAAGCCTCTTGTATCGGGGAATTGGGGACGAAGCGATCTTTTTTGCGGTTGACCACATCGAAAATGCCCTCGTAATCACATGGAACACCTCCTATGTCAACCGGAATAATCGCCTTAGTCTTTGGATTAATCGCCTTTTCTAAAGCATCCAAGTCCATAAAAAAGGATCCTGCTTGGGTATCCACCATGCGAATCGTCGCGCCCACATGGGCGATGACGCTGGCAGATGCCGTATAGGTGTAGGCGGTGGTGATCACTTCGTCGCCTGGGCCTATCCCTAATAGGCGCAGCGCCATTTCCGAAGCAGCCGTCGCCGAATTTAAACATGCCGATTGATTGGTATGATAATAAGCGGAAAGTTGTCTTTCCAATTCTTTTGTTTTCGGTCCAGTGGTTATCCAACCCGACTTTAATGTATCGACGACCTCATCAATTTCTAGTTGGCTAATATCTGGTGGTGAAAATGAAATTTTCATGATCTCACTCCTCGCGTTCCTTATTTCTAACAGTTAATTATATCATTAATAGAACCAAATGTTTAGCGTTATCGCTCTCATTTGATGTTTCACACGTTATTGATGAACTTCAAACAGATGAATTGCTCTTCGTCACATCGATTGATATTCAAAGGTTAACACCCCTTTGTAAACACTATATTGATCCAACCAATCCCAAAGATTGACTTCATAGGCCTCTCCCCAGCTAGACACCGTGAGGACGACTTCGCCATCTCTCGAGGCTATCTCCGTTATCGTCACCCAGTGGTTTCTCAAGATGGGAACTCGAGTAGATGCCCAAGTCACCATGAGAACAGGCCGATTCCTTTCCAAGGATCGTCTAATAAATCCCACATAGCGTTCCCGATTGACATAGGGCACAAAAAAAGAGGATAGACTGGATGATACGAGCCTCAACCCTTTAGTGGCCGCGTATCGCTTTAGCCCCCACTTTAAATACCCAATCGTGGGAACACCCGCAAGTGTAGGTCGGATCGCGCTTAACAAGGCGAGGGCCTTTTTATGATAATCCGATAGGGTGTAAGTTATCCCTTCAGCCTTCTGATACGCCAAGACATTCGCCGCTCCGATAACCCCACAAGCACGATTTGCGATAAAGGTTGAAATCCCTACACCTTTTAAAAGGCGTTGATCTCCTCCAAAGAGAAGGCGTTCTTTCACCTTAACTGGGACAAATTCCTTGGTGCGCAATCTCGCTCGCCAAAAGCTGCGAGACTCAGTAATTGCTTTCAAGGGTTTGAATTTCCTTTAGCAATTGATCGTTGACCGGTGTGGGCATGCCGTATTTTCTCCCCAATCGACAAACCGTCCCTGCAAATAACGCCACCTCGGTGGGTTTTTTATTGTCGATATCTTGTGCCATTGAAGGCTTCCCATCAGGGTTCAACTTATCGATAATGTCAAACCAATAGGCCATATCCTCTTTCGTGAGGGTAATACCTTCAAAAGCAGCCACTCGCGCCACCTCTTCCATTGCCTGTCCCATTCTGTCTCGCTGTGCACCAGGCTTTTGAACGATGGCATAGGTTCCACGGTTTGCCGCAACCACTTGATTGACCCCGGTGTTCAACATCATCTTACTGTAAAGGTGATGGGCCATGTCACTTCTCACCTCGTGTGGGACGCCTGTCGCTTCAAAGTACGCCACCACATCTCGCAGTTTTTGAGAAAATATGCCGTCGTATTCGCCAATACACAACATCCCCTGACTGTGATAGGTCAGCTGGTTGCCGATCATCACCCCGTCCATCCCTTGGGCTACGGTATATAGAAGTTTATCTACACCATATGCACGCCCGATATCCGATTCGCTGACCACGCCGTTGAGCAGCGAGAGAATCGTAGTGTTTTCTCCCACATAAGATGCACTATCTGCAATCGCCTGAGGAAGACTCGAGTATTTAACTGCGTAAATCAACAAATCTACGGTTTCCTCATTGGTATCGCAATCGGAATACGCTAAGGCGAGTTTTTCACCATTGCAGAAAATCCCATCTCTCTCATAGCGCTCAATGCGTTTGCGATTGGCGATAAAACGAACCGCCCCCATCGGGCTGCGATCCGTCATTTGTTTTCCAAAAAGAATCCCAAGGTTTCCCAACCCAACAATACCCACTGTGCGTATCATGTTTCATCCCTCCATCATCACTCGCCTATTTTTCAGAGACGTCAATGTTTCTTGCTGCCAACCTCACATGGGTTGATTCCTTAACCAGAGAGTAGATCACCGAGGTCAGCGGGACAAACAAAATCATTCCCACAATCCCCATTAGACTCGTCCCCAAGGTGATTGCTACCAACGTCCACATCGGCGGAAGACCCAAACTCTGCCCCATGATCTTTGGGTAGATCAAGTTGCCTTCTATTTGCTGCAAAATCACCATAAAGATCAAAAACACCAGTGCCTTAAAAGGGTCCACGGTAAAAATCAACACCGCTCCCACGCCAGCGCCAATCAGCGCCCCAAACACGGGGATCATAGCCATAAAACCTGTTAACACCCCAATCATAAGGGCATAGGGCAGTTGAAGCACCGCCATCCCCACTCCCGTCAAAGTGCCTAAAATTACCGCTTCCGTCATTTGACCGGTAAGGAAGTTGCGAAAGTTAGAGTTGGTCACCCGAAGCACGTGCATAATGCGATCAGAGGCCCCTTCCGGAAGGTAGGCGTAGATCACACGAGTACCTTGACTCGCTAGACGCTCCTTGCTCCCTAAAATATACAGAGCAAAGAACAGTCCCAATAAAGAATTGACGAATCCACCGAGGATGCTCGAGGCTTGACCAAAGATTTTCGAAAACACGGACTTGTCCGAGCTGGCGACAAAATTGGATAAATAAGTGCCCAATTGATTGAAATCAAAGGATTCGATCGATGATTTGTACTTCAAATACTCTTTTTGGATCGGAGGTAACCCTTCAAGGAGTTTTTCCAATCCCGCCATAAACTCGGGCATCTTCTTGATCAGAAGCGTTCCCGATTCCACCAACTGTGGAATAACAACCGCCATAAAGCCGACAAACAACCCGATCACAAGAACTAAAGCCAATATCAACGCAATCGGCCGTTTCAATTTTTGCGCCTTTTCCGAACCCAAGCCCACGAGCAATTTATTTTCAATAAAGGCCATTGGCACATTGACAATAAAGGCGATCACTCCACCGATAATAAACGGAGCACCCATCCCTAAACCTTTCATCAACACATTCCAGATCCCGGGCATATTCCAAATAGCAAAATACGCGATAATGCCAATCATGACGATACTTAATAATTTTTTATAATCCCATTCCCTCATATTTCACTCTCCTATTTTCTCTAGTATACCATATCCTATTGAATCATAACCATGTGGAGAACTTGTGTAGATCCCCTTTTTCAACGATTTTACTAAGTTGAAACACCAATTTCCACTTTATTCTGCGTATTGACGTTGTAGACGCTTCATAAAAGGCAATGCTTTTCATTTAGAAAAGCACCTGGGAAACTCGAGATTAGGAGCTACCTGCACAAAAAATCGCATCTAGGTGCCATAAAAAATAGAGAATGAGATATAATCATCTCACTCTCAACGTCATAATAAGGTCTTTTATTTTCACATCCTTCTCCCTGTCATCTTCTCGACAATCCGTCAACCATCCCACTCATAGGCCGCCTTGTAAGAAATAAACGGCGGATGATCCTCTCGACCTGAAGCGTACACCCCTTCGAGTTTATCGATAAGAAGAGCGGTTATTGCCTCGTCTCTCAACGCTTGGACAAGAGCCCCTTCCGATGAAATCCTCTCGCCAAAGACGATGCCCCCATTGGCCAAATCTTCTTCGATGTGAAAATCACTGGAAGCGATGGCGCGTAAGTTGCGGGTACGCAAAGCCCTCACCGTTTTCTTCACGTCGTAATTTTGGCGCGCATTTCCGTTGTGCCGTTCAATCCCATCGATGAGGTCGGGATGGTCCAAATTCGATACGTAAGGCCGGTAGGGATGTGCTTGGAAAATGATCGCGTTGTTGTCGTGAAACAGATTAAACACCTGATCGATAGGGCGGTGGATCAAGTCCTTTTCTCGATAGAAAAAATCCTCCTCTAGTCCATAAACCAAGTAGTCGTTATAGCTTTCCATATTACGGTATTCCACACCGAGCAATACATCAAAATCCCATCCTTTAACAGCTTTCCGTGCATGACGATACCCTGCGAGAAACCGATCCATCTGCTCATCGTGAGAAAGATGGGCAATCGGGTTAAACACATCGCTACAATAATGATCGGTCACCACCACACCCGAATACCCCTTTAACCGGTACATCGTCACACCTTCTTCAGCACTCACCCAGCCACAAGGACTGGTATCACTGGTATGCATGTGCATTTCATATAAATACGCCATTATCCTCTCCTTCTCCCTATTGCTATCCTATCTTTGTTCATCTCTCACACCATTATCCCAAGCGATAACGACGACAGAACACATGACAATATCTACCCTTATTCACCTGGGAGGGATGTAAAATCTTTTTTACATTCCGCCCTTAAAAAACGCGCTAAAAAAAGAGGAAGCAACGTCGTTTACCAACTTAGCTCCCTCTCCTTCGTTATCCGTACAAGTCCATGAACTGCCCGGTGCAATTGTCACTCGACGAGTTTTTCCTCCACGAGATATTTTTTGAGCAGTCCTGGCCAATCGGGTTGCATCACATCAAATCCCGTATGGATCATCCTTCGCAATGTTGCTTCCCGTTTCTGGATCAAAATAGTTGGCTTTTTCAAATCGAAACACGAGGCCCACTTCTTTTCCTTCGAGATCGGTGACGGTTTGGGCTGTCGATCGCCTCATCGTCAACGGGATCCCGCTCCAATCCAAGTGAACCAGTTCTTCGTTACCCATTTGCTCAACCACTTTCACCTTGCCCACGATGGCGCTTCTTCCCGTGTCGTCGAGCTCGATGTGCTCTGGTCTCAACCCCACCAAAATCGGCCCCTCTCGGTCAGCGGCAACTAGGATATCTGGGATCTTCATCGCCACGCCGTTGATGACCATCTGATCATCTTCGCCAAGTTCTCCTGCTAAGATATTGATTTTTGGAGAACCGATAAATTCAGCGACAAACACGTTGTTTGGATGATGGTATACATTGAGAGGGGTGTCGCACTGCATAATCTCCCCGCCGTTCATAATCGTAATGCGATCGCCCATCGTCATCGCTTCGACTTGATCGTGTGTGACATAAATAAACGTCGCCCCCAGTGTTTTGTGTAAGGATGCAATCTGTATGCGCATGGCATTACGCAACTTTGCATCGAGATTCGACAAAGGCTCATCGAGAAGGTAGACTTCAGGGTTTCGCACCAATGCACGCCCTAAGGCAACCCTCTGGCGCTGACCACCACTCATCTCTTTTGGGCGACGTTTCAATAATGGACCTATTTCAAGCATACTTGCCGCTTTTTGAACCCGCTCCTCTATTTCTTGTGCACTTCGCTTTTCCATTTGAAGACCAAATGCAATATTATCATAAGCGCTCATATGAGGATAGAGCGCGTAGTTTTGAAACACCATGGAGATCTTCCGATCTTTGGGTTCCACTTCGTTTACCACCCGCTCACCGATAGAAATCGTCCCTGATGAAACCCCCTCAAGTCCTGCGATCATTCTCAAAGTCGTAGATTTTCCACAGCCAGAAGGGCCTACAAGCACCATGAATTCACCCTCTTCAATCTCTAAATTGATACCTTTAACCGCAAGAACACCCGAGTCGTATTCTTTCACTAGGTTTTTAAGTGTCACTCTTGACATCATGTCCTCCTTGTCACTTCGATCACCAGGTCGTCATATGCCGGTGTCAATCCGTATTTATGTCCCAAACGCTCCACATTTTCCACATTGGGATTAAATTGATGCGCCATATGGGTCATATAAAAGGGAGTGTCTTCACGACAAACACCCCATTCCAACATCCGTTGACGAAAGGCTAAATTATCTTCTATGCCCATATGGTTTTCAAATACTCCTGCCGATTCCAATGAGGTACAGTCCAAGATCACCCCATCGAATTTCAAACCTTTAAATTGCTCAAATAACGTTTCAGTAGGCAGCGCAGAATCCGTCCCGTAAAATACACTCGCCTCGCCATCAGAGATAACATAGTTTAAACACACTTCAGAATCATCGTGTTTTGCGTCAATTGGAAGGATTATTGCCCCGTCGATAGCTATTGGCGTCAATGGTATGGCTAGGGTAAAATCCACATACCCATCCCGTTCAATCCCTAGAAGGCAAGAATCCTTGTAGAGATCATGTATCGCCTCGCTGCCGTAGAGGTGTAGAGGAGCAACTCTGTCATTGACTGCACAAGGAGGCTCTATGGCGCGTAGCGCCTCTAATGAACAGTGGTCTGTATGTGAATGGGTAAATAAAATATGTTCCACTTTAAGAAAATCCAAACCGCCGTATATCCCCGCTAAGTGAGAATCCGCATTGAAATCGATGAGGATCCGATCATTGACGAGGATCGATGAGCGTTTGCGTACGTATCGCCCCTTCTTTTCCCGAGCTTCTCGACAAACGGGACAATCACAAAATGTAGCGGGTACGCCTTCCGATGCTGCTGTACCTATAAATTGTAGTTTCATATTTTTCATCCTTAAATACTGTTATTACCCTTTCACCCCGCTACGCGACATGGAGTCCATAAACTGTCGCTGAAGTGCTAGGAAAAGTACGATCATGGGTAGCGAACTGAGAACAGCTGCGGCCATCATCAAGTTGTTTTCTGTAAAGTAAGCCCCTTGGAGTTGTGTTAACCCTGCACCGATGGTCATTTTACTAATGCTTGAGTTGATGACAATCGGCCACATCACATCTTTCCACGTGCTTAAAGCCACCATGATCCCTAAGGACATCATAGGCGTTTTAATATTGGGAAGGATGATCCTTCGATAAATCGTAAAGTGATTGGCGCCGTCAATGCGAGCGGCTTCGTCTAGACTTCTAGGGATCGCATTGATAAACTGAACGAGCATCAACACGCCAAAGACATTAAAAACATCTGGAATGATCAGCGCTGCCAAGGAATCGGTTAACCCCATTTTCGCGATAATCGTATAGTTTGGAATCATGAAAATCTGACCCGGCACCATCGTCACCGCCATAAGTAATGGCCAGAGTAATTTTTTGCCTTTAAAGTCGATCCGTGAAAAAGCGTAGGCACCCATCGATGCAATAACTAAAGTCACCAACGTCGTCACCACCGTTACGATCACCGTGTTCCACATCAACTGGCCAATGGGTAGCTTCTCCATCACTCGCGTGTAATTGTCAAGAGTCGGTGCATCAGGTAGTATCGTTTGAGGTACTTGCATCGTCTCTTTAAACGTTTTAAAAGAAGATAACACCATCCAGACAAAAGGAAATAAAGTGAATAGCGCACCGAGTATTAAAAAAAGTAGCGTCGTTCCCTTCGTTTGTTTCATTTTCCCCCTCCTAATCATCGTAGTAGACCCAACGTTTTTGGAGGGCAAACATCACCATGGTGATCCCCAAGATAATCAACATGAGCACCACCGATACAGCGGAGGCATACCCTCTTGTTCCAGCAAACACAAAAGCGTTTTGATAATAATAATGAACCATGGTTTGAGCGTAGTTCATCGCGACACTTCCCGTTTGTGGCACCATCATGTACACCAAATTAAACATTTGAAACATGGAGATAATATTCGTCACGACCACATAGAAAATAGAAGGGGTCAATAACGGAAGTGTAATCCTAAAAAAGGTTTGAACCCCTGAGGCACCATCAATGGAAGCCGCTTCGTAGTAACTCGGCGAAATGTCCTTTAATCCCGACAAAATAATCAGCGTCGGCACCGCTGTACTCGACCAAACGATGACGATGGTAAACATCACCGTCAACGCGGCATCTGAGCCTAACCAACTAAACTTCGTTACCCCTAAACTCATCAATACCTGGTTAATAATCCCATAGTCCGTATTGAACATCCATGACCACACCATCGCCACGGTGATGGGTAGTGTAACCGCCGGCAAGAAATAAATCGTTCTAAAAACACCGACACTTTTAAGTTTACTGTTGAGCAATAACGCTGATAGGATCGAAAACAGAGTGACCAATGGCACACAAGTGACCACAAATTTGACCGTGTTCCAAATCGATCGCGTAAACCCCGGATCTTGGAATAGCTTCGTGAAGTTTGCCATCCCAACAAATTCCCCACTCCCAAAAGCCCCCATGTCAAAAAAACTATTTCGGATATTCAAGCCAAACCCGTAATAGCGAAAAATAATCAAGCCGAGTAATAGTGGCAATAAGAAGCCATAGCCTGCTAATGTAGACTTCGTTTTAGATTTCATCTCTTCTCCTTATGTCATAAAGGGTCCATGATTGACCATGGACCCTCTGTGGCTCTTTACTTTAAAGCATCTTCCAACGTTTTTACGATTAGGGCTTGACCCTCTTCGATCGCTAGCGTTTTAGAGAAGATTTGTGGCATAATCGTATTGGAACACTCTGTGATCGCAGGGCGAGCTTTTGGAAATTCAGTGGATGGACGAAGGAATTGATTTTGCGTAATCGTCTTTACCGCTTCTACCCCTGGGATAGCTTTAAAGTATTCCACATAACCGCCTTGAGCTTCCAGTAGCGCAGGAATACCAGCTCCGCCTTTGGCGTGGAGTTCTGCTCCTTCTTTCGAGCTCAAAAACTTTAGTAGCGCCCAGGCCGCATCCTTGTTTTTCGAAAAAGCGTTCATCGTATAGGATAACCCGTTGGTATCCGTTTTAATCGAACCGTTATTCGATGGGAAAGTGGTCAACTTCATCGTGCCATCATCTAATCCGGCGTTTTTAATCATGGACATGTTCCAAGATGGAAAAGCAGCCATAGCGACCTTTCCAGAAAGGATCGCAGCATTTGAATCATAGTCTGGAGTGGTTTGCAGATTCGCCATTAACTTGTTTTCCAGTAAGTACATGAGATTCTCAATGGCTTTTTTCGCCTCAGCCGATCCCATCCCCGATGTCTTTCCATCGGCATTGATCACATGACCACCCAACTGTTCAATCATCGAAGGGAGATTGTTCCAAAGAGAAGTTGTCATAAATAGTGGATATTCTTCTTCAGGCATTTTTTCGCGTAGAGCAATAGCGAGTTTGATCATGTCTTCGTATGTCCAGTTTTCCTTCGGTTCTTCGACTCCGTATTTTTTGAATAGGGAACTATTGTAGATGTAGAACCAAGCGTCGATATCTTTAGGGATACCGTATTGTTTGCCGTCAAACTGGTAGAGTTTCGTGATGTGTTCAGAATAAGCTTTTAAATCCACTTTATCCCTTGCAATGTACTCATCCAACGGTTCAAGGGCCCCGCCCGCCACATATTCTCGTGCCTTAGAGCTTTGCCACATCACATCGGGACCGCCTTGTGACCCGAGGGCTGCATCCAATTTTGTGTAGTACTGGTCTTCAGGAATCACTTCTAAAGTGACCTTCACCTTAGGGTTGAGGGATTTAAACCCTTCGATGGCATTTCTGACCCCTTCTTCCTGTGCCGCATCCCACATGGCAACCGTTAGATCCCCTTGGATATCCCCCGGTTGTCCGGCATTTTTTTGATCCGCTGTCTCACTGTTTGTTTCGGTTTGATGGGTTTCTTGTCCGCCACAAGCGGTAAACGCCAGACAGATGAGCAGTAAAGAAACCAGTTTCCACATTTTCTTTTTCATATTGCCTCCTTGTTTGATTGTGATGACTGACAACCTCATCCTATCAAACAATTTAGGAGAGCGATATCAAATATGTGTCCTTTTTTTGTAGTGATGTTTCATTTAACATAAACTTTAAATACCGACAACTTTCCTTTACACTGCTTTAACTTTCTGTTAATTTCGCTGTTACTAGCCCTCCCATCGAAAAGGCATTATGATATAATAAAAGTAATAATGTTTCATGAACATCTACAAGGAGCGGCCATGTCTAAAAAAGTTTCTCCCTTAAGAATCATCGACCTCAAAAAAAGAAAGAACACAGAATTTTTTCGTGCAAACACTTTTGTCAACAGTTTTAAAGTAACGGATGCCCTAGAAGTCGTTCAAAGCGGCGTTAAATCCATGAATGTTTCCGGTTACAAAACTCCGCCTTCCGTTTACGATCACTACATCTTTCATCTGATCTACGAAGGTCATGGTACCTATCATGTCAAAAATAAAACCTATAACGTCGGTACCAACTCCATTTTCTTGATTCGTCCCCACGAACTCATCTCTTATCAAGCAGCCACCGACCACCCCTACCTTTACTATTGGGTGGGCTTCCGAGGTTCCGATGCTGAAAAGCTCGTCCATCTCGCCCAATTTTCGAGCGATAATCTGGTCATGGACGGCTATGACGACCCCACCATCCATCGGCTTTTTGAAGCGATAAGCCAGCCCAATCCTCAAGACGAAGGCTCCGGGCTGTGGAAAGTTGGCTCCCTCTATCAGCTTTTTTCCCTGATGATTCAAAAGAATCAAAAACCCTTAACCGATCGGAACCGATATTTCTTAACCGCTATCAAAGCCATCGAGAAAAACTATCGTAAAGCAGACTGGACTATCCAACAGGCGGCTAACGAGATTGGTATTCATCGGTCTTACCTTTACCGCATCTTTCAAGAAATCAGCGGGATTTCCATGCAATCCTACCTTCTACAATACCGATTGGATCGAGCCAAAACGCTACTCCTCCAGTCCAGCCTATCGATCCAAGCCATTTCAGAAGTTTGTGGGTTCAATAGCGCATCCTATTTTAGTAAGGCTTTCAAAACTCAATACACCCAGACCCCACTTCAATGTCGGCGAAGCGATTGACACCTAACCGCACAAATACCCCTTCAAGGAGGTGAAAGCTTGAAACGAAAAAATCTCATTCTACTACTTCTAATCCTCATTGCCTCTGTCCTCATCATCAATCCTCACGAGTACATCGGCCAATTATTAGGTGTATTGCCTCGAGAGAAGACCACCCATAACGTCATCCACGTTATCGACGGCGATACGATCGTCGTCGATATCAACGGTGTGGAAGAAAAGGTGCGGTTGATTGGCGTCGACACCCCAGAGCTAAACAGCACCGATGACACGATCGCCAGTTTTGCAAAAACAGCCGCGGATTTTACCGCGCAAAAACTCAACAACCGACAAATCCTCATCGAATTGGACACCCAGGAAAGGGACCGATATCAAAGGGTATTAGCTTACGTTTATCTCCAAGGAGTCATGTTCAATAAAATCTTGTTAAGAGAAGGTCTGGCTCAGGTGGCGACCTATCCTCCCAATGTCACCTACGCCGACGATTTTGTAGAACTGCAGCGCAAAGCCGTCGAGAATCAGGTAGGCATGTGGTCGCAAACGACTCCAATCTCATCTGCCATCCAAACCAGTCCCTATCCTGATCGATTGATTAAAGGTAACATCAACACCCAGGGCAAAAAAATCTACCACCTCCCCGGAAAAGGGTCATATGATGACACCGTCATCGACGAGAGCCAAGGGGAAAAATGGTTCGCCACCGAAGAAGAAGCGAAAGCCGCAGGGTGGCAAAAAGCTGGAAATAGCGAATAAAAAACGCAGCGATCGCTGCGTTATTTTAGAGGATTCAATGATGGAAAACCTTGGACATAGTCGCTGTTCATTTTAAAGGTCACTACCCTGCCTCCGATTCGACGAAGGGCACGCCCACCCTCCTCCCTCGAGGATGTAGGCTAATGAAAGCCACCTTCTAGGCAGCCAATAAAACCTTGACCTTGTCGTTTGCCAAGACTAAGGGAGAATTTTCTTTCAAACATTTCCCAAATACACATAGGTCAGGTGTCTCTTAGCGATCGATTCTAACTCGACCAAAGTCTCCATCGGCGTCATCGCCACCTCTTTCATCCGATGAGCCGGGAAGAATCGAGATAGGTGAAGTGGTATGTCCTTTCTTAAAGCCCCGATCCAAGTAGCCATGTTCTCCATCTCCTCTGGCGCGTCGTTGTGCCCAGGGATGACCAACGTCGTCAACTCCAAATGAAGGCCTTTTGTTTTAGCCGCATACTCGATATTTCGCATCACTGGCGCCAAAGACCCACCGCAAGATCGATAAAAGTCTTCGGTCCACCCTTTTAGGTCGATGTTCATCGCATCCATAGTCCCGCACAAGTCTTGAAAGGGTTCTCTGTTGAGAAATCCATTGGTGACTAAGACATTTTTAAGCCCGACCGACCTTGCCAACACCGCCGTATCCAAAACGATTTCAATGCCGATACTCGGCTCATTGTACGTATACGCAATACCGATATTGCCAAGCTTCTTAGCCTCGAGTGCTTCCTCGACGATCGCCTCTGGCGTCTTCTCTTGAAAACTCGGCATATCCTGAGCTATCCGATAGTTTTGGCAAAAATCGCAAGTCAAATTGCACCCAAAACTCCCCACAGAATAGATGGTACTCCCAGGGTAAAAGCGATACAGTGGTTTCTTTTCGATGGCATCCAAGCCGTATCCTGTGATTTTTCCATAGCTGTCTGCCCTCAACTCTCCACCGACGTTTTTTCGGGCAAAGCAGCGGCCTCTTTCGCTTTGTGGTATCACACATCCTAGAGGACAGAGACCACAAACCACATCACCTGTACTTAGTTTCTTGTAATAAAGTCCCTCTTTCATGACTCTTGACCGTAGCGCACCACTTCAAAGGCCTCGAGAGTGTAAGGTTCCTCTGGGCTGATGCGCGCTTTTTCCAAGGCGATTTGAATCTGCCGATCCGGGGTCTCCACTCCGTCGAGATTGGGCAAAAGAAGACCTCTTCGCCTTCCTTTTGTGACGATAACCCCATAACGCTTTGCATCGAGCATCCCACGATCGACCACGGGAAAGGCTTCCCCTAATACGTCCACACTGTAAATGAGATGCTTTAAGTCATTGGCCATCACTCTAGGAAACCTAGGGTCATACACCCCCGCAGAAATCGCATTTGCGATAATTTCATCGGCGATAGATGGTGTTGTCGACTCAACTGTGCCGATACACCCTCTCAATTGTCCGCCACTGTACAACGTCACAAATACCCCTGCACGGCGTTTTGTCAATTCGTCGGGCAAACCGTCGGGTTTTCGGATCTGTAGTCCCGTTGTCACATAGTGTTCCAACGCTTGTTGAGCAAGTTTGATGTAAGCATTCATTTCACACCTCCTTCATCAGGCGACTGATGAGGTAACCCACGCCAAATGGCCACTCATGGGAGTAAATCTCTGCGTCCAACTCATGGGCCTCAACGGCTCCCAAACCGATTAAAGTCGGCACCAATCCACACTGAGCGGCTTCTTCGACAAAATCGTAGTCAATGGCAGCCAATCGATCAAAATCACCCGTCTCAAAAATTTCTTCTATGATGTTTTCATAGTCCATACCCACTTGAGAAAAACCGTAGGGCCCATTGGGATCCAAAGTATGGGATTGATCTCCCGATAGGATGAGCACCACATCTTTTTGCGAAGCATCAATCGCCTCTCGAAGAACTCGCCCAACGCTCGCAGCGATCTTTGGTTCATGGACACCTGATACGACCTGAACCACTTTAAACGCCGCCCACTGTTGTCGTATAAACCACAGCGGCACAAAGGTCGCATGATCCATCGGCTGCGCAAACGACTCGCATAGAAGAGCGCCGCCTAGAACGACTCCCCTGTCACAAATATCCTTTGTCAGCGCCTCGTCGATGGGGATGTCAAGTGTTGAAATCGGATCTCGAAATGCGAGGAGATCCCCTTTAATCGATCCCTCGAGGGGCAGTACACTCGTGCGCCTCATCCTACTACCGTGAGGCGTAATGATGATAACGGTTTCCGGACGAAGGACACTCACCTCTTTTGCAACCCGTTCCATACCTTCAATGGTACGCTGTGCCAGCTTTTCTGCCCCTTTCCCGACTGATTCGACGATAATCGGGGGATGGGGCAACACATACGTCTGCAATAACTTACCCATGGCCGCCTCCTTTCACTGGATGCTATGGCTTCTATTTCTTTCATACCCTGTTTCTAATGGATTTCCTCAAATACCGACAACAAGGCAAAGAACTGGAGAGGATGGTTGCGCTCATGAGTTCCATCCTCTCCTAAAGAAGGGCTACGTCTTGATTCAATTTTGTCTTGCGCCCCTTCCAATCGGACATCAACGCCGTTAAAGTCTGATAATAATCTTGGCTATGGTTTGGGTGAATCAAGTGTACAAGCTCGTGAACGACCACATACTCGACACACTCTGGCTCTGCCATGGTTAAATATTGATTGAACGTTATCGACCCTCGACCGACATGACAACTCCCCCACAGAGTCTTCATCTTCCGAAGTCCGATTTTTGGTCGATCGATCCCTCGTTTTTCAAAAACGCCCCACCACTGGTCGATGACTTTCTCCAAGTAATCCAACGATGCTTGGCGCCACCACCCGTCATAGAGGTTGAAAAGCACTTTTTCACTCAGGTCTGGCGCACCAATATGAAGCACAGCACCCGATTTGCACACCTCCCTTTTTGGCCTTTGAACCACCGATAAAGTGATCACCTCCCCTAGAAAGGTAGTCTGTGCTTTGTCCGTGACGACCTTCAACGGTGAGCACCCTTTATTTTTGCGTAAAACTGCAATCTTACGACTTAACCAATCCTTCTGCCCATCTAAAAAAGAAGAAATCCACTTCTCTGAAATGGATTTCGGAACGGACAAGATTACGGTGTCACCGGATAACACCCGCAATCGACAGGTTTTCATCGTCGTACGCTCGATCTTCACCGATAGGGTGCTCTCGAGTTGAGAAAGATACACTTGATACCATTGTCCGCGGTTTTCTACAATCTTACTCTCGCCCATCGCTCAACCCTCTCAAAAAGCTGTACGTACCAGGTTTCACCGTCCAAATCCCAGAATATGGGCGTTCGGCGTATTCTTTACCGTAAGCCTCGTAGACAAAAAGTGTATCGTCATCTTCCCCTTTCGTCATAAAGGTCACCTTGACAAAATCGTCGGCCACCGGAACGTCATTGATCGATTCTCTCTGGGTTTTTCTCGATGTTTCCAGCTTTGCGATGAGTTTTTCAATCGTTTCTGGATCTTCAATCGTCGTTTCATTGCTTATGGCCTTCCATACGAGCTTAACCGTCATCTTTCCTTCCGATTTGGGAATGGCAATCGGCTCACTAGCATGAGCCGTCAAATAGAGAAAATAACCTACCATGACTCCTAATACGCCAATGATCACATATTTCATTTGTTTCATTCGTGTCCTCCATCGAGACTCTCTTCGAGCCACATTTCATTCACTTCCAACAACCCATAAACTTCTCCAAACCACCCATCGCTCCCATCCTCTTCTTTATCCAACGCTAGGACAATCTTTCCTCATGCAGAATAGAAGGCTTATAATATTATACCAATAATTATGCCAAACGAGAAGGTAGAACCCCTCTCCATCCTATCCCCTAACCAGAAAATGCCCATCTCGCTTTTCAGACCGCAAAAAAACATAGTAATCTCTCGGTCAAATCCACGATTCATCCAAGACACTACTATGTTCGTCATCTCTTTTTAAAAAAATTCTCCCTTTCAATCTCAGACCAAGCACTTACCTCTCGTGATTCGATCCGCCTTGTCTTCAGACTGCTGTACTCACCCCGTTATGGGCAAGAAGATACTTCTCCGCCTCTTCGTTCCAGACATTGCGATATTTCGCACATAGTCTCCCCAGTTCCGCAAATAGTGGGTTGTCTTTTCCTAAGCGTTCAAAATCCTCGATGGCAGTCAATGGCATTTCGATATGAGGATAAATCACTTTCTTCCCACCGGGGATGTTTGGTAGATTCAATGTCGTTTCTGGCGCGGCATCCAAGCCTCCGATATGGGTGACCATGAAGGAAGGGTTGATGGCTCCTTCTTGTGAAAGTTGAATACACTCCAACATATCACCTGTCGATCCTCCTGAAGTTCCCACTAAATGGGTGCGCTCATAGTGTACGTTGTAAAAGTTCAGTGGCACTTTAAAGGCGTTGTCCGTAGGACCGGCAAAAAAGTTTAAACAACCATCCGTCCCTAGAATATCGTCGCCGAGTTCGATTAACGCCGGCACAGCTGCGAAAACAAAAGCTTCATCGTAGCCTTTGCCACCGTTCAACCCCTTCAAATAGTCTGCAACCGCATCCAATTGACTCGTGTTGACGTAAATCAGCTCAACGCCTTTGGCCGCTGCTGACTCAACCAGGATGAGCTCACTCGCTCTTTCCAATCGCTTCTCGTCGATGTCGACAACCACCACCCGCTTTGAATGGTAGGGTCCATTAATCGCATAGTCAATCGCACCTAGACCCATCGGCCCTGCACAACCTAATAACGCGACGGATCCGCCATCTTTCAACCCCATCTGGTGAGTGTACACAAAATTTTCGGTATGATACGTAGCATGGAACGCTCCAATAATGCACGACATCGGCTCCGCCAGAGAGGCATTGGCGAAGTAATCGCCTTCATAAGGTAAGACACAACCCAAATCTACAGCGATTTTGGGAATGATACAATAGGTGGCGTTGCCTCCAAAGTACTCATAACTGTAACCCGCTGAGTAGCCCGACTCCAATCCCATTGCAGGTTGAAGGGCAAATTTATCTCCCGGCGCAAAGCGATCTTTCAATTTAGAACCTACTTCGACGATAACACCGGCAAATTCATGCCCTGTAATCGCAGGGTGATCGGACACATTTGGCGGGACCCGCTTGTGCTCTTCTCCTAGAAACGCCGCTTTGTACGTCGATAAGCACACACTATTGGAGATGACCTTTACCAATAACTCCTCGTCTTCAATCGTAGGCAATTCGTATTCTCGTAAATAAACCTTGTTCTTTCCACCTAGTACAGCCGCTTTCGTTTTCATCGTTTCCCTTTCTATTGGTTCAGTTCTTCAAATAGCGTATCTAAATTTTCGTCCTTCATAAAATTTTTGATCGTGACAATACGTTTGTCAGGATTTGCTTTCATCGCCCTTTCCAAAAGCCCTTCATGTGTGACGATGAGATCGGCAGACGCTGGCACTTTTTCAATCGCAGCGTTTTTGACCTCGATGGTCGTTAGGCCAACCGCGTGTAACCGCTTCTTAAAACTCGTCGCTCCCAGTGCACTACTGCCCAAGCCTGCATCGCAAGCGAAGATGATGAAGCTCACATCCTCTTTTTTTGTCGCATGTTCGCCATCCATACGTTCTTTCAGAAGATCTTTACCCTCTTTTTTCATCGCTTGAGAGCGTTGTTTTGTTTTTTCAAGGTCTGCGGAGGTCGGTTCTTTCATCGTTCGAACAAACACCGAGTTGATCAGAAAACTGACCAGCGTCCCCACCAACACGCCCGCGATCACCCCGATAAAATTTCCCCGCGGCGTCAACGCCAAGTAAGAAAAAATCGATCCTGGACTTGGTCCAGCAACCAATCCCACATTGAAGAGATTGAAGGTGAAAATACCCGATGCCGCCCCTAAAATCATACCCACAATCGTGATTGGGCGCATCAACACATAGGGGAAGTAAATTTCGTGAATCCCACCGAAGAAATGGATGATAATCGCGCCTGGCGCTGTGTTTTTCGCTTCTCCTTTTCCAAACAAAGTGTATGCGAGTAGCAATCCCAAACCCGGTCCCGGGCTTGATGCGACCATGAAGAATATTGATTTTCCCGCATCGAGAGCTTGCTGCATCCCCAACGGGTAGTAAATCCCTTGATCGATAACGTTATTTAAAAACAACACCTTTGCCGGTTCATTGATCAACGACAAAAGAGGTAAAAACCCTGTGTTTACAATGGATTGAATCAAAATAGTAATCACATTATTGGCTTGTAAAATCAGAGGGCCTACGACAGTATAAGATAACAGGGCGAGTAACAAGCTGATAATCCCTAACGAGAAGTTATTCGTGACCATTTCAAATCCCGCAGGGATCTTGTCTTCAATCAAGCGATCAAACTTTTTAATCACATAAGCGCTCAACGGTCCCATAATCATTGCGCCTAAAAACATGGGAATCTCTGCCCCGACGATTAGCCCACTCGTTACAAAAGTGCCGATGACACCCCCACGTGTCCCTGCCACCAACTTACCTCCCGTATAAGCTAAAAGCAAAGGCAGGACAAAGGTCGATATAGGCGAAACCAGCTTCGCAAAATCAGCGTTGGGCATCCAACCCGTATCGATAAATAGGGCCGTAATAAACCCCCATCCAATAAAAGCCCCCATGTTGGGAATGACCATGGCGGTTAAGAAACCACCAAAAGCCTGTATTCTTGCTCTCATACTCGTATTCATCGCAACTCCTTTTCTCTCATGTGATAATCGCCATCCTCTGTCATAGCGAGTGTGATATCCGCTTCGAATGAGTCCTTGAGAACCCTTGTCACATTGACGCTGTCGCTTCGCTCGTAAAACCTTTGGGCTTCCGCTTCAGATAGTCCGCCTAGGATCTTTCGGTGGACGAGGCGCTCCCTAAGCATGGATTCATCCGCTGTAATCATAATCGACTGATCGCAGTAATCTCGAAGTCGATTCCACTTTTCATCTTTTAACAACAACCAATTACCTTCTAACAACACAATTTTTCCCGTTACTGAGACCACATCCTCTATCACGTCATGAAGATTTCGATCATAAATTGGCCATTTTATGTCTTGGTTTTTCATGTGCTCAAGAGTGTCCAGTAACTTTTCTATATCAAAGGTTTCCGGACAACCTTTAACATCTTTCATCGGTATTTCCACCCCTTCCCGCCATATCTTGTGTTTGCTCAGGTAGGAAGCGTGATGGTGGAATCCATCTAATCCTATGGACTGTATCGGCATCACCCCATCGATTTGAGTCGATAAGTGCTCCAAAAAATGCGATAGCGTGGTCTTTCCCACAGCTGGCGGCGCCGCTAAGAAAATCAGCACTCTCTCCTGTTTCTCACGATACTTTTCTGTCCAGTCTTGAAGCAAAGGAACAAAGACCTTCTCTATGGTTTCTACTTTGTATTGTGCTTCCACAGGAAGTCCATTAATCGTCAAAGTGAATGTTTTCATACTAACTCTTAAGACACTCACTGATCTCTTCTACGGTTGTCGCTTGGAATAAAGCGTCCATCACCTGATCATCCATTAATACCTCTGACAATGCTGAAATGGTTTCAAGATGCTCCTCTGAATCGCATGCTGCCAGAGCCATCATCACGCTCACTTCTTGCCCATCTGGAAAGGCCACCGGTTGACGTAATTTAAGCAATGCAATACCTGACTTGTTTACACCGCACTCTGGTCTTGCATGTGGCATAGCGAATCCAGGAACGATAATAATATAAGTGCCATTATCTTCGACATTTTGAATCATCGCCTCAACGTATTCTCGTGTAATATAGGCTTTTTCAAGCAAGGGCTGAGCCGATTTCACGATGGCAGCCTTCCACTCCGCTACAGCATCTGCGATTTCTATCGCCACAATTTTATCTGATAACATCCTTTTCTCCTTATGATTATTCTAGAATCGATTTGACTCGATTTTGAAATGCGACATTAAGTGTACCTTCGATCAATTCAATGATCCTCTCACTGCTTTGATTCATTAATTCATCCAAGAGTTCATCGGATTCAAAGAGCTTCCAGGTGAACTCTGAGATCATCGGCGTTTGCGATTGAGCACTCATGGGAATCAATACGACAATAATGAGTTTTGTCCCCTGAAAATAGGCATCTTCAAAGATTTCGCCTTCAGGTTTGATCAGCATCAACTTTGAATCGCTGAGTCCTTCAATTTGAGCGTGGAGCAGCGTCAACTTCAATTCTGATATGACTTGGGTAGAAAGCGCTTCGCGTTGATGTAAGCCTTCAATTATACGCTTGCTTTCCAAAACGTCCTTTCCCATAATCTCCCCGACAAAATCGATCGTATGAGAAAACGAGATCTGTTTAGGCAACGAAGCCACCTTGAAATCTTTCATGATGGACTCCACTTCTCGAGCGCTACTTAAAATCTCTTTCACACTCTGATTGATGCTCTGTTCAGGGGACCACCTTTCCGCTTGAAACGCAAAAGCTTCAATCATTCTCGCGATATGCTGTAGCTGTTCCTCACTGAGAAACGGCGAAACCCTTAAAACTGGGACGTTTTTTATTGAGAGTTCGAAAGTCGAAACCAGAAAATCGAAGGCATTTTTGATGTGTTCGTCAATGGTCGTTTTCGTCATGGTACTCACCGTGACTTTATCGCCAAAATTTTGAAGTATTTTAGAGGCGAGTAGATTCGATACGCCAATACCGCTGGAACACACCACGCCAATATCGACAACTCGCCGAATCTTCTTTTTTTCTTTCAATCGGATAATTGCACTTCCAAAATGCATGGCGATATAACCGATCTCTTCCTCAGGCACATCACAGCCCGTATGCTTTGTGATAATGTGAGAGGCCTCTCCCGCCCTTCGATAATAATCGGAATAGTTTTCTCTAATGTGATCGAGTAGCGGATTATTGATGGGAATGTTATGCAGCAAACGGGTAATGGTAGGTTCTAAATGGGTGATCAAACCGTCGATCAAAGAATCGTCGCATTTCAACTCCGTGGCGATCTCTGGTGCATAGATATCTACCATCTCGTAAACGATTCTTTTAATTTTCTGATCATCATAGATCAGTGCTGTCTCTCGACTGTGGTACTGGTGTTTGCTTCCTAACAGAAAGACTGTGATAAAATCCTTTTCTTCTGCACTGATCACCATATCGAAAGTCTTGGATAACTCTGAGCAAATATTCTCTACGACGCTACCGTATTCTCTTGCCCCTTTCAGGGTTTCCAAATCGTAGGGATTGACCACCGGATGATTCGCTTTAATGCGCATAATGGAGAGAGCCAAAATAATTTCTAAACTTCTGTTGGATGAACACGTCAATCGATCGAGTATCCCCTTCTGATAATCCTCTAGAATTTCTCTAACCCTATCTACGATCCTTTGATCGAGTAACGCGCTTTCTGGATGTTGTTTGATGATGGATAATACAAAATTTCGATAGTCCTGTTCTTCATACTCCAGCTTGATACCATAGCCAGATCGTTTAACCAAATTAAGCCCATGTTTCTTTAACTGTGGTTCCACTGACGCCAGGTCGTTGCTAATGGTCGCTTCACTGACTTGTAGGGCATCAGAATAGAAATAAATTTTTTGGGCGTCTTCTTCCTTCAAAAGCGCTTGGACCAACTTCATTTGCCGCTCATCCCGATTTCGCGGATCAAAGGTGTCTGAGTGTTCAAGATCACGTCGCAACCTTTCCACATCACGATGATCCCCTTCGATGAGCAACCCTTTTCTTGTCTTGTTGGTGAGCTTAAGATTGTAACTTGACAGCGATCGATTACCATCAACAATTTCTCGATAGACGGTTCTTTTACTAATTTTCATTTGTTCTGCTAGATCATCAACCTGAATCGGTTCTTCTGAATGAACCAAAAGATATAGCAACTGTACTAGTCGTGGTGAAAAGCGCATCCATCATCCCCCTCTCTGGTTTTAATTATATGAGATCTGGCCAGTAAATCAAGAAAGGGATAAACAGATTTGTCTCCACATTTTGTGCCATTTTTTAATCCCTCCTCAGCATTCGAAAACAAGTGCAGGGAACACAAAAACCTGCAACAGCTTATCGCCATTGCAGGTTTATCCTTATGATGGATCTTTGAAAGGTCAGTACCTCAAAATCGCACTGATTTTATGGTCGGTTTCTCCAGCGTCAAGGACTCTCACCTCTCCTTTAGTGTTCATCACCTGGGAGATCAAGGCGCTTAATGCGGTTTCACTTGCGAGCCCGTGGTCTTCAGAAAGAAGTAGGATTTCCACTCGGCCAGCAGCTGCTTGTGTTGCCACTTGCTCCAGCCCAACACACAGTTTCCCTTGGGCTTCTTGTCGCTTATAGCGTTCCTCGAGGGCTCGGATCGCCTTGTCGTATTGCGGTTTTAGAATGCTGCGTACCGCGTTGATTTTTTCGTTGTGACTCATGGAGTCGAGGGGTTTTTCAATGGATGTTTTTGTGTAGAACCCAGATTTGGCCACTTTCTTAAAAGCTGAGAGATTCGATGGAATCCCGGACAGGATCACCGTAGCATCCTTATCTCCTAAAAAATTGGCGAGTTTTCGATCCAAGTATCTAAAATACTTCTCCCGATCTTTTTCTTGTTCCTCGGGTTTGGAGCGGTGCCCGTGATAAGCGATGCCCCCTCCTGCGTAGCCACCAAAGTTAAGGGTGGAATTGGCGTCAAAATCGTCAAAAAGCTCTGGGAACGATGTTTTGATCTCGTCTTGTTCCACAGCTACCAAGGCATTGTGGCCGACACGATAAAACCCAATCCGGTCCTTGCTCAAATCGATGAGATAAGCCATACCCGTCGGGTCGTAGTATCTCAACAAAGGCAAGATATAGAAGTGCTTTTCTACGACGAGTTTTTTCTGAAGGGTTTCTTCGAGCCTAAAAAATACATACCCTTCTCGATCTGCTAACACGGCTAAACCATCCATGGAACGGTTCCAAAAATCCGCCTCACCGAGGATTCTCCTCAAATGAGCGACGACCGGTTCCCAATCCCTGCGGTGGTATCTTCCAGCCAATGCGTACTCCGCCTCGAGGATCAGGTTTTTAAACAGAATTGAATCTTTTTTGTTGTCTGGCGATTTGCGATGTGTGGGCATGTAAAGGGAAATCCTAGGAGAATCCACTTTATAGTGTTTGTCCAAAAAAGCGTAAAGTCTTTCAGTATTTGTCATCATAGCCTCCTCTTCCTACAGGTGAAACCTCTCGGTTTTGGGGGTGTGACATAAATGGGTTCTTGTATCGCTATAGGTATTATACCCGTTTTGGACGGCTGACAATCAGTGGTCTGTCATCCCATCGACTTTGTCGCGCACTGTAGGTGATTATCTCGCGAGGATACTTTGTCTCTACTACCTCTCGTTTGCCATACGATATATCGCTAGCATATCCTCTTCGTAGAGTTCTTTCGCTGACCCCTTTTTCCCACCTGATGCGATGGCACATTTTCTCGCCATGAGGATAAGCTCCTCCTCTGTAGGCGCAACGCCCAATTCTTTAAGAGATGTCGGCATCCCGATCGAACGGAAAAAATCCTCGAGGGCCTCAATCCCGGCTAGAGCGATGTTCTCAGGCTCGCCAAAATCCTCAACTCCCATCACTTCAATCGCAAATCGGTGGAATCTGTGGAGACAGTTTTGGTAAACGTATCGCGCCCAGCTTCCCCATACGGCAGCGAGCCCAGCGCCGTGCGCTACATCATAAAGACCACCGAGCTCGTGTTCCAGCCCATGGGTCGAAAAGTCGGATTTTTCGATACCACAGCCCGTCAACCCATTGTGTGACAGGCTACCCGCCCACAGGATTTCCGCTCTTGCGCTGTAGTTTTGAGGGTCATCTCTAAGGATGGTCGCGTATTTGATCACCATGCGCATCAACGCCTCCGCCATCGCATCGGTAAGCTCCATATGATCGCCGGAGGTAAAGTAGCGTTCCATCGTGTGCATTAAAATGTCGGTGCATCCACTGGCGGTTTGATAATCTGGCAAGGTCATGGTGAGCTCAGGATTCATTATCGCAAACACAGGCCGCATCACCTCGTTTGAGTAACCGCGTTTTACCCAACCCTCTTCTTTGGTGATCACCGAAGAGTCACTCATTTCCGTTCCCGTAGCCGCCAAGGTCAATACGACTCCTACGGGAATCGCTGCGGTCGCCTGAGCTTTGCGATCGTAGAAATCCCACACATCGTTTTCGTTTGCCACGCCAATGGCGATGGCTTTCGCCGAATCGACGGCACTGCCGCCACCCACTCCCAATACAAAGTCTATCTTCTCTTTTCTTGCTAAGGCAATGCCTTCGTATACCAGACCAAGCCTAGGATTGGGGACAGCCCCACCCAAGGTGACATAGAAAATGTTCTCCTCATCTAAAGCCGCTTTTACCCGATCCAAAAGCCCAGACCGTTCCACGCTCCCCGTCCCATAATGGATCAAAACCTTGGTCGCCCCCGATTCCCTTACGAGCTTGCCCACTTCGTTTTCCGTTCCTTTGCCAAACACAACTTTTGTCGGTGTGTAATAAGTGAAGTTATTCATGACAATCCCCTTTAAAAATGTTTTCTATGTCTTACCTTTACCCTCAAACTTGCCATTCAAGCGGTGGAGACCCACCCTTTTTTTCGAGCAAATGCCATCACACCGTAACCGATACCACATCCAATGATACCGCCGATAATCACATCTGACGGGAAGTGGACGTAGAGATAGAGTCTAGATAGCGAAATGAGGATCGCCAATGGAATGGCAACGTAACCAAACCGCTTATCGGTCATGGCAAGAATGGTGGCAGAAGCCACCGACGTCATCGTGTGCCCAGACGGAAATGAGAAATCCTTAGGATTGGCGATTAATAGGCTCACCGTCCCATCTAACCAAGAAGGCCTAGATCTTGCGACCAAATGTTTGATGGCAAGATTGCCAACGATCAAACACACCAAAAGGCCGACGAGCAGCAGCCCTCCTTGTTTGCGATAGGTTTTCGTGAGGATCAATAACACCCCTATGGCAATCCACAGATAACCGTTATCTCCTAGTGAAGTGATCAACGGCACCCCTACATCGAGGAAATCATTGCGCATAAAGGATTGAATGCCCTTTAAAATCATCCAATCCATACTTTGAATCCATGTAAAAATCGTAAACACCTCTTTTCTTGAACAAGATACATCCATTTTATCAAGTAAAAGCGAAGAAAATAAGTGGCCTCTTCTCCACATATTGACAAAAGCCTGGAAATCATTCCAGGCTCTCATCTTCTTTACTTGTCATCCTCTGGCAAACTTTGAATGTATTCGTGCATATACTCTGCAGTGCGCTTGGAGTAAGCCACCGCGCCAACGACGGTTTTTGCCCCAGCAACCACGTCACCCGAAGCAAAAATCCCTTCGATACTCGTTCTCCCGTGATCGTCGACCATCAACAACCCTTGCTCATTGGCCTTCAGGTTTTCAGTGGTACTGGTCAAGCGGTTGCGCGGTCCTTGGCTCACCGACACAATCGTGGAATCCGCTGGGTAGAGTTGAGTGGAGACCTCGCCGTTTTCATCGGTCACCTCAAACAACGGCCCTTCTTCTGTGATCTCGAGGATCTTATGATTATACTTGATTTCAGCGCCTTCTAGCAACGTGTACTCCAACTCGCGCTCGCTGGCGCCCAAGTGATTGGATCGAGCAAATAAAGTTACCTTTCGCGTCCCTCGTCTCAGGGCCGTTCGAGCCACATCCATCGCCGAGTTGCCCGCGCCGATAATGGCTACCTCTTCCCCAAGGTCAAAGACTTCTGGCTGAACCAAGTAATCGATGGCAAAGTGAACATTTCCAAAGCTCTCCCCTTTGACGCCGAGTTTCTTGGGGCGCCATACCCCAGTGCCGATAAAGATCGCTTTGTAGCCATCTCGCAACAAATCGTCGATAGTTAAAGAGCCTCCAATGGTAACATTGGGTCGAATACGGATCCCCATGCTCAACATTTTTTCCTTGTATCTCGCCAAAATCGTCTTTGGCAAACGGAATTCAGGAATGCCATAGCGAAGCACCCCTCCAATACGCTGTCTGCCTTCAAAAATCGTGACATCGTAGCCTTTCTTGGCCATAAGTATAGCGATGGTTATCCCTGCTGGTCCAGAGCCGATAATGCCCACTTTTTTGCCGTTTGGCGGTTCGCATACTATCTCCATCTTATCAAAATACGAATCTGAGATGTAGTTTTCGATCCCGCCAAACGTCACCGGCGACCCTTTGCGTCCCAAAATACAGTGGCCTTCACATTGAGCTTCGTGGTTACAAATAATGGAACACACCAAGGACAGGGGATTGTTGTCAAAAAGCATTTGCCCTGCACCGTTCAAATCCTGATTCAACAACAGTTCAATCACCTCTGGAATCGACGTATCGATCGGACAACCCACTCGACATTGAGGTTTCTTGCAGTGAAGACAGCGCTTCGCTTCAGATAATACATTAATAGACATATTTATTTCTTCTCCTTAAACATACCATTTTTTCACTTTCTCTGCTCTATTCTACTGGTTTTCCCCATATACTTCAAGGATTATCGACTGTGGAGAAGAGCGTAAACGTCTTGAACTTGCTCAGGTATCGCGCTCCCAATCAAATAGGTGTCGACATCCGTGCGAACGAGCAGAAAAGGCCCTGTATTTGGATTGAGATTTACCTTTAGCGCGCCGTAGTCCTGAGTAGCGTAGCGACCTTTACGGATAGTCTCCGTAGTCATGCCTGCGACACGGCGAATGTTTGGCAACCTCTCGAGAATAGCGACCTCTTTGATCTCATCAATGGGAATACGGTAGGTCACCCGCGAGTGCCTTGCCTCCAAAACCTTATCCACCACCGCTATAGACATGATGCTATTCTCTTCATGGATTAGGTAGACCGATAATGCCGGTAGTGCCAACAACAAAATCACCGACAATCCGATCGCAACCTTTCCAGCCGTTTTCCCGATGTTAACCGTCTGCCCAAGCCCGACCCGATCGTTTTTTAACAAACGTTTGTCGTTAGGGTTGTAGTACAGCATACCAAACAGCCAATAGCGATCTTCATCCGCGTAGTGTGAAGTGGTTTTACCCTCCGTTAAACGTCTTTGAGCGTGTAATACCCTAATCTCAGACACCACCGCTGCTCCTGAGATCACCACAACGTATAGGATCATTCCAATCATATAGGCGTTTCTCGACGGATTCATCCAAGTGACCATCAACGCCAGCGCAGCTGAAGCATAAGCCAACACAACCCACATTATTCCCCAGTACTTTTGGCGAATCGCACTCAATTTTGCGCTCAACGCCTCGTCTTGATAAAAATCTGCTTTCTGCTTAAAAAGTGTGCGATACCACACTAGACTAAAAATGGGCATCACGGAAAAAGACCCCGTCACCAAAACCTCCGGCCAGTCTCCTCCTTTCAAAAAGGTGTAGAAACCAGGAATCAATCCGAGCCCAATGGGCACTAAGAAAATCCAGGTCGGCAAAGGCGATTTAAAGGTCGTTTTTTCACACTCAGTTCCTTTATCAACCGTCGCCGAATCCCATCTCATCCGATATTCTTGTTTCCAAGCGGCAAGTTTTCGGTTGTGCATCCCAAAGATCACAAAGTGCATCACGATTGGCAATAAGATCCAAGTCAGCGTATACGCCAAGCTTATCATCTCCGACTTGAATACCAGAGCAGGGATAAAAGCTACGGTGCAAAGAACGAAGCCAATCCATTGGGCCTTCTCATAGGACCGTACCACCTCAATCACACCAGGCGCTTCCAAGGTTCCATAGGATAACGTCACCCCCAGCACAATGTTTTTTCGTGCCCTTCCTTGGTATCTCAGCATGAAAAACATGATCGGTTCCATTATGTAGATCGTTATTAGCATAACCCATTTCATAGACGATCACCTCTTATTCATGTAAAAATACTTTGATGCCGATGTGCAACCATTTATCAATGATCTCTTTCGATTCCACCCGACCAAAAATAAGTTTGCCAGCATCCATCAATCGTGCGAACACAACATTATCAGCCTTTGGTACATAACCGATTTTCTTCCCTTCAATCGTGGTTATGACAATCGCCTGTCCATCAAAAGGATTTTCTGGCTCGCGATAACAATGTAACTTCGTTCCCTTTACCAGCTGAGGCTCCCATGTCATAATATCTTCGATATAGCTCGTACCCGCGACATAGGTGTCGAACAAAAAAATATCTCGTTCAAAAGGCTTACCAAGATCGATAGCACCGCCTTTTCCATGAAAAAGGTCTACTATATCCATCCCTGTTTTCTCTAAATTGCCCATGTTTTCACCTCGTCATATTGGCGATTTTATCGCAGTACCATTGCCGTGCTTCTTTGAGTTGCACAATTTCTTGATGGAGTTCTTCTTGTTTCTCTTCGACTTTTCTAGAATCGAGAAGAAACTCTTTCATCGTAAATGGAAAATCGCTTTCCAGTTCATCAATGGCCATTCTTTGAGATTCGATTGATCGATGAAGTTGATCCAGTATTCTATTTAGCGCTAATAAGCTACCCTCAAAAAAATCCTCGCCATCTATCATTGTACTAATGACTCTTAGAGACTCGAGGTCCCCATTTTCATAAGCTTCGACCGCTCGATAAAATAACTTATCCTGATTTTCAGACCTTCCTGGATTTAAATCAGGGTGTAACGCTTTTACAATGGATCGGTACAAGCTTTTAAATTCTTTTAGATTGTCTTTCGATAAGCGCTCTTGCCCTTTTCTTTCCAACGCTTCAGTGACTTGATGCATTCTTCTGTTTAGCTCTTCCTGGTATTCATAAAAGAGTTCATCTAATTCCAATTCGATGCTATCCATATCAATAGCTTCTCTACGATTAATACGCGATTGAATCAGCTCAATTTTTCGTTTCAATCGGAGTATCTCACATCGCAACTCATAAGCCTTGCATTCTAAGTAACCAATCGAAAGCATATAGTCCGCTCGGATATTTTTTGATTCATGATAGACCAAGTGATCATAACGTAAAATAAGATCCGATAATTCAAAGCGTCTCGCTTTGATCTCCCTTTTTAGTTGGTCTGTCTCCGTATAAAATAGAATGACATTTGGCGGACGCTGGGCGTCATTCATAATAAACCTCCATAATAGAGCTTGAAGTTTGATGATTCTACTTAGTAATAATTGGTGAAGGATGCTGTACTGCATCTCCAGTTTTTCCTATCCTTGATCGTAAACCCATCGATAACAGCGAGATTTTTGAAAGGATCTCTGAAAGTTCTATCATCAAACTTCATCCACAAGGAACACGAAGTAAAATCTTTTTTCGTAAGTCTCAAAACCACTCTCAGTATCATATTCCTACCCGAAATCCCATTATCTCAATCTAAGGACGCGTCTCGAATCGTAGATGAAAAACAGCTTCACAAGGCCAATATCCGTATGAACCAACATGATCTCGCGGGTATAAAGTCGTTGCTCTTCTTACCCACCAAACGATAAATCACAAGTCCTTGATCATACAGTTTCAAAAATAAAAAAATCTTCTATAACAGCAGTTCTCAGCCGATATAGAAGATTTTGGGTAACTGATCTCTGAACTTCTTATCTCATAAGACGCCTATTGATCGCCCACCTTGCGAAACGCTAGTTCGCGATCTTTTGAATGCCCATGACATGGAGATAGAGTGCTTGAACATCAGAAACGTTCACGCTTCCATCTTCGTTGTAGTCTAGGGCTGCTTTCTCTAAAGTTAGAGACTCGATCCCCATAATATGAAGATACAGCGCTTGAACATCCGCTACGTTGATCGCTCCGTCGCCGTTGATATCAAGCACTAATGCAGCTCCCTTGTCAAAAGTACCGTACGCAATAATTTTATTCACTGGCCTTATCGTGATATCTATGCTTTTTGCCAACCGAGAGACTTCTTCATCGCGAACATAAGCCACTTCATAGGTGATCTTGACTTCTCCATCCACACCTTCTTGTTTGATGATCTCTTCGCCTCGTTCCGTTTCTGGATCCTCTACTCTGACGATTTCAAAAGGGAGAGGCTTCGTTTCCGTTTCAGTTCGAGTTTCCAATACACCTACTCGAATGATCTTCTCGACCGGTTTTATAGTGATTTCTTCTTTCACTACTTCTCGACCCACCTCGGACCCATCCACGTACTTTAAGCGATAGGTGACCACTTTTTTTCCTGTCACCCCTTCTTGAACCGCGACCTCAGTCCCTTTTTTAGCTTTGAGATCTTCTTCTTTTTTAGTGTCAAAAGGGATCTCTTCTGTTTTCGTTTCGTAGCGGATGCCAGTCTTAGGGTCTTCGCCAAGCCAGTACAAAGTGACCACTGGGTCGAAAGAGGGCTTTAAATCATTCAGTTCGACTAAGGGTCGATATTTGTCCGTTATAATAGAATAGTGTGTTACCGAGTGGGGAATGCTGACACTATCTAAATTATTCCATCTAAAAGCCTCAAATGATATTTTTTCAATCCCCTCTTCGAATGAGGCTTCTCGCATCTGGTTATGAGAGAAGGCACCACTTCCTATTGACTTCACACTTCCAGGAATAGAGAGGGATGTAACTTGATTATGAACAAAAGCGTTGCTCCCGATCTCTTCTATCCCCTGAGGTAAACTCAGCGAGTTTATTCTATTAATACCAAATGCATAGGTTCCTATTCTTTTAATACCGCTAGGCATCGTTAGAGATGAAATCTGGTTATAAAAAAACGCTGCCTCATTAATTTCCGTTAACCCTGTAGGTAACTCTAGTTTTCCTAAAGCATTGTAACTGAAAGCGTAACTTCCAATTTTTTCGACAGCCTCCGGCAACGCCACGCTTTCGATCTGGTTGTACGCAAAAGCGTGAGCTCCAATCGACGTCACCCCGATTGGGATTTGGAGTGTTATGATTTGATTATTATCAAATGCATAATCGCCAATAGTTTTTACACTCTTGGGAATATCGATCTATTCTATTTGATTGCCATTAAAACCTGA
>CAZHRC010000011.1:0-66934 GCA_964533865.1 uncultured Peptoniphilaceae bacterium
TCTTTTTCGCATGATTTAGCGATTTTGACGCGGTTGTTCATTGGGTTGTTTATCTCCTTTCCCCATGTTCAAATCGTTTCATATCGACATTCACCTAGGCTAATCCTATATTGAAATCGCTGTTTCATCATATGAGTTGCTCAGTCGATTCACTTATTTCCTCTAGTATTTATAGGTTTTTCACAAAAATATGCTATTTGCGGGAAACTTAAACCCTATCGTCTCGATTCGGCGATAACACAACGCTATCATTCCCGAATTTATTGATAACGTTATCACTTTCACCTTTGTGGTCATTCTTTTTGTTTAATTTGTTAAAAGAAAAACGCCTGTGGGTTTTCACTCACTGGCGTTTTTACTCTGAAATTTCTATTCTCTACTTCGCTTTAGAAAAGGTATTGGCGACCTTTAACGCCCACATTCTTCCCTGGCGACACCTTTGCCACCAATGTCAAAAGCGAGAAACTCATGGGGATGTGACCTTGGTCGTAGCTCCTGACACAAAACGGGTGATATAATCCCCTCCGCCCTTGAAATTCGCGGCTTTGTCCGATATACTAGGAAAGGCGTTTAAAAACGCGACATTTCAAGACAACAAAGCCTTTCAAATACCATACAACCACTGCACAGCAGAGAAAAGAGGACCCATGATTACCGTAACCGATCTGAGCCTGAGCTTTCAAGGCTCTAAACTATTTGACGATGTCAATCTCACATTCACCGACGGCAACTGCTATGGCGTCATCGGCGCAAACGGCGCCGGTAAATCCACCTTTTTAAAAGTCCTTTCCGGCGCCATTGAACCGGATACGGGCAACGTCTCATTTGACAAACGCCAACGCCTCAGCACATTGGAACAAGACCACTTTAAATACGACGACGAAACCGTCATGGATACGGTCCTACTGGGCAATCCTCGCCTCGTCGAAATCATGCGAGAAAAAGATGCCCTCTATTCAAAAGAGGACTTCTCCAACGAAGACGGCATCCGCGCCGCAGAACTCGAAGATGAATTCGCCGAAATGGATGGATGGTCTGCCGAATCCCAAGCCGCACAGCTTCTTCAAGGCCTTCACATCCCCGTCGACGTCCATTCTCAGTACATGCGCGAACTCTCCGGGCAAGAAAAAGTCAAAGTTCTCCTAGCAAAAGCGCTTTTCGGAAAGCCCGAAATACTATTGCTCGACGAGCCCACCAACGACCTGGACATCCAAGCCATTCTATGGTTAGAAAACTTTCTACAAGACTACGAAGGCACCGTCATCGTCGTATCCCACGACCGTTACTTCTTAAACGACATCTGTACACACATGGTGGACATCGACTTCAAGAAAGTCCGCATCTATGTGGGTAACTACGATTTTTGGTACGAATCCAGTCAATTGGCTGCTCAACTGATGAAAGACGCCAATAAAAAGAAAGAAGATAAGATCAAAGAGCTCCAGAGCTTCATCCAACGCTTCTCCGCCAACAAATCCAAATCTAAACAGGCGACCAGTCGAAAGAAGCTCTTGGACAAAATCGAACTCGATGACATCCAACCTTCATCCAGACGATACCCCTTTGTTGGCTTTGAAATGGGCCGCGAAGTGGGCAAGCAAATCCTTAAAGTCGATAACCTCTCAAAAACCGTCGACGGTGTCAAAGTTCTTGACGACGTCTCCTTCATGGTGAACCACGACGACAAAATCGGCTTTATCGGTAATGAACTTGCCATCACCACCTTATTTGACATCCTCACTGGAGAACAAGAGCCCGATGAAGGCACCATTAAATGGGGCCTAACCGCATCCTTCTCCTACTTGCCAAAAGACAACACCGCCTTCTTTGAATCGACGGAGTACAACCTCATCGACTGGCTACGTCAATTTTCAGAAGAGCAATCGGAAATCTACATCAGAGGCTTCCTCGGACGCATGCTGTTCTCCGGCGATGAAGCTTTAAAACCAGCGAAAGTCCTCTCCGGTGGCGAAAAAGTCCGCATGATGCTCTCGCGCATGATGCTCAAAGACTCCAACGTCATCATCCTCGACCAACCGACCAACCACTTGGACCTCGAATCCATCGTCAGCGTCAACAACGGATTAGAAGCCTTCAAAGGCAACATCCTCATGGCAACTCACGACACACAACTCATGGATTCCATCGCCAACCGCATCATCCACATCGAACCGGATCACTTCGAAGATCGATTGATGAGCTACAGCGAATACATCGAGCGATTTGTCGAAAATAAATAATCTCATAAACAGGCGGTAGGTGAATCATCACCTACCGCTTATCCTTTTTATCCATTCTGTTATAAGTCATTCTAGCAGTTATAAAACATGACGATTGGGTTATCACTTTTCGACAAAAAAGCATGAGTCCCTTTAAAATTACAAGGCTCAGGACTGACGAGATTCCAATGGCGTTTATTTCATGTAGAAACCATCTGGTACCGTTGAACCAAAGGCAACGAGGTGTCGCATCCATCACGAAGCATCGGACTGGTAATAGGGGCAAAGAGCGCACCGCGCCACATCTCACTTCCCTTTCCCACTCACCAACTCATAACTGCGATAAATCAACTCCTTGATCACCTCTGCAGGCACCGACCCATCAAGAACTATCGAATTCCAATGCCCCTTGTTCATATGAAACCCCGGAATAATCGAGGGATATACCATCCGCCAATGTGCCGTCCACCCCGGCGTGTTTTTGACATTGACAAGAACCCGATCGCCTCTTGGAATCACAAATACAAAAATCTTCTGATTTTCCATACATCGATAGACCACCGTGTCATCTCTAAAAGGGCGATCTTCAAAAACCCGATCTAAACTCAGACAAAAGGTTTTAATCCCATCCACATCCATACCACACCTCCACAAGCGTTTTCGAGTTATAGTATTGATACCCCGGTTTTGATTTTACCTAAAATTAACCCCACACTCTCCAAGTCCTGATATAATTGTCCTACCAATGTCAATACGCCCTTGTGAAAGGAGTTCCTATGAACCAAATCATCTTGTACGGCACCCAATACGGTGCCGCTAGAAATTATGCCGAAGAGCTCTCCCAACTGACAAACACCACCGCCATCTCCTACAAAGACGCCACCAACCTAATCGCATACGATACCATCGTCTACATCGGTAGCCTGTACGCCGGCAGTGTTGTCGGTTTAAAGAAAACCTTTAAAAACTATACACTCCCACCCCAACAACGCATCCTCATCGCCACTGTAGGTCTCGCTCCCCCAGAAAGTCAAGAAAACACCTCTAACATCAAAAAAGAACTCTCCAAACAACTTCCCACAGACATCTTCTCCAAGGCAACACTTTTTCACCTTAGGGCAGGAATCGATTACCCCAACCTCAGCTTTATCCATAGCATCATGATGAAAGGGCTCGTCACCATGCTAAAGCAAAAACCACTACAAGACCGAACCCCAGACATTCAAAGCATGATTGACACCTACGGCAAAAAACTCGACTACACCGACTTTAAATCTTTAACTCCAATTGTAGAGGCAATAAAAAACTGAAAAGCTGCTTTAGGAGCGAAAACGACTCCTAAAGCAGCTATTTTTATTTGTCTGCGCAATCATTCTAGCGCGATCTTATGATAAACTCGATAGTGTATACACTTGCATTAATGAAGTGACTGAACTTACCTTTCCCTTCAAATACGCCTCTAAGTTCATCGTCTCTTTGTTAAACTCATCTGAGTTTAACAGCAACTCTATCACCAACGGTAAATTGACACCTGTCACCACAGGAATATTGTCCTCCGAACCAGCGACTAAAGAGCAGTTAAAAGGCGTCGCCCCTGGTAGATCCACCAGAAAACAATAAGGAACCCCTTTTGATTTATATGCTTTTCCAGCAGTTTTAAGACGATCGGTCAAATCTTCAGTGGAGTCTCCATTAAAGAACCCAATTGATTGAAGGGACTCTTGCTCGCCAATAATCATTTCTGCCGCTTCTCGAACCCCATCCGCCATAGAAGAATGAGTGCAAATGATTAACCCGATCATCTGACTGCCTTCTTATCTCGAATGGACTTCGCCATTTTGCAACCATTTAAGAACGTTTCGGCGCGCTTGGGATCGATAGGATTTCTCATATCGCCGTTTTTGATCCAAGTCGCCACCGACACTCCGTCGTAATGTTCAAGTAATTCTGCAATATTTTCGCCCGTAGCACCACCACCCAAGAAAATGGGTGTATCAGGAAGTAACTTTCGTGTTTCTTTAATTAATTCTAGACTCTCTTCGGTGTTCTTTCCGCTTAAAAACAGCCCATCGGCATAAGCGCTCTTAATGATTTTTTTTGCATCTGCCGGCTTGCTGTTAGGACACAAGTAATTGGCATTGACTTCTTGAACGTCAACGTATATTGGAACGGCGCTTCCAATTCGCTTTTTCATTTCCAATATCTGAATACATTGACCTTGCATAAATCCTACCGTGTCGATGCTAACCCCTGTATACAAGTGTTCCACGCGGACAAAGTCTGCGCCTACCGCATCTGCAACAACCAATCCGGCGACTCCATCCCAATTCACTAGTATTCCTAAGGTCTTGTCCGGGAAAGTCGATTTAAGATCCATTCCAAGCACGGTCATATACGCAATCGTCTCCGTGCGAGCGGTTTGACCAATTGGTCCATCGTGCATATTTTGAAGGATAAACCCATCAAAACCCATGTCCACAATCATCTTCGCTTCTTCCATCACCATCTTTCTGACATCTTGCAAAGTACGACCATCATTCAAGTAACTACCAGGAAGCGGCTCTGGTTGAATCATCACTAACGCTTGTGGAAATTCTAATGTTTTCATTCTTTAATCCTTTCTCGCAAATTGGGAAAAAGTCATGAGATTCTGAGGTCGAACGATCCCCTTTTCGGTCACAAAATACGTGATATACTCAGGATCAACTCCTACGAGCTCCAAAGAAGTAAACGCCACTTGATCTTTCATCTCATCCCAATCTTTTGCCAGTCGATCTTGCAAATCTGCCAGAATCGGTTGTTTAAACTCCCCGTAAATCGATCGAGGATCCCCTTTTATTAGCGGCGTCAACACATAATAGGGGACTTGGTACTTCTGGCACAACACAGCAAGAATATCCGAGCCAACCGTATTAAAAGCAGTGCCATCCCAATAGAACGTCTCCGCTCCAATGTAAACCGCTTCAACCTCACGAATCACCGTCATCATCGCCGCATCTGGAATGAAGTGTACCTTGTGACCAGCTTCCAAAGCTTTTTTCACAAAAGGCTTTCCTCCATCTATCGCCCTGCTTTCCGGTATGTATAGCTTTACCGGATTGGGGAGTCGAACCACAAATTTTTCAACCGTACTCGAATAATCATAAATCATGATACATCGGTAATCTTTTGAAAGCTCAACAGAATACTCTAACACCTTTTCAACATTGAGATGACTCGTTTCGTAGTACCGGTTCACCGCTTTTTCGACGACCAGATCAAAAGCCTCACCCTCGTTACTACTCACTTCCTCTATCCCGTCTTGCATCATGGTCAAGGCTGCCGTTATGGCATAACTCGATTTTCCTCGTGTTGCAATAAAGTAATCCGCAACAGCATTGATGTTTTTTCTAGCTTCCACTTCAGGACCGTTTTTACTGATGCTTTTAAACATGTTGCCGATCATTTTGATATGGTTGCTTGCGCCGAGTACACGTCCCGTCACGATATCATCAAATTCTCCCTGGGCTTCCACCGGGATAAGCATTCGTACATTATCCATTTGAGATACCCCTTTCTATTCTATAGGTTAAGCAATTTCTTCGCATTTTCATAAAATAACTTATTGGAAACTTCCGATGATAATTCTAAGACCTTGTATTTTAATAGGGATAGATCGGTAAAATTATCGGGATAGTTCGATCCGTAGAACAACCTATCGGAAGACACCTCATTGAACGCTCTTCTTAGGGGTTGTAACTCCGTTTCATAAGACATTTCAAGCACCATATTTGGCTCTTCTTTAACGAGATCAACGGTTCCATAACTATAATCCGTACCGCCCATATGAAGAATGATAAACATGAGATTCGGAAAACGCCTGGAATAATATGCCCATTGTTCAGGCATGGTGTAAAACCCATGCCCCGTAAATACCTTAATCAACACCCCTGCTGCTTCACATCGTTCAAAAATAGGATCCAGTACATGGGCCCATTTTTCTGGGCGATATCCGTGCTCTAGAGAATTAAATTCGATCATCTTAATCTCTGGTATCGCCAAAACCCGTTCGATTTCTTCTAAAGCGGAGTCATCTTTTGGATTGATGACAGCGCAACCGATCAGTCGATCGGGATATTCCTTAACCGCTCGGATAACGACATCGTTAGCTTCCTTCAAAGATGGACCAAAAAAAGTTGAAATCACTCTCTTTTCGATCCCATTCTCTTCCATATCTTTCAATAGTTCAGCTAACTGATAGCTTTTCGTCGCTGGATCACGCACCAAATGTGAGTGTAAATCTATAATCATTATACGTCTCCTTAACTATGCAAGGATCCCAAAGTAAACCCCCACAACCCCTAATAAAATCGTCAAAAACATGAGAAGAATGATGCTCATTTTCTTTTTGTCGATGAGATAGTACATTAACATTGTATAAAGTAATGGTATCAAGTTTGGCAACAAATCTTCCAATACCGTTTGCAAACTAATGACCGTGTCACCACTTGTATAAGAAATGTTCAATGTGACGTAGACCAGCGCTGAGATGAAACCGCCGCATACGATAAACGCCGCGATTCCAGCATACTTAGTCAGCTTATCGAGCAGACCACCTTGTTGTAAGTTCATCACCAACGAAACGCCACCTTCGTAACCTTTAAATATCCCAAAGTAGCGTACTAATAAGCCAACTGCCGCCATCACAAACAGAAACAGAAGTGGGCCAACCGCTGAAGTATAGCCACTCGCCACCACCATGGAACAAGCTAATCCCGCCATAATCGGACGTAAAGTTCCATGAATTAACGAATCTCCAATACCCGCCAAAGGTCCCATCAACGCCACTTTAATTGCGTTAATCGACTCCGGATCAATATCGCCGACCATTGCGTTTCTCTCCTCCATGGCAGCCGATATACCGATACAAGTAGCTGCCATTCTACCTTCCGTAAGGAATAACTGCATATGGCGCTCGTAAGCTTCCGCCTTTTCTTCCTTTGTCGAATATACTTTTTCAATCGTCGGGATCATCCCTTGAGTAAACCCGTTTGCTTCTTGACGAGTCGTTGAATTGCCGCTTTCTATTGCCAAAGCGTAAAAGTACATTTTCCATAGGTCGCTTTTTGTTAGCGTCCGCTCGTAGTCATCTGTCACGATAGGCTCTGGTATCAACCCTTCTGCAATAAGACGCTCTTCTTCTTTTTTGTCATTGACATAAGTCAATCCTACCGCTGCTAATGCCACAAAAGTAACGCCAATCATGTTCACTTTTAGATAAGACGCCACGAAGAAACCGATAATAAAGTAGGGCCAAACGGATTTGTCTTTTACCGTTCCTAGTAGCAGCGCAACCCCTACTGCACCAAGAAGTCCCCCTCCGGCTGCAATCCCTGATACTAGCCATCCCGGAATAAGATCGATAAAAGATTGTACGTACTGTGCTCCGAAATAGACCGCGACGAACGCCGGTAGACCAAATAGAACGTATTCGATCAAACTTGGAATGACAGATGTCCAAATGATCATTCCTTTAGTATCTGCATTCTTAGCGGCGTGTTCAACGCGATTCATCGTTACTTCGTAAATCGTCGAATTCCTTGTTTGTCTAAATATTTGCCCGATCAGCGCAATTGGAAGCGCAGTCGCGATTCCTACTTGAGCATTACCTGCTAAACAAGCCAGCGCCGTCGCGACGCCTGCACTAATAACTTCATCCGGGGGAATCGCCGTTCCCACGAATACAACAGCCAAAAACATCAACTCAATGGCGACGCCAACTTCCAAACCCATCGCTAAGTTATTAAAAACCAGCCAACCAATGGCCCTATCACTATGGGGCGATACAAAAACGTATGGGCAAAGGCTTTATCCAAAAAGCCAAGCCATACAATAAGCGATACCAATAACGCTTGCATAAATATTGACATATTTACCTCCAAAACCCTTTTCTAGTATTTAATAGGCTGCGTTTATTTTATCTTCTTGTCAATCAAATCAAAGATATCTTTTTCTCTTTCTTCCGGGATCGCTTTGACCATCAATGCCACCCCTTTCTCTTTAATCGATTGGAGTGCTGCGACATCGCCTTCTTCAACATAAATGTAATCAAGAAGTTTCGTACGCCCCGTCACTGACTTGCTGTTGCTAATATTGCCTAGATTAATTCGATCAATTTTAAAACCCATTTCAAGAAACGCATTCGCTTCCTTAGGGTTGCGCATCAATAGTAAAACGTTAAGATTTGATTCGTCTTCTTGAATGCGTTTCAACCCATCGACTTTCGATAAAATTTCTAATTTCACACCTGACGGTACAGCAAATTTTAAAATCGATTGTTGGATCGGATCTTTAGCCGCTTTATCATCGACGACTAAAATCGTTTTTGCATTTGCTTCTCCAATCCATTTCGTAACGATTTGTCCATGAATTAATCGATCATCAATCCTAAATACGTTGACATTCATCCTAAGTACCTCCCTAAAAGTCTTATTTTTCCCACAAGGACGCTGTATTTTTATAAAACACTTGCTCTAACTCTTTGGCATCAAGACCAAGCTTATAGATCTTTTCAATCTCAACTTCCGTAGATTTGTAAGGCCAATCCGAACCAAATAGAATGCGTTCCGCACCCACCACATCCTTCACGCGCTCCAACACATCCCTATCGTAAATAACGGATGTTTCAAGAGAAATGTTTGGTATGTCTCTCACGCCTTCTACGACACTATAGCCAAATTCTCGACACCCCATATGAGTAAATACCATTCTCAAATTTGGATGCTTTTGAGCGTAGCGCATCCAAGCGAATGGCGTACTCAGCGGACTTGTTCCTACGTGGACTTGCACATGCACCCCATACTCTTCAATATGCGTCAGAATATCGTCTATTTGCGGTGTATTATCGGAGTAATAACCGTGTTTCCACGGATGAAATTTCACCCCATCAAATTGATACTTGCCTAGACATCGATCGATTTCATCATGTGCATCTGGCGCCTTTGGATTGATAAACGCATACGCTTTTACAAGTTCAGGGTTTTCGAGTTTGACATCTCGAACAAGATTATTTTGTACCCTTGTAACTATTCCCGAAAGACTCGAAATACCAATCTTCTCAATCCCATACTGTCTCATTTCTGCGACAAGTCTGGAACTATCTACCTTTTCACCTGAACTCGTCTGCCCCATGTGTCCATGTGAATCATAAATTTTCATCACTTCACCTCCTTTCCTCACTGTATTTACTCTATTATCAACCTGCAACCCTACTTTTTTAAACTGATGACGTACTTGTAGAGTTTTGCAAAGTAATAATTCTTAGAATACTCGATAGGACATTTTTGTTCATCATAGCTAATTCTTTTCCTAAACATTAACGGCTCATTCTCTTCCATGAAGAGTTCCCATCGCAATCTTTCCGAAGGGATAATCGCTTCGATGGTTTCCTCAGCCGTGCCTAAAATCACATTGTTCTCTTCATAAAACTTATAGAGGGAAGCTTTCTCATCAAAAACCTTATCGGTAAAATCCAACCCAAAACGCATCGAGATATACGTCTCATGTAAGCCCGCAATACTCCCATCGATCAAGCGTAATCTCTTCAAGAAAAATACACCTTTACCAGGTTTAATTTGCAATTTCTCTGCGACCTCAACAGATGCCTCTACCACTTCTTGTTTCAAAACGCTGGAAGATGGATTTTTGCCTTGTAGAATAACATCTTCCGTAAAACTGTTGAGTTTGAACGTGTCTTCATACTGATTAGTAGAGAGCACAACAGCACCTACCCCTTGTCGTTTGTAAATGAAGCCATCATTCACTAAATCATCAAGTGCCCGTCGTATTGTAATTCGACTGACGCCAAACTCCTGTTGTAAAGACGCTTCAGAAGGAATAAGTTTTCCCACCGAATACGTTTTATTCAATATCCGCCTTTTAATTTCCTCATACACCTGAACGTACAATGGTCCTGAAATATAATTAAACTTCAATTCATCCACCGCCTTTCATTGGTTGTTATGACCTATCATAACATGTCATAACCTGTCGTGTCAATAGTTTTCACCGCTAGATTCTCGCACTTTCTCGTATTACAAGTTAATACTATGGCGTTCGTTACTTCAACCGTCCGTCATTTGCCCACAAAAAAAGCACAGACACCATAGGTGTTTGTGCTTTTTTCTCAATCAAGAACGTCATACAGTGCCACTTCATCGATTTCTCGATTGGTTGAGATAATCATCGACTTTCCGTTTTTTTCGATGGAGTTACAATTTGCTGGGCCAACGTTTTTGTCGATAAGGACTTCTTTAAACTGTTTAGTCTCTGTGTTCCACTGTAGAGCAAATAATTTGCGCTCGCCTTTTCGATTCCCGATGAGGACCGTTGGCACGCCTTTAATGGTCGTTGCGTGGATTCCATGGAGAAATTCGAGGACGTGTGGCGAAGAATACACCCTTTCGTAGCGATCTGCTCGTTTTCTAAACACATCGAGGTGGTCTCCATGAAAAGGTGAGAGGGTAATCAGTTCCATTTCACCGTCGCCATCGAGATCGAAGAGTACCGCATCACTGGTTGCTTGAGGGGAGATTTTTTCTACCTTCCAATCTTTCCCATCACAGGGCGGATCCACTCGGAAGATGCCTTCATCTGCGCAGATGACCGAGAACGGGACGCCTTTTTCTTCTCCGCGATAGTAGCCGTGGTTGTGGGTGAGCCCATCTTTGAGTACCGTTAACCCTTGGTGTAGACCGCCTGTGGATTTTAGAACGTCGTCAAGTTTTCCGACATAGATTTTCCCTGGATGATTCCAGTCGTTTTTAAATTCATGATCCGATTTTAAAGAACAAGCGATGACATAGTGTTCAGCACCTATTGTCAAAATGTCAAAGCGGTGAACAAACGGTAGCGCTACGAGTGGCCTAATGTCCCACCCTTGTTTAACAGGGGCAGCCAATACGATTTGGGCGTCTTTTGAGTCATTTGGTGAAAAGAACCGTTGAGTGGACAAAAACGCACCATCGCCATCTGGAACGGGCACCATGGTCATCACTCCGCCAGGTTCTGACCATACGGTTTCAACGAGATTGCCGTCGAGATCGAAAAAATTGCACTCGCCAAGCTTTTCTGTGGCGATTAAAAAACCTTCAATTCCGCGTACGGTTATCGGGCATATGGAGTAGCATTTAGGCATGTTGGCGATGATTTTCTTTCGAGTTTTCATTGTCTCACCTATGCTAGGGCCGATTTGACTGCCGCTAAAAACGCCTCTTTGGACTCTGCGTTCATCAAGGCTTCCATTGCTTCTTCTTCCCCTAGGATGTCAGAAAGATCCGCTAACAAACCGACGTGGCTTTCGGAATCAGCAGCTGACAGAACGATGAGTAAGCGAACGGGATCGAAGTCTTCGCTGCCAAATGAGATTTCTGGCGAAAGGGTGGTAAAGTACAAACCGGTTTTCACACAGCCGTCTTCTGGCCGCGCATGGGCAAGGGCGACGTGGTCGCTAAGTACAATGTAGGGACCGTGTTTTTTTACGCTCTCAACCATCGCATCGATATAGCGCGCCTCGATGTCTCCCCTTGCGAGCATGGGCGCTGCCGCTTTGCGAATGGCGTCTTCCCAATCCATAGCTTCGATGTTTAAAGTGATATCGTCCAGGGTCAGTGTTTTTAATGTTGACATGTCGTCTCCTTTCAAGAGGTCAGGCGGTGAACCTGTCACCGCCTGTTTATTTATTGTCTATTTCCCGCCAATATCCGCTGCCTCTATTTTTTCTTTCGCTTCTTGAACTGATAAAATGTTTCTCATCCCAATAACGGTGACGCCACGAGCTGCCGAGTCTTTAAAGGTGTCAACGAAGTTTTGAGCGCAAAATACCACATCGTAATTGCGTGAGGAGTGTTTCCCTTCTGACAACGAGGTGTGTCCCACTGTTGCTGGAATGCCTAATTCATCAAAGGCTTTTTGAACTTTCATCTTCATCATCAAACTGCTTCCCGCCCCATTTGCACAACATACTAGTACTTTCATGTCTTCCTCCTAATATTTTATTCCTTTTTAGACGATTAACGGGCCTGTTTTTTCTCTTTCAATTCGCGATAAGCATCGTAATCGGATACACATAAAAAGTATCCTTCTTTGTTTGCCGCGTATTGCAATTGAGGGATGCCAATCAAGATCAGCGCCACAACACCTATGCCCACATAACCTAAAACCTTCATAATGACCGTGAACATCGGCCACACCGTCGCCCAGTCAAACATCCCCAAATATCCGCCATGTACGGCTAATCCCACCCAACTTGCGATGAGTGCAGAGCCAAAGACTTGACACAGCCCGCAAATAAACGGCATGAGCATCGTCGCACGTATACCGCCTTTGTTGTTACAATATACACCGATAGTGGCGTTATCAAAGAAAACTGGAACGAATCCCGCGATGACGATAGTCGGGCTCTTGAGCAAAATCAACGCTGCAATGGCGAGAAACTGCCCGATCGCTCCAAATAAAAACCCTATGGTCACTGCGTTTTGTGATCCAAAACCAAAAACCGCTGCACAATCAATTCCTGGTACCGCTCCTGGAAGCAAGCGATCGGAAATCCCTTGGAAGGACACGGTGAGTTCCGCAACGAAAGTGCGGACGCCAAGTTGCAATATGGCTAAGAATACGGCGAAATTAAATGACGTGGTTAAAATGTAGAAAAAGAAACTGTCTCCCTGTTTCATAAATTCTTGGGCGATGATGTAGTCTTCCCCGAGTACCAGAAGGATTCCGCCAAAGAAAAAAGTCATCAATACTGCCGTGGACACCATATTGTCATTAAACATCGAAAGCCAACCCGGCAATTCCATATCTTCCAACTTTTTGGTGTTTTTATCATTTTTGCCTAAGCGTTCAGACAACTTTGAAAATATGTAGATTCCAAAGTTTTGTTGATGAGCGATGGAAAACCCTGCCCCTTCGGTTAAATCTTGGGTGGGCTCTACCGTCAGGTTCGATCCCACCGCCCAGTACAGGCCGAGTAGTAGGGACATGACCATCAAAGTCGGCGTATCGCCTAACTCTGGGAAACAGAAGAAAATCAACCAAAAAGCCGTCGCCGCTTGTTGCATTTGCACGTGTCCTGTGGTGAACACCGCTCTGAGCTTGGTGATTTTTTGAAAACGCACCAACAAAATGTTGAAGATAAACGCGATCAACAGCAACACCATGACTTGCGAAAAAGATTTTCCCGCCTGTTCCATGGCAGCTTGGACCGCATTCTGTCCAAAGTAAGGGTCAATAACCATCGCTGAAAGATTGAAGCGATCTTTTAACCCGACGAGAATCGGGCGGAAATTTGAAACCAAACCTCCTGATCCTACGGTCAAGATAAAATAACCGACAGTAGCTTTAATAAAACCACTTAAACACTCATACCAAGGTTTTTTTAGCAACACATAGCCCAATAATACGATAAACCCGATAAAGTACGCCGGTTGTGTAAAGATGTTCTTTGCGATAAACGTCCATATTGTCTCAAATATTACCATAATTGACCTCCTGAATTGTGGGTCTTAATTCGCGTGATTACAAGATCGAACGGAAGGGGACGTTTCGATCGTTTTCAAAGCAGTCTTCAAATCCTCTACGATAATGGTACTCGACCAAGTCTTTGTCTTGCGGCCATACGTATTTTCCGCCGACATCCCAGATAAACGGATGGAATTCGTATTGGAGCGCGTTCTTTTTATAGTGGTAATTCATCAGAATTTCTTTGGGATCAGCCTTGAAGTTTGACCAAACGTCGTAGTGAACTGGGATAACCACTTTGCATCGCAACGCTTCCGCCATGCGCAAAATATCGATGGAAGTCATTTTATCTTGGCAACCCGCAGGATTCTCACCGTAGGAACCCAAAGCCACATCGATATCATAATCTTTACCGTGTTTCGCAAAGTAGATGGAATAGTGGGAGTCTCCACTGTGGTAAATGCTTCCCGCTGGGGTTTTGATGATAAAGTTCACCGCTTTTTCGTCCATATTTGACGGGCATACACCTTCGATATCCTCGCCAACTTCCGTGGTGACCAAACAAGTGCGGTCAAAACTATCGACGACGATGATCTCAGTATCCTTTATTTTGATCACATCCCCTGGTTTTACCACTTGGCAACGCTCAGCTGGAACGCCGTAACTCAACCATTTCTTGACCGATTCTTCCGGCCCGATAAACGGCGGTTCACCAGGGCAATTCGCCATGACCGCAGCTGCAAAGTAAGGATCGATGTGATCGTTGTGGTAGTGGGTGGATAACACCGCATCGACCTGAGTCACTGCAAATGGGTCGTAAACGATGGGTGCAGCGCGAAGATTAGGTTGAAGCGCTTTTACCCCCATCATATTGCGCATTTGGTGATAAGGTGCCATTTCCTTGACTTGTTTCGTGCGTTTCCCATTTCCAAACCATAAATCGATGGCGATGTTCGTATTGTTTTCACTTTTTACCCAAAGTCCAACACATCCCAACCACCACATGGCAAAAGTGCCGGGTTTGACTTCTTCGTTATCGATCTCTTCATTGAGCCAAGTGCCCCATTCTGGGAAAGCGCCAAGGACCCAACTCTCTCTCGTAATGTCTTTAATATTTGGCATATCGTTTTCCTTTCTCCATCCAGTTTTTCTGGATACGGTAGGATCATATGTCGTATATGATCAACAGTATATCACCTTTAAGTCGTACCGTGGCTACTAAAAATGCTTCTGCGAAGCACCCGCATACTTAGCAGCCATACGCGTCGCTTGACGAGTTGACCTCGCCTTCGACAACGTTACCATTCACATCTCCCACCATGTCCTCTGCTGTCACTTTCTCATAGGACACTCCCGTGGGCTTTATAACGATGTCCTTTCGTCTATCCCCGACACCTTCCCCAAGTAAAGGTCACTAAACCGTGTTTTGGTAGGACTCACTTGACTTCTAGCACTTCGCATTTAAGCGCTCTTAACATCCTCCACCTCCTTTTATTCAATTTGAGCTTTCTCGGCGCCTGTGTACACAGTTTACCTTGATTTAATCTCTTTTTCAAGTCCTCGATCATACCTTTTTTGTTCGTTTGATCTTTTTATATCTTCGTTATCGTTTTCCGATTATTTAAATCGTTTTTATAATCGAATCATGACCGATTAATTTCAGTTGACCTGTATTGAAATGTTACAATAAGTTAATATCTGGTTTTTTGATTTATTTCCCATTTCGATCGCATTTTATGATACAATACGATCAATTGATTGACTATGGAGGTCTTAATGAAACAAAAAAAAAGCGTCATCGACGCGAGACGACGCAAAATCATACAACACATACATGAAAGAGGCTACACCTCTGTTGAAAAGCTCGCTCGATTATTCGACATCTCCGAACCAACGGTCCGTAGAGATCTCACCGCCATCGAGAAATTAGGTCTCATCGTTCGAGTTCACGGCGGAGCCCAAGCAGCTCCTTCCGAGCATCGCATCGCGTCTCTTTTAGAGCAAAAGCGATCGGCCATCGCAAAGACAGCGGCGTCCTTGGTCCACGATGAGGATATCTTATTTGTCAACAGCTCCCTCACCGCCCTCGAAACCCTTCAATACATTGAACCCAATAAATTTGTAACCGTCATTACCAACAATGGCAAAGCCATAGAAAAAAACACTCCACCCAATATCAAGCTCATGCTGACCGGTGGCGAAACACGCCCACCAAAATCGGCGATGACTGGAGAATTCGCTACAAATAACCTGACACGAGTCCAAGCCACGAAGTCAATTCTCGGCGCCAGTGGATTGGATTTGACTGAAGGGATCACTACAGCCATCATCGACGAAGTGGCGATCAATAAACTTATGCTCTCAGACAATTACTCCAAATGCAAAATCCTTCTTGTGGATAGTTCAAAACTCGATCACGTCAACGCCTTTGTCTCTGGAAGTCTAAAAGACATCGACACTCTGATCACCGATTCCGATGCGGATCCCTCGTTTGTCCAAGCCATCAAAGATCTGGGGATCACCGTGATCCTCGCCCACACCGATGATCTCACTTCATAAAAAACCCATAGGATCGCCGCCTTGGCGACCCTATGGGTTTTCTCGCATAACTTTAATTCTTGGACGAACGCTCACCCAAAAGGTTACCTGAGCTCTAACGCCACCACGCCCGAAGCAATGCGGTCTTTTAGGTCTAATACTTTCTTCTCAATGGCTGCTATGGTTTCTAGAAATACGGCATCGGCTTTGCCACTGGGATCATCTAACCCCCAATCTTCACGGTGTTGACTAGGGAGGAAAGGACAGCTCACATTACACCCCATGGTTACAACAACGTCAACCTTGGGAAGGGCATCGATTGTTTTTGAATAGTGATCGACTGTCATATCAATATCGTAGTTAGATTTCATCAATCGAACAGCATCAGCGTTAATCTGAGGGACGGTTTCGGTTCCTGCGGAGTAGCTATCGTAAATATCAGATGCCAGGTGCTTTCCCAAAGCTTCTGCTATTTGGCTACGACAGGAATTATGGACACAAACAAAAGCTACCTTAGGTTTCATGATTTCCTCCTTATATTGGCGTTTGGCAACGCCTCTGCTAGACGATAAACGGCTGTATGGCGTTAAAGAAGTATCCGACGATAACGATCCCCACTGCACACACCCCTATAAAAAGCGCCAATAGTTTGGGTTTTACAGCCTTTCGCAACATGATAAGCGACGGTAGTGAAAGGGTGGTTACTGCCATCATAAACGACAAAACCGTCCCCAGTTGAGCGCCTTTTGCCAACAGTGCCTCAGCTATGGGAATGGTACCAAAGATGTCCCCATACATGGGAATCCCCACTATCGTTGCCAATACGACGCCAAAGGGATTGTGGGTGCCCAACAGGCTTGCGATCCACTCTTCAGGGATCCAGTTATGGATTGCCGCCCCAATGCCAACACCGACGACGATGTAGGGAAAGACCTTCTTAAAGGTCGAAACCATCTGATCTTTTGCATAAGCCAACCGATCCGCTGTAGTCAGCGTCGGCGATTCGATATCCACAGGCGATACATTGAAAATAAAGTCTTCGACGTACTTTTCCATTCTCATTCTTTCGATCACCGTGCCACCGATAATCGCAATGATAAGACCCAACAACACGTACAAAATCGCGACTTTTCCTCCAAAAATAGACATCAACAGCACCAACGATCCCAGATCCACCATCGGCGATGAGATGAGAAAAGAAAACGTCACCCCGATAGGCAGCCCTGCGCTCGTAAATCCTATAAACAACGGAATTGACGAACAAGAACAAAAGGGGGTCACCGTACCCAATAGAGCACCCATTGCATTTGCTCCCACCCCTTTAAAACGCCCGAGGATTTTTTTTGAGCGCTCTGGGGGAAAATAACTTTGGATGTAGCTAATCGAAAAGATCAGCACGCAAAGCAAAAGAACGATTTTAATGATATCGTAAATGAAAAAATGCAAACTACCGCCCCATCGACTTCCCACATCGATACCTACGGCACCTAACCCTGTTCCCACAAGGTCGTTAAGCCATTTCATCCCAAAGATTTGGGATTGTATGAAGTTCCAGCTACTTGTGATCACTTCCATTTTTTCTCTCCTTGATGTCTCATCCCTTCTACTCTCTTTCTGTTAGCAACAGGTGGATTTAACCACTTGTACCTCTTCCATCGCCTCCAACAACCCTATCGCATAGGCGATCCCCTCAACGTTCAATGAATAATGAGTCCATTTTCCCTCTTTTCGCCCATTGACGACACCGCCTTCACACAGAATCTTCATATGATGAGAAAGCGTCGGTTGACTAATGTGAAGTTCTTCTAATAACTCACAAGCACATCTTTCACCATTTTTTAGCAGATTGAGTATGATCAAACGATTGGAATCGCAAAAAGCTTTAAAAACCTTTGCGTTCTCGATATAATTTTCCATAGCCCCTCCTCTATATCAGTTTAATTGTTTTTATCATACCTCTCATATCGATGTTTGTCAATGTGTAAGTCAAAAAAAAGATCGGCCTTTGCCGATCTGATCTTTGTCATCACTCTCCACGACCGATACGATCGAGTAACTCCTCCATTGTGGGAGGCGATTTTTCGAGGACGTAATGGGTACAAGCCGTATCTCGATCCAAAAACCGGCAGTTGTACAATTCCCGTCTAAGCGTCGCCGGATCTTCAAAAGTGTGCCAACGGTTGAGTAGGGCATTGACCTCAGGCTCAGTGTAGGTTTTTTTCTGTTCAAACTTATCCGCTAGATAAAAGAGCGCATAGAACTTCATTTTGCGCTTTGCCGGAAACTGTTTGAGCCGACCTTGGCCATCTAAAAAGTTCTAAATCTCATGCATGGTATGCTCCATTTAAAATAAGTGCGGCGCAGACGTCAACCGTCTGCGCTCACCTATATGTTATGACTTCTTTTTCTTTGAATAAAAAGTATTGTCCATCGGCAACGAACGGCGTAGTTCTCCGTCCAATGCAAGATAAGCCCCTTGGGCTGCGGGAGCTGTCGGGATGGTGGCGATTTCGCCGATACCCTTTGCCCCATAGGCCACATCCAATAACTCGTCTTTTTCGACGTAAATCGCATGGATGTTTGGAATTTGGTGGGCTCTCAACAATCCCAGAGTTCCAAATTTCGCCTGTGGCACACAGTCTTTCAATGGCCAGTCTTCAGTCAACGCATAGCCCAATCCCATGAGCACGCCACCTTCAATTTGGCCTTGAATGGCGATAGGGTTAACGACCTTACCCGAGTCGTGGGCAGCGTATACTTCCTCAACTTTACCCTTTTTATCCAGAAGTACCACGTGGGTCGCAAAACCGTATGCGATGTGGCTCTTCGGATTGGCTTTATCCGATCCCAATGGATCAGTGGGTTCAAAGTACTCGTAGAAATACTCTTTGCCTTCGAGTTTGGTTAAGTCGTTATCCACTTGCAACATGTCTTCTTTTAACTGAGCCGCCGCTCCGCGCACCGCTTCACCAGAGAGCAGTGTTTGGCGCGAACCTGAAGTGGTTCCAGAGTCTGGTGCCAGTTCAGAACTCACGCCCATATTTTTGATGTTTTTCAACGGCAATTCGGCGGTTTCTGCCACCACTTGAACAAATACCGTCGCACAACCTTGTCCGATTTCAGAAGCCGCACAATAGATTTGAACCACACTGTCTTTGACGACTAATTTACAACGGCCTTTGTCTGGTAAGCCAACCCCGACGCCGGCATTTTTCATCGCACAGGCGATACCAGCGCGGTCGCGGTTTTGTTCGTAAACGTCTTTGACTGCCAACAGCGTTTCTTTCAACGCCGTAGAGACGTCTGCAATCTGTCCATTTGGCAATACAGCACCGGGTTCAATGGCGTTGCGATAACGGATTTCCCAAGGTGAGATACCGACTTTTTCAGCTAATAGGTTGATATTGGACTCCAATGCAAATTCGCTTTGGCATACGCCAAATCCACGGAAAGCCCCTGCCGGCGGGTTATTGGTGTAATATCCGTAGCCGCGAATATCGGTGTTTTGGTAGGTATAGGGTCCTACAGAGTGGGTACATGCCCGCTCCAAAACCGGACCGCACAAGGAAGCGTAGGCTCCAGTATCGAAGTAGATATCGCAATCTAACGCCGTGAATATTCCATTTTCATCACACCCCAAGGTAAATGTCCCTTCCATGTAGTGGCGTTTGGGGTGGAAGTTCAAAGATTCTTGGCGAGTGAATTTTACTTTTACAGTCTTTTGAAGATTATAGGCAGCTAAACAAGCGATGTGCTGAACGGTAACGTCTTCTTTTCCGCCAAAGCCCCCACCGACGAGTTTATTTTCAACGACGACGCGTTCTTGCTCATCAAGCCAACCAAACATGATCGCGATTTCTTTTCTCGTATCGTAAACCCCTTGGTCGGAGGTGTAAACTTTTACACCGTTTTTGTATGGATGCGCGATCGCACATTCTGGCTCTAAAAAAGCGTGTTCCGTAAATGGTGTCTTGTAAGACTCGGTGACCACGTATTTGGAGTTTGCCAATGCGGTTTTCGCATCGCCGCGAGTGACGTGACGTTTCTGGCACAGGTTGCCATTGGGATGAAGGAGAGGTGCATCTTCCGCCATCGCTTCTTGAATCGTTCTCACTGGGTCTTCCACTTGATATTCGATTTTGACGAGTTTTTTCGCTTTTTCGAGAATGCTCTCCGTCTCAGCGACGACCATGCAGATCGCATCGCCCACAGATCGAGTATACTCGCCGACGGGGATAAACACGTCCCAATCCTGTTGGATATGGCCTACTTTGTTGTTCGGAACGTCTTCCGAAGTCAATACAGCAATAACCCCTTCTAGGGCCAATGCCTTAGAAGCGTCGATGCTCAACACTTTAGCCCTTGGGTGTTTTGAACGCACACAAGAACCATGGACCATGTCTTCAACTTCCATATCGTCAGCGTATTCGCCATAGCCCAACACTTTTTCGCGGACGTCAATCCGGAATGCCCCTTCTCCCACGCCAAAGTTTTCACCCTCTTCGTGGGCTTCATCGATGACTTTTTCCCCTCGGAGGATCTCCCCTGCCAATTGAATGCCTTCGATGATCTTTTTATAGCCTGTGCAACGGCAAATATTGCCTTTGATCCCGTATTTAATCTCGTCTTCTGTAGGATCTGGATTTTTGTCGAGAACCGCCTTTCCTGCCATAACCATACCCGGTATACAGAAACCGCATTGTACCGCGCCTCGCGCGCCAAATGCATAGACAAAAGCTTCCTTCTCGAGATCGCTCAACCCTTCAACTGTGATGATGGTCTTTCCCACCGCTTTTTTTGTCGTCAATACACAACTTTTAATCGCTACCCCATCCATGATGATGGTGCAAGTTCCGCAAGCGCCTTCGCTACATCCGTCTTTCACGGAGAAGAGCTTGAGATCATCTCGCAAATAGCGAAGAAGGGATTTGTCTTCGCTTGTCGTTCGAAGAACCCCGTTTACAGTAAAACTATAGTTAGCTGTCATTCCTTCAACTCCTTCGCTTTATTTAATTTCTGTCAACACGCCGTTTGCATCCACAATACAGGCCCTCGGACACTTCACTGCACACATACCACAAGCAATACAAACCTCTTGATCGATAATCGCACAGTTGTCGATGACGTGAATCGCATCAGCTGGACAGTTTTTCTCACAGATACCGCATGCGATACAGCTCACACTACATTGCTTTCTCGCCTCCGGCCCCTTGGCACCATTGGAACACTGAACGGTGATCACGTTTTCCGCCAAAGCTATGCGTATAATGTTTTGTGGACAGGCTTTAACACATAGGCCACACCCCGTACACTTCTCGCGATCGATACGCGCGATATGGTTTTCATCAATGGCGATTGCGCCAAATTTACACGCCGCCACACAACTTCCTCCACCTAAACACCCATATGTACAGTCATACACCCCTTCAGGATAGGCCTCCAACAATGCAGAACAATTCATTCCCGACAACGCCGCTCTATCAATCTCCGATTTTAGTGGGCTACCGCCATTGCAACAAACGATCGCCACTTTTAGTTTGCGTTTTTTTCGCTTAATCACGTAGACATTTCCTCCTATTAATTTTTTCTTTGCGTTTTTCCCCAATGGAAACGATACCGTAAGACACTAATATTATGTAATCCATCAAATAAATAACCTGGAAAACCTTCTTGGCCCATGGATAGTAATTGACTATAGATCAATTATTCCAAGGGCTTTCTACTAAAAAGTATATCAGAAAACGCAGTAACTGGCTACTAGTTTGTCACGCCGGACAAATGGAATACCCTTGTCCAATCTCTTCCTAACCTGTAAATTTACCCTTTCTCCGATATCCTTTCCATTGAGTATCGATAAAATATATTTCATTTCTAGCGCAAGTTTCCTCGCCTTCAGCCTAGACCTTCAACACGCCGCGAAATCCTCGACTCGAGTAGTAGGACTCTGCGCCGTTATGATAGACAAATACCGTGGCGTATCTTCGATCGCAAAAAAGCGCTCCTCCCAAGCGACGAATGACCTCCGGCGTTTTTATCCAACTCGAGGTCTTACAGTCCACCGCTTCCACTTCTTGGAGCATACGGTATTGGTCTTCGGTCATCAACTCGATGCCCATGGCCAAAGCCGATCCCACCGCACTGCCACCGGGTTTATTCTTTTTACGCGATTCCAACGCTTCTGGATCGTAGCAAAGGTTTCTTCGACCAACTGGCGTTTCCGGAGAAAAGTCACAAAAAAGATACCTCTCCGCCTCGCTATCGTAACCGAGCACGTCGGGTTCACCGCCGGTGGCCTCCATTTGTTGCAGGGACCATAAAACAGCGGCGTCCTTTGCCAACCGCTCGCCGATGGGCTCCCATTTAAGGTCTGGATGGCGCTTTTCACAATCGGCAAAGCGCTTTTCTAAAACCTCGAGAAGGTCCTTTTTCTCCTGATCGGTCAACGTTTTTTGTTCTGCACTCATTCCGTTTTCTCCTTTAATGCTTTAGGTTTTGAAGCGATCATTTGAGATATGAACAGAAGGATCAAAGGCGCCAACAACACCATGACTAACAACCCCACGTGATCAAGTGAAATTTTCGCCAAGGATAACATCAGCAACAAAGCCACGCTGTTGTTGATCCCGTGGATCAAAATCGATGTGGTGAGACTTCCCGTCCGCACAAATGCTAACGCTAGCAGCGCACCGCAGATCACAAGTTCGATTTTTTGAATCAGGAGTCTTCCACCGCCATGAGCGAGACCAAAAACCGTTGCAGACACTACCAATGCAATGATCAAACTGATCGTCTTTGGCAAATGCTTTGAAAGACCATCCCTAAAGGTTCTAAACAAAAATCCTCTAAAGAAAAACTCTTCGAAAAAGGGTCCCAAGTAGCAAACATTGAGGATAATCAGCGCATCTTTTTTGAACCCTTTTCCAAACCCAAGTTGCACAGCGCCTTCGATAGTTGTCTTGGCAAGAGCGGGATTGAAGCGCTCGATAAGCTGAACGATAGCAATGTATACCACTGCAATACCAACCCCTGTGGCGATTATCGTCCCCAACTTTTTCGGATAAAACCCAAAATCTTCTCGTGATACCGGTCTAGCGAATACAAACGCTACAATGATCAGGCAGACCGCCCAAATGACGAATTGGATCGCCGTGAGCAACGGCGTGATCTCTGCCATCCCTTTGACTTGGTCTTTGATCTGCAACATTTCCATCAAAGGATAGGGTAGGAGTTGTAAGACGGTAAGGGTCAGTACAAAACAAGCTAAGCCAATTAACCCCATCCACCATTTCCATGGTCCGTAAGGCAACATTCCATCTATTGATTCTGTTTTCATTTCAACCTTCCTTATCTACATATCACGACCTAGTGTATCAAATTGCTCGTGGGATTTGCAAGGGAAAATGACCATCTCTTATCCCTTTGAAAAGTGCCACCTTCATGAAAAAAAAGCATTAAGATGTGATGCAAACCTCAATGCTTTTTCATGATAGGATAATGTTGAATTCCGTTCTCCTCAGAAGAACGACTCAGTAGTTATGACAAGATTGGCGGTGTGCCTTCAGTATTTCCAACAACGGCATCGATTTGAATCAACGCATCGACGGGAAGCGCGGACACGCCTGCAAACTTGCGAGCCGGTACTCCGTCTGGGAAAAATTTAGCGTATGCGTTTTCGAAAGCTTCAAGCTCGCCTAAGTCTCTCATGTAGACATTGACCTTGACCACATCTTCTAACACGTGATCGATGCTCTCGACAATGGCTTTTAGGTTTTTCAAGCACTGTTCCGCTTGCTCAGCAACTCCACCGTCGACTTTTTTACCCATCGTTGGATCGATAGGCAGTTGCGCCGAGATGTGATTGTAGTGCGAAAAAGCGACGGTTTGAGTGGACATCGGGCATTTTGGCGCCTTATCCGTGTTATTCGCTTCAATGATCAGCCCGTGTCGGTCTTCAATAGCTTGAGGTGGCGTACCATCGCCGTGGGAGACGACAGCTTCAATTTGAACCAGCGCGTTCATCGGTAACCCTGCTGCTTCGACCACTGTACGAGCCGGCAAGTATCCCACTGCTCGAGCAATACCAGAATCCGGGAAGAATCTAGCGTACACTTCGTTTACCGCGTCGATATCCGAAAGGTTTTTAAGGAAAATCGTGGTTTTTACAATGTCGTCCAACGGTACGTCAATGCTTTCTACGATGGTTTTAATGTTTCTCAAACACTGTTCGGTTTGTTCTTTAATCCCTTCCGCTACAATCCTACCCACTTTCGGATCGATTGGCAACTGAGTACTGATGTTGTTATAGTGCGAAAAAGATACGGTTTGTGTGGATAATGGACAAATCGGCGCATCAGTCGTGTTGTGGGTCAATTTAATAATGTCACCCGCTTGTGGCTCATTTGGAATCGTACCTTCGCCGTTGGAGATTAGAGCTTCCACTTGAACCAAGGCTCCCATTGGCAACGCATCTACCGCAACGACGGTGCGAGTGGGGACATAAGTTGTGAAGAAGGTTTTGTAAACTTCGTCAACCGCATCCATATCTTGGATATCCGCTAAAGAAACGGTGATTCGAATCACATCGGACATGACGTGGCCTATGCTTTCGACAATAGCCTTCACATTGTCAAAACATTGTTGCGCTTGAGCCGTGATTCCGCCCTCTACTATCTTTCCCGTTTTGGGATCCACTGGCAACTGAGCCGAGAAGTTGTTGTAGTGCGAGAAAGCAACAGTTTGTGAACATGGACCAAGTTTTGGAGCCTTTTCCGTATTTCTCCCTAAGACTGCATTATTACCACCCATAATTCTGTTCTCCTTTAGATTTATTTGCTCATACCCTACCATTCAAAATTTGCCAAAATGTTAACCTTCTTTTAGAAAACGATTTTATTCTGAGAAGTCTTACGGATTTAAAACCAACACCCCGCTTCCTTTTATGGCCTACTTTGATTCTGCAAGGCAATTCATAATCATTATATCAAGTTATCTGATATTTGACTACTTCTTTACGTTTAATTTTTAATTTTATTGCTCATTTTTACCGTATCCATTTTCATGACAACCGCCATCTCCCTTCTTATCGTCATACCCCACAATTATTTTCGTCATCGCTTAAATCCTACTAGCCTTTATCCGCTTTCTCTTTTATAATAGAAGAGGTTCACGACCAATCCAAAAAAACTAAAGGAGAACAATTATGGGACACAATAAAGTCGTCTGTACGACAAATAACGTTGAATATTTAGACATTCGCCGAGCGATGACAGCAGGTGCGCGCACCGTCGAAGAAGTGAAGGCGAGTGCGGGAGTCTGTGGTGAGTGCGAAGGTTGCAAGACCGAACTAGATCCTATCTTATCCTCAGTCTGCGGTTGCGCAGGCGCTTCTTTGCAAGATGTCGTCGATGCTATCAACGGCGGTGCAGATACCGTCGAAAAAGTTGGCGAAGTCACAGGTGCTGGCACCCACTGTGGAAGATGTAAAGGCTTGATTCAAAACGTCATCGATCTCGGGAGATAATTTCTCCTTGGTCAATGTTCAAAAACAAATCCCAGACTGATTGCAGCCTAGGATTTGTTTTTTTATTTCATCGCTCTTCATCTAGGTAGTCGATTACACCTCTAATTTCAGATCGCCCTCTTTTATCCAACCCCATTTTCGAAGAATCGAAGCAAAGAGCAAAGTGAGGATTGCCGGTGCGATAAAATGAAGGATGAGGATGTAGAGATAGATCTCCGGTCCTCTGCCTGCCATCGCTTGGAGGGTACCAATTTGACCGACTAGACCGCTGGTCCCCATACCTGAGCCGATCGGGGTATTCTCCATTTTAAAGATCAACGTCGACATCGGCCCTGTTACGGCAGAGGCTAACGTTGGTGGAATCCATATTTTCCAATTCAATATGATATTGGGGACTTGTAGCATGGAAGTGCCAAGGCCTTGAGCGACCAGTCCTCCCCAGCGGTTTTCTCTAAAGCTCATGACGGCAAACCCGACCATCTGTGCACAACAACCCGCTGTTGAAGCACCTCCAGCCAACCCTTGCAGACCGAGCATCATCGCTATGGCGGCACTACTTATAGGAAGGGTTAAGACCATTCCCATAATCACCGACACCAAAACACCCATGAGAAACGGTTGCAATGTCGTCGCGTACATAATCAATTCGCCGATTTTTGTCATGAACGCCGATACCCCTGGGCCAATAAAAGTCCCTATCGCAACCCCTATTAGAATCGTAACCGTCGGTGTCACGATAATATCGACCTTCGTTTCTTTTGAGACCAGTTTACCGAACTCCGCACCGACAACCGCCGCTACAAAAGCGCCGACCGGACCGCCTAAAGCGTTTCCCGCCGCCCCTGTGACAGCAGAGGCGAACAACACCAAAGGTGGCGCTTTTAACGCATAGGCCGCCGCCACACCAATGGCCGCCCCTGTCATATCGCGACAGATTGGCCATATCGTATCCACCAAGAAAGGAATATTTAACCCTTCTCCAACCGTCTTCATTATCGTGCCAATAAGCAGCGATGAGAATAGACCTAACGCCATGGACCCCAGCGCATCAATCAGATAACGCTGCACAGAAAATTCGATGTTCTTTCGTTTTAGAAAACTCACCTTTTCTCCAGTTGTCTGGTTTGATTGTGCCATTTTACGCCTCCCTTTCCGTTCAATCGCCAATGTTTTCTCCTGAGTTATTGGAAGATCTCTAATTCAAATGCACATGCATCGAAAACTGGAATCACGGTCGCTTATACTGTGGGGATCAGCACCTTTAACCGACCTTTTCGATGACTACTTTAATCCCGTCCTTTTGCGAATCGCTTCTACGATATAGGCTAACACAAACAAGTCGGTGAACTTGCCCACATAGTATTGAATAATCGAATAAAACCCCGGGTTAGAAGGAAATTTATAAAAACCTGGAAACACGTGGGTGTAGATCGGTGATAAATACTGTTTTAACATCTGTGGGCTATTGTCCATGTTTTCCATTTTGGCTAAGCTTGCCATCACCTCTTTTGGGATGACGCCCCCACCGTCGACAGAGACGTAAAAGATGTAAAAGAGAACGGCAAACTGAACGATCAGACACAGATAACACGCTACGCCGTAGATCAGCGAGAAGATTCGCTCGAGTTTATGGTCATCTCTCAACTTTCTGAAACCGTAGTTCATGACTTTAAAGATGAATAGCACATTGACGATTAAAAGCGCGATGAGCATAAGAGGCATCTGTCGTGAAAACACCACGAGTGCAACGATCTCCACGACAAAAAGAACCGCGTACAAGGCAAACAGTCTCACCAGCAATAGAGCGCCATGGATCACTTCCTTTGCACTCATCTTCATCTCTTCCACATCGAGTTTGTTCAATTGATTCATTCGATATCCCTCACGATTTACTGTAGTCAAGTCCTCACCATCGCCTACACCCTGTGACAGTGCGCAGTTACCATACATCGATCATACGATACATGATTTCAATCCGCAAACCGTCCACGCCATTGGCATGGCACTGTTACGGCACCACCCATTGTTGTTGATATTGTATGACAGACCGGCCAGCAAATCAAATTTTTATCGCCCAATAAAAACAACGCGGACACGTGGCCCCGCGTTGGATATACAGTAAATCTATTTTAGTCGTCTAAATACTTGAAGAATCGATGTTTCATACTACCTCTTGTTTTGAGGTATTCTCATCATATCTCATGCCGCACCTCGGGCAAAATCTATGGGATAACTTACTACTTAATCGTTCTTTACAAAATGGGCACCGTAAGGAAAAGAATCTTAACATCAGGTAAAGGATAAACAAAAACACCATACTTAGAAAGACTTCCTTTCGGATAGAATAGCCGTCAACAAATCTGAGGGGGAGTAAATTGATTACTATGACCACTACTAAAATTACCTTTGCGATGATTCTGTATTTTTTAGATTCATGGTGTCCTCCTCCCTTCCAGTAATCCAACGATGACTTCCTTACTATAAGATTAATTTTAATTCATAATTGTAAAAAAACAAATCATTGTAAATCTTTCGTTAAAAACGTATAGCTTTGGTCGATCTTCCCAAAAAGATTTTCATAAAAGCCGCAAATCCCCATTATTTTGACGTACCACTCTGTAAAAAGAGAATATCTAGCCCATTGAGTTGCGCCCGTATAAAGTGAAAAAGGCGACATGAAATCATGCCGCCTCTCAATATTGCTTTTTATCATTTAATACTTGACCAACAGCACTTGACAAAAAACTGTCTTTGCCGTGTTCTAAACAGGCGATTTTGTCATCTGTTATGGCTGTGGATTAGTACCAACCGCGCAACTTCATCGCCGTTGCTACTTTTTTGATGGAGAACATATAGGCCGATTGGCGCATGCTCTTCTTGTATTCCTCTTTAATCGCCCAAATGTCGTCAAAAGCCTGAACCATCATCTCTTCTTCGCGTTGGCTGGCTTCTGCCTCGGTCCAATAGAAACCGTAACGGTTTTGAACCCATTCAAAGTAAGAAACGGTAACACCGCCTGCGTTTGTCAAAATATCTGGAACGACGGTGATGCCTCGCGCTTCCAAGACTTCATCTGCTTTTGGTGTGACAGGGCCGTTTGCCCCTTCGCAGATCAGTTTAGCTTTGATGGTTTGCGCCACGTTTTCGTCGATGGCGTTTTCTAAAGCTGCCGGTACGACGACGTCAACATCGAGAGCCCAGAACTCTTCCATAGTGATCAGTGTCCCACAGCTGCGGATGGTGCCTGTTTCATTTTTCGTTTCTTGAAGGGTGTTGTAGTCCAATCCTTTTTCATCGTAAACCACATATGCCCCTTCTTTATCGTATTCGGCAATAGCGACGACTTTCGCCCCTTGAGATGCGATGTGCTTAACGGAGAAACTGCCCACGTTTCCAAAACCTTGGACGGTAACTTTTGCCTTAGTCATATCAATGCCGTGTTTCTTGGCTGCTTCTCTAACTGTGATGGCAACACCTAAGCCTGTCGCTTCGTTTCTACCTAGGGAACCACCCCAGCGCACGTCTTTTCCAGTGATCATGCCCATGGCCATTTGATCGCCGGTGAGTTGGATGTACTCGTCGAGCATCCAGCTCATGATTTGACCGTTAGTGTTCACATCTGGCGCAGGGACGTCTATGGTTTCGCCAAGGTATTTGTGCATACCGCGCACGTATCCTCTAGCGAGTTGTTCGAGTTCTCTTTCAGAAAGTGTGGAAGGATCGACGGTTATGCCACCTTTTCCACCACCAAAGGGAATCCCTGTGACGGAGCATTTAAAGGTCATCCAAATGGACAGGGCCTTTACTTCATCCAAGTTAACGTTAGGATGAAAACGGATGCCGCCTTTTGCTGGACCAATTGCGCTATTGTGAGCAGAACGCCACCCTTTAAACACTTTGGTTGATCCGTCGTCCATTCTGACTGGAATCGTGACTTCGATCACCCGTTGGGGTTCTCTTAAGAGTTCGTATACGGCTGGCTCCATACCTAGTGCGTCACAAGCTTCTTTAACTTGAAATTGAGCGCTTTCCAATGGATTTGCGTGTTTCGTCATGTACATGCCTCCCTAAAAATTGATGCGTTGCGATTTGTGGAGCTTGCATTCCCAGCCCCTTCAAAACAATTGAGAGGTAGCTTGCGAAGTTACAGTCACTCCTAAGATTAATTATACTAATTACCGTATAAATGTCAACTCCCGCTGTGCTGTGACAACGTTTTTCAATGTATTCTTTGCAATTAAATTTATGATTATGCTCTATTGAATTTCTCTATGATTCACGACGTGGATGAGCACTAAAATAAGCTTTAGCCGTGTCAATACACCGTTGCGCATGGGCTTTGTAACCGATCACATCGGAGCTGACATTTCTTGGCAACTCAATGGAGTAAGGCATTTGTGGCATGGCATTCAAAATAGCCGACAGGTCGATTCCACCTTCGCCAACATAGGACCGATTCGCTCTGAGGATGTTCAAAAACTCGTCAGGATCGGTGGGGATCTCTGCAGGTGCATCGCAAAGGTGTGCAAAATGGAACCATTTTGCAGGTAGTGTCTTCAGGTCTTCCGGGTTGTCGTGTGCTCTGTGGAAGTGGTGCATATCCACCATCAGCCCAGCGTTGTCCCGATTGACGGCTTTGAGAACTTCCACCGTTTGAGCGAGGGTTTTGACCCCTGCTATGGGGACGTATTCCAAATCCACAGTGAGGTTGTATTCTGCTGCCATATCGCAAAGCTCGGCAAATCGCTCAATGTAGTAGTCTTTTTCCGTCGTCCAAATACTCGATAAAATGTGTTTCCCACCTAGCTCCACTGCGGTTTCCATTGTGGGCCGGTACTTTTCTAAATCCATCCCATCGAAAATCCGTGCCAATTCCACGTCGAGAAGCGCAATCCCCGTATCTGCCATGACCCGCTTGGTCTCTTTCATCAAGGTTTTATTTTTCGAAAGATCGTAGTCCGGCTCTTCTGGCAATCCCATGTAAATCTGACGCATACTGACATAATCATAACCACAGTCTGCAGCGATCTTTGCGATTTCTGGCGGTGAGGTGTTCAGCACAGTGAGTTGTGCTAGAGAATAACGTTGTTCCATAATAGCTCCTTTATCCGATTTGTCTCTTATTCATCGCCTTCAAAGAGTTCTTGGCGCACGTAGTCTTGTGGCATATCGACACCCATCCATATTTTAAAAGCGATCGCTCCTTGCCAAATCATCATGTTGATACCATTTGCTGTACGACACCCCGCTTCTTTTGCATATTTCATAAACAGGGTTTCCCTTGGGTCGTAAACGATATCGTAAGCAAAGACGTTGGCATTGAAAACTTCTGGTCCTGGCACAGCACAAAGGTGATCTCTTCCCTTCATCCCCAATGGCGTTGCATTGACGAGAAGCACGCTGTCCTCTAGCTCGCGTTTCATGTTTTCTGCATTGTTTTCTACAATGCGCACAACGACTCCAGGGATGTTTTCTTCGATGATCTCTTTGACTTCATCCACCATGGTGGCATTTGTATCCATCATGACCAATTCTTTGACCCCTTCGAGTGCTAAGTTTACGGCAATAGCTCTTCCCGCACCGCCACAACCGATCAATACGACTTTTTCGCCTCTAAACACCACTTCCAATTCATCAAGTGATGCGATAAAGCCGCGACCATCGGTGTTGTGACCTTTCATTTTCTTTGTCTTTTGGTCAATTTCCAACGTGTTGACTGCCCCGATGAGTCTCGCATCGTCGGTGAGGTCGTCCAGATATGGTATCACCGCTTGTTTGTGCGGAAAGGTAACGTTTGACCCTTTGGCATTAATGGTTTTTAGCGCTTTGAGTCCATCTTCAATTTGACCTTCTGGTACTTCAAAGCATAAGTAAACGTAATCTAACCCCAACTTTTCAAAAGCGGAGTTGTGCATGTGAGGCGAGCGACTGTGTTTTAGTGGATCTCCAACGAGTCCAACGACTTCAGTTGTCCCTTGTATTCTATTTCCCATAGCGTGTCCTTTCTATAACTCTCATGGGGTATCCCCATCGGCGTGGATGCGCATATTGCGACCAAGCCCTATCATCATCTTTGCAACTTCCTCTAGGTTTGCTGGAAAGCGATAAAGCGGACCTTCCATGTACAAACTGCCGATCACTTCGCCTCCATCAGATGTGAGGGCAACAGCAATCCCCGTAATGTCATTGACATCGACAGCCGATCGATAGGCGTAACCTCTTTCTTTGATCGCCTCTCTCGTCTCGTCGGGCATGTCTTCATGGTCGAGATACGCTTGCATCACTTGACCCCAAAGATTGCCTCCAAGAGGTGTGGCACTGCCTGTCGCCAATATTAATCGCTCATCCATCGGCGAAGGCCTTTGATAGACGCAAATCGCACGATTGTCGTCTTTGTAAAAAAGCGCCACATACTGGCTGTAAGTTTGGTTGAGTTCATCGACTGCCTTTTGTCCACCATTGAGGTAAGTTGAAGATTGGGAAGCTGCCATTCCCAAGAACAGCAGCTTTTTCCCCAATCGGTATTTATTGTTTTCACCGTTTTTCGTCAGATAGCCAGCACTTTCCAAGGTGGCGACCATCCGCGATACGGTGGATTTTGCTAAGCCGATTTTCTCTGTGATTTCTGTAAAGAGAAGCTCTGGCTCTTCAAGGCTAAAACACTCGAGGATGTCCAATGCGCGATTGACCGTTCGAAGCCCGCTTGTATCTGTCGTTTTAGCCATGTCTCCTCCTTTAATCTACTTTTAAACGTTCAACTTCGGTTTTTAAGAGATCCGGCAGTTCGTCACCAATATTGCCTCTGACGCGTTTTACTGCTGGTTGACCCATTTCAATAAGGTCTGCCTTAGTTTGATCATCTAGTTCTACGATTTCCGTTCCGCTGTCGACAATGATTTCCAATCGACTTGCCGTTCTTTCATCGGTAAGATCTCGAGCAAAAACGGTAGCTTCTTTTGCCGCTTCTGGAATCAGCGCTTGTAGATCTTCTGGAAGGTCTTTGATGATTTCAGCGCTACCGACCAATGAAATGGTGTGAAGGATATGGTTGGTGTTGACGATGTAGTCTTGTTGCTCGTAGAGTTTAGCCGATACGATGGTTTCCAACGGGTTTTCCTGTGCATCGATGGTGCCCTGTTGTAGTCCGATATACACTTCTCCAAAGTTCATCGGCGTCGGGTTTGCACCGATGGCTTGCCAGTAAGCGATATGGTTTGGGTTTTCCATCGTTCTGATTTTAATCCCTTTGAAATCCGCAGCCGTATTAATCATACGGTTTGAGGACATTTCACGAAAACCTTGGTCAGCATATCCGTAGAGATTGATGCCGTACTTTGCATAAATGGTTTGCAAGTTTTCAAACAATGGCCCGTCAAGGACAGCACGAGCGGTTTGGATGTTTGGAAAAGCGTTGGGAATGTCAAAGAGTGCCAGCTCTGGTACAAAGTTGACCTGTGGTGCTGTAGTCTGAGTGACAAAGGTGACGTTTCCGTTTTGTAAACCTTCCAATATATCAGCGTCTCCACCAATTTGACCGTTGGGATAGAAGTTCGCTTTGAAGCGTCCATTGGATTTTTCTTCCAAAAGCTTCCCAAAGTGTTCTAAATAGTAGAAGGTGACAGTATCTACTGGGCTATCACAAGCGAGATAAATCGGGTAGACTTCTCGCTCTGCGGTGGATCGCTCTCTCGAGCAACCTGCCCCAATCAGTGCAATGGCCAGAATTAGACTTAATAGTGCTAAGCGTTTTTTCACGATTTCCCTCCTATGCGCGTCCAAGCAGTAATAGGCTAATGCCTGGGATGAAGGTGATAAGCATTAACGCGATGATGAAAGCGACAATAAAAGGCACAGCTTTCTTCGCGATTTCCGTAACCGGAATATCGGTTAAAGAACTTGCTACAAACAGGTTAACTCCCATAGGCGGCGTGACGAATCCAATCGCCAAGTTGACCACCATAATGATCCCAAAGTGGATGATGTCCAGACCAAAAGTTTTCGCCAATGGCCACAAAATGGGTGTCAAGATGAGAATAGCCGGCGTCGTATCCATAAGCATACCGACGATGAGCAAGATGAAGTTGATCAACAGCAACAAACCAACTTTATTGTTCACAATACCTGTGATGAAGTTTTGAATGATCATCGGGATTTCCATAAAGGTGAGCACTCGTGCAAATCCAGTTGCTGCCGCGATGATAAACAAGATGGTCGCATAGGTGCCAACTGTATCGATGAGCACGTCTTTTAATGTGTTTAAATCCATGGCTTTGTAAATGAACAGAGCGACGATCAAAGAGTAGAACACAGAGATAACCGCTGCTTCAGTCGGCGAAGCGACACCTGTGTAGATCGAGCCGAGGATGATCACTGGGGTCAAAAGCGCCCAGAAACTCTCTTTTAACAGCGGGAAGAAACCGTCTTTGCGCAAGTCGGCAACGTATGCGTCAATGGCGACTTTGTCTTCACCATTTTTCTTGCAGTAGTACCAAGAATACGCCATCAAGCATCCGCCGATAAGTAGTCCCGGGATAATTCCCGCAGTAAACATGTCGCCAATGGAAGCGCCTGACGCTTGTCCATAGAAGATAAACGGAATACTCGGCGGGATGATAACCCCCAGCCCTCCAGCGACGGCTACCAGTGCTGTTGCAAAGATTTTGTCGTAGCCGAGTTTGATCATGATGGGAATGGTCATCGCACCGACAGCTGCTGTTGTCGCAGGACCCGACCCTGAAATCGCACCGTAGAACAAGCAGGTCACCACGGTAGTGATGGGAAGCCCTGCCGTTTTGTCGCCAATGAAGAACGAGAAGAAGTTGAACAATTTCTCACTGATTTTTCCCTTTGCCATAATGTTTCCCGAAAGGATAAACATCGGTACGGCAAGGATGGGGAAAGAGTTGATTCCACTGATCATGGCGCGAGTGATAAATTCAGGATCCGCTGGGAACCATACGTCGACTAAGTTCGGTAAATAACCAGTGATACCTAGTGTCATACCGATGGGAACGCCTATGAGCAGCGATCCTAAAAACACGAGCATTAACGCTATAACTGACATGGTTGACCCTCCTTATTTTGTATTTGAAACAGGCTCCACTAAGATGGCTTTACCATCTTGAACAAAGGCTGTTTTCCCGGTGAACAAGCGATAGAACTGTTGCAGTGTTCTGAAAATTGCCAAGCCCGCACTTATGGGCACGCAGATTTGCACGATCCACATAGGAAGTTGAAGGGCAGCACTGGTTTGTTGGCTGATCAACGTAGCGTTCACCACGTTGGTTCCCGCTACTAACATGACGACGAAAAGTCCTAAGCTCACCAACCATTCTGCAATGATCATCGTTTTTTGGATTGCTGCTGGCATAACTTGTCTAAAGTTCTCGATTTTTATGGCTGAGTTTTTCTTGACCGTGTAAGCCAAGCCGATAAAACCAGACCAAACAAAGAGAAATCGCGTCAGCTCCTCGGACCAGGACAGCGAATTCTTAAGAGCGTATCGAGAAAATATTTGGACGCCCATGACAAGGGTCATCACGATGAGCAACAACACTAGGATCACTTCTTCTAAATGATCGTCTAACCATTTAAGGATGTTCATATTCCATCTCCTTTTCATTTGTTGGATAGCGATATGAAGCCTCTTCATATCGCTTGATTATTAGTCTGTGGCCACGTGTTTCGAACGAACGGCTTCACCTGAAACCAAACGTCCATCGATGACATTGGCTTTGGGTGTGAAGATATCGTTGATATTCCAAATACCTTCTGTTGGCACTGGAATGTTTTCCATTGGCACATCGAGTACATAGGGCTCGTTGGATTCAAGAGCTTCACGGAAGGCATCCTTAAACTCGTCTGCCGATTGGATCTTTTTCGATTTGATGCCGTAACCTTTGGCGATCTCTGCCCATTCTGGGCTGTATGGCTTGCCATCGGCATCACGGAACAACGTTCCAAAGGAGTGGCCGTAGTTTGCCGCTTCCAACCCTGCGATGGTGCCAAATGCTGTGTTGTTCATAATCACCCACACCACTGGAATGTTTTGTTCTTTTGCCGTCGCGAGGACGGTTGGATTGGTCCCAAAACCCCCATCTCCAATCAAGGTGATGACTTTTTTGTCTGGCGCGGCGAGTTTGGCACCTAGAATCGCCAATGACCCAAATCCCATGGTCGCCAATCCCCCTGGATGGAAGATGGTCCCTGGAATCGTGATGTCAAATTGTTGACCGACACCGTTTTTATTCCAACCCACATCGGTGAAGATAATGCCGTCTTCTGGGAACACTTCGCGAACGTCTTTTAGAATCCGTTGAGGTGTCATCGGATATCGACTGTCTTTGGAAATTTCCACATTGGAAGCCTTGAACGCCTCTTTGTTTTTAGCAATTTCTTCTCTAAGCCCTGGGCGTTTGACCCCTTCTGGTTTCATTTCTTTGAGTTTGTTGAGAATTGCAATGCAAGCTCGTCTCGGATCGGCAACTGCGCCGACTTCCACAGGAATGTTCCGACCGATTTCCTCATCAGCCAAGTCGATTTGAATGAATTTTGTGTTTTCAAAGTCAAAGCTCACGCCTTGGTACCAAGAACTGGAATCGGCTTCGGCCATACGCGAACCGAGCACTAGAATCAAATCCGCTTCTGTCGTCGTCTTGTTAACATAATCCAATCCCCAGAACCCGGTCATGCCCACCATTAGCGGATGAGTGTCTGGCAGAGCGCCTTGCCCCATTAAGGTGCGCGTCACAGGAATGTCTAAAAACTCCACCAACTCCGTAAGCGCTTGCGTCGCGTCGGTATAAATCAGTTGACCGCCGATGTGAATGACCGGTCGCTTCGCTTCTAAGAGCATTTTAGCAATTTCCTCAGCAGCGCCACTACATAATGCAGGCCCAACGGTATCTGTGGTGCCCCGTTTCGTTCTCGACCATACCGCCTCGTCCATTTCACGAGAGAACATATCCATCGGGATATCGATTAGCACCGGACCTGGTCGGCCGGATTCCGCCAGACGGAAAGCGCGATCGAGGTAGTCGGGCAACAACTCTGCGGTATCCAATCGGAAAATCCGCTTACAAAAAGGTCTGTAAATCTCAAATTGGTCGCCATCCATGTGAAGGTTCACTTCTTGGTGGGGGTGTTTACCATAGTAGTAACTCGGCACATCCCCAGCGATAACGACCATGGGCACGTTGTCGAGAGCCGCATTGGCAACGCCGGTCGTCGCATTGGTCAGCCCTGGTCCTAGGTGAGTCAAACACACCGAAGCTTTTCTGGTCACTCGTGCGTACCCATCCGCCATCGTCGCCGACACTTGTTCATGACGTGATGTCACATACTTCACCTTTGAATCTTTTAGAGCGTCTAGAAAGTCAATGACCGTGTGACCGCAAAGGCCAAAGACGTACTCCACCCCTTTGTTTTCTAAATACTCCACTAAATACTGAGACAATCTCTTTTTTGCCATGATTTTTCCTTTCTTTCGTTAGAATCCAAGGGCTCATTCGCCGTAGGTTTCTATAATGTCTTTAATGCGTTTCATATCCACCAGGGAGAGTTGTCCCGAGGCAGATGGGGTCTTGGCGTAGGCGTAAGTAAAAGTCGAACCAAACTCTCCCCCCACCAAACGACTGATCAACCCTTTGTGAGTCATAGACACGGTGATCAGTGGAATCCGAGCAAATCGCTCGTTAAACACGTCGGTCGCTTTCAACAGATGAAGCACATCGGCATTTGAGTTTGGTGTCACTGAGAGTTTACATACATCCGCACCTAAATACTGCATGCGAATGCACTGATCCACCATTTCCGCCACAGAGGGCGTCTTTTCAAAATCGTGCATCGACAAAATCACGTAGATGCCTTTCCCGTGGGTTGCGTCGATCATCTTTCGCGCCCATTCATCATTTCCGAAAGCGTCGATGTCTGTGAGATCGACCAACAATTGAGATGCTACTTTTTCAAATAGTTCAAAGGAACGCTCCAACGGAAACTCCCGCACCGCCTTTGCCGAGCTGTAACGATAAGTGTAGATCAATGGTGTGTCAGGTAAAAAGTCCCGTAGCAATTGTAGCGTTTGCAGCACTGCGACGGGGTCATTTCTTCGTTCATAACGATCCACGCGCCACTCCACCACATCTGTCCCCTCAGCTTGAATGGCTCTCAACTCGTCAAGGATTTCCAAATCGGTGCGCACGGCAATTGATGCACAGATATTGACGTGTCCTTTACCTATCTTTCGCCCTCGAATATCCAATAGCCTACCTTCCTTGTTGTTCATAACACCACCTTTTCTCGATTTTCCGATCAGGATATCCTTTTCTTCCTCCCGATCTTCTTCCTAACGCCTGCCAAACCCCTTTCCATCAGCAGGAGTTCCGCTAGATGGAACTTTATTCTATTCTTTGGAACTTGTGTTTATCCTATCACCTGATAAAAACATTGTCAACGAATCGCATACACTCAGCAATCTCTATTTATAGCGGTTTTCTCGTTATATAAAGAAATCCTTCTCTATGATAGAAAAATTCTATTGTCTTCAATATCGAAATGCTGTGAATATCTATACAATCCCCAGCAGTGATTCACTTTTTCTATGATGAGATACAATCCTTGTATTGGATTTTTTGTGGTCTGGCAGATATAATGATAGAAAAGGCGTACAACGTTTGCCTACCATCTAAAATGAAAAAAAAAGGAGATTGAGATGAATCTACCAAAATCCATCATACTCTGTGAAGTCGGACCACGAGACGGCCTTCAGAACGAACCCAAGATATTGTCTGTCGAAGAAAAAGTCGCCCTCATCGACGGCATTGCAGACGCCGGTTTCCCAGTGATTGAAGTGGGATCCTTCATGCACCCAAAAGCCGTTCCTCAAATGGCGAACACCGACGATGTTTTCCGCGCTATCACCCCACGTGACGGCGTCGAATACCGCGCCCTCATCCCTAACGCAAGAGGAGTCAGCCGCGCCATTGATTGTGGCTGTAAGAAGGTGAAACTCAACGTGTCCGCCAGTCGCGCACACAACATCGCCAACCTCAACCGCACCCCCGAAGAAAGCGTCGCAGGGTTCAAAGAAGCGTGCGATCTCGCCCTTGAAAACGACATTGCCATTTCAGGTTCGATTTCTATGCCTTTTGGTTCCCCGTGGGAACACAAAATACCAGTGGCTGATGTGTTATCGATTATCGAAGCCTATATCGCCGTCGGCATCACAGAGATCTCCCTTTCCGACGCTTCCGGTATGGCCGTTCCCAGCCAAGTCTACGACATTGCACAACTCGTCACCCAAAAGTACCCTCAAGTCACTTTCTGGCTCCATTTCCACAATACGAGAGGCCTTGGGATAGCCAACATCCTTGCGGGCATGCAAGCGGGCATCCAACGTTTCGATACCTCTTTTGGCGGAGTCGGCGGTTGTCCATTCGTCCCTGGGGCGGCTGGTAATGTCACTTCGGAAGATGTGGTCCACATGCTCGACGAAATGGGCATTCAAACCGGAATCGACATCGATAAATCCATCGCCGTATCCAAAAAGATCGTCGACCTACTCGGTCACCCTACGGATTCCTATATCTTAAGAGCGGGCAAATCCAGCGAACTGATTAAAGAGATCTAAACACAAACGCCTGGTACTGGGAGTGTTCTCCCTGTACCAGGCGTTTTGACGTGATATACTAGCTCAATACCACTCTATAATAGATTTTCTTTCCTTTTTTAATGATTAAGCCCTTTTCAGTAAAGTCTGCTGTTGTGACGATTCGATTGGGATCGGTGATCTTCTCGTCGTTTAAACTAATCCCTCCTTGAGTCACTAGTCGTCTGCCCTCTCCGTTGGATTTGGTCAAACCAAGTGTCACCAAAAGCGATAACAATCCTTCGCCCTCTTCAAAAATCTGGGGGGCAAGGGTGGTGCTCGGCATGGAATCCACACTTTCACGAGCGACAAAAAGGGATCTCGAGGTTTCTAGTGCTTCGCGAGCTTTTTCTTCACCGTGGATCAATTTTGTGATTTCAAAGGCGAGAACCTCTTTGCCTTCGTTGATCTTTTCGCCTTCCAACGCGCCTAGGCGTTTACACTCTTCAATCGACAAGAAGGTCAGCATCAATAAAAACTTCTCAACGTCGCGGTCGTCCACATTGCGCATGTATTGGAACAGTTCGTAAGGTGTGGTTTTGTTTTCGTCAAGCCACACGGCGCCTTTTTGAGATTTGCCCATTTTCACCCCATCCGCCGTGGTCAACAGCTTGAAGGTCATCGCATAGGCTTTTTCGTTTTCGATGCGACGTACCAAGTCCGCACCGCCCAAAATATTGGACCATTGGTCTGATCCCCCCATTTGGAGTTTACAGCCATATTTTCGGTTGAGCACGAGGAAGTCGTAGGATTGCATGAGAATGTAACTGAATTCAAAGAATGTCAGGCCTTGTTCCATACGATTTTTGTAAGCGTCGAGGGCGAGCATTTTATTGACCGAAAAGTGGACGCCGATTTCTCTCATAAAATCGAGAAAGTTCAGATCGAGCAACCAGTTCACATTGTTGTCGATAATCGCTTTTTCGTTATCAAAATCCAAAAACCGTGCAAACTGTTTTGCAAAACACTCCGCGTTGTGATCAATGGTATCTTTGGTCATCACCATGCGCATATCGCTGCGACCTGAAGGGTCTCCAATCATGGTGGTGCCCCCACCGAGTAAGGCGATGGGTTGATGTCCGTGGCGTTGCATGCGCATCATGACCATAATTTGTATAAAGTGGCCTACGGTCAAGCTATCCGCCGTCGCATCAAATCCAATATAGAATGGAATTTTTTCCTTTCCCAATAATTCTTTTAGCTCATCTTCAAATGTCGCCTGCTCAAAATAACCACGTTCCACCAATTCATCAAAAACGTTGTCGTGTTCTAAAGGGTAGTGTCTCATCTTAGCTGTAAATCCTCCTCATAAAAAAATAAAAGGCCATCGACTGGAAAGGGCGACGACGTCGCGGTACCACCTTTCTTTGCACAATGCCTTTGGCTGCGTTAGAGAGCAGCGCCTCGAGGGACTCCGACAGTGTAATTCCAATCCTTGTGATCGGATGCCTTCCATCCCTATTCAATTCTTTACTATCTTATAGAAAAAATTGGCGGTTGTCAATGCTGAAAACCACGGCGATCCCAATCCTCCGAAAGCATAGCTTTGCATCAATGGATTCAAACCGTGTGAAATTTCCACCTATACGCCACCGCCAATACCCCGTGAGGGAAAGCTCCCCTTACGCTTCTTTTTCATTGAGCAACCGTACCCCATTCATCACAGCGAGAACCGCCACTCCCACGTCTGCAAACACCGCCAACCACAAATTGACTTGACCAAAAGCTCCTAACATCAGCACCACACCTTTAAAAACCAATGCAAATACAATGTTTTGATAGGCTATCGCCTTTGTCCGCTTTGCTAAATGAAGCAACGTTCCCAATTTGGACAAATCGTCTTTCATGATCACCACATCGGAAGCTTCGATAGCAGCATCCGATCCAATGTCTCCCATAGATACGCCGATATCCGCTCTCGCGATGACAGGGGCATCATTGATCCCGTCTCCTACAAAAAGTAGAGGGGAGTGACTTTCCATGATATCTTCGATTTTTCCCACTTTGTCTTGAGGGAGAAGATTGGAGTAAATTTCTTCGATGCCCACTTGAAGACCAATGGCTTTTCCAGTTTCTGCGTTATCTCCCGTCAAAAGAACGATCCTTTCGACCCCTTCCTTTCGCAATTGAGCGATGGCATTTTTCGCTTCGCCTTTCACGCGATCAGCAATGCGTATATGTCCCCAATACTTACCGTCAACCGATACGTGAACCACCGTCCCAGATCTCAAATTTGGAATCACTCCAACCTCGTTTTCCGTTAACAGACTCTGCGTCCCCACCAAAACGGTGGATCCACGCCATAGGCCACGAACGCCTTTCCCGGCAATCTCTGTAAAATCATCTACGGGATCCAACGGTGTATGTTCACTGTAGCGTAAAATCGATTTTGCGATAGGATGATTGGAGTGTTGCTCGAGATCGGCTGCAACCTTTACGATTTGCCCTTCCGTTATGCCACTTACCGTGACCACCTCCACCACTTCAAATACCCCTTCTGTGATGGTGCCGGTTTTGTCAAAGGCGACCGTACGCACCTGAGTGAGGCGATCGAGATAGTCACTGCCTTTTACCAAGATACCATGTCGCGAAGTAATGCCCATTCCTGCAAAGTAGGTAAGAGGAACGGAGACCACCAACGCACAAGGGCAGGAAGCTACTAAAAATACCAGCGCTCGATAGATCCATTGGTCAAAAGGCTGCCCCGTCACCAAAGGCGGCAACACCGCTAACGCTAGCGCAGATACGACAACGACTGGTGTGTACACCTTTGAAAATCGAGTGATGAATCGCTCTGTCGCCGCTTTTTTTGATGTGGCGTTTTCCACGAGGTCGAGGATTTTTGCCACTGTGGACTCGGCGTAAACTGAAGTGACTTCGACTTCGATAAGCCCGGTTAAATTAATGCTCCCAGATAGCACCTCAGCGCCAAGAGTCACATCCCTCGGCAAAGACTCGCCAGTCAAAGCTGAGGTGTTTAACGTGCTACGCCCTTTGACCAGCTGTCCATCTAACGCCACTCGTTCGCCCGGCCCTATTTGTATCCGCTCGCCCACCCTCACTTGATTGGGGTGAACCTTTTGAAATCCCCCCTCGCGATAGACTCTCGCAAACTCCGGTCGAATATCCATGGCTTCGGCTATGGATTTTCGCGAACGATCCACTGCCAAGTCCTGAAAGTATTCCCCGACAGCGTAAAAAACCATAACCGCCACTCCTTCAGGGGCTTCTCCAATGGCGAAAGCACCTAAACTCGCCACGGTCATCAGAAAGTTTTCATCGAAGATGAGACCCTTTCCAATATTTCTAAAGGCGGTCAGCAGCACCTCCCATCCCGATATCAAGTAAGCGCCTATTAGAACGGCCAGCTTTACCACACCATGTAGCGGTGCAAAAGTCCCGATGAAAAACAGAGCAATGGCAATCCCTAGACGCAACCGCTCCGACTTCCCCTCTGTTTCTTCACCAGCAGGTACTCTCTCATCTAAAGGGATGAGAACAGCCCCTTCTTCTATAGAAGATACCAGTTCTTGACTCTTATCTTTGATCTGCTCTTCTTTCCCCTCGTCCAATTCCAAAATGAGACGTTTTCGCGCGAAGTCGACTGTCGATCGGTACACCCCATCCACGCCACCGATGGCCTCTTCCATTTTATTGGCACAGTTGGCACATCCCAGATGATCGATGTGGAAAATTATCGTTCTTTTGCTCATTTGCCCGTCTCCTTGATATGATCTAAACCATCTTTTAGTATTTTTTCAATGTGGTCATCGTCCAAACTGTAGTAGACCACTTTTCCATCCCGCCTCGATTTCACCAACCGCCCTTGTTTTAGCTTGCGCAGTTGATGGGAGATCGCCGATTGGGTGATATCCAACAAAGCCGCCAAATCGCAGCCGCACATTTCCGTCGACGACAACGCCGTCAGAATTTTGAGACGCGTCGGATCGCCAAAATACTTGAAAAACTCCGCCGCCCTTTCGATGTCCTCTTCTGCCACCGCCTTTTTTTTCGCCACATTGAGCGCTTCAGGGTGGATAATGGTCACCTCACAGACTTCTTTTTCACGGATTGTCATCGTATCCCCTCTCTATCATTCCATCACTTGATCACTTGTTCAATCATTTGATTTCATTATACGCCCACTCGCACAAAAAAACAAGAGGTCAGAAATGATTTCTAAACCCCTTGTTCGGCTGCTATGGTTGGTTTGTATTGGCGCCTTGACTCGCCATAAAAGGCGCCATTCCCTCGGTGTACGCCACCGTGCCATCGGATGTCACCCAAAGTGCCTCCACGCCTTCAAAAGTCGAAAGGTAGGCCTTTCCTTCGTCTATAGACATAAGAAACAATGTGGTCGATAGGGCATCGGCGATGCCGCTATCTTGGGTATAGACGGACACCGATCGGAAATAAACCGCTGGCATCAGCGTATCCGGATCGATCAAGTGATGGTACACCTTGCCATCCACCTGGTAGTTCCTCTGGTAGTCCCCACTGGTGACGACAGATCCCTCTTTGATATACAAGGTCTCAGAGAAGTTTTCATTGGCCTCCAAATCCGGGTTTTGAATGCCGATACCCCAACGTTGGCGACCATCGTCCAAAGGTTGTCCGATCGTGCGGACATTGCCACCCGCTCCGATGATCCCAGCGCTCACGCCGTTTTTGACGAGCAAGTCCCGCACCCGCTCAGTGGCGTAACCCTTAGCCACTGCCCCAAGGTCGATACGCATCCCTTTTTCCTCTAGAAATACGGTGTGCTTTTCCTCATCGACGACGATTTTGTCGATTCCCTTAAGCGCATTTGCTCGTTTCAAAGCCTCCATCGGAGGAACTTCGGCTTCCTCCGGATGTTCCATTCCTTCCTCGCGATAATCGTGCCAGATCTCGAGAACCGGCCCTATGGAAACATCCATTTTCCCTTTAGATGTGTTCTGCCACTCCTTGGCAAACAGGATCAAATCCACCAGTGATTTATCCACCACCACCGGTTCCACCCCTGCCATCGCATTGATGGTGTAAATGTTGTTTATCCCTTCGTATGAGTGATAGTTATCGTATAGCCGATGGAGTCGTGTAAATTCTTCTTTTGCCAGAGCAAACCACTTATCGTAAGTTTCTTGGTTGTCCGCAAAGATCGTCAGATCGATTTTTGTGTCAAAAGTGTCTAAAAAATACCCTTTAAAGGCGGTCTGTTTTCCGGTTTTTTCGCTGCCTTCGTCTATGTTTTCTTGGACTTTGCTCTGGTTGCACCCGGCAAGTAGCATCGTTAACGCGATCAGTATCGCGACAATTGTTTTTTTCATTTTATCACCTCTGTTGGTATCATACCAAAAAAAACGTCGAGGAACAACGACAGCCTCAGACTTCACTTTTGCTGATCAATTCCTCACATCCCTCACTTATTTCACCCACTGAAATAATCCTTGACACTGAAAACGATTCGCGCTATAATGGTATCTAATTAAACCACTCAAACCTGCGACGTGGAGATCAAACCGGTGGGCGCGCCCACAGAGAGCGAGGGATGCTGAGAACCTCGCGGAAGGCGAACCGGCAAATGGACCACTGAGGGCGAGGCGAAAGGCGGTGCACAGCCAAGTACCTAAGACGTCAGCCGACGTTACCGGCAGAAAATGTGATGGCATTTTTGATAAAGTGGGCATATCTCGCGATGTGTCAATGAAGGTGGTACCGCAGACGATAGTCTGTCCTTTTTAGGACAGGCTTTTTTGTTTTTGGGCCATATCAAAAATTCATCCGCAAAAATAATAATTTTGAAAGGATGACAAACAATGACAACTCTAGAAAAACGCGTAATCCGCAAAGAAACGACTAAAACCCTAACCCTTCAAGACATCCTCTTGATCGGCATCCTCCTCGCCGCTGGCGTGGTTCTGAAATTTTTCGTTGGCACGGTGATCAACTTTGGCATGAAGCCCAATTTCATCATCGCCATGTATTGTCTGACGATTCTACTCATACGTCCAACCTTTATGCAAAGCGCCATTATAGGCGTGTTGGCAGGTATTACCTGTCAATTTTTCCCAGGACAACCTTATATTAACATCCTCAGCGAGCTCGTTGGCGCTTGTGTCATGGTCGCTGTGATCCAACTCCCCTTTGCCGACGTTCTACGTCGTCCCATAGGCACTTTCATTGCCACATTGGCGAGCGGTTTTTCCTTTATCGCCATCATGTACGCCATCTATTACATGGGCGCATCGATCACCCCCACACCCTTGGCGATATTTATGGCTATCATCTTTGGCACCGCCACCATAAACACGATCATCGTCCAAACCCTCTACTACCCATTGCAAAAAGCTTTGGGTCGAGGATAAGCCATGATCACCATTTCTCAACTCCACTTTGCGTACGCTTCAAATGAAGCGTACGCCTTAAAAAATATCAACCTGCACATCCCAACTGGCGATTTTGTCGGAATCATCGGTAACAGCGGCAGCGGAAAAAGCACCCTTTGCCATGCAATGAACGGCATTATTCCCCACCGCTACGACGGGGATTTTTACGGGGAGGTCATCCTCAATGGGCTAGATACGGTAAACTCAGGGCCTGAAGCTCTTGCCCTTCAGGTCGGAAGCGTTTTGGAAGATATCGACGCTCAAACCGTCGCCTCGATCGTCGAAGACGAAATCTTGTTTGGCCTCGAAAATTTCGGCGTGCCAAAAACTGAGATTCCCCACCGCATCGCTCAAGCGCTACAGGCCATCGGCATTTCCGATTTGCGGTCACGACGGCTCGATGCCTTAAGTGGCGGTCAAAAACAAAAGGTCATCATCGCAGCGGTCATCGCCCTCTCCCCTAAAATTCTCATTCTGGATGAACCCACTGGCGAGCTGGATCCGAAAAGTAGTGTACAACTCTTTGAACTTTTGCGCACCCTCAACGAAACCCACGGAATGACCATCGTCGTCGTCGAACAAAAACCCGCACTGTTGGCGGCTTACGTCAAACGGATGATCCTGCTCGACAAAGGCGAAATACGTCTAGACGCTCCGACAAGAGAAGCTTTTAGCGACCGGTCCCCATGGGATCAGTTACATATCCGGTTGCCCAAAGGCATCGCCCTCGCTCACGCATTAAGGGATAGCAAAGGATACACTGGAGCAATTCCTCTCAACTTTGACGAAACCCTGGCCATGATTTCGGAGGTGTGCCATGTTGCAATTTGACCGCGTTTCTTTTTCCTACGATCAAGCACCTATCATCGAAGAGGTAAGCTTCCATCTCCCTCCTCAGCGATTGATGGCGCTCATCGGCGCAAACGGCGCCGGAAAATCGACGATAGCGCAATTAGCCAACGGCTTGCTAAAGCCATCCTCTGGCACCGTCTATGTCGATGGCGTGGATACAAAAACCATACCGACCAGTGAGCTGGCCAAAACCGTTGGTTTTCTGTTCCAAAACCCCGATCGCCAAATCTGCCAAAGCACGGTGAAAGACGAGATTCTATTTTCCCTTAACTGTATCAGCACCGATAAAACCGCAAACGCAGCGCGCTGTATGGAGATTCTAGAGCTCTTTAATCTAGAAGCCAACGCCAACCCTTTTTCCTTGGGCAGAGGAGATCGCCAGAAAGTGGCTCTCGCTTCGGTGATCGCCTGCAACCCTCGACTTCTCATCATCGACGAACCCACCACTGGCATGGATGATCAATCGACCTGTCAACTTATGGATCACCTCACCGCTTTGGTAAAGCGAGAAACCTCGATTTTAATGATCACCCACGATATGGAACTTGCAGCAGACTACGCCACTGACTGTATCGTTCTTCGAGATGGCGCACTCATCGCAAATGGCTCCTCTTCTAAAATCCTTTCCTCAAGCGAGATGCTGATTTCCGCATCGCTGCTCCCTCCTACCATCCCTTCTCTGGTCAGTCGATTAGGCGAAGGATTTGAACACATCACAACCCTTGAAGAGCTTATCACCACCCTTGAAAGGAGAACCCCATGGAAGGTTTGTTAACCCGTCATCTCAAAGAAGATTTGCTCCACCGTCTCCATCCCCTATCGAAAATCGCACTCTCTTTTCTCCTGTGCGTCGCCGTCTTCGCATCATCATCCCATCTCTTCATCCTTGGCATCATCGGACTTTGTCTGTATCTCGCCTTCGCAGCCGGCGTTGGTCCACATGCTGTTAAAACCGCAAAGACCTTAGTCCTCCTCTCTGCTTTTCTCTTTTTTGTGCAGATACTCTTTGTTCCACAAGGAAAAGTTTACCTCCAACTGCCCTTCGGTCTCACCATCACCGATGTGGGGTTGAGTTTCTCCAGTCTTGTTGTGCTGCGTTTAGTCGCGGGAACTCTGCCGCTACTCGTCGTGTTATCCATGACCCCACTGGAAGATATTTGCAACGCCTTGGTTGAAAAATGTGGCATCCCTTATCAATACGCCTTTGTCATTCTAACCACCATGCGCTTCATTCCAGTATTTTCCCACGACATGAAAAATATTATCGCCGTACAAACCGCCCGTGGCATTCCCCTTGATACAAAGCATCCCTTGAAGAAGATCCGCCTCATCCTCCCTCTCTGCGTTCCTCTTTTGATCTCTTCGGTGAAGCGTCTCAAGAGCTCATCGATCTCTGCAGAGCTTCGAGGGTTCTCCCTACGCAGCCGCCAGTCTGGATATAAAACATACCCTTTTCACCCCGTCGACGGTCTCAGTCTCCTGGGTGGTCTAGGAATCCTCCTTATGGGCATCCTGATCTAAAGACGCGATATTAACACCACATCCCCGTTGGATGTGGGTTTTTTTATGAAGATCGCCCTCCCATTCCATAATCACTCCCATTGATGATATAATAGGATGTAGATAGGACAATCAAAACTGATGAATCCACCCTACTTGGGTTACAAACCAAAGGGAGAATGTTATGGCCAAAAAAATCGATAAAGACAAACCCATACAACTCAGTAAAGGAGGAGGAAAACTTCTGAAGCTTCCGACCGGTATGCGCGCCTTTAAAACCGCTCTTGCCGTCGTGGCATCCATCATCGTTTGCCGCATACTCAAGCTTCCCCAAGAGACGAGCGCAGCCATTGCCGCGGTCATCTGTATGCAAACCTACGTCTACGACACGGTGGAAGAAGGCATACACCGAATGTTCTCCACCATACTCGGTGGGGTCATCGCTGTTGCCTTTCATCTCCTGAACTTGGTTAACCTCTATACCATCTTTCTTGGCAGCTTAGCCGTCGGCCTCATCTGCATCAAAACCAATTGGATCAAAGCCATCGTCAACGGCAACATCACCTTCATCATCGTCATGTTGCACACCGCCGACCCCAAAGGATTAACTCTGTACACCGCCCACGTTTTTGTGGCCACCGGTGTGGGCTTGGTGGCGAGCATGGTCATAAACGCCGTCGTTTGGCCTCTTCACGCTGAGAAACTCTTGGTTGGTGACTACGTCAAAACCTATGAGCAATTGATCATCGCCTTGGGCAACATCGTCTGTGGCAAAAAAATTGACACCTTGGGTCTCACTCAACACCTTAACACCATGAACAACCGCTATCTCGCCATACGCAAAGGCAAAAAAATCAATATGGCCACCGTACGCAACTTCGAAACCATCCAAGAACTCAACTACAAATTCTACATCGCCTCATCGATTCTGGCGGAGCTCTCCCACAACAAAGATCGCCCCGAACTCGACGGCTACAACAAAGATCAGCTTTCCGAATTGTTGAAAGAGGACGTCATAGCCCAAATCAAAGAAACTGAAGGCCTTTTGAGCCGTTCCAGCTACGTCAGCTACAACTACAGCCTCGGGCGATTGTTTTCTGTGTTAGCAGAAATCAAAACCGCCGTCGAACACTACGACAAGTACGTTGCAAAGCACTTGTAATTCGCAATTTCGAAGCATGTGTCACCCCAAATACGACTTAGGAGTACACGCGATGAAAAAAGAAGCCACATTAGATCAATGGAAACAACTCTACGACTTAGCCATCGATATCAAAAAAATGAAACCTTGGGAAAAAATGTCGGATCGGCATCTCATCGTCATCGAACAAGAAGATCACACCCCGGTGTACTTTTGCATCATGGGCAACGCAGGCATTAGCTACGGTATCTCCACCTATATTGGACAAGAGCGTTTTAACAGCCTCCTCGCCACCCAAACCCTAGAGGATTCCCTCGCAAACTTCGCCATATGGGAAATTGATAACCTCACTTGTGATTTTGATTCCCGAGAGTACGTCTCTGAGGAAAGTCGAGATATTATTAAACAACTGGGCCTACGCTTTAGAGGCAAAAACAATTGGATTCACTTCACCTCCCGCCAACCAGGCTACCTACCATCTATACCAGATGCAGAGGAAGTGGCTACCCTCATCCCTCTTTTCGACCAACTCAAAACCGCGTTGATCGAACTTGAGGAAAAGGACTACACCTTCTATGACGGAAGTGACGCTGCGTATTATAAATCTTACGACAAAGCCACCCGTACTTGGACAGCCAAGCCACAATTCATCGATTGGGATGACCTCGCCCTAGAGTACGAAGTCATCACCCAACTCGATATCCCCGATCACCTCCTCAACATGAAGCCCACATCCCAGATTTGGGAATTTGACATCGCCTATCTCGGTACTGGCTATCCCGACGAAACTACCGGTCGCTTTTTCAACATGATTGCCGCCTCCATCCTCGACCAAGAATCCCTTTTCGCCCTTACTTTTGATGTGCTCCACCGCAACGACGACTTTGCCATTGACTCACTTGACCTTCTCCTCAACTCCATCGAGGATCATGGCATGCCTAAAGAAGTTCATATCCGCAATCCACGCCTTTTCCATGCGATCAAAGATACGTGCAAGAGGATACACCTTCCTATCAAAATTGCATCCCTCGACAACTCCGATGCCTTCTTGATGGAAATGATGGAAATGATGAATCAATCCTCACCAATGGGTTAGATCAAATAACCTCGCCCTATCCTACAGCAAAACGTCACTTGTACATGATCCTATAACTTGTACCAAGAATCGAACAAACCCCGGAAAGCAGCATCGCCGCTTTCCGGGGTTTTATCATCTCACATTCGAGAAGAGTCATACTCTCTCCTATATCGCACAGGGACTGTACCCACAGTCCTGGCATTCTTCGCAGCCCCCTGAGTGGTTCATCTTGCCACCGCAAATCGGGCAAGTGTAAGGGTCTTTTTCCAACTCGAACGCGGCAATTTCATCAATTTCCGCTTGGAGTTCTTGAATGCGATCCGCCGCCGTAGCGACGCCGCTCTTCTTCTTTTTATCGGTAATCAAAATCCCACTTCTCGCACAGCCGTCTCGATAGACGGTGATCCCTTTCAAACCACACTCCCAAGCGTAGATATACAAATCTTCGATATCGTCAATGGTCGTTTCTTGGGGTAAGTTAACCGTTGAAGAAATGGAAGCATCAATGTATTTTTGCCATGCCGCTTGGACTTGAATACGGTCTTTGTAATCGAGGTTGGCCGTGGTGACAATGCTCTCTGGTAAATCTTCCTCGTTTTTAATGCCATTGGCATCCATATACTCTTTAATGATCGGCGTAAACACTTTATAGAACGTATCTTCGTTGTGAAGGGATTCGCTCTTTCTCGTATAGGACACTTGGAAGATGGGCTCCAACCCATTGGAACAGCCAATAAGAGTGGAGATGGAACCGGTGGGTGCAATAGTGAGCAGTTGACTGTTTCTCAAACCGTATGCTTCCACCATTTTTAACGTTTCCTCGCTGGCATTCGCCTTCAAAAACGGCGACGCCAACACTGCTTCTCGGTTATACACCGGGAAGGGGCCTTCTTCTTTTGCCAATAATGCCGATTGTTGAAGAGCCTCATTGATAATCAATGCGCCCAATTGGTTAATCAACTCAATCGATTCTGGGCTGCCATAGCGCACGTTCATTTTGATCATCAGATCTGCCGCGCCCATAAGCCCTAATCCGATTTGTCGCAGCTCGGCGGATTTTTCTTGTTGTTGTTTAAGAGGGTGAAGCTTCATGTTTTCATCGAGCACTTCGTTGAGGTAGACGACGCCGTGACGTACCATTTTCTTCAAACCTTCCCAGTCAATTTCCGCTTTTTCCGTAAATGGGCGTTTAACGTACTCGGAGAGGTTGATCGATGATAAGTTACAACTCCCAAAAGCAGGCAATGGCTCTTCTGCACATGGGTTGACCCCTGCGTATTCAAAGTTTGGGTCCTCACTCATCAAATGCCATGAGTTGATCTTATCGCTAAAGAGCACCCCCGGCTCTGCCATATTCCAGTTATTGCGCGCCAATTTGCGGAAGAGATCTCGAGCGCGAATATCTCGGCGAATCTTTTCACCAGACGCCTCGACGTCAAAGGTTAGCGTAAACGTCGAATCTGATACCACCGCTTTCATAAACTCATCAGTGATATTGACAGAAATGTTAGCAAAGGTCACTTTCGTTAAGTCGTTTTTGATATCGATAAAGTCTTCTATTTCCGGATGAGACACGTCTAAGTTGAGCATGAGCGCGCCGCGGCGACCGCGCATGCCGATAAGGCCGGTCACCAAAGAATAAAGGTCCATAAAGGACACGGCGCCTGTGGTGCTGGATGCGGCATTATTGACTCTAGCGCCTTTTGGACGCAACTTGGATAGGGTCAACCCCACCCCTCCACCATAAGAATAGGTGCGAGCCATATACTTTGCCGTATCAAAAATATCTTCGATATTGTCCTCAACCTTTGGCATGACGTAACAGTTGCTTAGAGTGATCTTGCGCCCCAATTTATCGAGTCCGCGACCTGCGAGAATACGACCAGCTGGCATAAATTTCTTATCCCGAACCGCCTTTTTCATGATTTCCGAATCGCCGGCGACACGAGTCAAGAAATCGTCAAAATTCTCATTTTCGTAACGGTATTTCTTTTCGTAAATATCCCGTTGCAAATCGGTCATGTCCCAGCCGTGTTCACGGAGTTTTGCGCGTTGAACTCGGTAGATAATATAGTTTTTTGCCACTTCAGGGGTATGGCGCATCAGTTCGATTTCGACAAAGTCTTGAATCTGTTCGATATTAGTGATCTCTTCATCGCCAAAATGCGCCGTCGCATCGGCTGCGATACGACTGGATATTTCTACATCCATGCCACCTTCGACTTCAGCCATTGCTTTTTCTATCGCACGTTGTATTTTGGACTCGTCAAACTCTACGATGACGCCGTTACGCTTTTCAACTCTCATGTCTCCTCCAGAAAATCATTGTGGATAAGTCTTGTTTTATCCACTATATATAGGTTTATTTGTTGTGGTGCAAATGAAATTATACTATATCTAGACCCCTCTCGCAATGGTGCTGGAGATGGCTTATCGTTATTAGTCTAACAGTGCGACTAACCATTCGATATCTATCCAATAAGAAAGCAACGGTTCCGATACCTTGGAAAGAACCGCTGCCATTATAGTGTTATTATTTATTCTACTGGATAGAATTACATTAGGATCGGGTCGTCGCCGTGAAAACCAGATCGTACCTCTTGGAGAAATGAGCCCTTGCCGCCTCTCGTGCCTCGATATCCTCGTAAACGCCGTAGACCGTCGGTCCACTTCCCGACATCATCGCCATCCTCGCCCCAAATCCCTTCATTTCATCGATGATGTTGGCGATTTCCGGATAGAGATCCACCCCCACCGGCTCCATGCGGTTTTGTGCGAGGGTGTAAAATATCGGATCATCGGACTCCAAGGCTTTCACGATAGCATCCATGGGGATGGGCGTCTCTTGAGCGGGTAGGTTGCCGTAGACATACGGCGTGCTTATGGGCTTGCCGTTGTTGACGATGAGGAGATTCAGTGGTTTTGTTAAAGCTACAGGCGCCAACACCTCTCCTATCCCCGTCGCACGTTGCGTTCCGCCGACAAAAAAGAATGGGACATCAGCCCCTAAACTCGCTCCGATCACCATTAATTCAGACGGGGTCAAATTCAGATTCCACAGTGTATTGAGGCCGCTCATTGTCGCTGCACAATCCGTACTGCCGCCAGCCAATCCCGCTGCGATGGGGATGCGCTTTGTCAAGTGTATACGCACACCTGGATCTCCATCATAATATGGTTTTAACGCCTGCCAAGCTTTGACACAAAGGTTGGTCCCATCAGTGGGCAGATTGACGTCATCTAAACTCAGATGACAGCCCATCCCTTTCACTCTCTCGATCTCCAACGTATCGAAAAGGCTGATTTCCTGCATGATGGTATCGATGTTGTGGTAGCCATCCGAGCGACGATTGAGCACGTCCAAGCTTAGATTGACTTTCCCATAGGCTTTTAGGGTCACGGTATCCATAGTTTTTTCTCCTCTAAAACATAAAAAAACGATTCATCAGATGAACCGTTTTTTAATAATTAACAGATTTTTAGTTCGATTGTTTCGGTTAGAATGTCGGAATAGCTGTAAGACACGGTTCTTTCGATATTAAACTCGTTAGAAATCCGAACAGTAAAAATATTCGGGAAAGCATCTAGAATAATGCCTTCTTTTGTCACAATACGCTTTCTTCCCCTGTCAGCCTTGAGTATAACTCTTTTTCCGATGTTCTCTTCGACGCGTTCCTTAATTGAAGCAAGGTTATTCTCTGTCATCAACGGTATCACCATCCAATTCTATCCAATAAGGAGTTTCTCATAAATCGACTACTTTATCAGTATACTCCAAAACCGTCGCCTTGTCAAATGGTGTAATATTATACCGAAGTCGAGCCCTGCTGTCAATCATCTGTACGGATATTTTTTTATTTCCACTAATCGTTTTCCCAACGAGGTTGCTCTTTAGCCAGGATAGGGATATAATAGAGTCATTACACGATCAGGGGAGCTTGTTCCACAAGCTGAGAGGAAGCGCAGGCTTCGACCCTTATACCTGAATTGGATCATGCCAACGGAGGAAGCTCAGTGTCAACTATGCGAAGCGCCTTAGGGTGCTTCGCTTTTCTCATATCTGACCCTCAGAATCCAGTGGCTTTTAAAGGAGATACCATGAAAAAAGTTCTAACCATCGCCGGATCCGACTGTAGCGGCGGCGCGGGGATCCAAGCGGATATCAAAACGATTACCGCTCACAACATGTATGCGATGAGCGCCATCACCGCTCTCACCGCCCAAAACACCCTCGGAGTCATCGAGATAATGGAAGCGACCCCTCAGATCGTCGGGGAACAGTTGGATGCGATATTCACCGATATCGTGCCGAATAGCGTTAAAATCGGCATGGTGTCCAATGTCGACATCATTCGCGTCATCGCCGAAAAACTCGCGACATACAACGCAAAACACTTGGTGATCGACCCAGTGATGATCTCCACCAGCGGAAGCCGGTTATTGTCTGACGACGCCCACCAAGTCTTGATCCAATCCCTACTCCCATTGGGGGAAGTGATCACGCCCAATATCCCTGAGGCAACCGCCCTTTGCGGGTTTGAAATTTCCGATGAAAGGACGATGATGAGAGCCGCACAAACCATCACCGCTCGTACAGGCGTGCCTACTTTAGTGAAAGGCGGCCATTTAGAAGACGATGCCCTCGACATACTCTTTGAAAACGGAATTTTTCACCATTTCACCACAAAACGTGTGAACAACCCTAACACTCACGGCACAGGATGTACCCTTTCCTCCGCCATCGCCTGCCACCTCGCAAACGGCGACTCCCTCCCTGAAAGCATCGCCCACGCCAAAAATTACATCTCTGGCGCTTTAGAAGCGATGCTCGATCTCGGTGCAGGCTCTGGTCCTCTAAACCATATGTACCGACTGTGATCGCCCGACGCCAATTCGCATGTCATTGGGATTGCCCTAGTTGTTACCCGCGTCTTTTGCGCACCATTGTCAATTCAACAACCAAAACAGGGCTTTTGACTGGTCGTTCCGTCAAAAGCCCTGCTCTTAGTTCAACACCCAAAATAAAAAGGTCACAAATACACTGAGTATTAAGGCGAGCACCGTGAGGATACCCACCATGCGCCCCATGTACAACGGCCTTTTTTCAGAAAACAATTTCGCGATGAAAAAAATCATGAAATGTCCAACGGTCCACAAATTGGCATACATGACCGCAGACCAACTAAAGAGTCGGCCTTTGAAAATCAAATAACTCTGCCCAAAAATCGTCACCGCGATACCTATCAATGGATACATCGCCACTAACTGACGCAAATTATTAATCGCCCTAACTTGAGTGGTGCTCTTATCTTTTCCCATAATCGCCTCCTACTCTTTAACGACGCTTCTTATAGCATAGATCCCCTAATTTGACGGTATTAATCATTTCGGCACGTTCTACTCCCAACGATAAAATCTCTCACGTAAAAAGGACGTTCGCCCTGTTTTTGAGTATGGAAATTAATTTGTCTTGGTTTACGGTGTCGAGATCTATGATCCACTCGTTTTCCTCGTAGAGGTGGTTAAGCCCTTTTCTTACGGCTTGCTGACCATTTCTCTTCGGCCGGTATGTCGAGCGATCTTTGCTTACCGTTTTTATTCGATATATTGACTTTCACACGGGACTTACCTGCTAGTTTCCTTCACGAATCTAGGCTTTGATAACTTGTCCATACCGGTTAAAATAGGCGTCGAGTTGCTCTTAAAGATGTGTATCCAAAAGTTGTCGTCAGTAATATCGACCTACTTAATCCTCGGTGAGATTCTTGTCATGAAGCCTCTCAAGAAAAACATGACATGAATCAACATCAGGAGCATGACCAAATTAAACATGCGAAAACCCGAAACCATCGATCAAAACCGATGATTTCGGGGTTCTTTACAACTAAGCTCTAAAGTCACCACTTCCTCACCCTTTGCATTACTACTTCTGCCTTACGGTTCGATACACTTCGCAGTAGATACCCGTGACCGGACTCTCATCTCATAAAACAGAACCCTGCTCAGCACACCGGGAAAAGACGACATGAAAACATGCCGCCTCTAGGAATTGATCTCGATATTGTATTTCACCAACAGGATTTGACAAAGAACCTAACAGGCTGAACATATCGCGTCTTTTCACTTTTACTTACATCACTGGAAGAAGCTCTCCGCCTGCAAGCCTATTTCAAAAATAAAAGCTGATCAACCCAACCAACCATAAGACATATACCGGTATCAATGTTATCCCATAAATCACTCCGAACCAGAGTATGGTTTTTCTCCAACTCTTCATCGGTTTTTTAAGACTGATCATCATCCTATACATGGTATAGCTGAAATAGAGGGTTGAAAGCGCAAATAGCACACTCACAATAACCGCTTCCCCTTCTTTTATTGGGGATCCGATTGCATTGCGGAGGAAATATTTAGACGCCAATAACAAAGACGGTATGACCGACGCTAAAGCTGCGATCACCTCATAAACTGGCCCATTTATCGACTCTTTTTTCCGAAACAGTAAAAACATCGAGACGGCAACGGGAACTCCGTAAGCGAAAAAAATCACTGCCGTGTTCAGATTTGAATTGGGATCTATGATCTTCCACAAAGATCCGTAGATTTCACCGAGGGTAAACATGTAAGCATAAAGTAAGTCTAGTAATTTTGTCATTTCATCACCTGCTTATTTAATCTTAGTGAGTGTAGGTAAGCGTTTTTCTGGCGTATTCCAATTTTGCTACCCATTCAAACTAGCCGATACCATTTAACGCTCTCCCCTAATACCATTTGTTATAGAACTATTCTTGTTGGTGACTTGTTTCCTTAGTTTCTTTGGGTTCCTTTGCCATTTCTAGTCATTGTGACGCACCTCCTGTCTCTCGTTAAGATTATCATGTGTCAGGTTACTCGCGACTACAAGACTACTCTAACATCACGGTAAAAAATCACCGTGTTCTCAATTAATAGAAATCGTTTGCTATTATAACTTCCCACCCGATGTTTCTAATTAGATTAATCACTTAAGTATTTTTGTTAACTTTACTATGATGTTTCGATTCGTAAGTATTTACTATATCATCCGGCAATTTTAGGCTTGGTATCGTTTGTCTCGACCTTCTTTACACTGATCCTTGCAAACCTACAATCTTACCTTTCTATGCTAAAATAACTCCTGATGATTTCTAGATTCTTCCACAACAGTCTTCCAACAATCGTTCTCTATTGACTGCGTTAGCATCAGCATATCACTTACAATATGATATGTTAATCTTTTTTTATTTCATTTACTATTCGAAAGATGCATTGTAGTGTCAAGAGTTTTGTGTAAACCCCCTTTCTGTAATCTTGATAACATACGTATTATTATTTAGTATTCTGAATGATATCTCGTTGCAACATCGTTGCTTTTCGATTAGGCAAACACTACTATTTCTTCGAGTTCCTTTACAATAATCGGTTCTTTTTCTTCTTCAAGTACTTGTGGTGGGATAGGGGGATCAGGTGTGATGCGGTTTGTTTTCAGTGATGCCCTTACCCATGTACTGATTGATACAGAAAGGCAAACGGAAAATAACAACTCACCACCTTTAAAGACCTATTACAACATTTTATTCTCAACTAACACGATTTGACAAAAACCCTCGATTTTCAGCTGGAAATCGAGGGTTTAGTGTGTTGTTATGGTCAGGTATCGATTTTAAGTTCTAAGGTCAGGATCGAGGGCTGTCTTCACAATGCCCGCCTCTCGGCGTGCATCCTTGAGCCTCACTAGAAGCTTGTATTTCTATTTCAAAAAAGCGCTGTAAGCCTTGTACGTCATGTAGGCATCCGCTTTGCTGACCAGTTCCACAGGGGCGTGCATGGAGAGCATTCCCGTTCCGCAATCGACGACTTCTGCACCGTATTCTGCAAGGATGTAGGCGATGGAGCCTCCTCCTCCTTGGTCCACTTTTCCAAGCTCGCCCGGCTGCCAAATGATGCCATTGGCGTTGAACAGTTGACGAATCTCTTGTAAAAATTCTGCATTACCGTCATTTGAGCCGGATTTTCCTCTCGATCCCGTGTACTTGGACAGGGTGATTCCACATCCCATGTGAGCGACATTTTGTTTTTCGGTGGTGTCGGCAAAGTTTGGATCAAAGCTCACGTTCACATCTGCCGAAAGCACTTTTGACCGCGCCATCGCTCTGCGCACTTTAAGATCGGAGTAGTCGCCCATCGCTGAAAACAGTTCGGCGATCGCGTTTTCAAAAAACTTAGAGGTCATGCCGGTATTACCAACGGAGCCGATTTCTTCTTTGTCGACAAAAAGAGCCACCGCGGTGCGCTTTGGCGCGTCCACTTCAAGGATCGCCTCCAAGGCGGCATAGGAGCAAACTCTATCGTCGTGGCCGTATGCGGCGATCAGGGAGCGGTCAAATCCCACTTCTCTCGCTTTTTGAGCGGGAACCACTTCGATCTCTGAGACAATAAAATCCTCTTCGTCCATGCCGTAGGTTTCGTGAAGGTATTTTAAAATATTGGCTTTAATCGGATCTTTGACCTCATCGTCGTTTCCACTTGGATCGTGTCCGACGACCACATTGAGTTGTTCACCGGTGATCCCTTCCCCCATGGTTTTTGCCATTTGATCCTTTGCCAGATGGGGCAGCAAATCGTTGATGAAAAACACGGGATCTTCAGGGGCTTCTCCGATTGCAAGGGTGATTTTCTCCCCGGATTTGGTGTAAACTACGCCGTGAATCGCCAGTGGAATGGCTGTCCATTGGTATTTTTTGATCCCACCGTAATAATGGGTTTTGAAAAAAGCTAAGTTGCCCTCTTCGTATAGAGGGACGGCTTTTAGATCGAGTCTTGGCGCATCGATGTGAGCGCCGACGATTTGCATACCGCTTTCCAAATCCTCACCTAGGACGATGAGAGCGACGGCTTTGTCTTTGTTGTTGGCGTAGAGTTTGGTGCCGGGTGTTAAGTTCCCGGACTTGAGCCCATCCTCTAGAGAGATGTAGCCCTGTTGTCGCGCTCGGTCGATGATGACCGCCGCCGCTTCCCGTTCGGTCTTTCCCGCGTCAAGGAAGGCCATGTAGCGTTTTGAATAGGTGTCAAGATCCCTTCTTTGGACCTCGTTCAATGTGGTCCATACATTCGTTCTTTTATAAGATGTCATATTATACCTCAGATCTGCGCATAGTGCGCGTTTAATGTGTTCCTTTGCTTTTTACAGCAGATTCAAGCTCACCGCCATGATCAACATCCCTGCGATCAACCCGTATATGGAGATGTGGTGTTCACCGTATTCTTCCGAAGCGGGAAGGAGCTCGTCAAGCGAGATAAAGACCATGATGCCCGCTACAGCGGCAAAGACGATTCCAAAGACAAAGTCATTGAGAAAAGGCGCTAGGAAAAAGTAGCCGACCAAAGCGCCAATGGGTTCTGCCAATCCAGATACGAAGGCGGCTTTGAGCGCTTTTCTCTTGCTGCCTGTCGCGTGGTAAATTGGCACCGCCACGCTCATCCCCTCGGGGATATTGTGAATGGCGATGGCTATGGCGATGGATACGCCAAGGGTTGGGTTTTGAAGCGCCGTGGCAAAGGTGGCCATCCCTTCAGGAAAGTTGTGGATGCCGATAGATACGGCGGTTTTCATCCCTGTGCGGTAAAGGTCGTTTTTCTTCTTTAAATCCGCCTTGCATGCCGCATCACACTCTTCTTCTTTGAGCTCATCGATAGCCTCCACCGACTGCATATGGTGAGGGTTGTCCGCTTCAGGAATGAGTTTGTCGATGATGGTGATAAAAAGCATCCCCCCAAAGAAGGCCGCCGTCACCACCCAGTTCGCCGCGTCTTTCGACACCACAGCCCCTACCGATTCTAGTGCCATGGGAAACAGCTCCACAAAGGAGACGTAGATCATAACCCCTGCAGATAATCCAAGTGCTGCAGACAAAAATTTAGTATTTGTCGTTTTTGTCATAAATGCGATTACCCCACCCAACCCTGTGGCGAGACCTGCGATAAGGGTAAGGCTAAAAGCAATCAATACTGTAACATTCATTCGTTCACCTCCGTGACTCGTATTATATCCTTCTATTTTGGTCGGGTTTTCGCCCGTACCTATTGAATTCCCTTTGATATCAGAGTATAATAGTCGTATACCCTATTATAGCAAGGAGGAATACTCATGGAAATCACACGCGATATGATTATCGGTGACATTATTCGCAAGAAACCAGAAACCATCGAAATCTTGTTGAATTCAGGATTGGGATGTATCGGTTGCCCTAGCGCACAAATGGAAAGCGTTGAAGAAGCCGCTATGGTCCACGGTCTTAACGTCGACGAGTTGTTGACTAAACTAAACGCCTAGTTTGCTTCAAAGCGGAAGCCGTCTCTACACCAATGTGTGGAGGCGGCTTTTTTGTTTATTGCAGATTTAAAAGCTGAGCGATTTTTGGTTGATCAAACCCGAGCACTTGAGTGCCGTCGATGATCACCACTGGTACGCCTCTCAACCCTCTTTCTACAAGCTCGATGCGAGCGCTTTTGTCTTGGGAAATATTGCGTTCTGTAAACGCGATGTCATTTTCTTTGAGGTAGTCCTTCACTGACACACAATATGGGCATGTGTCACTGGAATAGACAATTACTTCTGCCATAGTCCTTCTCCTTTCGTTGTTCCCCTTATTAATACCCGGTTTTCCCCGAGCTCAAACAGGCGCTCAAGGCGACAAATGCCTCTAGGCTCAAGTTTTCCGCTCGAGATTTAGGAGGGATGTTTAAGACTTCCAAACAAGCGCATAACGCTTCTTTTGAAAAGCCCAGCTCCGTGTTCATCAACGAATTGGTGATGGTTTTTCGCCGTTGGTTAAACCCGCTATGGATCAGTTGAAACAGTGCATCGGAGTCTACCGTTGTTTGGTAGGGGCGCTTTTTCAAATGCACCACGCTACTATCGATTTTTGGTGGGGGCATAAACACGGTTTTGGGCGCGGTCAATGCAATGGTAGGCTCAGCGTAATAGCGAATAAACAGGCTCAAACTGCCGTAAGCCTTGTCCGCTTCTGTCGCCACCATTCGCTCCGCCACTTCTTTTTGAACCATAACCGTAAGAGAAGTAATCGGTAGATCCTCCTCCAAAAGCTTGGCGATAATCGGCGTGGTGATGTAGTAGGGCAGGTTGGCAACGACTTTCACCGGTTCCCCGTCAAATGCGTCATCGATGAGCTCTTGGATGGAAAGCTTGAGGATGTCGCCTTCTTTTATGACCACGTTATCGTACTGGCCAAGGGTTTCTTCGAGTACGGGTAACAACCGGCAGTCGATCTCCACAGCCACCACTTTTTTGGCGTGAAGGGCGAGCTCTTCGGTGAGTGTACCGAATCCCGGACCGATTTCCAAAATGTTGTCTTCAGCCGTCACCTCGGCAGCTTCGGCGATTTTGCGTACAATATTGCCATCGATTAGAAAATTTTGACCCAAACCTTTTGAAAATTTAAAGTTGTAGTCGTCGAGCAGTTGTCTGACCCGACCCGGTCGGTACAGTCGCTTATCGGTTGCCATTGACAGCCTCCATTCCAAGGTCAAACTCCTCACGCGTGATACCATAGTGGTTGAGTCTACGCAGCAATTGTTTCGCATTACAATAGCCGATCCCCAGTGCATCACCCAACGCTTCTCTACGCTGTTGAGCATTGATCCCGTAGGTCAGCCCGTGTTCAAAGAGATCTTCTAAAGTGAACTCCTCTCTCGGTTCAACGTCCTCAGGTTTGGCGTTTGATATGGCTTGGCGAATCGACTCGGGAGAGGCGTTTTCGATACCCACATCCCCGTCCGTCGCCAGTGCTTCGCCTCTGGGAAGCCAGGCGTGTTTTACCCCGTGAACGCCCCGTGCGATGCGACTTCGAATCCGTTCGCCGGCGTAGTCTGGGTCAGTGAGCACGATGACGCCACGTTTTTCTTGTAAAATCCTCAGTTTTTTGATGAGGCGTACATCAAAATGGTAGCCTCCCGTAGCGATGACTTCGCAGTCTAGCGCTTCTTTCACCCGAGTGATGTCGTCACGTCCTTCGACGACGATGATTTCTTTAATCATGGGAAATGCCAAAAAGCCGGCAGGCGTTTTGCCAAGTCTGCTCTGCGAGTTCCTCTTCGCTCACCCCGCGAATCTCGGCGATGGCTCGACCCACTTCTACCACATAATGCGGTTCGTTGCGTTTGCCTCTGTGGGGGTGGGGCGTCAAGTAAGGTGAATCCGTTTCGATCATCAACCGATCCGCAGGCACCATGGCGGCGACTTCTTTAGGTACTCTCGCGTTTTTGAAGGACACTGGACCGCCCAGGGAAATATACCACCCCAATGCGAGAAACCGTTCCGCCATTTGAGGGGAATCTGAATAACAGTGCATAACTCCTGTTACTTTTCCTTCAAAGGAACTGAGGATATCATAAGTCTCGCCGATGGCATCTCGACTGTGGACGATGACCGGCAACCCTAGCTGGCAAGCCAAAGTTAATTGGTCCACAAACGCGCGACGTTGAACATCTCGAGGGCTGTGATCATAGTAGTAATCCAACCCAATTTCGCCGATGGCCACCACCTTTGGTAAAGCAGCAGCTCGTCGATAAAAATCGAGAATCTCTTGATCTAACTCCGTTGCATCGTGGGGGTGTGTGCCCACCGCGGCATAAATCGAATCCTGTGCCATCGCCAAGTCCACCGCGCGGTTGCTCGATAGAAAATCCGCTCCCGGGTTGAGGACTCGCGCCACACCAGCGCCGAGGTAGCTTTGAATCACCTGTTCTCGGTCTTCATCAAATGCCTTGGCGTCCAGGTGGGCATGGCTGTCAAACCAGCGCATTAAGAGACCTCCGTTCCGCTTTCGATATCTTCCAACACGGATAACATGGTTAATTTATCTCCGCCTCCGGCAGCGAGCAACATGCCGTTGGACTCGACGCCGCGAAGTTTTACCGGCTTCAAGTTAGTGACTACGATGACCTTTTTGCCGATAAGATCCTCTTTACCGTAGTACTGTTTGATTCCCGATACGATGGTGCGGATTTCTTCGCCGATTTTTACTTTAAAAACCCATAGCCTATCGGCTTTAGGATGTTCTTCGCAGGCGATGACTTCGCCGACTTTCAATGCGATTTTGTCAAAGTCGTCTATGGAGATAAAAGCTTCCTGTTCTTTTTCAGGCGCTTCTACAACTTCTTCTTTAGGTACCTCTGCGCCTTGGCGCTCACTGAGCAGTGCGTTATTTGCTTCGTCCAAACGGATCAACTCCTTTTTAATATCCAATCTCGGGAAGAGATTCTCCCCTTTCTTCACTGTCGTCCCCGGTTTCAATACGTCAAAAGCCGTAGCACTATCCCATCCCGCTGGTTCAACGCCGAGTTGGGCGAGGATACCGGCTGTGGTTTTGCCCATAAACGGCGTCAGTAACTCGGCTACGATTCGAATCGAAGCGCAGAGGTTGTAGAGCACCGAGTCCAACCTTGGGCTGGCTTCTTCCTTACCCAATACCCAAGGCTGGGTTTCGTCGATGTATTTGTTCGTTCTGCGCACCAACTTCCAAATCTCTTCCAGTGCGCCGCTAAAATTGAGCTCATCCATCAGCCCTTCCACGCGGCCTGAAGTGGATGTCGCCAAGTCTACTAACTCCCGATCCGGCCCTTCTTCAGCATTTGGCGCTGGAATGATGCCCCCTCGATACTTTTCAACCATGGCCACCGTGCGGCTCACCAAGTTTCCTAAGTCATTTGCCAAGTCGGAATTGACTCGTTGCAGGAATTTTTCTTTGGTAAAGTTACCGTCTTGACCAAAAGTGAACTCTCTCAAGACAAAATATTTCAAAGCATCGATGCCGTACAAGTCGATAATCGGTTCCGCATAGACCACATTGCCTTTGGATTTGCTCATTTTGTCCCCTTCAAACTCAATCCAGCCGTGTGCAAAGACCTTTTCGGGCAACGGTAGATCCAGAGCCATGAGCAGCGCCGGCCAAATAATGGTGTGAAAACGGACGATTTCTTTGCTCATCAAGTGAACCGAAGCCGGCCAGTAGTGTGCAAAAGACTCGTCATCTGTGCCGTATCCCGCTCCAGTTAAATAACAGGAAAGAGCATCCACCCAAACGTAAATAATGTGTTTTTCATCAAACGGGACTTTAATGCCCCAGTCAAAACTCGTCCGAGAGACGGAAAGATCTTCCAAACCGTCTTTGAAAAAGCTGTTGATCATTTCGTTTTTACGCGCCAACGGCAAGATGAAATTGGGGTTTGACGCGTAATAGTCGAGCAAGGGTTGCTGGTACTTGGATAGACGGAAAAAATAACTCTCTTCCTCGTGATGGTGTACTTCTCTGCCACAATCTGGGCAGTTTCCATCGACGAGTTGCGCTTGTGTCCAGAAGGATTCACACGGTGTACAATAAAACCCCGAGTACTCCGCTTTGTAAATATCCCCTTTGTCGTACAAGTATTGGAACAACTGTTGGACGTTTTTCCCGTGGCGAGGTTCTGTGGATCGCACAAAATCGTCGTAGTCGATCTCCAAAGTCTTCCACAGTTTTTTTGCGCTGGCGACGATACCGTCGATGTAGGTCAACGTATCCATCCCCGCTGCTTTCGCCGTATTTTCTAATTTTTGACCGTGTTCATCTGTGCCGGTTACCAAGTAGGCATCGTAGCCCTGTGCGCGTTTAAAACGCTTCAACGCGTCAGCGGCGATGGTGGTGTAGGTGTGGCCCAAGTGTAAATTGCCATTTGGATAATAAATAGGTGTGGTAATATAGTAGGGCTTTTTGTTTTTGTCCATAAATGCTTCTCCCTTATTTAAAAAAAGCTCCGCCCAGTGGCGAAGCGGATTAAAACCTTCACAGCGTTGGCTCCTATTAACTTTAATATACTTGAAAGTGGCGAAAGTGTCAATGTATCAGCGACCTAATCTCTTTTGAAACGCATCCACCGACTGTTGTCCGACACGACTTTTCAGTGATATAATGAATCATCAATTTAAAGAACCGAGGCACCTTATGTTTCCAACCACGTCATACGCGCACATTGAAGCCTATCCCTTAAACGAATCCCGACTTTTCGTCGATTTGCGAAGCCCTTCTGAACACCGGGACGCCACCATTCCCGGATCGATCAACCTACCCGTTTTAGACGACGAAGAAAGAAAGCAAGTCGGGATCCTCTACGCCCGCGGCCTCATCGACGAAGCCAAACAGCTCGGCATCGACGCCATGAGCGCAAAGCTTCCCCATTACTTTGCAAAACTCCTCGAGTGGTCCCACGCCTACGATCATCTCATTTTGTTTTGTAGCCGAGGCGGTTTTCGAAGCGCCGCCATCTTTAACCTATTGCGCTCCTTATACGTCAAAGTCGAACGGCTGGATCAAGGCTACAAAGGCTACCGAACCCATATCCTCAACAACCTTCCCTCTCTAGTCGACCAGATCGACTTCGCTGTGTTGGACGGATTGACCGGGTGTGGCAAGACGGAAATCCTCGCATCTCTGCAAGATTCTGGGTGGGATGTCCTTGACTTGGAAGGGTTAACCAACCATAGAGGGTCCCTCCTCGGTCACGTCGCCTTGATACGAGATGGATAAAAATATATGCAAAATATCGAGATATTTTTGAAATATGGCCTATATTGAGCATATTCGGGGTTGACTTTGATCAAGAATTATTCAATTAATAAAAGTGATTGCATAATAAAAAGAGCCCACCTCGACTAAGAGATGAGCTCCATAATTCAGCTGATTTTCTATTCAATTCTCAATAATATAGGCAAATATTCTCCGCCATTTTTCATGACTATTGGTAAATAAACTTCTGTTTTCAAGAAAAATAAAAGCCAGCTAACCTTCTTAAGGTGCTGGCAATGATCTTTTATTGACTTATAAATCTTTTATGTCGTACCAGTTAGATGGGAATCCCATTTCATCAAGTACATTTTCTATAGTGATAGTAGACAGCTTCTCTGACAAGATATCAATTTCTCTTTTTACAGAAACTGCAAATTTGCCAAACGAATCATTCTTAAGCATCAACTTACATATGATTACAATTGCAAACAGATCATTTTTTCCAAAAACAGGATTATTTCCAGAATCCTTTTTAATACCTAACTTATCATGAATCTGATTGGTCTTAATCATGTTTGGTTTTGTGTCATTCTTTAAAGCTTTGAGATTATAAAACCTCTCATCATGTGCACATGCATTTCTATATATTGTTAAAACAAACAAAATCTTCGTTAATTCATCTGGACGCAGTTTAAACTTACGGCCTACATCATTTTGATCTCTCTCAATTAAGTAACTGTAGAATACACTTATAGTTCCTAGGGTTAGAGAGTTAACTAAGACCCATAAAGGAACATATCCATAAGTTAACATGTTGTGAGAAATCATTGGATTATTTTTGGAAAGTTGTCTGGATATATCTCTTTGAATATTAGCTATAAGCTCTGATACATCCCCGACTTTCTGAGCTGCAGTCTTTCTTTCCCAGTGTTTTACCTTAATATCAAAGTTAGCTATCTTCAAATAGTTGTCATGTCCATACTTCTTTGAAAA
>CAZHRC010000012.1:0-65904 GCA_964533865.1 uncultured Peptoniphilaceae bacterium
GTCTACTTTTCGGGGTGTTTATTGTCTTGGTTATTGTTTTGTATTATTCAAATTCAATCGTTCCCGGTGGTTTTTGGGTGATGTCGTAGAGCACGCGGTTGACCAGTGGGATTTCTGCGACGATGCGGTCGGAGACTTTTTCGAGGAGTTCCCATGGGAGTTTGATCCACTCGGCGTCCATGGCGTCGGTGGAGGAGACGGCTCTGAGGCAGATGGTGTAGTTGTAGGTGCGCTTACCCTCTCTGACTCCTACGGCTTTCATGTTGGGGAGGGCGGCGAAGTATTGCCAGATTTTCGTATCCCAACCAGCTTTTGCGATTTCTTCGCGATAGATGGCATCGGCATCTCGGACGACGTCGAGTTTTTCACGGGTGATTTCACCGAGGACGCGCACACCGAGTCCTGGCCCTGGGAAGGGTTGGCGGGCGACGATGGCTTCTGGCAAACCCAGTTCTCTGCCCACTTGGCGGACTTCGTCTTTGTATAGGGTCTTTAAAGGCTCCACTAGTTCAAAGTTAACATCTTCTGGGAGGCCGCCCACGTTGTGGTGGGATTTGACGACTTCGTGTCCGTCTTCTCCGCTTTCGATGATGTCGGGGTAGATGGTGCCTTGGACGAGGTAGTTGTACCCCGAAAGCTTCGCTTGTTCTGCTTCGAAGATGCGTATAAACTCTTCTCCGATGACTTTACGCTTTTGCTCAGGGTCTTCTACGCCTTTTAACTTGCCTAGGAAATGGTCGACGGCATCGACGACGATGAGGTTGATGTGGAAGGTGTCTCTGAAGGTTGTTTCCACGTCTTCTCTTTCCCCTTTGCGCAACAATCCATGGTCTACAAATACGCATGTGAGGCGATCGCCTATGGCTTTGTGCACCAACAACGCGCATACCGAGGAGTCGACTCCTCCAGATAAGGCGCATATGGCTTTGCCATCGCCGATCTGTGCTTGGATTTCTGCAATACTCTTTTGTACAAATTCTTTCATCTTCTATCTCCTCTCATCTGTTACCCGCCTAGCGCGAGGTGTAGTTTGGCGATTCTTTTGTGATGTTAATATCGTGGGGGTGGTTTTCGATCAGGGATGCGGAGCTAATTCTCACGTACTTGGTGTCATTTTTAAGGGCATTGATATCCGCTGCGCCAACATAGCCCATACCAGCGCGCAAGCCTCCCATGAGCTGATAAACCACTTCGCTGACAGGCCCTTTGTACGCAACTCGACCCTCGACTCCTTCTGGGACGAGCTTTTTGGAATTTTGTTGGAAGTAGCGGTCTTTGGAACCTTGACGCATTGCGGCCAAGGAACCCATACCTCGGTAGACTTTATAGCGACGACCTTCGAAAACTTCTTCTTCCCCTGGGCTTTCGTTGCACCCTGCAAGAAGAGAACCGACCATGACCACATCGCCTCCAGCGGCGATGGCTTTGGTTAAGTCACCGGAATATTTGATGCCCCCATCGGCGATAATCGGGATGCCAAATGGTTTTGCCGCTTCGGCGCAATCCATGATCGCTGTGACCTGTGGTACGCCGATTCCTGTAACGACTCGTGTCGTACAAATGGAGCCCGGCCCGATGCCGACTTTGACACAATCCGCACCTGCGTTGATCAAATCGAGTGTGGCCTGGGCAGTGGCGACATTACCTGCGATCAATTGAAGATCGGGAAATCTCTTTTTAATGGCTTCGATTTTTCTGAGGACGTTTAAGGAGTGGCCGTGTGCGGTATCGATGACGATGGCGTCCACTTTCTTTTTCAACAAGGCGTCGATGCGATCCATCACATCGTCAGTGACGCCGACGCAAGCGCCTGCCAAAAGTCTTCCGTTTTCGTCTTTTGCTGAGTAGGGATAGGTTTCGGATTTTTCAATGTCTTTTATGGTGATTAAGCCCTTGAGGTGATTGAACTCATCGACGATGGGCAGTTTTTCTATTTTGTGGGTTTTCAATATCTCCAACGCTTCATCCATTTGGATGCCTTCGCGCGCGGTGATGAGGTTTTCTGCGGTCATAACGTTTTTGATAGGTTGAACCAAATCTTTTTCAAATCGAATATCGCGATTGGTGATGATGCCGATGAGGACGTTGTCGTTATCGGTAATGGGCACTCCTGAGATGTGATAATGGCTCATCAGCTCTAGAGCGTCCTCTACTTTGTGAATGGGCGATAGGTTAAAAGGATCGGTGATGATGCCGTGTTCTGACCGTTTGACTCGGTCGACTTCGGAGCACTGTTCTTCAATGGTCATGTTTTTGTGAATGATGCCCATGCCGCCTTCTCGCGCCATGGCAATCGCCATTCTGGATTCCGTGACCGTGTCCATTCCCGCGCTCATTAGGGGAATATTGAGGGCAATTTTCTTCGTCACATGTGTCTTTAGGGTCACTTCATTGGGTAAAACCTCTGAGTGTTGCGGTTGCAACAGAATATCATCAAAGGTTAAGCCTTCTCCTGCGTATTCCATGTTGTGTCCTCCTGTCTTTCACGTTATGCATTCCATTTGCCGTTTGGTGTTTCTGTGAGCGACTTCTCACAGATTTTACCTGTCGAAGTAAGTATACCATAATTTTTGCAAGTTGCATCAACTGTCAGAGGCCTCTTGACCTGATTTTTTCCTTTTAAAGAAAGGTAGCCTTTTCCCACCTTTCTTGCTCCTACCGAAATTGGCTTGAAGTCTCTCTCTGAAAAGGTGTGCCAAGGTCTCGGGATTTATTTTTTGATCATTTTTTTCGGTCATGGCGATGAGAGCGAGTACTTCGATATAGCTGTTGGCCAACACCGAGGTGACCGCAGCCGCTGTGGCGCCGCTAATCAACGATCCTGCCATGGTGCCAGCCCCTGGGATCAGTTTGAGTAAATTGGAGACGATAAACCGCCCAGCGTAAGTCGCACCGCCTGTTCCCCCTATGGCTCCGATAAGGCCTGCTATGGTCGCTTTATCGACGGATAGACCAAATATCGCCGTGATATGAGCCAACATGGTCACTTGCATAGGGACGAGGATCGAGGCGTCGGAAAAGGGAATCGGTGCAAATCCTACGCCAAATGTGGTTTTCTGATAGGTGCTCGCCCAACGCTTGGCCGCTTGCACCTTCCGTTGTATGTCCACTTGTTGGGCGTTGTTAAAAGCCTGATGGCGCTCTTCTGGAAGGACGTCAAGACTCAATGCCACCAATTCTCTCAAACCAAAAGGCGATATGGTCACTTCGTCGTTGATTTCATAAGATTCCGCCAATAGGGTGATCACTCCTTCAATCGGTAGATCTAAGGTTTCGATATAGTCTTTCATCGCTGCTGCAGATTTGCCGATGGATTGGGTCAACACGACGATGACAGGCAGTCTCTGTGCCAACCCTCGGATAAAGAACACTTCCCTGTCCTCCACTCGGGATGAGGTGGCGCTAATACAATAATAAGCTAGATGGATCTGATCGTCGGGTTCTAGGCGACTTTTTTCCTCAATCAGTTGAAATAACTCGTCCATCACATCGGTTTGGCTCATACTGTCAAGTTCAAGGCCTTTGCTGTCATAGAGCACCATTGGCACCCCTTCCTTCGCAATCCGCGTCACATGGTCGGTCACTGGACGTCCAATGCCAGTTTTTGCCAATTTTTCGCGGAAGAGGTTATTGATGAGGGTGCTTTTCCCCACGCCGGTCTTCCCGACCAGTAATATATTGATCGGGTCAATCGCTTCGATTTCTTCCTTTGTTTTATTCCAAATTTCCTCGATAATGTTATAGTCCACATCCACTTTCCGATCACCTCCTCAATTAGTGATATTATACCCTATAAAAGGGTATGAAAGAGTTATCTCTCAACAATAGAAAGGAAACACTGATGAAAAAAATATTGCTCTCTGGAAAAATGCCGACTTCCGTTTATGACGCCCTATCGGATTATGAATTGGTTCGCCATGATAGCGATGTGGCTTTGGAAAAAGAAGCCTTTAAAACCATGATCGCCGATGTGGATGCTCTGCTTTGCCCCCTGTCCGATAAAATCGACGCCGAGATTATCGACAGCGCTAAGAATTTAAAAATTATCGCAAACTTCGGCGCGGGATACGATAACATCGACATCGCCTACGCCAAATCAAAAGGAATCATCGTCACCAACGCCCCGGCTAAAAGCTCCACCACTTCCACCGCTGAGCTTGCTCTTACGTTGATTTTGGCATTGATGCGACGAGTCGTCGAAGGAGATCACACCACCAGGCGTGGGGATTTCCACGGTTGGAAACCCACCTTCCACCTCGGTCGTGAGTTAGCGGGTAAGACCCTTGGCATTATCGGTATAGGTCGCATCGGTCAAGACGTGGCGAGAAAAGCGCTGAACTTCGACTGCCATATCATCTACTGGAATCGCACTCGACTTGACGAGACCACGGAAAAGAAACTCCATGCCACTTATGTGGAACTGCCAACGCTGATCAAAACCTCCGACGTGATCACTTTGCACCTCGCTTATAACCCAGAGTTACATCACCTGGTCAACGAGGCGTTCTTAGATGAAATGAAAACCGATGCTGTCCTGATTAACGCTGCCAGAGGTCCTTTGGTTGACGAAAAGGCGCTAGCTCAAGCCTTAAAAGAAAAGAAAATTCACGGTTGCGCACTCGACGTCTACGAGTACGAACCCGCCGTCACCGAAGCCCTCTTCGCTCTCGATAATTGTATCCTCGCCCCGCACTTAGGAAATGCCACGGTAGAAGCGAGAGATGAAATGGGTGCCATAGCGGTCGAGAACATCCTTGCGGTGTTCGCCGATAAAGAAGCGCCTAACCGAGTAAACCCCTAGAAAGCAACGGCGAAGGTCAAGTCCTCCTCGCCGAGTCGCAAAACAGGTGCCAGCCTACCAATCATATCACCCCCTGCCGATCCATATTCGGCAGGGGGCTTTTCAATATACTTCTATTTCTCCAAATCCCCTATCTCTCGTACCAACTGAAAGAGGTAGATGACCATAAAGACCAGCGCCACTGCCCCTAGCACCTCAAGTATTAGGGTAAATCCTCGCAATGCCAAATCGATAGGTTCTGTCAAATCTCTCATTGGCGTGCTGAAATTTGTCACTAGCGATGTGGTGTTTAGCAACAGCAGCAGTGCTATGATCCCAATGCGCTTCATCAAACGACGTTTATAGCCGGCTAGGGAATCGGGGTCCGAAAAAAGGACGAAGGGCTCATCTTGTTTTGGTCGTCTGAAATACCCCCATAAGTTGAACGTATCCACCAGCTCTATCCCGTATTCCGAGACGAGCTCCACGTACTTTTTGCGCTTCTTCTCATCGTAATCCAACCATTCTAGAGCGTATTGGTAAGATCCTGGTGTCCCTCTTTCAAAGGTGTAGTTCATTAACCCCACGTCGGTCAACAGCCAACCTTCTTCATCCATTTTATCGAGCCACTTTTGCTCTTGCTGGGATTGGGTGATCAAAAACAGCTTCCACACTTTTTTCTTCACTGTACTTCACCTCCACATAAGATCTTCCTACCGTTGTCCACCAGTTCTTCTAACCGCTGGATTTCGCCGACGAGGACTTTTTCGCCTAGTGACGTCAAGTGATACTCCCGTTTCCTACTGGGGGTTTCTCTTTCCACTTCAGCGATATAGCCTTTTTCTAAAAGGTTGGACAATGCGCCGTATAATGTCCCCGCCGCCATTTTGATCCGCCCTCCGCTCATTTCCTCGACTTTTTGCATCACTCCGTAGCCATGTAACGGCTCGGTGAGCGAAAGCAAGGTATAATAGGTCGATTCGGTCAATGCGCCAATATCCATCATCACCACTTCCTTCTGTCATGATATTTCGTCATCCTTTATATAGAACCCCTTTATATCGTCTACCGATATATCTATTATATCTCCTCTCTCCACCCTTTGCAAGAGGCTAAAGAAAAAACCGCCTCTCTCGGCGGTTGATTTGCTCGATTATTCCTCTTTGTAATACGCCGTCATCACCAGTCGGATTTCGGCAAAACTCACATCGGGGAGCTTTTCTTTAATCGGAGTTAACCGTCTCGTTTCTTCCTGACGGATAGCATCGATAATCTGATGTTGTGTCTCGATCGGGATGAAACGGTCCAGATCGATATCGTAGCCCTCTTTGATCAACGTCACTAGGTGACCTTCGATGGTCGTCTCTGCCAGTTCTCTTTCCGTGGCGATCTCTGGTATCGTCAATCCCTTTTGATAGTAACTGTAGGTGGTCAACGCCGTCGTCGTTATTTTGCGCTCTGCCGATACCGCCATCCTCTGGGTGGGTTGCTCACCATCTAAAAACACCATTTTTTCATGGTCTTTTAAATAGTCGGCGATCGCGTTGATAAAGGTATCGCCATAAGTTTTCAGTTTCAATTCGCCGACACCTGGAATGGTCATAAATTCCTCTGGTGTGGTCGGATAAGTTCTCGCCATGGCTTTTAAACTCACATCGCCAAATATAATAAATGGGGGGACCCCTTTTGCGCTTGCAATCTCCTTGCGCAATCCGCGCAACACATCGAACACTTCCAAATCGTAGGCGATTTCTTTTGAAGTTTCCTTGGTTTGAACGTGGATCTGGCGCATGTGGACCTTTTCTCCTTTGTAGAGGACCGATGCAGCCTTAGCGGCGAGTTTAAGCAGCGGATAATCTCCCCCAGTCACGTTGATAAAGGCTTCTGCCGTCAAAAATCCGATGATTTCGCGAATGGTCGCTTCGCTGTACTGCTTCATAATTCCAAAAGTAGACAGTTTTTCAAATCGGAACTGTTTGACCCCTTTCGTTTGGCGACCTCGCAACACCTCGATAACCTTTCCCATACCAAAGCGTTGGTCCATGCGATAGATACAAGACAAAATCTTTTGGGTTTCGACAGTAATATCCACCATTTCCTGTTCGCTGGTGCAGTTTGAGCATTTCCCACAATCATCTGGAGCACTCTCCCCAAAATAACCCAATAGATTTTGGCGCAAACACCTTCCCGTATAGCAATAGTTGATCATCTGATTGAGTTTTTCAAACTGATCTCGCGTCGATCCTTGGTTGATCAAGTATTTATTGATAATAATATCTTGTGAGCTGTAGAGCAGTATGGCGTTAGCATCCTCCCCATCTCTACCAGCCCTTCCCGCCTCTTGGTAGTAACTCTCCAAGTTTTTGGGCATATTGTAATGGATGACTTGGCGCACAGTGGATTTATCGATACCCATCCCAAAGGCGTTTGTCGCCACCATAATCGGCAAGCGGTCGTAAATAAAATCTTCTTGATTCTTGGCGCGTTCCTCCTCCGATAATCCTGCGTGATAACGGGTTATGGGAAATCCGATCTGAGTGAGTTTGTTGTAGAGCTCGTCAACTTTTTTCCGAGTGGATGCGTATATTATCGCCGACTCTTTGACGTTTAGGTGCTGTCTCAACCAAATGAACTTGTCCTTAGGACGTTCAACGCCAAAAAATAAGTTTTTGCGGTCAAACCCCGTCACTTTGATCAACGGGTCTTTCAGCTGCAAAAGGCTGACAATATCCTCCCGAACCTGGTCGGTAGCTGTGGCAGTAAAAGCGATCACCGGATAGTAACGACCGGTGAGTTCAATCAGTTGTGGAATCTTGCGATAGCTGGTGCGAAAATCGTGACCCCATTGGGAGATACAGTGGGCTTCGTCTACGGCAAGGCAAGCGATTTTCACGGATTGAATGAGCTCTCTAAAATACTCGTTCTCCAACCGCTCCGGTGCTATGTAGAGCAACTTATACCGTCCGTTTCGAATACCGGACAACCGCATTTTGTAATCCGTAAAATCCAATGAAGAGTTGATAAAAGTCGAAGGTATCCCCATTTCATCTAGAGCATCGACTTGGTCTTTCATCAACGAGATCAACGGGCTGACGACGATGGTCACACCATCGAGGACAAGTGATGGCAATTGATAGCAAAGGGACTTTCCGCCGCCGGTGGGCATGATCCCCAGACAGTCTCTACCCGCCAATACCCCTTCGATCAGCTCTTGTTGACCTTCCCGAAAGGTCGTATAACCATAATATTCTTGCAACAACTGTTTAATCTCCATGCGACCCCTCCTTATTCTATTGTAACAGTTCAAAGAAGGCTCAACAAGCTCATGAGGTGATTTGAACAGTGGATGTGGAGAGCACATTCAAAAAACCTGGGGCTCATCATTCCTCCCAGGCTTTTCTTTATTTTTCATCGCTGTTGACACCTCTTAATTGATAAAAGGCAAAAATCCCAAGAGACAATGCCGTCGCTGCTATTACGCCTAAAACCATACCCTGCGATTCTAAAAAGTAGGTGATACCGTGAAGTGGCGTCAATAAAATGGCAGTCAGCATCGTGATCCATCCCCACTCCACATCGAGAATGTTCACCGCTATTGCGCCTAAAGCTGTCATGCCTATCATCAGCCAGAGGATGCCAACAAATAGGAGCGTTTTCTTATTGTGCGAACGCACGCCACCGATCGTGACGACGATCCAAACGGCGATGTACACTAAAGAAGCGATACATTCGACAAGATTTCCAGGACCACCTTGTAGAGCAGCGTTGAAGTTGATGACCCACGAGATCATAGAGACCCCTAGGATGATCATCTGTTTGATTGCTTTCATAGGATATCCTCTTTTCTTTTCATTTCATAACAGCCAGACTTTTGATTAATTCGAACTCTTATTCTTTTATTATACTAAAAAACCACCCCTTGCGAGGTGGTTTGACTAAACATCTTGGATTACATGTAACCGCCCATGCCGCCGCCTTGTGGCATAGCTGGTTCATCTTTTGGAATGTCAGCTACCGCTGCTTCGGTGGTCAATACCATGGAAGCGACAGAGACTGCGTTTTGAAGCGCAGAGCGCGTAACTTTTGTTGGGTCGACGATGCCCGCTTTGAACATGTCCACGTACTCTTCTTTCAGTGCGTCAAAGCCCATACCTGGCTCCATGCCTTTGAGGTGCTCCACAACAACAGACCCTTCTAGGCCAGCGTTGATGGCGATTTGACGAACAGGTTCTTCTAAAGAACGAGCAATGATGGCCGCGCCTGTTTTTTCGTCGCCGTGTAGGGTTGCGACCAATGCGCTAACCGCTGGAATCGCGTTGATCAGCACAGTTCCGCCTCCTGGGACAATCCCTTCTTCGACAGCTGCGCGAGTTGCGGAAAGGGCGTCTTCAATGCGAAGTTTGCGCTCTTTCAATTCGGTTTCTGTCGCTGCACCCACTTGGATGACGGCTACGCCACCGGAAAGCTTGCCCAAGCGCTCTTGTAGTTTTTCGGTGTCAAATTCGGATTCAGTTTCTTCGATTTGGTTGCGTAACGTGTTTTTGCGTTCTTCAATCGCTTCATCAGATCCTGCACCATCGACGATGATGGTTTCCTCTTTGCTGACCGTCACTCTACGGGAACGTCCAAGCATTTCTACTGTGGCTTCTTTTAGGTCGTAGCCTAGTTCTTCAGTGATGACCGTACCACCGGTTAAGATGGCGATATCTTCTAACATCGCTTTGCGACGGTCTCCGAAGCCAGGTGCTTTGATGGCTACGCAGTTAAAGGTGCCACGGATTTTATTCAATACTAAGGTTGCCAATGCTTCGCCTTCAACATCTTCCGCGATGATCAGTAGCGCTTTTCCTTGTTGAACAATTTGCTCAAGAATTGGTAAAATTTCTTGAATGTTGGCAATTTTTTTATCTGTGATCAAAATATAGGGATCTTCCAACTCAGCGACCATTTTGTCCATGTTGGTTGCCATATAAGGTGAAAGGTATCCGCGATCAAATTGCATCCCTTCAACGACTTCAAGAGTCGTACCCATGGAACGGGATTCTTCTACGGTGATGACACCATCTTTGCCCACTCTTTCCATAGCGTCGGAGATCAGTTTGCCCACTTCTTCGTCTGCTGCGGAAATCGCACCGACTTGTGCGATGGACTCTTTATCTTCGACATCGTGTGACGCTTTTTTGATTTCCTCAACAGCGGTTTGAGAAGCCAAACGCAACCCTTTTTGAAGGATCATCGGATTTGCACCCGCTGCGATATTTCTCAAGCCTTCGCGAATGATCGCTTGTGCTAAAAGTGTCGCTGTGGTCGTGCCGTCTCCAGCGACGTCATTGGTTTTGGTCGCAACTTCTTTAACCAATTGAGCGCCCATGTTTTCGAAACGGTCTTCGAATTCGATGTCTCGAGCGATGGTCACACCATCGTTTGTGATAATCGGCGCGCCATAGCTTTTATCTAAAACGACATTGCGCCCTTTAGGGCCAAGGGTTACTTTTACTGTATCGGAAAGCTTATTGATCCCAGCTTCCATCGCCGCACGGGCGTCTGCATTGAACTTAATTTCTTTAGACATGTCTCCTCCTTAAGCTTCTACAACGGCTAAAACGTCTTTAAATTGAACGACAGTGTACTCCACGCCATCCAATTTCACATCGGTACCAGCGTATTTCGAATAGATGACTTTATCACCAACGTGAACCGCATCCTTCTTCTTCTCGCTTTTCAAAATACCTTCTCCGACGGCAACCACTTCTGCAAATTGTGGCTGTTCTTGAGCGGATGAAGGTAGTACGATACCAGAAGCAGTCTTTTCCTCTGCTTCCAACAACTTAATGACCAGTCTGTCTCCTAAAGGTTTTAAATTCATTGAATGAGCCTCCTAATAATCTCTGTTGTGGTATTAGCACTCTTCATCTTTGAGTGCTAACAACTACTATCATAATACTCTATTCCCTCTTTTACCGCAAGGGGTATTATTTGCATTATTTTGATCTAAATAATACTTAATCACCAATTATCTTTGTTTTTCACCGTTTTTATTCAACCTTTGATTTTTTGCAAAAAAAAGAGGGGGAACTCCCCCCACTTCTTAGACACTCCTCACCCGATTAGAGCCACTCGATTGCCCAAGTGTTGATTTCGTCCATGAGAGCTCCCATGGCGCGTCCTCTGTCGGTAAGGGTGTACTCAATGCGTACTGGTGTTTCAGGATAGACATTGCGCAAAACAATACCTGTTTCCTCTAACTCCTTCAAGCGTTCAGCTAACATCCTCGCACTCATACTTGGTATGCACTCGGTGATTTCACTGAAACGTTTTTGGTTGTTTAGAAGGCATTGAATGATCAAGCCCGTCCAACGCTTCCCCAGTATTTCAAAAGCAGATTCGAACTTACAGTCTATCAAGTACCCTGCCATTCAATCACTCCTTTAGCTTCTCGCTTTTGACGTTTTGTAACACAAATTGAGTGTTGTATTATCTAATATCCATTTTACATGGAGAAGCTGCCATTGTCAACATCTATAATAAATTTAGCACGTTATTCATAAATCCGAAGTAAAGAATAGGACCTAACATCGCAGGTAATAGATCGACCACTTTGAAGGATTTTAATTTGAGTAGGTTCAAACCCAATGCAAATACGATAACTGAGCCAACGGCGGATATTTCATTGATCATGACTGGCGTTAAAAACGCTTGAATCTGCGTAGCCATAAGCACTAAACTTCCCTGATAGATGAGAATAGCCACGGATGAGAATAGCGCTCCCACGCCGTAGGTTGAAGCAAATATAATAGTAGAAATAAAGTCCAGAGCGGATTTGACGTACAAAACTTCGTAATTTCCGTTGATTCCAGCTTCAAAAGAGCCTAGAATAGCCATCGCTCCCACACAGTGGACGAGCACCGCCGTCATAAATCCTTCGACGAGTTGATTGTCTTTGCTCCCGAGACGTTTTTGTATGTTGTTCGCGCTTGTTTCTAAACGTTCTTGGAGGCGAAATGCGGTTCCTATCAAGGTGCCTATGACTAAACTCACTAAGAGCACCATGATATTTTCCGATGCCAACGCTCCCTGTAACCCGATTAATGTCGTCATCAGTCCAATTATGGACATGACAGCCTCGACGAGACGATCTGGAATATTTTTCCGGATCAATAATCCGATAAACCCACCTGCGGCTATTCCTACCGCGTTGACGATGACGCCCCACATACTACACACCTCGCTTTAATCCCGTTCTCTTGAGCGGGTTAGTTTTTTTCTGATCTTTCTGTTACAATTGCATTTCCTTTGGTGCGCCCGTAGTAAAATAAATACTGTTGAGCGTAGCCAGCTACATCCCCAAATAGACTTTGAGCTTTGCCTACGATAGCAGAAGGCGTCGAGGGCTCTTTCATGTAGAGCGCTTCCATAACCCGCCGAATCCACACATCTACCGGAAACACCGCCCCTCTTCCAAAGGCAAACAACATGATACAATCCGCTACCTTCGGTCCTACGCCAGGTAGAGCTTTCAGCGCTTGGTGCAACTCACGGTCATCCATGAGACAAAAACGTCTCTCCCAGTCAGCATCCTCTGCTAAAATGCGAGCCGTATTTACAATATAAGCATCACGGTAACCAGTACCACAGTGGGTACGCAGCTCCTCTGGCGATACGGCTAAGTCTTGCGGGGTTGGAAAGGCAAAAACCCCATCCCCTTCGACAACGCCTAATGGCGCTCCATATCGCTTGGACATATCGTGTACGGACTGTTGGATCCGTTTGACGTTGTTATTTGCCGATAAAATAAAGGTGATAATGGTTTCGAAAGCCGGTTGGTTCATGATGCGTATCCCTTCTCCAAAGGCTGTCGCCGCACGCATCACCGAATCTATGGCAACTTTATCGGCGATAGCACGATAGTCGGTGTCTAAGTCAAAATAACGGCGCCAGTAGGCCATATCCACTGGCGTTTTGTCACCGTCGATGACTACGCCTTCCGCACTTTGTGAAAAAATGGCGTAACTCTCTTGCCCCGCAACGATGAATCGCCCATCCCCAAGGTCTTTCCAGTGGAAAGCCTGACCGCTCTCCAGTGTTTTTCTCAGGTCAAAGGCCTCTCCTTCGAAAAGAATCTTTTGCAACGTCACTCCTCCTTTTCCAGTATCCCTTGAACAACCAACCGTCCCTCTGGACGATCGAAAGAACAAGTCGATAAGGTCAAAATCTTTGAATCGTCGGCAATTTTTACTGTGGTTCGCTTATCTGATCGTTCAACAGTGCGCGAAATATAGTCGGGAAATTCTCCAGGCTCAAATTGACGTTTGCGGTAATCATAGTCTTCATCTGTAACAAAGACGTTAAACACGCGGTAATGCAGCACCGCTCCCTCCACTGTCACAGTAAAAAAAGGGTCTCTTTCCAATAAATCGCCTGTCTGAAACAACCTCAAGTTTTTAAACATCGTATCGTTTCTCATGTAGTGACCGTAAAGGATGGTGTTGCTATCTGTAAATCCTTCGTTCTCCGCATCCAAAAAAATCGCCCCAGCTACACTGTCTTTTTTCATAAAGTCTTTGGTCAAATAATACGTATTATCGGTCCCTTGTACGACTGGGTAGCTGATGTTAACCTGCGGCATGTCGAGATACGCCACCGCATCCGCATTGATGGCTTTTAATTCTTGTAGCAACACCTCTCCTGGCAATTTGTTATCCTCGTCAGTTTCAACGGACAAGGTCGCAACCTGTATTTTTTCTGAGAGGCTTTGGTACCTATTTTCGGACGATTGACGCTGTACATAGTAAACGCCGATCTTTGAGAGGTGATAGAGGATGAATAGTAGGAGTATCAGCTGAATCCCTCGTCTCATCCCATCTGCCCTACTTTTTTTCATCCCTCCTTCTCCTCTTCTAGCTCCATGCTGATGATTAGCCACTCTTCGGAGAGATGATCTCTTTTGTCTTTTACCTCATCGATTTCAACGAAAAGAGCAGCCGCCTTTTCATGGTCGTCATAGAGGGCGGTGTCGTAGGATTGTTGTTGTAGCTCTTCGAGACTCCGCTCCAAGGATTCGATTTGCGCCTCCAACTCTCTGGCACGGCGCCTTTTTTCTCGAAGTTCTTTCATGGTTTTATTTTTAGAGCGGGTTTCTTTGATGAGCTGTGTTCGAGTCACCGTTGCGCTCTGTTCCTCTTCCTCTTCGATTTCATCGATCTTTTGAAGGTAATAGTCGTAGTTGCCCAGGTAGGTTTCCACGCCGGACTCGGTGAGCACCAGAAGCTTATCGACGACTTTATTTAAAAAGTATCGGTCGTGACTAATGATAAAACAGGTGCCAGTGTACCCGAGCAATGCTTCTTCAAGTACTTCTTTCGAGTCGATATCTAGGTGATTGGTGGGCTCGTCCATAAGCAGAAGGTTCGTTTCCCCGAGCATCAGTTTTAGCAAAGCGATTCTTCCCCGTTCCCCACCGCTCAGTTCATCGATCGTCTTGAAAAGGTCGTCGCCAAAAAAGAGAAACTTCGCCAGTAAGGAGCGAATGTCGTAGTGGGTCATGGTTGGGTGCTCATCCCAAAGTTCATCGATGATGGTCGATGTCACATCTAATCCCCGCTGTTCTTGATCGTAATAGCCGATCTGAACGTTTTGACCTACTTTGAGCTCCCCTTCCGTCGGATTGAGCGTGCCGCGAATCATGTTGAACAAAGTGGTCTTCCCGACGCCGTTATCCCCGATAAGGCCTACTTTTTCCCCTTTGTACACCTGGAAGTCGCCACGGCTAAACAAGTGGTGTTCTCCAAAGGACATCCCCAGATCTTCAGATAAAATGACGTCTTTTCCGCTTTCTCTCAAAGGGTTAAAGCGCAGAATCATCTTTTTCGATCCATCAAAAGGCTTTTCCACGCGCTTCATCTTGTCCAAAAGCTTCTTTCGAGATTGGGACTGTTTGATGTACCGCGATCCGCCATAATTGGCAAAGCGTTCAATGATTTCCTCTTGACGTTTGATTTCTTTTTGTTGATTGTCAAAAGCGTGCATCCGAATATCCAGATCAATTTTTCGCTGTACCACGTATTTGGAATAATTGGTGTTGTAGGTTTGGAGGGTGCCGTTCTCCAATAAAAATATGCGGTTAACCACGTTGTCCAAGAAGTAACGGTCGTGACTGATGAGAAATACCGCACCTCGATAGGATTGCAAGTAGGATTCCAAGTAGGCGATGGCGCTCATATCCAGATGGTTTGTCGGCTCGTCCAAAAGGAGAATATCCGGTTGTTGCAGTAGCAACCGCGCCAACATCAGTCGCGATTTTTGGCCACCAGAAAGCTTCTCGGCGCTCTGGGTAAACTGTTCTTCGCTAAAGCCCATCCCCTTGAGCACTCCGCGAATCGCCGAGTGATAGCCGTAGCCGTTCGCTTCTTGGAACCGTTCGAGGAGCGTAGCGTACTGATTCATCAACCCTTCTAGAACAGTACTTTCCTCGCGGTGACTTGCCATCTCCGTTTCGAGATCGCGAATGTCTCGCTCCATCTGGATAACCGGCTCAAAAACCTCCAGAAGATAATCTTCTAAAGTAGCTTGGTAGTCAAATGTGCTATGTTGGGTGAGATAGCCTATGGTTCTGTCTTTGTTGCGATAAATGGTTCCCTCGTCGGCTTCGAGATTGCCCACGAGCACGTTAAACAAGGTGGTTTTCCCCGATCCGTTTACCCCGATGAGTCCCACCCTATCCCCATCCTCCAAGTTAAAACTCACGTTGGAGAAAATGTTGTCGACCACAAAGGATTTTGATAGATTTGAACACGATAAAACAATCATCTTCGTTTTCCTTTCTTTTCTCCTTCTTTAAAGAAAGAAGCACCACAGAAATTTCCTTGGCGCTTCCTCGTATACTGCTATGGTGTCATCACAACGATGACTTACTTTGGTCCGTCGTAGTCTTTTAGGTTGTTCATGTAGTAGGTGAGGGTGTATAAGCTCTCGTCTAAATGAACATTTTCCAGAACGATGTCCTTTGGCAGTTTGAGATCGATAGGTGCGAAGTTCCAAATCCCTCGAATGCCACCTTCACACAATACATCTGCCACTTCTTGAGTAGCCTTGGCAGGAATTGCCAACACCCCAATGTCCGGTTGGTACTCTTTCATGTAATCCGCCAGAGTCGCCACGTCACGAATAGTGATATCGTCGATCATCGTACCGATGGTGTTGGGGTTGTGATCAAAAATAGCGCCCGTGCGGAATCCCGCTTCTTTAAAGCCATGGTATTTGAAAATCGCTTGCCCAATGTTTCCAAAGCCAACGATAATCGCTTCGTAGTTGCGGTTGATACCGATGATTTTTTCGATCTCACCTCTTAATTCTTTTACATTATACCCGTATCCCTGTTGGCCAAATCCTCCGAAGTGGTTTAAATCTTGGCGAATTTGAGATGCGGTCAGCCCTGTGATTTCACTGAGTTCGTGGGACGACACTCGAATAATGCCTTTGCTAGCGATCATCCCCAAATAACGATAGTATTTTGGGAGTCGTTTTACGACAGCTATCGATACCTTTGCTTCTTTTCTCATGTTTTGCTCCTTTCGAATTTGATTAATGCAAGTTCTATACCTTACGGGTATTATCTGTTATAAATTAGTTTATGTCAATAGTTTTATCAATTCGCTTCATCACTTTGAATAACATCGTCGTGTTTATCCGGCATAGATATGCTTTATTCCTAATTTTTATTTAAATATTTCGTTTATTTACGGTTTTTTTTTGCTCTAAAATCGTATATTATGCAATATTACATTTCCTTAATATAGATACTTGAGTTTTTTATCCTATACTCGATAACCATCCCCTATCCTCAACGCAACCCATGTGTTACAATAGGAACATACCACACTTTTTATGTTACATGAGATGTATCATCACAAGTTTTGACACGAGAGGAGCGATAAAATGAACCGATATTATCTGCGATTTGAAAGCACTTCCCAGCGCACCAGCGGCGACGGGTTTGCGATGCCTATGGATTTTACTTTTTGGAAGCCGTTGATTTACGCATTTATCGACTACGCGACGTCATTCGAAATACAGTGTTTGCCTGGTGACCGAGACGGGCTCGCCTTGATTGCGCCTTTTGTCGAAGACAAGACCACCTCCGAGGACATGGTGATCGTCAAAGGCAAGTGCACCACCGCATTTTTTGACACCCTCGCCCTTCATCCACTGGATGCTATGGAGAAAGGGCATTGGTTTACGATCACCCTCTACAGCGACTGGGTTGAGTTGTTGACCATTGAACAGTACGGGGCCTTTTACCAATCTGGACCTTTGTCCATTCAACAAGTACGAGGACTCAAAGCCGTATTGCCAAAGGACTTTACTTATCACTTCACCACCACCAAGGAACTTCACCACCTCAACGACGAATTGATTGATCTGCCCTCGGAAGAGTTTCACGCGTACTCCCATCCCGAACTCAACGCATTACTCGATCAACTGGATTGACCACAGATAAAATAACGGCTACCTTCACGATGCATCGCGAGGGTAGCCGTTTTTATTATTCGCTGATTTCTTCGGTGTCGAGGACAGGAGCTTCTTTTCTCAGCAAGCTCCCGGCTAGTTCAAACTCGTAAGAAAGCTTTACCATCAAGGAGATACAGATGACGATGATGAGAACCAACATGTAGGTTTCCATATAAGGTGCATACCCATAGGCGCTCATCATGTCTTTGTTTTGAAATACTAAGGACAACAACACATCCACCAGAGGTAGCGATGTGATCACTTGCAACATGGATAAGATGCTGGAAAACACCCCCAGCCCCGAGATGGTATCGCTGATGGTAGCGAGCAAAGCGTCAAAAATCAGTGCTGCAACCATGACGCTGTAAACGATCAGGATGATCCTCAACTGCCAAACGGTTTCGCTAGCGACGTTGATTGAGATTCCCGCTCTCAGCAAAAAACTAAATCGAAATGCCATAAATCCGTAGAGCCCTATGATGAATGTATTGAGTAAAAATCGGAACAGCTGTGTTGGTTTATGTGTCATAGGCGATTCCTTTCAATATAAGCCTGCTCCTGTGCTTCAAACCCTCTGACTACCGATTGGACCAATGCGTTTGTCCCAGAAGGGATATTCACGCCATCAATCGTTTTAATCGGAAGGACATCGATCCCCGTCCCGGTGAAAAAACAGCCGTCACAGGTGAGGATTTCCTCTGTGGTAAAGAGTCTCTCCACCAATGGTATGCCCTTGGTCTCGAGGACTTTCATCACCATTTGCCGGGTTATTCCTTTGAGGACCGTCTTTCCAGGAGAGGTGTAGAGGGTATCGCCGTAGACGACAAAGAAATTCGATTTTCCGCCTTCTGTCGCATAGCCTTCGTCGTTGACGATGATGGCTTCATAGGCACTCCGCTCGGCTAAGGTATCCGCCATAAACTTTTTGTAGTCCTCTTTCCAGACTTTGATGTTGGGATTGTGACGCTCCATTTTTACAAAAGTCGCATCGATCCCTTCCTTTGTCTGTTCTCGGGTTGGAAAGTCCACGGCGTAATAGTACATAGCCAATCGCCACATCCCTTTTTTATCAGCGCCGTAAAGCCACTTCAAATTCCCTCCTTCGAGGTCGTTGAGTTGGATGAGCTGTCGCGACTGTTGCTTTAGGCGATCAAAAGTCCCTTCAAAAGCGATCCCCATCTTGTCGAGCGACTGAACAAAACGCTCGAGGTGATCTTCGAGATACAAAGGAACGCCCTCTTTCACGCGGATGACCTCGTAGATCAACGGCGAAGTTAAATCGCCGATGCGCCCAGCTTCAGAAAGGGGCAACCCCACCCCATCGTATAACATTTGTTGTCCAATTAGTTGTTCCATTTTCCCCTCCAACCCTTCTATCCGATTCGCCCCACGGTCGCCTTACAACAAGGGCGATAGCAACACGGAGACGGATTCTTTAAACTTGATCATCGCCGACCGGTTGCTGTATTTTTCCCAAGTCATCTCTTCGCAATCTTCAAGGTCTCTATAAAACTGTTCTTTCAACTCTAGATTTTTTTTGGTATCGTAGATCAACGCATTGGCTTCGAAGTTCAACGAGAAGCTTCTAATGTCCATATTGGTGCTACCCACCGTGGATAAGTAATCATCGACGAGGACGACTTTTGCGTGGAGAAAACCCTTTTGATAGGTGTAAGCCCTTGCCCCCATCTGTACCAGCTCGCCGACATTTGATGTGGTCGCCCAATAGACAAAAGGGTGATCTGGTTTGCAAGGAATCATGATGTGTACCTTGACTCCTGAAATGATCGCCGTTTTTAATGCGTCTTTCATCCCATCGTCGAGAACAAAATACGGACTTTGAATGAAGAGCTCCTTTTTCGCAGATGTGATCATTTTAAAGATCGCATTTTTGACGTTGTCCAAGGTGGTATCGGGTCCGGCGGTGATAATCTGCACCCCGCATTTGCCATTGGGGTTGCGCTCAGCGTGAATCGCTTCTTTGACGTCGTGATCTTCACCAGACGCATAATACCAATCCTTAAGGAAGCGAAACTTGAGGCCGAGGACGCCGCTCCCTTGGATCCGGGCGTGGGTGTCGCGCCAAGGACCCATGTGCTCGTATTCACCCAAGTAGTCATCCCCCACGTTAAAGCCACCGATATAACCGATACGATCATCGATTATGACAATCTTTCGGTGATTGCGGTAGTTTAGGCGGAAATTGATCAATGGAAAGATGCTGGGAAAGAAGGATGCGGTTTTGACCCCGGCAGCGTGGAGTCTAGCGAGGTCGTCCTTTCGGATGTGCCTGCCACCGAAAGAATCGTAGAGCAAGCGCACTCGCACTCCTTCCTTTGCCTTGCGCTCCATCGCCTTTAACAGACGCTTGCCGATGCCATCGACGCGAAAAATATAGTATTGAACGTCGATGGAGTGTTGCGCCTGCGCGATATCTTCTAAAAGTGCCTCAAACTTTTCCTTTCCCCAGTAATAAAAATCGATAGCGTTGTCTTGGGTGTAAAAGGACTCGTCCAATTTTAAATTCATTTGGATCAAATCATCGTAGAGCACACTCTTTTCATCGTTGTACCAAAAGTGCCCTTCGCGAATGTTGTTCGCTTGCGAGGCAGCCACCCCTTTGATGAATTTATCTTCTTGTTCTTTTAAGCGAAACATTTTGCTTTTAGTGTAGTCCTGCCCCAAAAAAAGGTAAAACACAAAGCCTACAATGGGTAGGAAATTGATGACCATGACCCACATCAACGTAGACGTCGGTTTTTTTCGTCCAAAAAAGATGACGAAACAGCTAAATATCAAGTTGCTCCACCAAAAATTCCCTACCAAAGAATCATACATAATCCTTCACCCTATTGTTTTTTCTTGGCTTTGTACCGTTTGTTCGTATCGAGAATGCGCTTGCGCAATCTTAGGCTCTCAGGCGTCACTTCGATGAGCTCATCGGGCTCGATAAACTCGAGCAACTCCTCTAGGCTCATCTGTCTTGGGGGCGAGAGTTTTAAAGCGTCATCGCTCGACGATGAACGGATATTGGTTTGTTGCTTTCTCTTGCAGACATTGACCTCAATATCGAGTCCTTTGGCATTGGAGCCGACAACCATGCCTTCGTAGACTTCTTGCCCAGCGAGAATAAACAAGGTTCCTCGTTCTTGCGCTGAGTGAAGACCGTAAGCCGTTGCGGTTCCCGTTTCAAAACTGATGAGAGAGCCGAGTGCGCGTTTGGGAATTTCCCCTTTAAACGGTCCGTAGGCATCAAATTCGTTGTTTAGCACCCCATTACCCTTCGTATCCGATAAAAACTCTTGACGATAGCCAATTAGGCCTCTAGCGGGTATGGAGAAGGTCAGGCGGGTGAACCCTCCTTGTGATGGATTCATACTGATCAACTCACCTTTGCGTTGGCCGAGTTTCTCGATGACAATCCCGACAAAATCCTGTTCCACATCGATGATGGCATGTTCCATAGGTTCGAGTTTTTTGCCGTTTTCGTCTTCGGTAAAGAGGACTTCCGGCTTGGAAACGAGGAATTCAAACCCTTCTCGTCGCATGTTTTCGATGAGAACCGACAGGTGAAGCTCCCCTCTACCACTAACGCGAAAGGCTTCGGTGGACTCGGTTTCCGCTACCCGCAAACTCACATCGGTTTCTAACTCGCGGAAGAGGCGATTGCGCAAGTGGCGGCTGGTGACGTATTTACCTTCTTTCCCTGCAAAAGGGCTGTCGTTGACGGAGAAGGTCATCGATAGGGTGGGCTCGGAAATCTTGACGAAATCCAACGGCTCCACATTTTCCGGCGAACACAAGGTATCGCCAATGTTGATGCCCTCGACTCCAGTCACTGCGACGATGGAGCCGACTTTGGACTGTTCCACTTCGACACGGGAAAGCCCTTCGAACTCGGAGATAGATGCGATTTTGATGCGCATGTGTTTATCTGGATCGTTGGCGTTGACGATGATCGCTTCGTCGTGAAGGCGTACGGTGCCGCTTTCGATTTTGCCGATCCCGATGCGACCTACGTACTCGCTAAAATCCGTCGTCGAAATGAGCAACTTAAACGGCGCATCCACATCCCCTTCGGGTGCTGGGGTCGAAGCGACGATGGTATCGAGGAGAATTTTCATATCGGTTCCCGGTTCATCTGCCACTAGGGAAGCCCAGCCTTCTCGGGCAGAGGCGTAGACCACCGGTGAATCCAAGTAAGATTCGTCGGCGTCTAGCTGGATAAACAGATCGAGGACTTCGTCGACGACTTCAACAGGACGCGCCTCTGGGCGATCCACTTTGTTAATACAGACGATAACCGGAAGCTTTAGCTCAAAGGCTTTGCGCAACACAAATTTCGTTTGAGGCATGGGCCCTTCAAAGGCATCGACTACAAGGATGACCCCATTCGCCATTTTGAGTACCCGTTCGACCTCTCCACCAAAATCCGCGTGACCCGGCGTATCGATGATGTTGATTTTTGTCTCTTTATAGTAGATGGCGGTGTTTTTTGAGAGAATGGTAATCCCTCTTTCCCGTTCTATCGCATCTGAATCCATAACTCGGTCTTGAACCGATTGGTTTTCTCTAAAGATTCCGCTATTTTTCAATAAACCGTCGACCAGGGTGGTCTTCCCGTGGTCGACGTGAGCAATGATGGCTACATTTCGTACATCGTTTTGTTTTTCTATCATAAATTCCTTCTTTCTTTTGTACAATCATAGTCATTTTATCATATTTCCAATAGGGTATAAAGCAAATGATTGCTACGACAATAAAAAGAGCTCCGTCCGAATGGATGAGCCCTTAGCCGTTAGTCTTTATTAATAATAGCGGTGACGCGATTTGCATCGATAATCAGGCGATCGGAGAGTTTTTGGACCAAATAGAGTCCCCTTCCGTCACACCGCAAGTCTGCAGGGTCTAGGGTTTCAAAACCACTTCCCACGCCCACCCCTTCGTCGCTAACGTTGACGACGATATGATCATCGTCCACGCGAACGGCCAAATCCACCTGTTTATCTGTTCGGTAGTGATTTCCGTGGATGCATCCGTTTAATACTAATTCATTAATGATCAAACGAACGTCAAACATCAGGGACTCGTCAGCAATGACATCGTCTAAACACTCCATGAGATTTCTGATAAACACTTCGATACTGCCCAGATCACTACTTACACTTCCCCGATAGTCATAACACACCGGATTCACTCCTTTCTTGTCGTCTTATGGTTTTCTCTGTTGACTATATACCCAAATTTTACGAGATCTATACGAAGACTTCAAAGATTATATTCTTTTTACCGGATTATTTTAATATACCGGAAGCGGCTTGAGTTTCGATTCATCCATCGCAATCTTTCTATAAGGCTACTAGCCACCTAATGGACGGCTCTATTTGAGCGATATCACCCCTTATCCACCTTCAGAATTCTGATTTATTGTCCTCATTAAACGCCTGTTTTAAAAGCTCGTAAATTTTCATATACCTTTCATAGAAAAAGCTATTCTTCAAAAAAACAAAATTGAATTCCCGTAATTCTGAAAATCCACGAATGTTGATTCTTGAAAGACTGCCATCTTCGAGTTCTCTTTTGGCTGCTACCTCAAATAAAAAAGTAATACCTAAGCCGTTCGCGACCATCTTCTTGATGGCAGCCATATTTCCGATTTCTATGACTTTTTCAAAGGCGTGAATCGAATAATTATTTTTTTGCAGGACATTTTCAAAAATCTCCCGTGTACCCGATCCACTTTCTCGCAGAATCAAACGACTTTCTACGATCTCATGAAAACCCACCTCCCTATTCGCCCATTCCAATCGAGGAGAACAGACCGGGATGAATCGCTCAAGACTAAAAACCTTGGTATCGTAAGCAGATTTATCAAAGAGTCCTTCTACTACTATAAAATCCAAGTCGCCTTGGTTCAGACGTTCAAGGAGTAGCTGGGTATTGGCAACGGACATATGGACAGACATTTCTGGATCCTTATTAAGTAGACGAGACAGTATTTTTGGCATCAGGTATTCCCCGATCGATAAGGTCGCGCCGAAAGAAAAATGCAAGGTATCGGCAGTCGTCGCAGAGAGACTTTCTTTAAAATGCTTTAAATCTGAAAAGATTGTCATGGCAAAGGCTCTTAACAACTCGCCTTGCTCTGTAAGCTGTATTTTTTTGTATGTCGTATCGAATAGCTTATAACCATAGAGCGCTTCAAGGTATTTAATATGCTGCGATACGGCAGGCTGTGAAATGTGCAATAACTCCGCAGTTTTAGTAAAGCTGTTGCAAGAACACAAGGTAAGAAAGGTTTCATGTCTGAAATCAAGCATTCCCATCTCCTTATAAGTTATTTTTATGCTTCTATAATCATTTATAATTTTATTTTATCTAAAAAATGTGTTTAAATCAATTTAGACCGTATTTTTTACACGAAAGGACGAACCTCTATTATGAAATGTACTAAATCTTATCTACCGGGTATTTTATTATCCGCAGGCATCGCCATAACGGCGTACCTGATCAGCTTATTTCTCCCCGCTGGTATTATCGGCGGTACACTCCTTGCCCTGATCATCGGTATGATGCTCAATCCTTTGATCAGCCGCTATGACATTTTCGAACCCGGGATGAACTGGACTTCCAAATTCGTCTTGCGCGCAGGCATTATCATTGCAGGTATAACCTTAAGCTTCCTCGAAGTGATAAAAGCTGGAAAATACGCTTTGATTCTCATGTTCTTTACCCTTTCCACCGCATTTGGCGTAGGCTATCTTTGTAAAAAACTCTTCAAGATGAATTGGAAATTGACCAGCTTGCTTTCGGTGAGCACGGCGATCTGTGGTGGCACCGCCGTAACGACGTTGGGGCCAACTATTCGCGCAAAGAGCCGTGATATTGCCTATGCCATATCCGCGACCTTCATCTTTGACATCATAACCGTCATCGCCTTCCCTTGGATAGGCCGACTTTTAGGGCTCAGCGACACGGGGTACGGACTTTGGATCGGCACGGCTGTCAATGACACCTCCTCAGTCGTTGCAGCGGGATACGCTTTTTCCGAAGCAGCCGGTTCCCTGGCGACCATCGTCAAACTTACTAGAACCCTCTTTATCGTCCCGATTGTACTGCTCTTTTCGTGGATATACACTAAAAAAGAATCTTCTTCTCTAACGGTTGAAAAAGTGGCGTTGAGTAAAATATTCCCATGGTTCATTCTTGGTTTTCTCGCCGTCGTCGGCATAAGGAGTACCGGCTTTGTGCCAATGGCCGTCGTCCATAACGTCTCATTTCTGTCAAAGCTTTTCTTATCGATGGCACTATCGGCAATCGGTCTAAAAACCAGTATGAAAGAAGTCGCAGATGTCGGCATAAAGCCTATGATCGCAGGTGTCATTATCGATACATCAGTCGTTATTGTCGCATTGGTGGCTCAAGCGGCGATATTGAGGTATTTGACCTGATGGCGTAAACGGTTCGCAATTGCACGCGCCGTGTTTTCGATGGTGTTGACCCGCCTGAAGCGAAAAATTCTAGACGATATCGTCGGGTCTTAAAGATCCTCCCTAAACCGGTTTCTTTCCGTATTTCAATATGATATAATGATTTTGGATTGGAAAACCAATCACATCAAACCTCGAAGGGAGAAAAACAATGGCAAAATACGAATGTACTGCATGTGGTTACATCTATGATCCTGAGCTCGGCGATCCAGACGGAGGCGTAGAACCAGGCACATCTTTTGACGATATCCCAGAAGATTGGGTATGCCCTCTCTGTGGTGTCTCCAAAGACATGTTCGAAGTAGTAGAAGACTAATAATAAGAAAAGAGGTCTCGCACCTCTTTTTTTTATTTAATCAATCACTTCGGGGTATACATAGACAAAAGGAGGCGAACAACATGAAGATGATGGAACGCAACAATGGATTTTACCTCATCGATGGCGATGATAAGGACATGGGCCACATTCTCTACGAAGAAAAAGAACCCGGAGTTCTCGATGTGACCTCTACCTTTGTCGATCCCGCTCTACGGGGACAAAAAAAAGCTGACGAGCTCCTCGATCAACTGGCGGATAAAGCCCGCAAGGAAAACTTGCGGTTGCGCCCGATTTGCTCTTTTGTGGTCAAACGCTTCACTGAGACCACACGATACGACGACATCAAAGTAGACTAGCCCCATAAACGCGCCATGAACAGTGGCGCGTTTTCTGTTGTCGATTCATTTTTTTGTCACAATTCTATGATACAATAAAAACATTACAGTAGAAGATTTCTTTCCCCGACCTAAACTCAGATTTTGAGGTCGGGTTTCTATAAACGACAGAAAGTAGGACGATTTTGAAAATATTATTAATGTGCGACCATTACAACTTGGTGCGCGGTAGCGGTGTGGGAAAAGCCCTCACCCATCAGCAAGAGGCCCTTGATAGCGTGGGGATTGCCTACACGACCGATCCCAAAGAAGACTACGATATCTTACATATAAACACGGTTTTTCCCGCATCCTACCTCCGAGCAAAAAAAGCGAAGCGACTAGGCAAGAAGGTCGTCTACCACGCCCACTCCACGCGAGAAGACTTTATGAATTCCTTTCACGGATCCAATTTTTTTGCTCCCTTTTTTCAACGGTGGATCACCGCCTGCTATAGAACCGGCGATTTGATCTTAACCCCTAGCGAGTACTCCAAAAAACTGATCCGCAGTTACGGTATCGGCAACACCCCCATCGAAGTGATTTCAAACGGGATCGATTTAGAAAAGTGGTACCCCGATCCCGACGGAGGAAAGCGGTTCAGAGCTGCCTATGATTTAAAACCCGACGACAAAGTGATCATCTCTGTAGGGCTTTATATTAAACGCAAGGGGATTCTCGATTTTGTTGAGCTCGCCAAGAGGATGCCCGAATACAAGTTCATCTGGTTTGGCTATACAGATTTGCGCTACGTGCCTGCTGAGATCGGCGTTGCCGTCAACACCAAGCTGGACAACTTACACTTTGCCGGCTACGTCAACAGTCAAGAACTCAGAGACGCCTATAACGGATGCGACTTGTATTTGTTCCCCACCTTGGAAGAAACAGAAGGAATTGTCCTGTTAGAAGCACTGGCTTGTAAAACACCGTCGCTCATTCGAGATATCCCAGTTTTTGACGATTGGGCAATCGACGGACTCAATATCTACAAAGCAAAAGACCTGTCGAGTTTTCAGATGAAGATTACAGACATCCTCGAGCACCAGTTGCCAAACCTCACTGAAGTCGGGCGAAAAGTCGCTGAAAGCCGGTCGATCTCCCAAATCGGCCACTTGCTCAAACAGCACTACGAATCCTTAACCAAGTAGCGCTCCGCCTTCATTGACAAAACAGGTGAAGTGGTGTATTATGTACTTACTACAGTTAGTATGGAGGTCTCTATGAAAATCTTAATCACATCGGATTGGTATTCGCCATCGGTGAACGGTGTCGTTACCTCTGTTCTCAATTTAGTCGATGTCTTACAAAAAATGAACCACGACGTTCGCGTCTTAACCCTATCTAAATCCAATAAGTCACATATTGATGACCACGTTTACTACATTCGCTCGGTGGATATCAAAGTCTACCCCGACGTGCGAGGAACGATTCCCATCACCAGTGGCGCCATCCAAAAACTCGTCGACTGGGAACCCGATATCATCCATAGCCAATGTGAATTTTTCACTTATAGTTTTGCGCTCCACATCTCCAACATGACCGGCGCGCCAATCGTCCACACCTACCACACCATGTACGAACACTACGTGCGCTATTTGCTCAAAAGCGAACGGCTCTCAACCAAGTGGGTGTCTCCGATGATGCGGATGCGTTTGAAGCGGGCAAAGGCGATTATCGTCCCCACCTCAAAGGTGCGTCGCAGTTTAGAAGCCGCCGACATGGATACGCCGCTCTACACCATTCCCACTGGGCTCGACCTTTCTGCATTTGACCGAATCTTGACCCCTGAGGAAAAGCTCGCCTTACGCGATCGCTACAACATCCCCCACGACGTCAAGATCCTCGGCAACCTCGGCCGTATCGGCAAAGAAAAGAACGTCGATGAACTGGTGGACAATTTCCTATTACTTCGCGAAACCCACCCCAAAACCGTGTTGCTTATGGTTGGTTTTGGACCTTATATTGAAACGCTTCAAGCTCGCATCGAGGCATTGGGCGCCTCTGAGCACATTATCTTCACCGGCAAGGTTAAACCTTCAGAAGTCAGCCAATACTACCAACTCTTTGACGTTTTCGTATCCGCGTCCCAAAGCGAAACCCAAGGCCTCACCTACATCGAAGCCTTAGCCAGCGGCACCTGTGAAGTGTCTCGTGAGGACGACTGTTTGGTGGATGTGATCATCGAAGGGTTTAACGGATACACCTATCGTACCCAAGAGGAGTTTCTCGAGTACACCCGCAAGATTTTAGATGACGAAGCCTTCCAACGGGAACTTTCAAAAAACGCTAGAGAGACGAGAGATCGTTTTAGCAAAGAGAACTTTGGAAAAGCCGTCTACGACGTCTACAAAAAAGTCCTCGAAGAAGACGTTGAACCCAAACGCTTAATCACTCGGGTTTATCGAATGACCAAACCCATACGCACCACCTTTAAAGTTATCCAAAAGGATACGCTGATCAATTCTAAGAAAGTGTTAAAAACCATTGGCATACCGGTGGACGTCGACGAAAAAGAGGAAGAAGTCAGTAAATAGCAAAAACGGGACCATTCAGAGGTTATCTGAAGGTCCCGTTTTCTATTGTTCCTCGGGTTGAACCAGAGTTTCGATGCGCTCCAATATGGCTTCTCTGTTATATTTGTTCGCCGCAGAGAAGGGCATGATGAGATGGCGATCGGAAATGTCCAAAGTTTTTGCGATGACACTCACGTATTGGTGAATCTTTGTCCTTGCGAGCTTATCGACTTTAGTCGCGATGACGTAGCCAGTAAAGCCGTAAGAAAGGATCCAATTATACATTTGTATATCTTGTGTGGTCGGCTTGTGGCGACTATCCACCACCAGCACCACCTCTCTCAAGTTGTCCCGGTTTTGTAAATAGGTGTCAATAATCGTCGACCATTGGTCCTTTGCGCTGCGCGACACCGCCGCATAGCCGTAGCCGGGCAAGTCGACGAGTCGAAAAGCCTCGTTGACGTTGTAGAAGTTGACCGTACGGGTTTTTCCCGGTTTGCCACTGGTATAGGCCAAGTTTTTCCGGTTGAGCACGCCGTTGATAAAGGAAGACTTGCCCACATTGGAACGCCCGGCAAAGGCGATTTCAGGTAAGGATTCGTCGGGGTACTGGGAGAGAATGGCAGCAATCTGCTCCAAACGACTGGTTTTTATGATCATTGGTCTTTTACCAGCGCCAGATCGAGCACTTCCCGCACGTGTGAAACAAATTCAAAATGGATGCCTCTCTTGATACTCACTGGAATATCGTCGAGATCCCTTTCGTTTTCCACTGGCAAAATAATGTTCTTTATCCCATAGCGGTTGGCCGCTAAAACTTTTTCTTTAACGCCACCAATAGGTAGAACTCTTCCGCGTATAGTGACTTCGCCAGTCATAGCGAGATCACAGCGAATTTTCTGGCCGGTGAGAGCTGAGACGACAGACGTCGTCATCGCCACCCCAGCCGAAGGGCCGTCTTTTGGCACCGCTCCTTCTGGAATGTGGATGTGGATGTCTTTCTTCTCGTGGAAATCGCCGCTGACCCCGAGATTTGCCGATTCCGATCGAATATAAGAAATCGCCGCCATTGCGGATTCTTTCATCACATCGCCAAGAGATCCGGTGAGTTGTACCTTGCCGCTGCCATCCATAATATTGGTTTCGATGGTGAGGATTTCGCCGCCGACTTCCGTCCACGCTAAACCCGTCACCACTCCTACCGTATCTTCGGTGGGTCGATTGTCGTCGAGGATTTTCTCTCTACCCAAGTACTTTGTGAGGGTGCCTTTTGTGATGCGCACAGAAGCGACCCCTTCTTCGACGATGCGCTTGGCGACTTTGCGGTGTATTTTTGCCAAAGAACGCTCCAGGTTGCGTACGCCTGCTTCGCGGGTGTAGTTTTGGATGATCTTGTAGATTCCCTCGTCAGAGATGGTGCACTGCTCAGGCGCTATGCCATGCAAAGCTAGTTGTTTTGGCCACAGGTGACGCTTAGCAATGTGAAACTTCTCCTCCTCGGTGTAGCCGGCTATGGTGATGACTTCCATACGGTCTCGAAGGGCTGCTGGTATGGCTTGTACAGAGTTTGCCGTAGTCACAAACATGACTTGAGACAAATCAAAAGGAATTTCGATAAAGTGATCGATAAAGTCGCTGTTTTGAGCAGGGTCCAAGACTTCAAGTAAGGCAGAGGACGGATCGCCTCTATAGTCGCTGCCGAGTTTATCCACTTCGTCAAAGAGGAACACTGGATTTTGAGAACCGGCTTTACTCATCAACACGATGATCCGACCTGGCATGGCGCCAATATAGGTTTTGCGATGGCCGCGAATTTCCGCTTCGTCGCGCACACCGCCAAGTCGCATACTGACAAAGTTTCGTTGTAGGGACTGAGCCACTGATTTGACAATGGAGGTTTTTCCAACCCCTGGCGGCCCGACTAAACAGAGTATGGAGCCTTTTTGGTCCTTTTTGAGGCGGCGCACCGCCATAAATTCCAAAACCCGCTCTTTGACATCTTTTAAACCGTAGTGATCTTGATCCAGGACCTTTCGAGCGTTTTTAATGTCGATGTCCTCATCGGTGTAGACGCCCCACGGCAGGTCAAGACAGTAGTCGAGATAGGTGCGGATCACGTTGATTTCTGGCGATCCTGGCGAGGCATAACGGAGACGATTAGCCTCTTTGAGTACATGCTCCTTGGATTCTTCAGGCATTTTGGAGTTTTTCACCCGTTCAATGTACTCTTCGATGAACGACTCTTCTTCCATCCCATCTTCGCCAAGCTCGGTTTTTATCGCTTGAAGCTGTTCTCTCAAGTAATATTCTTTTTGAGATTTATTGATGTTTTTGCGTACTTTTTGGTTGATATTTTCTTCGATTTTCGCCAATTCAATTTCGTTGCGCAATATGCTGTGAACCGACTCTAAGCGTTGGTACACGTCGAACTCGGCGAGTATTCTGTAGTGTTCTTCTTGTTTGAGCTGCATATAGGACACGATCACATCGGCAAGTCTACCTGGATCGTCTATGTCCATTAACGAAAAAATGACTTCTTTCGATATTTGCGAGTTTAAACTGACAAATTCTTGAACGTCCATGAGCACTAAGCGCATAACCGCTTCCAATTTGTCATCCATGACCACCTGGTCTGCTTGATAGTCGTATTCTGTGACTTCCCCTTCAAAAAAGGGCTTTTCCGAGGTGATCTTGTCGATTTTTACGCGACTTTCCCCTTCGACTAACACGCGGATATTGCCATTGGGCAGTTTGAACGTCTGTTTGATCACCGCTAAGGTACCGATCTCGTAGAGTTCGTCAATGGTCGGTTCTTCCACTTGATAGTCTTTTTGTGAGACGAGCACCACCTTAGAATCCCTCAACAGCGCTTCATCCAACGCTTTAACTGACATTTCGCGGCCAGCGTCAAAGTGGATGACCATATGAGGAAACACCCACATGCCTCTCAAGGGGACTATTGGTCTCAAGGTTGTTTTTTCGTTGTAAATTTCCATCCAACCCTCCTTCTGTCTGCGAAAACATAGCATCCATCGCTGTGGAGATAACGCCACATACCACATAGGGAGGAGCCCTGGTGGATGGCTCCTCCCTATTGCGCGCCTCTTAGTTTAGGAGACGGATTCGCTCTCGTTTTCTGTTTCTATAGCTTTGCGTTCTCTGATGACCAGTGTAGGCGCCGTGCCCTTTTCCACAGTGTCCAGAGTGATAATACACTTTTCTACGTCGGTCCGCGATGGGATTTCAAACATGATATCCATCAACAACTCTTCTAAAATCGAGCGTAGACCGCGAGCACCTGTTTTTCTATCGTACGCTTTTTTTGCGATTGCCTTTAACGCGCTCTCTTCAAAGATCAATTCCACTTCGTCGAGTTTAAACAGGGTTTCATACTGTTTGGTCAACGCGTTTTTGGGTTCGGTCAATATGCGTACCAAGGAGTTTTCATCCAACTCTTCCAAGGTGACCAGCACTGGGACTCGCCCGACAAATTCAGGGATCAAGCCGTACTTTAACAAGTCTTCTGGGATGATATCCTTGAGTAGATCGCCGATGTTTTCATTTTTGCGATCGACGATTTCTGCACCAAATCCCATGGTCTTTGTCTCTTTGCGAGCGGCAACCATTTTGTCGATACCTTCAAATGCTCCTCCAACAATGAATAAAATGTTGGTGGTGTCCACTTGAATGTACTCTTGGTGTGGATGTTTTCTCCCCCCTTGTGGTGGGACGTTTGCCACGGTGCCTTCGATGAGTTTCAAAAGGGCTTGTTGGACGCCTTCGCCACTCACATCGCGGGTGATGGAAGGGTTAGAGGATTTGCGGGTGATCTTATCTATTTCATCGATGTAGATAATCCCTTTTTCTGCCCTTTCCACGTCGTAGTCCGCCGCTTGCACCAACTTTAAGATGATGTTTTCCACATCCTCTCCGACATAACCGGCTTCGGTAAGCGAGGTCGCATCGGCGATGGCAAAGGGCACATCTAGAATTTTGGCCAAGGTTTGAGCCATTAAGGTCTTGCCTGAGCCTGTAGGACCGACCAACATGATATTGCTCTTTTGCAATTCCACATCATCGATTCCCGTGTGGCCAATTCTCTTATAATGATTGTAAACAGCCACCGCCAGTGCGCGTTTGCCGTATTCTTGTTGTATCACGTACTCATCGAGTATTTTTTTGATTTCAGCAGGCTTTGGCAAATCCTCAGATCGCATTTCGCCAATCACTTGCTCCTCTTCTTCGATGATATCCAAGCAGAGGTGAATGCACTCGTTGCAAATATACACATCCGGCCCTGCAATTATGCGTTGGACCTGATCTGCCGTCTTGCCGCAGAAAGAGCAGTGAATCTCTTTTGGTTCGTATTTTGACATTAGCTCTCCTTCTACTTCGCTTGAGTGATGACCTCGTCGATGATGCCGTAAGCTTTCGCTTCTTCTGCCGTCATATAAAAATCACGGTCGGTATCTTTTTGGATCTTTCTCAAGGTTTGTCCTGTTTTCTCCGCCAAGATTTTGTTGATGACTTCGCGCACTTTCAAAATTTTATCCGCTTGAATGCGAATATCTTCCGCTTGGCCTTGGGCACCGCCCAATGGCTGATGGATCATAATATCGGAGTTGGGAAGGGAAAATCTCTTTCCTTTTGTCCCAGCCGCCAACAAAAATGCACCCATGCTCGCTGCTTGACCGATGCAAATCGTCGATACGTCGGGTTTGATGTATTGCATAGTGTCGTATATGGCCATCCCCGCGCTTACGGAGCCGCCTGGAGAATTGATATAGATTTGAACGTCTTTGGTGGGATCTTCAGATTCCAAAAACAAAAGTTGCGCGACGATCAGGTCGCCTGTGACGTTGTTCACTTCTCCGCTCAAGAAAATAATACGTTCTTTAAGCAGTCGCGAATAAATATCATATGAGCGTTCACCACGGTTGGTTTGCTCGACGACTACTGGTACATAAGCCATTGTTGCCTCCTTGCTCATGCCTGTTTAGGCTTGGTCCTCCGAGTGGTTCGGAGTCTCTTCTTCGGCATCCTCGCTCTTTTCAACGAAACGGACGCCTTCAACCAATAATTGCAGTGCTTTTCTGCGTTTAATGGTGTCTACAATAAATGTGATATCCCCGGAACGGATATCTTCGATGAATTTTTCTTGGTTCTTGGGGCTATATTGTTCTGCGATTTCTTTGAGTTCATTGTCCACGTCTTCATCAGAAGCTTCGATGTTTTCCGCCGCTACGAGGGCATCGATGACGAGATCCCCTTTGACGCGACTTTCAGAAGACTCTTGGAATTGTTCACGTGCTTGTTCGACTGTGGATCCCGTGTATTGCATATAAGTGTCTAAAGTCAGACCCATTTGACTCAATTGGCGTTCAAAATCCTTCATTTCATTGTTGATTTGGTGTTCTACCATGACTTTAGGTGCATTGACTTCGGAAATCTCGATGAGTTTGTGTACGGCTCTATTTTCCGTATCCGCCTTTTCGCGATCGTCCATCTTCTTTTGTAGATTGGCGCGTAGGTCGTTTTTGTATTCGTCAAGGGTGTCGAATTCTGAAATATCTTTTGCAAATTCATCGTCTAACGCCGGTAACTCTTTGCGCTTTATCCCTTTGATCGTGACGTTAAACACAGCTGGCGCGCCGGCGAGCTCTTCTTGATGGTAGTCTTCTGGGAAGGTGACATGAACGTCAAAGTTCTCTTGTGCATTCTTACCCACTAATTGATCTTCAAATCCTGGGATAAAGGTGTTGGAACCCACTTCGATGTTGTAATCTTCACTCGTTCCACCTTCAAAAGCTTCGCCATTGACCGTTCCAGCAAAATCGATGGTGAGCATATCTCCATTTTCTACAGCACGATCTTCGATAGTCACCATTCTTGAGTTGGCTTCACGCGCTTTTTCCACTTCGCGTTCGACGTCTTCATCGGATACGGAGAAGTCCATTTTGACCAATTCGATGTTTTTATAGTCTCCAAGGACTGGAATTGGACGGGTTTCAACTTCAAATTTCACTTGAAGCGGCTTGTCTTTTTCGATTTCATCCACGTCCACTGAAGGTTGGTCGATGGGATCGAGTTTCAAGTCATCTACCGCTACGTCGTAGGCTTCAGGCAGACAATAGTTGATGGCATCGTCATAGAAAATTTCCTGACCATAGTTTGCTTCGATGATTTTACGTGGTGCTTTTCCTTTTCTAAAGCCTGGTATATTTATGCTTCCACGATTTCTAAGGTAAGCTTTTTGAATAGCCTCCTCAAATGTCTCGTATGGAATTTCCACTGTGAATATTGCTTTGTCGTTATCGTGTGATACTAATACTGCGCTCATACTGTTCCCCCTAATTAATGTTCTCATATCTTTTAATTATAGCATAGAGTGGCGCTCTTAAACAACCCATCCCCTTGCTTCTTTCTATTCTGCCACAGTTTTAAGGAGGCTTTGTCAAAGACCAGCCTCCTTTGCATGCGAATCCTTAAAAGGATACGATGATTCCCCCGTCATTTGCGTAAACCGTCGACAACCCTCTGGTTTCCACAACGTGTACCGAACGAAACTCATATCGAGACAAAATACTGTTTTTAATCTCCTCTGCTCGTTTTGGCGCATTGCAGTGGGAAATGATTAAATCCCGTTCCTTTTGGTCCTTGGACTCTTCGCCGATGACTTCGACCAAGCGTTTCAAGGCGGTTTTAATCCCTCGCGTTTTTTCCAAAACGATAATATCTCCGTCTTCAGCGGCGCACAGTGGCTTGATGGACAAGGCTTGTGCCAACATCCCTGCCACTTTCGACATCCGCCCATTCTTGACCAGGTTATCCAAGGACTCGAGCACGAAAAAAGTCTTCATATTGTCGCGGAAGTGTTCGATCGCTTCCACTAACTCTTCAAAGCCCAAATTGGCACTCATTAACTCTATGAGTTTCAACCCGATCAACGTTTCACCGCTGGAAGCGGATTTAGAGTCCACAACGTGAATCTTATTCAAAAACTTCTCTTCGATCATCGTCTTTGCCAGCATCGCATTGCTGTATGTGGCGCTGAGCTTCGACGAAATCGTCACCGAAAACACTTCCATCCCTTTCAGGTACGCGTTGAAGAAGTCATTAGGCGAGGGCGCGGCGGTTTGCGGCGCTTTCGGATAAGCCTTCATCGCTTTTAAAAGTTCTGGAACGTTTAACGTCTCGTCATCTATAAAGTGCTGTTGCCCCACATCGATGTGAAAGGGCACCAATGTCGCTTGAATCTTGGACTGTAAATCGTCGTTTAGATCCAGCGAAGAATCGCCTACTATAATTGGTTTCATCGCGCCTCCTAAACGTTTAATCGGCTTTCTACAAGGTCTGCCAGAGCTCTCGCTTCCACTTCGAGTTCCTCTTGATTCTTGCCTTCGATCATGACGCGAACGAGAGGTTCGGTGCCCGATGGGCGAATCAGCACCCGACCTTCGCCGTGGAACCGCTCTTCCAACGCGGAGATCGCCTCTTGGATCACCGGATCGTCGATGTAGTCGTGCTTTTTACCATTGGATACTTTGGCATTGATCAAGATTTGAGGATAAGTGACCATCAATTGATTGAGTTCGGACATTTTTTTGCCCGAAACCACCATGGCTTCTGCCAGTTTCAAGGCTGTCATCATCCCATCACCAGTCGTGTTGTCATCGATGAAAATCACATGGCCCGATTGTTCGCCACCTAGAACATAGCCGCCAGCTACCATCTCCTCCAACACGTAACGATCTCCCACATTTGCCATGATTAGGTCGACACCGATGGTTTCCAAATAGCGAATCAGGCCGATATTGGTCATCACCGTACCTACCACCATATTGTTTGGTAGCTTGTTTTCGCGTTTCATCAAGGTTGCGCAAGCCGCTAAAATATGGTCGCCATCCATGACCTCCCCGAGTTCGTCAACGGCGATGACACGGTCTCCATCCCCATCAAAAGAGACGCCAAGGTCCGATTGCGTTTCAAGAACCAACTGACGGACTACTTCTGCATTTGTGGACCCACAATTGAGGTTGATATTCATGCCGTCAGGCTCGGTGTTGACAACCACCACTTCTGCTCCCAAGGAAGTGAAAAGTCTTTCCGCAAGGTGATAAGTGGCGCCGTGACCACAGTCTACGGCGATTTTTACCCCTTTGAGCGAGGTGGAAATTCGGGATTTTAAAAAGTCCACATACATTTCGCCACCATCTTCATGGTGATCGTTGTTACCGATAGCTTCTTTCGTCGGGCGGTAGGCGATCTCATCGATACGGTCAATCCAGTCTTCGATTTCTTCTTCCACCTCATCGGGGAGTTTGTATCCTGTCGCGCTAAAAAGCTTGATTCCATTGTACTCGCCTGGGTTGTGGGACGCTGAAATCACCACTCCGCAACACCCCTTAAACTCCCGGGTCAAATGGGCCACAGCTGGCGTTGGAATGACTCCCAAGCATAAGGTGTCTAACCCACAAGACTGAAAACCGCTAGCTAACGCACTTTCGAGCATGTCACCTGATTGTCTGGTGTCTTTCCCAATGAGAACTAGCTTGTTTTCGGCATCTTTTAGCAAATACCCCGCCGCTCTCCCGATTTTATACGCGAGTTCCGGCGTCAATTCGTCGTTAGCCACGCCTCGAACGCCATCTGTTCCAAAATATCTACCCATGTTATCCCCCTGAAATTCGTCGTTTCGCTTCCTCTAATAAGTCTTCTTTTTCGTTTCTCATTCTATTATCTATTACCAGGTCTGTCAACGTTTGGAGCATTTCGCCGATAGCTTTGCCTCTGGGCATTCCCAAGCGAATCAAATCATTGCCGTCGATGGCAAGCCCAGAAACATTGACCACATCCTTAGCTGCGATGACCTTTCGAGCAAGCTTGCGACCGGATTCCACATTGGCTCGATTGGCAACATCCAAAGTCGCCGATACATCGGCTTCTTGGAGGTCAAAAAGGTCAAATACCGCCATTCTCCTGTCAAACTTACCGACCAACCGACGAACGGATCGCTCAGTATAGATGTTCATATTGTCCATGTGTCTGCGGATGAGGATCGTCGTCTGACTGATTTCCTCTTTAGAAAACCGGTAGTCTGTCATCCACTTCTCCGCAATGTCTGCGCTGACTTCTTGGTGGCCGTAAAAATGGCCTTCCCCTTGTTCATCCCTAAAGAAGCATTGAGGCTTGCCCGCATCGTGAAAAAGCGCCGCTAAGCGCACACTCGCCTTGGGTGGCGCGTTGTCCAACACGTGAAGCGTATGATGATACAGATCGTGTTGGTGGTTTGAACTGTATTGGTCAAATCCGATCATCCGATTGATGTCGGGAAGGATCTCGTGAAGTAAGTTCATTTTACTCAAATAATCGATGGCTGTAGATGGTTGATCCGCCATCAGCATCCCAAGAAGTTCCATTCGGATCCGTTCCTTGCTCACCTGAACGATATTTGGCGCTTCGGCTTTTGCTGCGGTGATCAAGGACGGATCGATATCAAAGCCCAGTTGAACCGCAAACCGCACCGCTCTAAGCATCCTCAATTTATCTTCTTTAAAACGCTGTTTGGGGTCGCCAACCGCGCGAATCCGTCGATGTGTAATGTCTTCTAAGCCTCCGTAATCATCGATCAACCCGGTCGTCGGGTGGAAGGCAAGGGCGTTCATCGCAAAATCTCTTCGCTTGAGGTCTTCGTGGATATCCCTTGTGAAGCGCACCACCGAAGGGTGCCTCCCATCGACGTAATCCTCCTCAGCGCGAAAGGTGGTCACCTCGATTGTCTGTTCCTGAACCCTAACGACAACCGTGCCAAAACTCTTGCCAACTTCGAGAACCCGAAAGTCCGAGAAAGTTTCCAATAGTCTTTCTGGTGTTTGGGAAGTGGCGATGTCCACATCGTTGACCGCTATACCGATGAGGGCGTTTCGCAACGCCCCTCCTACGAGATAGGCACGATCTCCCGATGCTTCTATGCGCTCGAGGATAGTGGCTACACTCGGCGTGATCAGTGCTTCAAATTGCGCATCCATGTCGTCCTCCTCAGTTTTACGAACCGGACACCACCACTTCTACAGCAGGTGCGCTATCCTCTAACATCTCGACACCTGTAGGCAGAGTCGCCGTCAATGGCACAAGGTGCTGTCCGGGCACGACGCCTGTCATATCTCCTTGTAGCTTTAAGCTTTCTTGTGTCACAGTGGACAACACACTATACAAGCCTTTTAGCTTCAAGGTAACCGAAGTCACCCCGGCTTTTGGGGTCAAGGTCAATCCCTGTCCCAAGTTGTTAAAGGCTATGGCATCAAAGGGAACGGTGATACTCTTTTCTTCGACTTTATCCGTGGTAATCATGTAGCGCACTTCGTTGGAAGGGTTGACGAGAGACACGCCACTTGACAGTTCGAGTTTGATGGTCTCATCTACGTTTCCAGTGATTTCGCTTAAATCCACTGGTTCAGTGGAGATGGATTTTAAGCCATCGAGTACGGATTTATCTCCTTTTACTCGTATCGCTTCTGGGATGACCACTCTTTTCGATACTTTAATATCCGCTGGTGGATTGTTCACCGTCTTCAAAGAAATCGGCAGCTCTTTGGTCATATTCAAAGAGATGGCCACGTTGACAAACGACTGACCTAGGGAGATGCCTGGCACAGCGGTGTCGTCTTCTGCCACGGCGGTCAAGGGCACGTTTATCGTCGCGTCCTCTTGAAGGGAGGAGACGTCGACTTGGGCTTGGAGGGAGTGCACCTTCTCTATAGCCGATCGCGCCCCTTCCATCGTAATTTTTGCCGGCGTCGCTTGAATGCCTTCCATAATGAACACATCTGGCAGTCTTCCCAAGGTTCGGACGTCGACAGTCATTTCCTTTTGCATGTATTTTTCGACCTTTACCGAAAGATTTGGCGTCGAAAGTTTTTCTTGCTTTACCCCGTCGGGCAATGACAGTTGGATGGGAACGTTAAAAGCCCCCTCTGCTTTGCCTGCCAAATCCACCGAAGCGTGTATGTCGGACTCGGTGATGCTCGTGATCACGTTGCGTCGAGCGCTGACCTCCACGGTGACCGTTGGACCTTGGGGTTCGACGACGATTAGGTTTTCCCCTTGGAGCGCATCGCTATTGAGTAAAGTCACTTCCACATTGCGAAACTCCTTTGTCATCGGTGGGTTAACTTCAGAAATGACAAAAGACCATAGCAAAAGGGCGATAAATAGCGAGAGCAACTTGGAGCTCAGATTATTCTTTAGTGTCTTCATGTTTGTTCCTCCAAGTGCTAAACAAGCCGGTCTTTTCGTTTACAAAGAAGTTATAGAGGATAGTTTTTAAGGTTTCATCGTCTACGTGTCGCGATAACTGACCTTTATCCGCTATTGAGACCGTGCCTGTTTCTTCCGATACGATGATGACCACCGCATCGGATTTTTCTGTCATTCCAAGGGCAGCGCGATGTCGGGTTCCCAATTCTCTCGATAGCGAGGCGTTCTCCGTCAACGGCAAAAAACAAGCCGCTGCACGGATCCTATCGTCTTTGATGACGACGGCGCCGTCGTGAAGAGGGGTGTTTGGGATGAAAATGTTGATCAGCAGTTCACTGGATACATCGGCATTCAAAGGCGTACCCGTTTCGACAATATCCCCCAAACCCGTCTCGTTTTCCAATACGATGAGCGCACCGATTTTTTGGCGCGCCAAAGAGCTGACTGCACTGACGATTTCATCCGAATTGTGATCCACAGTCTCCCCACGGATTTCCACCAAGGATTTTTGGAGGATGTTGCTGCGCCCAATGTATTCCAACCCGCGCCTGAGCTCCGGTTGAAAGACGACCAAGACGATCAACACCCCAACGGTCAGGGCGTTTGATAAGATCCATGTGATGGTGTAGAGTTTTAGCCATTCGGCAACTTTAGAAAACACCAACACCACCGCAATCCCCTTAACCAACTGTTCGGCCCGAGTTTCGCGAATGAGCATAAAAAGTTTGTACAGTATAAACGCGACGACGACCACGTCAATAATGTCGGCGACGCGGATAGAGGTCAACAAATTGATGATGTTAGGCATTTTACTCTCCTTCGTCTCCCATGCCCGTCACCGCGTTGAGCGCGTCACGATGGGACTGGCGTATGCGTTCCAAGGTCTCACTGGACACATCGTTTTCACGTGGCCCCCCAGGGAGGTAATCTTCACTGAGACGTACCCGCAGCGTGCGATTGCCGTTGTCGTCTTCGTACCAATCCACCCAGTTGGGGTGCATAGTCACTTGTTGTATGGTAGTCATCTGACTTGCCGGGTCCTTTTCGACGACAAGACGTACCAACATCCCCGTCTCTGTCAATCGCGTACCCATAAACCGCGCCCGTTGCAGAGAAGTAAAGTTGCCTTGAGAATAGATAATAAATTTGTCCTGTCCGTCTTTGGTCAAGGTTTCTGCTTCTTGGATCACGTGGGGATGACTGCCGAGGATAATATCGGCTCCCCAGTTCACCATTTTTTTTGCGAGTTCTCGCTGCTCGCTACTGGCGTTACTTTGATACTCCACACCCCAGTGACTCAGGACGATGGTGATGTCCACCTGACTTTCGAGCTCTTCGAGTTCTGGTTGAACTCTCTCTTCATCCAATGGGCTCACCATAAATGACGTGTCCTCATCGAGACTGTAGTCCATGCCGTTAAAACCGTATGTATAGGCCAATATGCCCACTTTTATCCCATTGGCTTCTTTAATCAGATAAGGCTTATCCGTTTTATTGAGTCGTGATCCCACAGGTTCCATACCGGCCTTCACAATCCCCTTGTTGGTCTCTTCTAAGCCTTCGACGTGAGTGTCTAGGCAGTGATTGTTTGCCGTGCCCAACACATCAAATCCCGCCTCCTTAAGAGCGGTTAACGTTTCGTAAGGAGAATTGAAATTAGGGTAGTCTGACACCTCTCGGTTGGGGTTCATCGTCGTCTCATAATTGGCGATACCGATGTCCGCTCCCTCTACCAAGGATTTGATTTCGGTGTAATAATTTGAAAAATCATAAGTCTCCTCAGATTTCACGTAGGCATCGTGAACTTGATCGATGTGATACATCGCATCACCTACGGATACCACGGTCATCTTCATGGGTTCGACGTGCTCAGTCGTTTCCACGCCGACATTTTTTTCATTCTTATTTGTTTCCGGCGCTTTCTTTTTTTTGGAGGGTTTACTCCCTTTTCCAGTCACCGTTTCTTCTGCTTGCGTTTCGTTTGCCTCTTCTACAGTGGTCGTCTTAGGGGAACACGCCCCCAAAAGGATTAACGCTATCATCAGTAGGGTAATTCGGAATTTCGCTTTCATAAGTCACCTACACTTTATTTTTATTTTCTATCCCTTTAATAATACCATAAAGGGCGCGAATTGTGGGCGCAGACGGCGTTTTTCCCGCATGACTAAAAAAAGAACTGATTGCTCAGTTCTTCGTTGCACTAGGGTTAATAATCGGATAGACGAGTTTTGATCAAATTAACCAAGCTTTCCACCGCTTCCTTGGCGTCCTCACCGTTTGCGCGTATGGTGATTTCCTCGCCTTTGAAAGCGCCCATGCTCAGTATGCTCATAATCGATTTTGCATTGTAAACCTTTCCATTCTTTTCGACAAAAATCTCGCTATCGTACTTAACCGCCTCCTGGATAAACACCGAAGCCGGTCTTGCGTGCAAGCCCACTTCGTTAACTAATATAACCTTTTCCTCGTACACCCCTTCTACCCCCTTAAAAGATGAACAAGCATCATCTCTCGCGAGAGATGATGCACTTGTTTCAATTTTTCTAATACTCGACGAACAAGTCTTTCTTTGCACCACAAAGTGGGCATTTATCGTCTTTTCCGTCTATAGCAACATAACCACAGACAGGACAGAGAACAATCTTTTCACACTGCAAATCATTTCCAGCGACAACGGCTTCTTTTGCGATGGCAAACATCTTGGCGTGGATTTTTTCCGCTTCAATGGCGTATCTCATCGCTTGAATCGCTGTGTTTTCATTTTGGAGTTCGGCAACCGCTATGTAGGCAGGATACATTTGTGTAAATTCAAAGGTTTCACCGTTGATTGCGCCTTCTAAGTTAGTCGCTGTATCCCCTAAACCAAATCCAGCATCGCTGGTGACGGCGAAGTCACCTGCTACGTCTTTCAACGCTTTAAAATGGAGGGTGGCGTGGATTTTCTCCGCTTCAGAAGTGGCGTGGAACAATCTCGCCACAGTAGGAAAACCCTCTTTCGCAGCTTGATCTCCCCAAATATTATAGCGTGTGCGCGCTTGTGATTCTCCGCCATAGGCAGATCTTAAATTTCCTTGTGTCATTGCATTCACGATAAAATCCTCCTGTATTTTTTACTTCAGCTACAGCGCCAAAAGTACCACATGTCCTTGGAATACCCGATTCTAATACTTTACTCCTGAGCGACAATGAGGGATAACCTTTTTATATCGTAACCTATTACTACTATAATAGCACCCCTCAACTACTATGTCAAGATCCAAAGGCTCGTTATAAACCCATGTGAAGTGTTAAGTTAATGTAAAATATCAGATCCTCGAAAGCTTTTCATTTCAGTTTTCTAAACACTCTCAAAAGGATGGTTTTCTTGCGATAAATAGGGTCGTATCCTCTCTACCACTTCGTCTAAATCCGACACGCCCTGTTCGGTCGCTCGCTCGATAACGATGGGGATCACGCCCGAACGTTTTGCCGCTTCCATCTTTTCTTCAAAACCGCTTCCTGCACCACTGTTCTTTGTTACCATATGGGAAACGCCATAATCTCGAAAATGCTGACCATTGGCTTCCACGGAAAAAGGGCCCATCATTGCGATAATATCCCGTGGTGCCACTCCAGCGCTCTCACACTTTTCAATACTTGCCACTGTGGGCAACACCCGGTATACGTAGCGCTTATCCCTCTTTTCCGCTTCAAAAAACGCCACTCGATTGCTTCCCGTCGTGAAGAGAACTGTCCCGGTCACGTTCTCCAAAACCTTTCGCGCTTCCTCGTAGCTCTTAGTGACTATCCCCCAGTCCGCCGCGGTTTGAGGTCTGACGTACCGCAAGTAATCGATGCCCGCTGCTTTTGACACTTCTTTGGCATTTTCGGTGACGGCGACCGCAAAAGGGTGGGAGCAGTCGACGATGGCGGCAATGCGGTGAATATCGATAAAAGCCGCCATCTCTTCTTTGTTAAGAGCACACGCCACGGTATTTTTCCATCCCATCGCCTCAACGCCGAGGGGAGTGGTCACCGTCACAATCATCTCCGTTGCCCAAAACTCCAACCGTTCCAACAATACCCTCGCGTCGCGTGTACCGCCAATCACCCAGATCATGGTAACTGATAGCCCCTAGGCGTCACCATACGTCCTTCTAGAAAAGAAGTCGTGGTATTGCCGATGATCACCATAGACATCATATCCACCTTTTCCACATCCAATGCACCCAGTGTGGTCGTTTCCGACCATTCGCCACCGCGACCGGCGTGGCGCACGATGCCGACTGGCGTATCTTTTGACCTTTTCTCAAGCAACAGCGCCAAAACTTCTGACAAATGTTCTGGTCGCCCTTTAGACCTTGGATTGTAGAGTTGGATTACAAAATCCGCTTCTGCCGCTGCCACCACGCGCTTTAAAATCACTTCCCAAGGCGTCAATAAATCGGATAAACTGATCGCGCAGTAATCGTGCATCACCGGCGCACCGAGTACAGCCGCCGCAGCAAATCCCGCCGTCACCCCTGGAACCACTTCTATATCCAAGTCGCTGCCCATAGCGAGGATGGGTCCCGCCATGCCATAGAGGCCTGCATCACCAGTGCTGATCACAGCCGTTACCTTTCCCGATCTGGCGTAGTCCACAGCCATAGCGCAACGATCGAGTTCTTTGCCCATACCCGTTGCCACAAGCTCTGCCCCACTCAGGTCCAGCGCCTCTAAATATGCCATATATCCGGTGTAACCGACGATGACCTCGGCCTGTTGAAGCACTTCCACACAACGCATGGTCATGTGTTCAACCCCCCCTGGTCCAATCCCGACCACATATAATTTCGCCATGGTTACACCTTTGTGACGGATACCGTCACACCTTTCATCACGTATTTATCGATCAACAATTCTCCTCCTAACAACAGGGCGCTCGGCCCAGACACCGCGGGCGATCCCGTGGTCTTTTTGACAAAACTCGAGTGGGATAGTCCTCTCGACGCATGAGCTAACTGGTCAGCGGTGAAAAAGGTCAAAGGCACCCCCAATCGTTCAGCAGCCCTTACCAGCCCTTCCTCATCGGATTTTATGTCGATGGATCCCAATTTGCCGATGCCTTCGAGTCGTCGACCTATCTTTTCAAAACAAGTATCTATCGCCTCTAAAATGGTCGTCATCGCCACCCCGCGACGACACCCGACCCCTACATTAAGATTTTTAGGGACGAGCGAGCAAATCAAAGGCCCTCCATCATAGATCTCTGAAGTGATCGCCACGCTGCAGCCCTCTCGTTTTTCCAGCTCCGTTGACTTATCTACCTTTGCGATAAAAGGATAGTCCAGAGCCGTCTTGACTTCGGTGAACAATCCGATCTCCATACCTTCCACCATGGCTTGTTGCACCGTGGTCAATCGTGAAAAATCCAAAATGGTGAGTCCATTTTCCGCAGCGTACAAATCCAGCGCTTGGAAGCCTCGATTATCCGAAGCGGTGGTGATCACCGGTTGAGCACCTAAGAGGCGGGCAACGGTTATCGCTTTTTCGTTAGCGCCGCCGAGATGGCCAGACAACAAGCTGATGACAAAATTTCCTCCATCATCAGCCACCAACACCGCCGGGTCCACAGACTTATGGACCAAAAGCGGCGCGATGACCCGCACCGCGATTCCCGTCGCTCCGACAAAGAGAAAAGCACCCGCTTCTTTCCACCTCTCGCTTACCACTTCCGATGCCGTCTGCTCCAGACGATTGATCGGGTAATGCTCGCATGGTAAGGTCTCAGCAAGTTTTTTAACCAAACGTTCTCCCTGGGATGTAAAGGTGAGCACCACCAGTTTAGATGTCATTGCGATAGCCATGGGCAAACCCTGGATCGTAAAGCTTGGACCGCTCATACTCTCCACATAAAAAATCGCCGACGAGGATTTGAGCCTGACGCGTAATCCCAGCCGCCTTCACTTTCTCGACAATATCGTCCAAAGTTCCTCTGACGATGCGTTCGTCTTCCCACGAGGCGCGATAGACGACGGCGATGGGCACATCTGAGCGTTCATATCCCTTTTCGAGCTCCAAAACCACCGAACCCAAGTCTTGGACGGACAAAAAAATCGCCATGCTCGCTTGATGAGCCGCTAATGACCGTAAATTCTCTTTTTCCGGTACGTCGGTTCGCCCTTTGATCCGCGTTAGAATCACAGTTTGAGAAACCCCTGGCAATGTGAACTCGCGTTTTACCGCACTCGCCGCTGCCACAAATGAGCTCACCCCAGGTATGACCTCATAGGGGATCCCCCTTTTCTCGAGGGCATCCATCTGCTCTTGAATCGCACCGTAGATCGAAGGGTCTCCTGTGTGCAATCGGACGACCTTCTCTCCCTTTGCGATCCCTTCCTCCATAACGGCTAACACCTCTTCCAACGTCATCGACGCTGAATTGAAGCAGCGACAACCTTTTTTTACCACTTCAAGATGAGCCTCGCTGACCAAACTCCCAGCGTAGATGACCACATCCGCCTCTTCCATTTTCTTTCGACCCTTCACCGTGATCAAATCCGGATCACCAGGCCCTGCACCTACAATGCTGATCATTCTTTCACCGCCTTTACAATAAAAATAGGGTTTTCGCCTTTCATCAATCCGAGATGATCCATATGCGCATCTTGTACCATGCGCACTTCAATCGCCTTAAACGCTCGCTTTGACAACTGTCTTCGAAACTCATCGAGGTTATCCAGTTTGATGAAATTGGCCACGATCATCCCTTCACTAACCAAGTGCTTTTCACAATAGTCCATAATCTCGGGGAGATTCCCACGGCTTCCTCCAATAAAAATCCGATCCCAACTGGATTCAGGCAATACCTCAGGCGCCATCCCCTCGATGAGATCCACTGTAACACCAAATTGTTTCGCGTTTTCGGTACATAAAAGGATGCCGTGGGCGTTGCACTCCACTGCGCTCACCTGAGCTCCCGCCAGAGCCGCTTGAACAGAAATGGATCCTGTACCTACGCCAATATCTAAGAAGCGCATACCTTCATCTATTTCTAACATCGCTACCGTCGCTATCCGCACAATGTACTTTGTCATAGGGACGACTCCGGTTTTAAACTCTTCATCTTTTATCCATTTCATAACTCAATCACCACCACGGCTAAAGGGGATTGACCCCGCTCTATTTGTCCGATACTTCCTACCACAATCTGCTCATCCTCGTAGGAAAGGCGATAACCCACCGTCATCTTCCCCGAGTACCCCCAAGTGTGCAACCGTTCTGAAAGGGCATACGGCGTATTGATCCCATCGGTCAGCACCACATGGGCTCTTCCCGGTACAAAATCGCCTATCTCCAACTCCCTACCATGACAGGACAAAAGCACCGCATTTTCCCAAGAAGTCTGGCACTTTGCCATTAAATACTGGAAGGAAGATAATCCCGGCATGACTTCGCTGATGGGGATGTGATGTCTCAAAAGGTAATCCACCACACCATAAAACAACGGATCTCCCGAGGCGAGAAGGACCACGGCGCCTTCAAAATTCCGATCCTTAAGCTCTTTTACCGTTCTCACCACTTGAATATCCGCACGTATGGCGCTTAGCCCTTCGGCGATTCGACCAAAAGCCAACACTTCATCCGCAGAAACAATCGCCTTTTCCACTTGTTTTGTCAAATAATCGGGATGTCCTGGCCCCGCGCCACACACTGTTAACATAAAACCCCTTTTTCCATGGAGTAAATACCCACGGCAATCTCCATGTCTTCCGTTTTCAAATAGGTTTTGACCCGTTTTGCAATACCCGACGCCATTGTCGAAAACAGGCTCGCGTATCCCTCGTCCCACAACTGATTAGCAGCTTTTTCTGCTGAAATCGCCCCGTCGACTGACTGCAATACGCTTAGGGGCGCCCCTTCTAGAGCCAAGTAGTAGACAAAAGCCTCCATTCGCGTATCCGCTACCTTGGAATGGGTGTTCATCACCCCAATGGAAAGCTTGGCAAATTTCCCAATGTGCCCAAAGAGGTACCATCGCCTTGCTCCCTTTTCCCAGGCGTACTTCAGCGCATCTCCCATGTAATTTGACACTTGAATCACATGCTGATAACCCATTGATCGAACGAGTCCCTCGCCGTAGTTTCCAGGTGTGAACACCAAAACCGAATCCTTGCCAAAGAGCAAATAACGGTCGATTTCGAGGTAGATCACCGATAACAACGCTTCTTCGCTCATGGGATAGACGATTCCCTTAGTACCGATAATGGAAATCCCGCCTTCGATACCCATTTTTTTGTTAAAGGTTTTTAGGGCGGCGTTTTTCCCTTCAGGCACGTGAATGACACAATCGTACCCGCAGTTGGAGACTTCTTCAAGCGCGCCTTCGATCATCGCTTTGGGCACAGGATTGATCGCCGCTTCGCCGATTTGTCCAAATAATCCAGCTTCGATGATGCGTCCCACCCCTTCGCCACCGTCAATACAGATCTTGCCGTCCATTCGCCTGGTTACCGACGCATAGATCAACAGCCCATCGGTGACGTCTGGATCGTCACCAGCGTCTTTGCGTATAGCACAAGTGGCAATCCCGTTTTTCATACTAGGCTCCTCCACGGTTAGAGTCAACCCGATTCCTGCGGGAGTGTCGAGGTCTACCTGACGCGGTGGTTTGCCCGTCTCCAAGTAGATGGCACACGCCTTTGCCGCCGCAGCTGCACAAGACCCTGTGGTATAGCCGAGCCGTAAGTGTTTGCCGTCGACGACGATGGTTTCTTTCACCAGTCTCTGCCTCCGACGCTGTAGAGCAAAGCATTGATCACTGAACAAGCCACGTTGCTCCCGCCTTTCGGTCCCTCAGTGGAAATCCTCGGCAATACCCCACCCCATTGACGTAAGGCTTCCTTTGACTCCGCTGCGCCGACAAAACCCACAGGTACCCCCACCACAAAAGCTGGATTAATATCTCCGCTCGCTATGCGCTCTAACAATCGAAACAGCGCCGTCGGAGCATTTCCTAAAACGTAGGCCTCCACCCCTTCATCGATGGCCACATCGATGGCCACCGCAGACCTAGTGGTGCCTTCTTTCACCGCCCTAGTACGCACCACCTCTGAACTGATGTAGGTGACTAGTGAACACCCCGTTTTTTCCAAGGCCGGTCGATTGACACCGACATTTGCCATTTGGGTGTCGGTGTAGATGCGTACGCCCTTCGAAATCGCCTCGGTCGCCTTCTCGACAAAGTCGTCTTGAAATCGAATGATATGGCGATAATCCACATCTCCGGTGGTGTGAATCATCCGCTTGACGATGGGTAGCTCGTCACCGCCAAAGGATACATCTCCCAAGGTCCCCTCGATAATAGACATGCTATGGGTTTCGATTTTTTTTGGATCTTTAATATAGTTCATCTCTTCTCCTCTTCGAACAGAGCCGTAAAACTCGTCATATTGCCAATAAAATTTAAATGAGCCATCATGCCCAACGCGTTTTGTCGTTGATATCCCGTTGGCTTTACAGGGATAGCTTCGCCTCGAGTCACATGAAAGACAGGGTCCATAGTCGTTGTCAATGCCCCTTTGTAAAATTGCTTGCCTTTAAGGACGATGTCTTTTGATCCCAAAAGGGATGCCGCCCTCCCTTTGAGGTAACAATACCCAAACCCTTGGATGTTATCGGTCATCGTCGCTTCAATATCGAAAACATCGACCATCCCCACGCCATCCAAAGTCTTTGAGGTGTACAGTAACCCACCGCCCATGGCCAACAACTTTCCGCCTCTTGCGCAATGGGCTCGTATCCCTTCGAGCATCGTGCTATTTTGCTCCAGCTGATCGGTGTAGTTCTCCGGATAACCTCCATCGATGACGACCAGATCTGCCTTTGGAAGCGTCCCATCCCGCAATGGCGAAAAGTAAACAACCTCTCCTACTTTATGGAAGAGATAGTCGTTTTCATGGTAATAAAACCGAAAGGCATCATCTCTAGCTATGGCAATGGTTGCACCCTTATTAGCGATTGACAGTGGACGTGTCTCTAATGAGCTCATGAGAGCGATCAATCGATTCACATCCACCGTTTTTTCCAACTGCTCCGCTAGCCCATCAAAAAAAATCTCCTTCGCTGGAATGGCGCTAGGGTCCAGTAGACCAAGGCTTTCATTGGATACGGTATAGGCTTGGCGCTCGGGAAGGTAACCTAAAACCTCAATTCCGGTGTAAGCGGTGATCTGAGGTGCAATTTTGCGATAATAGTGTTCAGTAACTTTATTTAGAATGATGCCTACGATCCGCCCTTCAGCGAAATCCACCATCCCTTTGAGTTTAGGGATCAATGTGAACATCTCTCCTTTGGGCGCCCAAGTGAGCACCACTGGAAGATCGAGCAACTCGGCAATATGGTGACTCGAACTGTAGGACGTATTGCCGCTCCCGTCAAAATACCCCATCACCCCTTCTACAACAGCGTACCCTGCCGCATGCATGCCTATGCTCTGAGCGAGGCCTTCCTCTCCCATCATATGAACGTCAAGGTTGCCGGCAGTGCCCTTTGTCGCCACGCGCAAATACTGGGTATCGATATAATCTGGACCACATTTAAAACCACAGACAGCCTGCCCTCGATTGGCTAAAGCTCGTCCAAGTGCGAGAGCTACTGTGGTTTTCCCAGAATTAGATTGTGGTGCAGCGATCATCAGCCCTTTCATGAGCTCTCCTTTCGATCCTCTATGGGAACATCGCTCTCGCAACGATACAACGGCACCCCAAAAAATCGGTGCGCCTTCACCAGCCACGGCGCAGATAACTGGGCTTGCTGTAAAAGTGACTCCTGCATAAACACGGTCTCCGCGGTTCCTTCTACGACGATGCATCCTCGGTCGAGAACCATGACATAATCGCATAGGTCATAAATAAAATCCATGTCATGACTGGAAATGATCAATCTGCGATCTTTGGCAAGATCTCTCAGCAGTACTTTCATTTGCCCTATCATCGCCGGATCGAGCCCAGAGGTTGGTTCATCGAGAAGCATGACTTTGGCATCGGTCACTAGAGCTCCTGCGATAGCCACCCGCTTTTTTTGACCGTAGCTCAAAAAATGGATGGGCTTGTGACAAAAGCCTAAAGCTCCCACTGCTTCTAACGCTTGTTCCACTTTACGATTGATTTCTTCCAACGGATACCTAAGGTTTCTCAACGTGAAAGCCACATCATCTGCAACCGTCGAATGAAAAAGCTGTTTTTCCGAATCTTGCAACACCATAGTCACCGACTGGCGATGTTTGCGAAGTCCTTTTTTGCTGTAATCCAGAGGGCTACCCTCGTAAGTCACTTCACCTTTTTGGGGTTTCAGAAGCCCCATCATGAGCGAAAACAACGTAGATTTTCCCGATCCATTGGCACCGATGACGCCGATAATCGCTCCCTGGTCAAACCGGCAACTCAAGTTTGAAAACACCTTGGTGTCGTCTTCGTATTTGAAATAAAGATTTTTAAATTCCACTTAATCACCCACTGTAAAATCGCCATCGTAGAGACGAATGGCCAAGCATACCGACATTTCCTGAAAGCGTATCAGTACGCGAGTCAACAGCAGTCGGATCACTAAACCTGTGGAGTGAATCCCGTTTTTTATGCCATAAAAGCCAAATCGCAGCTCTTGCGCATGAACGATATCCACCGCCTCAGTGATAAATACCATAATAAATCGGTAGATGAGCAAAAAAAGTTCGATAAATAACGTAGGCACCCGCAGTTTTTTTAGCACCTTTGCCAAGGTCATCGCCGGTGTGGTCAACCCCAAAAACAGAGTGGCTGTAAAGGTGGCCAGTACCCTTGTCCCTGCACGGATCCCCTCTTCGATACCCAACAGGGTGAAGCCGATCCGGTATTGACCAAAAGGCAGAGAAGCGACAAACACGTCCTCTTTGGAAATTGATAGCATGATCACCAAAGTCGCAATGACAAGAAAGCTAAAGGACAGACCGAAGACGTAGGCGTAACTTTTTATCGGAATGCGAGCGACGCCCAAAGTCAAAAACACGGATATCGCCATAAGTCCCATGTTTACACCCGGATGGTTAAACACCATGGCGATGATGAGCACCGCCACGGTGTAGAGAGTTTTGATGAAAGGATTGTAATCGGATAGTGCATTGTTGTTGGCAAACTTATCGATGAGTAACATGTTTTTTACGCTCGTTGAACGTTCCCACAGCGTAGCCTATACCGATGGCTCCGATGGCCACTTGAACAGAAAACAGTAAGCTTTCGATCTCACCGCTTGGCGGTTCCCATAGAGATTCAAACCACGGCTCGTAATCTGGCGCAACCACAGAGATGTGATCTTCCGCTTCCCCATCTGCTCCACCAAATTCCGACCCGCCTTTGAGCACCATTGGTACGATGATAATCACTACACACAACAACAGCAACAATAGGTTTTGTTTAGTAGAGTTTTTCAAGGCTTAAGACTCCTTTCTGTGAGTAGTCCATAATAAGGTTAAATACCACTACCGACAGCAATCCTTCGACAATGGCCAGTGGTACTTGTGTAATAGCAAAGATCCCCAAAAATTGAAGAACGGATCCCATGACTCCAGTGGTCGCATCTGGAAAAGCGATCCCGAGCTGCAAGGAGGTGACACAGTAGGTTAATAGATTACCCGAAAAAGCGGCAACAAAAACGCTGACTTTTTTATTCACGTTGAGTTTTTGTAACCCTTTGTACAAACCATAGGCGACAAATGGTCCCACGACAGCCATCGAAAAAGCGTTGGCGCCCAATGTGGTAATGCCTCCATGGGCTAACAAGAGCGCTTGGAACAACAATACGATCAATCCAACCACGGTCATCGCCGTTGGCCCAAAAAAGATGGCACCTAGACCAGCGCCGGTAGGGTGAGAGCAAGAACCTGTCACTGAGGGGATTTTCAACGCGCTTAGAACAAAGACAAACCCGCCAACCATGCCTAGGAGCAGTTTCATGTTTTGATCCCCAGCGGTTTTTTCTCTAATGCTTTTCATCCCCGCAACGAGAAACGGCACACAGAGCACCGCCCAAAACACACTGTATTGCCAAGGAAGATAACCTTCCATAATATGCATGGCGTATGCCGTCTTCGGCATCGCAATCAGCAATCCTGATAACAACAGGATGAACCACTTCTTATTCAATTGCATTTTGTCTCCTTTCGCCCGATGATGAGCGACATATAATCCCGAGCTTGCACAATCTCCTCACGGGACTGGTATATTTTTTGATCTAGATCGGAGATGTTCGATAAGTAAGTATAGGAAAAACCCTTGGCATCGAGGAGGGACAATAGCGCCTCCTTGTTTTTATTGGTTTTTAGGATCGCCACAGAATCCACCAAATCCAATAGCGCATTGGTGTCTTCTGTCAGTTCATCGATGAGAAGGAACTTGTCTCCCTTTATCGTTAGAGGTGTTCGCACCGCGTTAAATGCCGCCAAATATGAGGGTACGCCTGTGATCATCTCGACTTCGATGTCTCTTGACAACTCTTCCAGGGTATAGATCAGCGTGGAATAGGTCATGCCGTCGCCAATGGTCAAAAAAGCGCCTACCTCCCCATCACCGAGCTCTGCATCGATGGTTTCTGCTGCCGTGATATAATCCTGTCGAGTCACCGCACCCATGGGAAACTCAAGTAACACGACTCGTTTATTCGCGATAAATGAGCGACAAGTATCCAGCGCTCGATTCTTTCCTTTGTTGTAGGGAGCAAAAATCACACTGGAAGCCTCCAGAGCTTCCACAGCGCCTAAGGTTAAGTGCTTTGGCGATCCTGGCCCCGTACCAATGCCGTAGAGTTTTTTCATAAGTTTTTGACCAATTCTTCAGCGTAGTCGGCAAAAACGTTCTGAACCCAAGTCTCCTGACCCAGTCCCTTCAATTCCACCTCAACATCGAATCCTTCGTTTTTAAATTTAACGCTCCAAGACGCTTCGCCATCTCCCCCAATATCCTCGTGGGCGTGTACGCCAGCGACGAGAAGTAGAGGTTTTAACACCACTTGCTTTACGCGATCCTTTTCGAGCTCAGCGCGTACGGATTCGTAATCTTTTGATCCTTCAATACTCGCAATGTAGACGTTGTCTATCCCTTTCTCTCTAAGGGCCTCTTGAAGCTTGACGTAGAGCTCATCTGCTTTGTGATCTGATCCATGCCCCACCCAAAGCACCGCCCGTTCTTCCCTAGGTTGAGCCTCGACAAAAGCGTCAATCCCCCGTTGGTTTCCAAAAAGAGGATCGCCTACGGGAATCCCAAGGGCCATCAATTTTTCGTATTCGTGGCCTGGAAGCAAGTGCAACGACTGCACCCCAACCCTCTCCACACCAGCCTCTCTTAAACGCTCCAACGCTTCAGCTTCCGTGGGAACACTCACCCCATGACGTTTTTTCGTCCGGGCAATGACCATTCGAGACGTGTATGCGCGTAGCGTTTTGACGCCTGTCAGCCGTCTCTCGATGGCTCGCTCCACCAACTCAATTTCAGCCACCCCATCGAGATTGGTCGTGCCGAAACTCCCAATAATTATCCCTTTCATCACGCTTTACCTCCTATCGGTTTTTTTCGGTTTTCAGGTTGAAACAAAAAAAGCCCCGCCGAAGCAAAGACCAAAAAAATAACCATAACCTTCCCTCCGAAGTATGTGTGTACACGTTTGACAGGCAAGTCTCCTGGCTCACGATTGACATATGAACCCTTCCCGGTTTCCCAGTGGTATCGTTCATACAACTCGTTTACAGTAGCGGGGGCTGCTCCGGCTTGTACCGGATTCCCATTTAATCAACAGAACCTGTGCGTGTTATTCAGTTCCCTTAAAGAATATCACAGAGTGCAAAGGGTTTCAAGGGACAACATCACCTCCTTTTTGACCAATTCCTCTCCCCTTCTGCTTATTGCATGATATAATACTAGTAAATCCATCTCTTACGACAAAGGAGACCTTATGTATAACATCACGCTCACTGATAATAAAGCCTTTCCTTGGCGCCACGAAGGCGATATCCACTATAAAGGCAATCTTTACGACGAATCGGGCAACTTACTGGACATTTCAGCCCTCAAACAAAGACTTGATGCCCTTGAGGGTTTAGAAGCCTTTAAAACCTTCTTTGCACAAGTCGACGGGCAGTTTTCCATCCTACTCGAAAGGGGTGACGACTGCTACGCGTTCACCGACTTTCTAAGGAGCTTTCCTCTGTTCATCCAGTCCATGAAAGGTGAAAATGGATCGATCGATCTTCACATCGCAGACATACCTGAAAACTTAAACCCCACCACACTCGACCCCATCGCTCTCGACGAAATGCGCCTCATCGGCTACGCCCTTGGCAAGCGCACCCAATACACGGGCATTAAAACCCTACAAGCCGGTCAACTCTTGGCTTATCATGGCGCTGACGGCACCTGGGACCAACACACCTATCGAGTCTATGCAAATACCGATAACCCCTTAATCGATCCCGACGCCTTCTGTGACCAACTGGATAACGCCTATCGCGCTGCCCTCCAAAGGGTAATCGACTACGCTGGGGACCGCACATTGGTACTTCCGTTGAGTGGAGGAGAAGATTCGCGAATCGTCATCACCCAACTCCACAACCTGGGTTTTAAAAACGTGATCTGCTACTCCTACGGGTTAAGCGATAGCAAAGAAGCTAAGATTTCCAAAGCTGTCGCTGACTTTTACGGCTATCCCTGGCTATTTAACGAATACGACGACGAAAAATGGCGCGCTTTTTTCGAAAGCGAAGATTACCCCGCCTTCGGTGCCTACCATTCCAAAGGCGTATCCATACCCCACATCCAAGACTACATCGCCGTTAAAAACATGGCCGATAAACAGCTGATCCCAAAAGACGCCATCATCGTCCCCGGCCACACCGGCGACTTTTCACAAGGCAAACACGTGCCCCACATCTTTCTCAAAGAAGGCAATTTTGCAGAACAAGTCGCTATCGAAGAAATCGTCAACGAACACTTCAACCTCATGCCCCTTTCGGACCTTTCCGATGAAGGGCTCAAAGCGATTTATACTGACCTCTACAGCACTTACTTGAAAAAAACGGTGAACACGGCAAAAGACGCCAACTACTTTCACGAGTTTTACAACTGGCGAGAGCGCCACGCCAAGTTCATCGTCAACGCGGTCAAAACCTACCTTTGGTTTGACTACGAGTACCGCATCCCCCTTCTCGATAAAAACGTCGTCGAGCTGTGGAACACCGTACCGCTGGCGTATAAATACGACCGCAGACTCCATCGCTACTATACTTGGAAAAAACAAAAGCCCCTAAGAGGTGCACTTGGCCTTCCCACTGAAGGTGAACTGCAATCGGGCAAAAGCATCACCATCAAAGACATCCTTCGTTACCGCTTCCCGACCCTCTTCACCAGACTCAAACACGAAAAGTTTCGCAGAGACTTTAAGAAAACTTGGGAGGGCGGAGACTTGGGTTGGGAGCAGATCCTGCCACCCGATAAACTTCAAGAGATCCTTCCCACCATGGCAAACATCAACAGCGCCGTGAGTTATGAGTGGATTGAACACCTGCTATCAGGCCAATACCCATTGGCGAGATAGTTTTCCAAAACAGCTGCAAAACCCGACTCGGTTTTTTGCAGCTGTTTCTCTTTACAAAAAAGCCACCCTTCTCGCTTTCGAGTTGGGTAGCTTTATATTACTCTTCTTCCACATCGATCATCGTAAAGCGCATATTGGCAATGGCCGCATCCACGAGAGCTTCCACATCCAACGCTTCTTCCGATTTTAAAACATCTGATAATCTCGGTTTCGTTACTGGTCGCGATGGCAAAAAGACGGTACAACAATCTTCAAAAGGTTCGATGGAGATGTCATAGGTGTCAATGTCTTGGGCGATTTCGATGATTTCCGTCTTGTCGATGGCGACAAGGGGTCTCAAAATCGTAGTTTCCACCGCTCGTTCGATAACGCTCATACTCTGAATCGTTTGGCTGGCCACTTGTCCCAGAGATTCTCCTGTGATCATCACATTGAAACTTTGGTCTTCGCAAAGCCTTTCGCCGATACGCATCATAAAACGCCTTGAAAGTATCGTCATCTCTCGCTCGCGACAGTGCTCGCCTATCGCCTCTTGAATCGGGAGGAGGTTAACACTGTAAAAAGGCATGGATCCGACAAAGCCCGCGAGTTTCCCCGCCAATCTTTTTACCTTGTCTTCTGCTCTCTCGCTGGTAAAGGGATAGGAGTGAAAGTGAAGGAGTCCCAATTCCACACCACGCTTTGCCATCATAAATCCGGCGACCGGACTGTCTATCCCACCGGAAAGGAGCAACAACCCCCGCCCACCTGATCCGATGGGCAGCCCGCCATAGCCTTTAACGCGATCGACGTAGACAAAACCCTCTTCTTTGACATCCACTCGACAGATCACTTCTGGTTGATGAACATCCACTTTCATTTGAGGCAGCCCTTTCAGAATAGCACCGCCCAAAATCGCCGACAACTCAGGCGATTTTGGTACAAATCGCTTATCCACGCGATTGACCATAACTTTAAAAGTGGTCCCTTCAGGATAGTTTTTTTCCTTCATCACCTCGACACAAGCCGCTTCCATGGCTTCCACCGTCTTATCCACTTGCAAACAGGGACTGATGTAGATAATGCCAAATACCTTTTTGATCCGATCCATCATCTCCGGAAAGTCCTCGCGTTTGGCTCGAATATAAAACTTCCCTTGTTGCATAAAGTATCCGTCCACGTCGATGCCTCGTAGACTTTTTTTGATTTTTCCAATCGCTCTGTTTTCAAAGAGCCTACGGTTGGCGCCTTTTAACGTCAACTCGCCAAAACTCACACTCAATACCCAGTTCATCTTGCCACCTTCTTATTTCCTATAATTTTCCGAATCGTCACTAGCGATCCTCGCAACCCTTCGACAAATTTGTCGATCTCTTCAGCCGAAGTAAATTCCGACAAAGACAGGCGAATACACCCGTCCACGTACGCCGAAGGGACGTCAATCGCCTTCAATACGCGACTTTTTTTACTACCACTACAAGCCGATCCCGTCGCGATAAAAATGCCCTTGTCTTCCAAAGAATGAAGGACGATTTCAGATTTCACACCGCTAAATCCCACGTTGAGAATGTAGGGCGAGGCATTAGCTAAAGGGGTGTTGATCCGATGGCCTTCGATACCTTTGATTCGCTCGACGAGAGCATCGCGCAAACCCGTCACTCTAGCACCGCTGTCCGCCACTTCCAAAAGCTCGACTGCACGACCCAGCCCCTCGATCCCCGGTAAGTTTTCCGTCCCGGGATTCAGACCCTTTTCCTGTCCCCCACCGTAGAGCAAAGGTTCTAACCGGCAACCCTTTCTCACATATAGCGCCCCCACTCCTTTAGGAGCGTGGATTTTGTGTCCACTGATCGCGTAGCTGTCCACCGCCGATCGTCCCAAATCCAATGAGATCTTGCCAAACGCTTGAACCCCGTCGACGTGAACGTGAACGTTGGGGTTCTTTTCCTTTACCGCACGGGCAATCTTCTCAATAGGGGCAATAGTTCCCAATTCGTTGTTGACATGGAGTAGCGATAGGATTTTGGTCTGCTCATCGACTTTATCGAGTAGGACTTCCTCATTCAACATCCCGCTTCCATCCACTCGCACAAACTCTCCTCGGCCCTTCGCTTCATAAAACTTTGCCACTTCGTAAACCGAAGCGTGCTCAACAGCGGAGACGAGGAGATTTCCCGTCGTCGATTTTTCCATAATACCGCGTATCGCCAAGTTGTTGCCTTGGGTGCCTCCTGATGTAAAATAAACCTCATCGGCTCTCACGCCTAAAAAGGACGCCAGTGTCTTTCTTGCGCCTTCTAAACGCTTTTCGCTTTCGTGACCCATTCGGTGCAATGACGAAGGATTGCCGTAGCCTTCTCCCATCGATCGCACCATCACCTCTATCACCTCATCGCGAACTCGCGTCGTAGCGGCGTTATCCAAGTATATTCGATTCAATATCAGTACCCCATGGCTTCGTCCACCAACAACACGTGGACATTGGCGCCTTTGGCTGCCCGTCGCATAATTAGTTCATAATTGCACATCCGATCGGCGGAGTAGCAATCGGTACAAACGCCTTTGACCGCACATGGCGTTTCGATTTTTAGCCGTTTACCGTTAAGGGGCGCCGCTACTGTGGTGATCCTCTCCAGAGCAGCCGGCACGTCTTTAACCAATTTGTTCGTTCCCGCCACAATGACGATCAGCCTGTGAGCAAGGGTTAAATTGCTCACCCGATTGCCCGTACCATCGCGATTAACCACGTAGCCTTCCTCGGTGATCGCATTAGCACTCGACAGATACACTTCGCTCTCCACCGCATGGGCAAGTGCGTTAGTTTTGTCATCCGCCACCCAATGCCACCAACAGTCGTGGCCACGCTTGATTAGCCCATCGTAGAGTCCCAACTCTCTCAACGTGACTGATCCACCAAAGCCAACGGACTCGCCTTCCTGTACCAAACCATAAATATGAGATACCAACGACTCTTTATTGTCAAATAGGGTGACTTTAAATCCATTGCGATTTAAAGCCTCAATCGTTTTGTTTAAATTTGTCATGATTTCACCTCCCTTCTATTATATAGGAGATCCTTGGATTTTAGAAGGAAAACCCCTATAATTAAAGGTGAGGTGAGTTATGAATACACTAAAAAAATCGATTAAGACAGCCCTTGAATCCAATACTCAAATCATCGATATGATCACTACCGGGTACAACAAATACGCTGACACCGTATCCACTTTTGGCATCCTAAACGCAGAGGGTATCACCTGTTTTCAATCCGAGGATGAACAAACTCTCATCGAAGAGTTTATTCACCATTTAACCCCTCACACCCTGATTACCTATAACGGCAAGGATTATCTGTTCCCTTTTCTAACCCACCGCGCAAAAAAACACAATCTCGCCCTTCCAACGACAATAACCAGCCTCGACGTTCTTCAACAACTAAAAAAAAGAAATGCATACCATTGTCTGCCAAACCTTAAGCTTTCCACCGTTGCCGCCGCCATCGACTCAACAGCGAACCATAGCCAAGTAGCGACCCCCCTTGAAACCCAAGCGCTCAAACTCATCCAAATCGCACAAGCTCATCACTATCTTGAAATACTTGAGGAGAGTTTAACCTTTCGCGTAACCACGCCGACCCTAGACACGCTGATCCATCTGACTTCACAGGAGCTCAAACCACAACTTACATTCATCCTGACCTGCGACCACCCCATCTCTGTACCCTTGTATCACAGAAACGACCAGACGACACTTCGTTGGGATGAATGCACTATCCACGTCGCCATGGACGCTCTCCACCTCAAAGACCCCACACACGGCGACGTCTACCTTTACGTCCAAGCCAATCCCCCCTTTCTCCTCAATCACACAGCCCTTTCCCTTCCCGGCGACTACCTCCCGCTTTACGCCGATGGTCATTTTGCCGTGAAGAATCTAATCTCATTAATCAAACGGTTGACCGACGAGGCATTATCAAACTCATGGCGATAACCCACTCGCCAATCGCTCTTCCACCCAAAGAAATCACCAACGAAACCGCCCACAATCGATGACGTCGATTGTGGGCGGTTTCATGATGATCCTGATTTTGACAAAAGCAATGGAACCCTTATTGCCTATTCCCTTCATCGCTTATGGACTGTGCCAAATTGATCGGATGTTCTTGGGCTTTTTGATCGTAGGCGTGATTTTCCATTCGCCTCTCTGGATTCAGATCAAAAGGTGTATCGTCTGCCAACCTATGTGTTTCATTGGTTCGATTTTCCACAAGTTCACTACCATCAGCTAACCCTTTGACAACGCCGATAAGGTAGAGCTCATGATCAAATTTGATTAAATACTCTTGGTCGTTGGTGCTATTGCGAATTCCGCGAGGATCGATGGCAAAGCCCTTTTGCTTATGCGATTCCAAATAAGCACTCCCGATCTTTCCAACGCTGTCAAACGGCGGGTAAGTCCCCGTGGGATGATGAGCCTCCACACTGAGATCAAGCCCGTGAATGTGCGCCAAAATAAAACCCGAAGGTTTGCCCTGAGTCTCCAAACTCAATAACCCTCCGTTGACACCGCCTGCTTGATTGTAGGTCGTCACAGTGGATTGAATGACGGTATCACCACTCCAGCCCGTTTCCGGTAGGTCCTTGCCCGTCTTTGCAATGAAGTCGTATAGCGACCTTTCCCAGTTCGATTTCATCATCGGAAGCACAAAGTCAAGGTAGTCCTGAGGCTCACGATATACGGTTGCCTTCCCCTTGGTAAAAACGAAGTAACTCCCTCCGCCACCACTGGAAGCCGAATACGGGCTCGATAACGACCCATATGGTGCGACAACAGCCCCGTTCACCTCTCCACTCGTATCCCAAGTATAATAGACTCGGGTTTTGGTTTCAGTGGCGAGATTCGCTTCTGTCAGATAAGCATCCATTGTCTTTTCTAGATTTTCTAATCTATAATCCCCATCAAAGTCCACTTCGTAACGGTTAGCCACCTGATCAGATATGGGCTCGCTCGGGTCCTCTACGATTTTTTTCTGGCACCCTGCCATCATCAACAACATAACCGCCAATACGAGCATTGCCTGTTTCCAACTTTGAATCATCTCCCTCGCCTCCTCATAACGTTTCAACTTCATCATCAAGCATCCGGCACCTCTGGTTCAAAACTTCAAACACGTGCACTGCCAATAAGTGCAAAATCCAAAGACAACAAAGCCCACTAACAATAATACAATTCTAGTCCAAGACCGCTTATCCATCCGAACCACCATCCCAACTTTTCTGTAGATTTATGCCCATTTAGCACCCTTCACTATTAATCCGTTTGAAGGACCTCTTTTGTGACAGGTGTACAGAAAAATGTTTTAAATGCGCGATCGATCGACCTGTCCAGTTGAGCGTCGGTACAAAGTGGTTAGTCATGTTTTTAAACCGTCCCCCATATCGGAGGCACATGATCCGTCGAAGGATTGCATCACAATACTGCTCATTTTTAGGATTGAAAATGGCCTTGGTTTTGCCCTAGGTCTATTTCATCCACTTTGCGACCTGTCTCAACGCAAAAAAATTGATCGCCAGCCCGATCATCACTATCCCTAGTAATATCCCGATCGAACTCCCCCCAATAAACTGCGCAATTTCATTGCCGAATTTGAAAAAGGCAAACATGACGAACATGAGGATATAACTGGTGTATTGGGTTTTCGAATAATCCAATAGGTAGTTTAATCCGATATAGACGGTGTTGAATAGGATAACGGCTAAACCCACCACTAAAACGAGGCGGATATCGATCTGCCAAGGTTCTTTAGTGATCTGAGTGCAAAGATACCCCATCCCATTGGAGATGACCATTCCCACGATGATACTCAAATAGGAAAGAATATTCTTCTCCATAATCAGCTCGCGTTTGGATAATGGAAGAGAGAGCAAAAACTGCTTTGTGGATTCTGGATCTTCGAGATAACACAACCGCCCTACGACAAATGAAAAGATCATAGCGGGACACATGTACAGCGATACCGCATAAAATTTCGTTCCATCTAAAACGATAAGGCCAAATAAAATGGCGGTGATGATGCCTATAGCAATGTTTTTCTTGTTAAAATCACGCTCTTTTTCAATAGATTACCCATGGACGACCTCCTTTTCCTGTTTGACCAAGATTTCCAAATGCTGATCGATATCGATATCGCGTTGGAGAAGGGCGATCGGGTCACATTGGTCGATGATTTTTCCATTGTAGATGAAAATCAAGTGGTTGGCGATTTTACTCATGTCTTCGGTGATATGAGAGGAAAATAAGATGGCGGAGTCGTTTTCCACCGCAAAATCTTTCAATATCGCCAATAATTCATTTCTCACTAGAGGATCGAGTCCAGATGTCGGCTCATCCATGAGCAAGAGTTTAGGACGATGGGCTAGCGCTAGACTCAATGCAAACTTTACCCGCATCCCTTTGGAAAGCTCCCCCATTTTGCGATTGTCTTTGATGCCAGATTGTAGTATTAATGCTTGATAGTACCCTTCGTCCCAGCTGGGGTAGTAGAGGCGATAAAATGATTTAATGGCTTTCAAAGTTGATTTCAAATAATAATCAAGATTCTCTCCCACATAACTGATGCCGGACTTGTAGGAGGCATCATCTTCTGAGAGGATATTTTTCCCATTGAGCAACGCCTCTCCCCCATCCGATGAGATGACTTTCAATAGGAGTTTCATTATCGTGCTCTTCCCCGACCCATTAGGTCCAATCAATCCCGTAATCTTTCCAGATTTCAAGGAAAAAGAGATTTGCCTAAGGGTGAATTCATCGTATATCTTGGTCAGGTCCCGTTTATCTAACACCGTGTTATGATTTGTCATTTCGTTGTTTTCCCCCTTTCCTTGCCCATTGATTTCTTGCCGCTATACCAATGGCAAACACGCTGATCACCAAAGTTTGTATCCCTATTTCAATGTGTTCACTTTTTGACAACACATAAGGAAGCACTTCGATTACGGTAAATAATCCTACAAAGCTAAAGAGTGCATCTTTTAGGAAGGTCATGAGGGTTTCCTTTCTAACGGGTGGTTATCGGTTTATTTGTACGGGTAATGAACAAATCGAAGCATTCTTCAACGGTCAAAACTCTCAGATTTACTTACCTTTCTGTCACTGAAAAATCCCCTATAATGATTTCATCTTAGATTAGTTATCGCTGTATATGTACTTTTTAACAATTCTTGGGTAATATGGCTCGAAGATCCCGTTGTATTTTCAACTTTATCCAACTTCGACTTGTTTTGCTCCATATGTTTTTATAAAACCCATTGTACTACATAAACTTGGCTCGTGCCGTTAGGCGCCCTGAATAGTAGGGTTTAATGCCCCGAAAGGTTTGAATTGTAAAATCCTCCCACATAAGGAGGATTTATGATGTAACTATTCAACTTCTAACTGCACTGTGACCTTAAAAATTTTCCCCTCCACCTCAACATCCATCGCGCCTCCATTTTTAGACAATGTGCGCTCCACGCCTTTCAGACCTAAGCCATGATTCGATACATCCTTTTTCCGGGTTTGAAAAAAACGGCTTGTCTGAGTGTATGTCCCATCAAACGGATTGGCAATTTCTATTAAAAGCGTTCCTCGTCGAGACTGTATCTGAATGGTTAACCAACGATCCGTAGTTAACTTCGAAATCGCTTCTATGGCATTGTCTAATAGATTACCCAGCACCATGGTCATAACCACTGGGGAGTACTTAATATCTTTTGGTATAGAGGCTCTACAAGTGACTTCTGCTTCAGATAAGACTTCGTGTTGGAGTTTGTGATTGATTAGGCTGTCAAGGTCGAGATTTCCTGTTTGACATACCGCATGACCCTTCAAGATTTCTAATAATTTGTCGTTATAGTCTTTACCTTCAGGCGACTCTAGTACACCGCTGATCTGCTTCAGTGTCAAGAAATGGTTTTTATATCGTGCTTCAACTGATTAATTTCTTCGTTGTTGGATTTTGTGATAATTAATTCGTTTTTATAGTGCTTCGCTTGTTGTTCGATGATGCGATTGCTGGCGTTCTCATTTAATACAGCAACGACGTTATCATAGAGATAAAATACCAGAAAATTCATAATCAAAATGAGTACCGCCTGTATTAGCAGAGGCAATTGGCTATGTACGGGATTGGAAAATGCGATTAACAACACTACGATAGAGGTTATGGGAATACTCACGATACCCAACCAATAGGATCCTGGTAGTGGTACTTCTTCATTAGCATTACGTATTTTTTTTAATATCAAAACGAACAAATAACTTAAGACGTGGCTAGCGACGATCACCCAGAGGGAATTCACTTGAAAAGAGCTCCAAATGTTCAAATCTAGTCGACCCGTTACCAATACAGGGATAGTATTCGAAAGAATAAGTATCACATAGATCAATGCGATTGCAAACCATCGCGTTTTTTGAGTCCCTTCATAATTGTATGTCAATCCATACAAGAGTACGAGATTAGCAATAATAGTGATAATTGGTATCCTAAACATTAAGTACACCCCATTTGTCACCACATAGAGTAAACAATAGGACCACCACTCCACTTTTTTTGTCGTTCTTCGCTCCTGAAAAAAGACGCCCATCGCTAAATAGACCACATAGGTTCCAAATAGATTACCCAACAAAGTGATCCCATCGAGCTCAGTTATTGCCATGAGTTACCTCCCCAATATCCAATAATAGCGCCCTAATTTCTTTTTGTCGATCTCGACTTATCGTTAGATGTGTTCCAATGTCAAGCTCCCATTCACTGATCCGACAACGCGTCACAGGTTCGTAATTCGCAACTTGAGAACGGTTGAGTTGAACAAAGGGCCAGGAGGGCAATTGGTCAACGACACCCTTAAGAGATCCTCTAAAAGAATCTGACCCATCGATTGTTATGACAGTAACTTCTTTTTTATAAACATCAAAATACACAATGTCTTCCAGCAAAATCCGATAAATCTCCCTGCCCTTTTGGTATCGAAACACTTCGGGTATCTTTTTAGATAATTCTATCGCACCTCTCAATACTCGAATCACCTCCCCTCATCGAAGGGTTTTTCTATGAAATTATAAGGCTGCAGATTGAAAAGCGCACGATCGTACTCACTATGGGCGGATACATAGATTATTTTAGTGGTATGATCATTAAATTCATACCGTATCCTATCGCCGACGATGATTCCTGTTGTCGTTACGAGATCAATATCCAATAAGACGATGTCAAAGGCACCTTCATCTTCGATATGAGCAAGTAACGCTTCACCAGTCAAAAAACATTCAATTTCAAATGATTCACAATAATAATCTTGAACCAATAATACGATGCGTTCAAGCTCTGCGACCATCTGTTTATGGTCGTCACAAATTGCAATCTTCATTGGGTTCACCTCTTAACAATAATATCTATTACAATATTACATCATAGATGGTGAAAAGTCCAAAACGAAATAGTGTCCTAATCTAATGTAATCCCTTCTATTATCTACTAAATCGCTTCCACTTTAACACCTCAAAAATGCAATACTCAATCTAATATCGCATTGGCAATGAATCGTCGCATCTCGTTCATGTTAAAGGTCAACAGCAAGGGCATAGGTACAATGGATCTGGCGGTACTAGAGAGCAATGCTCTCCCAACAGTTAGGATTGAAGCTGGTGGGATTCCCGATGGAAGGCTAATGAGCTGGTAGCCTGCCAAAAGCAATCCTCTTTCAAATTCTGCACATCGTCAAATCTCACCCAACTGGATTTATCAAAGAGCAAAAAACACCTTAACCTCAAACCCGTTAAAGGTGAGCGGTATAAGGCGTTCTTGTTAAAAACCGAGCCATTAAGGCGATGCTCTAGAAGCACCAAAAGGTGATTCTGTCAGAGAACATCGCTATTTTCACAAAAAAAAGACCGCACCGTAATCAAGCTTTAATGAAAGACTTGATTTCGAGCGATCTACCCTATGGTGGGCCTTCAGGGACTTGAACCCGGGACCTACCGGTTATGAGCCGGGCGCTCTAACCAACTGAGCTAAAGGCCCTCGTAAATGGTGGACCTGGGTGGACTCGAACCACCGACCTCACGCTTA
>CAZHRC010000013.1:0-1349 GCA_964533865.1 uncultured Peptoniphilaceae bacterium
CCCCCGGCCCCATGGTCCCAAACCACGTGCGCTACCGGACTGCGCTACACCCCGCAACAAGTACCCTCTTATAATACGTTAAATCCAAGTTAAATTCAAGTGTCATTACATCCGTTTTGTTGATCTATATATTATTTTTTCTTCCTTTATCGATCTTAATCTCTCTTTTTCGATGTTTTTCCATTTTTTTATTTTTTAGTTATTAATCCTATTTTCCCATGAAAGATCGATTTCATATTGTATTCCCTGGACTTATAAGGTATACTAGAGACATCTTCAGGGCGAGGTGAAAATCCTCACCGGCGGTAAAGTCCGCGAGCGCAAGCCGATTTGGTGAAATTCCAAAACCGACAGTATAGTCTGGACGAAAGAAGAAGATACTTCATAGCTTTTGAACGTTTGCTGTGGAGCATGCCCCGAAGGAGGGGCATTTTTTGTTCCTCAAAAAAACGAATCGGAGGTTATAGAATGGAAACAACCAAAAGTAAAATGTCCATCAACACTATTGTAAAGATCGCTATGCTCGGGGTCATGGGTTTCGTGCTCATGTTCTTTCAATTCCCCTTGCCTTTTGCGCCCCCCTTCATGTCAGTCGACTTTGGGGATGTGCCCTCTTTGATCGGAGCTTTTGCCTTAGGGCCCGTCCAAGGCATTGCGATTTCTTTTGTCAAAATCTTTTTGAGCGCCATAATCAAAGGGACCATGACAGGTTATGTCGGCGAACTTTCTAATTTTTTTGTCAGTTCGGTTTTTGTCTTTACGGCAGGGATGTACTACCGCAAGCATTACAACTTTAAAGGCGCTATCATCGGCATGATCATCGGGGTGATTAGCATGACTATACTTGCGACAGCAAGTAACTACTTCGTCATCTTTCCCTTGTACGCAACGGTACTAGGCCTACCTATCAACGCTCTCATCGGCATGGGCACTGCCCTAAACAGCAGCATCAACAGCTTATTTACCTTGATGTTATTTGCTGTCGTGCCCTTTAACATCGTCAAAGGCACCTTAGTCGCCTTGGTGACGACCGCATTGTACAAGCATCTCTCTCCTATTTTAAAACGTTAGGGTAAACCTCCATCTTACGAGATGGAGGTTTCTTTATCGGTGAATACCCACGAGATGCCACCTATTGCCAAACGTATAAAAAAAGACCTCATCCAAACGGTCCGCTCGGATGAGGTCTAACTTGTAACTTTCTCGACTACCTCTTGTAATAGTCGATCGCAATCAAGGCTCCATTGTTAGCCCCAATCTACGAAATAGCACCTGTACGTCTTAGTTGCTCTTTACATAAGACTGACTATACTGCTGGTACTGCTGGTACTGCTGGTACTGCTGGTACT
>CAZHRC010000013.1:1449-45532 GCA_964533865.1 uncultured Peptoniphilaceae bacterium
TACTGCTGGTACTGCTGGTACTGCTGGTACTGCTGGTACTATTTTGTTTCTTTATATCTTGTAGCTATTAAATTGTGATCGTCCACAGTGCAATCTGGCTTCGACAGGAATGATATCTTCTAAAACCCCTAGTGTGTGACTATGAATCCTATAAAACATCATTGACTTTCGCAACCTGCCCTTGGACACCGACTAACCGGCCTGCCCTTAGCAGTCTCACCATGAGTTATCCCATATTGATTACAGAAAGGTTTCTGTCTAAAAGGTGGCTGCTAACATTACACTGTATTCGATTGATGAATCTGAGGAAAACTCCTCAGCATACTCCCATGGTTCATTTCCCAATGGACTCACCCTCTTTCGGCTGTAATTTACATCCTATCCTATAGACCCAGCTACGGCATATTTCGACATCACCGGCACGTTAGCTGCTTCGCGTGACGAGCCATGTAGTTACAATGATCAACCGGTTATTCTCCAGCTTGGAGAAGAGGGTCCGATCCATCGCTCGATACGCTTCACCAAAGACCTCAAAACTTAAATAGGAATCTATTATGAAGGTCTTTGTGTCTTGTACTATTATTACCCCTGGATTTTTAGTCTAAACACATTTTTTATTTATTTTTAACTTTTTTCGAAAATTATTTTTTAGCGTCGACGTAGGCGTTCTTGTTCTTCAAACTGACGCCTTCTCGTGTCTTGACGCATGTCATCGCCCGAATCGAGCATGCCAATCCATTGAAGCGCTTTTCCTGTACCGCGCACCACAGCGGTGATCGGACCTTCTGCCACATTGACGTCGATGCCAATGTGGTCTTGAATCATCCGATCCAATCCTGGAATCAACGCACCTCCACCGGTCATGAGTGTACCGCGATCAAAAAGGTCTGCCGCTAACTCCGGTGGCGTATTTTCCAAAACTTCGTGTACTGTGGACACAATTTTAGATAGCGGATCGTGAAGCGCCTCTGCGATGTCTTTACTTGTGACGAAAACGTGCATGGGTAAGCCGTTGACCAAATTGCGCCCTTTGACCTCGTGGACTTCGTCATCGTCTTCGCCATAAGCCGATCCAATCGTCATTTTTATCTCTTCGGCTGTGCGATCGCCAATCATCATGTTGTATTTTTTGCGAATATACTCGGCGATAGCCTGATCACACTCGTCTCCTGCGATTTTTACCGATTTGCTCATGACGATACCGCCCAAGGCGATGACCGCTACGTCGGTGGTACCTCCGCCGATATCAATGATCATATTGCCGCCAGGATCTGCCACATCCACACCTGAACCGATGGCCGCTGCCAGAGGTTCTTCGATGAGATAGGTACGATGCGCTCCGGCGTGAGCACTCGCTTGTAACACTGCTCTTTTTTGAACTTGGGTGATCTTGCTCGGTACGCAAATGATAACATTTGGTCGCACCAAAGTTTTACCGATCGCCTTCGTGATAAAATATTTTAGCATCCGCTCTGTAGAAACGTAATCTGCAATGACTCCGTCTTTCATCGGTCGCGTCGCGACGATATTTCCCGGTGTGCGACCGAGCATTTTCTTCGCTTCGGATCCCACTGCGAGGATCCGATTGGTAAAGGTGTCAACGGCCACAACCGAAGGCTCGTTGAGCACCACACCCTTTCCTCTAATATAAACGAGAACACTGGCGGTTCCCAAATCAATTGCTAAGTTTCGTCGTAAATATGCCATAAGTTTCCTTTCCAGTCCTCAGAATTGCCATAGGTTAGTAACAATATATCATTTCCTCGAAAGGTTGACAACTGCGCTTATGGCACCCGGGCCTATTCTCGCTCGCGACGCAACGCGCTCACCTTGTCGGTCTTTTCCCAAGGAAGATCTAAGTCATCACGTCCAAAGTGTCCGTAGCTCGCCGTTTGAGCGTAGATTGGACGTCTCAAATTCAAATTTTCGATGATGGCAGCTGGTCTCAGATCAAAATGGTGGTGTACGATCTCAGAAAGTTTCTCATCGTCTATCACACCGGTTCCAAAGCTATCCACATATACTGAAAGGGGTTTAGCCACACCGATAGCATAGGCTATACCCACTTCGAGTTTATCTGCCAATCCCGCTGCGACCATATTTTTAGCCACATAACGAGCCATATAAGAACCGGATCGGTCTACTTTTGTCGGGTCTTTTCCTGAAAAAGCACCACCACCGCTTCTGGAAAACCCGCCGTATGCGTCAACGATAATCTTTCTGCCAGTAAGACCAGAATCTCCTTTTGGCCCTCCGATTTCAAAGCGACCTGTCGGGTTGACAAAGTATTTCGTTTTTTCATCGAGTAAACCTTCTGGGATGACGACTTTGATCACTTTTTCAATGATTTCACGTCGCAGTTCTCTCATGTCCACGTCGGTATCGTGTTGGCTGGAAACCAAAACCGTGTCCACCCGTACAGGTTTGCCATCTTCGTATTCAACGGTCACTTGGCTCTTGCCGTCTGGTCGCAAAAACGACATCTCTCCAGACTTTCTAACTTCCGTCAACCTTTTCGAAAGTTTATGGGCCAACACAATCGGTAACGGCATAAGCTCGTCGGTTTCGTTACAAGCATAGCCAAAAACCATCCCTTGATCACCTGCGCCTATGCTGTTGTAATGCTCTTCCTTGCCCTCTTTCGCTTCCAGCGCTTTATCGACGCCAAGAGCGATATCTGCAGATTGCTCATTTATTGCCGTTACCACCGCACAAGTATCTGCATCAAAACCGTATTTTGCACGGTCGTAGCCGATAGTGCGCACCCGGTCTCGGACGATGGATTGAACATCCACATAAGCGGAGGTGCTGATCTCGCCCATGACCATGACAAGGCCTGTCGTTGTTACCGTTTCACAAGCCACTCGAGCCATGGGATCTCGTTCGATAATCGCATCTAAGATCGAGTCTGATATTTGGTCACACATTTTATCCGGATGTCCTTCTGTTACGGACTCCGATGTAAAGTAAGTTTTTTTCATCATTATCTCCTTTTTTCGTCAAAAAAAACCTCACCTAAAAGGTAAGGTTGCATCCTCATCTCTCAGGTTTCCCTGCAGGAATTAGCACCTAATTCAATAGGTTGCCGGGCTTCGTCGGGCCTGTCCCTCTGCCACTCTTTATAAGGTAGTGTTCAATTGTCGGAACTATCATATCGCACGCGGCGTTCCTTGTCAAACGGTTTCGAGCAGACACACCGCATAGGCGCTGATGCCTTCTTCTCTGCCGACAAAGCCAAGCTTTTCCGTCGTCGTCGCTTTGATGGACACCGCACTCACGTCGACTTTAAGCGCTTTAGCCAATTTCTCTCGCATGAGGGGAAGATGGTCTTTTAGCTTTGGTCGCTGTGCGCACACCACCGAATCCAAGTTGTGGAGGCGGTAGCCTTCACCTTCGATCAGTGCAACTACCCGCTCAAGGAGCACCATGGAGTCGATGTCTTTATACGCCATGTCCGTATCGGGAAACTGTTGACCGATATCGCCTAGCGCCAACGCTCCCAAGAGCCCATCCATAATCGCATGAACGAGAACGTCCGCGTCGGAGTGGCCCAGTAGCCCTTTCTCATGGGGAATCGTAACGCCTCCTATGATCAGCGCTCGATCCTCCACTAATTGATGCACATCGTAGCCCATTCCTATTCGCATAATTCTCGCTCCTTTAACAATCGCTCCGCCACGTAGAGATCCTCTCGTGTCGTGATTTTAAAATTATCGTACTCACCGATGACTAATTTCACGCTATAGCCCAGCACCTCCACCAATTGAGAATCATCTGTAACCGTGATCTCCTCTTCTTCAGCCATGTGGTAAGCTTTTAGGAGAACGTCCACATCAAAGATCTGAGGGGTTTGTACGTGGTAGAGGTAAGCTCGATTTGGCGTTGCTTCGACGGTCATATCCGAGCGCACTTGTTTCATCGTGTCCTTAGCTGGGACCCCAACCACGACTGCCTTGTAGCTATAGGTTGCCTCCAACGCCTTTTCAATCGTCGACTTTAAGATAAAAGGCCTTGCCCCATCATGGGTCAGAACCACCTCGGTTTGTTTGGGCATCGCCTTTAGCCCATTGAACGTTGACTGCTCACGGGTTTCGCCCCCATAGGCGATGGTGTAAGGTTTGTTGCAGCCTTCAAGCAGGGATAAAACACGCCCTTCGTCTTTTTCTCGAACGACGACGACCACGTGGTCGATTTGCTCAACCGATAGAATCACATCGAGTGTTCGCTCTAAAATGGTTTTACCTGCCAGTTCCAGAAATAATTTGTTCGTCTTTCCGCCCATTCGCGATCCGGATCCAGCAGCCGTCACTACCGCCGTCAGAAATCTATTCATAGCCTGCTCCTTGACTCGAGAAAATCCCCGATTTCTCGGGGATATCACTTTAAATTTTTGGTCGCACGAAGATCATCTTACCCGCCGCCGTTTGCAACACCGAAGTCACAAATACGTCGATGGTTTTGCCGATGTGGCGCTTGCCATTTTCGACGACGATCATGGTGCCATCCTCTAGGTAAGCCAGACCTTGGTTGACTTCTTTGCCATCTTTGATCACCGTTACTTGCATCTCTTCCCCAGGGATGACCACGGGTTTTACCGCATTGGCCAACTCGTTGACGTTGAGTACAGCAACACCTTGCACTTCGCAAACTTTGTTGAGATTGTAATCATTGGTCAGTATTTTGCCATCGAGATCCATCGCCAACTTGATCAGCTTAGAATCCACCTCGGCGATATCGGGGTATTTTTCGTTGGATATGATCACTTCCACGTCCAATTTCTTTTGGATCACCGCTAAAATATCTAGCCCTCTTCGCCCTCTTTCCCGTCGTAGAGAGTCGGGAGAATCCGCTATGTGCTGAAGCTCTTCCAATACGAACACCGGTAGCACCAATGCCCCTTCAATGAACCCCGCGCGAATAATGTCTGCAATACGACCGTCGATAATAGCCGACGTATCTAGAATTTTAAGGCTCATACCGCGATGGCTTTTATCTTTGTTCCTATGTTTATCCAAGCCGCCGATGCGAGCACGCCCTAAATTGAGGAGGATATCCTCCTTTCTCTTTATGGCAATCCGACTGGTGAACACTCCGATGATAATATAAATGATGATGGATAATAGCACGGAGATACTCGTTCCGAAAAACGGAATGTTCAAATTGCTCAGCGGTTGGGTGACGAGGAAGGCAATAACCAATCCCAGCATAAGCCCTAACGTCCCAAAAAGGATATCCGTAATAGGCACCCTTTCCATATCTTTCTCAGTCTTTACCAAAGCCTTGTGCACAGCAGAGGCTAACCTTGGGGTTAACGCTCTAAAAATTAGCCCTCCTACTAAACCACCAGCGACATAGGTCACCCCTTGAACGATCCCGCTAAAAGCGAGAAGTTTGAGCTGGTAAGTCAGGTGCACACTGCCGATGCCAATAAAAGCCCCTAATAACACAAATAGGCCTTTGGTCACGAAGTGTAGCATGACAATTTCCTTCTTTCCTCTATTATTTAACCGATGGATTCGTCGATCAAAGACTCGGCTTCCTCCACGGTCATTGAACCGATGATAACAAGTTCCGAAGCGATCATGCGCCGAGCTGAATTGAGCATTTTCTTCTCTCTGGTGGACAGGCTCTTATCCAGTTCCATCGCCGATAGATTGCGAACGACTTCAGCGATTTCAAAAATATCGCCACTTCGAATTTTTTCAAGATTGTCTCGATAGCGTTGGTTCCAGTTGGATGACATCTCCGTCGATCCCCCTTCTAACGCTTTTAATACGGTAGCGCCTTGCGAAGAATCGATCACTTCGCGGATGCCCATATCATTGATTTTATCGATCGGAATGGATATTTTGATATGACCGATCGGCATCTTTAAGATAAAATACTGTTTCAATTCCCCGAGTATCTCTTTTTCCTCAACACTAATTATCGTCCCTGCACCATGCATCGGATAAACCACATTATCGCCGATATTGAACAAATTCAACACTCCCTTCAATGAAAAAATCAAACTGATATCTTATTATACCGTAAATTTTCAAATCCGTAAAGTTTACCATTATACAACAGAAGGCGTATGACTGTCAATAGGTTATCTCTCTATCCATATAATTTAAGAATACGCGATAAGTTTGTGTAGAATATGTGTTTTTTGAGTACTTTATCGACCGCCACAACTTGATTTGTATCCCTATGCCAAATCTGTTAAAATGAATACAACTTAATATTTGTCACTGGGGGTGCTTTATGCTGAGATTGGAGAATTCCAAATCCCTTAGAACCTGATCTAATTAGTATTAGCGTAGGAAAGTGAAATCGGGATTATGACGCGTATTTTTCATAATCCCTTTTTTTGTCTTCAAAGGAGGTTGTATGAACCACAAAGTGAGTACGAAAACGCTGGCGGATGCCGGCATTTTAATCGCACTGTCCTTGGTCTTGGGCAGAATAAAACTATTTACCATGCCTGCAGGAGGATCGGTGACTGCAGGTAGCATGATTCCCCTATTTCTTTTTTCGATAAAATGGGGTTGGAAAAACGGCGTCGTCGTTGGGTTTGTCTACGGGATCATCGATGCTCTACTCGGCGGCTACATCATTCACCCCGCTCAATTTTTCTTGGATTACCCTATCGCCTATGGCTGTCTTGGGCTCTCTGGTCTGAAAATCGGCGAAGGTAACAGCATCGTCAATTGGGTTCCAGGTATTGCCATCGGGTTAGGAGGCAGACTTATCGCACATATTTTCTCAGCGGTAATTTTCTTTTCCTCTACCTTGCCCCCAACGGTCAACCCTTGGATCAATGGCATCATCTACAATGGCACCTTCCTCGTGCCAGAACTCATCATCGCCGTGGTGATCCTCGCCCTGATCTGGAAGCCTTTAAGCCCTTACTTTAAATTGGACTAAAGACAACACGGCAAATATTAAGCGACCCTCTGCGCAGGAGCAGAGGGTCTTTTTTTCAGCGTTGAAGCGCTGTCAATACATCATTAAGCGTCTCGCACTGGATGACTTCTAAGTTTTTGAGATCCGCTTTTATGGTCTTTGTCGGAGGAATATACGCCTTTTGATAACCCAATCGGTCGACTTCCCTCAGTCTTTGGTCTAACATGGGCACCCGTTTCAGTTCGCCAGTCAATCCCACTTCGGCGATAAACACAGTTTTGTTATCCAGTCCAATATTTTTAACCGAGGATACAATGCTGATGATTATCGCAAGATTCACTGCCTGTTCGGTCAATCGCAGGCCCCCTGTGGTTTTTAATATGACGTTTTTATCGTACAACTTTACCCCGCCACGCTCTTCCAGTATCGAAATCAACGTGTTGAGCTGATCTTTTCGCAAACTGTCACCAATCCGTATCGGATATGGCGTATAGGATTGGGAAACGAGACTTTCCACCTCCACCGTGATCAGCCGGGACCCTTCTTTGATGACCGATAAAGCTGCGCCTGGCACCGGAGTTCTCCTCTGAGTCACAAAGTGTTCCGAAGGATTGTCTATGGCTTTAATCCCATCTTCACCCATGGAAAATAGCCCGATTTCCCCAGTGGGGCCAAAACGGTTTTTGGTACTCATCAACACCCGCAGCGGCTCGTCGGACTCCCCTTCCAAAAACAATACCGTGTCCACTAAATGCTCAAGTGTGCGAAGCCCCGCCAACTCGTCGTTTTTTGTCACGTGGCCGATCATGATCACCGCCCTTGGCGCAGCCGGCGACTTTGCCACGTCGACGATGGCATTGGCGCACTCCACCGTCTGGGTTGGCGAACCGGCTCGTTGGGTATATGCACTTAATTCAAAGGTTTGGATACTATCGAGAAATACCACCTGAGGGTCTATTTCAGCAATGGACTGAAGCGCAAGATCCATCGATCCCGTGGCCAGAATCCAAATATTATCGGGGATTTCCTTCATAATGCGAAGCGCTCGAGCTTTGATTTGAGAGTCGCTTTCCTCCCCGGACACGTAGAGCACAGAGAGCCCTTTGTCTGCGTAATCCTTCGACAATTCTAACAACAGGGTAGACTTGCCCGCTCCGGGCCTTGCCGTCAGTATGGTCACACTATCGCGAACCAACCCACCGCCTAAAACCCGATCGAACTCCTGGGATGAGGACATGAGGCGCTGATTGCGATCGACGGTCACAAGCTTCAATTTTTGAGCCTTCACTGCGCTCTTTGCCGGTGCAGCGCCCCTCGTCGACTTCTTTTCGACAACGGATTCCTCCATGGTACCCCAACTTTGGCATTGGGGACACTTTCCGCTCCACGCCGGGTTTTCATACCCACAGGAGCTACAGCGATATACGGTTTTAACTTTCATCCACATCTCCTTGGAAAACATCTGACCCCTTGTGAAAAAGTGAGCTTTCCATCGGAAAGCTCACTTTTATGTTACTCAACGGCTAATGTTTCCTCTTGTTTCTTAAAGGTCAACCCCTCATCGCCACGATCGATGAGGATTTCATCTTCTTTTGTGACGGATTCCGAAAGTATCGCCTCAGCCAGTGCGTCTTCGATTTCTGTGCGTATCGTTCGCTCTAAAGGACGCGCTCCATAGTATTTGTCAAAGCCCTTGTCGGCAATGTAGTCGACTGTGCCTTCGGTGTAAGAAATGGTGATTTCTAAAGCCGCTAGTCTCTTTACCATTTCATCTAATAACAATCCGGTAATTTCACGTACTGCTACCTTATCCAACGAGCTAAAGACCACAATATCGTCGATACGGTTCAAAAATTCTGGGCGGAACGTTCTGCGCAATTCTTCCATCATGATACCCTTGACCCGATCGTATTCTTTTTCTTCTACTTCTTGAACCGCCGCAAATCCCAACCCTGATTTTCTGTCGAGTTGGCTCGCACCCACATTTGAAGTCAGGATGATCACCGCGTTTTTAAAGCTCACTGTGCGCCCTTGAGAATCGGTGATACGCCCATCGTCCAAGATTTGAAGCAACATGTTAAACACATCTGGATGCGCTTTTTCAATCTCGTCAAAGAGCACCACCGCATAGGGTTTTCGGCGGATCGCTTCCGTCAATTGACCGCCTTCATCGTATCCCACATACCCTGGAGGCGATCCGACAAGCCGTGACACCGAGTGTTTTTCCATGTATTCGCTCATATCGATACGAATCATGGCTTCTTCATCGCCAAAGAGGTTCCTTGCCAAGGACTTGGCAAGGTAAGTCTTGCCGACCCCTGTCGGTCCGACAAAGATGAAGCTACCCACTGGCTTGTTAGGATCTTTCAAGCCCACTCTAGCCCTTTTTATCGCATGGGACACCACATCAATCGCCTTATCCTGACCGATAACCTCACCCTTGAGGGTTTTGTCGAGGTTGAGATAGCGCTGTGACTCTTCCACGGTCATTTTCATCACTGGGACGCCGCTCCAATCGGAGACGATTTTGGCGATTTCGTCAAAGCCCACCTCCATAAGTTTGATGCGTTTTTCTCGATTCCAATCCCCTTGAGCTTCATCCAACTCCGCTTTCAGTTGGAGGATGTCATCGCGAAGGCTTGCCGCTTTCTCAAAGTTTTGCGTGGCGACAGCCTGTTCTTTCTCTTTATTCAACCCTTCTAATCGATCTTCCAAAGACTTGAGATTCTTTGGCGCCACGTAGTTTTTAACTCGGATCATCGATGCGGCTTCATCGATAAGGTCGATGGCTTTATCCGGTAAGAAGCGATCGGTCAAATAGCGCGCCGATAACTCCGCTGCTGCAACTAAAGCTTCATCGGTGATCTTTACTTTGTGATGGGCCTCGTATTTGTCCCGCACCCCTTCTAAAATTTGAATCGTATCTTCCACAGTGGGTTCTTCCACCATAATCGGTTGCAAACGGCGCTCTAGGGCAGCGTCTTTCTCAATGTGTTTTCGGTACTCGTCGACAGTTGTCGCGCCTACGATTTGCAACTCACCCCTAGCCAGTACCGGCTTTAGAATATTCGCCGCGTCCATCGCTCCTTCAGCACCGCCCGCTCCTATTATCGTGTGAAATTCATCGATGAAAAGGACGACATTATCTCGCTCGATGAGCTCATTGATCGTTTGTTTGATTCGCTCTTCAAAATCCCCACGATACTTGGTCCCTGCCAACATCCCTGGAAGGTCGAGGCTGACGATGGTTTTGTCGATCATGATCTCTGGGACGTTGCCTTCGACGATGCGTTGAGCTAAGCCCTCTGCGATGGCAGTTTTTCCAACACCAGGCTCTCCGATGAGAATCGGGTTGTTTTTGGTTCGTCTGGACAACACTTGAACAATGCGTTCGATTTCTTTTTCACGGCCAATGACCGGGTCAATTTTGCCGTCTTTTGCCATTTGGTTCAAGTCCTTGCCGAACTTCTCTACATTGCTCTCTCCTTGACCTTTTTGCCCTTCGTTTCCCGCTTGATTTTGAGCGCTGAAGAGCTCTTTGAGCTTTTGTTTCACCTTTTGACGATCCACCCCTGTTAAAATCAACATAATATTAGAAAAGGATTCGTTGTCGTCTAGAAGTGCCAATAGAATGTGCTCATTGCCGATATAGCTGTGGCCAAACTTTCGTGCCCCTTCTCGTGCCATTTCAAAAATCCGCTTTACTCTAGGGGTTTGTCCCATCGGCGGACTTTGCGCATCGCCGAGGCCAATGTTGTTGACCACCACTTCTTTTAATTTTTCGTAGTTGGCGCCTCCGGCGACCAATGCGGTGGTTTCGATGCCACCGGTTTTCATCAAGGCTAGGAGCAAGTGCTCCGTGCCCACATAATCGTGTTTAAGTTCAAAGGCTTCGTTCGCTGCAATTCGCAACAGCTTTTCAACGCCTCCTGTGTTTTTATTGGCCATGTGTTACCTCCTATTCGAAAAACTCACGTACGTATCCCGCTCGTATCACTCGTTGATCATCTTGCAATTGGTTGAGTCTGCCATACATGAGAATATTGTTTTTTTGTACCGAAAACATGAGACCAGATACTTTCTCGAGGTCCAATCCTTCGATTAAATCCAAATCGATGCCCACCCTTAAAAAAGACAATGCCCTAAGCGCTTCCTTTTCTTCCAGTTGACGAGCATTGGTCAGCATACCGTAGGCTCTGTAGATTTGATCCTCCATCATGATCTGATTTTGCTCTAAGAATTGACGGCGTAGACGTCGTTCGTTGCTAATGACCCGATGGATGACGCTGGTCATTTTTTCTAAGGTCTGGTCTTCCGACACGCCTAAAGTCTTTTGGTTTGACAATTGGTACATATCACCTAATGCTTCACTGCCTTCGCCATAAACCCCGCGCACGGTGACGCCCAGTTTGGCGAGGCTATCGACTAATCCGGTCATCAACCCTGCATGAAAGGTCGCAGGCAGGTGTAGCATCACTGATGCCCGCATACCCGTTCCCGTATTGGTTGGGCAAGCGGTCAAGTAACCGTAGTCGATATGATAAGCAAAATCCACCGACCGTTCCAATACTTCATCCACCTCCATCGCGGTACGATAGGCGTTTTGAAGTTGAAACCCCGGCTTTAACACTTGTAAGCGCAAATGGTCTTCTTCGTTGATCATCAAGTTGACTTGTTCATCTTCTCTCAAAACAAAACTCGACGTTTTGGAATTTTTGATCAGCTCAGGAGAAATGATGTGATTTTCCATCAACACTTGGCGCCTTAGTGGCGATAACGTATTGACAAAGACGTGTCGATAATCATGACCCTCCAGTGTTTTAGAAGCCTCGTGGATCAAATGATCCACTTTATCGGCTTCCTTTTGATCAAGAGCGTTGGGAAATCTATGGCCTTTGACATTTCTCGCCAAACGCATCCGAGTACTGATGACCACATCTTTATAAGGGGCTTTACCATAATTCCACTCAACCATCAATCTCACCTCGCATGACATTTAAACGCTCGTTTAACTCCGACATTTCGTCTCGAATTTCTGCAGCGTCTTCATAGCGCTCTTCTTGAATGGAGAACTCGAGTTTTTCTTTCGTTTCGTCGATCACCGCTTGAAGCATTCTGACGCCTTCATACCGCGCTGGCGATTTTCCCGTGTGGGATACGGCGCCTTGGGTTTGAGCTAGGGTGGTTTTTGTCAATTCATCAAAGTGGGTGTAGCACCTATCACATCCAAACCGTCCTGATTCTATGACTTGTTCAAATGTTTTGTGGCATTGAGGACAAGGCTCTTGCGCCCCGTGATCCATCGAATTGCTATCGATGACACCGCTGACTAAATCCGCTAATATTTCTTGAAAATAAGTGAAGCTCTTATCTTTGTCGACGCCTTCCGGCATTTGTTCCGACAAAAACTCGAGATAGTGATCCTCGCATAGGTTCAGCTTGGTGTGAACCTCTCCAGCAATAATCGAAATCTCTACAATGGCTTCTTTATCGCATCGATCGCATTTCATAGAGTTCCTCCTATCTTGACATCACCTGCCCACCTTTAACGAAGGAAAACAAGTAACATATTTTTTAAAATGCTCGCTCGCATCTCGTTTCTATACTCCGGTTTAACGATCCCCAGAGCGTTGTTGTCAATGGCACAACGCATGAGCGCGGCTTCTCGAGTCGTGATGACCTCCTCCTCCGCTAACGTCGCCAGTAAATGAGCAGCCTTGTCCACTGTGATACAATCGCCAATGGTTTGATTTGCTAACTGATCAATATAATCTCTCTTATCGAGGGAAAGCTTAATTATTCTAATATACCCAGAACCTCCCCGCCTACTCTCGATGTGATAGCCTTTATAGGGTGTAAATCGGGTGGTCAGCACGTAGTTGATTTGCGACGGGGCGCAGTTAAATCGCACAGCTAAGTCATTTCTTCCGATCTCCACAAAACCTTCTGCGGTTTCGTTTAACAGTTCTTTAATAAATTGTTCAATGGTTGATGTCAGTCCTGCCATAATAACCTCCTAGCCAAACAACGAGCGCGCTCACTTTGACTTACTTTGACCTTTGTTTTATAAAGAAAACCCAATCGTCTTGGGTTCACTTCTGTTTTTATTATACCATGGTCTATCACCTTTCGCAACCTACGCTCGCCTCAACACACCTCGTATCGCCATACCAAGAGCGACTAAAAAGAGCACTGAAAAAAAGTAGATCGGCTGCCTCAGGAGGCTAACTACATAGCCTATAAAAGGAATTCGCGTTTTGACCACGCCGCGCACTCGCTCTGCTAGTAGGGTTTTACCCTCCTCAGATCCGATTTCATCGGTTTTAACGTAAAATCCTCCGTCAGATTTACCCATGATACGCGATAATTTCAGGGATGTACTCCCTTCTGTTTCATAAGCGACAATGTCATTTACTTCGGGTTGTCTATCCCACTTGGCGACGATAACCAAATCCCTCGGCTCAATGGTTGGTGCCATTTGCAGGCTGTCCATGACCAAAAAATCGTAATGGAATGCGGTTTTTGGAAACCAGGGCACCTCTTCCATCATCAGAAAAAAGGATATCGGTAGAATGAGGACAAGTAGAAAAGAAACCACTATGGAAGCGAGTAGCCCCCATAGTGATCTATTATTTTTTGATGGTCTCAAAGGCATTACCCCTCTTGATCTCATGTGAAGCCTCTAAAATTACGAATCCTTTTGAGCGTCAGCTATGATTTTCTCTGCGATATTGGAAGGCACTTCTTCATATCGCTCAAATGTCATTTCAAAACTTCCTCTCGCTTGAGTCATCGAACGCAAATCGATGGCGTACTCAAAAAGCTCGGAGTGAGGCGCTTCCGCCAATACGACCTGAGTGCCGTCTTCTTGAGGTTCCATCCCCAAAATACGACCGCGGCGCTTGTTCATGTCGCCCATAACATCGCCCATGTAAGATTCTGGGATGTGAATGGTGACTTTCATAATCGGCTCTAAAATAACTGGATTGGCCTCTTCCATCCCTTTTCGGAATGCAATGCCCGCTGCCAATTTGAATGCCATTTCGTTGGAGTCAACCGGGTGGTAAGACCCATCGTATAGGGTGGCTTTGATATTGACCACAGGATAACCAGCTAATATCCCCTTTTCCAGGTTGTCGCGAACCCCTTTTTCAACGGCTGGGAAGTAGTTGCGCGGCACAGATCCACCGAAGACTTGTTCGGTAAATTCAAACTCTTCAGTCGAAGGTTCAAATTTCATGTGAACATCGCCAAATTGTCCTGCTCCGCCGGATTGTTTCTTGTGGCGACCTTGAACATCGGATCTGCCTTTAATCGTTTCACGGTAAGCGATGCGCAAAGGTGTGACTTGCGTGGAGACGCCAAAGGTATTTTTCAATTTATCCAAAATGACTTGCAATTGCACATTGCCTAAGCCACCGATGGTCAATTGCTTCGTTTCGGGGTTGCGTCCCGTTTCAAAGGACGGATCCTCTTCTTGAAGTCGAGTTAGCGCGCTACCGATTTTATCTTCATCGCCTTTGGAAACCGGCTCAATCGCCCAGTAAAGCGTCGGCGCTGGTGCTTTGACCTTCTTGTAGAGCGTCGGGTCTTGTTTATCTGCCAAAGTGTCCCCGGTTTGGGTTGCAGAAAGCTTTGATATCGCACCGATGTCACCTGCAATCAACTCATCGGTTTCCACTTGATTCTTACCTTGTAAGTAGAACATTCCACCTATCTTTTCATTGACGTTTTTAGTCACATTAAACAACTCGTCTGAGCGTTTTACCGACCCTGAAATCACCTTGAAAATAGAGATTTTCCCGACAAAGGGATCGACGATGGTTTTGAATACCACCGCTGAAAACGGTGCGTCAACAGAGACTTCGCGGAACTTGTCATCTTCGTGTCTAAAACCATAGCGAGCTCTTTCGTCCGATGGGGATGGCATAAAGTCGATGATCGTATCCATTAAGATATCGATACCTGCACCGGTTGCCGCCGAGCCTGCGATTAATGGCACTGCACTACCTTCGAGCATAGCCGTGGTAAATCCAGCCAAAAACTCCTCGTGAGTAAACTCTTCGCCGCTAAAATATTTTTCCATGAGCACATCGTCGGTTTGAGCGATAACTTCAACGATTTCGTTAAACACTTCATCTACCTCAGCGATGCGGATCTCTGGAATCTCAACCTCTTCGCGTTCAAAACCGTTATATTTATAAGCTTTCTTATTGATAATATCGATGATACCTTCGAAAGTCGCCCCCTCGCCGATGGTCAACGTTAGAGGAATAACTTTTTGACCCCATTCTATGTGAAGATCGCTAACGATTTTATTGAAGTTAACATTTTCTTTTTCAAGTTTGTTGACAAAAATAATGCGTGGTAAATCTATTTTTTCTGTGTAGTTCCAGTATTTTTCTGTACCGACTTCAATGCCTGCTGATGCGTCAATGACGAGCATTGCCGCTTCCGCTGCGCGCAGTGCGCCGAGCACTTCACCTTCAAAATCAAAGTAGCCGGGAGTGTCGATCATGTTGATCTTAGTATCTTTCCACTCAACTGGCACGACAGAAGTCCCGATCGAAATATGGCGGTTGATCTCTTCTTTGTCAAAGTCAGATACGGTATTACCCTCTTCGACTTTGCCCAAACGGTTGACGGCGCCAGTTTTGAAGAGCATTGCCTCTGTTAAACTAGTTTTACCGCTTCCACTATGACCAACTAACGCAAGATTTCTGATTTTGTCTGTCTCGTATTTTTTCATAATGTGAAAAAACCTCCTCTATAATTCTCTTTGCGATTAACGCAATGGATGGAACATCTAACGGGTTGGATAACCCTTTCATACACATAGGCTAATTATAACATGAAAACATTTTCAAGTCACGGTGTTTATTGTATTTGTTTTACAAAAGGCGTTTCTTCCGATCATTGTTTTTGTACATCAATACCAAAAACTATGGCTCGATGAACTATCGGGTTTCATATGGCCACGATCTCGAGGATCCAGACCATGCTCTACATCAAACCATAACATGGGATGTCAAATGGATTTGGCTTAATACGTTAATGCGTTTTGTCTAAAGTATGGTATAATAAATGAAAAAAGACAGGAGAACACTATGACGATAAAACCACGAAAAGACATTGAGCCAATTATTCCGTATGAACCCGGCAAACCCATCGCAGATGTCGCGAAAGAGTACGGGCTCACCAATATCATAAAGATGGCATCCAACGAAAATCCACTCGGTTCCTCACCTCATGTCATCAACGGACTAAAAGACTATCTCGACGGTGGTATCAACCTTTACCCTGACGGCAACGGGACGGATCTCAAAGAGGCTTTAGCACAATTTTGCGATGTTGACACCGACCGTATCGTCTTGTCCAACGGCGCTGACGAAATGCTGACCATGGTCGCACAAGCCTATCTGAACCCCGGTGACGAAGTCGTCATGAGCGAATGGGCATTTACCCGCTACGGCGACGCTTCCCAAATCATGGGCGCCGACATCATTCGGACGCCGATGATCGATTTCGCCTACGACCTCGACAGCCTCATCTCAAGCATCACCGACAAAACCAAAGTGTTGTGGATCTGTAATCCAAATAACCCTACCGGATCCATGATCGATAAAGATACCCTATACGGCTTTTTAGATCGCATTCCAAAGCAGGTCCTCATCGTTTACGATGAAGCCTACCACGAGTTTGCTTCCGCTGAAAACTTTCCAAGAGACAATCAACACTTGATCGACTCCTATCCCAATGTTATCGTCGTGCGCACCTTCTCTAAAATTTATGGTCTCGCAGGATTGCGAGTGGGCTATTGTATCACTTCCCCAGGTATTGCACGCAACATCAATAAAGTCAGAGGTCCTTTCAACGTCAGTTCCATGGCCCAGTACGCCGCTATTGAAGCCCTGAAAGATCAGGCCTTTGTCAAAGAAGTTTACGATCTCAACCTTGAAGGAAAAGAGTACATTTACGAGGCTTTTAAAGCTATGGGCATTGTATACTACCCTTCTGAAGCGAACCATATCCTTTTCGAAACCGACTGGAACGCTCGGGATCTCTTTGTCGCCATGCAAAAAATAGGCGTCATTATACGCCCTCAAAAGGACAACTACATGCGTGTGTCCATTGGAACCATGGAAGAAAACCGTCGATTCATCGAAGCGCTAAAAGAAGTCCTCGCTATATAATGTCAAAAGCCATCTCGAATGAGATGGCTTTTACCATATCGAAGTAAATCTGATAATCGGTATACCGACAATTCCCATCAATAAACTCAACCCCCATAACAGCAGGGAGAGTATCATGTAGCGATTTCTATAATAGGACGCAAAAGATTTTCGGTCACCGGCATCAGAGAAGATCGGCGCCAAAAAATTCTGTACGCTCATCCTAATCACGTGAATTTAATCGCCCATGAGATGAGAGAATAGAGTATCTCAAACGGGCTCATCCCGTTATATGGAATGACAAAAGAAATGAGGATCATCGCCACGAGAACATCGACGACCAAAACCAAGACGACGCTCATGATCATCGCCCCAAGTATCAGTTGAATCCCAGCATCTCTTGCCAACTTATGCCCTGTCTTTTGCGATGCCACGTGGAAACAATTGCGATGGACCACATACGAAACGCTGAGAGTAACCACCACGCCGATGACTGTGCACTGTATACAGCGATGAACCGTTTCTGTAATTTCTCCAGACACGTATGGAAACAACTGTGAAAACACCGAAAGAAGAATGAGCAATAGAAACAGTAGTTTTCCGTCGACACTAAATACCCCTCGGTCAGAAACTAGCCCTTCAAGCGCCCCTTCGCCACCAACTGGTGTTGTACATTTCGCGTCATCACCGCTTTCCGATGGCTGATCTTGCTCATCGCAGCTACTCTTCTCATCACTCATTTCATTTTTTGCGCTTTTTTCCGAGCCTTTCACCCGCTATCACCCCCTTTAGACATGTATTGTATCATAACTACCGAAAATAGCATCCTTAAATCGAATGATCTTTAACCATCTCAGTCGGGTTATCTCATAACAGATTAGTCTTCAAGACTGCTCTTGTCGATGTTCCCAATCGCCCGCTATCCTATCCTCTACAACATTTAAACAAAATTCTGTGAAATAATGATACAATGAGTGACGTAACGATTCGAAAAAGGAGTGACTATGAAAACTCAAAAAGCGATAAATGGATTAAGTCTCTATATAGTAGGTATCATACCGCTGCTTTGTTGGCCCTTTACTGGAAGCTTCAACGCGGTCAACTCCAAGTTCGTCGGCTTAATGGCCCTGCTTATCGCAGCCATTGCCCTCGTCGTCCTCAATCGACACCGCATAACTATTAAAGAACTTTTCGCGAGGGAAAATCTCCCTTTCTACGTCTTTTTTCTCTTTCTGATCCTCTCGGGCGTTTTCGCTCAGGACCCAGGGCGCGCATTACTCGGTTCTACATCGAGACGAGATGGGGTTTTGACCTTTTTCGCCTACGGCGCTTGTTATTTTGTCTGCCGCTACGCGAAAGGTATCTCTTCAAAAGCGTTTCCCTGGATCATCATTTCTGCCAGCGTCGTCGCATTGTTGGGGATCCTTCAGTCCTATCAAATCGATCCTTCCATCCTCAGATTTTATTCCAAAGAATGGGAAGGTCGTGCGTTTTCAGTTATGGGCAACGAGAACTTTCTGGGTGCTTACTTAGTCATCGTCCTGCCTATCGCCATGCACCAACTATTCTACAAGCGAAAACTGTGGGCACTCATCCCCTACTCCCTAATCTTTCTGTGTCTGTTATGCACCCAAACCAGAGGATCTTGGATTGGCGCTTTTATCGGCTATGCCCTGTTTTTTGTTCTAGCGTATCGTGCCAAAGGATCCAAAAAACGGCTGTTACGCTTTTTCATCGCCTTGACCATCCTCTCATTGATCATCCTTTTGTTTTACGCCTTTACCTCTCAGGACCCTTTTATGCAAAGGATCCTCTCCATCTTCATCGACCTAAAAGGCTTGTTGCTCAATGACCCCGATGCTGAACACGCTGGATCCCAACGGGTCTACATTTGGAAAAAGGTTATGGGCCTCATCGCCAAAAAGCCCGTCCTGGGCTATGGAATGGATAACCTGACCTATGCGATGAAAGATGCTTACTACGATGAGATTTTTAAAGAGTATGGACGGTATCGAAACTTTGACAAAGCTCACAACGAATACCTCAACATCGCCGTATCATCTGGGGTCCCTTCATTGATCCTCTATCTCACCTATATCGGTTTGATTCTCAAAAAGGGCTTCTCACACGCTAAAACCTCCCCTGAACACCGAGTGCTCATCGTTGCCTTGTTGGGCTATAGCGTCCAAGCGTTTTTTAACATACAAATGATTGTCAGTTGTTTCATGTTCTTCGCTTTCCTCGGGTTATTATCCAATCAAAAATTTAGATCGTCTCGAGTCCAACCTACTTCCTCGTACGCTAAGCCCCTAGACCTCTCAATCATATCTCCATAAGAAAAGAGCGATCACGCGGATCGCTCTCTTTTTGCATTAGGATACAAATTTTTGTGCCACTTCGATGGTGCGTTTTGCTTGGTGTTTGACTGCGCCTTCCAAATCGTTGAGGAAGCCTTCTCGGGTGACCGTTCCAGACGTACCATAAGGGTTGCCGCCCGCTTCGACGACACTACCATCGGTGTAACCCGGTGTAACGATGATCGCTCCCCAGTGCATCATGGTTTTGTATAGCGATAATAAAGTCGCTTCTTGACCGCCGTGGTTGTTTTGAGCCGATGTCATGGCAGTGACTACTTTATTGGTCAACTTACCTTCGCCCCATACTTGGCCTTGGCCATCGAGGAAGAACTTCATTTGAGCTGCTACGTTTCCAAAACGGGTAGGCGTTGATAAAATCACCACATCAGCCCAAACGAGATCGTCACTTGTTGCTTCCGCGACGTCTTTTGACGCTTCAAGATAAGCCGCCCAGCCCGGGTTAGCGTCGGTTGTATCCAGTAGTTCTTTTACCTTCACCAATCGGACTTCTGCACCAAGCTCTTCCGCTTGTTCCTTTGCCCATTTTGCCATAGTGAAGTTGTGTCCCGTTTGACTGTAATATACGATAGCTACTTTTAAATTTTTCATGATTTCCTCCAAATTGTTATTAATAAGTTTTTCGAATCAATGTGATAAGTTGATCTTTCTCCTGGGGAGTCACTTGTTCTAGAAGCCCATTTAAACATATGAGATGAGCTTCAAATGCCTTTGCTACCAACTTTCTCCCCTCTGGGGTCAACTGAATCAATTTTACCCGTTTATCGGCTGCTGATCGGTCTGAAACGACCAATCCTTTTTTCTCCAAGTTCTTTATGACAACGGTGATATTGCCACCGGTGGTCAAGATTTTTTCGACGATCTCGCCGACGCAAAGGGCCCCTTTATGATAGAGGGCTTCCAAAACGGCAAATTGAGACAAGGATAAATCATAGTCTGCCACAACCGCCGACAACTCACGGTTAATATTGAGGTACCCTCGCGACAACCGGATCCACAACCTTAAATTTCGGTCGCTTTCCTCTCCATAGGACTGTTTTTCCATCATACTTGTTCTCCAATTTGTCACTAGTTAGTTATATTATGATTATAGACTGCCTTCTAACACTTGTCAATACCTTTTTTGAATTTATTTTAAATTAGTTTCAATTAAATTACACCCTCGATGACTATCTCTAAAGTAATCTAGGAACCATAATCGAAATATGCTATGATACACTTATCACATCTTTAGGAGGATACACTGTGACCATACCATCCACAAACCCTAACCACTCGCCCGCTCTATACGATCTCGTCATCGTCGGCGCTGGACCTTGTGGCTTAAATGCCGCACTCTACGCCGTGCGAAAAGGACTTCATACACTCGTACTCGCTGAGCGAATCGGCGGTCAAGTTCACGATACGTCATCGGTTGAAAACTATCTAGGCACACCCCACACCACCGGAAACGACCTCGCTAACGCCTTTAAAGAGCACCTACAATCCTATCCAGTAACCATGATGGAATTTGTCAAAATCACCTCTTTTGAGCCTGGCACCCCAAACCACGTCCTGGGGTTATCCAATGGTAAAGCCGTCGAAGCTAAAGCGGTGATCATCGCTACAGGATCGACGCCAAAGACCTTGGACGTTCCCGGCGAAGCCGAGCTGAGAGGCCGAGGCGTCTGCTATTGCACCATCTGCGATGCGCCACTCTACGAAGGAGCCGAGGTTTTTGTCGCAGGCGGCGGCAACTCCGCCATCGAGTCCGCCATCGATCTTTCCACCATTGCCGAGAAAGTCACCCTCGTCCACAGAAGCCAGCCTCGAGCTGATGCAGTGCTCATGGCAGATCTCACCAGCCGAGCCAATGTGAATATCCTTTTGGAAACCCAAATCCAATCCATCACAGGCGATGAAATGGGCGTTACCGGCATCACCATCTTGGACAAAACCACCGGTGAAACCGCACATCTCGACGGCGAGGGGATCTTTGTCGAAATTGGGCACACCCCAAACACCGACCCCTTCACCGAGCATCTCGCACTCAATGAAAAAGGTGAGATTCGCGTCGATGAAACCATGGCGACTTCCCTACCTGGCGTGTACGCCGCAGGGGATGTGACCCAAGTGCCTTATAAACAAATCTCTATCGCCGTCGGCCAAGGAGCCATTGCAGCCCTTGCGGTCAACGACTATCTCAACGCTTTAAACCGTTAATCACAAAACCTCGCTTGGAAATCCAAGCGAGGTTTTGCATCTATTTAGGGGGGATAAACAGCAGATTAAAGATTTACTTTTGTCCGTAACTCTGAAACTTTATTGCCATTTTTGCCATTTCAGCGTCATCTAAAATTACAGGTTCACCGATGCTCTTTGCCATATAGTAGATCTGAGCACAGTATTCCACTTCTTCAATGATGTTGAAGGCGTTTGCTAAGGAATAGCTCCCTGCTAATATACCGTGATTTGCCAACAGTACAGCATTTCTATCGATCATCGCCTCATAGGCGTTTTCAGCCAGTTCAGGGCTCCCGTAGGTTGCGTATTCTGCGCAACGCACATTTGGTCCCGCAACTGCAATCATATAGTGCGAAGGAGGTAACTCTTGTCGCAATGTTGCGATCACTGTGGCATAGGTCGTGTGTGCATGGATAACAGCGGTAATATCATCACGCTTTTCGTATTGGATCTTATGCATAGCCCACTCACTTGATGGCGTTTTGTCCCCTTCGACAATAGTGCCATCGAGTTGCATGATGACGATGTCCTCAGGTTTGATCTCGTAGAAATCAATGCCGGATGGAGTGATGGCCATAAGCTTGGTCTCGGGATCGTATACGCTTAAATTTCCGCCTGTTCCTTTGGTCAAATGGCTGTCTACTAGCATCCTTCCGTACTGGATGAGTTCATGCCTTGCTTTATCCATTAACATAGTGGTCTCCTTTTGTCTTCAGACTTCTTTTATTCGTAAAGCAGTGGTTTTACTTGGTCGGAATCGACGTTGGATGCATCGTACCAAACCGCGCCGGTATCGATGTCTGCAACGGATTCGCCTTTCGCAGCTTTCACTGCGAGTTCAACTGCTTTATACCCAATTTGAACGGGATCTTGCGTAACTGAACCAAATAATTGACCTTTGCGGATGGCGTCGATTTGAAGGGCGCCAGAGTCAAATCCTACAGCGATAACTTTGTCTTTACCCACTTTACCACCGACGGCATTGTCAGCGTTAACGATGGATTTTGCACCAAATTCGTTGGATCCAAAGATACCGACAAGGTCTGCTTTGTTGAGTAAGGTTTGCGCTTGGGTTTGTCCGTCAGCATCGGTTACTTTTGCAGGGACAGCAAGGTCGATAATGACCACTGCGCCATTTTCGGCTACGCCGTTGGCAAATTTGTCATTGCCTACGATGGCAAGTTTGTCGCCTACATTTGGAAGGGCCTTAACGAGTTCCGTCATTTTATCGATGAACCCTTTGGTTCTACCAAACAAGGATGCGGAGTTAACTTCTTGAGAAACGATGCCGATGCGCGCTGGTGCTTCTGCAGTCGCCGCTTCTAATTTTGCTTTGATTTCAGGGAACATTTTATCTGCGCCAACAGCCGCTGCCGCTTCGTTGTCTGTCGCTGCTGTAGCGACGATAGTACCTTCTGGTGCACCTGGAACCCCAGAGTCAAATCCTACCACTGGTATCCCTTGGGATTTTGCTTGGGAAAGAAGGTCTAGGGAAGCTGTCGTATCCAATGCTGCAAACGCAATGGCATTTGGTTTTTTGTTGATGGCATTGGCCAACATTTGAACTTGTTCTTGGATAGCCGTTTCGTTAGCTGGGCCTTGGAAAGTGATTTTTGCGCCGAGTGCTTTAGCCGCTTCGTCAGCACCTTGGTTTACAGCTTTCCAGAATTGATGTTGGAAGCCTTTTGCCAATACTTCGACGACGATTTCGCCATCAGCTGGTTTTGCTGCGTTATCTTTGGTTTCGCCAGCAGGTTCGGTTTTCGTTTCAGAGGTTGCTGGTTTAGTTTCTGCTGGTTTTCCAGATCCTCCACATGCCGTTAACAGGAGGGCAAATACGACCATAAGACTCAATAAAACTAATACTCTTTTTTTCATTTTGATTTCGTCTTTTCCTTATTTTTTTCTGTTTCGAATAACGTCTAGGTACACTGCTACTAACAATACAGCACCGGTAATGAAGGTTTGGTAGTGCGCTTGAAGTCCAATAAATGGCAAGCCCACTTTTAACACCGTCATAATGAACAATCCGATGATAGTTCCGCCAATGCCCGCGATCCCCCCCGCAAGCGACGATCCGCCGATTACGGCCGCAGCGATGGCATCCAACTCAAACCCTAGGCCTTCGCCTGGCATGATGGTGGTGTATGTTGCAGCGTATGCTATCCCCGCGACTCCTGCAAAGAAACCGCATAGGGTATAAGCCAAAAATTTGTATTTTCCAGTATCAATACCTGAAAGTCTTGCCGCCTCTTCATTGCTTCCCAAAGCGAGTAAGTACCGACCAAACTTCGTTTTCTTCAAAATGATCCCCATGACAACGGCGACCACAGCTAGAACGATAATCCCTGTCGGGAATCCGCTTTCCAGTTTGAAGATGGATTTGTACCAACCTTCGGGGGTCGTGCGCAATGGATAGTTAACCGTTTGAACCTTTGTAACGATGGAACCAAGCCCAACAGCGATCATTTGAGTCGCCAAAGTCGTGACGAAAGGGTTGATATGTGCTTTTGTGATCAATGCGCCGTTGAGCATACCGAATAAGGTTCCGATGATGATGCTTAAAAGCATAGCTAACGGTAGAGGTAGGCCTGCTTTAAATGTAAAGTAACCTGCGATTAATGCTGAGGTGTTCATCACCGCACCAGTGGACATATCGAACCGGCCAGTGGCGATGGTGAAGGTTACCCCGATTGCTAGAAAACCAGCGTAGTAACTCGAGTCGAAAATACTGGCTAGGTGTTGCCTGAGCGAAAGGCTTCGCTTCGGGCGTAAAAGAATCCGTAGAGCACCACCAATACAATAAAGGCGATACCTTGTTGTGAACTGAAAAACTTCTTAATATCAAATCGAGACTGGGTTTTTTTAGTTAAGTCCGACATTTAAGCCACTCCTTCCATAGATGCGAATTTCATGATAACTTCTTGGCTGGCTTCTTCAATCTTGAGTTCTGCCGTTTTTCTTCCTTCAGCCATGACGATGATGCGATCGCTTAAGCGCAAAACCTCTTCCATTTCCGAGGAGATCATAATGATGGATTTGCCTTCTGCCGCCAACGCATTCATCAGCTTGTAAATCTCATTTTTTGCGCCAACGTCAATTCCTTTAGTCGGTTCATCAAAAATGAGGATGTCGCTTTTCGCGTGGAGCCATTTAGCGATGACCACTTTTTGTTGATTCCCGCCAGAAAGTGTTTTTGCCACTTGTTTTACCGACGAGCATTTAATCGCCAAGTCCTCTACGTATTGTTTAGCCACTTGTTCGATCTTGGCATCGTTGATCAACAACCCATCGACAAATTCTGGCACTGTGCACATGGAGACGTTGTTTGCCACATCAAATCCCGTGATCATGCCGTCGCTTCTTCTGTCTTCCGAAAGATATCCAATGCCATAGCCCACCGCATCACTAGTCGAATGAATGTTAACCGGCTTTCCGTTTATGAATATCTCCCCAGAGTCCAGCTTATCCGCTCCAAAAATCGCTCGTGCCACTTCCGTGCGACCTGCGCCCATCAAACCTGAGAATCCAAGTATTTCTCCTTTTTGAAGGGTGAAACTCACATCCTTAATGTGATTTCCGCGATTAAGATTTTTCACTTCTAACACCACTGGTGCATCTTCAGGTACTGTCGAACAAGCTTTGGGTTCCACATAGCTCACTCTGCCGACCATCATGTTGATCAGTTCGTCTTTTGACGTCTCTTTCGTGTTTACCGTGCCCACGTATTCTCCGTCTCGCATGACGGTGATCCGGTCGGTGATCACGCCGATTTCATCCATTCTATGGGAAATGTAGATGATGCCGATCCCTTTAGCGGTCAATTCGCGAATGATGCGGAAAAGTTGCTCGATTTCGTCGTCGGTCAAAGATGTGGTCGGTTCGTCAAAGACGATGATCTTCGCATCCATAGAGATCGCTTTTGCGATTTCAGTCATTTGTTGCATCCCTACGGGAATGTCTTTTACCGTTGACGCGGGGTTAACATTGACCCCGAGCTCATCGAAAAGCGCTTTTGACATGCGGATCATTTTTGCATCGTCGATAATGGCGCCCTTCATCGATTCTCTACCGATGTAAATGTTTTCTGCCACCGTCAGGTCAGCCATCATGTTGAGTTCTTGGTGAACGATGGCAATCCCCGCCTCTTGGGCTTCTTTTGGGGTTTTAAACTCCACTTCTTTCCCGAAATAGTGGAGATTTCCCGTTTCGAGACTGTAAACGCCAGTCAAGATTTTCATCAGTGTGGATTTTCCTGCGCCGTTTTCACCCATAAGCGCGTGAACTTCCCCACTTCTTAGATCCATATGCACATCTTTCAATGCCTTAACCGTGCCAAAGGTCTTGTTGATATGCTCCATTTTTAATATGATTTCATTCATAAGCCTCTCCTTCTAGAGCACGACGCCTTTTTTCAAAATAATATTTGCATAAAGCGCCCCTTCTCCTGTGGCGATGACCGCATAGGCATCTTTTGCCCTTTCGTAAAACTCAAAGCGCTCGATATAACCCACGGTGAAATCTTCGCCAGATCTTCGAAGGGTGCCATCGTAAGTCTCCCAGATCTCCGGTACGTAATCGTCACCGGCAGTGACCTCCATGAGGAACACTTGCTCGGGGCTGTATTTCGTATCGAGTGGGAACAACTCCAAAATGCTTTTGAGTAAATCATCACAACGGTGACCATCTGCCCTTACCAGTCTTTGAGCAAGCCTTGCAGATGGAAAGTTCCCATCTGCAAGTACTATTTCATCTCCATGGCCCATTTCCATTAGGATTTTGACCAATTCTGGAGAAAGGTTCTTCGCAATTTTCTTTAACATTCTGTGCCCCTACTTGTAGAGAGGTCCGTAGTAGGCGCAAGCCCTCATATCGGAACCTTCCAAGTCCTTTGTACCAAAACCTTTGAACGCGTGAGGTCTAAACACGTTAGCGTCTTCGACGTTATGCATAACTACTGGAATCCTCAACATGCTCGCCATGGTGATAAAGTCCGCGCCCACATGGCCATACACGCTGACGCCGTGGTTCGCTCCCCAGTTAGCCATAACATCGTAAACCGTTTCAAACCCTTTCATGCCAATACGTGGTGCGAACCATGTCGTCGGCCAAGTGGTATCGGTGCGGTCTTCGAGTACTTTAGAAATTTCAGAAGGAATATGTGCAGTGTACCCTTCAGCGATTTGCAAAGTGGGTCCTACGCCTTCAATAATGTTTATGCGAATCATGGTAATCGGCATTTCAGCTTCTGTGATAAAGTGTGAGGAGAATCCGCCACCTCTAAAGTATTGGTGGTTCGCCTTTCTCCAGTCGGTGGCATCCAAGCACGCTTGAATATCTTGTTCGGTCATATTCCAAAACTCTTTCATGACCCCTTCACCAGCTTCGTTCGTCGCTGCGCCAGAACCGTCTAGGCAAGAGGCTCCCGAGTTGATCAAGTGGATGACGCCGTTTTCCGCAACGCCTTCGAGTTGGTATCCTGTGACTCTCTCAACCGATTCTGGAGACCAATAAGTGCGCACGTCTGAGAAAATCGGTGCTTTGTTGGTCAGTAACGTTCCAAACAACATGGAAGTTCCATTTAACGTGTCGTTCTCCGTAGCAAAAGCGATCGGGCTTCTTGCGCCTGTCCAGTCAAAAGTCGATGATAAAATGGCTTCCGTAAAATCTGCATTGGGTAACCAATCGGTCCATTGACGTTGACCTTGGAAGCCACCTGCGATGCCGTTTCTTCCTAAAGCTTCTTCGTGCCAACCCTTTTTCGCTAACTCAGGGTTCCCAAACATAATATCTTTACAAATCATGGCGTGTTTTACGCAGAAATCCCATTCGTCTTCGTAAGCGACAACTTTTGATTTGCGGATGTTTTCTTGAAGGGCGTCATCATCGTTGATATCCAAACCTTCTTTACAGCTCGCTTCAACCCAGGCTCTCGCCACTTTAAATTCTTCCTCATCGAAAATCTCAAGTTTAATCCGTCTCAAGATCTCGGTCATGTCCACCCATTCTGTTCTCATCCCCAAGTATTTTTGGAAGAAAGACGCTTGTGCATCGCTTCCAGCAATCCCCATGGATACGCCACCAATATTGATATAGGCTTTGTCCTTCATTTGTCCAACGGCGATTGCACCTTTTGCAAATCTCAGGATCTTTTCTGCCACATCGCTTGGCACACTGGTGTCTGCCGAGTCTTGAACATCTTTACCGTAGATGGAGAAAGCCGGCAAGCCGCGTTGTGCATAAGCCGCCATAACAGCTGCTAAATACACCGCACCAGGTCTTTCGGTGCCATTAAAACCCCAAACCGCTTTAATCGTCTTTGGATCCAAATCCATGGTTTCCGTTCCGTAACACCAGCAAGGTGTAACCGTTAAAGTGGCGATCACGTTTTCTGTAGAAAACTTCTCTGCACAAGCAGCTGCTTCCGCTCCGCCGCCAATGTTTGTATCGGCGATCACACATTGCACCGGTGTGCCATCAGTGTATTTCAACTCGCTTTCGATCAATGCCTTGGCTGTTTTCGCCATGTTCATCGTTTGCTCCTCGAGACTTTCCCTTACACCGCCCCATCTTCCGTCAATTGTTGGTCTAATACCGATCTTTGGATAATTCATTTGCCCCTCCTAAAAGAATTCTTCGCTTCTGCCCACTCTTCAAATGCAGTGGGTTTGTATTCAACGAGTTTATTGGTTTTGTCTATGGCATCTCGTAAGGATGTCGCGGAGTAATCCGAAGACACCGCTTCGAGTTGTGCTAAAATATTTCCTATCGCCGTCGCCTCTGAAGGCCCTGCGACCACGGTTAGGTTCAATCCATCGGCAATCATTTGGCATAGCATCGCTGATTGGGAGCCTCCACCGATAACATGAATTTTCTTAAACTGTCGATGGGTCACTTTTTCTAGATAATCCACCAAAGTAGCGTAATTCAGTACCATGCTCTCGTAAATCACTCTAAAGTAGCCCTTAGGATCTTCGAGCTTCTGTTGACCCGTTTTGTCAAAATAAGCCTCGATATCTGAAATGATGCTGTCGGTCTCTTGCCCAAAAACCGGTTCGTAAACGTCGATAAACCCTTGGAATGGTCGGGACTCGGATACGATCTCGGTGATCTCTGGATAGGAGAAAGATCTCCCACTCAATCGTTCAAATTCGTCATTGAGCTTTTCGATTAAGTAAAGCCCGGTGATGTTTTGGAAAAACATGTTTCGTCCGTTGTAGCCCGTTTCGTTGGTTAAATCGAAATCGTACGCTTCTTTAGTCAGCACCGGTCTGTCGGTGTAGCATCCTAGTAGCGACCAAGTCCCACTGGATAAAAACAGCACTTCTGGATCATCGTAGGCCTGAGTGATGGCGACGGCACTTGCCGTATCGTGGGATGCCACAGACACCACATTGATATCTGTGTTTCTCAACTTCTCCAGCACTGCATTTTTCGTCGATCCCACGATCATTTTGTTATTAATCGTTTGCGGGAATATCTCGTAGTTCAAACCAAAGGATTCGATAATCCCTCTATTCCAGCGTCCTCTAGACAAATTAAACATTTGGGAAGTGGAACAAATCGTTTTTTCGCTGGATAACACGCCCGTCAAGTAAAAAGTCACCAGATCCGGCGTCATCAATAAGTGTCTCGCTTCTTTGAGCACCTCAGGTTGCAATTCCTTGATCGTCACTAACTGGAAAAGGGAATTAATCGCCATGATCTGATTGCCCGTCTGACTGTACAAAGTGTACAAGTCCATTTGAGACGCGACCAGGTCGTATCCGACATGATGGCGTTCATCTCGATAAGAAAGTGGCGGTTGAATCAATTCTTCATTTTCGTTCAAAAGCCCAAAATCCACTCCCCAGGTATCCACTCCTATGCTAACGATTTCCTTTTGGTATGTTAAGATAGTGTCTTCAATAGTGGAAATGATCTTATCCCATTCCCAATGTTTGCGCCCTTCAACATCGACAATCTTATGATTGATCCGCATCACTTCGTCAAGTCGCAATTCGCCATCTTTAATGTATCCGAGAATTCCTCGAATGGAGGTCGCCCCCATATCGATGGCTAGAACCTTATTCATACTTTCACCTCGGTTTTCTTTGCTATCGTTTTCTATGCGTTACTTGTTTTGTTAAGTTAATACTATCACATGAAATTCATTTGTAAAGTTTTGAAACATATATTGGATTTTTTGCCGATTATTGAGTATAATTGAATCGTAACGATTCAATATCGTTCACTCATTCATCCCTTTCCCTCTCACAAATGAGGGCGTTAAATAAATTATTTCGTTATCTAGCAAACTATTTTAGGAGGTTTTATGATCCCATCGGAACGCATCACCCAAATTACAGACATCCTCTACCAACGCAAAAGCGTCAGCGTCCAAGAACTGTGCAAGATTCTATATTGTTCACCTTCCACCATACGTCGCGACCTCATCGATCTCGAAGATGCCGGCGTCCTGCGTCGAACCCGAGGTGGCGCCACCCTCGTCTCGAAGAACACCTCAGAGTTTTCCAGTTACATCCGCAGTCTAGAGAACCCGACGGCAAAGCAAACCATTGCCGCCATCGCCTCAGACTACATCCAAGACGACATGTCCATCTTTATGGACTCCTCGTCCACCGTCCACTTTATCTGCGATCATCTCTACAAATTTAAAAACCTCATCATCATCACCAACTCTATCCTCATTCCCAACAAACTGATCAACCACGACGACGTGAAGGTTTTTTGCACAGGAGGTGTCCTTAAACGCCACTCCTATTCCCTCATCGGCGACATGAGCTACGATTTTGTAAAGAATTATAAGCCCGACATCTGTTTCTTTTCCTGCAAAGCCGTCGATCCCTCCGGTGTCTACGAAGCGGACTACCAACAAACCAACGTCAAAAAAACCATGCTCGCCAACGCGAGTAAATCCATCTTGCTCGCCGACACGTCAAAGTATAAAGACTCCGCCTTCATCAGCATCAGCGATCTGAGCAACGTGGATGTGATCATTACCGAGAAAAAACCAACTTCCTTCTTGGACTTTCACCCCCCACACCGGAGAAAATTTGTTTGGCCAAAGCACTAAACGAAACTCGCAGAATGCCCTCCGTTTTTTAAGGATTTATGTCAAAAAAAAAGCACTTCACTGAAGGCAATGCCTCGAGCGAAGTGCTTCTTCGTTTTATTTCAACATATCGCGATACATCGCCTCGATGTCGTCTTGTGTGGGATCTTTTGGATTTCCTGGTGTGCAAGCATCTCCCATAGCCGATTGAGCTAAGAACGGGATGTCTTTTTCTTCGATAATGCCAACGAGGTTTGCTGGAATGTTGACTTTTGCCGAGAGGTCTCTCACCGCTTGAACCGCAGCTTCTCGATAGGCTTCAGGCGTCATATCTTCTGTCCCTTCAACGCCCATGACTCGCGCGATGTGTTTGTATTTTTCTCCCGTGCTATCGGCGTTGTATGCCATAACCGTAGGCAGGATGATCGCGTTCGCCACGCCGTGGGGTGTGTTGTATACCGCGCCCAATGGGTGTGCCATCGAGTGGACAATGCCAAGGCCTACGTTTGAAAATCCCATTCCTGCAACGTATTGCGCCAATGCCATCATCTCTCTTCCCTTCTTGTCGTTTTCGACAGCTGCAGGGAGGTATTCAGCGATCCACTTAATCGCTTCCAAATGGAACATATCGCTCATTTCCCAAGCGCCTTTGGTGATGTAGCCTTCTATAGCGTGTGTTAGGGCATCCATCCCCGTAGCAGCGGTCAACCCCTTTGGCATGGTTTCCATCATGATAGGGTCGACAATAGCAGCGATAGGAAGATCGTGGGGGTCAACACAAACTAATTTCTTTTTGTTTTCCGTATCGGTGATGACGTAATTAATGGTTACTTCAGAAGCCGTTCCGGCAGTGGTTGCCACGGCGATGATCGGAGTAGTTGGGTTCTTCGTATCGGCTACGCCCTCTAGGCTTCTCACATCTGCAAACTCAGGATTGGTATTGACGATGCCTGCAGCTTTTGCACAGTCCATAACCGAACCGCCACCAACGGCAACGATCACATCAGCGTTTGCTTCTTGAATGGCTTTCAAACCGTCGAGTACGTTTCCGATCGATGGATTGGGATCAATGTCCGTAAAAATCGTGTAGGGGATCTCAATACCATCAAGTTTTTTGGTCACTTTGTTCAGTAGTCCACTTTCTTTCAAGAAAGCATCAGAGAAAACGATCGCTTTTTTGAAACCTTTGCTTTGAATGACTTCTGCGATACCGTCCAGTGCGCCATACCCGTGATAGCTTAGTTCGTTAAGAATAATTCTGTTACCCATGTGTGTCTCCTTTCAAATTTTCGTTCATTATGCCCTCATTATGACACCACGTTAGTTTGTTGTCAATCTCTGAATCAGTTTGAAGGATTGGTTGGCGATTTATTTAAAATCGTTCACGTCGATTGATCTTCCCTGAAAACTGGACAATATCGAGGTTTCTTCTCATACTTGACATCAAAAAAAGACCCTCTCATCGAGAAGGTCACAATATCTTTTATTCTTTTCCTTTGTCCTCTATACCACAGGCGACTGCCGTATAGATGGAAGCCAGTTGCAAGATCAAATCCTCCATATTAGAGGTTCTCGCCGGGTTAAAGAAAGGTTCATTTCTGCCATAACCTAGATTGTCCTCAGCCACCAACAGCGATGCGTACATGGCGCGTCGAGCTTTTCCTAGACTTAAGTTTTGGAAGCCTTTCGTCTCTCTCAATGCTTTATCCACTTGAAGGGTTTCTTCGATAGCGCCTTCTGCGGTTTTAGAAGCGACTGCCAACAATCCCAACGCGGCGATTTCTTCATTGGTGCCGTAGTCCACGTCCTCATCGGATAAGCGGTTGTAGATTTCGATGGCATCTGCACATTTGTCCTCTGGATCATCCTCTGTAAAACACAGTGCAAAACTCAAGCTCATCAGCGATGTAAACAAGGGCAGTTCACTTTTCACGATGCGATAAATCTCAACAATCTCGCGAATAATCGTTTCTACTGGACGATTCGTCATCGCCAAAAATAGGGAATAGCCCACACCGATGGTGGAAACCACCAATTTTTGCTCTTCTCTAACACCACGATAAATGTCCGATGCACGCTTGATTATGCCATATTGCAGTGGGGTTGAAATATATTGTTGCACATAAAAAGCGAGAATAGGAAAATATGCAGATTCGCCAAACTCTTCGACGATCTTTTCATACACTTTTTGCGTTTCTGCCAAAGTTTCTGGCATATCTTTAGCCATCGACAGCATAGTAGCGCTGATGAGAAGGTCATAGCCTCCATAGACTGAAATACCACCTTCCGACTCAACGATAAGTTGAGCTGCTTTGGCAATTCGATCACAATCGATCGGCTTTTCCTTAGAAGCGTAAATATAGCCGATAACTGGGTTGTTATACGCTTTTTGCGCCTCAAAATAGTCCATAGCCGAAAGACGATTACTGACGATGAGATTGGTTTTTGCCACTAACGAATCCTTCATGTTACTCCCCCACTTGGCGTTCGATGTATTTTCATACATACGTCGCAGTATTATTAGTCCTTTCATAATATCACATATTGGTCAAACAAGAAAGAACAAAGTTCGGGAAATCGATTGGATTTCAGTGTGATCCCATTTTCCTGCTATTTTTTGACCCTTTAAGATGCCAAGGCGACCACCGAAGTCGTTCGCCTTGGCAGGCATTTAGGATTCGCTCTCCTCTGATGCGACAAATGCTTTAACGCGTTCTTCGATAAGGTCACGCAATGCGCGAACGCGCTCCATTTGTTCTTCTTCACTTCCTTGAGCGTGATCCACAGGCGTTAGATCCCAATTGAATCGTTGGGCGTATCCGGGATACACTGGACAATCTTCTTCGAGGTTGCGATCGCAAAGCGAAATGACCACGCCGAAAAATGTGGAATCCACTAAAAAATCTGCGACACGACGGTTGGGGTACGATGAAATATCAATCCCTTTCTCAGCCATAGCAGCGATGACCATGGGATGGATCTCGCCCGCTTCGTAGCCAGCGCTTGCTACTTCAAAACGCCCTTTACCATAGTGTTTCAAAAAAGCCTCCGCCATAGGACTTCTTCCCGCATGATAACGGCAAATAAACAACACTTTTTTCATATGGAACGCCTCCCTTCTCATATTAAGTCTTAGATACCCAGATTTTGCAAAATCAGTCATTGGCGTAACCGTTTTACCGCCGTTCTCATGTAATCCCCCCGCGGTTTTTCCCGTCGTTTAAAGTACAAATCCATACACAATATCGCCCCATTGTAGTCTCTAAAGTGGCTGTGATTGTGGTTTATCGTGTTGACTACAACAAAATCTTCACCCGTCGCCACAAGTTGAAGACATTTCTTGCGTTTCAATACTTTCACTGGTTGCCTCCTCACGATTTTTGAACACAAAAAAAGAGCCTAAAAAATAGACTCTTTCGTCCCATAAGCCGACGAGATTAAAGCGCACAAAGCTGCGGCCATCGATGAACAACGCCAGTTGTAGAAAGATGTTCTCACTTGTCAAAAGCTTCATGTCTCTCACCTCGATACCAGTGTATCTTAGTAAAGTTAGAACCGTGTTAAGAACAAATGAAATGTGCCCAACTATTTGACCTCATCATCGAGGTAATCTTCGGTCTTTACCGGTAACCCCTTGGCTTCTAACCGATAAGATACCCATTCTCGAATGAGCGAGTAGACCACCACAAAGAGTGGCACCCCGATAAACATCCCCGGAAAACCAAAGAAAAATCCACCGAGTATAATCGCGAACAAGATCCAAAAAGGTGAAATTCCCAGACTTTCGCTTTGAATTTTGGGATCGATAACGTTACCGTCGATTTGCTGTACGATAAGAATCACCAAGATAAACCACAACGCCTTAATCGGGGATTGGACGAGAATCATAAATACCGCCGGTATACCTCCCAACCAAGGCCCAATCCACGGCAACATGTTTGTCACACCTAAAATGAGGGCGATGAGTCCAGCAAAGTCAACTTTCATAAAGACGAGGATCACAAAAAAGGCGAAGCCTACGATGATCGCATCCAACACTCTGGCGCGGATGAATTTTTTCATAATATCGTCCATGTGGTTTGCCGTACTCGCCATCTTTTCGACAAAACGACTGGGCAAAAACGCAAGCAATACCTTTTTCAACAACGCACTGAAACGCTCTTTATCCAATAGCACGTAAATTGAAATAATAAATCCGACGATAAAGTTCACCGCCACCGATAAAAAGCTTCTCGCCACCTGGATAACCACGGGAAGCAGTCCTTCCATCCAGACGATTAACTTTTGTACACCATCGTTGATTAACCGTCTCGCATCGTTAATCGCCGCCTGATTAAAATTCATTTTCCCCAATAGTTTTTCCGCTTCTCTCGTCATGTCCGCTTGATAGCTCGGCGCGCGTATCACCAATTGAGTCAGTGCTGATACGAGCTGAGGTAAAATCATATTCACAAAAAGATAAACCGCCCCGATGAGCAAAACGTAAACCATCACCATGGAAACTCTCCGTTTTCGTCGAGCCGACCAATCCCCAAGCCCTACGGCGGGTAACAGCATATCCTCCACTGGCTCCAACGCCAGATTTACAAGGTAAGCCAACACCGCTCCTGTGACAAAGGGGGAGAAGGCGTTAACTAACAACTTAATTTTGTTGAAAATCCACTCCAAATTTTGTATGAAGAAATAAAACATAATGGAGACGATCACCACCAAAACCGCATATACGGCAATCGTTAAGTACTTTTTGTTCCAATCAATTCGCATAGGTACACCCCTTTCTCTTTCTATTATACCGTATCTGCCACACAATAGAAAAAAAGTCATCACCTAATCGCCTTAATTATTGTGAAGAAAAAAAGCTAATACCTCAATAAAGGCATTAGCTTTGTGTGTTCTTGTGATCTCCCACCTAAAATGCAGGAAGAATAGATCCTTTAAATTCGTCTTCAAGGTATTTTTTTACCTTTTCAGAGTGAAGCGCTTTGATCAGTTTTTGGAACTTCGCTTCATTTTCTTCCCCTTTGCGCACTGCTACTAGATTTGCATACGGGCTATCACCGGATTCGATGACGATGCCGTCTTTTAAAGGGTCGAGACCAGCTTCGATCGCAAAGTTGGAATTGATCACCGCGGCGTCAGCATCGCCATAGGTACGGGCAATAGAACCAGCCTCCATAGCGACAAATTTCAAGTTTTTAGGATTTTCAACGATATCCGCTTCTGTCGCTGATACATTGTTTGGATCGGCAAGTTTGATCAGGCCGTTCTTTTCAAGCAACAACAACGCTCTTCCACCGTTTGTCGGATCATTTGGAATGATGACTTGTCCACCATCTGGAATTTCCTCTAGAGCTTTTACTTTGGTAGAGTAAACCGCCATCGGTTCAATGTGAACCACGCCTAGGGAAACGAGGTCAAGGTTGTTCTTTGCGATAAACTCTTCAAAATAAGGACCGTGTTGGAAAAAGTTAGCGTCGATGGAACCATCTGCCAGTGCGTTGTTTGGCGTGACGTAGTCGTCGAAGTTAATGATTTCAAGACCAACGCCGTCAGCTTTCAAATCCTCTTCGATAAGCTCGACAATAGCAGCGTGTGGCGCAGGTGATACCCCAATCTTAATGGTTTCAACCTTATCAGTTGCCGTATCCCCTTCTTTTGCTGGTTCTGTTGGTGTTTCTACTGTTTTCGTTTCAGCGGTCGTCGCCGTCTCTTGAGTTGCTGTCTTTTCTTTCGTACCGCAGCCTGCGGCGACGATCAAGACAAGGGCTAATAAAATAGCCAATATGCTTCTTTTCTTCATACTTTCCCTCCTATAAAAAATAATCTATATGCAAGCTTCTAACGTGTAGAAGCGTCACATCTCCATAATGTCTTTATTTTTTATTGATCCCTGAAGACAATCGAGATCCAACAAATTGAACCACCGCAACCAAAATGATGATCACGATGACAGCGGCAAATAGGATTTCTGTCTCGTATCGATGGTAACCGTAGCGAATCGCTAAGTTTCCCAAACCTCCGCCTCCAATCGTCCCCGCCATAGCCGAGTAACCGATAACGTTGATGATCGTCATGGTGAGTCCGCTAATCATCGAGGGCATCGCCTCGGGGATCAACACTCGAGTGATAATCTGAGAGTTATTGCTGCCCATAGCCTTAGCCGCTTCAATAATACCCCGATCGACTTCCAAAAATGCCTGTTCCATAACCCGTGCCACAAAAGGTGCCGCCGATATGGATAAGGGTACGATTACCGCCGTCGTCCCCACCGAAGTGCCAACGATCACCTTCGCCACTGGCAACACGATGATCATCAAGATGATAAACGGAAAAGAGCGCAAGACGTTGATTATGCCATCGAGTACTGCAAAAACCCCGTTGTTTGGAGATAGACCGTCTTTGCGGGTCAATATGAGCAATACGCTAATGGGGAGCCCCAGGATAAGGGCAAATAAGGTGGACGCCGCTACCATATATATGGTCTCCCAAGTCGCTGGGCCCAGTAATTTCCATAGTTGAGCCATTACACCACCTCCACGTGGACGTTGTAACCCATCAACATGTTGATGGCTTCGTCCTTTGCTTTATCTTTCCCGCTCAATTCCACGATCAAATACCCAACGGGCACGTTGTGGAGTTTGTTGATCTTCCCCGACAACACATTGATATTCACGTCGCATTCTTTGATGACTCGACTGATAATCGGTTCCTTGGATGACTCGCCATCAAAGGTCAATCGCATCAAAGAACCTTCGAAGTCCTCAGGATTGTAGATTTCCTCTTCCGTCGTGTCTTCAAGCCCTTTGATAAAAGCGTAAGTCCTCGGGTTTTTAGGGGATCGAAACAACTTTTGTACCGTATTTTCTTCGATGATGAGCCCATCTTCCATAACCGCAATGCGATCGCAAATATCTTTTGCCACCTCCATTTGGTGGGTGATCATAATAATGGTCATACTCATCTCATCTCGCGCCTTGCGAAACAAATCCAGTACGGATTTCGTATTGGCTGGGTCTAGAGCTGATGTGCCTTCATCGCTCAACAGGATTTTAGGGTTGGTCGCCAGCGCACGCGCTATCGCAACCCGCTGCTTTTGTCCGCCAGAGAGTTGAGACGGGTAGCTCTTTTCTTTTTCTTCAAGGTCGATAAACTTCAGCAACTCCCGGACTCGTTCATTCACCTCAGTCTTGGTTTTTCCTGAAATTTCCAACGGGTAGGCGATGTTCTCGTAGACGTTTTTTTGATGAAATAAATTGAACGTTTGAAAAATCATCCCGATATCTTTTCGCTCTTCGAGAAGATCCGGTTTGGATAATCCCGTGAGCTCGACACCATCGATGACGATCTCGCCTGAACTCGGCTCTTCCAGTCGGTTCAAACAGCGCACCAACGTCGACTTACCAGCGCCACTCAAGCCAATAATGCCGTAGATCTCTCCTTTATTGACGCGAAAGCTGACGCCGTTCACCGCATGCAACGTGCCTCCGCCCTCGAGTTCAAATTGTTTTGTAAGATTTTTTACCTCTATCACTATGGGCTCCTTAATCTCTACTAGTTTAATGGGTTATATTATTTCACTATACCCTGAACGCCTCCAATTGTCAAGAAGTCGAGAGGTGACGAAAAAAAGAACTCATCAAGTTTTCTTGATGAATTCCTCTTTGCAATTTGGACATTTTATGTTGATTTTCCCTTTACCTTTGGGCACCCTAAGCTCTTTGCGACACTTTGGGCAATCGAAATACTTATACTCCGGTCCACCAAAAAATCTACGCTTCATTTTCCCAAAAAATTGGCGCAATGGCGAAGTGATTTCCAAATATTTTTGATTTTGTGCCGCCATCTTGACTCGGTTTTTTGAAAACACCCTCACGTATGATAACACCACCAACACCAACGGAATCCAACTCCAGGTGTTGTTTTTTGTCAGTGTGAGCGCCAATAACAGCACCATGCCACCATAGGTCATAAACAAGGACAGTCGATCGACGCCGTACCTGCCGATCATGAACCGTTGAAACTTTTCTTTCATGTTATAGCCTCCATCACTTTGTTTGTCATTGTCCTCATCATACCCTCATTTTGTGTATCCATTATGAGTAGTCCACAAGAGACGGAAGAATTTCTGAGATGTCTCCGTGAAACACGTAGTCCGCTTTTCGGTCGTAAGCCGTTTCGTCGCGATTGATGAGCACCAGTGCTTTTCCATTAAAATAGCGCAAAAGTCCGGCGGCAGGGTATACCACTAAGGAAGTTCCTCCAACGATGAAAATCTCCGCACCGCTAACCGCATCGATCGCCGCCTTATGCACTTCATTGTTTAGCGGCTCTTCATAAAGCACCACATCGGGGCGCACAAATCCACCACAAACGCCACAAGTCGGCGCTCCTACCATCTCCATCACACGATCAAGAGGATAAGTCGCACCACAGTCGACACAGTAATAATCGGTTAAATTGCCGTGGATTTCCAAAACATTTGTCGATCCCGCCTGTTGGTGAAGACCGTCGATATTTTGGGTGATGATCCACTTTAAGTGCCCTTGTCGCTCCAATGTCGCCAATGCCTCATGGGCAGGGTTTGGCCTCACATCGGGAAAGATCAGTTGAGAGCGATAATAGTCCGAAAATTCCTCGGGGTGTTTCACCATAAAAGTGTGGCTGAGCATGTATTCTGGCGAATAGCTCGACTGGGTTTTCTGGTTGTAGAGTCCCGTCGCCGAGCGAAAATCCGGTATCCCCGATGCCGTTGAAACCCCGGCCCCTCCAAAAAACACGACATTTGACGACTTCGCGATCAATTCGCGGACTTTGTGACGATTCAGATCACTCATAATGCCTCCTAGAAGAACCGAAGTTCCGTCAACTCCCCTTCCCAAAACTCGTATGCCACCTCGGAGTACTCTGGTGCGTCATACACCTTTAATATCTCATTCATCGAATACGACTTATCCTCTCGCTTTGAAAAATCCGAATAGTCCATCCAATACAATTGGCCTTCTGCCGTTTTTTCGAGAAGCTCTCCTTCAAAATCGACTGTGGTATAGAGAAATCCCACTTCTCGAAGGTTTTCTTTCTTGTGGATCCATTGTACCACACCAGAGAGTTTGAGATTGGATATGACAAGGCCTGTTTCCTCGTAGACCTCCCGTGCAGTGGACTCGTAGAAGCTTTCAAAAGGCTCGACTTTTCCACCTGGAAAGGTAAGCCCTTCCCAACCATGAACCTTCACCTTGTCCAAAACCACTACCCGGTTGGTCTTAGGATCCATAATCCGACACATATTCATTAAAACTGTTTTCATCCTTATACCCCAACGGCAGAGCCCAGGAAATCCTGAGCCCTGCTACAGCTTACTTTACTTGTTCAACGAGAATCCCGACAGGGTGATCGTTGAGATCCACCTCTACGCCGCAAGTCTCTGCCATACGCTCGACAGACACACCCAACGTCTCTGATAGGATGTCGTCTTTATAATGCTCAATGGCCGTAGCCACCACATCTTCCGCATAATATTGAATGGTGATGTGATCTGACACGTCAAAACCTGTAGATTTTCGAAGTTGTTGGACTTTAGAGATAAACTCGCGTCCAAACCCTTCTTGGATCAACTCATCGGTGAGCACCGTATCTAAAATGACGAACACGCCATTTTCCATTACCACGTCAAATCCTTCTTTCGCATCGATGACCACTTGGACAAAAGTTTTATCGATCTCAACGGATTCCCCACCGAGTTCCACGGTTTGGGGACCTCTTTCCAAATCAGCGACAAAAGTCTTTGCGTCGACGGACTTGAGATAACCGGTAAAGTCTTTGATCTTCTTGCCAAGGACCGGTCCTGCCACTTTAAAATCGGGTTTTAATTGGTAGTTCATAAACGCTGAAAGGTCAGATTCAAAATCCACCCCTTTGACGTTGAGTTCTTCTTTGATCAGAGGGACCAAATCTCCAATGAGAGACTCGTACTTTCCATCGACGACGATCTCGGATAAGGGTTGACGAACCTTGATTTTAACCGTTTCTCTCGATGCTCTGCCCAAAGTCACCAACTGGCGCACCAAATCCATCTTGCGCTCGAGTTCACCATCTCTCAACGTCTCATCCACCTCGGGCGTGTACGCCAAGTGAACGGATTCGCCGCCACAGAGGAGATAGTAGATCTCTTCCGCAATAAACGGCGTAAATGGCGCCACCATCTTGGATACGCCAATCAACACTTCCCAAGTGGTTTTGTAAACCGATAATTTGTCGATACCCGACTCCTCTTGCCAGAAACGGCGGCGGTTGCGACGGATATACCAGTTGGATAAATCTTCGATGACAAAATCGGAAATGGCGCGAATCACCTTCGTGTATTCGAAAACATCCATATTTTCGCTATAAAACGCCACGAGACTGTTGTATTTCGACAGCAACCAACGGTCGATTTCTGGTCGATCGGCGATAGCCACTTCGTAAGTTGAAGGATCCACTTCGTCAATATTCGCATACATACTAAAGAAATTGTATACGTTTCTAAACGAACGGAAGAATTTGCTCTCCGCTTCTCTCAATCCATCCACGTCGAAACGGGTAGGTACCCACGGTGGCGAAACGTAGATCGAGTAAAAACGCACCACATCAGCGCCGTATTCATCAAATAGGGCGATGGGTTCCAAAGTATTGCCTCTCGATTTGGACATCTTCTTGCCTTCTTTATCCAAGATCAAATCGTTGACCAACACGTTTTTATAGGGCGCTTTGCCAGTGATCAACGTCGAAATCGCCAACAGCGAATAGAACCAACCACGGGTTTGATCGATACCCTCATTGATAAAGTTGGCTGGGAACAGCTCTTCGAAAAAGCGATCAGCGTTTTCAAAGGGGTAGTGGTGTTGGGCAAAAGGCATCGCCCCTGAATCAAACCACACGTCGATAACGTCAGGCTCGCGGGTCATCACACCACCGCACTCACAAGTCAGGTGGACGTCATCCACATAAGGTCTGTGCAGCTCAATATCTTCTGTAATCTCTTCAACTGCGCGCTCCACCAGTTCTTTGCGCGAACCGATAGTCTCGAATTTCCCACAGGATTCACACTTCCACATGGGAAACGGCGTGCCCCAGTAGCGGGACCTGGAAATCGCCCAGTCGTTTAAGTTTTCCAACCAGTTGCCAAAGCGTTTTTCCCCAACAAAATCCGGGAACCAGTTGACCTTGTTGTTGTTATCGATGAACAATTCCTTCAATTTTGTCACTTCAATATACCAGGAAGGCTTAGAGTAATAAATCAAAGGGGTGTGGCATCGCCAACAGTGTGGGTAGTTATGCTCCATTTTTTGCTTTTTATAGGCCAAGTCGTGGTCAAAGAGGTAGTGGATAATATCGTGATCCGCATCCATGACAAACTGACCCTTCCATGGCGTGTCGGTGAATTTCCCTTCATCGTCAACTGGGTTGAACATCGGTAGTCCATAACGTCTTCCCGTTTGGTAGTCGTCTTCCCCAAAAGCTGGCGCCGAGTGAACAATACCGGTGCCATCTTCGGTGGTAACATAATCGGCACAGGTGACGAAGAACGCTTTTTTGTCAGCGGTTAAGAAAGGAAGTAATTGTTCGTATGCCACATACTCTAAATCTTTGCCCTTCATCGTGTCCAAGATCTCGTAATCGTCACCCAATACCGAATTGGCGAGATTTTTAGCCAAGTAGTAGACTTCGCCGTCTTTACTGACTTTGACGTAGTCCACATCGGGGTGAACGGTCAAAGCTACGTTGGAAGGCAGTGTCCAAGGGGTGGTTGTCCATGCGAGGAAGTAAGCATCTTCGTCTTTAAGCTTAAATTTCGCCGTCACCGTCACCGTTTTGATGTTTTCGTAGCCCAGCGCCACTTCGTGAGAAGCCAGACCCGTACCACAGCGTGGACAGTAGGGCAGAATCTTAGCCCCTTCGTAGATTAGACCTTTTTGGTTCATTTGGTCCAACAACCACCACACCGTCTCGATGTAGTTGTTGTCCAAAGTGATGTAGGGGTCGTCCATATCCGCCAAAAACGCCATGCGTTCTGACATTTCTCGCCATTGTTTTTCATAGGTAAACACCGACTCGCGGCATTGTTTGTTAAACTTCTCGACCCCATAGGCTTCGATTTCTTTTTTGTTTTTCAGGCCGAGCTTTTTTTCCACTTCGATTTCCACAGGAAGACCGTGGGTATCCCATCCGGCTTTGCGCTTAACGCGGTAGCCCTTCATCGTCTTGTAACGACAAGTCATGTCCTTTAACGTTCGAGAAATGACGTGGTGGATGCCCGGTTGGCCGTTTGCCGTCGGCGGACCATCGTAGAAAATGTAGTTTTCTTTGCCTTCTCGCGTTTCGACACTGCGGTGTAGCAGGTCAATTTTCTCCCAATACTTGCTCGTCTCTTGCTCCCGTTGTGACACTGGAGCTTTGGACAGCTCTTTAAATAATGCCAAAGTATGCCTCCTTATAAATAAAAAAATCCCTGATCACATCAGGGACGAAAAAACTCCGCGGTACCACCCGTATTATCGACAATCAAGTCGATCACTTACCAAATTGGTTGTCCGTAACGTGGAAAAACCGTCGCTTCTTACTCCGTGTTCAGAAGCGCTACTCCAAGAGGATATTCCAATGCGATCCTCGCAGCGATTTTCACCTATCCTCGCCTCTCTGTTGCTCACCTCGCCTTGTACTGATCTCTTCTACGTATTTACTTGTTCAATATATTAAATTTGAGCTCACTTGTCAAGTTTTCTATCATAACCCGACAAGCTCGACGATGGGGTGGTAGAAGCGCTGATCAAAGGTTTTGCCCGATGTCCCATACCGGAACTTGACCCCTTCGCTCGATCCTGATCATTTTTACACCGACACGCGTCCAAATATTAGTCGCGTGTCTTTTTACAATTGACTCCATTTCAGTCGACGCTATCACGCTAACAATCTCGCGACAAAACCCTCTCGATCGTTGATAAACCGCTTCATTATCCGATAACTCTCGGTTTCTTCATAAGTGCATCGCTGAACGCCTTCGCCGTCAAAGGACCAAATGTCCGCCTCGGGAACGCTGAGAAGAATTGGTGAATGTGTGATGATGATAAACTGTGACCCCGTTCTGCTCATCTCAGCGATTTGGATCAGAAGCGCCAACTGCCTTTGTATCGACAGTCCTGCCTCGGGCTCGTCGAGGAGGTAGAGCCCTTCTCGTTGAAACGCCTGAAGAAAGGAAAAAACCCCTTCACCGTGGGATTGTTGGTGAAGGTGGTGTTCTCCGTAGACGCTATCGTAGTCGAAGGCCTGCGATGCTAAGTTGTAATAATTATCGGAGCGGTAGAAGTAACAAAATCCCGGTTTGCGATACCCTCGAG
>CAZHRC010000013.1:45632-62918 GCA_964533865.1 uncultured Peptoniphilaceae bacterium
TGCGATACCCTCGAGCAAAGTCGATTTTCCCGTGCCGTTATCCCCGACGAAAAAAGTAACATCTCTAGTGAATGAAAGCACTGAAACCGCTCTTAATCCTTTGACGCAATGCAGATAAGAGGATGCCTCAATAGCATCCCAATCCAACCGCACCTCGACGATGAACCGATCATTCATCTCTATCCCCACAAATCCTGCTCACGCCTTAACTGAGTGATAGTTTCCGACTCGTCGAGCTGCACCATATCGTAGGTGATGGGCGTATCCTTTGCCACATCCACCAACACCTTGGTGCGATCGGTGATCAATGCAATGGGAAGCAAATTGTCCGCGCGCTGAACTTCGTTGGTGATCATGCGCCCAAAGGCCATATCGCCACCGATACCTTGTAGAATTTCACCCGCCTTGAGGTCTCGTTTAGCGATGGCCACCGTATCGGTCACTTGGCCCATTTCTGGGACCATCGTCGCTTCTCGATTGACCACGGCGTGAAATATCGTAATCGGCGTTTCCAAACTCGTCAGGTGGTATGGTCGGTACAATAGGTAGTTTGGACCATCGCCCATGCCCAGATAGACCATCAAGTCTTGGACTTCCTTCGCCTTTGAAGTGACGATGGCAAAGACCCCTGGCGCCATGCCAAAGGCAAAATCCACCACACCGTATTGGTGAAGCACCCCGCCTTGTTCAATCAAACTAAAATCCTTGGCACAACGACTAGGATCTGTGGTAATCCCGTGTCCACCGGGAATATCCGGCACAAATCCCAAGGCGTTTGCCACACTAGTCAATTCGATCATCGTATTGGTCCCATCGGTGAATGAGGTGAGCATATGAGGATTAAGGCCGTTTTTCGCCGCTTTTTCCGTCAATTGATCTGCAGTGATGTAGTGATCTAAAGGATTGTTCTTCCCTTTTCCCACACAGAGAAGATCAAAACCCGAACTCATGGCAAAATCCGCCAGTTCGATAATCGCCCCAGGCTCGTCACCTGCAGAACCGGTATAGACCACGCCGGCTTTTTTTGCCCTATCGTACAAGTTAGGTCCCACCACTGCATCGCACTCCACATTGAGCATGATCATATCCTTGTGATGGTCTATGGCTTCAACAGCGAGATTGGCACCAAATGCCGGGTTTCCTGTGGACTCGACGATGGCTGCCACTTGGGCTAACCGGTAAGTCAGTGAAGCATCTTCACTCACAACGTAGTTGCCCTTCTCCACCGCTAATTCCGCTTCTTTTATGCGGTTAGTAACGATAATGTCCTCGCGTTTCACCCCTGAAGACAACAGCGCTTTCACCGATTTATCCACGTGGCGGTCCACCACAATTGAGGGTTTCATACCGTCGATACGGCTCATTTGGCTGATCAACCCGTTGCCCATTTTCCCACAACCGATGATTCCTACCCGAATGAGTCCACCTTTATCGCTTAATTCTTTTAATTTTCGTTTAATTCGAAACATGTTTCACCCTCCTTCATCCCAGATGAGTTGCACAGGCGTAGGCCGAAGACCAGGCCCATTGGAGGTTGTACCCTCCGCAATCCCCGTCAACATCCAAGAGTTCTCCTATAACATAAAGCCCATCCACATCTCTTGACGCCATGGTTTTAGGGTTCACCCGATCAGTGACCACTCCACCACAACTCACCTGACCGTCCTCCTCGGACTTAGGGCCGGCTATGGAAAACCGCCAGTCCTTCAACGATTGTATCACTAACTCTACCGATTCCTCTCTCAATTGCGAAACCGTGTGTTTATCCGTGTAACCCGCTAGACTCATCAACCGCCTACCGATCTTTCGCGGGATCAGCCCATTCAAAAAATCCGAAGCCGTCCGATGCTTCAGCCCTTCACGATAGCCATACAACGTGCTGCGCAATTGGTCTACACCATATTCTGGTAAAAAATCCAACCCAAGCTCCGTCCAGTCTCCTCGTCGCACAGCTGATAGCGCTTTTGAGGACAACTGTAAAATCGGAGGGCCCGAAATACCGTAGTCGGTAAACAATAAATCTCCGCGATCGGATAGGGGTTTTTCTCCTTCGCGATACAACGTCGCTATCCCGTTGACTTTTGAACCTGAGAGACCTTTGTGTGCCTCCCCAGCCAGTGCCAACTGGACGATCCCTGGGTGAACATCGGATACTTCATGGCCCAATGACTGAGCCAATACGTAGCCATTCCCATCGGATCCCGATTTAGCATGAGCTTTTCCACCCGTTGCCAAAACTAAACGATCGACACGGTGTTTTTTTTGGTTAATGGAAAGGGTAAACCCGTGATCATCATCAGTCACAGCTTCTACCATCGCTTCGTAAGTGATCACAACCCCCAAGTGCAGCGCTTCTTGAAGGAGACAATCCACTACCGTTCGCGCTTCCAAGCTCCTTGGATAGACCTTTCCAAGCTCCAAAGCAACTGATGGCACCCCGCGATCGTAAAAAAACCGGCGCACATCGTCTTGATCAAAACCTTTAAGGGCAGAATAGACAAATTTCGGATTGGCTCCGTGATAGTTTGCTCGAGAGATATCGATATTGGTAAAATTACACCGACCGTTTCCCGTGGCCAATAGTTTTTTACCCACCCGGTCGTTTCGCTCAAAAAGCTGGACCTCAAAGCCGCGCTCACGGCACAAAATCGCGCACAACAGCCCCGAAGCCCCTGCGCCGACTATTCCGATTTTCATCCTTTCACCTCTTTCTTTTGATTTAATTGTATCACAAACCCGATCATTCCAATAGGACAAAACAAAGCCGACCGTTTTACCACGAGGGTAAACGGTCGGTGTGTTAACCTAAAAAACGCGCGATGACTTTCGCATCTCTCTCAGACCTCGGCTCGTAACCTTGTTGAAGCAGATCCGTAATGTAAATTCTGTTGTACATGAAAGCGAACAAAAAATTCCCAATTCCGATACCTATACCAAAGGACACCGATCCCATCAGCAAATCCAGGATCACTAAGATCACCGTCCATTTGTAGTCGCCTCGCAACAATGGCACAAAGAGCCCAAAAATCATGGTCGTCCAAGAATACCCGGCTTTTACGGTTTTTATCATCCCTGCTGGATGACTCAGAACGGCTTTTTTCATAGTACCTCCCATGTTGTCGTCTTAACAATAGGATACTACTAAAATATGGAGAAAGTACGTAGAGCGCTAATCGCCGAGAAGTTCTGAGCGGTGGATGGCGTAGCCTTTCATTTCCAACACGCGGCACACCTCTTCGATGTGCTTAAACCCATTGGTTTCAATCGTCACTTCAAGAACCACATCGTTGAACCGATCCTTGGTCAACATTTGGTCGTGCTTGACTTCGACTACATTTGCCTTACAATCCGCTAAGATCTTTGCAACCGCCAACAACTCACCTGGTTTATCCGGCAGATCCACCGAGAAACGGTACATGCGACCTTTCGCGACTAAACCGCGGTTGACCATATAAGAAACAGTGAGCATATCGATGTTTCCGCCGCTGAGTACCGCCACGACGTTCTTGTCTTCTCGAGGCAGTTTCTTAAGCGCAGCGATCGCCAACAATCCCGCACTCTCTCCGACGTACTTCGGCCCTTCCATCACTTCGATAAACGCCTCCATCAACTCGTAGTCGGAAACGGAAATAAATTCGTCCACATAATCGGATACGATGGCGTATGTCAAATCCCCAGGTTCTTTAACCGCCGCACCGTCGGCGATGGTAGATACGGAGTCCAAACACACCACGTGGCCATCGCGAAGGGAGCACTGCATCGAATCCGCCCCTTCTGGTTCGACGCCAATAATTTTCACCGATGGTTTAATGGTTTTAGCACAGGCGGCGATCCCGCTCACAAGGCCACCTCCGCCGACAGGTACCATAATAATATCGACTTCCGGCAACGCGTCTAGAATCTCGATGGCGATCGTCCCTTGACCTTCGATCACATCAATATCGTTGAACGCATGAACATACACATAGTCGTTTGCTTCAGCGATATCGAGGGAAGTCTTGTAGGCTTCATCGTACACGTCGCCAGAAAGCACCACATCCACCCCGTAGTTTTTTGTCCCCTCCACCTTGATCAGAGGGGTGGTAGTTGGCATAACGATCGTTGCCTTCACCCCCAACTCCTTAGCCGCAAAAGCCACACCTTGAGCGTGATTTCCCGCTGATGAGGTGATAATCCCTCTTTCTCGCTCTTCCTCAGTCAGTTTCGCTACCTTGTTGTAGGCGCCGCGCAACTTAAACGCCCCCGTCACCTGTAAATTTTCCGCTTTAATATAGACGTTATTGCCCGATTCTTTGGAAAAATAATCACTTCGAGACAGTGGGGTCTCGCGAATCACGCCCCGTAGCCTGTCCCTAGCGCCTAAGAAGTTTAAATTCATCACCGTTTCGTTCTTAAATAAATCACTCATGTTCTTCCACCTTTATCATAAAATAATACCTCCTATCGGATCAGCAACAACACCGCCGACAAAAATGTCACCAGTATAATCGCCCAACGAAACGAAGCGTCTTTTGCCTTTTTAAAATACTTTAATCCAATCACTGCCCCGACGACGATAAATGGCGCCACAAACAGTGTGGTCTTCAACGTTTCAAAAGAAATCGCGCGCCATACAACGACTTGAAGGGGCAACTTCAACAGATTCACCACTAAGAACAACACTGCATTGGTTCCCATGTAATTCTTTTTATCGTAGCCCATAGACAACAAATACAGCGCCATCACAGCCCCTGAAGCGTTGCCGATCATCGAGGTGAAGCCTGCAGCCACCCCCGTCGCCCCTTGAATGGCCTTGCCCAAGGCGACGGGTTTTGCACCGGATACCTCTCGATGGACCATCAAGGCTACCGAAACGAGAACGATTATCCCCAGTAACCTGCGAAAACCGTCGGCGTCAATGTAGCCGCCGACGACCGTCCCCAACAAAACCCCTGCCACCAACCCGGGGAGCAGGCGAGCAATCGCCTTCCAATCCACATTCTCGCGATAAAAAGCGATGGCGAAAAGATCGCCGACGATCAACATGGGAAGCATGGTGCCAGTGGATTGTTTGGGATCGAAAAACAACGACAACAACGGCACTGTAATCCCGTTGATCCCCGGTATCCCCGTCTTTCCAAAACCCACGAGCACCCCCAACCCAATGAGAAATCGAAAATCAATCCCCATGGCTAGGTGATATCATTGGTAATCGTACCGATGCCTTCCACTGTACAACTGACCACATCTCCGGCTTTTAAATACTTAGGCGGATCAAATCCCATCCCTACTCCTTCCGGGGTTCCCGTGGCGATGATATCCCCAGGCTCCAATGTCATGCCTCGAGATAACTCGACGATAATACCCACCACATCGCGGATCATCACAGAAGTGTTTGAGCGTTGACGGTATTGGCCATTGACCGTGCTCGTCAGTTCCAAATTTAGAGGCCATTCGTACTCGTCTTTTGTCACGAGATAGGGGCCCATCACACTGTAGTCGTCCATCCCCTTGCCCCGATACCATTGGACGTGCGCCATTTGAATGCCCCGAGAGGACAAGTCGTTAAAGACGGAGAAACCAAAAATGCCATCTACCGCTTCTTCCGGTGTGGCGTTGCGAAGCTTCTTGCCAATGACCACAGCCAACTCCACTTCATAATCCATGGACTCGTCCAGGTCAAAAGCGCCCTTCACCGGCTCGCCGTCACCTAATACACGATTGACCCGTTTGCCAAAATACTGGGACACAAAGGTTTCGGGATCGACGCTACCACCCAGCTCTTCAATGTGGCCCACGTAGTTTTTGCCAACACAAATAATATCGTGAGGTGGATGAGGAATCGGTGCGCGCAGGGAAATGTCCTCTTCGTCAAAAATGGGGATGGCCTGATCCAAAATCGCCACATCCTCTGGGGTGTGATGGCGAATGTAATCCAACAACCCCGTGTATTCTCGAGACAGAGTAAGCCCATTTCCACAGACAATGCCGCCGTCTTTTTTGATGCCAAAGTACTCCCTACCATTGTGTTCAAAGGTTAAAAATTTCATGGTCCCTCCTCCACTTTTCTTTTCATTATAATAACTTTTCACTACAATTGAAACCCCCTCTCCCAAATCACAAAAATAATTTCAAAAAAAGAGGGTACACATAAGTATACCACTTTTAAGGAGGACAATTATGCCAGATCTTGTATTGTATATGAAAGCATCGTGCCCCTATTGCCAAAAAGTTCTACGATTTATGGATAAGCACGATATTGTACTGACCCAGCGCGATATCGACCTGAGCCAAAACGCCAGCGATACTCTCGTCGAAGTCGGTGGCCAACGCATGGTCCCTTGCCTATTCATCGACGGTAAACCCATGTACGAATCCAGCGATATCATCGCCTACCTCAAAGATTTAAAAGAACAAGGCGCATTTGATCAGTAAAACAAACCACCTCGTCACGTGATGAAGTGGTTTGTTTTTAGATTCAACCTATATCCGCGGCTCTAAGTACCCAAGGTCGAGGGATCTATTGTAAGCTTCAATGGCGTTGGTGACATCAAGTTTCATATAGATGTTTTGAATGTGGTTGTACAGCGTTCTCTCACTGATGTAGAGTTGAGACGCCATCTCCGTTCGCGATAGCCCTGAACACAACAGTCTGATGATCTCGACCTCCCTCTCGGTCAGCGGATCCCCCATCTCATCCTTCGCAAAAGCTTGGGAAATCCGACTTCCCTTGCCAATGGTTGCCTCGATGCGGTTTAAGAGGGTTCTCAAATCAACCGATTTGTTGATAAAATCATGCGCCCCTTTATCAAACGCCATTTTCTTGTAAATCGGTAAATCATAAGCCGATAACATAATCACCTTGAGCTTTTCATCGAGCTCAAAAATCTTTTCCAGCCATTTAATGCCGTTTTCCGAGGAACTCTGTTTCAGGTTATAATCCAGCAGTATCACGTTGTATTTGCCTTGGGACAAAGCCGCTTCCAACTGCTCACCAGTCTGAACGTAATCACAGACAGCGACCCTTTCGTCTTCAGTCAACAAATTCTTTAAGCTTTCGCCAAAGAGTATATGGTCATCAAATATCAGGATCTTCATTTCTTTTTCAACTCCATTGAAATATGCGGTGTTAGGACCCCTTCCTCAAAAGTATAGTGCAACACGCCATGTCGTTTTTTGATCAATGTCTCTACCATGACTATCCCTCTTTTCGCGATACTCGTGCGATCGTACTGATTGCTGTCGACCCCATCGTTAGCGCATTGCAATCTTAGAATTCCCCCTTCAACATCTCGATCGATGGACAGCGCTATCCATTTCGCGCAGGAATGCTTATAGGCGTTATTGATCAATTCTCGACTCACATTCAAGACACAGCGATAAAGCTCCTTATCCTCAAAGGCAAACCTCGATTGTTCATCAATACTCAACTGTATATCCATCCTCTGATCAGGATATAGCGGTTGAATACATGCGATCAGAGTATTGATATTGTCCACCGCACTGTACTCTAAAAACACTTCTGAACTGTAAAAGTTTATGATTTTTCTCATCTTAGTCTCGAGATCGGTTAAAATGTCTCTTGATCGATCAACATCTGGTGACGATAGGGACAACAAGTTTAATACCCCTCTTAATTGCTGGATGATATCGTCGTGTAACACCGACGCAAACTGCGCCCTCTCGTGGGAGATGTAGTCGACAAGAAAGTACAAATCGGTCGTTTCTTCATAAAATGCCTCACCATCATCGATCTTTTCAAAGAGATGAATCCGTGTAAACAACAGGAGTAACCATAGAATGATCTGGTAAATAATATTCACTGTTAGGGGGTCGAGATCCAAAACAATAGTCCCAATAACCGTACTCAAAATGGCGATGAGGAGTATTCTATCCCGTATTTTAGGTGGAATCGGGATAAATGACACCCTGTCAATATGACGATAGCCATACTTTCGATAGGTGTCGTAAAATAAAACTAGGGTCACTAGCACCCCTGCCAACATCGACGATACATAGAAATAGACCGCTTGAGCTGTTAACCACACCACCAGCCAATACAATGCGTCTCTTTTATCATGCCAAAACCACCTCGCTATCGACTGCCCCATGCTAACCGTAAATAGAATCACGAGAGAAAGCCTGTCCGGTGATGTTAACCCCAAAGTGATCACAGTGGCGACGACGACATGAACATCGTAGAAGCCACCAACTCTTTCATCGCGATCGACAATTTGTACATACAAAGCATTCATAGCGACAGCACCCAAAAGCAAAGAAGCTAGATTCACACTACCGTATCCCACAGCGATTAAATTGTTTTTTGCGAAATAGCCCCACACAAAAAGGCTCATAGCGTGTGTCAGCGTCATCACATATTTTTTCATCTCGTCTCATCCTTTTCTCAGCTACCTAAAGAAAAGCGCGACCTAGAAGTAAGCCCCCACGATCCTCTCTTTAGAAATCCCCTTCCCATTCAGAATAATATAAACAATGAGTATAAGATATCTCAACCCTACCGACAACAGTCGATTTCCTTTCACGATGAAAATCATCTCTAAGGAAATCAATACCCCATTGATGATAGCCATCTTTACCGGTATCGTCCCAAAGCGATTCATATCAACTGTTTTTAGAATCAAAACATTCAAGAGGATGGAATAGCAAAGTGTAACCCCGAAGTAATCCATAAGGGCCAACACCGAAAAACCTCGATTCACAATAGCATTTAAGGTCAAATTCGGTATCAACAATAGGTTTGTGCTTATAAAAGTGATCATCACACTATTGGCGAAAAGCGTCGCGATCGATATATGATTTGCCAAGAACCACTCGGCTTTTTTACTGATTTTCACTTCTTGGAGCTGGTCCTTACTCAACTCGAATCCAAATACGATAAAAGCAAACACCAATCCCTTTAGCACAAAATCGTATGGGGCGAACCCCATGATCGGACCGCTATTCGAATCCCCGCTTTTTAGAGGTATCATAAAGACCATCGAAATTGCCATCATAAAAAAATAGCCACGATGAAACGTTCTTTTTAGATTACCACTCAGTAAATTCATTCCCATTTCGCCGTCCTCCGAATCACATCTTCATGAGTTAAACCCTTTATCTTCTTCGAGGCAAATAAAATGAGCATCCCGCTCGTTAACACATTAATAACGATTAGTGTCGCGACAAGGCTCAGATGAGATTTCTGTAAAAAATCTAACAGAGATGATCAGATCATCGAGAGGGCGTAAATAAATAAAAAGCTGAAAAAGAACGTCATATTCTTTAAGAGTTTTAACCGCTGGACTCTCATGATCACAGTATTCATCATCAACAAGACCCCATATACCAGTGCAAAACTTGAAACCACAAATAGCATAAACACTTGTGGTGCTATCGTCCAATTCAACGTCATATAGTTCAATATAACAATCGCTAGAGGAATCACTCCGGCGATCCGGTACATTTCCATGGTGTAACCGTAGATCACATCGCCTATCTCCAAGCCAGATCCCATAAAAAATTCGATTCGGCGACTCAGTTTATCCTTCACCGTCAGATCGACGATCATCGCGTTTCCAATAATCAACGCCAACCCTACAAGCATGGCATACGAAATCAACAATTGAAAGTCCATACCTCGAACCGACATGAAATCCAAGGTCATACAATAGGAAGTCAAGCCGCTAATCCCAGAAGCCATCACGAGATTTAATCGCGTCTCACCGCGATTTAAAAGATATCGCCTAGATGCTCTACTGATGTTTTGTTTCATCTCTGCCACCTTCTTTGATAAACACCGCTTCTAAGGGCTGCCCCTTTAAAGCGTCCATCGGAAGATTAAAGCAAATTTCTCCCGCCTTAAGCATTGTCACCGTATCGGCGATTTTTTCGACCTCACTCAAATCATGAGATGTGATGACAACCGTCTTTTTCATCCCTTTTAAGTCGTCAATCAATCTGCGAATCTCAACGCGAGCGATGGGATCCACACCGGACGTTGGTTCATCGAGCAGCACGATCTCCGAATCGATCAATACCACGATTAACAATGAGAGTTTTCGCTTCATACCTTTTGAATATTCGCTCACACGCTTATCTAAGTGATTCGTAAGATCAAGCTGGGCACAATACGCCTTATAATTTTTTTCTGTCCCATCGTATCCAAAGTACTTTCCAAAGAGTTTAATATTTTCCACGCCTGACAGGTCTTCATAGAGATAATCATTTTCTAATAACATCCCGTGATTTCCCGACATGAGGATCTCACCTTCATCGCTATCGTATAACCCCGTCATCAACCGCAAAAGAGTCGTCTTTCCGCTGCCGTTCGCTCCGATTACCGCATGAACACAGCCTTTTTCAATGGTTAGGCAAAAATTTGAGAAGATTTTTTTGCTCTTAAATGATTTCGAAATGGCGTTGATCGTTATTGCTGGCACATTGGTCATAGAGTGGTACCTCCTTCACTCAGATACTTTCTACCTCTTCCTACTTTGTCATCAAAGAACCCGTTGTATCATTTGCTCCCGTCCGTTGATACTCTAAGTATACTCTCCATCCCTGAATACCACATGAGTAAAAGTAGCACACTTGCTCTAGGAACATCGCTATGAGCGCACAAAAGCCGTATCGGAATAGTCTTTCCGATACGGCTTTTGCAAAGAGTTCGCCGTGATGACTTGCTTTACAACAACACCACTTCCACCCTTAAGTTTTCCTTTTCCAGTTCTTCAAACACTTCCAATAGCTTTTCGCCATAGGCACCAAGGTTTTCTCGGAGCCTTTGGTGATGTCGTATGACGATTTCGATATCCGTCCATCCGGTCAACTCATCCCATAACGCGTCAAGATTGTTGCCATAGTAGTCCGGAAAGTCAAAGACTTCTTTTAAATAGCGATGGGCAATTTCTTTAGTCGCCATTTTTCGAGCGTCGAGGACGATTTTTCTCATTGGTCACCTCCGTAGAGCAACTCAAAGGTTTCATAGTGATCGGCGGTGTAGTAAATCAACCCATCGGAAGAGTAGACGAGTCTGTGGGCTCCTCTGCGACCGCCATTGTAGTTGACGTCAGCTTCGAAGTAGTTCCGCCCCTTCTTTTCTGGCAAATTTCCCTCTCGGTTGCCAAAACGATCCCCACCGATAACGCCTTTGTCCGTCACTTCCCAAAGGTTGCCGCTTTGAGCATCCCATCCCCGTTTTTGAGCTTCTTTTTTCGTGAGGTAATTCACGGGAAGCGTTCCAAAACGGTGAAGGTACGCTGCCACCTCCTCTACACTGTAATAGGGATGGTCCTTTTCAACGGCGATCTCTTCAGCAGAGGTCTCCTGCTCAGGAATCTCTGGGCCAACCGGCTCTGTGGATCGTGTCGTCGGTGTCTCTGTCGTAGAGACCGAATCGATGACATAGGCACCGCACCCTGTGACAAGGCCGATCAGAACCAGCAGTAATCCTATAACTTTCCAAAATTTAGCCCTCAACCCGCTCACCTCTTTTTGCTCAACCAGTGGATGGCTCTACCCTGAGCATCCAACGCCGCTTCCTTCCACCCTTCGCCGATGGTGGGATGGGGGTGAATGGTGGCGATAACCTCATCGACAGTCCTACCTGTGCTCATCGCCAACGCCATCTCCGTGATCAGTTCCGTTGCCTCAGGTCCCACCATGTGAGCTCCTAAAATGAGCTGGGTTTCGTCGTCGACGATCACCTTCATCAGTCCCTCTTCGCCGCCTTCGATAAGCGCTTTTCCATTGCCTCTCAAGGGAAAACTACCAACAGAATAGGCAGTGCCTCTGGCTTTGACTTCGCCTTCGGTCAGTCCGACAGCCCCAATTTGAGGCGAGGTGTAAATACAAGCGGCGACAGGTTTCGCCACCACCGCATCAATATATCCTAAGGCGTATTCCACAACATCTACCCCTTGTTCCGAAGCCGCGTGGGCCAGCATTATCTTTCCATTGCAATCGCCAATCGCATATACGCCTGGTACGGAAGTCTCGTAATTGTCGTCGACGCAGATCGCTCCTCTTTCCGTTGCGATGCCCACTTTTTCCAAGCCGAGTCCCTCAATGTTCGGTCGGCGCCCGACGGCGACCAAAAGTTTTTCACACCGCATCTCAGAGGGTTTCCCTTTTTTCTCTAAAGATAAACGCAGACCCCCTTCCTCTTTTTCCACCTCGACCAATGCGGTACTCGTCATAAAGGTGACGCCGCGTTTTTGAAGGGCTTTTTTCAGCACCTTCGCCATGCGCGGTTCTACCGTCGGCAGTATTTCCGACTCCATTTCAACGATGGTGACCGCTGTCCCGGCTGCGCTATAAATCGAAGCCATCTCCACACCGATTACCCCACCGCCTAAAATCGCCATAGACGAGGGGATTTCAGCTAGGCTGAGCCCATCGGTACTATCGATGACCCCTTCGTAGTCGAGGCCAGGAATAGGCGGTTTTGAAGGAGAGGAGCCTGTCGCAAGGACGATGATATCTCCCTCTATGGTTTCGCCGTCGACCAACACGGCTTTCTCACCACACAACACCGCATCGCCAGCGATCACCTCTACCCCGTTTGCCTGAAGCAAATTTTGAACCCCTGAGGTCAGTGTGTGCACCGTGCTGTCTTTGTGCGCTAAAAGAGCAGCCCAATCCAATCGCGCCTCCGAGACGACCAAACCCGGATAGTGATCCCCTTTTAATTGTTGAAGCTCCTCTGTCGTGTGCAACAAGGCTTTTGTTGGAATGCACCCCACATTGAGGCATGTCCCTCCAATGGCACCGCGTTCGATAAGGGTGACATCAGCCCCTAGTTGCGCTGCGCGAATCGATGACACATACCCGCCAGGGCCTGCGCCTATAATAATGATCTTTTTTGTCATATCGTCTTTCCTTTCTGTTCGATACCTCTATCATACCCTTAACGGCTTTCGAATTGCAAAAAATCTTCGTAAAAAAAACGGTCTCGAAAACGTCCTCCGAAACCGTTTAGCCTTTATTCTAATGCAAATGCCTTGACCTTTAGCGTACCGGCTGTAAAGAGTACCCCTGACATCAATAACAGTATCCCCATCGATTGAAAGAGATTTCCCGTATCCAACGCGGTGATAACCCAGTAAAACGGCGAAAGGTAGGTGATATTCCAAAGCATGGGAGATATCCCTTGAATAATGCTCTTATCCATGCCAAACACCCCGATAAAGATCAAAAACATGACCACAGCCATCCCGACCATAGAACCGAGTTCCGGCTTTTTAAACAAGCGCATCAAAAACAATTGTAAACCCACTGCTAAGACACAACTACAGGTAATAAGCCCAATCGCCATCCCTAAAATACTCTGGTTTAAATCAAGGATCACAACCATCACCAACAGAGCGAGAAGGTTTTGGATCGTTTGAAGCAAAAAAGCGCCAAAAGCAATACTGCCAATCACGATTCGCCCACTCGTTGGCGTACTCAACCCTCTCCCGAGCACCCGAGAGCTTTTTAGCCCGATCAGATCCGATCCCAGGAGTGCCCCACCCATCAATGCGTACATCGTCAGCATGAGAATGGGTAGAATCCCTTTATCTGACATCGGCGATTCCCTGAGTATCTTAGTCGCCACCACCGAATGATCATTGATGGGGATGCCCTTTTTTTCTAGAAAGGCGACCATGCTTTTAAAGGCGGTCTCCTCTCTCAAAAACAGTTCGAACCCTTCGCTACCAGCGCCATCGTTGCGATCGATCACTGAGATGCTTGGAGTTCTTCCTGAGCTGATACTGATGCTAAAGTCCTCTGGTAACCGATAGAGCATCTCCACATCTCTTGCCTTTAAAGCTTCCAATCCTTCTTCATAGGTGTTAAACGTCTTCGTTTTTCCATCGTAGGTTGCCAACAACTGCCCACCAAAATCGCCCCGATCTTCATTCACCACACCGACCGCTTGCCCAGAGGGATCCCCAGTCATAAATACAATCATCAACGTCATACCTATGGGAAACAGAAAGTTAAACAAGGCACTTGGACCAAATAACCGTTTCATATACATCCAAACCAACCTAAAGAACGTCATCCCAATACCTCCTTTCTCTGTTTGCGCAGGAAGTAAGAAAGGCCAAACAATGCGATACCAACCCCTATCACCACGCCGAGAGCCAAGGTTGACCGCCCATCCCACGTCCCTGTATAAGTACGCTCCAATAAACCGATCAGCGGTTTATCGATGCGAAGTGCGCTAATGATTTTTCCCAACACATTGGTTTTAGCATCCATCATCCCACTGGTGACAAAAGATGCGGAGAAAATCTGCACGATGGACATAAACTGAATCATCGCCGAGCCAATTTTTTCGCCAAAAACTTCGACAACCCCATAGCCTGCAGCGATGTAGACCATGCTAAAAGCGGCAATCGTCCCCAAGTATTGGAGCAGACTTCCAGAAAATCCCACGTGGAGTAGACGGTGTATGCCAATATACAGCGTCCCCGTGATCATGCAAGTCAACACCCCGGAAATGTAGTCGTAAAACAATAGCGTTTCTTTTGCCGTTGGCAGTGACAACTCCCTAGCCTTCAATCCCGTCGTCCTCGCCAATTTCATCGAAGCGGGAATCGTGGCCATCATCATCAAAAACGAATAGCTCAAAAATGACATTCCCATCTTCATTTTCACATCGATACCCTTATCCACAAAAATGCTTTCTCGCTCAACCTTTAACTCACGGCTTGCCAAATCGGTCATCTCTGCAATCAGCCCTTGCTTTTCGGAGAATCCCCTATCCGCTGTGCGTAATTGATAGCTCAACTCCAAGGTTTTTCCAAATTGATCCATTAATCGCTTTGAAATTTCCCGCGCCGATGCGCCTCCTCCCGAAGGATCGACGACGATATTAGCATCATCACCCCTTCCCATCAGCATTTTTTCATAGCCCTCTGGGATGATGACTTTAACGTCATAATCCTCATCAGGGTGAAAAGAAATGGCATCGAGAGCTTCCAATGCCACCTTGATACCTCGAGAAGCGTCGGAATGATCCTCGTCGACGAGATCCATATTGATCCCAATCTCAAAATCCCCCGACGCTGCCGAAGAGATGTAGCCAAAAAACAAACTCAACAGCACCGGTACAAGGATATAAACCGCTCCAATCATCAAAAAAGCTCGCATGAGAATCTTGATATTGATCCACAACACCCTTAGGAATTTCATGCTCTCACCTACCCTCTCAAAGATTTCCCCGTTAAATCCAAGAAAACTTGCTCCAAACTCATTTTGCGATATTGAACACTGATCAAATCCACACGATGGTTTTCCAAATGACGAATCAAAGCGTTGAGCTGGAAAAGCAGGGGATCCGTCTGCAAAGTGACCATCACTCCATCCACAGCTATCCCGATCACCCCGGGCAATTCTCCGATCACCCGTGTTATCTCCCCATCGATGGCGTGTTTCGTTTCAAATTCGATGGTTTTTCCCACCTCCACCATTCCGCGAATCATCTCCTTGTCCCCATAGGCGACCTCAACACCGTTATCGAGAATAAAAATCCGATCGCACAGGGCTTCCACCTCTTCCATATAATGGGAAGTGTATAAAATCGTCACCCGTTCCTCTTGGTTTAAGCGTTTCAAATAGTCAAAAATATGGTTCCTCGATTGAGGGTCAATCCCCACTGTCGGTTCGTCAAGAACGAGAATACTCGGACGGTGCATCGTCGCACAGGCAATATTGAGTCGGCGTTTCATCCCACCAGAAAGCTTCGCTACTTTCTTTTTCCGCTCGTTTTCGAGACCAACAAAGACCAACACCCGATCGATCGCTTCTTTTAGCGCTTTCCCCTTCAAATTATAGAGCACCCCAAAGTACTCAAGGTTATAACCCACCGTCGTCTCTTCCATAAGCGCCAGCTCCTGGGGAACATAACCGATACGGCTCTTAATCTCCAGGTCATTTTTCCCCATTTGCAACCCATCCACAACCACAGTCCCGCTATCAGGTTCAATCAACCCGAGCATAATATTGATCAGCGTCGTCTTCCCCGCGCCATTGGGACCAATCAACCCAAAAAATTCACCTTGCTCAATCTCCAAAGAAATTCCCTGCAATACGCGCTTGTCACCATAGGATTTAAAAATATCTGATACGCGAATGTCGTTCATAACCTCACTTCCTTTCTTGACCCTATTCTATCTAAACTCTTGTACATCCCCAATCACCTAAAGTCATGTATCGGTGTGACGAAAGTCATTTTCTCAAAAACACCCACCCTCATCTTTAAAAATGTGACCTCTCAACCTCTTACCACGCTAAATCAGTTCCTTCACCGTGCCGTACCGTCGATTGATCCTCTCCTCATCAGCAGCGTAAGCCATTCTTGTTTCTAGGATAAACTTGAGAGCAACCTCATCACAAGATCGATATCTTTGTTTTCCAACTCTTGAATAATATGAAGGTATGTCTTTTGTGTAGTGTTGATACTCGAATGACCCAACCGTCTAGCGACGCTTGCGGTCGATACCCCAGTAAACAACATGAGCGAAGCGTGTGTATGGCGCAGGCCGTGTAGAGAAATCACTGGAATATTGCATCGCATGCACAAGCGTTTCAATTTATCGTTCACCGTCGAGTTATACACCTTACCCGTAACAAATATCGGCTCTTCTTCTGGTAGGCCCTTGATGAGCTCAGAAAACTGAATCACCGTCTGCCAATCAACTTGGATCTTGCGAACCGATGAACGGTTCTTTGTCGGCAAAAAACCACCATCTCCTTTATAATCCCAAGTCTTGCTAATCGATACCGATTGGTGCCTAAAATCAAAATCCGACGGCGTTAACGCCAACGCTTCAGAAAACCGCATGCCCGTCTTCGCCAACAGGAGTAGAAAATAGTCCCAATTGACTTTTTCCCCAAGATCTAATGACGCAATCAGCGTTTGAAGTTGAAACTGATTTAAGTACTTCATTTTCTTGATACGAGGAGGTTTTCCTTTAATGATCGCCTTTCGCGTCGGATCGCGATCGATCATCCCCTCATCCACGGCATCGAGAATTGCCCCCTTGAGTTGATGATGAAAATCCATCACCGTCTGCCGTTCGTGGTGCTCCGCATACTCGTTGAGCAACTGTTGATAGCGAATGCGATCCAGTTCCCTCAGCTTCAAATCCGGCGCAAGTCGAAGCAACCATCTATGGGCCATTAAATACTTATCCATCGTCACCGCTCGAACAGCACCGTTTTTGTAAACATCGATCCATTTTGCATAATAATCGCAAAAATTCCCGTTCTTTGCATAATTTCCAGTCATCCTTATTACCTCCTTTTGTATGGAAA
>CAZHRC010000014.1:0-61601 GCA_964533865.1 uncultured Peptoniphilaceae bacterium
CTTCATAGTTTTAAAGAATTTAAAGGAATTGTGACAACTATCTTGACAAATTCCGCTTCTAAAAGAGGGATATTGTGTTACTGTCCTTTACTTAGAGATTGATCGTGTAAAAAACTTATCCGGAGAACTTCTTTCCTTCGAATGTGATATAAGAGATGAGGAGAGAGTTAAGGATTGTGTGAGAGAAAGTGTGGAGCGTTTTTCTACTGTAGATTGTGCTATTCACAATGCTTGTCTTTGCACATTTTTACCCTTTGAAGAAACTGATGATGGTGAATATGATAAGGTAGCAAGAGTAAATTTTTACGGGGCTCTTCATTTAATCCGTGGTGTTCTGCCCTATATGAAAAAGCAGCAAAAAGGAAAGGTGATTTTATCAAGTTCAGGAGTAGGGGTAATGGGCTTTTTAAACATTAGTCCATACGCATCTAGCAAAGGCGCCTTAGAAACCCTAGCGAAGTGTTTAAATCTTGAATATAGTGATTCTGGTATTAGCTTTCATCTCTTTCATCCTCCTTTGACAAAGACGATATCTTCTTCGTTGCTACCTCTACCAAAGGAGATTATGAAGGATCCTAAGGAAGTTGGATATGGTCTGGCAAATAATATTGAAAAGAAATCCTTTATCATATGCCATAGTTTTTCACAGAGAGTTCAGATGTTTTTGTCTTATCACTTTTCCCTTCCCATGGGTAAACTAATGAGCAAATTGGGGAAAGGTTACTTGGATAGTAAGGAGAACATGCGCTAAGTGCATAATGACGAAGATGCCGATACAATACTGAGAGTCACTAGATCACAGCTAGGTACTGTGCTTTTAGTGTCTCTTTCTTTTATTTAAGCGTGAAGCATGCTATAGTTGAGTGAGGGAAATGGAAAGTGTAGCAAATCGTGGTAAAGGAGGATGATCATGATAAAAATTAAAGATCCTAGAATCATGCTTGTCATTTCTATGGTGACTTTTGGAACGTTAGGACTATTTGTGCGTAATATTTCTGTCTCTTCGGGAGAATTGGCGTTGTATCGAGCGATTCTTGCGACTATTTTAATTTCAGGCTATTTATTTATTACAAAACAACCGATTCCTATTCGGAAAATCAAAAAGGAGATCCCATTATTATTAGTGTCTGGAGTGGCGATGGGGTTTAATTGGATATTACTCTTTCAAGCTTATCGATATACTACAGTTTCTGCTGCGACCCTTAGCTATTATTTTGCACCAGTTATTGTCACTCTCGCGTGTCCTTTTTTGTTTAAAGAAAAGATGACCATAGTTCAATGGTTATGCTTTCTTATTTCTACCTTAGGATTAGTGTTAATCACCGGAATTGGGGATCTATCTGTCGGTATGGACCATATCGTTGGGATCTTATTTGGTTTAGGAGCGGCTTGTTTGTACGCAATGGTTATTTTACTCAATAAATTCATTAATAAAGTGGAAGGAATTCATCGTACGCTCTTGCAATTTATCGCGGCAATACTGGTTCTCAGCCCTTATGTTGCATTCACAAGCGGGAGTACACTGGGTAGCCTAAATGCAATAGGCTGGATCAATCTTCTCATTGTGGGTTTCGTGCACACAGGGTTGATGTACTGGCTATACTTTTCATCCCTCAAAGAACTTCCAGGGCAAAAAGCAGCAATATTGAGTTACCTTGACCCTCTCGTCGCAGTTAGTGTATCCGTGCTGATCCTTGGGGAAAAGATGGCGATAATTCAGCTGATCGGAGGCATTTTGATCCTAGGAGCTACCTTGTGGAATGAGATTGGGATAGATAAGGTTTTGCAAGGGGCTCTGAGCAAGGGTCAGGCAAGAGAATAAGGTAAAGTATGAGAGGCTAATGCTCATTGGGGTCTCTCGAATATGTAGCAAGAGTTCTTAAAGATTGAGGTATCACTATGACAATCAATACATTCAATGACATACACGGCATCTCCGCCCAGCTAATCGCAGGGCAGAGTCGCTTTGGCTATGGATTTACGGATTATCCAGATTTTTATGGTATTAAACACCAAATGCAAGAGGAGGATTACCAAGGGGCACAGATTTTGTTTTTTGATTTTGAAAACAGACAGGTGATTGTGCCATTTGAGAAACAGAAAAATGTTATGTATGGCGAACCTATCTATAGTGAAGGCTTTTTTTATTTCCTTCAAGGGAATTATGATCTACATGCAATCCTACTCTACCAATACTGTCCCAATAAACGATGTGATGTTCTTGTCCAATTGCCTATTGAAGAAGTGAATCTTTACAATTTGCGGCTTGTCGGCGAACCTGTTCATGTGATTAGCTCTGCTGAAAGATTAGAGTGTTACTATCCTGAGCGTTTCTCGCTTCAGTTGGATAGCCATGAAACGATTGTTTGTATTCAGGATCGTAAGCTCTATCTCAGTGAGTGGGTTGAAGAAGGGTTAGAAGAGGGCATTATGACCAGGAAATACAAGTACTATGAAAAAATGATTATAAAGGATTTCAAAGGAGACATTCTATCCAATGAAATAGGCAGTCTTTATCAATTGCCTGATGGAAGTTGGTGGTTATCCTAAGGGATGAGACCGCTATGTCATAGGTAAAGGGTAATTTCTGACGGAATATCATTTAAATGTCGAAATGAATCTTTTGCGTATGGTGTCGCTGTTCGGGTAATAATTGAGTGTCGAGAAGAATCCTATGATCTCTTTATCACCTTTCTGATGGAGAGGTATCCCAACAGATGACAGATGGTAATAAAGGCGCTGACGATGGATCATTTACCTTTACTCTTGCTTCACCTGGGATGTGTCATAAAGGTGTATCAAAAATTTATTGTGTTCTGGATTCCATACGTGAGAAGATCGATTAGAGTGTTTTAATCTCGGGAAGGAGTATCGGATGAAAATAGTAGTAATCCATGGACAGAATCACAAAGAAACGTCTTATCATATGGGGAAACTTTTTGTAGAACAGTTTCCTGATGCGGAAAAGCGCGAATTTTTTCTTCCAAAAGATTTAAATGCGTTTTGTATGGGCTGCTTCAATTGTTTACATAGGGGTTTATCCGCCTGTCCACATGTTTCACAGACAGAAAGGATTACCCAACACATGCTAGAAGCGGATCTTCTCGTCTTCACCACACCAGTCTATTGCTTTCATATCTCAGCGGGTCTCAAGAATTTTTTTGAGCACTACTTTACTTGGTATATGGTTCATCGACCTGAAGAATGGATGTTTTCTAAGAAGGCAGTGATCTTGTCATGTGGAGCTGGCGCTGGTATGAGAACTGTCAACAAAGCCACTCGAAAGATATTATCACAATGGGGTATTTCTCAAATTCTATCTTTTGGTTTTGCGAGTGGATCCACGATTTGGAACAAAGTCGATCATCAGAGGAAAGTAAAACTCGAGGATAACCTACAGCAACTCGCCAAAAAAGTAAAAACAACAAATACAAGCACTTCCCTAACATGCAAAATTTTATTTCATCTGATGCGAAAAATGCACCAAAATCGTTATGGCTCACCGGAAGACCGAGACTATTGGGAAAGCAAGGGTTGGCTAGAGAAAAATAGACCTTGGTCGCCATTGCCGAAGGTGTAGAGTGTGAGATGGTAGGTGACTTCAGTTGACGAACTAGATGAAAGCAAAAACTGATGGGCTATGCTAGGTTCTCAACTCAGTTGACCTTCAAATTAACCATTGGAAATCTCGTTGCACATTGGTAAAAGGTATTGCTATGTTGGCGATTCGTCTCATTTCGCAGGGCAACGCAACGGGTGGTCGTTTAGCGTCACCATTGGATGATGACTTGGCAACGTGATATGTCAATAGCCAGTGATGTCCTAAGTTCTAGTTGTTTTTGAGTCAACGCTCAGGATAAGTAAGTAGTAGGCTATACGAAGGAGGTATTATGAATCGATCCGATCAATATTTTGTGACAGGGGCGTCGGGCCATTTGGGTAGTGCGATTTTAGATCGGTTGCGATCATCGGGGAATAAAACCTACGCGCTATACAGGACCCCTCCTAGTGACGAAATCGTAGGAGTCCATCCATTAGTTGCAGATGTCAGAGACAAAGAGGCTCTAGAAATTTGTTTTCGTCAACTCGATGGCAAAAATACAATCGTCCTTCACTGTGCTGGTATCATTTCAATTGGATCGCAGTACAGCCAAAAAATGTGGGATGTCAATGTTGAAGGAACAAAGCATATTGCCGATCTGTGTAAAACATATGCTGTGAAAAAACTCGTATATGTGAGTTCTGTCCATGCGATACCAGAATTAAGCAAGGGACAAGTTATCCGCGAAACGCTACATTTTTCAGAAGATCTCGTACATGGGCCCTATGCCAAAACGAAAGCGGAAGGGACGGCTTACGTACTGTCCTTAGCAGCGGAGGGCTTCAATGTAAGTGTGGTTCACCCCTCTGGTATGATTGGACCATTTGATGCGGGTAAAGGGCATATGAACGCATTAGTTAAGGCTTATTATCAGGGGAGAATGATCTTTGGCGTAGCTGGTGGATACGATTTTGTCGATGTGAGGGATGTGGCAGCTGGTGTTCTTGCAGCGGCTGAAAGAGGTAAAAGAGGAGAATGTTTTATTCTTTCCAACAGGTATTATCAAATGAAAGAGATCTTTCGTTTACTTCGAGAGATAACCGGAAAAAACAAAGTGATTGAACTTCCTTTCTGGTTTGTACGCCCACTATCTGTTATCATAGAGCGTATCGATCTGCACTTTAATCGAAAACTGATGGTTACGCCTTATTCACTTTATACCCTTCAATCGAATTCGAATTTCTCTCACGAGAAAGCGTTTACTTGTTTGGATTATCGTACAAGGGAGATGAGAACGACACTTGAGGATACCATTAGCTGGCTAAAGGCTTGTGGTAGTATCCAGTAGTTAAGAGGAGCATCTTCAATGTATTCGTCTTGTGATGGCGTGTAATGAAAGAAAATGTGATCTATGATAAAATGGTTTCATAAGAAGAGAGGAGGCTAACGATATGAGTTTACCTTTATGCCCAAAATGTAATGAATCCTATACTTATCAAGAAGGACACCTCTTTATCTGTCCCATGTGTTTTCACGAGTGGACCCAAGAGAGTTTGAAAGCGGAAGAAGAGGCGCTGATCATTCGAGATATCAATGGCAATCCCATTGTCGATGGCGATAATGCTGTTATAGCGATGGATTTAAAACTTGGAAAGGATACGATTAAACAAGGCACAAAAGTTAAGGGTATACAACGATTAGATGACCCAGTAGATGGGCACAACATTCAAGGCAAAGTTGATGGATTTGGCTCGCTTTTATTAAAATCATCAGTCATAAAAAAGTGAGGTCTCGGTTAGCGTTATCAAAGTCCTATCCTAGGGCGATCTGTTTTCAAAGGAATGGTAACGTTGTGATCAACACCAATACGGAGGTAAGGAATGAAAGAACGAGAAAGCTTTAATGAAGTCGTAGCGAAGAACCGTGAGACACTGGAACTTTATGTACCGGTGGTAGCTCGGGTTCATGGCGCTCATCATCCAGAAATTTTTGATGTACAGAAAGTTTTTCAAACCTTAACATCAAAACTCGATGAATCGGGGGATGACGCAGATTTAGAAGACCAATTTGTGACGTTACGCGAGATTACTGGCGAATACACTGTGCCAGAGGATACTTGCGAGACTTACGAGGCTGTTTACGACATGTTGAACCAATGGGATAAGGCTTACCACAGTTAATGAGGAGCCTAGAATTTCGATTAGGCTGTTGGAAACGGTAAGTGGACCCCTGTCTCTTAGTAGTGCCATTATTTATTTTGTAAAACGTTAAGCCTTTAAAACCTCTAAACAAAGGTTTTGGAGGCTTTGATGTTAGGGATGGCGCTTTACCTTAGAGAGAAATTGAAGGGAGAATATTCATACCCTTTCGTGATGTTGGGCACTTTAGATGTAGGTGTATTGATCTTGATTGGAATCGTATCAAAATTGGTAAAGCACTAAGAGGAGGCATCATGAAGACAACAACTTCTCCCCAAGGCTTAAAAAAGCTATTAGCTACAGAAATTGTCATCGGAGGGCATCGTAGGCGAGAGATGACGTTGTTTTTGCGCCAATTTTCAACGTTACTAAACGCGGGGGTGTCGATTCCCAAGTGTTTGGAGATTTTGAAAGAGCAAAAAGCACTAAAAGGGTTTGGAAAGATCGCGGAAAAACTTTACATGAAAACTTTAGCTGGGTATACCCTTTCTCAAGCGATGGATGGTGATGCCAAGGTCTTTCCTGAGATGATGGTCGCTATGGTAGAAGCAGGAGAGCAGAGCGGAAATCTACCTGGTATCTTGGGGAACTTGAGTGATTATTATACCAAAGAGGACGAGACGAAACAGAAGATTCAATCGGCGACGTTGTATCCCGTCATATTGGCAGTGGTATCTGTGGCGGTTATCTTTTTTGTCCTCACTTTTGTTATGCCTACTTTTATCAACCTGTTTGAAGGTTCAGATCAAGTATTGCCGTTGCCAACAAAGGTGCTTTTGATCGTGAGCCGGTTCTTAAACGATAAAGGTGTGGCGATTTTAGTGGGTAGTATCTGTCTTATTGCCATCTTTTTAGTGATTCGACGCAACGATCGCAGTCGCGCCAAAATCGACCGGTTGTTTTATAAGTGGCCGGTTATTGGAGAAAATTTGCGTTGTATTCACAGTGCGCGAATCTCTACGTTATTTCATATTTTGCTCTCAAGCGGAGTGCCTTTGGTCATAGCCCTAGACATTATCGAACGTTGCCTGGACAATGGTTATTTGAGACAGGAATTTCGTAGGGTGGCGGACCGAATCAACCAAGGGAGCACGTTGGAAGAAGCGTTTGAATTTTCAAAGGCATTTCCATCGATCTTTTTATCTATGGTGTCCGTCGGTGAGCAATCAGGGCAATTTCCAGAGATGATGGAGGTGACCGCAGAGCACTTTAATCGTGAAGTCGATTTCTCGTTGAAGCGTACGACTCAACTCTTGGAGCCGATACTCATTTTGAGTATGGCGCTGATTGTGGGATTTGTGGTAGTTGCCATTGCGATTCCAATGTTTGATATGATTAATTACACCAGCATTTAAATGAAGCTATTTGGTATGAAGGACGATGTTGTTCGAGTCGAGGAGCTTCAATTCCAGGTAGAGGAGGTGGGTAAAATGGTACACGTCTTTATTTTTATCGTTGGAGCAGTACTGGGATCCTTTCTTAATGTTGTCGCATCTCGAAGGATCACAGGAGAATCTGTCATCTATCCGCCTTCCCATTGTCCACGTTGTGACACTGCTTTGAGTCCAGGTGAGTTGGTCCCCTTATTGAGCTTTATTGTTCAAAAGGGGCAATGTAAACATTGCAACAAACGAATTTCACTTCGGTATTTTCTATCTGAACTCGTCATGGGGCTGGTCTTTGTACTGTGGTACCATCAATACGGCGCAAGTCGGGTCATGGTTTTTTACTGTGGGGTTAGTTCGATACTCATGGTGATGAGCCTTGTTGACATGACATCTATGGATGTATATTTTAAGGATGTTGGCGTATTAGTCGCTACAGGATTGATCTTTCTCTTTTTTTATGAAGGAGATCAAGTTTTAAGCCACTTAGTGATTTTATTTGGCACTTTAGGGAGTCTATTGGTCATCTATAAGGTTTCAAAAGGAGGGTTCGGTGTCGGGGATGGGGTGTTGATTCTGGTATTATCCCTTCAACTTCGCACTGATGCCTATTTTTCATTTATTCTCTTTTCCCTTTGGTCGGCGGCCATCGTGGGGGCAGTGTTGTATTTAAGATTTGGAGATCGACACATGAAGATCCCATTTGTACCATTTATTAGTTTCGGTTACTGTCTTGCCACGCTATTTCCCAAAGTACTGGGGGTCTAGTATGAAAAAATCAGGGTTTACGTTGATTGAACTGATCGTTACCTTGGGTATTATCGCGCTCTTGGTTGCGGTCGCCATTTTAAAGGTCGGCGGTGATGGTGCTTGGGGTCGTGATCGCGAGGTACGCCAGGTGATACGGGATCTTAATTACTGTCGATTTACGGCAATTGCTGAAAATCGATCCATTCGGTTTAAGGTGGTGTCAGGCACTAATACCTATGAAATCGTGAAAGATAATATTACATCGAAGAGCACTACCTTAAAATACTTCAGCATTATCGCATTGGAAACATCAGATGCTATTACGTTCACCGGGACGGGGGTTCCTATCAATGCAACAACTCTAAAAATGAAACCCTATCATGGTCAAACGGTGGTGTTAACTGTCCAGCCTATTAACGGTAAAGTCAATAGAGGAGGGTTGTGATGGTAAAAAAAGCGAAAGGATTCACCCTCATCGAAGTGTTGTTTGCGTTGGCGTTGCTGGGTATTTTGGCAATTTCTGCTCTTCCGGCGATAGGAAGTGTATTGAAACAACAACATCGGAGCGTGGAGGGATTATCCGCTAGGCTTTACGCCGAATCGATCATCGAAGATTTGACGGCTAAACGACAGGCTAAAGTGGAACTCCCATCTTTGGATTTTTCTAATAGCCGATTTGATGTGATCGTAGCATTTACTCCACAGGGGGATATGGACGTGCTCAAAGTGGAAGTGCACAATAAAGGTGAAACGGAAGGGGGAGTGAAACTTGAAACCATGCTTCCGCAAAATTGATGGATTTACCTTATTGGAGCTCATTGCGAGTATGGCCATTGCATCCCTTGTCGTCGTAGTATTGGCATCGCTTTTTCACCTGAGTATCGCTTCGGTTTCAAAGATGGACAGAGAAGATGCTATGTTTATGGACGGGGGTTTTACGCTGGAATACATGAAGAAGGAAATAAGAAAAGCTGATGAGATTCAAAATGTAAATCTATCGCAATTACCATTAAAGTTTCCCCAAAATATGGGATTTGTTCTGATCAATCGAGAATCGACTCAGAATCAATATATCTTATATTATTTGCACGACACGACGCTTAGGCGGTTCTCTTCGCGAACGCGTAAATCATTAACAGAACTTGGTTATGCGACTGGCGAAACGGGCTATAACAATATGATCGACAACGTTTCATCGATAGCAAATTCGAGCTACGATGAATCCATTGGATTGCTTACCCTTTCCTTAGAGATCGAGAGTGGGGGTCGAACGGTACAGTATCAGACCAAGATTCATACGATTGAGGCAGGTGGAGAATGATGAAACAGAGAGGGTATCTATCACTTTATGCGCTACTCATATCTTCCTTGTTGTTTATAGCGGTTACAGCGGTCGCTCTCATCGGCGTCACGGAATCTTCGGTAAACGCCAACGCTTTAGCTCATACTCAAGCGATCTACCTTGGAGAATCTAAAATTCGAATGCTTTTACACTCCCAAAAATACCGTGAACAACTCAGCAACAAGAAAGCACAAATTAAAGAGCAGGGTCTTTTGGATTCTCGACAGGATTTGGGTGTGATTACCATAGATGCTTCAGATATGCTTTATGGTGATACACAAAATCGTGTGACTATCGAATACTATCGAAAGACGAAGGAAATTGAATTATCGGCAATAACCGTTTATAAAGGAATTCGTATGACGACAAAAGCTTTTCTTTCCACAGTCAATGATTTTTATCACAAAGAAATCCCCTACCCATTAACGGCAGGGTCATCAGATCACGACGAATTTCAGCGTTTGAAGGATGCTCCATCGCCGTTTGATGCCTCAGTAGTTAAAGACAGCCCTATTACAGTGATCAGTAAAAATGGTATTGTAGGGTATGCAGATGGCACTCATGATGCCATATTCCATCCTATACAAGAAGCGCCCAATAGTGTGGAGAGCGATGTGAGATTATCGACGGTCCTAGGTCCAATGGCGGAAACCCAGGATGAACAGGTCACACCATCGGAACCATCTACAGAAATCGCCCCAGAAACGCCACTCGTTGGCGAAGAGACGATCGAACCTCCAGAGTCGAGTCCAGAGGAATCCGATTCCCCAGTAGAATCACCTTCAGAAAATGAAATGCCACCTATTCCAGTTGAAATAGCAACACAAGACTTACCTCATCCGACTCATTTATATTCTAAAAACCAGATAAGTTTTTCTGGCGAAGATCCCATCGTCCTTGAAGGGGTGATTTATCTGACAGGAGTTGTAGAAATTCGCCAAAACACGAGGATCAAAGGCATTTGTATTTTAAAAGATGTCGATTTGTCGGTAGTTGACGGTGCAAGGTTAACTGTAGAAGGGCAACTCTATTCGGAGTACGGCTTTGGTGAAGCAATAGATTTTCAGTACAACGCCGTCCTACAGAAACAGTATGCGAATCAACTGAGCAATTACCACAGACCGTTATTAAGACGGGTTAAAACCTATTAAGTTCCAAGTTCTAAGACGAGAAAGTAAAGGAGAATGCCAATGGCTTATATTCCCACATTAGACGAAGCGCAGAAATTATTAGAAAAATATAACACTGAGCCTTTTCACCTGCAACACGCCCAAACTGTTTCAGGGGTTATGGGATATTTTGCGGAGACATACGACCCGGAGCAGGTGGATTATTGGAAGGTGGTCGGGTTATTACACGACTTGGATTTTGAACAATACCCCGATCAACACTGCGTAAAACTCCAAGAGATACTTCGAGATGAAGGAGTCGAACCCTCCATTATTCGGGCGTGCGCTAGTCATGGGTATTCATTAACCGATACCGATGTGGCGCCGGAAGCATTCATGGAAAAAGTACTGTTTGCCGTCGATGAATTAACAGGGTTGATTGGTGCAGTATCTTTGATGAGACCTTCAAAGAGCGTGATGGATTTAGAATTGAAATCCGTAAAAAAGAAGTTCAAACAATCGAGCTTTGCTGCAGGATGCTCAAGGGAAGTGATACAAAAGGGTGCGGATTTACTCGATTGGCCACTCGATGACTTGATTACGGAGGCGATTATGGCGATGCGATCCCTACTTGTTTAAAGAAAAACGAATACCCAGCGAATGTTTGGGTATATAGAATAGTGTAAGGACTAGAGTTATTGATGGATTACAAGTGAGTCATGAATAAGAAGGAGAGAATTATGAACGAAAAACAGTTGGAAATCATGCGTTCAGGCAAGGGGTTTATTGCGGCATTGGATCAAAGTGGCGGAAGCACACCAAAGGCATTGGCGGGTTACGGCATCGAAAAAGATTCTTATCGAACGGATGATGAAATGTTCGATTTAGTACACAACATGCGCATCCGAATCGTTACGAACCCGAGTTTTTCATCGGATAAAATACTCGGAGCCATTCTCTTTGAACGCACGATGAACCGTGAAGTGGAAGGGATGTTTACAGCGGACTACTTATGGGAAAAAAAGGGTATCGTTCCTTTCTTGAAAGTGGATAGAGGATTGGCAGAAACGGAAGATGGTGTTCAATTGATGAAACAAATGCCAAAACTTCCCGATTTATTGAACAAGGCGAACGAGAAGCATATTTTTGGAACTAAAATGCGTTCGGTAATCAAAGAAGCCAATCCAAAAGGGATTCAGGCCATTGTTGACCAACAGTTTGAACTTGGAAAACAAATTCTCGCTGCTGGGCTAATGCCGATTTTAGAGCCTGAAGTCGATATTAAAAGTGAAGATAAAGCTGAATGTGAGGTTTTACTCAAAGAATATCTCCTCAAAGGTCTTGATGCATTGGAAGAAGGTCAAGAAGTGATTTTCAAGTTGACGATTCCTTCGGTACCTAACTTTTATGAGGAACTGATCAATCATCCTAAAGTGGTACGTGTCGTTGCGCTTTCTGGTGGGCACTCACAAGCTCAGTCCAACGAGTTATTGGCACAAAATCACGGCTTGATCGCGAGCTTTTCCAGAGCTTTATTGGAAGGGTTGTCCGTTGAAGATTCGGATGAAGCATTTACAGATAAACTCGGAAAATCAGTCGAAGCGATCTATAATGCGTCGAATGCGTAGTATTGTTCCGGCCTTTGGCGTCTGTCTTGGTGACAGGCGCTTTTTTTCAAGAGAGTTGTGAATAAAATGGAAAATGCGATTGTATTAGCCAACTGTCCCTCGTATAGTGATTCAAATGTAGCAAGGGCGATGGATAATATCTTCAAAACGTTACCGGGTTTTGATCTTAGGAGTTATTTTGGTAAAAAGGTGGTAGTAAAACCCAATCTACTATCGCCTCACGACCCAGACAAAGCGGTTACAACACATCCTGCTATTGTTCGCGAAGTAGCAAAGCGGTTGGTTGATTCTGGTGCGAAGGTGATTATAGCCGATAGTCCAGCAGGCTTATACAATAAGTCTGTCATGGAGAAACTCTATAAAAGTTGTGGCATTGATGTTGCTACCGAAGGAACTGGCGCCATTCTAAACAGGGACTATACATATCAAACGGTCAAATGTGACGCTGGTGCTATTATCGAAGATTTTCATTGTTTAACACCTATCGTAGAGGCAGATGCCATTATCAATATTTCAAAATTGAAGACCCATGGGCTGACGTATTTTACAGGGGCGGTGAAAAATATGTTTGGGATGGTTCCAGGGTTGGATAAAGCGGCTTTCCACTCAAGATTTCCAGATCGCCACTCCTTTAATCGTTTACTCGTGGATTTGTGTGTCAGTAGGTTACCGACAGTATCTATTATGGATGGCGTTGTGGGGATGGAAGGCCCTGGTCCATCTGGAGGAAAACCTAAGCGGGTAGGGGTAATTGGCGCCTCGACTAACCCATTTGCCCTCGATATGGCAATGGCTGACTTGGTCGCCCTTCCTTTGTCTCAAATTCCAATAATCACCGAAGCTATAAAACGAGGATATCTTCCAGAAAGACCAGAACGACTTCTTTGGTTCGGAGATGATCGAAAAGCTTTTGATACGACCTTTGAGCCAGCGGATAAAGGCAATCGGGAAGGGAGTCTATTGTGGTTTATTCTTGATCGTTTTGTCCTTCCCAAGAAGTATCGAGATTATTTTGCAGAGAAACGTTCACCGTGGCCGATAATATCCAATCGCTGCATTCGATGCGGCCGATGTGCCGAGATTTGTCCCCGACAGATTATCACATCTGATGAAACAGGTTTCTGGCCGACTTACGCGAAATGCATTCGTTGCTACTGTTGTCATGAGGTTTGTCCTGTAAAAGCCATAGATTTGAAGAAGGGGAGCCTGAAAAAGATCGAAAAATACGAGAGTAGAGGTAAATAAAGTGAAACAACCCATACTTTTCATCGGCCATGGTACGCCGATGAATGCGATAGAAGACAACCCAGAAACTCGAGTATGGCGTGAGTTAGGTGAGAAACTCATCGTCTACAAGCCTACAGTGATTCTCATGATTTCTGCTCACTGGTATACTCGTGGTAGCTATATTCAATCGATGACAGAACCTAAGCAAATCTACGACATGTATGGATTTCCTAAAGAACTGTACGATTTACGCTACCCTGTGAAAGGTTATACAGCTCTAACAGAGCGGGTCTTATCACTTCTTGGTGAAGGGGTATCGGTCGATGACGAATGGGGAATCGATCACGGAGCGTGGTCGGTTCTCGTCCATTTATTTCCTAAGGCAAATGTCCCGGTGGTTCAGCTAAGTGTTGATGGAATGAAAGGGCCTCATTATCACAAGAGGATCGGTGAACTGCTTCGCTCTTTAAGAGATGAGGGGGTGCTCATCATTGGCTCAGGAAACATCGTCCATAATTTAGGAAGGATACAATGGAGCAATGAAGGTGGAACCCCTCAAGCTGATACATTTGATCAGTGGGTAAAAGAGGGGATTTTGCACCGAGATGTCGATAGGCTTTTAAACTATGAATCCTACCCCGATAGCTCTTATGCAGTACCCACACCAGATCACTTTTACCCTTTATACTATTGTTATGGCGCCAGCGAAAGCGACGATCAAGTTGAAGTTTTTAACGATCTACGTTGCAGGGGTTCTCTGTCAATGACAGGCTATCTTTGGGAATCACCTTAAAACAAAAAAACCATCACTAACTTTGTATCAAGTGATGGTTTTTGTTTTTGAAATAATACTATTCTTCAAACAACCTTGGATCTTGTGCGTCTCGGATGGCATCGCCTAGCAAATTAAAACACAACACGACCAACATGACGACAATGCCAGGTGCTAATGTGATCCACGGGGCTATAGTGATAAATGATCGTCCGGAATTCATAATTGCTCCCCAGCTTGGCGTCGGTGGAGGCAGGCCTAATCCTAGAAAACTCAACGTGGATTCAATGATGATCGCCTTTGGAATTTCAGCAGAAATGAGGACGATTAGGGGGGCTATAGCATGGGGTAGGAGGTGGCGAGTGATGAGCTTGCCGTTTCGGATGCCAAGTGATCGGGAAGCCAGTATGAAATCGCGATTTTTTAAAGACATAAATTCACCGCGAGTCATTCGGGCGAAAGAAGCCCAGCTGACAAAAGCAATCACCATGATCAGATTCTCTATACTGTTTCCCAAAATAGCCAGCACGGCCATCGCCAGTAAACTGATGGGAAAGGCCCATACAATATCGATAAAACCCATGATGATATAATCGAGAACCCCTCCATAGAATCCCGCGATCGCACCAAAAAAAACGCCAAAAACGAAGGATAAAGCCACCGAGGATAGTCCTACGAGTAAAGAGGCTCGTGAGCCGTAAATCATCCGGCTAAGGACATCGCGACCGAGCTCGTCGGTGCCGAGAAGAAATTCCTGACTAGGAGGTTGCAACATTCTCGACAACACGGCGTCATCATAAGCGTAGGGTGCGAGGAAATCAGCAAATATAGCGATAAGAACGATTAGTATTAGGATCGCAATCGCCATTAAGGCTTGTCGTCTGGCGGACAACCGCTTCCAAAAGGAAGATGTTGAAAGGTGAAGGTCTCCGTTTTCGATCATTGTATTATCCATAATAAGCTCCTAATCAAAGGTGATTCTCGGATCGACTATGGCGTGGATGACGTCGGCTAGGAGATTTCCAATCATGATGAAGACCACGAGAATTAGCATGGTGCCTTGAACGACGGGGTAATCTCGAGCAAAGATAGAATCCACGAGAAGCAAACCGATACCGGGGATGCTAAACACGATTTCAACGATAGCAGATCCGCCAAAAAGCCAACCAATTTTCATACCAAGCAATGTGATGATCGGTTGCAGGGCATTTTTTAGCGCATGGACGAATATGATGGTTTTTTCACTGACCCCCTTAGCCCTTGCCGTGCGGATGTAATCTAGACCAAGGACTTCTAACATACTCGAGCGGACCATTCGAGCGGATGTCGCAGCATCGGTCATACCCAGGGCGACGACTGGAAGGATGTAGTGTTGCCAGGTTTCGTAGCCCGATATGGGAAAAAGCCGAAATCGATAGGATAGAAAGTAGAGGAGAAGGGAAGCGAACCAGAACGTAGGCATGGAAATCCCGATCATGGAGAAAGTCATCAACAAGTAATCTAACGGTTTGCCAGGGTATATGGCAGCGAAGATTCCGATGGGGATGGCGAGTAAGAAGGACAAAAGCAAAGCAGCTGATCCAATCTTAAGTGTGATTCCAATTCGTTCTTTCACCACTTGGATTACAGGTCGACGTTGAAGAATGGAGTTGCCTAAGTCGCCTTTGCTGAGATTTTTAAGAAATACCACGTATTGTTCAGCGATAGATTTATCGAGACCGTGGTTTATGCGAATATTCTCATACACCTCTTTGGTTACGTTAGGTCCAACAATACGATCGACTGGATCGCCAGGTGCCACTCGCAAGATGACAAATATAAACAAGGTTGACCCCAATAAGATCGGGGCCATGAGTAGAAGTCTTTTCGTTATAAATCGTATCAACTAATCACCTCCTCGTCGGTGTGGCGAAAGGCTAACACAGCATTATTCGAGTGTTAAGTTATCATTAAACTGCGGAATCCAAGGGTGGAATTTGAAATTTTTTACTTCATTTCGCACGGCAATGGTCATTTCAGGAATGTAGATTGGTGCCCACACCGCTTGTTCAATGAGGTGTTTTTGGACCTTATGGTATCCCTTTGACCTTTCTTCCCAAGTGGAGCTCGAAGCTGCTGATTTGATCAGGTCATCTGTGGTGGAATCATTCCACCTGGAATGGTTAGGATATGGAAATTGGCTCGAAAGGAGGAGATAGTCTAAAATATCTGCGTTGGGCCAGCTGTACAATCGTATGAACATGTCTTGTTTGCCAGACTTCAACATATCTGCATAGCTTGCTGTGTCGTACATGTTTATTTTCGCATCAATGCCCACCTCCTTTAGTTGATGTTGGAGGGTTTCCGCTAATTTGGTAAATTGGCTGGTGTTTTCTGCAGCGAGAGTGGTTGTAAAACCTTCTGGGAAACCTGCTTCTTTAAGTAGAGCTTTTGACGATTCAGGGTCGTAGTCGTAACTCAATGCGGAGGAATCGGCGAAATATTCGGATTTGAGTGCAGGTGGAAGGTATCCGTCAGCGACTGTAGCAGCCTTTCGCATGAGATAATCGACGATTTCAGCGCGATTAATAGCATGATTTATCGCTTTACGCACTTTGATGTCATTGAAAGGGGTTTTATCCGTTGCGTAGGCGAGGTAGACGAGCTTAGTGGCATCTCCTGAAAACAACTTGATATTTTCATTTTTTGATAACTGGTCTTTGAAGGTCGCTGGGACATCACGGAGGACATGAACATTACCGGCCTCAATTTCCATCATACGGGTGTTTTCCTCAGGTATAATGCGCATGACTATACGATCGATTTGCGGTTTTCCACCATTCTCCATCCAATCAGGTCCCCACTCGTAGGCGTCGTTTTTTTCCAAAACGATCCGGTCGCCTTGTTTCCACTCGACAAACTTAAATGGACCGGTTCCATTGAGAGCACTAATACCGTAGGTGTCGCCTTTCTCCGTATAGGATTTTTCAGAGACGATACCCGCTGAAGTACTGGATAGGACAAAGGGAAGGTTGGCATAGGGATGGTTGAGGTGAACTTCGACAGTGAGCGGATCTTTGGCAATGACTTCTCGGATTGAGGAGTAGTCCGCGGCGATAGGAGCGGCAATTTCGGGGTCGATGATCCGGTTGAGCGTCCAAGCCACATCTGCACTCGAAAGCGGTGTTCCATCATGAAAAGTCACGCCATCTTTTAAGTAAAAAGTCCACACCATCCCGTCTTCGGAAGTTTCCCAACGAGTGGCAAGGCTTGGTTTGTAGTCGAAATCGTAATCTCTTGAAATGAGACGATCGTAGACATAGATCAACGAGTCAGAAAACCAACTGGTCTTAAAGGTATCGAGGGTTTCCGTATCTTTTTCGTATCCAATAATCAGTTCGCTCTTCAAAGGTGAGGTGATCGATGTGTCAGTAGCGGGACCTTTTGAGCATCCTGCTAATCCAATAAATAGTAAGCACCCGAGTAATAGTAAAAACGTTTTCTTTTTCATGTGATACGTCCTTTCTGGGCAGCTAGAGTTTATAGCTAGGCTAGCGGTAAAGGTAAGACCGAGAGATTGTCCGCTGTATACATTATATCAAATTTCCGATAATATGTCGATTGTTGAAGGATTCACGTTACCGTGACGAGGTATTTCTCTAAAAAAAGACCAGTAGAAATTCTTTAGTTTAAAAGAGCCTTTAGAATCTTTCGATAATGTAGTAAAATATAAGCATCACTGGAAATGGAGGAGGATCTCAAATGGGAATGACAATTACTGAAAAGATACTTGCAGATCACGCCGGTTTAGACAAGGTGACACCAGGTCAACTTATCAACGCTAAACTCGACATTTTATTAGCTAATGACGTGACCGCACCGGTTTCGATTAATGAGTTCGAAAAGGTTGGTGCGACAAAGGTTTTTGATCGATCAAAAATCTGTTTGGTGCCAGACCATTTTACACCAAATAAAGACATTAAATCTGCTCAACTTTCAAAGCAAGTGAGGGAATTTGCACATGCACAGGAAATTGAACACTATTTTGAAGTTGGGAGGGTCGGGATTGAGCACGTATTGCTTCCAGAGCAAGGAATCGTTGCACCAGGTGATGCAATCATAGGTGCAGATAGTCACACCTGTACTTACGGAGCTCTTGGTGCTTTTGCCACTGGAGTGGGGTCTACGGATTTGGCTGCGGCGATGATTACGGGAGAAGCTTGGTTTAAGGTTCCAGAGTCGATCAAATTTATTTTTAATGGTACTCTAGGCAAGTGGGTTTCAGGAAAGGATCTGATTCTTTACACGATCGGTCAAATTGGCGTCGATGGTGCGCGTTACATGAGTATGGAGTTTACTGGCGAGGTCATAGATAATCTATCAATGGATGGTCGATTTACGATGTGCAATATGGCAATTGAAGCGGGTGGTAAAAATGGCATTATTGCGCCGGACCAAACGACTTTGAATTATGTTAATGAGAGAGTGACCAAGCCATTCAAGATATACGAAAGCGATGCCGATGCGGTTTATGCAAAAACCTACGAATGGGATGTGACGAATTTGGAACCCCAAGTAGCTTGTCCGCATCTCCCTGAAAACACTAAAGGGGTTTCTAAACTCGGCGACATTTCCATCGATCAAGTGGTGATCGGGTCTTGTACAAATGGGCGCATTGAAGACATGCGAGTTGCCGCTGAGATTCTCAAAGGCAAATCTGTCGATCCTCGCGTTCGCACGTTGATTTTCCCTGGCACACAACAGGTATATCTTCAAGCGATGCAAGAAGGGCTTTTTGAGATCTTTATCAATGCTGGCGTGGCGATCTCCGCACCGACCTGCGGACCGTGTTTAGGTGGTCACATGGGTATTTTAGCTGATGGAGAAAGGGCGATTTCGACGACGAACCGGAACTTTGTTGGACGCATGGGTCATCCTGGCAGTGAAATCTATTTGGCGAGTCCAGCAGTTGCAGCGGCATCCGCTATAGCTGGGCGTATTGTATCCCCTGAGGAGGTTTTATCATGAAACTAAAAGGTAACACTTGGACCTTTGGCGACGATATCGATACGGACGCCATCATACCGGCAAGGTATTTAAATTCACCCGATGCTAAAGAATTGGCAAAATATGTTATGGAAGATGCAGAAGCAGGCTTTAGTGCCAAAATAGCACCTGGTGATCTGATCGTAGCAGGAAAAAATTTCGGCTGTGGGTCTAGTCGTGAGCACGCACCGTTAGCGATTAAAGCAGCAGGTATGAGTTGTGTCATCGCTGAGAGTTTTGCACGTATTTTCTATCGCAACTCGCTAAATATTGGTCTTCCTATTTTTGAATCGAAAGAAGCTTCACAAGAGATCAAAGAAGGACACGAAGTAGAAGTGGATGCGCAAACGGGTACGATTGTGGATTTGACGACAGGAAAAACGTATCAAGCGGTACCTTTCCCTGGATTTATGCAAGAGCTGATCGCTAGTGGCGGGTTGATGAATTATATCAAAGCGAACAAAATGAGTCAGGAGTAATCATATGGAATACAATATAGCTGTTTTGCCAGGAGATGGTATCGGCCCCGAAATCGTTCCTGAAGCGATAAAGGTACTAAATGCTGTTGGGGAGTTCTACGGATTTTCATTCAATTTTCAACAAGGACATTTTGGAGGAGCCGCAATCGACGTCTGTGGTGAGCCTCTTCCCAATGCCACATTGGAGTTGTGTCAAAATAGTGATGCCATTTTGTTAGGTGCCATAGGCGGACCGAAATGGGATCATCTGCCACCTACCCAACGTCCTGAAATCGGCGGATTACTTCCGTTGAGAAAGGCCCTTGGTTTGTTTGGCAATATTCGACCCGCCATCGTTTACGAAGAATTGGCCGATGCGTCCACTTTGAAAAAAGAGGTCGTTTTAGGCACAGACTTGGTGACGGTTCGCGAGTTGACCGGTGGGATCTATTTTGGCAAGAAGGAGAGAGGAGTAGACGAGCAGGGGTCCTACGCTATCGATGAAAACAAATACTATGTTTCTGAAATTGAGCGCATCGGACGACTTGCTTTTGAAACGGCTAAAAAGCGTCGCAACAAAGTCACTAGCGTCGATAAAGCCAATGTTTTGGAGACGTCTCGCCTATGGAGAGAAACTATTATCGCACTCCATGAAAAAGATTATCCCGATGTAGAACTCGATCACCTATACGTTGACAATGCAGCAATGCAATTGATATTAAGACCGACTTCTTTCGACGTTATTGTGACCGAGAATATGTTTGGCGATATATTAACAGATCAAGCTTCGGTCATGACCGGGTCTATTGGGATGCTTGCATCGGCGAGCATTGGAGGGAAAGTAGGCCTTTATGAGCCTTCCCACGGTTCAGCTCCAGATATTGCAGGTCAAGGGAAAGCTAATCCACTGGCGACGATTCTATCTGCAGCGATGATGCTTCAGTACTCTTTTGGAGAATTAGAAGCAGCCGCTCGCATAGAAAACGCGGTGAAGAAAGTTCTTGCACAAGGGTTCCGAACCCCTGATATTATGGAAGAGGGAAAAACTTTGATCACCACAAAAGAAATGGGCGATGAAGTGGTGAAGGCCCTTTAGAGCAACACTAATGAGATCTGGATGCACATAGTCAATGATTAATTTAATACACCTTGCAAATGACTGATTTAATGTCATTTGCAAGGTGTTTTTACTAAGGGCGAATCAGGCTAGAGTTGCGCTAGAGCCTGCTCGATATCTGCGATAATATCTCTTGGATCTTCAATACCAACGGACATGCGGATCAAGTCAGGCTTTACCCCTGCCCGCTCAAGTTCGTGGTCTTTCATTTGGCGGTGTGTTGTCGATGCTGGATGTAACACGCATGTGCGCGAGTCAGCAACGTGGGTGACGATGGACGCGAGCTTTAGATTGTTCATAAACGCCATAGCTTCGTCTCTTCCGCCTTTGATCCCAAAGGTGATGACACCGCAACTGCCGTTAGGCATATATTTTTTAGCTAATGCGTAGTTGGCATCGCCTTCTAAATCACAGTAATTGACCCAGGCGATATCGTCTCTGTCTTTTAAATAAGTTGCCACGCGCTTAGCGTTTGAGCAGTGGCGTTCCATCCTCAAATGCAAGGTTTCTAGGCCGATGTTTAGCAAAAAAGCATCGTTAGGCGATGGGATACTACCTAGGTCCCGCATAAGAGTGGTGGTCATTTTATAAACGTATGCGGCTTTTCCAAAGCTTTTGGTAAAGACTACGCCGTGGTAGGTTTCATCAGGTTGAGTCAAAGATGGAAATTTATCAGGATGTGCATCCCAGTCAAAGGTGCCGCCATCGACGACGACACCGCCAACGGTTGTCGCGTGACCGTTCATGTATTTCGTAGTCGAGTGAGTGACGATATTGGCTCCCCATTCTATGGGGCGACAATGGATTGGTGTGGGGAAGGTGTTGTCGACGATTAACGGGACTCCGTGGTCGTGAGCCGCTTTTGCAAATTTCTCGATGTCGAATACGTCTAGTGATGGATTGGACACGGTCTCGCCAAAAACGCAACGGGTGTTGTCTTTAAACAGGCCATTTAACTCTCCTTCAGAAATATCAGGAGAGACAAACGTACACTCTATTCCCATATCGGCCATCGTATGAGCAAGTAGATTGTAGGTGCCACCGTAAATCGTTGAGCAGGCGATGATGTGTTGGCCAGCTGTGCAGATGTTCATGATGGCGTAAAAGTTAGCGGCTTGACCCGAAGATGTAAGAATGGCGCCAACACCGCCTTCGAGAGCTGCTATTTTTCCAGCGACCGCATCGTTGGTAGGATTGGCAAGGCGAGTATAGAAGTAGCCCGCTGCTTTTAAATCAAAGAGATCGCCCATATCCTGAGCGGAATCGTACTTGAAAGTCGTCGATTGGACGATGGGAACGACACGTGGTTCTCCGTTTTTAGGTTCATAACCAGCTTGAACACATAAAGTGTCAATGTTATAAGGTTTCATGGTAGTCCTCCAATGTGTTTTAGTGATGTTATTATTTTACACCATACCCGCTAAAGGGGCAATAAAAAGGCCTATTCGATTGGTCTTCGAATAGGCTAGTTTATTACTTTTCGTATTTGTAATCAAAGGTCAAGGGTTTACCCGAACGCAATTGATCATCATAGTCGATGAGCATGGTTTTTGCTTGCTTAAACAACAAGAATATACCGATTAAGTTTGGAATGACCATTAAGCCATTGGTAAAGTCGGCAAAGTTCCAGACCATATCGACTTTTTGAACGGAACCCATCAGAATGAATCCGAGCACAAAAATTTGGTAGATGCGAATGGCTATTTTCCCTTTGAATAAAAAGCGTACATTGCTTTCCCCAAAATAATACCAACCGATAATGGTGGTGAAGGAGAAGAAGGTGAGGCAAATGGCGAGAAATTTTTCGCCAATTGGACCAAATGCAGTACTGAAAGCCGCTTGAGTGACAGCTGCTGCATCGAGACCTAGATGATGTGCACCTGTGACAAGAATGACCAATGCAGTACAGGTACACGCGATCATCGTGTCGATGAACACGCCGACCATAGCGGACATCCCTTGCTGTACGGGGTGTTCGACATGGGCAATACCGTGTGCATGGGGAGTGGAACCCATTCCAGCTTCATTGGAGAACAGGCCGCGCGCGACGCCATAACGCATGGCTTTCAAAACGCCCGTACCCAGCGCGCCCCCTGCTACAGCCTTGAATTCAAAAGCGCTCGAAAGAATTAAGTTGAATGCTGGAAGGATGTTTGATCGGAAGACGAAGAGTACTAAAATACTGCCGATGATGTAAATAATAGCCATAAAGGGCACGACGAGCTCAGCGAAGTTGGCGATGCGTTTAATGCCACCAAGGAAGATACCTGCGGCTAAAACGGCTAAAATGATGCCAATCCCAATTTGAGGGAGACTAAATGCCCGCGAAACTGCATCGGCAATCGAGTTGGATTGTACGGTGTTTCCGACCAAACCTAAGGCGATAATAATGGCGATCGAGAAAAAGGTCGATAGAAAGGTAGAAATACCCTTGGATTTGATGCCGTTTTTAATGTAATAGGAAGGGCCTGCTACATACTGACCATTGCGTTTTTCGCGGTATTTTTGGCTGAGAACGGCTTCTACAAAGATGGTGCCCATGCCAAAAAAGGCAGCAAACCACATCCAAAATACGGCACCAGGACCTCCTGATATGATGGCGGTGGCGACACCTGCGACGTTACCCGTTCCAATCTGAGCAGCGATGGCTGTAGCTAAGGATTGGAAGGATGAGATGGTTTCTTTGGCATCTTGTGATTTGTTGAACATGCCTCCGAAAACCTGTTTGAAGGATTTGCCTAAACGTACAATTTGTGGAAAACCTAAGCCAAAAGTGGCGAGAACACCAAAGCCGATAAGGGCGATGAGCATAGGTGGTCCCCATAAAATGTCGTTAGCTGCTTTGATAAACGTTGCTAATTGATTCATGTGATACCTCTTTACAATTTAATAGACCAATGCATTATATTATAAGTGCTAGAGAAAGTACAGGTAAATTTCTTATCCTATCGAAAATTGGAGAGACCGGGAGACTCTTTACAAAAGGAAAGCATTCGATTATGCTAGAATGACGAAATATGAAGCTGAACATAATGCGATGAAAGGTGTGGTGCGGCAATGACCGTTGGTGGACAGAAGGTGCTAGGCGTGGGAAAATGCCCCGCATCTGTGGGAGAACTTTGCCAGGGATGGTGGCGTGGGAGTGAGGTGTTGGCCTCTTTTGGAATCGATTGGTACGCAACTGCAGTAGTTACTGATGGCAAGGATGAGAGATCTCCATTCTATCTCAAAGCCTATCGCGGCATGGAAAAAACCTTGTCGTATTTTAGCATTGACCCTAACGAGATTCATCGACTGAAATTGACCATAGAGAGCACCATTCCAAGAACTAAGGGGATGGCGTCGAGTACCGCTGATATCGCTTCAACCATTGCGGCGACAGCGGCGTTCTTCGACAAGACGATTAGCCAGCGTGAGATTTTTGATCTTTGTATCCAAATAGAGCCGACAGATGCTACGGTGTTTGAAGCGCTGAGTTTTATCGACTTTGTCGAAGGGGCGGTATTGAAATCTTTTCAATGGCATCCAGAATTTTCGGTGTTGATCCTTGAACCAGAAGGGATTTGCGACACAGAAGTCTTTCAAAGCAATCGAGATTACGATCTTCTCCTTGCACAATCCACCGCATTTAGCGCTGTCGTAAACCTCCTGGAAGAGGCTGTAAAAAAACAATCTTTAGTTGAACTCGGCGCCGTTGGCGTGCATAGTGCCTTACTCAGTCAGAAATTCTTAAAAAAACCAGATCTGTCGATTTTAATCGATCTATATGAAAGAGGAGATATCCTCGGATGTTGCGTCGCTCACAGTGGAACTGTGATGGGGGTTTTGTTACCCAAGTCAAATCAAGCACCAAAATCTATACTAGCACACTTCGAAAGGTGTGGTATGATGAAGAAGTATAAGATTCACTTTAAGCAAGTTACGTACACAGGCGTTTACGGTTATAGGAGGTTGGACGATGGAACAATCTTATAGGTTTTTTTGCAATACAGCATGTCAGTATTTTCCTTGTCACGACATTGGCGAAGGAAATGAAGAAGATTTTAACTGTTTATTTTGTTACTGCCCTCTCTATTTGATGGGAAGAGACTGTGGAGGCAACTTCAGAATGGTTTCTGGGGTAAAGGACTGTTCGAACTGTTTGATCCCGCATCGACCAAAAGGATATGATGTCATCGTGGCAAAGCTTAGTGGGAAAATAGCAGAGGATCAAATCGCATATCTTGAAAATCAAAAAAATGAAGAAGAAAACGAGTAGCTGACTGGCTACCCGTTCGTTTCTTTATAGTAGTAAATAGCGAGTTGAGTTCGATCTCTCAAGTTGAGTTTTTCTAGGATAACCGAGATGTAGTTACGTATAGTACCTTCAGAGAAGTGCGTGATTTCTGCAATTTCTTTATTATTTAACCCTTCGGCGACGCGCTCTACAATAGTTTTTTCCTTTTCGGACAAGGGGCTCATATTTCCTTTTGGCGAGGGTTTGCTGTCGATAAATTTAGGGATTTTATCGACGATGTCGTCTCCAAAGACGCGCTGACCATTGATGACGGCGTAGAGCGCGGGCAATACGCTTTCAAATTTAGTTTTCAATAAATAACCCTTAGCTCCTAATCTCAAAGATTCGATAATGTACTCGTCGTCGAGAAAGGTGGTGAGGTAGAGGAGTTTTGCATTGGGATCCTTTGACATGATGATTTTCCCAGCTGCAATGCCGTCCATTTCTCCCATGCGTATATCTAGCAAGAGAAGATCTGGCTGATGGACGGCGTATAGCTCGATGGCTTCAGTGCCATCGTGTCCAATGGCAACCACTTGGATCGGGTCGTTTTCATGGGCGGAGCCTATTTCGACGATCGTTTTTAGTCCTTGGCAAACTAATGGATCGTCGTCGATAATAATGAGTTTCATGGCTATTCTCCTTTATTAAGATGGGGTATGGACACGAAAATGCGAAATCCCTTAGAGCTGCTAATATGGACTTGGCCTCCTAGAGCTGCTGCTCGTTCTTCGATACCCATTAGGCCTATCCCTGGCCCCGTTCTCGAAGAAGGTTGCGTTCCGTTGTCCTGAATCAGAAGATGAACAGCTTCATTAGATTCCGAGAGCGTGATGTGTACGGATGTGGCATTGGAATGTTTGATCACATTAGTTAGCCCTTCGTTAATGGTAGCGGCAAAGGAATGGTAGAGTGCTTTGGGCAGTGGATCGCTAAGGTGATAAGAGATTCCAACGGGGCAAAAAGTAAAGTCACGACTCGTTTTCCGCAACAATTCATAAAAATCGAGTGAGGATTCATGCATGTTGTGCAGACTATTTCGGATCTGTTCCATTCCGTTGGTCAAGGTCTTTCGCGTGGTGCCAATACCTGTTTTAATATTGGGATCTTTTTCCAAGACTTCCAATGCACCAAGTTGGATAATGGCACTCGAAAGAACGTGACCGATGTGATCGTGGATATCCCGAGCGATTCGATTGCGTTCGGTAAGTACGGCATTTTCGGCGTATTCATTTTGAGAGCGCACTAGCTCTTCATTCTTTTGTTTCAATTTTTCGTGGAGATATTTTTCCTCATCGATCGTTTGATACTGGGTTTTTAGCAAAAGGACCCGCTTAGATGTATCACTCGAAAGATACCAGGATAGAGCCATAAGGGTGGCAACAAAGATAACCAAAGCCAAGGAACCTTGCAATAAAAAGCTAATAAAAAGAACGATTAGATTTAGAAATACGTATGGGGGGTCCTTAAGATCGTAAAGGAGAACAGGTGAAAAAAATAAGATCATGGGATATTTAATAGCAAAGCACAGGAGTGTAAAAACCGTGACAATCAATGGAACAACATTTTTTTGGGGCCATTGTAGAATGATCAATAGCGAAATCGCCAAAGCGATCAGCGCTACCATCACCTCTAAAATCGGCGGATCTAGCGGATCGACGATGAGTGACGCCGAAAAAGCAAGGGCGAATACGATAAGTTTATTTGTAAAGTGCATGATCTTCCACCACCTTTATCGTTTTGTATAGTATATCAAATACGAGCTAGTGATGACAATTGTCATCTTCGATTAGTTATTGTAGACACTTCAAGGGAAAGTCCTTTGGAGGTACAATGTTGTTACAAGAAAGCAAAGGAGGTCTATATGATCATTCACGTTGAAAATTTGGTAAAAAGGTACAAGGAAGTATTGGCATTGAATCATTTGAATTTATCGGTGAAAGAAGGTGAAATTTACGGATTATTAGGTCCGAACGGATCGGGAAAGACGACAGCGATTAATTGTCTATTGTCATTATTAACCTACGAAACAGGAAGTATCAAAATTTTTGGTGAAAAGATGACCCCCTATCGTTACGATTTAAAAAAACAGATCGGCGTGGTTTCGCAAAATCCTGCCGTTTATAACGAATTGAGCGTGGAAGAAAATATCGATTACTTTTGTGGACTTTACATTGAAAATAAAACTCAGCGTAAACAATTAGTAAATGAAGCGATCGAATTTGTACAACTTGAAGAGGTCCGGAAATTTCGACCCAAAAAATTATCTGGTGGACTGCTTAGACGTTTAAATCTCGCCTGTGGTATCGCGCATAAACCAAGGTTAATCATCCTCGACGAGCCTACGGTGGCGGTGGATCCTCAAAGTCGAAATAACATCTTAGAGGGGATTAAGCGGTTAGCGGAACAAGGTTCAACTGTCCTTTACACGACTCACTATATGGATGAAGTTGAAATGCTATGTGATCGACTCTCTATTATGGACAAGGGAAAGACATTGGTGACTGGTACGATTGAAGAAATTAAAGCCATGTCATCGATTGGTGAAACCATCGCGATTGAAGCTTTCCACATCGATGAGTCAGTGATCGATGGAATCAGAACAATGGATCATGTTGTATCTGTACAATACGATCAGCCAGAGTTGGTAATCCGTATGGATAGAGGGGCCAATGGCCTAGGAAATATTATCCACTATTTAGAGACTCATAAGGTTGAAACTCAACGTTTGACTTCAAAGCAACCGAGTTTAAACGACGTTTTCTTAGAGATCACTGGGAAGGAGTTGAGGGATCGTGTTTAAACACATATTTATCGCTCAAACAAAACTTTTTTTTAGAAATAAAGAATCCATATTGTGGAACCTTTTATTCCCATTTGCTATGGTGACGCTTTACTACGTTGCTTTTCATAATATCGCTGATACGGAGAATTTCAAGATTGATCCCGTACCTGTTGCAGTAGAAAAAACAGATCAAACGATTGAGGGTATGCCCTTTCGTCAGTTTTTAGAGTCAGAGGGCGAATCTCATACCATGGATGGTGATCAGATCCTCTACGATACAGAAACCAATAAAAATTTGGTGCCTATTCTGGTTGATCGACCCGCCGGAGAAAAACTCGTCGAGTCGGGCAAGGTTGATGGGATGATCACTTATGAGAAGGGAAAGCCTATCTCCTATGTTTTAGGTCCACGTGACATCGAAAACTATCGGGTGATAATGGTTAAAGCGATGATGGACTACTACCAACAAAGGGAAAATACGGTGACGCGCATTATCAACGAAGCAGTAGATCGTAGGATTCCAATATCGAATGATCAAGTGAGTCAAATGATTTCGACGCTAAATGGGAAAGATTATTTAATGACATTAAAAACACCGGTATCCAATGTCTCAAAGTACACCGTGTTTTACTTGGCGATACTGGCATATATTTGTATTGCCGCAGTGGCAAAGGGAATCGATGTCGTAGGCAATGTCGAGGCGGTTTACTCTCCAGTTTCTATGAGAGCTGCAATTTCACCGACTTCTAAGCGATTGCGTTTTATAGCGGTCATGGTGGCGTCGTTAGTCATGGCAGTGTTATTAAATCTGTTGACCTTTGGCTATATGTTATTGTTAAAGATGCCTGTTGGTGATTCTTACGGGGCAATTGTGGGAATCGTCGTCCTTGGAACCCTTGTTGGTTTTTTCATGGGAACGGCAGTCGGTTCCTTGCTGCCAGGCAAAATGACATTAAAAAATGGTTTAGGGATTATTTTACCCTTAGCCATGGGATTTATGAGCGGAATGATGAGCGTTGAGGTAAAATACGCCATCGATACTCACCTGCCTGTCGTGCAAAAGTTTAATCCATTGAATGCTATCGTCGAAGGGCTCAATGCGTTGAGATTTTATGAGACGATGGAAATCTATAGTCACAACATGGTCTATCTAGGCGGACTACTTGTCGCGTTTATTGCATTGACGATGATTGGGTTAAGGAGGGCAGATTATGAGAGTCTTTAAACTCTATTTCCAAATCGTAAGAAGTCAACTATCTGTAATTTTTATATACGTTGGGATTTTTTCCCTTATTGCGTTTATTTTTGGTTCGAACATAAAATCGATGCCAGATGAGGCTTACACGCCAAAAAAACTCGATGTTGCCGTCTACAATGAAGATCGTGGAGGAGCGGTCGCTGAGGGACTACACCGCTACATCGGAACGCGATTCAATTTGGTTGATATTCCCGATGATAAGAAGTCACTTGACGATGCATTGTTCTATGAGCGTATCAATTTTGCGCTGAGAATCCCAAAAGGATTTAGTGAAAGATTTGAAAAGCCAAGTGAGTTGCCAATATCTATTGAAAAAACCCAAGGGATGCAAGAAAATATGCTAGTGGATATCGAGGTGACAAAATACCTGGACACTTGGCAGATTTACAATAACGCTAGAAATGTTTCAGCGGATCTTTTTGCTCAAGAGGATGTTGAAGAGATGATTGGCGAGGATTTAGCAAAAGAAACTACATTGAAGGTTTTTGGATCGCAAAAAGAAATTCTGAACGGAATTGGGGCAAAAACTTATACGAGCTATATGATTTATCTGCTCATGTCTACCGTTCTTTCAATTATTTGCATGACGATGCTTATTCTCAATGACAAGGATACGAGAGCTAGGGAGATGGTGGCAGGCTTTACTGATGGTAGGCGTTATTTAGAGTTACTGCTGGCCAATGTTGTATTCGGTATCATCATCTGGGGTATCCTTATCGCTGTTGGTATGATTTCCTTCGGAGCGAGTGCGTTTTTAGGAGAGAAAGGATTGATGCTTTTAGGGTCGAGCTTCATCCATTTACTAGCGATGATCTCAATGGCATTGTTGATTTCCACCATTTTTCAACAGACATCAGCGATTGAGTTTATAAGGGTTATTTGGCCGTTGTTTATCGCATTTTCCAGCGGTATTTTCATCCCGATGGAGTTTGTTTGGAAGCCCCTTCAAACTGCGGCAAGTTTTTTCCCAGCTTATTGGCAGGTAGTTGCCGACGAAGCGATTTTAAAACTTCCAAAGGGTTCTCCAAAATTGATTGAAATCTTAACGAAGTCTTTTTCGATTGAACTTGTCATGATGGTCGCATTTTTCCTGCTTTCCCTAGCGATACGCAGATACCGGTTAAAAGGAGAAAACTCATAAAAAAAAGACCCCCTAGAGGGTCTTTTTTTGCGAACGGTTTGATAATGTAGTGAGCTTAAATGTTATGATTCCACAGATAATTGCGGCGAGGAGAGCGACATAGTAAGTGGGTGTGAATTGAAAGCCGGGAAATAAGGGTAACGTCGAGGCAAGCACAAGTCCGATGATCGCAGCATAGGTCAATTGGTAGTACTGATCAAATAAATAGGCGATAATTTTCGTCAATAGAAAGAAAGTAGGGACAAAGCCTATTGCCATAGGGATCATTGAACGGATGTCAATGGTTGCTATGATTTGTAATACCGAACTGTACCCGCCAATCGTCATCAGTATAGCAGAGGTACTCAGTCCGGGTATAACCGATCCACTGCAGATAATCACACCATAGGAGATGAGCTGGAAGAAAGAGGGGGAGCCGTCAGTGCTGGTGGACTTTGTTTGTTCGAGGTAAAGCATGAAGAGTCCTATTCCGAATGCCATTGCAAATGGGATGAGCTGTTGCTTTTTAAATCCTTGCTTCGTTGCGGTATTTGCGAGATCGGGCAAGGTGCCGATGATGAGTCCGATGAAAACAAATCGAATGAGAATGTTGTGTGTATCCATTAGTTGACGAAACAAGTGACTAAAAACGAGTACTCCAACTCCTCCTCCGATGGCGATGGGAATGAGCAGTGTTAAGCTGGATTTTGTATCGGTAAAAAATCGGTTAATGGATGAAATGAGTTTATCGTAGATGCCCATCAAAACCGCCAACGCTCCTCCGCTAATACCTGGCGCGATTGCTGCAAATCCGATAAAAAAGCCTTTGATTATGAGTGTGAGATTGGTCATGTGCTCTCCTTTTACAGGTTAAGGTCATGGAAGTGAATCCGATAATGAAAGGCACCTTCATTGAAGGTGCCCAAACCCTATTCAATGATTTCGACGTAGCTACTCGATACGTATCCGTTTGAGGATTCGTCGGGATAGTGGATTTGGTACCAGATCAAGCCGGAATCATCTGTTGCCTCGGCAATGATGATCACTTCAGTGCCGTTTACCAGTTCACCGATGCGTTCACCTTCGACTGTAGGTTTTGAACGGACGTAAAGTAGCTCTGTGCCTACTAACCCTTTTCGCTGTCCACTTCCCTCCGTGATAGTTTCATCGCTAAGGCCCTGGATCGGTTCCGGTTCGGGCTCTTTAAAAAGGTCTTTATCAACGGTGTAGAGCTGTGCTTTTTCTTGATAAAGGGCAGTGTTCAGGGCGTTGAGGTAGGCCGCTGATGTAAGGGTGGCGCCTGCGATCATATCGACGTCCTTAGGGAGTGAGCCGATGGATTGGGCGACGAGTTTGTCCAGTGCCGTCGTTCCTAACCCTTCGGTTTCAGATTGAGCGGTGATTTCAACGTTAGAAAGGCGTCCATCTTTATCGATCGTGGCCTTGAGTGAAACAGGACCACCATATCCTTCTGCGGAACCTTCATAGTTGCCCTCGGGAATTTTAGAACATCCAGATAAGAGAACGACTAAAACGGACAGGGCGATGAGTTTTTTCTTGATTTTCACAAACTTCCTCCATGGAATCTATAGACAATGCAGTCTTGGAATTTATTTTTTTGTCAATCAATGGGAGTGACGGCATGATAACGCGCAACCAATGATTCGTTTTGTTCGAGTTTAATGTGTTCGCTATTGTACAGCTGGTTATCTATGGTAAGAATAAGTTTTTCTACTTGGTAATAATCGCCAAAAGTATTCGCCAGAGATTGGAGAAGACGACTCTCGTCTTTCACATCAAGGTTTAGCGAATGGCTAAATCCTTCATTTAGGTCGGCATAGACTCGGCCATCCTCGTTGAGATAGAGGCTGTTAATTTGGGATTCTTTAGAAAAAACGGGTAGGCATCCTTTTGGGATGTCTTTGTAAATTTCGCTTAAAGTGTTTCGTGTAATATCGTTGGTATAAAAAGCTACAGTTCGTTGGATGACGCCAATCTCATTGGAATCGACCAAGGGGTAATAAAAGTTGATCTTTTGTTTGTAAGGCGCGTTAGTAGCGACTTGATGTAGAGTTCGACTAGTTGTTATGCCATGTACCTCATTGGTTACCCGGATTAAACCCATATTCTTTGAGAAGTAATAGGTTGTTCGAGTGTCCTTTGCTTCCTTAGTGACTTCTACTGTTTCATAAGTGTTATGATCGGTGATGACCTGAACATCAATTCCAGTTATCGACGACAGGGATCCGTCGTCGTTCACCCATGACGTGCCTTCGACTATGGGATCTTTTAGCAAAATCGTACCATCGGTGGCTTTTTTGCCCAAGTAGTTTTCGCGTTCGTGAACGGATTCGTGAACTTGATTCAATATAATACAATGGTTTTCTACAGCCAGGACGTATACCGTTTGACCGCCTCTATGAACTTCTCGCAATTGCAATTTGTTGCTGTCGGTGTAATCGACGTAAATATCACCTATTGCCAAAGGGTTATCATTGTAAACCACCTGCATGTGAAGGTCTCTGAGAATGGGGAAATAGTCTTCAACAGTGACGTTCCCATCGTCTATAGGTGTCGTTTTCTGAGCGTCGTTATCACTCCAAAGATCTTCCTCGCGGGATGCTTCCGATGAATGCTTTAACACGGAATCTGGCTTGCTTAATGCCGAGGATGTCGCTCCAACAAGCTTTTCAGATTGTGATGTCAAGAAACATCCTGTGAGCATCAACGACAGCAATAACAGAATGATATAAAATGATCGTCTCATGTCTGCCTCCGTCTTGAGATAAAATTAATATTTTGTAGAACTCATTACTAATTTTACCCTAAATGACTCCGTTTAGGAAGGGTTGAAGGCTAGATTATTATAATACGAGAATGTTTTGAAAGGATTTCGAGAGAATAATGTGATGCATCGATAGAGTCGCGAGATTATCAGTTGATTGAAGGTTGAGAGATGGTATAATAAGAGGTAATTAAGGAGGTTATTATGTTTAAAATTATAGCAGATAGCGCTTGTGATATCAGTCCAGAAATTGCAGAGGAGATGGGTGTCACACTTGTACCATTCTATGTTAAGACCGATAGTGAAACCTATTATAAAGAGCACGAGACGATTACATCTCAAGAACTCTATGATTTTATGGTTGATCATAAAGCGACATTTCCTTCAACGTCTCTTCCGTCAGTTGCAGATTATCTCAAGATTTTCGAATCTTATATCAGCAATGGGGAGACGATTATTTGTGTCTGTCTGAATGTTAAATTCAGTGGTTCGTACAATAGTGCGGAGACGGCTCGAAAGATGTTAGAAGAGCAACATGGCCCACTTCCGATCTATGTCATCGACAGTGGCTCCGCCACTCTGGGAGAGGCGTTGTTCATCGTCGAGATATGCCGAATGCGCGACGCTGGGATGAGCGCTGAACGGGTTGTCGAAATCTCCGAGCAGTTAAAAGAGACGATTCAAATTTTCTTCACTGTCGATAACATGGATTACCTCATTAATGGAGGTAGAGTGAATAAAGTCCTGGGTAATGTGGTTCAGGGTTTGGGGTTAAAGCCGATATTGTCCTTGAAACATGGCGTTATCGAATCGACAGGTGTAGTTCGAGGCAGAGTGCGTTCGATGAAGAAAATTGCAGAACAACTCCGAGATTTCTTTACAGACAACCAGGTCGACCCAATGGATTATCAATTTGTCGTCGGATACGGCTATGATCCAGATGAGATTGAGAAGATGATTCGAGTGACTAATGAGATCGTCGAGGATGTGTTTGCTTCTGTGGCGGAATTTGTCACACCTCAACGTATCGGAGCGACGATCGGTGTACATACAGGACCCTATCCACTTGGCGTAGGGTTGATCAAGAAATACGATCGATAAACATGGATAAGGACATGATATATGATGTGTTAATTATCGGTGCGGGGATATCCGGCGCTGCGATTGCTAGAGCCCTATCCCAGTACCGATTAAACGTATTGGTCGTCGATAAAGGCAATGATGTGGGGACGGGGACGACGAAAGCTAATAGCGCCATAGCCCACGCTGGTTACGATGCTGCCCCCGGTAGCTTGAAGGCCCGCTTAAACAAGCGAGGCAATGACCTTATGGAATCCTTGTCCAAAGGTCTTTCTTTTAAGTTTAAGCGAAATGGCTCGTTTGTCGTCTGTTCAGATAAAAGAGAAGAAGCAGCGCTTTATGCGCTACTGGACAAGGGGAAAGAAAATGCCATTGACGGTTTAAAGATTTTGTCGAGAGAGGAGGCGTTGATTTGTGAGCCAAATTTAAATCCTAATTTTCACAAGGTGTTACTAGCAAAATCCGCTGGCATAGTAGATCCTTTTGGGATGGTGATTGGACTTTGCGAAAACGCTTATGATAACGGAGTGGAGTTCTTATTAAATACCATGGTGACAGACATTCGATCTGTGGATAACGGGTATTGTGTGGAAACCAATCGCGGTTGTTTCTATTCGACATTAGTGGTTAATGCTGCTGGTGTTCACGGTGATGAGATCCATAATTTCATCTCTAAAAAACCAGTAACCATAATTCCAAGAAAAGGTGAATACTTCCTGCTGGATAAATGTGCAGGAAACCATGTCCATCACACGTTGTTTTCCCTACCCGGACGATTGGGCAAAGGCGTGTTGGTTGCACCTACGGTAGATGGGAATTTGATTATCGGTCCAACCGCGATTGACATCGAAGACAAAGAAGACACCGGCACTACCTATGATGGTATGGCGGATATCCGACGCAAAGTAGGTCAATTGGTTGTAGATGTCCCATTGTCAATGGTTATCACAAGTTTTGCAGGTCTCAGAGCCCATGAAAGTCAAGATGATTTCATTATCGATGAAGTCGAGGGTGCACCCGGTTTTATCGATTGCATCGGGATCGAGTCTCCTGGATTGGTTAGTGCACCTGCCATAGGAGAATACGTGGCTGAGATGGTGTGCGAACGACTCCAACCCAAATGCAACACAGATTTTCAGCCGATGAGGATTATCGAAAAACCTTTGTACGAAAAACTGGATGATCCTGGGGTGAATGATATCGGTTCAACATCGTGTTGTAATGTGATTTGTCGTTGTGAACTGACTTCTGAAAAAGACATTGTTCATGCGATCAGACGACGGTTAGGAGCAAGGGATCTCGATGGTTTGAAACGACGCGTTCGTGTAGGTGCCGGGAGGTGTCAAGGCGGGTTTTGTACGCCAAAATCCATGTCGATTCTCGCGCGCGAGCTAGACATTGTAATGGAAGATGTTTCCAAAAAAGGGGGATCGTCTCAGATCCTAAAAAAGAGGTGAAGGAATGGAAACTAACGAGGAGAAGCTATACCAACTTGTCATCGTAGGCGGAGGGCCAGCGGGAATGGCAGCCGCTCTTTCCGCATGGAGAAGTGGCATAAAAGATATCCTTCTCATCGAACGAGATCGTTGTTTGGGTGGGATACTCAATCAGTGCATTCACAATGGATTTGGTCTCCATCATTTCAAAGAAGATTTGACCGGTCCAGAATATGCAGGGCGATTTATCGAAGACGTGGTATCGGAAAGGATTCCGTACGTTTTAAATACGATGGTAGTACATATAACACGTGACAAGGAATTGGTATTGGTTAACGAAGACAAGGGGGTCTTCAAGATTAGAGCACGTGCCATCATACTTGCCATGGGATCACGTGAAAGAACGAGAGGTGCCATATCTATTCCGGGCACGCGACCAGCCGGAGTGATCACGGCAGGAACAGCTCAGCGATTGACAAACCTTGAAGGATATAATCCAGGTAATGAGATTGTTATTTTAGGATCTGGCGATATCGGATTGATCATGGCGAGGAGGATGACTTTGGAAGGATCGACGGTAAAAGCTGTGTGTGAAATTGAAGCTCACTCGTCGGGTCTGTCTCGCAATATTGCACAATGTTTAGACGACTTTGATATCCCTCTGCTATTGAATCACACGGTGACTGCCGTATATGGTCAGGATCGAGTGACTGCCGTGGATATTTGTTCAGTAGACGACAAAAAGCGTCCGATTTTGGAATCAAAGCGCACAATAACCTGTGATTGCTTTATGTTGTCAGTGGGGTTGATTCCCGAAAATGAACGATCGATCGAGATGGGGGTTTCCATTGATCATCGCACCAAAGGGCCGGTTGTGGATGATCGTTTAGAGACTTCCGTTCAAGGTGTTTTTTCTTGTGGGAATGTCCTACATATTCATGACTTAGTGGATTCGGTTTCCAGCGAAGCATTTCGAGCAGGTGAACAAGCAGCGCGATATTTAGGAGAGGGTAAGAGCGAAAAATCTGCACGGGTATCGATTAAGGCAGGAAACGGCATTAGCTATACTATTCCACAATACTTGTTAGTCGACGAACCATCTAAAAAAGTACTCCTTCAATTTCGAGTAGGCTCATCCTATAGAAATGTGACGGTATCGATAGTGGTGAACAATAAGGAAGTATATGCTCTAAAGAAAAGGGTGCTCAATCCGGGTGAGATGGCTTCGCTCATCGTCGATCGAGAACATCTAGCTTTAAGTCCAGATGATGAGGTAGTTTTAGAGGTGGTAGAATGAGGATCGATGAAACTGAAAAAGTATGTATTATGTGCCCGATTGGCTGCTCGTTGACGATAACCTCCAAAGATACTGAGGTTACCGTTGAAGGCCATCAGTGCAAGCGAGGAGAAGTCTACGGCACCCAAGAAGTGACCAATCCTATGCGAACGGTGACCACAAGCGTGTCCATTAGAGGTGGTGAGGTGCCGAGGATAAGTTTAAGGACCGCCGCCGAAGTGCCAAAATCCCTGATGTTCGAGGTCGTTAAAGCGATGAAGAGCATCCATCTTAAAGCGCCGATTCACGTTGGCGAGGTAGTTTTGGAAAATGTTGCCAAAACGAGCGTAATGGTAGTAGCTACGACTACGGTGGCCACGAGTGTCTCAAGAGAGGCTTCACGAGAAAACGGTTGTTGACAGATTTATATTTAACAATAAACTCGTGCATCTTCCTAAAGAACAAGCCAGAGCGGCTTGTTTTTTTGTAATTATCTCTATTTCATCCGATTCCAAAGTCTGATAGAATGAAGTTAACTTGAGGAAAAAAATCTCTTGTTAAAGGCAAACGATTTGAAAACCAGAAAAGAGGGGTAACAAAATGGAGCTTAGTATCAAAAAGGCGTTAACAGAATCCGAAAAGCAAAACGTTATCACAATTATCGACAAGAACGGTCGATCGACAGATAAACTACTCAATGTGCTTTTAGAGATTCAACAATCACTCGCGGAGAAATACATAGGCGAAGAAGTCGCCAACATTGTTGCAGATGAAATGAACATGAAATTAGTCGATGTGTACGACGTTTTGACTTTCTATGAAATGTTATCGACAGCGCCTTCTGCCACTTACAAGGTTGAGCTCTGTAAATGTGCTCCATGCTATATTAACGACTCTGAGTCGATTCAAAGCATTGTCGAAGAAGAGTTGGGCATCAAAGTTGGCGAACACACTGAAGATAACCTTTTTGAGTTGGAACACACCCAGTGTGTCGGGGCGTGTTATATGGGGCCCATCATGAAAATTGGCGAGACGATTTATGGCCATCTGACCAAAGAAGTGGTTACAGAGATTATCGCTAAGTATAGAACGAAGGGAGAAGCTTAATGACTAAGACAGTAAAACTTATCACAGGTACTGTGTCAACTTACTCGGATCACTCCGTTGAAGAATACGTTTCCAAGCGTGGGTTTAATGGGTTAAAGCGAGCGATGACCATGGAACCTATAGAAGTCATCGACGAAATCATCGCGGCAAATCTCCTCGGCAGAGGGGGGGCGGCTTATCCAGCAGGTTACAAATGGCGCTCACTTTATAAAATCGAAGGGGATCCAAAGTATATTGTCTGTAATGCTGACGAAGGAGAACCTGGTACCTTTAAAGACCGTCTCTTTTTACAAGACGATCCTTTTATCGTTATTGAAGGCATGATTATTGCAGGACTGGTCTTTAATGCTAAAGAAGGTTATATCTATATTCGCGGTGAGTATCGCGACCTTCATAAAGACTTCCAACAAGCTCTCGACAACGCAAAAGCAGCAAACTACTTGGGCGATAATATTTTAGGATCAGATTTTTCTTTTGATATCCACATCGTATCCGGTGCAGGGGCCTATGTCTGTGGCGAAAACTCGACATTGCTTAACTCTATTGAAGGCAAAGCTGGCAGACCTCGTGTAAAACCGCCACACCTTGCAGAAATAGGTCTATACGGTCAACCAACATTAGTAAATAACGTTGAGACTTTTGCAAATATTCCAATCATTCTGGATTATGGCGTAGAAAAGTATTTAAGCGTTGGTACGCCTGAAAGCGGTGGATCGTTGATCACTTGTTTGTCTGGCCACGCTAAAAATCCCGGCTATTATGAAGTACCAGTGGGTACGGTCCTAAGAGATATCATCTATGATGAGTCCATCGGCAACGGATTAAAAAGTGACAAAGCTCTCCAATTTGTTCACATCGGTGGGCAATCAGGACCATTGGCATTCCCTGAACAAATCGATACTCACTTTGACCATAAATCCATGCGCAAAGAAGGATTAGCGATTGGAACAGCAGCTGTTGTCGTCGTTGACGAAACAATAGATCTTATTGATTACTTGAAAAAAGTAGCCCTTTTCTTTATTGAAGAAAGCTGTGGAAAGTGTACGCCTTGTCGTGAAGGTAACGTTCAAGTGTACAATATTCTTGATCGCTTGTCGAAAAATGAAGGTAGACCTTCAGATGTCGACGTGCTATGGTCCCTTTCAGATTGTATGAGTCAGTCGGCTTTTTGCGGTCTAGGTCAAGCGGCGACAACCGCTTTGCAAAGTGCATTGCGTCATCGCGAAGAAGCTTTTACGTCGAGAATAAACCAAACATCTGCTACAGCTGCTAGGAGGTAGTTATGCAATTCGATCCCAATAAAATGATCACCATCAAAATCGATGGAATAGAAACAACAGTGCCTTCAGGTACGACCATATTAGAAGCGGCAAAAACTATTGGCATTACGATCCCATCCCTTTGCTACCATTCAGAACTCGGTCATCGTGCGACCTGCCGCATCTGTTCTGTAGAAGATACAGGATCTCGCAGACTGAAAACAGCTTGCAATCAACCGGTAGACGAATGCAAAGAGATTATCACTAACTCTAAAAGGGTCCGCGATGTCCGTAGAACCAACCTACAACTTTTGCTAGCGGATCATCCACAAGAGTGCTTAACCTGTGTTAGAAATCAAAAATGTGAATTACAAGAGCTGGTTGAAGATGCGGCCATCGTTGAGAATCCGTTTGATCGCGTACTAGAAGATCTACCGATTCGCGATGATAATCCATCGATCATCCGCGATAATTCTAAATGCGTGAAGTGTGGTCGTTGCGTCGCAATCTGCGATGAGATCCAAGAGTGTTCAGCTATTGGCTATCAAGGACGCTCCCACGAATTTAGCATTGGTTACGCCTTCGATAAAGAAACGGATGCCACGACTTGTGTCCTCTGTGGTCAATGTATCAATGTCTGTCCTGTCGGTGCGTTAAGAGAGAAAGACGACACCGATCGCGTGTGGGAAGCTATCGAAAATCCAGATAAATTTGTCGTGTTCCAAACGGCGCCTTCTGTGCGCGTCGGTATTGGCGATGACTTCGGCATGGCACCGGGTGCAATTGCCACAGGATCAATGGTCGCTGCGATTCGACGCTTGGGCGTTGATAAAGTCATCGATACCAACTTTGCAGCTGACTTGACCATTATGGAAGAGGGAACCGAATTGTTGGGTCGTTTGACGGACAATGGCACTTTGCCGATGATCACATCTTGTTCGCCAGGGTGGATCAACTTTGTCGAGAAGAACTATCCTGATTTATTAGATCACTTGTCTTCTTGCAAATCGCCACAACAAATGTTTGGCGCGATCACAAAGACCTATTACGCTGAAAAATTAGGTGTGGATCCTAAGAATATGTTCGTTGTATCGGTGATGCCTTGTATCGCTAAGAAATACGAAGCGGATCGACCAGAAATGTCTGACAGCGGATTCCAAGATATCGATGTCGTTCTAACCACTCGAGAATTAGCTAGAATGATCAAGGCTAATGGACTTGATCTTCGCACACTACCCGAGGAAGCTTACGATTCCATTATTGGTTTGGGATCAGGTGCAGGTACAATTTTCGGCACATCAGGCGGAGTTATGGAAGCTGCACTACGTACCGTTTATGAAGTGGTAACAGGCGAAGAACCGCCTTCACTTGATTTCGAAGGTTTGAGGGGTCACGCTGGTATTAAAGAAGCAGAAGTCGACCTCAACGGAACTAAAGTTAAGGTTGCCATTACGAATGGACTTGGGAATGCTCGAGTCATATTGGATAAAATTCGTTCAGGCGAGGCCGATTACCAATTCGTTGAAGTCATGTGTTGTCCTGGCGGTTGCGTTGGAGGTGGTGGACAGCCATTCACTACTGACCGAACAAAACGCCTCGATAGAGCTGATGGACTCTACAAGGATGATGCCCAACTACCGTTAAGACAATCTCATAAAAATCCCGAAATTATCGAGATTTATGAATCTTTCTTGGAAAAACCAAACAGCCATAAAGCTCATGACTTGCTCCACACTCACTATAAAGGCAGAAAAACAAAAGCGTAAACGAGATCTCTTCACCGATTGGTGAAGAGATTTTTTTATTGGTGTAGTTCTGCGTTTTTCCGATAAAAACGACGGTGTGAAGGTGTGATTCACCGCATGTATGGTGGGCGTGAAAAGTCCACAGAATAATAAAAAATATTTCAAGTTAATGCATAGATATTAGAATTAAGGGAATATATCTATAGAGCGGGAATCTGGTCAAGTAGTAGGTGATTATGATAATAGAAAGATATCCGTCCACGCAATCGCTGGTAAAATAGGTCTTTTATCCTCGCTTTAAATAGATTACCCATTGAAAGGGTAGGGGTTAGTCCTGAGTTAAGGGCTCAAATTGCGACCCTTTTGAAATATCACCAAGCTGATACCGACGTAGGAGTCGGCTAACAAGATCTCTCATAGAGTGAAGCTATCGTATCAGCGATCAATTGCATACACCTAAATAAACGTAAATATTTCAGTAATTGAACTACAGACTCATTGAATTATATAAGGTTATGATATATAATTGTAGTAGAAATTGTTTATTAAGAGGGGGAGGGAAGGTTATGACTGATAAGAAAGTCATACAAACTTCAGGAAAAAAGGTGGATCGTCGCGTTGTTCGCACTAAGAATTCAATTAAGCGCGGTATTTTAGAACTTCTTGGGGAGAAGGATATCCACCAGATCACTATTACAGAACTGGCGCAAAAAGCCAACATTAACAGAAAAACTTTTTACTCTCACTATTCAACGGTTTTAGAGCCTTATCTAGAAATTAGCGAAGAAATTGTCGATAAGACTTTTGAAATCATGACCTGCTGTTACGAAACGAAAGACAATAATTACATTTATGATTATATTCGACAAATGCATACTATCCTGGAGGGCTATGAAGGTTTTTCCCATGCTCTATTGACTGTGAATGATCAGGCATTGCTACGCTTGCTCAGCCAGGTGAAACAGGATTTGGAAGAACGCTGGTCAAACCATGTGACTGCGCCGAGTGGTGCGTTGTATAGCGAATTTTTTCTCATTTTTGATTTTATTTTCAGTGGAACCATCGCTATCTATCGCAGAAAATTCTTATTTGGCGATCAAGTATCTTTAGATCAAGTGGGTATGATAACAAGGAAAATTGCCGAGACAGGCATGGCATTATTTAAATACGGTGTAGAAATCACGGACATACAAAAGATGATCATTCCAATGGATAAGTCTAAATCCTTAGGATAAATCTAAAAACCCTTTACAGTGTGAGATGTAAAGGGTTTTTATAGTTAGCGATTCGATTCGACAAGATTGCGTAGATCAAAAGGCGTCCACTGATAGACGAGATTTAGCCAGTTGGTAAAAAACAAATTTCCATGAGCTTTCCAATTGGCGACGGGTTTTTTGTTGACGTCGTCATTTGGGAAGTAGTTTTTTGGTAATTCGATGTCTTGACCTTTGCTAAGGTCTCTAAAGTATTCTTTGGCAAGGGTCAGTGTGTCGTATTCAAAATGGCCAAGAACGAAGAGTTTGCGATTTTGATAATCTGTGACGATATTGATGCCTGTTTCGTTTGAAGAAGAGAGGACATAGAGATCATTGTGATCATAGACTTGTTTTTCGACGATACCTGTGTGGCGTGATTGTGGGATATGGTAGGTATCGTCGAAACCACGAACCAATTCGTTTAGGTCATCGTGAATATCGTGTTCAAAAATCCCGAAGCACTTAGCATTCAAAAGTTTTTTTTCTATACCGTAGTGGTGGTATAAACCAGCTTGGGCACCCCAGCAAATGTGCAATGTGGAGTAGACAGCTTTGTTTGACCATGTCATAATTTGCGTCAGTTCATCCCAATAATCTACTGATTCAAAGGGAATCGTTTCAACTGGGGCGCCGGTTATGATCAATCCGTCGTAGCGGTAGTTACGAACCTCATCAAAGGTCTTGTAAAACCGTTGTAAATGACTAGCCTCAGTGTTTTTGCTCTCATGGGATGACATATGCATAAAATCGACATCGACTTGGAGAGGCGAGTTGCCGAGCAAGCGCAAAAGTTGCACTTCTGTGGTTTGTTTTAGGGGCATAAGGTTGAGAATGAGGATTTGCAGTGGCCGTATATCTTGGCTTTGAGCGCGGAGCTGCTCTATGGTGAAAATATGCTCACGCGAGAGTTGGGTTTTTGCTGGTAAATCATCAATGATTTTAATTGGCATGGCATTCTCCTTTCTGATTTTGAGTTTTGAACATAAAAAAACTCCCGACCATGTTATCCATGGGACGGAAGTACCGTGTTACCACCCAAATTCACATCCACTTCGCAGTGAAATGCCTCGTCGGGTACTAATCATTACCATACCCTAGTGCTATAACGTGCACCCACGAACGATCCTCTTATTGGATCGTTGACTCAGAGGCCATGTTCAATCCCTGCTGTTTTACAATGTCTCACCACGCCATTGCTCTCTTTGAAAACACAGTTGGATCTACTCTTCTCTTCGAAGTCTATACTATTTTAATATAGCATCGAAAAACGTGATTGTCAATGGATGTTCGGTGATTAATGTGAGTGAAATCGGGTATTTTTAGACTAGATCATCATGCGATAGTATTTCCATGTGATTCATTAATGAAATGGGTATATATGGAATAGTTGCTATTACAGTGAAAGAAATTAAAGGAGATTTACATGACAAGAATAATTGATGCACAGAGTTTTGAAGCTGAAGTTTTGGAAAATGAGGGAGTCGTTTTAGTTGATTTCTTTGCAGAGTGGTGTGGGCCATGTAAAATGATGGCGCCAATTCTCGATCAGCTTTCCGATGAATACGCTGGACAGGCTACCATTGCAAAGCTGGATATTGACACCAACCCTGAAATATCGGATCGTTATAGAATTTCCGCGGTTCCTACCTTACTCATCTTTAAGAATGGTGAAAAAGTCGATACCATCGTCGGATTCCAACCAAAACAAAGTTTAGAATTACGTCTAAAAGCTCAGCTCTAAGAACAAAGCCCTCTGTCGATCGACAGAGGGCTTGAAATTATTTTTGACGGGTTTGTCTAGCCAATTTAAATGGTCGGCGATCCTTGACGCTTTTTATAAAAGCGGACAAGATTTGAAGTAAATCGTCAATATTTTGTGGGTTTAAGGTGTGTAAAACTTCTGAAAAATCTTTCCAAGGCTGGTATAATTTATTCATGGTATTCTCCTAGGGGGTTTTGTCGTATTGCTCTTACAGTTACACTATACCCAATAAATATGGGATTATTATGGATCTGGGAATGAAATGAGAAAGGACACTTATGATTTTAAAAATAAACGGTTTGCAATTAAGACTTCACGAGTCGGAGTCGGTATTGGTAGATAAACTCAAGAAAATCCTTAAATTACCCACCGACAAGATCTCTTTTACGATTTATCGTCGAAGTGTAGATGCGCGAAAAAAAGATGATATACATCATGTTTATCAATTGTTAGTAGAGGTGGATGATGGTTACGTATTATCACAAAAGCAATTAAAACAAAACATTTCAATTTACAAACCTTTTGAGCGAAATATAGTCAAAGGTGTTTCCGCACTTGTGAAACCGCCAATAATCGTTGGATTTGGACCTTGTGGGCTATTTACGGCATATATCCTAGCTCAGGAAGGGTATAGGCCGATTGTTATCGAAAGAGGTTCTTCAGTTGATGTGCGACGGGAGAAGGTTGCCGCTTTTTGGAAAACTGGTATTCTTGACGAAGAGACGAATGTTCAGTTTGGTGAAGGGGGTGCTGGAGCTTTTTCCGATGGGAAATTGACCACTCGAGTTAAAGATTCTCTCATCGAAGATGTGTTGAGTATTTTTGTGGAGAACGGAGCGCCAAAGGAAATTTTATATGAACAAAAACCTCATATTGGCACGGATTTACTGTTGGGAATTATTGCAAGTATGAGAAAGCGTATCATCGATTGGGGAGGCGTTGTGGAGTTTGATACCCGCCTAACCTCTCTCTCGTCAGTGGATGGTCAATATGTTCTAAAGACCAATCGAGGAACCTTTGTATCAGAACAAGTGGTGTTAGCACTTGGGAATAGCGCAAGAGATACATTTGAAATGTTGGATGAATGGGGCCTTACCATGGAAAGCAAACCATTTGCTGTCGGTTTTCGCATTGAGCACCCCCAAAATCTTATCAATCAAGGCCAATTTGGCGAGCATTACCACCATCCTAGATTGGGACCGGCAGAGTATGCGTTGACGCACAAAGGGGACCGTGGGGTTTACACTTTTTGTATGTGTCCGGGTGGCAGGGTTATCGCAGCAGCTTCGACAGATCGACATCTTGTTGTCAATGGGATGAGTCATCACGCTCGAGATATGGTAAATGCGAATAGTGCCATCGTCGCAACCGTCGATAGTTCGGATTACGGAAGTGGCGTATTAGATGGTATGAGGTTTCAGCAAGCCATTGAACAAAAAGCATTTGATTTGGGAGGCGGAAATTGGTACGCTCCTTGCCAACAGGTGCAGGATTTTTTAAAGGATAGACCGTCCGTGGGCTTTATCCATACGCATCCGAGTTACAAACCAGGCGTAACGCCGACGAGCTTAAATGATATTTATCCTCCAGCGATTACCGATGCGATCAAAGAAGGTATCATCGGTATGGATCGTAAACTAAAGGGATTTGGGGGCGAATCAGGGGTGTTGACCGGCGTGGAAACTCGGACCTCATCTCCAGTCCGGATGGTTAGGGATAAGGTAACCTTAGAAGCCTTAGGTCATAGTGGGCTATACCCAGGTGGGGAAGGTGCAGGTTATGCAGGGGGTATCACAAGCTCTGCAATTGATGGTATAAAAATTGCGGAGATCATCGCGTCACAATACAAACCGTTTTAAACTGAAAAAGGACCTCTCATTTCTGAAAGGTCCTTATCATAAAGCTTAAGGCTTGCCTTGATAACAGTCTAAAAATTTCTGCATGACATTGACAGTGACAGGGAGTTTTGGACCCTCTTCGCCGTCGATATCGGTATAGAACTTGGATTCTTCTCGTAGAGATAGTTCCAATCGACGTGCTTTAAAATACTTTATACTATCGTCGTTCTCAACATCGCCCATGAGGGCGCTTTTTATTGCCGACAATTTTGAAAGAAATGTTGTATCGCTCAGAACAAAGTAGTGACAATACCCATCGTCGAGTTTAGCCCCAACGTTTGAGAATTTTAATATATCCATTTCATCGATCATCATCCCTAGGAAGATGTGTGCGTCGAGATCAAATTCTTTGCCATCGGCGTTGACATGTAGTGGATATATTTTGTCATTAGTCACTTGAGGTGCGATATTTTTCAAGTAAGCGAGAGGACCGAGTCGTGCTTTTTCTTCAGAATCCACTTCATGAATGACCTCGAGGATACGACCAAAGGTGAAAGAATAGATAAAATAAGCATCATTTACTTTTCCTAAGTCGATTTTAGTGTGGTTTGTTTCGTCCCATTCTTCAATGGCTTTTGAGATATCTAAAGGTATGGATAATACTCTAGCCAGACTATTAAAGGTGCCAGCAGGGTAGACGCCAAGGATGGGACGTTGTTCTTTTAAGGCAAGGCCATGGATGACTTCGTTTATCGTACCATCTCCACCCATGGCAAACAAACTATGGTAGTTTTCATCACAGGCGATGGAAGCGAGGTCGCTAGCGTGACCGGGTTTTGTTGTAAGACGAATGTCTACTTTGTCAAAATGAGGCTTCAGTTGATTTTTTATCTGGTCGATATATGCCTCACCTTGATTTTTACCAGCGGTGGGGTTGATGATTACCATTGCATTTTTCATGGAGGGCCTCCTTTGATTGATTCCTAGTCATTTGATACCCATGATTGCTGGAATTTATCTGTTAGAAATTATTAATGGTCATAGATTTTTTTCGCAGTTGGGCTGGTGTGGTAAAATAATAAGGTAGGAGGTAGTGGATGAATATTTTGCATTTAGCGGATTTACATATTGGAAAAAAAGTACTGGGGTTCTCAATGATTTCTGAACAAGAAGTCATGGTCGATTTTATTTTAGACCTTGTCGATCGAGAGGGCATTGATTGTGTTTTAATTGCAGGCGATATCTACGATCGGAAAATTGTCGCTAAGGAAGGTTTGCTGTTATACAACAGATTGCTGGTTTCGTTGGTTCTTGATCGCAACGTACCTGTTATCGCGATTTCTGGAAACCACGATTCAAGGGAACGCCTGGAGGCGGGAAATTTGCTTACGGAATCTGTAGGGTATTACGTCGAAGGGGTTTTAAAAGATCCCGTACGCTGTGTGACGCTAGAAAAAGATGGTGAAATCGTTGATTTCTATTTGATTCCCTATGCGGATATTTTAGAAGGCCGTATCCTTTATGACGAGGATGAGATATTGACCTATGAAGATGTGATGGTGAGAACGATGGAAACCATCACAGTTAATCCCAATCATTTCAATGTGGCTCTCGTTCACGGTTATATTGTTGGAGATGCCACAAGTTATATCGAACAAGAAAAAATCGAATCCCAAAAGCCGTTGTCAATTGGGGGAAAAGAGTATATATCCTCGCATGTTTTAGCTGGTTTTGATTACGTTGCTTTGGGGCATCTTCATCGGGCTCAGAAGGTTACTCCTATTATGCGCTATGCGGGATCCCCATTGAAGTATTCTTTTTCAGAAGAAACTCATCAAAAGTCTTTTACAGTGATACGAACTAAGCCTGATCATTCACTAGAGTTTTCTTTACATACCTTTCGATCCCAACGTGATTTTCGAACGATTCGCGGATATTTTGACGAGGTGGTGGCAATGGCGATAACAGATGACCAGACAGAGGATTATATACGATTAGAATTGTTAGATGAACAATTGGTAAAAGATGGGATGAAACGAATAAAGAAATATTATCCCAACACCATGAGCATTCACTATCCTGAGAAAAAAGTAGCAACGGGTCCTTACCGTGGAGAAAGCGATACCCGCCAGAAATCTCTGTCAGAATTGTTTGTTGATTTTTACGAATTTAAGCAAGGTCATCCTCCGACAACTAGAGAGGTTAGGCTTGTTAATCAATTACTGGACGGAGGTGTTGATGACTGATGAAACCTTTAAAGCTGACAATGAGAGGGTTTATTACTTATCGAGAGGAAGTCGTCATCGATTTTACAAAACTCGATGGACAAGGGCTTTTCATGATATCTGGACCAACGGGTTCAGGAAAGACGACGATATTTGATGGGATATGCTACGCATTATACGGTGAAGTGAGTACTGCTCGGCGTGATGCGGCGAGCGATGAAGAGCTACGATGTCATTACTTAGAACCCACCGATCCTTACACTTTTGTCGAATTTGAGTTTGTTCATCAGAGTAAAAGATACGCAGTGCGAAGGGAACCAAGACAAACGGCAATAAAGCGAAGCAAAAGACCTGCAACCTATGTCAATGAGGTTGCACTGAGAGAGTTGACTGCGGATGGCGATATTTTTATATCGGAGAGCATTCGCGAGGTGAATGATTTTATTATCAATGCTGTTGGATTGAAAAAGGAACAGTTCACAACAGTGGTGCTGCTTCCTCAGGGAGAATTTTCAACGTTTTTGTCAGCGGATTCAAAATCAAAAAAGGAGATTCTCGGCCGTATATTCGCTACAGACAATATTGCAGCTTTTGAGCAAGTTATTCAAAGAAGAGCATCGAAAGCGACGAAGGAACTAAAAGACATCGTCGATGAAATCAACTTATTGGTCAGTCAGTTAGATGAATCAACCCTAGGTCATCTTTCCGATCTGGTCATCGACAAGTCTGTGGACCCGATCCATTATTCTGATTTTGTAGAAAGGTTGAAGGATCACAATAAGCAAGAATCCGACACATTAAATCTTTTCAGAACCAAGCTTTCTGATAAACGACGATTAATGGAAAATCAACAAATGTTCTATCGGGATAGTCAGCGAAACAACGAGCAATTGGCTACGTATGAGCATAAAAATAAGCGAGTAAGCCAATTAAAGTTGAAAGAACATGTCTATATTGATCTAAAGGATCGTCTGGATCAGGGAATCGCCGCTCAAGGCATTCAACCTTATGAGGAAGCCTTGATCGCCTCTTCAAAGGAGCTAGAAAATGTTCAACAGGGATTAGAAAAAATGCGATTAGAGCTGGAAAGCGCACAAACGGCTCATGATCGATGGTTAACCCGGCATAAAGACCTTCCCGACCTAAAAAAAGGGCTCGAACAGGATGTTGCAGAAGTAAACAAACTCAATGAAGATCGAAGACAACTGGTTAATTACGAAGCGCTTCTAAACCAAAACAAAGTTTCTGAAGAAAAAGTTAGTACCATAAAAAAGAAATTGACTGGTTTGGAGAAGGCGTTGAGGGCGGATGCTAAAAAAATAGAGGAAATGGAGTGCTTTATTGAAAACAAGGGCAAGTTAGATGTCGAGTTAAGAGAGTTTTCGGAAAAAACCTTGAGTCAAAAGGAGCATTTGAAAGTATTAGCCTCTTTATTTCATAAAACTAAAAAAGTCTTAGAAGAGTCAGATAAAATAAAGTGCAAGGAAACGGATATTCTTGAAACAAAGAACAACGTTCTCACTATGGAAAAAGATTTGGCGGCTATGCTAGAAGGTATAAAACAAGATGCTCTTTCCCAATATGTGAATCTTTTAGAAGAGGGCAAACCATGTCCTTTGTGTGGTTCAATCCATCATCCTAATAAGCTAGAACGCACCACTCATAGTAGTGTCGAATGGTATGATGCTTTAGTCGAGAAGCATAAGCAAGCGTCAAAAGATCTCACGCAATTGGAGCGAGATCATGGGATAGTATTGGGGATTCAGTCTGCGACAATACAAGAGATCCAAGATGAAATGGTTGTGTTAGGGTTATTGGAACGTGGGATGGCTTTGACCGTCGATGAAAATCTAAAGAATTATCTCTTTCGAAAGGGAACTGAGGCGAAAACGGACTATGAAGCTTTAGAGCGTAAAAAAACAGAGATCCTTCTCGGTCTTCAACGTATTGAGCAGACAGAAATAGAAGTCAAAAAATGCCGAGATAGGATGGATCAATTAAAAGAAGAAATGAATAAATTTTCGATTGAAAAAATGACTGAAACGACGTCTATCGAAAACCGGAAAAGTCAAATCGACGTCATTATTGCCTCAATTGAGAGAGATAGTGATATTGAAACCATAGAAAAGCGTTTGACGGAAATCGCTAGTCACAAAGCTTCCATTGAAAATGAAATGGAACAAATCTCAACTGGTCTTCAACGTGCCACACTCATCGTTGGGAAATTGGAAGCTGGGCTTACCGTCCAATCGGATATCGAGCTAGGGTTGATTGCCAAGGAAGCACAACTTCAAAAACGGTTGGCAGAAGAAATAGCGGCGAGGTTCGAGGAAAGTGATCGTTATCAGACGGCTAAGAAGGATTACGTTGAAATAAAAGATCGTGCGGAGGATATTGAGGATTATTTTAAGAAGTTGACGAGCGAGGAAAAAGAATTATCTGTTCTTCAAGCATTTATAGAGGGTTTAACTTACGTCGATTTGAAACCCATTCAAGACCAAGTCACATTTTTAGACAATGAGGTCAAGGCATTGGAAACCGAGAGCAGCAACCTGGCCTTAGTCAACTCAAGTGGAGAAAAGATATTGCACCTAGTCGAATCGCGAACGATACATTACGCCACGGCAGTGGATAATCAAAAACTGCTGGAGACACTGGACAGAATAATGCGTGGTATGGATGGCGGGATCAGCGGAAGAGAAAAAATCAACTTTGAAACTTTTGTGTTAATCTACTATTTCGATCAAGTGCTTTATTACGCTAATCAACGGCTTCACAGCATGACAAATGGCCAATACGAACTCATGCGGAAAGATGAGATTACAAGTAACCAAGGAAAGCAAGGTTTGGACATTGACGTTCTCGACACCCACACAGGTCGGAAAAGAAGCTCAGCGACACTTTCTGGAGGTGAGAGTTTCCTAGCATCACTTGCCCTGTCCTTAGGGGTTTCGGATGCGATGATGGATAATTCCGGAGCTGTTGATGTTCAAATGTTACTCATCGATGAAGGGTTTGGCTCATTAGATGAAGACGCTTTGCAAAATGCCATAGACTGTTTGTTGGATCTGACTGAAAACGATCGGTTAATTGGGATTATTTCTCATGTCGACGAGTTAAAGGATCAAATACCTCATAAGATTGTGGTGACTTATGAAAAGGAGCGAGGATCCAGTTTGAAGATGGAAGTGCAGTAGGAGGCCAGTATGATAACAATAATCGCGTCACGTGATGCGCTTGCTAATACAAATGAAATGTATCGTCGGCTGAAAAGCCATCATGCACAAGGGCAGAAAGCTTATCTCATGGTATCTGAGCAAGTTACTTTGCAAAGGGATATCGATCTGTTAGACGCTTTAGAAGCCAAAGCGTTGATAGGGATTAAGGTTAAAAGTTTTACATCCCTTTCGAGAGAAGTCCTCGAGCGCGTAGGCGGTTCGACGAAACCAGTAATTACAGACATAGGAAAGCACATGGTGATTCGTCGAATCGTAGATTCAAGCCAAAAGGAGTTGTCTTTATTTCGTCACACAAAAGACAACGAGGGATTCATCACGGGGATGATCCGTTTGATCACAGAACTCAAAAGCAATCGTGTTGAACCCGAGTTACTGATGCAACTATTAGAACGGGAAGTTCCAAATCCGTTATTTCATAAAAAGATAACAGAAATCGCCATTATCTTAGAGCGCTACAATCAACTTTTAGAAGGGAAATACATCGATAATGAAAATCGTTTGATGCTACTGACCGAAAAATTACCCGATGCACACTACATTAGAGATATTCATTTTTATTTTGATAGTTACACCTCTTTCTCGCTCATTGAGTGGGAGGTGTTAGAGGTATTGCATGCAATGGGTGTATCGATGACGTTATGCGTGACAATTGATGAACGATTGATAGGCGCTGAGAATATGGGCGAGACTGTGGTGAAAGACGCAGAGGTTTTTGATAGTTCATTGCGCTTATACCAAAGAATTGAAGAGATGGTTGGGGCAAAACCTAAGATTCACATTGTCCAAAGAAGTCGTCCTCCTCTATACGACGTCGATTGGGTTTCACATCAGCTCTTTTCTTATAATCCTATCTCTACTTCAGATAGCGATGGTAGCATTCGGCTTTTTCAAGGGTTGAATACGGAAGAAGAAGTCGAGGAGGTAGCGCGTAACATTAGGTGTAAGGTTATTGATGAGGGTTATCGATTTAGGGATTTTACTGTCGTGACTGCTCACCCATTGAGTTATAATAAAATACTGAAGCGGATTTTCAACCAAAGCGACATTCCTTATTTTATCGATGAAAAGCGTTCGTTTTTAGAAAACAGCATTGTAAAATTTATCATTTCTGCTATAGAGATGATCAGCTTCAATATGCGCCAAGAAAACGTCATGGGATTTCTGAAATCGGGTTTCGTCGATGTCACTACCACAGAAGCTTTAGCTTTTGAAAATTATGTTAATCGTCGAAGGATTCGGGGCGGGATGTACTTTGACGAAAAGTATTTCTCCGTCGATCAGAACTACTATAAGAAAAGCAAGCGATTATATGCTATTGCTTTAAGAGAGGTACAGGAAGCGTGGGGATGCCGCGAAAGGCTTTTAGAGGTTTTTCTAGATTTTTATGATCGGGCTCAGGTAGTAAGCAAGGTAGTTGATCATTGTCGATCGGTGTATGATTTTTTGCACCAAGAGAAACTAAAAGTTCAATTTGACGGATACCAAGCGGATCTAGCTCAAATGGATCGGATTGATATCGTCGACGAAAACAACCAAGTTATGGGGAAAATCGTCGAGATACTCGAACAACTCGTCGAAATGATCGGTGAAGTAGAAGTGTCTTTTGTCGAATTTGCAAAAATTTTAAAGGATGGTTTCAGTGCGATGCATATTGGCTTGATCCCGCCTGCTCAAGATCAGGTAATCATTGGTTCAGTGATGAGATCACGAAATGGCCATACTCCACATCTGTTTCTTATGGGGATGAATGATGCCTATTTGCCTTCATCTCAAGATGAAGGAGGGTTACTACTTCCCTCTGAAATGGAATGGCTAAAAGAAAACGATGTGGTACTCCCCTCGGAAGTAGGCATCCGACAATCGATTGAGAACATTTCCTTGTACAACACCATTGGAAGGGCAACAGAGCGCTTACATTTGAGTTATGCGTCGATGGATTCGTCTAATCAGTCAATGCAACCTGCAACTTACCTTCATCAGATACGAAAAATTCTTCCAATGCTTCAAATTGAAACGCCAAATCGACGACTCAACGAAAGGGATTTATATACGCCTTTCCTAGCGATCAGAAAAATGTTGAACTTAGATAGGGAGGATAATGTGCCGATTGAAGATCGAAATTTAGGTCATGGGATTATGGCCTACATGACGACCCAAGATAAGTGGCAGCAAACGGCAAATATAATATATGAGAGTTGGCACTATATACAAGAAAAGCCACCTTTGGCGAGAACGTTAGCACGAAAACTTTACGACGGGCCTACTGGAGTGAGTATTTCTAGAATGGAACGCTTTGCCAGCTGCCCGTACAAACACTTTGTGGATTATGGGTTACGTCCAATGGAGCTAAATGCCTTCTCAATTGGCAAAAATGAAATCGGTTCAGTGTTGCACGAAGTGATTGATAACTTTACTTCATTGGTTAAGGAGCAAGAAGCGGTTCAAATGCCAGTTGAGGAAGGTGATGTCGAGAAATTTGTGGTTGAGACATTTGAAAAGGTAACAAAAGACCATATCGATAGCGAACGGCGAGGGTCGCAACGGAATAATTTTGTTTTACAGCGAACGAGATTTACTGCTCTTGAAAATTGCATCCACGTTTTGCGCCAAATTAGAAAAGGTGCCTTTAGCCTCTTCAAAGAAGAGGTAGCTTTTGGTCAAAAAAACCTTGAAGGGCAACTTGTTTTCGAGGTCGATGGGGAATCTGTTGCATTAGAGGGGGTCATTGATCGTATTGACCGATACAGAACCTCGGATAAGGATTTTATTCGCGTTATTGATTACAAGAGTGGTAATAAAACTTTGGACATCACATCGGTAATCGAAGGACTAGACATCCAGTTAATCGTTTATTTAAATGCAGCGATCGGCATTTGTTCGACGATGGGTAAGGAGACGGTTCCAGCAGGGGTGTTTTATCTCCCACTTAATCGGTCACTCATCGCTGACACTCCTGTTGAAGGGATAGAGGCTTCTATCGAAAAAAGTTATATGATGAAAGGTTTTCTCTTGAAAGACGAAAAGGTATTTCGAGCGATGGATGACGAATACGATATCAATCTTTCGGTGTTCAAATTTGATGGTAAGGTACGAGATCCCTTAAGAAAAGACAATGTGTTGACAATCGAGCAAATAAAGAACCTTATCGGCTGGGTGATGGGAAATGTAGAAGAGAACATTTATCGGATTATTGAAGGGGATATTGGTCTTGAGCCTTTTAAAAATGGAGACCTCGTTGCCTGTAAATACTGCGACAATATTGGTATTTGCAAGTTTGACGAGCGATATTCAAATTATGTGACGATTAGTACAACAGAGTGGGCTAAAGTAAAGTCTTTTCTAGACGAAGGGAGGCATAAGGATGGCGAAGTTTAATTACACTCCAGCACAAAATCTTGCGATAACTGATCGTGGGCGAAATATTTTGGTTTCTGCGGCGGCTGGCTCTGGTAAAACTCGTGTCTTGATCGATCGAATCCTTCGCCTCATAATCGAAGAGCAGGTGCCTATTGATGCCATGCTAGTGGTCACCTTCACTAATTCAGCGGCTAATGAAATGAAAACCCGGTTATTTCAAGGGTTAAATGAAGCTTTAGAATCCCATCCTAATCAAATGGCTTTCTTGCGCACGCAAGTTAATGCTTTGTCAAATGCCAATGTTTCGACGATGCACGCTTTTTGCAAAAAAATGATCAAAAGTCATTTTCATCAACTGGACATCGAACCTTCCTTTGGAATGGTGAGTAAATCTCAAGATATTATCTTTCAAGAACAGGCGATTGAAGAGGTATTTGAGCAGTTATATGAATCTGCAGATGAAGACTTTCTGAGTTTTGTCGATACTTTTTCAGATCCTAGAGGAGATCGAGAAGCGATGGAACTTATTTTAGAGTGCTATAAATTTTTGTTCGGTCAGCCTAATCCTTACCAGTGGTTGGAAGAGCGTATCGTGAGCTTAGAAAGTGAGATAACTGATGATTCATCATTGATAAAAGTCGCTATCAATCAAATTCAGCGCAAGTTTACAAACATCAAGGAGAATATTGTATTTGCGCTATCACTATGCGATGGGTTTGGTGGTCCGAAATTTTATATGCAAGCGTTGGAATCGGATTTAGAGCAAACGACTGATGCAATTGACGCAGCGAATCGAAGTGACTTTGACGGATTAATCGAAAAAATAGAGTCATATAAGGCAAAGGCACTGGGAAGGGCGAAAAAAACCGATGAAGGAACATTCGATCCCGTTGTCCAAGAAAGAATTAAAGCCATACGAGAAAGTGGGATTAAAAATGAATACAAGTCTCTTAAACAAAAATATGGAAGTTTTTCGTTAGATGCGGTTCAAGTTGAAAATAGGAGACAAGCAACAAACTTAAGGACGGTGAAACGGTTGATCGAAATGTTTGATCGTGCTTATGGTGAGAAGCGAAAAGAAAGGAATCTCTTAAACTTTTCTGACTTAGAGCATATGATGCTGCGACTTCTTGAAAATTCTGAGGTGGTGGATGAGATTGTCGGACATGTGCGATACTTGTTTTTTGACGAATATCAAGATGCCAACCCTATGCAAGAAACGATCGTCGAGCGCTTAAAAGGAGAGGGGAATCTTTTTTTTGTCGGAGATGTGAAGCAGGCCATCTACCGTTTTAGAGGTGCTGATCCGAGCTTGTTTAACCAGAGATACGAACGGTATGCTTCTGGAGAAGATGCGGCCAACGTTAAAATTGATTTGTCCGAAAACTTTAGAAGTCGGCGTGAAATTCTCGAATTTTCAAACTTTGTTTTTGAGTCGACAATGACAAAACAACTTGGAGATATCGACTACAAAATGCCCGGTCAACGGTTGGTGCCAGGCCTAGAAAGCGAACCTGTCGACGAAGCCATAACGGTAGCTCTTGTAGAGAAATATGATAAGGAATCAAGCGGTGAACCGTACTATAGCGAGGCTCGCTTTATTGCATTGGAAATTGAACGGTTAATCAAGAAAGGTTATTCCTACAAAGACATGGTAGTGCTTATGCGATCACCACGTAGAGTGTTGTATGCGTATGAAAATGAATTTGCTCAGCGAGAGATACCGTACTACTCTGATATATCGACAGTTAATTTTCAAAACCGAGAAGTTGAAACCTTTATTACCTTACTATCTGTCGTCGACAATGATAGACGTGATCGAACGTTAATGAGTGCTATGCTTTCTGTCTTTGGTGATTTTACCGAGGAGGATTTGACTAATATAAGGATCACAGATAAAGACAATCCTTTTTTTGAAGTTGTAGAAAACTACGGAGCGACGGAATCTAATGAGATAGCCGCTAAGATCAATGATTTTTACAGACGCTTGGATCAGTTGCGGCGTAGAGTTAGAATTATGGGACTAGAAGAATTTGCCTGGCATCTCCTTGATGATACGAGATATGATGTTTTTTTATTAGGATTGAAGAACGGGAATGAGCGTTTAGCAAATGTAAAAGCCTTTATCGAGAAGATGGGAGAGTACGAAGCCAACGGGTCGTCCAGTTTGTTCGGGTTTTTGTCATACGTCAACCAGCTTCTCGGTCGAAAAGGTGATGACTTAGATCCTGCGATTTCCTTATCTGAGGCAGACGATGTGGTGCGCATCATGAGTATACACAAAAGCAAAGGTTTGGAATTTGATATCGTGTTTTTAGCTGGGGTGTCTAAACAGTTTAACCAACAGGAATCAAAAAACGATATGGTTCTTCACCACAAATGGGGTGTAGGGATCAAAAATATTTCAAGGAGTGAATCCACGGTTTACAATACCCTGAATCGTCAAGTGATTTTAACTCAAAAAATAAATGAAGACCGTTCGGAAGAAGTGAGACTCCTTTACGTTGCACTGACTCGTGCTGTGGAACGTCTATACCTGGTAGGAGAAGTTAACGATATTGAACAGACGTTGAATAATGCAATTTCAAATAGTTTGGCTAATAAAATCGATGGGGGCAGATGTTATTTGGATTGGGTTTTAGCAGTCTTGGGCCATGATGTTGTGGGCAAGACCTTAGGAATGGAAATCGACGTAACTGATGAAGTAGCCGATTATTATGGCGAAACCCACTCATCGATCGTCTTGATAAAGGCTACGCGGGAGAACTTAGCAATTGGTGAAATAGAAGAACAGGACACCGAAACAGATGGAATCTACTTCATTCAAGAAGAGTTTATGCAAAAGATTGGCCATCAAATGGACTTTGCGTATCCATATATAGAAGAAACAGTGAAACCCATTAAATACACTGTGTCAAAACTCTCTGAAATGAACCGGGTGTCCCAAGACAACGTGAGGTCATGGGCCTATCACCCATCGTTTACAAATATCCCGACCATGGACCTTACCATTGAGCTAGCACCGTCTTTTATGTCATCTTCATTGGAATTAGATGGAATGGCGTTAGGATCTTTAATTCATAGAATATTTCAAATCATTTCACTTCAAAAGCACAGCAACGTGTCCATTGAAGCGGAGTTAAATCGAATGGTAGAGGTAGATCAACTGACAAAAGAAGAGCGCGAAAAAGTCGATCCACAGGTTTTTCAACGATTCTTTGATAGCTCTTTGGGACAGAGATTAGTAACGAATGCCAATAGTTGCGAACGTGAAACGAGTTTTACTATGAAATATGACGGGTACGCGGTAGATGGTCAAATTGACTGCTACTTTATAGAGGAAGGCGAAATCGTATTAATCGATTTTAAGACGGACCGTAGACAGCGACCAAAAATATACCACAAGCAGATAGCATTGTACCGATACGCTTTAGAGCAAGCATTAACTATGAAAGTGAAAGAATCTTATCTTTATTGGACAAATTTTGGAACATACACATCTATAGGAGAGGAATGGGAGAGCACATGATTAGAGACTATATCGATCATTACTATTTTGAAGGGGATTACAATTGCGCGGAAACGATGTTACGCGCTTGTGGCGAAGCCTGGAACATCGCGATTTCAGAGGATTTAAATAAAGCGATGGGAGGTTTTGGAGGAGGATTGTATTCAGGTCTCGTTTGTGGTGCAATTACAGGGGGTGTTGCTGCTATGGCACAGCTCTATGTCGATAGAAGAGGGCACACGAGTCCAGTGATGAAAGAAAAAACGCAACGGTTTACCGGTTTGGTTAAAGAAAGAATGGGAGATTGTAATTGTACACCGTTGAAAGAAAAGTTTTGGTCAGAAGGAGAAAGATGTCATAAAACAGTCGTATTAATCGCTGATATTTTAGATGAGGTTGTAGGAGAAGATTACCTTTAAAATGTAATTCGCGTTGACAGTGCAAGTCAATATGATATAATGTTATTAGCACTCGAAGGTGTAGAGTGCTAATAACTAAATTGTAAAGGGATGAATATGAATGAAAAAAGAGTTTAGAGCGGAATCGAAGCGACTTATGGATTTGATGGTGAACTCTATCTATACTAATCGAGAAATCTTTTTAAGAGAATTGATTTCCAATGCTTCTGATGCTATTGATAAGATTTATTACAAAGCGTTAACTGATGAAACCCTATCTTTTAATAAGGACGATTATTTTATCCGAATTTCAGCAGATGCGGATAGTCGCACGCTGACGATTGAAGATACTGGTATTGGAATGACCGAAGAGGAGCTCGAAGAAAATCTCGGTGTTATTGCAAAGAGTGGAACTAACGCTTTTAAAGAGAACTTGGAAATCCATGAAGATCATGATATCATTGGCCAATTTGGAGTGGGGTTTTACTCCGCCTTTATGATCGCCTCAAAAGTAGTCGTCGAATCGAAGTCGGTTAACTCTGACATTGCATTTAAATGGACCTCTGAAGGAGCTGATGGATTTAATATCGAACCAAGCGATAAAACGACGAATGGAACGGCGATTACGCTTTATTTGAAAGCAGATACCGAGGAAGACAATTACTCCGAGTTTTTAGAGGATTATCGGATTAAAGGGATTGTAAGGCGATATTCTAACTACATCCGCTACCCTATCAAGATGAGAGTTGAAAAGAGCAGAGTTGTCGAAAGTGCTGAAGAAACAAATACACCAGATTATGAAACTTACCTAGAAGATGATATCTTAAATTCCATGATTCCAGTCTGGCGTAAAAACAAAAAAGATCTATCCGATGAAAATTATGAGAATTTTTACCATGAAAAACACTATGGTTTTGATGAACCTTTAGCACATATTCATCTGAGTGCAGAAGGTGCGATGAGCTATAAAGCGCTACTCTATATTCCGAGTCAGGCACCCTATGATTACTACACGAGAGACTACGAGAAAGGGTTGGAACTCTATTCCAACGGCGTGATGATCATGGAGAAGTGTGGTGATCTGGTTCCAGACTACTATAGTTTTGTTAAAGGAGTTGTCGATTCAGAAGATCTATCGCTTAATATTTCACGTGAAATGCTTCAACAAGATCGTCAACTTCGTGCGATAGAACGTCGCCTCGAATCGAAGATCACTGAAGAATTAGTGCGAATGCGAGACGAAGATAGAGAAAAATATGAGATGTTCTTTAAAGCTTTTGGCAATCAATTAAAGGTTGGCACATACGATGGTTTTGGGCGTAACGCTGATAAATTAAAAGACCTGCTTCTATTTTACTCTACAAATGAAAAGAAATTGGTCACCCTCGCTCAATACGTTGAGGCTATGACAGATGACCAACCCTATATCTATTACGCTTCTGGCGAATCGGTGGAAAGAATATCAAAAATGCCCCAAGTGTCCATTGTAGAAGACAAAGGTTACGATATTCTGTTCTTCACAGAAGAAATCGATGAATTTGCAATTAAGGTTCTAAACCAATACGGAGAAAAATCTTTTAAATCCGTCTCAAGTAATGACTTAGGATTTGAGGAGGATGAAACAAAGGATGCAGTAGAAGATGGTGAAGAAGCTGCGCAAGATTTACCTATGTTCGAAAGAATGAAAGAGATTTTAGGAGAAGAAGTTGTACGAGTAAAGGGAACAACACACCTAAAAAGAGATTTGGTCTATCTATCGACTGAAGGAGATATTTCAATCGAAATGGAAAAGACACTTCATTCGATGCCGAATGCAGGGGATGTGAAAGCGGAAAAAGTACTAGAAATTAATGAAAACCATCCTGTGTTTGCAAAGCTGCGCGAATTTTATGAAGTTGATGAAGTACGTTTTGAGTTATACACGACGCTGCTTTATGATCAAGCGCGCTTAATCGAAGGTTTAGCGATTGAGGATCCAGTCGCGTTCGCTAAAAAAATGAGTGAGTTAATGTAATTTGCGTCACTCTAAGAAACAAGAATCAACAAAACACAACACTCTTTGTGGGTGTTGTGTTTTGTTTTGTTGATTATTATAAAAGGTTTATGCCGTTGTTGGCGCAGATACGTCGCATGGACTCGGGCCAGTAGCTGGATTGCACTTCTCCGATGTGAGCTTTTTGCAAGAAGAACATACACATGCGAGATTGGCCTATACCACCACCTATAGTGAGAGGGAGTTTTCCGCTCACCAACAGACTGTGATATTCTAAATGTAAGCGATCTTCACTCCCAGAGATTTTGAGTTGTCGTATTAGACTTTCAGGAGAGACGCGAATTCCCATGGAAGATAACTCCAATACATCATCTAAGACGGGGTTCCATAGAAGGAGGTCTCCATTAAGGTCCCAGTCGTCGTAATCCGGTGAACGCCCGTCATGGCGTATACCTGAAGCCAACGTTCCTCCAATTTTCGTCAAGAATACGGCTTTGTGAGTTTTTGTAATTTCTCTTTCACGCTCTTTAGGCGTTAAATTAGGGTATTTATTTTCCAGGTCTTGGGTATCTATATAATGGATTTCATTGGGGAGAAGTGACTTATAATTTGGATAAGTCGTCAACAAGTGGTGATCCAAATCGACAAAGACTTGATAAATGGTATTGACCACTTGCTTAAGGTAATCGTAAGTTCTTTGGTCAGAGGTGATGACTTTCTCCCAATCCCATTGGTCGACATAGATGGAATGAATATTGTCTAATGTTTCGTCGGCTCGGATAGCGTTCATATCGGTATAAATTCCTGTTCCTGCTGCAAAGCCGTATTCTTTCAACGCAAACCGCTTCCATTTTGCGAGGGAGTGGACGATTTCGAGTGTGGTTTGCTTGTTCTCTTCTCTAATCGCGAATGATACCGCCTTTTCAACCCCATTGAGGTCGTCGTTTAAACCGGATTCTCGGGTGACAAACATAGGAGCGGTAACTCTTGTCAAATGAAGCTTTGATGCTAGATTGGTTTGAAAAAAGTCTTTTATATCTTTAATCGCTTTTTGAGTTGCTATCACATTTAAATTTGAATGGTAGCCTTGTGGAAGTTTTAAACTATTCATTAATTAAGGTCCTCTTTTCTTATGCTATGCCTGTATTATAAAGTAAAGAGGGAAGGTAGGTCAAGAAACCTCAAAAACCGCTAAGAGATAATTTCTTCAATAAGTGGAACGATATCGTATTCCTTATTGTCTTTTGTTCACTTCTTTGGGGATTAAAGATTCTTTACTCGGAAACTGATGTAATAAATACCAAAGGAAGAGCACGATATTTCATAAGGTATCTATATAGAATTAC
>CAZHRC010000015.1:0-60848 GCA_964533865.1 uncultured Peptoniphilaceae bacterium
GCAAGGGGTTGAGCCAAAGGCGATGGGCCTCAGTCGCAGTTCGACGATTGATGACCTCACACGACTCGATGTCAAATCATCAGCCTAATTTGCCTCTAGGAGCCGAAAGTCAAAGAAGTACAATACTTGTTTGACTTTCCGCTGTTCAAAAATCAGAAGTAGGTAAAGACTTTGCCTGACTCGCATTCGTTGTTGGTCACCGATATCATTTTGCATGTAAGAAACGTGTGTCTTACATGATATAACAAAGGATCGACTCATCCATAAAGGATGAGTCGATCCTTAGGTTTACGACAGGAACGGTTGGTAGGATTTGTTGAACTGCAGAGTGCCGAACGGCATACTAGTTGGTGTGAGATGGGGATTCCATTCACCCAATGTGATTGACGATTTGAGCGATGGGGGTGTGAAAGGTGATGATCAGCTGTGTTTTTGTCGAGTACCATCTTTTAGAAATTGAAAAAGACGTTAAGCGCTGTCTTTAGCAACTCCGTTTGTACTTGATTAATAGAGTAGTCCTTTTTCGTAATCTCGACATAGGGTTTCGATGGCGAGGAGACCTTCATCGATTTCTGCCTCGGTGTTAAAACTCGATAGGCTGATGCGAACCATACCTTGATCGATGGTGTTAAAGGTGCGATGGACGAGTGGGGCACAGTGGGCGCCTGGTCGAACGGCGATGCCGAATCGTCGATCGAGCTCGAAGGCGATAGTACCTGACTCGGCATCTCCGATGTTGAACCCGAAGGTTGCCACTCTAGGGCGTTCAAAATCCCCGTAGAGGGTGATGTGTTTCATGGTCTTTAGTTCATCGATCATGCGTGTTGCTAAGCGGGCGTTGTGATCGTAGATGGTTACAATCTCTTTTTCTTTGAGCCATTGACAGGCCGCGAGTAGGCCGGCAAGTCCATGGACATTTTCTGTGCCTGCATGAAGTTTATCTGGGAGCAGGGAAGGCATATCTGGTGAGAAGGTTTGGCTTCCGCTACCTCCGGTCATCAACGGTCGTATAGAGAGGTCTTTTTTTATGAAGAGTCCGCCGGTACCCTGTGGGCCATAGAGGGATTTGTGTCCTGTAAAGCAAAACACATCGGGATCCATGTCTTTTATCGATAGGGGAAAGGCCCCTGCTGTTTGCGAACCGTCGACGATTAGCCGCAGCTGGTATCCTTTGACAATGGCGTTGATCGCGGCTATATTGCAGACGTTTCCGGTGACGTTGGATCCGTGGTTGACGACGATAGCCTTTGTGTTTGGTCGGATCAGCCCTTCGATGTATTCGATGTGAAGAGTGCCTGTTTCGGGATCGATAGGGACGATGGAGTGATCGATACCCATGGTCTCTAAATGGTAGATTGGGCGTAAGACTGAGTTGTGTTCGGATGCGGTGGTGATGATGTGGTCACCAGGCTCAAACATCCCCAAAAGAGCGATATTTAACGCTTCAGTAGCGTTTTTTGTCAATGCTAGCGCGTAATCTTCACCATCCAATAAACTCGCTAGCGCTTCCTGAGTTTTGAAGACGAGGATGGAAGCATCATGGCTGGTGCGATGGGCGCCTCTGCCCGGATTGGATAGTGTCTCGGAACGGATCGCATCGAAGACAGCTTGGGCGACCGAGGCGGGCTTTTTCAATGTGGTTGCAGCGTTGTCAAAGTAAATCATTTGACTTCCCTTTCGAGTAACGTCGCTGTCCCTTTTTTGCCGATTTGGACAACTTTGTAAAATGAGGTGCTATCCGGGTCCATTTCGTCGATGAGGTGCCAGACGCCGTGGATTTCGTCTTCGGGAACGAGTAGGGAAAGACCACACCCTGAGGAGATAGCGCTCGGTGTGGGGATCAATCGGGAACTCAGTCCGCTTTTATTGATTTTACTTTCCATGCTGATGGCGTAGTGGGTGGACGCGAAAGAAAGAATATAGCGTATGGTCTGTGTGATCACTAAGGCTTCACCACCCTGTGCTTGCTAAATATCTCAGCCATGGAGTAGAGGTTTGTCACATCACCAATGGCTAATTTATCGCTGAGGTCATAGTAGTTTAAACAAGTTCCGCAACTTAAGATTTCAACGCCCTTTTCTTGTAGGGCTTGCAAATCCTCTAAAGAAGCGGAGCCTTCTGTGGAGTAGAGGATACCACCGTTGTAGAGCAAAATGGCTTTTGGGAGGTCTTCTTGCTCAGTCAACGCGTAAATAAACCCTTTCATCAAAACTTTTCCCAGTTCGTCATTTCCAACGCCCATAGTAGCAGAGGAGATGGCGACTACATAAGAGTCTTTCATTGTTGATGCGGGTTCGAGTTGAGTGACGGGGCCATCGGCTAAAGGGGTTAGAATGACTTTATACACCTGATCAGCTTCTTTTGTGATTTGGGCGTCGTAGCCCAGTTGGGTGCCGAGTTTCGTTAAGTTTTGTGTGGCGATATCGTTGTCGACCAGGACTTCGATAGGCTCAGGTGTTTCTAATTCACGAATGGCGTTTTTGGTGCGGATGGCTGGAAGCGGACACGCTTGGCCGAGAGCGTCGATTTGTATCATGATTTCCTCCTATAGGACAATAATTGTTTTATGTTGTCTTTTGGTGACTTCGCCAATAATGGCGCTTTTTATTGGTAACTCGTTAAGTGCAGACAAGAAAGCCTGGCTTTCATCTATGCCGATGCTAAAGAGTAGTCCACCTGAGGTCTGTGGATCAAACAAGATTTCTTCCATAGCAAAATCGTCGATTTGAAAGTCCACTTGATCGCCAACGGAATTGCGATTGCGTTGTCCGCCAGCGTTGATGAGAAACTCTTTGGCACCCTCGTAGGCAAATGGGATGTAGGGGATAAATTCAGCATAGATCGTCGCTGAAAATTCGGACCCTAACATTTCTGTCAAGTGGCCAAGCAAGCCAAATCCTGTGACGTCCGTACACCCTCGAACGGGGAATCGTCGCCCGACTTCGCAGGCGTATTTATTCAATGTCTCCATTGCCTGCGTTGCTTGTTCAAAGGCTTCGATTGGCGCTTCGCCAATGCTGTAGGCTGTCGTCGTGATACCAACGCCCAAAGGCTTGGTCAAGACGAGAACATCACCTTCGCAGACATCGTTATTCGTCAATATACGATCGGGGTGGATCGTTCCGGATACGGAAAGGCCGTATTTTGGTGTGGCATCGTGAATGGAGTGGCCCCCTGCTAGTACGCCACCGGATTCGAGGACTTTTTCCGCGCCGCCTCGCAAGATTTCGTGAAGGATATTCAAGTCTCCTTCTTCTGGAAAACAGACGATGTTTAATGCGGACAACACCTCGCCGCCCATGGCATAGACGTCACTGAGAGCGTTAGCGGCGGCGATTTTTCCAAACAAATAGGGATCGGAGACCATCGTTGGGAAAAAATCCAAAGTTTGTATGATTGCGAGATCCTCGGTGAGTTTGATCACCGCAGCATCGTCAGAGTGTTCGTAGCCGACGAGAAGGTTCTCGTTTGCCGACTTTGGCAAATCTGCGAGCAATTCGCCCAAGGTTCCTGCTGCAATCTTCGCATTACATCCCCCACAAATGACCAAATTCCCATCAGATAATGTTTTCTTAGTCAATGGATCACCTCTTCTTTAATAGTTCTTATATCCCCAGTATAGCACATGAATGGAGGGTTGGATTTATTGATATATTAAATAAGGATAGAGAGAAATGTGATAAATAATCAAGATCTGGTTTTCCTTGTCACCACAAAAAAAGTTATGTACAATAGGACTATTGATCTTACAGAATCGAGGGAATTTTTATTGAAAAAAGCGTTGATTTACGGCGTTGGGGCGTCTTTCTTTTTTGCCTTTACGTTTATTTTGAATCGGTCGATGAACTTGCAAGGGGGCAGTTGGGTTTGGAGTGCTTGTTTGCGGTATTTATTTATGTTACCGATGTTGTATGTGGTGGTGAAAAAAAACGGCAGGGTGGAAAAGGTGATCTCAGCGATACGAGAAGCTCCGGGTGATTGGATCCTCTGGAGCGTGGTGGGTTTTGGATTGTTTTACGCTCCTCTCTCCTTGGCTTCGGTGTATGGTGCCTCCTGGTTTTCAGCGGCTTCTTGGCAATTGACGATTGTCTGCGGGGTGTTGTTGACGCCGTTATTTGGCCACCCAATTCCATTTAAGCATTTGATCATGTCTTTAGTAATTTTGGTCGGCGTCGGGTTGTTGCGGGTCCAAAATGTAGATGGAGCTATGGACGGGGGGATTTGGAAGGCGTTGATTCCCGTTTTGATCGCTGCGTTTAGCTATCCTTTAGGCAATCGCAAGATGATGGTGATCGCATCGAATGATATGACGACTCTGGAACGGGTATTTGGGATGACGCTTTGCAGTATGGTGTTTTGGTTGCCGTTGTCTTGCTACGCATGGTGGAGTGTAGGAGTGCCAAGTGGAGGGCAGTTGGCCCAGTCTTTTGCCGTGGCGCTGTTTTCAGGGGTGGTTGCCACACTGCTGTTTTTCATCGCGACCGATGTGGTGCGAGAGAACCCAAAAAAATTGGCGATTATCGAAGCGACCCAATCTGGTGAAGTCCTGTTTACCTTGCTCGGCGGTGTACTTTTCCTCGGCGATGCCCTTCCCGACACGGTGGGCGTTATCGGCATCGGGCTCATACTCGTGGGAATGGTAGGTAATAGTTTACTCAGTTCTACATGAAAGAGCTCCTGATCAACTACACAAGTTGGTCAGGAGCTCTTTTTGCTCTTCATAAGGTTTCTCTCAATCCAGTGCCTTTCATAATTGTTGACAGCGATTGGCATCCCATTGGCCTTTAGGGGACGATGGAGATGAAAGGTGTTTGTCGGTATGGTTTTCATGCGTTTACGCGTAGTGGCAGCTGACGAAATGATCGGGTTCTTTTTCGATAAAAGCTGGAGCCTCATGGGTACAGCGCTCGGTGGCGATGGGGCATCTGGTGTGGAAGGTGCAACCCGATGGGGGATTTGCCGGCGATGGTATGTCTCCTTTGAGGAGTATTCGTTCTTTTTTTGAGTTCGGATCGGGAACGGGGGCTGCAGCCATCAAGGATGTGGTGTAGGGGTGTTTAGGGCGCTTATAGAGCGCGTTTTTGTTGGCGAGTTCAACTAAGCGGCCGAGATACATCACTCCGACGCGGTTTGCGATGTGTTCGACAACCGAGAGGTCATGGGATATGAAGATGTAGGTAAAGCCACGTTGTGCCTGTAGATCGACGAGGAGATTGATGATTTGGGCTTGTACGGATACATCGAGGGCGGACACTGCTTCATCGCAGATGACGAGGTCTGGATCAAGGACGAGGGCTCTGGCGATGCCGATGCGCTGGCGTTGACCACCAGAAAACTCGTGGGGATAACGATCGAGATGGTAGGCGCTAAGCCCACATGCGGTGAGGGTTTCCAGGACTTTTTGTGAACGCTCTTTGTTGGAATGGCAGCGCTTGTTGTTGATGAGCGGTTCTTTGACGATGGCTTCGGTGGTCATTCTTGGATTTAATGCGCTAAAGGGGTCTTGAAAGATCATTTGCAAAGCGGGGCTAAGTTCTCGTCGGCGTTTTTTTGACATTCCGATGAGATCTTCTCCACGAAAGCGCACGCTTCCCCTGGTGTCGGGATAGATGCCTAAGATAGCTCTTGCTAAGGTGGACTTGCCCGATCCAGATTCGCCAACGATCCCTAGGGTTTCACCGGCGTACAGGTCAAAGGTAACTCCGTCGACTGCCTTGACGGCATGGCCACTTCCTTTGGTGAAGGGTGGATTGGAAATGGGGAAGTGTTTTGTGACTTCCGCTGCTGCCAATAGGACTTCAGGTTGGGTTAGGCTCATGATGTTTCCTTTCATCGTAAAGCCAACAGAAAACCTGGTGGCCAGTGTGGGGTTCAAAAGCATCGGGATAGACCTTTTTGCAGATTGCCATGGTGTGAGGACAGCGATCCGCAAAAAAACAGCCTTCGGAGAGATCTGTGGGATTTGGAACTTGGCCGGGAATGGTGTAGAGCCGTTTGGTGTCTTTTCCGATGACGGGTTTTGCTTTCATCAGCCCTTGGGTGTAAGGGTGGGAAGGTGTCGCAAAGATCCTTTGAACACTGGCCTTTTCCACGATACGGCCAGCGTACATCACTATCACATCTTTTGCCATCTCCGCAACCACGCCTAAATCGTGGGTGATGAGGAGGATGGCGGTGTTGGTTTTCTTCTCGATGTTTCGCAACAGATCGAGGATTTGTGCTTGAATGGTCACATCCAGGGCTGTGGTCGGCTCATCGGCGATGAGAAGCTCCGGTTCACAGGAAAGGGCCATGGCGATCATCACACGTTGGCGCATCCCGCCAGAGAGTTCATGGGGATAGGATTTAGTGATGGCTTCGGGGCGGGGGATCTCCACCAGTCTTAGTGCTTCGATGGTCTTTGTTTTGGCATTGGACTTGGTCAGTCCTTGGTGAAGTCGGATGACTTCGGCGATTTGATATCCGATTTTTAGGGAGGGGTTCAGCGAAGTCATCGGTTCTTGGAAGATCATGGCAATGCGGTTACCTCGTATGTGTCGCAGGTCTTTTTCGTCAAGATTGGCAAGGTTCATTCCATCAAAGGTTATGCGTCCACTCACAATTTTTCCTTGGGGTTTTTGGACCAAACCCAAGATGGATAGAGCGGTTACCGACTTACCACAACCAGACTCGCCGACAACTGCGGTGGTTGCGCCTTCAGAAATCGTGAAGGAGACGCCGTTTACCGCTTTGACGACACCTTCTTCTGTATGAAAATAAGTATGTAGGTCCTCAATGGAAATGAGGGGTTTGGGTTGTGTATTCATAAAGACACCTCGTTACGGGATTAGTGTAGTCACCTTATTTGATATAGTATATCATACCCATTTCAGCCCGAGAAGGAAGGGGAGGTCATTATCATCCTAGGGTGAAATTAGCGGTAGTTTTTTGAAATAGGGTATGAATAGGAATAGAGAGGAGGGCGATGATGACGAGCATTTATGAGAGACGATCGGAACGAAATATTGACCGAGCGATTGAAGCAGGAGAAGAAGCGCTTCAAAAATTAATACCCATTAGAAAACGCCTTGCATCTGCTTCGAATTGGGGAATTTTCACTGTGGTTAGAGGTAAACGGCTAACAAATGTGCTAAAAAACATGAAAGCTTCGCGTACGGATCAGCTTGTAAAGGATGGGTCCATCGCCCTTCAACGGTTTAGGGAAGCACTCAATGGCGTACAGAGTTTGTCGGCGATGGATCATGATTTATCGAAGATGGTATGTTCAGATTATTTTCAAGGAGGACCGCTTATCGATACGGTGGTGCAGGTGAGGATTCGCAATAATTTGCGAAAGTTAGATCGTGCCATCAACGAGGTCACTTTCCACCTCGAGAGACTAAAACGCCATAGAGAACGGAAAAATTATGTGGGGTAACTGATGGGTTTGTCTTTTCAATAGGGACGACGAAAGGAATTTGAATGGATAAGAAGCAAATGAATACAGAGGATTGTTTCATAGGAAATCGATCAAAGCGTTTAGATTGTATCGATGGTTTTGATACGAGACCGGGGAATTTTTCAGAGAATGGCGCCCACGTTGTGCCTGGTGGGGTATCCTTCACGGTGCGTTCTCGCCACGCGACAAAGATTACTCTGGCGCTTTTTGAACGGGGAGCAAAAAAACCCTTTGGCTTGTTGCCATTTCCCAAATCCTATAAAATCGGGGATGTGTACTCGATGATCGTATTTGATCTCGATATTCGGGAGTTTGAGTACGCTTATTTGGTTGATGGGCCCTGGGAGCTGGAAAAAGGTTTGATTTTTGATCCGACCCACTACTTGCTTGACCCTTATGGCAAAGCGGTTGTCGGACAGAGCAAGTGGGGGCTGCCGTCGGCACACGGTCAACGGCTGAGAAACCGCGTAGTCAGCTCGGATTTTGACTGGGAGCTAAAAGAAGCCCTTAATATCCCCATGGAAGATTTGATTATTTACGAACTTCACGTTCGCGGGTTTACCAAACATCGATCGGCGTGGGATAGTGACGAAAAATGGGAGCGTGTGGGGGGCACCTACCAAGGGGTGATCGAGAAGATTCCCTATTTACTTGAGTTGGGAGTCAATTGTGTAGAGTTGATGCCGATTTTTGAGTTTGACGAACTCAACGGAGAAAGGCACTTTAACAACAACCGCCTACTCGATTACTGGGGTTACAACCCGGTCAGTTTTTTTGCGCCCAATACAAGCTATTCTTCGACTTTGGAGTACAATCACGAAGGGGATGAACTCAAGCGCATGATCAAAGCCCTTCACGACAACGGCGTTGAGGTGATTTTAGATGTGGTGTACAATCACACGATGGAAGGCAATGAGTTTGGCTCTTTTGTTTCCTTGAAAGGTTTTGATAATAATATTTACTACATGCTGACTCCCGATGGGAAGTATTTTAACTTTAGCGGTTGTGGCAATACGATGAACGCCAGCCATCCTGTCGTTCAACGGATGATTGTAGACAGTTTGCGTCACTGGGTCATCGAATATCGAGTCGATGGGTTTCGATTTGACTTGGCATCGATACTAGGTAGGAACGAAGACGGTACGCCTTCAAACAATCCGTCATTACTTAAACGGTTGGCCTTTGACTCCATTCTTGCTGATGTGAAACTCATCGCTGAAGCTTGGGATGCGGGTGGTCTTTACCAAGTGGGGACATTCCCCTCTTGGAAGAGATGGTCAGAGTGGAATGGGCGCTATAGAGATGACATCCGTCGTTTTTTAAAGGGGGATTCAGGGTTTGCCTATGCGGCGAGTGCGCGTATCACAGGGTCCCACGATATCTACGCCGTGGCGACGCGAGGTGATGACGCTTCGGTGAATTTTATCACCTGTCACGATGGGTTCACGCTCAAAGATCTTTATAGCTACAATGAAAAACACAATGAAGCTAATGGGTGGAACAATACCGATGGCGAAAACAACAATTACAGCTGGAATTGCGGCGTAGAAGGGCACACCGGTGATCCGGTCATCTTGAAATTGAGGCAGAAAATGATTAAAAACGCCTGTGCGGTGCTGTTGGCCAGTCACGGTACGCCGATGTTGTTGGCGGGAGATGAGTTTGGCAATACACAATACGGTAACAACAACCCTTACTGTCAGGACAATGATATCGCTTGGCTCAACTGGAATCTCATCGAGGATAATCAAGAGACTTTCGATTTCTTTAAAGGGATGATCGCGCTGCGTAAAAAACACCCGGCGATGCGAGGGGCGATTGGCACACCGATGTGTGGGGTACCGGCGGTCAGTGTTCACGGTGGCACGCCATGGTATCTTGAGGACGGTCCAGAGACCCGTGTTATCGGAGTGATGTTTGCTGGGGAAAACAAGAATAACGGCGAAGATGACGTAATCTATATCGCCATAAACGCTCATTGGGAAACGCATCTTATGACCTTGCCGATGCTTCCAGAGGGTTGGGTATGGGAGATGATTGTAAATACTGCAGCCCCCCATGGTAAAGACGTGGGGGAATCCGTGGCACAATATCCGCTTAACAATGATATTTTGACCATTGAGGATAGAAGTGTGGTGATTCTACAGGGAAAGGTAGCGAAGAAGTATTAAGGGCAGGGTCGTGTACTTCCCGTGATGGTCAAGGCATCGACATCGTTTGTGTCCTCAAGTCAAATGATATTGGATATTGGGTAAAAAATGCAAAAAAACGGCCGCCTCAATGAGACGACCGTTTTGTTTATTATGTAACCGTACAACCCAATTTTGTCATGGACAAACGTAGCGTTACTGAAGTAGTTTGCTCGAGACAGGCTTCCTTGCAACACATGGAAGTGTCCACTTATTGCTGCTACCTTCCGGTCCTGACAAGGTTCATAGATTCCCATTGCGCAAGACCCATCTGTCAACACCACTTGCTCCAGGCAGACCTACCCAAGTCCATGCCGGGATCGGGCATTCGGCCTCACTGTAGCGGATTGTGAGTACAGGGCACCGCTAGTTCCCCGCCTAGTACGGTATGGCGGAGAGCGAGGGATTTGAACCCTCGAAACGCTCATCACGTTTACACGATTTCCAATCGTGCTCCTTCGGCCACTCGGACAGCTCTCCAAGACCATGCTTTATTAGTATAAACAAATTCCGGATAAATGTCAAATGGTTGTAAAAAATATTTTAAAAATGAGTGTTGTATGTGATGATAACGTGATCAGGGAGGTTTTGGCTCGTGTGGGTCAAAATCTGTGAACCGGCCTTCTTTGGATATGGTATAATAGTCCTATTGAAAGTCAAAAGAGGGGAATATGAGAAAAGCATTGTATCGGGCTTATCGGCCCATGACTTTTGACCAAGTTCGCGGTCAAAGTCACATTACGGAAGTACTAAAGAATCAAGTCAACAACCATAAGCTGGCACACGCTTATTTGTTTTCCGGGACCCGGGGTACGGGAAAAACGAGCTGCGCAAAGATTTTATCTCGTGCGGTCAACTGTTTGAATCCCAAAGAGGGCAATCCTTGCAACGTCTGCGAAAATTGTTTATCGATCATCGAAGAAACCACAATGGATGTGGTGGAGATGGATGCGGCTTCCAATAGGCGTATCGACGATATACGAGAGTTGCGCGACAAAGTGATATACCCGCCGACAAAGCTCACCTATAAAGTTTACATTATCGACGAGGCCCATATGATCACCAACGAAGGGTTTAACGCTCTGCTCAAGATCATGGAAGAACCGCCTAGTCATCTGATTTTCATCTTGGCAACCACAGAGTTGGAAAAGATACCCTCGACCATCCTCTCGAGAACCCAACGTTATGAATTTAAGCGTATCGGGGAAGAGGACATCGAGTCAAATCTAAGAGCTATCGTCACCGACTTGGATAAAACCATGGATGATGACGCGATCTCAGCAATTGCTAGACGAGCCGACGGCGCCATGCGCGATGGGTTGAGTCTCTTGGATCAAATCACCTCGGCAGAAAAGGACCACTTGACCATTGACGATGTGAACGCTGTATTGGGAACGGTGGATCAACAAGCGTTATTCCACTTGGTGGACGCCGTGCTCAATCGAGATGGTGCAAGTGTTCTCGACCAATTGGAGAGGGTCATGGCTGAAGGTAAAGATGTCTCCTTGTTGATCAAAGAGTTGATCTACCATTATCGCACGTTGATGATGATCAAAGCCACACGAAGCTCTCAACTTACAGACCTTGATGAGGACAACGCACTGCGCTATAGCAAACAGTCCGCAGAGCTTTCATCGGAGGATGTGGTTGACTCCCTCGATATTTTGTTGGAATACGAGGAAAGGATGCGAAAATCCGATTATGGGCAAACCCTGCTCGAGGTGTGTTTGATCCGGTTAGTGGATCGGGTAGACCGTTCTCAACTGATCAGTCGAGTAAGAGCATTAGAAAATGCGATAAAAAAAGGAGTGGTATACGAGTCGCCTACCGATAAGGGACTGCCGATTGGGCGAGAAGCGAGACGCGTGGAACCAAAAACCGAGTTCGTTAAACCATCGGTGGAAACCCCTCGAGAAAAGACCACCATCGAACAGGCGATCGAAGCAGGTGAGCTAAAAGAGCGACCATCTCCACCAGCAAAAGGCGATGGCCAATCGATCGATGCTTTGCTCCAAACATTTGATCGGGATTTGGAAATCGAACTGAAAAGTGTGAGTCCTTTCGCCTATGACTTTTTAAAACTCGCGTCCTCTCATGAAATTATCGACAATATCATCCACTATCGTTTTTCGGAAGCGGATTCGATTAGCATGAACATGCTGGCAAAACACACAGAAGTTATGGGAAATTCATTTAGCAAGGTGCTTCAACGGCCAGTTCAGGTCGTCCTCGAAAAGGAGCAGCCGAGCAAACCACCATCAAACCAAGATCTCGACAAGTTAATAGAACTGGTCGGGCAGGATAATATTACATTTACAGATAAGGAGAAATAACTATGGCAAGAGGCGGATTCCCACGCGGAGGCGGGGGCAACATGAACAACATGATGAAACAAATGCAAAAGGTTCAAAAACAAATGGAAGAAACGCAAGCGATGATCGAAGCGATGGAACTAACGGCATCCTCTGGTGGCGGAGTGGTAGAAGCTACCGTAAACGGAAAAAAACAAGTCGTCTCCATCAAAATCGATCCAGAAGCCGTCGATCCCGATGATGTTGAAATGCTAGAAGATCTCATTGTAGCGGCGATTAACGAAGGGATTCGCCAAGTGTCGGAAAAGGGCGAGCAGGAAATGGCGAAAGTCACCGGTGGAATCAACATTCCAGGATTCTAGGCCATGTACCCAGAACCCATAGAAGCACTCATCGAACAGTTTCAAAAATTGCCGACTATCGGTCGAAAATCAGCGCAGAGACTGGCTTTTCGCATCATCGACATGGATGTTGATCAAGTCAAAGCTTTCAGTCAGGCGTTGTTGGATGTGAAAGAAAAGATCGGGCGATGTGAAAATTGTGGCAACTTCTCGGAACACGCGCTCTGCGACATCTGTGCTGACGGTCGCCGAGATGAATCCACCATATGCGTCGTCGAAGACGCCACCAATCTCTACGCTTTTGAACGCAGCAGAACTTATCACGGTTCGTATCATGTGTTGTACGGACTGATCTCCCCTTTGTCCGATGTGTCTCCAAACCAAATCAACTTGGAGCGTTTACAGGAGAGGGTGGCGGCGGGAGGCGTAAAGGAAGTCATTGTCGCAATCTCTCCAACGGTGGAAGGGGAGACCACATCATTGTATATTGCCAATCTACTCAAACCGTATAACGTGGCGATTACTCGTATTGCCAGTGGCATTCCTTTTGGTGGAAATGTGGAGTATTTTGACGAAATGACACTGTCGAGGGCTTTGGAAGATCGACGTCGCATGTCTTAAATGGCTCTAGGAGGAAAGGTAGTTGAATCGTACAGATCTTAAAAGAGGGCTACAAAAATCGATCCCGGTTATTTTGGGATACGCGCCAGTGGCTGTCGCCTATGGATTACTGACCCGATCCGTTGGGATGAGCCTTATCGAAGCCCTTTGCTTTTCGATTATCGTCTATGCCGGCGCATCGCAGTTTATGTCAGCTAACCTCATCGGCACAGGTGTCGATTTTTTTAGTATTGTGTTTACCACGTTTTTAATCAATTTAAGAGGACTCATGCTTTCTGCATCCCTGGGGATTCACATGGACAAAGTCTCAAAACGCGCCGTCCCCTTGGTCAGTTTTCTGATCACCGACGAAACTTTCTCCATTGCTTACTTTAATAAAGAGCATTTGAGCACCTCGTTTATGTTGGGGCTTGGGATTCCATCCTACGCTTCCTGGGTGATCTTCACGGGAGTGGGGTATGTTGTCGGCGAAATCCTTCCTCCATCGGTGCAAGTGGCGATGGGCGTGGGTTTATCGGCGATGTTTGTATCCTTACTCGTCCCTCCCATCAAAAGAGATCGCAAAGGACTGTGGGTGGCGCTGGTGTCCATGGGGGTTTTTGCGATCATCCATAGGACAAAATTCTTGCCCAATGGTTGGGACTTAGTGGTTGCCATCTGTCTATCCTCACTGATCAGTATGGTGTTTTATCGAAGCGAGGTGGCAAATTGAATCACTTAGGGCTTATTTTAATCTGTGGACTGGTGACGTTTATTCCAAGGGTGTTACCCATCGCTTTTCTAAAAGGTAGAAAAGTCAGTCCACGAATAGAGGCGTTTTTGGGCATCATCCCTTATAGCTCCCTTTCGATTTTGACCATACGCACGTTGTTGACGGCGGATGTGGAGATGTTCCTTCCAACTCTATTAGGTATAGGGGTGGCGGTTTTGGTGTCTTACGTTAGCGAAAATATTTCGTTGACGATTATTTCGGCGATAGCCGTAGCTTTTTTTTGGATAAATTTTTTCTAAGGAGAATGATATGAAACAACTTACGCTAGACATAGCTCGTAAATTGATCGATATTTGTTATGAGAAAGCGGTCGAAAAGGGGCACAAAATGGTATTTGCTGTGGCAAACGACCATGGGGAACTCATGGCTTTTAACAAAATGGACGGTGCTCTTCTCGTGTCGACAGAAATCGCCATCAACAAATCGTGGACTTCGGTTGCGTTAAAAATGCCTACAGCTCAGTTTCAACAATTGATTCAGCCAGGTGGCGACCTGTACGGTATGGAAAACTCACACGGCGGCCGATTGATCACATTGGGTGGGGGCATCCCGCTATTCGATGGAGAAAATGTCGTTGGCGCCATCGGGGTCAGCGGTGGATCTGCCGAAGAGGATGCCGAAGTGGCACAATTTGCCGTAGAATATTTTGAAAAATTATAGGTCAAGAGTGAAGAGGTTTTTTGGACCTCTTCTTTTTTTGACATTTTGATGAAAATCGCCGAAATGTAAATAACTTTACATAGAATTCACCTACATTTAATATTGCGCCTCAATTGGTTGGATATAATAGAGGAAAGAATAAATAGAATCGAGGAGATGACATGAAAAAAGGGATATCATTGATCTTGATTGTTTTGACATTGCTTTTCGTTGGATGTGGGGAGAATAAACCCCTGGAAAACACTGGGGCAACCGCAGGTGAAGATGTGGTGGTCGATGGGGCAAAGATGACCCTTCGCATTGTATCGGGATCGGAAAACAAGGAGTTGCTGCCGATTCTCCAAGCCTTTGGAGAAAAGGAAAAAATCAATATCGATATGACCTACCGTGGATCGGTGGATATTATGCGCGACCTTGAAGCCGGCGCAAAAGATGTCGATGGGGTGTGGCCGGCGAGTTCACTGTGGATTTCAGTAGGGGATAAAAACCATATCGTTAAACACACCGCCTCCATTTCACTGACTCCTGTGGTCATTGGTGTACGTGAGAGCTTAGCGCAAACTTTGGGCTTTACAGGCAAGGAGGTTTCGATTCGCGAGGTGATGGAGGCGATCAAAGCCGATAAATTAAAGTTCACCATGACCTCTGCGACCCAATCAAACTCTGGCGCTAGCGCTTATTTGGGCTTTCTCTCTGGATTGTTGGGCAACCCTGAGGTGATCACTTCCGATCTATTGGACAAGCCGGAACTGCAAAAAGATATCGTAGAGTTGCTCAGCGGGGTTACCCGTTCATCTGGAAGTTCAGAGTGGTTAAAAACGCTGTTTTTAGAGGGTGATTACGACGCTATGGTCAACTACAAGAGCCTCATCATCACCACAAACCAAGAACTGACTCGCCAAGGGAAAGAACCGTTATACGCCATCTACCCATACGATGCTCTAACCTTGTCCGATGCGCCGTTGGGTTATGTGGATCATGGCGATATGAAAAAGGAAGAGGCGTTTTTAAAACTTCAAAAGTACCTGCTCTCAGAGGAGGTTCAAAAACAAATTCAAGCTCAAGGCAGACGTACAGGCTACTCAGGAGTAGATCCGGAAAACGCCGGTGTATTCAATCCGGATTGGGGGATTCAAGTAGATCGGGTATTGTCTCCAATGAAACTTCCCGCCCAAGATGTGCTCTTAAAAGCTCTAAATCGTTATCAAACCGAGTTTCGCAAACCTTCATTTACCGTGTATTGCTTAGATTATTCCGGGAGTATGGCGGGTAGCGGCAATGAAGAGCTCGAAAAAGCGATGGAGCAGATTCTCATTCAACAAAACGCGACAAAATACTTATTGCAAGCAGGTGCCAACGAAAAGAACACCCTTGTCCTCTTTAGCGATCGCCTATTAGACGTTCAGGAGGCAGAGGGAAACGGCAACCAGCTTGAAGGACTTTACACCGTTGTTGAGAGCGCATCTCCAAGTGGAGGCACCGATATGTACTCGGCCCTATCAGAAGCGATGAAGATTATGGCTTCTGCGGATTTAAGTGGATATTCCCCAGCGATTATCTTGATGAGCGATGGAGAATCTATAGAAGTGGGTAAAGGGGCTTTTGTCGATGCGTACAAAAAGTCGGGTTTAGACATTCCCATCTTCTCGATCATGTTTGGCGAAGCCAACGATGCACAACTCAAAGAGTTGGCGGAGCTTACCAACGCTAGGGTTTTTGATGGCAGAGAAGACTTAATTCACGCGTTTCGCAGTGTAAAGGGGTATAACTAATGAAAGAAACCAAACAGCTGTTTCTTTCCATCGCTTCGGGAATTGCTGTTTTTGGGGTGACCTTTTTCATTTTGCAATGGCAGGTGTTGATCACGGCCGTGCTGGCGGTGGGAACCTATGTGGGAGTGAGTTTATTGACCAAGCCGGTATACAAACTCGGTAGTGTCAACGTGGAATCGTTAAGAGACGGAGAAGAATTGCGCGCCATTCTCATTGAAGCCCATCGAGATTTAGAGGTGATTAAAGGAGCTGCGCTGAAAGGTAATCATGATCAGATCCGAGAAAGTGGTTTACAACTCTATGAAACTGGGTCAAACATTGTCGACTACCTGCAACACAATCCTAATAAAATCAACATTGCACGCCGCTTTTTATCTTACTACCTTGACACTTCCGCAGAGATCATGAGCAAGTACGGTCGCTTTACCGAGACAAAAAGCAAATCCGTAGAGGTTCAAAGGGTGTACGCTCAAACAGAGCGGGCACTGACGATATTAAATGAAGCTTTTGATAAGCAATTTGTCCAATTGATGGAAAATGAGATATTCGATATCGAAACCGACATTAAAGTGTTGGAAAATACGTTAAAAATGGAGGAACTCAAATGAAATCAGCAACAAAGGGATTGATAGTTCTTCTGGCAGTGATTGCAGTAGCGGTGGGCTACACTTTCTTGATGAAAAGCCAGCCGGATAAGATCCACCTCAATGGGTATCTTGGAGGGGAAAAAATTGGGTTACTTGAAGATACGGAGATTCAAGATGTATTGAAAAAGAATTATGGGATTACTTTTACCTATCAAAAAGCAGGTTCTCTCGACATGGTAAAAGCCGATCACTCAGGAAAGAATTATTTGTTTCCATCGAGCCAGACAGCGTTGGACCTCTATGAAAAAACGGTAGGCAAACCGATGCGCAGCCAAATTGTGTTCAATACACCCATCGTTTTGTACTCGAGGAAGTTGGTGGTGGATGCACTCATCGACAATGGGATGGTGAGTGTGACCGATGGGGTACACTTCATCAATATGCCCCAACTCGTCTCTGCCATCGAATCGGGTAAAACCTGGGCGGAGCTCGGTATTTCTCAACTCTACGGCAACTTGGCGGTCAACACTACCGATCCCAGAAAATCGAATTCTGGAAATATGTTTGCCGGGTTGATTGCAAATATTATCAACAATGGACAAGTGGTAGATCGTTCTTCGGTGGATCAAGTCACTCCAAAAGTGAGGCATATATTCCAACGGCTGGGTTATGTGGAAACCTCATTTGCGGATTTATTTGATCAATATTTGAAAACAGGAGTTGGTGCAAAGCCTCTAGTCGCCGGGTATGAAAGCCAGTTGCTAGAATTTGCCGTCCAAAATCCTGCGGATTGGGAGCGTTTAAAGTCCGATGTGGTCCTGCTCTATCCTACCCCGACGGTCTGGTCGAGCCATATCTACATCGCATTGGACGAGGGGGGATCCAAAGGAATTGATGGCCTTCTCGACAAAAAGATCCAGGAGTTGGCATGGACAAAACACGGTTTTAGAACTGGGGTCAGCGGTGGAGCCACCGACGTGTCCATCTTTGGCATCGAAGGTATCGCAAAGGATGTGACCAATATTATCCCCATGCCTGGAGCGGATATTATGGAAATGATCACGGATAACATTCAATAGGAGGCGTTATGGAAACCGAAAATACAAAGAAAACTTTGACTTTAAAAGATTTGGCGAGGTTGAAAGGGGACGCCGCTCAATCCCAATCATCACTTGTGTCAGAAGATGCGGTTCAACAGGATATTATCACTAAAGTGGAAACATTGACTCCAGAAAAAAGAGCCAAGGTAGATGATATTAAGGAGAATATCAATCTGATGGATTCCCAGGTCGCCCTCCAATACGGTGTCGGCGCACAGCGTAGCATTGCCACGTTTTCCGAGACGATTTTATCCCATGTACAGAACAAAGATACGGGACACGTTGGGGAGTTGCTGTCAGATTTGGTGCTCAATGTCAAAGACCTTGAAATCGACAAAGTGAACGAGGATAAAGGGATTTTAAATTTGATCCCGGGGTTTTCAAGCTTGAAAAAGCGTTTGGAACGGTTTACGACAAAGTACCAAAACGTTGAGGTCCAAATCGATAAGATCGAAGGGAAACTTGACACGGCTCGGATGACTATGTTAAAAGACATTACCTTGTTCGATACGCTGTACCAAAAAAACCTCGAGTATTTTGAAGAATTGCAGCTCTTTATTTTAGCTGGCGAAGAAAAGATTGCTGAGTTGCGAAATGAGACCATTCCCAGTTTGCGAGCAGAAGCGATCGCTTCTGGTGAACCGATGGACGCTCAGTTGGTCAACGATTTTGAAGAAACGGTAACCCGTTTTGAGAAAAAGGTCCACGATCTTAAATTGAGTAAGACCATTGCGATTCAGACGGCGCCACAGATCAAATTGATTCAAAACAACGACAAACTGCTGGTTGACAAGATCCAAACGGCGATTCTCAACACGATACCTCTCTGGAAGAGCCAGATCGTCATCGCTCTGGGGTTGGTCAAACAGCAAAATGCCCTAGAGCTTCAACGCAAAGTCACGGACACCACCAACGAACTTTTGATGAAAAACTCAGAAATGTTAAAGACCAATACTCTGGAAATCGCGAAAGAGTCCGAACGCGGGATCGTGGAGATTGAGACGTTAAAGAAAGTTAACAATGATCTGATTACCACACTTGAAGAAACGATGAAAATCCAAAGAGAAGGCCGTGAACAGCGTATCAGAGCGGAACAAGAGCTAATTGCTATGGAAGGCCAATTGAAGCAGGCACTGATGGCAACGACGAGATAAGAGGAAAGGCTGCTTAGGCGGCCTTTTTTGTTTACCGATTTAAGCAGGCGGGTATGAGTGTACTGATTAAATCAAATAGTATGGAGGAAAGACTATGGGACGACCAATTCATTTTGAACTCCACGTCGACGATATGGAGCGGGCAATGGCATTTTACACCCACTGTTTTGGATGGACTTTTGTGGATTACTCGGAGTACGCAGGTACCCCGTATTTTGGAGCCGTAACCGGCGAAGAAGAAATGGGTATCAATGGGGCTCTGATGTTGCGCAAATGCCCACTTGGAGATGGGCCACCTCCCATCGCAGCGGCGGTTTTGACCATGGGGACCGATGATTTTGACGCCACCCAAATGAAAATACTCGAAAATGGTGGCGCTATCGCCCTTCCTAAAGCGGCACTTCCAGGGATGGCGTGGCAGGGCTACTTTTTAGATACGGAAGGCAATGTGATTGGGGTGCATCAACCGGACGAAAATGCAAAATAGTACAAAATAAAAGAGATCGCTGCCATGCGATCTCTTAAAAACTGTATCGGGTGATGCGACCGATTTTTTTCTTTTCAGCTTCGTATCGCGTCATATCCTCTTCGGTCAAAGTTTTAAGAGACCCGACGTGGATAGTTACGCCAATTGCTATGGCAAATAGCATGACTTTTAACCCAATGGGTTTGACGATGGATATGGCGATGGTCATCGTCAACCAAAGCATGAAAAGGGCGAAGTATTTCGTGCGTTTTTCAATGGCACGGTAACGAAGGTAGTTGTAAATGTATGGGCCGAGCCACGGGTGATTCATGAGCCATTCGTAGAGACGATCGGAACTGCGCATAAACAAGTAGGAAGCTGCCAACAGAAAAGGGGTAGTGGGCAAGACGGGCATCACGAGTCCGATGATGCCAAAGATGAGACACAATAGCCCCAAAGCGATCATGGCGATGCGAGCAAAACCGGTTTTATGGGCGATTTTTGTTTTTTTATGGTGTGATTTACGGTTCATATTTAACTCCTATCCTATAAAATGAGGATGGCGATAAGACCACTCTCAACAGTATAAATACCCCACTTATGTGGTATGGTAATCAGGGTGGGGATAATAGTTAACTCCTCACTTGAAAACGTGGTACAATAAAGGAGATAGGAGGCGGCTATGCTCAACAATCTCATATTTAGTATCACCGTAGTTCTGCCGATATTTCTGGTTATGTTTACAGGCAATCGGTTGAAAGAACAAGGATTTCTCACTGATGATTTTTTAACGGTGGCTAATCGACTTGTTTATTTTGTTTGTGTGCCCATAAAATTGATGACCGATCTGTGGCAAGTCGAGATCGCTGAAGGGTTTAGCATGACCTATGGCTGGTACATCGTGTTAGCCCTAACGGCAAACGCGGGCATCGCTTATGGCATCGCCCGGTTTTTAAAAATGAATCCAAAAAAAATCGGCGCCTTTGTTCAAGGCTCCTTCCGTGGCAATTACGTTTACGTGGGATTGGCATTGCTCGAGTCGATCACAGGGACAGTAGATTATCGTGCACATGTGGTGATGGCCTTCTCGATTACGACCTTTAGTGTCGTCTCCACCATCGCACTTTCGCCTCCAATGGTCGAGAAAGATTTTAAAAGCGTGTTGTACGCTTTGATCAAGATCTTAAAGAATCCAATGATTATCGGGATCGCTCTAGGGTTGGTTTTAAATGGGTTGCAGGTGCCAAAATTTCCATTGGCTCTTAAAACCTTGAAGTACTTTGCGGTTTTGGCTTCTCCGTTGGCATTGTTGTCCATTGGAGGATCTTTTAAGCTCCAGGTGTCAAAGATCAACGCGTTGATCGCCCTGGTGGCCACCGGGTTAAAGCTTGTACTTTTTCCGCTATTGGCTCTCATTGGCGGGGTGATACTCGGATTTTCGCCAATTGAGTGTATGATCTTGTTTCTTATCTTTGGCACGCCGACGGCGATCAACTCCTATATTATCGCTCTATCCATGGGTGGCGATGGGGAGTTGGCATCGACCATCGTTATGTATACCACACTATTGTCTGTGATCACTACCACATGTTTTGTGTTTGTTTTTCGACTATTGGGGTGGGTCTAGGAGGTTATTATGAACGCATTTCCATCAATCGATCGAGTTCATCAATTATTGGACGAAATCGCAGAATCTCTACCGGAGGATTTCTTTCGAGAGCTTAACGAAGGTATCGTCCTTTTACCCGATGTGAAGTATCATCCTAAGGGAAGAGCAAATGATCTCTATATCCTAGGGGAGTACCACCGTTCGGTGACGGGACGCCATATCCGAATTTATTATGGCTCCTACCAGAAAGTGCACCCGTATATATCTGAAGAGGATCTAAAAAGGCGATTAGAAAAAACATTGCTCCACGAATTCACCCATCATTTGGAGTCCTTGGCTGGGCTAAAAGATCTCGAAGTCGAAGATCGGATATTTATCCATCGATACCTCAATAACGACTGACAAAAAAGTCACTTCGACGGATCGAAGTGACCAAGAGATCAGAGGGGCTATTTGACGATAAGTACCGAACATTTTGCGTGTGATAGGACTTTTGAGGATACGGATCCGAGAAGGGTTCCGGAAAAGGCGCCAAGGCCTCGGTTTCCCATGATGATCATATCTACCTGCTCATCTTCGGCGATCTTGAGGATTTCTTTCGCCACGTTACCCGTACGGATAACAGGGTGTAGGGTCACGTTCTTACCAGAGAATAATCCTTCAGCGTGTTTCATGATGGTTTCGGTTTTATCTCTTGTCATTTGAATGAGTTTTGCACGCAGATCGGGATCTGGGCTTTGGATGTCTGTTACGGTGAGATCGGCGATGACCGAGACCAAGAACACCTCGGTGTCTGGGGAGTTAAGAAATCCAAGGGCATCTGCTTTTTCAACTGCAGCTAAAGAATGGTCCGAACCGTCGACTGGGATTAATATCTTTTTCATGGGACACCTCCTAAAGGTTCACAAGACGAGGGCTAACCCTCGATAGATAGGGATCGAACACGAGGAATGAAAGCTTTCCTCTATTAAGTAATATACCCTTCTCAACAGAATTTAGTCACAATCTTGTGATAAAGTAGGAATTAAGTTAAACTGGTGTAAAAAATAGTCATGTGATCGGATCTAAACGATGAAAGGAGAACGATGATGTCGAAATCTTTTAAAGACAGTCTGTACGATTTTATCATGGGTACATCGGAAGGCAAGATTAGAGAAAACAAGTTATCCTTGAATTCCAGCTTTGTCAAGTACTATATCGATCCAGAAAATAGCGATCAAACGTTGCGGATCGTCAACAAAGCCGTCCATTCTGCGCATTGGTTAGAGGAAGGCCACTTCTATGAAAGTGAGATCCTCGCTAATAGCATACGCATTGGAGAAGAAGTGCGCAAACTCCAAGGGTATATGGATCGTAAAGAAGGGTACAAAGGGGTGGATCTCAACAGCGACGTACTCAAAATGGTGTTGTCCGATTTTCTCAACACCATCCCTCATTACATGTTCTACGCCTTTTCTGAGGATACCGACCAACTATTCGAGCGAGTCAAGAACACGCCTGATGATATTTTACCCTACGTTATAGAAGAGCGGTACGTCAAACTCGTGGAATACACAGAACAGGATCAATTAGAACCTTCACTGGGTCTTGCGGTGCGCATCTTAGAATACGATTTGTTGATTCACAAACAAGGCGGGCCTAGACTGGAAGAGGCGAAAGCGGAAGTAGCGGTGTTCGCGAAACGGTTCTCAGAGGCGGTGATGACCTCTCATGTGGATCAATACGATGATATTCAGGAGAAGGAAGCAACCTTTGAAGGGGAATCCATCGTCGTCGAAGACCCATTGGTCAGGGATGTATTAGATGGTAGGTGGCAATCCTCCGATGAAACCGACAAATCCAATGGGGAGGCAGTGAAGTCAGAACCACCACAAGGTCCAGAAGACGAAACCATCCTTATCGATCGAAAGGACATCGACCGACACGAGGAGTAGTGCCCTATGTCCAAACGAAGGAGAAGTTATGTCAACAGTCAAAATTCAATCCGTGTCCCGAGCGCTATCGATTTTGTCCTATATCGCACAGAAAAGAGGAGCAGGGGTCTCGGAAATTTCAAGAGCGTTAACGCTCAATAAAAGCACCGTCTACGGTCTGATGAAGACTTTGGAATTAGAAGGCTATATTTTTAAGAACGTCAAAACCGAAGCCTATGAGCTTACCCTCAAGCTGTTTACATTAGGTTCCTATGGTGTTGGCAGCTCGTCGTTTATCCATTTTGCCAAACCCTATATTGAAGCTCTGGCTCAAAAATTTGGCGAGACGGTTCACCTCGTCGCTCCTTTTGAAGACAAGGTCGTTTATATCGATAAAATCGAAAGCACCAAATCGATACGCATCTACACGCGAGTAGGGCACAGTTTGCCCCTCCATTGTACAGGCGTGGGAAAGGCGATTATGGCTTATTGGAGCGAGGAGGAAGTCGAATCTTACATCGAGCAGCATGGTTTGACAAAGTACACCAAGAATACGATTACCGACCCGAAAAAATTTAAAAGGCAGCTCGCTCTCATCAAGGCAAATGGATATGCCATCGACGACGAAGAAAACCTGGAGGAGTTATTTTGTATTGCAGCCCCGGTGCTCGACATGCAAAACCAAGCGCGCTATGGGATTAGTATTGCAAAACCAAAATATCGCTCGACAATTGAGATTGACAATCTCATGATTGAGGAAGTCCTTAAGGTGAGCCGCCAATTAGCGGAAGGGTTGTAAATTAAAAAGATGTAAAGAATAGGTAAACAATGAAAGGGATGTCCTGGGAAATATCAGGAGATCTCTTTTTATTTTTTATCCGAGAACATGTATACATCTTCAGAAGCAAACAGGAAAGGGGAGGGTATGTTATAATCGTTGATATAGAGAGGTTTTATAGAAGTTCAGGAAAACTATAAACTATAGGGTTCGGGTATTGACAAACGGTGTTCGGCATAGTAGAATTTAAATCAACAAGAGAAAACGTAACTCACGCTATGAAAACTATTTCATGGCCCTACAAAGAAATGGAGTGTGACCGATGTCATCTGCAAAGTACACTGTCAAAATCGAAAATCAAAACCTAGAGTTCGCTTGCAAAGAAGGCGAAAGTATCGTAGATAGCCTCTCACGTGTTGACGCCCGCCATCCCATGGTCGGTTGTAAAGGTGGAGGCTGTGGAATCTGTAAATCCAAGGTCATTAGTGGTGACTATACGACGGGCAACATGAGCGTCGTGCGATGCAGTCATGAAGAACGTGAACAAGGATACGTCCTAGCATGTAAAACCTATCCATCCTCTGACATGGTGATCGACTATGTTGGACTAGGCGGCAAATAAAGGACTTGAGGTCACTTCAAGTCTCCTACCTACAAAGATGGAAAGAGTTTACCTTATACTAAACCAAAAACTATTTTAGGAGGAAAGAAATGACTTTATCAGGAATACTTCGTCCAGGATTAGCTCAGCTACGCGTCATGGATCTCGACAAAACATTGGAACACTACACGAAAAGATTGGGCCTCGTCTACGTTGGTGAAACCGAAGACGGCCGCGTCATGCTAAAGGGATACGATGAGTTTGATCACCACTCCATCGTCTTGAGATTGGCAGATCACGCAGGGTTAGACTACATTGCGTTTAAAGCATCCGACAAAGAAACTGTCGATCGCATCGTAAAAACCTCCACTGAAGAATTGGGTTACAACATGACCGTTGTGGAAGCGAACACCGAGCAACCAGGGTATGGCAAAATCAATTTCTTTGACATTCCTTCAGGACACAAAATTGGCGTTTATAACGAAGTCGAAATGGCTGAGCAGCATCCGATGGTACATAATCCTCATATTTGGGATCAAGAACCACACGGTATGCGCGTCACTCACTTTGACCACGCACTTCTTTATGGAACCAACCAAGCAGAAACCGTTAAGTGGTTTACTGACGTTTTAGGAATGAGCATTACCGAAGTGATCAACAATCCAGATGAAACGGGACACATCTGCACATGGTTGTCTGGAAATAACAGAGGCCACGACATTGCAGTGCTCGACTTCCCAGAACCTGGCAAGCTCCACCATATCTCCTTCCATTTGCAAACATGGGCGGATGTGGGACACGCTGCGGACATCATCGGACGCTATAGTATATCACTTGACGCTGGTCCAATGAGACACGGTATCACTCGTGGTCAAACGATCTATTTCTTCGATCCATCAGGTAACCGCAATGAGACATTTGCAGGCGGTTATGAATACTTCCCAGATCATCCATTACGCTACTGGGATGCTGAAAACGTCGGCGAAGGGATTTTCTACTACGATAAAGCCTTAAACGACCGTTTCCTCAACGTCTACACCTGATCTATCACATTTTGAATAAGGCTCCATCGACGTGGAGCCTTATTTCGTCTATATCAAGATGTGGGGCGTAGGAATGAGGTGGTTATGGCTCAAATAAAGGGAAGAGTACAATCGGTGGATCGCGCCGCTCGGATTTTGAAGTGCTTTTCACCCAACCGACGAACCATGAAGCTCACAGAGATCGCTGAGCGGCTCGCGATGAATAAAAGCACGGTACACGGTCTCATCAATACCCTCAAAGAACACGGTCTGATCGACCAAGACACGACCACTCAGGAATACCGATTAGGGTTATTCCTCCTCGAACTCGGCACTTTGGTGAAAAACTCTATGGATGTGGTCGAAATCGCATCCTGCCATTTGGAAAACGTGCTAAAAGAAATCGACGAGACCGTTCATTTAGGAGTTCTCGAAGATATGGACGTGGTTTACATCGATAAAAGAGAATCCACAAAGTCCATGCGCATATTCACTGAAGTCGGGTCGCGTGTGGGTGCGCTGAACACGGCGGTGGGTAGGAGTTTGATCGCCTACCAAACGGAGAGTGACATTATGGATCGCATCCCCGATGACATCCTCATCGCTGAAGGCACCAAGACCTTGAGCAAAGAAGCATTTGAAAAAGATTTGGCGACCATACGCAAGGTGGGCTATGCCATTGACGACGAACACTATCAACTGGGGCTTTACTGTATCGGTGTTCCCATCTACAACAGTAGCGGCCAGGTGCGGTACTCGATGAGCGTTTCCGGCCCGAAGATTCGCATGACACCAGAAGTGGTGAAACAAAGTATCTCGGTGCTACAACGAGAAGCCAGAATGATTTCACAAAAATTAGGGTATAAACCCTAAAGATCGAAGACAAGACAACAACGCATTACAAGGAGGCACTTTAACATGTCAAGACCAGAAATTCAAAACAACGTCAAAACAGGCGCATTTAACACCAACTATTTAGAACAAGGCGAAGGCTTTCCAATCATGTTCATCCACGGTTCTGGGCCCGGAGTATCCGCATATGCTAACTGGCGCTTAGTATTGCCAAAGATCGCAGAAGTTGCACACTGCTATGCACCTGACATGGTGGGCTTCGGTTATACGGAAAGACCAGAAGACGTGAAATACGGCATGGAGACTTGGACACAACAAGCCATTGATTTTATGGATGCGGTAGGCATAGAAAAAACGGACCTCGTTGGAAACTCTTTTGGCGGCGCGTTAGCGATGTCTTTAGCGACCAAATACCCTGAGAGAATCCGCAGAGTCGTCCTTATGGGTGCCATGGGCGTTGAGTTTCCAATTACTGAAGGCTTGGATTCCGTATGGGGTTATCAACCTTCGGCGGCAAACATGTTAAAAATGCTCGACTTGTTTGTCGACAACAAAAAATACGCCAATGAAGAACTTGCAGAAACGCGCTACCGTGCAAGTATTGAGCCTGGCTTCCAAGAAGCTTTTGGCTCGATGTTCCCAGAACCTCGCCAAAACAGCGTAGTGGATATGTCAATTCCAGAAGATAAAATTGCAGCGATGCCACATCAAACCCTGATCGTTCACGGTAGAGAAGACCAAGTCATTCCAGTTGAAAACTCTTATCGTTTGATCAACCTCATCGACAACGCTGAACTTCACGTCTTTGGCCATTGCGGTCACTGGACACAAATCGAACGTTCCGAAGATTTCGCAAATCTTGTTATCGACTTTATCACAAGAGATTAATTCATTAGGGCACTGTAAAGTGCCCTCCTTTCACAAAAAGAATTGAGAACGCAGTTCGGTATTAATGAACACGGAGGCTAAAATGTCTATACACAAGGAAATTGCTCAAAAACTAATGGAAGCAGAAGCCACTCATGTGCCTATGGCGCAAATTACCAGCGAGTATGATGGCCTAACCATTGACGATGCTTATAAAATCCAATTGATCAACATCGACAGCAAATTAGAATCTGGGTTGATCATGACAGGAAAGAAAATCGGCTTAACCTCAAAAGCCATGCAAAACAATTTAGGGGTGGACCAACCGGACTTTGGCCACCTGCTCAACGATATGGAAGTGCAAAACAACCGTATCGAGATGAAAGATATCTTGCAACCGCGCTGTGAAGGCGAGTTGGCATTTGTCTTAAAAGAAGATATCGAAGGACCGAACGCCACTGTAGAAGACGTCATGAATGCGACGGACTACATCTGTGGCGCTATTGAAGTGGTGGGATCGCGTATTAAGGATTGGAAGTTGACCATTGTCGATACGGTAGCGGACAATGCTTCTTCAGGCATGTATGTCCTTGGCGAAACGAAATTTAAACCTGGCGAAGTGGACCTTAAAGAAGTGTTTATGAAGCTTTATAAAAATGGAGAAGAGATCAACAGCGGATATGGGAAAGACGTTTTAGGCGATCCCGCGTTTGCAGTGGCTTGGTTGGCAAACTGCTTGCACCGATATGGCGTAACACTTAAAAAGGGAGAAGTTGTGTTATCAGGTGCATTGTCGGTAGCGTTAGCAGCGGAAGCAGGGGACGAGTTCACCTGTGAGTTCACGGATTTTGGTACGGTTTCCGTATCTTTTGAATAACGAGGAGGCACTCTCTTGGAAAAAATTAAAGTTGGTATTATCGGTCCTGGAAACATCGGACAGGACTTGATGATCAAATTATCTCGTAGTGACTATTTGAAATTGGATTGTGTCGTCGGTATTAAAGAATCCGAAGGACTGCAACGCGCCAGAGATCTTGGTGTCGATGCCAGTGCGGGTGGTATCGACTACCTACTGACAAAAAAAGATATTAAGATCGTTTTTGATTGCACATCGGCGGCGGCGCATTTACAAGCGGCACCAAAGCTCGAGGCGGCAGGGATTTTTGCAGTGGATTTAACGCCGGCGGCTGTCGGCCCCTTTACGGTACCGGCCGTTAACCTCGACGAATCCGTCCTCAATCTTCCCAATGTGAACTTGGTTACCTGTGCAGGTCAAGCGACGACCCCAATGGTGGCGGCGATCAACGAAGCGGCTGATGTGACCTATGCGGAAATCGTCTCTGCTATCAGTTCAAAATCGGCGGGGCCTGGTACGCGTAACAACATCGACGAATTTACGGTGACGACAAAACGTGCGTTGGAAACCGTGGGTGGTGCGGATTCTGCCAAGGTCATCATCATTTTAAACCCGGCAGAGCCTCCGATCTATATGCGCAACACGATCTACACCAAAGTCAAAAATCCAGACATCGACAAGATTCGCGAAGCGGCATTTGAATGTCTCGAGCGGATTAAAGAATACGTTCCGGGTTATCGCTTCTTGCTTGAGCCGATCATCCAAGACGATGTGGTCACCACCATGGTCGAAGTCGAAGGGTTAGGCGACTACTTGCCAAAATACTCAGGCAATCTTGATATTATCAACTCTGCGGCCATCAAAATCGCAGAATCCAAAGCAAAACAACTCATGGGGGAAAAATAACCAATGACTAAAATACACGTAGTAGACACCTCCCTTCGAGATGGGAGCCACACCGTCAGCCACCAGTTTAGCATCGATGAAGTTAAGCGTATCGCAAAAGCCCTCGATGAAGCGGGGTTATCGATGATCGAAGTCGGCCATGGCGACGGATTGACTGGATCGACGATTAACTACGGTTTCTCAAAACAAACGGATTTTGAGTTGATCGAAGCGGCGGCGTCGGTGATAAAAAATGCAAAACTCGCCGTTCTTTTACTACCGGGCATTGGAACTGTTGAAGATTTGGAAAAAGTAAAAGCGGCAGGGGCAAACGCTGTGCGCGTTGCCACTCACGTGACAGAAGCAGATATCTCTGCCCAGCATATACGCGCGGCAAAAGAGATGGGCTTTTTTACGGTCGGATTCTTAATGATGGCCCATATGGCGCCGGTTGAAAAAGTGCTAGAAGAAGCGAAGAAAATGGAATCTTACGGAGCGGATGTGGTTTATTGCACTGACTCGGCAGGGGCGATGCTGCCATCAGATGTGACCGAAAAAATCGGCGCATTGGTCAGAGAACTTAACGTTCCAATTGGCTTCCATTCCCACAACAACCTCGGCCTTGCCATTGGCAACTCATGGGCGGCACTCCAAGCAGGAGCGACTTATATCGACGGATCCCTTTCCGGACTTGGCGCCGGTGCGGGTAACACCACCACTGATACCTTAATCGCTGTATTGGATAAGGCGGGATACGATCACGGCTGTGATCTTTACAAAGCGATGGATGCCGCTGAATTGGAAGTTAAGCCAATCGTTGAAGCTCACGGACTCGAGTACAAGGGCAACCTCGATGCGATGATGCTCGGCTACGCAGGGGTATACTCTAGCTTCATGCTCCATACCCAGAGGGCGGCAAAGCGGTTTGGCGTGGATTATCGAGATATTATTGTCGAGTTAGGTAAACGAAACGCTGTCGGCGGGCAAGAGGACTGGATCGTAGAGATTGCAGCAAAAATTGCTGAAGGAAAATAAAATGTTCCAAAAAGGTCATCGATGAAATAGGCAAGGGAATGGAATAGACGATGATAAAACCTCGAAAATGAAACATCATCATGTTATTTTCGGGGTTTTATCTATATTTTTGATAGAAATCGCTACAATGTTCATAGAAAACCACAAAAATCTTACAAACGATTTCCAACTTGGTGATTTTGTAGTAAAATAAGAGTAGGCTATACTATAAATAAATAATTGGAGGATAGGATGAAAGGATTTGGCGTTTATTCAAAAGGCAGTGTTGGTTGGATGGAAAAACCGGATTATGTGTGTGGACCAAATGATGCGATTCTCAAACCATTGGCATTAGCGCCATGCACATCGGATGTGCACTCCGCTTATGAAAGTGAGGGACCTCATCTGATCAACCGCATTTTGGGTCATGAAAGCTTGGGGATTGTCACAGAAGTTGGGGAAAACGTTAAAGATTTCAAGCCTGGTGATCGTGTGGTGATTCCATGTACGACGCCTACCTGGCAACACCCAGATATTCAAGATGGACCAGTGCAACATGCAGGTGGCTTATTCTCGGCGATAAACTTTTCTAATTACGAAGACGGGACTTTCGCGGATCAAATTAAAGTGCGTAGTGCTGATATGAATCTGTGTTTGTTGCCAGATGATGTCAGTATGAAACAAGCGTTGATGGTGACAGATATGATGACGACGGGATTTCATGGTGTCGAACTAGCAGATGTGAAGTTTGGTGATACCGTTGTCGTATTTGGGATCGGACCTGTCGGTTTGATGGCGGTGGCTGGAGCAGCGCTCCACGGTGCGGGACGTCTATTTGCTGTAGGCACTCGTCCAAATTGTGTGGAACTGGCAAAAGAATATGGTGCTACCGATATTATCAGTTATAAAGACGGGGATCTCGGCGAACAGATCATGGCGATGACCGGAGGCAAAGGGGTGGATGTCGCTATTCTTGCTGGAGGAAATATGGAGACCTTCCATAAAGCGTGGGAAGTGACAAAAGCGGGTGGTTGTATATCGGTCATCACCATGTATACCGAAATATCAGAGTTCACCATTCCAATCGAATATTCAGGTGGAGCCCTACTTGGCCATAAACGGTTGGTCGGCGGATTATGCCCAGGCGGTCGAAAACGTACCGAACGCCTACTTTCTTTAATTCAAAGTGGTCGAGTAGACCCTGGTAAAATGGTCACCCATGAATTCAATGGTTTTGATAGCCTCCCAGAAGCCTTTGAGATGATGGTGAATAAGCCAAGAGATGTGATCAAACCCGTCGTGTACATCGAATCGTAAACGCATGTTGATGGCCTTAGAAAAGGAGTTACGATGAAAAAAATCTTGTTTTATGGCATGACAGGTGAGAAAATGTGTTTTCAACACATTTTAATGAACGCTCTTGATCTCCACACAGAGGGCAACGACGTGAAGATAATCTTTGAAGGGGCATCGGTGACTTTGGTGCCGGTCTTTGAAGCTGAGAAGAACCCGCTCTACGCCAAAGCAAAAGCGGTGGGGCTGATCGCAGGGATTTGTACAGCCTGCTCTAAAGTGTTGGGGGTTTATGAGGAGACGGTGAAAGCCGGTCTGCCTATGCTCGACGACATGTCAGGCCATGCGGGGATGAAGCCCTATGTCACCCAAGATTATGAAGTGATTAGCATGTAGCATTTGAAAAAAACCGTAAGGATACTCCATATTGGAGATTCTACGGTTTTTTTGTTTTGAGGAAACACAGTATCTCAAACGAAAAAAATAGGGTTTGACCTGTCACAAAAACTCTTCGACAATCGGATATACTATAGAGGGATGATTAGGTTGTGGAACGGTGACCAATCGACAAAGAATTGAGGTGAGTGCCATTGATGTGGTTGACGTGGATCGAACCAGGGGAAGAGCTAAGGCATAAAAAGGTACCATTGGCATTTGTATCCTCTCAAGAGAAGATTCGATTTACATTTAAGCATTATGCACCTCGGATGAAAACCATTGGGATGGTGTTTTTAAAGGACGAAAGCTTAGCAGAAGATGCGGTGCAAGACGCGTTTCTTGATATTATGAAAAAAATAGATGATATCGTCATCGAAAGCTGTCACAAAATGCCTCCCTTAATCGGATATATTGTGAAGTACAAAGCCATCGACATTATGAAGAAGCGAAAGAAGGTGGTTTATGTCGATTTTCAAGAAGAAATGGTGATTCCGATCCAACTGACAACATACGATGGGGTGGAATATCAAATGATCACCGATGTGGCATTGGAACGACTATCAGAAGAGGACCGTTGGATCATCCTTCACAAGTTGTTTCTTGGCGACGATTACGGTACCCTTGCCAATGCGTTAGGTATCACTCAAGGTGCGGTCAGGAAAAGATACGAACGGGCGAGAAAACGAATGGTGGAGATTCTTAAAAAACTGGGGGTGAATCTATGAAGCTTGTAAAAAGTCGGACTGACGAGGAGCTGCTAGGGCTTCTATTTAAGGAAGAATTTAGAGAATCCATCGCGGAGATTCCTCTTTCCGCAAGCTGCCAAAGAAATATCCTGCAGATGATCGACGAAATGAAAGAAGCTCCGGCATCTAAAAAAAGGAATCACAACAGCAATCATCGATCCGCAGTAAGGCAAATCGCGGTCAGTTGCATGGTGTTGTTGACAATTGGTGTATTCGTTTTTGCACAGGATCAAGTTTTGGCGATTGCAAAAAGTTTAGGTGTGATGTTTCAAGTGGTCGATCAAGAGCGTGATGGCACCATCACTGAACGAGCGGTCCCTATGGTGCAGGACATCACCTTGGAAGTCAATTATCTACCAGAAGGGTACACCTTAGAACGCGAGGAAGATCTCGGGTTAATGCTTACGAGGTATTATAAAAAGGGAGATGTACATCTGGAGATATCGGTATCTCATGAAGGATTACTCGGAAAACACTTTGATCACGTGGAGGCAGTCTTCGATGAGGTAAAGGTTGGTAGCATAGATATCAAGTATGATGACTGGGAATATGGAGACTATTATGAATGGACAGATAGTGGAAAAGACTATTCGTTGCGATCGTTCGAGGATCATGAGGTTAATATCACGATAATCAAAGGAATCGAGTAAGAAGGATCAAAATACGATCACGGCAAGGTATGAAATAGAATCTCCACAGCTAAGAATTGAAGGATGGACGAAATCATTTACAAATAGATCAATGATTAAACATACCATGGTGACTAAACGGAGAGTCAATAGAGAGTTTCGCGAAAGATGAATTATCTTAGAATGGGTAGATTTAGAGACGGAGGCTGAGGGGTTAAGTTTGGCAAGTTCGATGTGGCTGATTGATTGAAAAGTCTGAGAGGAGGGATTTGATAAAAAAGCTGACGTTATGTCTATTGTTGGTATTGAGCTTAATGATGGGAAAGGCTGTGGTTTACGCTGCGCCGACAGCTGAAGAAGCGATGGAGGTGGGGGGTGTTGTTTGTCGATCAAGGATTCAGTGAAGACGCTACCGCTGGCCCGAGATTGGATTGATTGTTGCAGAAGCGGCGGAATTTCGGGATTATGTGGCGTTGCGTTTTGAGTACGTGAATCTTCAACGGTATCCCATCTTAGATCGGAAGGCGACCTTTGAGGTGAAAGAATGTGTTTGTGCCGATGGGGTATGTGATTTGAAACTATACAGCCATGAGTTTATAAAATTCTCCGAGATGGAGACTTACAACCTAGTGGGCACGAACTATTTGCTTCGACTGGTGGAAGAGGAAGGGACGTGGAAGGTTCAAAAGGGCATTGCATTTACCCCTTTTGAAAATGAAATGATGAGTTTTGCCGAAGGTATGGCGCCAGAAAAGGTTGAAATCTATAAGAGGTCGGCGATGCCTACTGATTCACACGTCAACGATTCTAGGGTGGACGGGGCTAAAGAGATCACGATTACAACCCTATTGGACAAAAAAACATATCTTTACAACGACTTGATACGCACAGTCCTGCAAGATCGAAAGGCACTCATCGATAAGGAAAGCGAGTCAACAAAATCATCTGATTCTAAACCGGTCGCAACTTTGTCAAACCCCTTCGATACTTCAAGGGCTGACCGTTATGAAACTGCCATTGGGATTAGCAAAGCCACCTATGACAAGGCGGAAAGTGCCGTTATCGCCAGTGGCGAACAGTTTCCCGATGCCCTTGTGGGAGGGACGCTCGCCATCCAAGTGAAAGGCCCAACTCTTTTGGTTGAAAAAGATGGCGTGCCTAAAGGGTTGGTTGAGGAATTGAAACGGTTAGAGGCGAAATCCGTTTACTTATTGGGTGGGATGCATACGGTCTCTAAGAAAGTGGAAGAGATTTTGAAAAAAGAGGTCACTGTAGAGCGGATAGCCGGAGCTGATCGCTATGAAACAGCGGAGGCGGTCACCAAAAAACGCTTGGCGCTAATGGGAAGAGGTATTAATGGAACAGATCGCATGACCTATGTCAGCGGTACTACTTTTGCCGATGCACTGGCAGCAGCGTCTTTTGTGGCACGGGATAACCCTAGCGACGGTTCGGCAAATTTTTTAGAGCTCGTCGCACCTAGTGATATGGTCAAGAAAGGGTGGGCGTTTGGAGGACAAGCTGCGGTAGCAGGTGATACGCCAAATCGCATTGCTGGTGAAAATCGCTACGGTACAGCGTCAGCCATTGCAGAGCGTTCTCTAAACATGATCGATGACATAGCTAAGAAATTGGGAATGGTGGTTGTGGTCAATGGGAACAATTTTCCAGATGGATTGGCGGCAGCGCCTCTGGTCGCTTCTAAAGACGCTGTTTTGCTGTTAACGGATAAAGATATGCGGCCAAGAGAAGTCATGGATTATTTGAATAAGCAGGAGGTCGATACTGCGATTTTTATCGGTGGCGAGGCAGTGCTATCCCCTAGACTAGAGAAAATGTTCTTATTCACATCGGATTGGCGGGAAAATTGATGTCTAGGATAAAACAGTTGGGAGATCATGGAGCTGAATCGTCCTCGAATATCCGCGATACAAGAGATTTTTGGTCGCAGCATCTTCCGTATCTCTACTTAAAGGAAGGGGAGCTATTACCCAGAAAATTGGTGCGATGGGTACGCTCCGCTGTTGGCGGGTGTATGTTATGCTCTTTGCCAAGGGCAATACATTTGAGCAGCCAAGCCATATTGGCTCCAAGGTTGCGCATGATTTGCAATCCCTCCAAGTCAAGTACCACTTCATCAGGGGTGGTACCGTGAACCCCATTCCAGTAAGTTGAAGAGACAATGGGCATTTGCGCGATGGTAAAGTACTTGTTGAACACATCCATGGTGTCGGTCGTTCCTGCTCGCCGAGCAGAGGATATTGCGGCGGCGGGTTTCTGAGTAAAGGCACTTCTTCCTGCTGTAAAGAGTCTGTCCATAGCAGAGAGGATGCGTCCAGAGGGATGGGCAAAGTAGACGGGGCTGCCAAAGACAAAGCCATCAGCGGTTTTCGCTTTTTCAATCATGGTGTTGACTTTGTCTTTATCGAAGACGCAACCACCCCCGGTTTTTGAACAGACGCCACAGGCCGTGCAGTCCCAATAGGGACCAGAACCCAATGAAAAGATTTCTGTTTCAATGTGTTGTGCATTGAGGGTATTGGCCACCTCATCCAATGCCCTGTAGGTACAGCCGAGGGGTTTAGAGCTACCGTTGAGTAAGAGGACTTTCATGTGATTCTCCTTTCGTATTTAGCGTTGAGTGGTTAGTATTATACCCTTTTTCTAAGGTCTTATGTCTACTGAAAAGTCAATTGATCTTAGAGATAGGGCAGAAGTGGCTTTGTCGTCAATGCGTCCGGATTTGAACTCTACTGCAAGATTGTTTTAGAAGTAAAAAGACATGCCCAGTAACGCGGGCATGTCTTTTATCGTTTAACGAAGTTCGATGTTCTCCTTAAAGGGCGTGTCCTCTGAGCTGGTACCGATATAAACGGTATAGTTGCCAGGTTTGTTGATAAAAGTCCCTGTGGCGTAGTCCCAAACGCCAAAGGGGTGGTTGGTGGCATCGGGATCGATAGTGATCGTTAACTTTTGCTTTTCACCAGGCGCTAAGAAGACTTTAGTGAAGCCGACTAAACGTTTTGGTGGTTGGCCCTCCGATGGGATACTAAGGTAGACTTGAACGACTTCTGCCCCCGCTCTTGATCCGGTATTTTCCACATCGACTCCAACGATAATGGGTTCATTGCCATTGAAGGATGAGGTCGATACCTTTGCCTCAGATAATTTAAAGGTGGTATAGGAGAGTCCATAGCCAAAGGGGAATAGGGGAGCGATGTTTTGGGATTGGAACCAGCGATAGCCCATGTTCAGGCCTTCGGAGTAGTGCATGGTTTCAAATCCTTCCCCTTCATCAATGCCAGGATAGCGATCTGGACGATCGTAGTACATGAGATCTTCAATGGATTTTGCGTAGGTGGTAGGCACCTTGCCCGAAGGATTGACCACGCCAAACAGCAAATCAGCCACCACATGTCCGTCTTCAGATCCTTGGTTCCAGGCTTCGAGTACGGCTTTGGCTTTATCGATCCAAGGCATGAGGACAGGGCTTGAGTTTTTCATGACGACGACGGCGTTTGGGTTGGCGTCCAATAGCTTGGCGACCATTTTGTCTTGATCGTTGCGCATGGTTGGCGTGTCTAAGTCAGCGCCTTCAGTGGCAACAAGTCCCGCCATTATCACGACGAGGTCGGCAGATTTTGCCGCATTCAATGCCCCATCGAGATTGGCAAGATCTTGTTCGACAATGTATTTTGTCACCTCTGATGAGGATCCTAACGTATTGAGGACGTTTTTCATGCCATCGATCGGGGTTATAGTGTAGAGGGGATCGACTTTGGAAGATCCACCGCCCCCGTTACAAGCTTCATCGGCAAAGGGGCCTTGTCCAACGATGAGGAAGTTTTTGTACGCCTTGGCGTCCAATGGAAGGAAGTTTGCCTCATTTTTAAGCAAAACAGCCATTTGGGATCCCATCTTACGCGAGATGGCACCGTGTTTTTTGGCGTCGATCGTACCAGGGGCATAGGGTTTATCGAATTGGTTAAACCGAAACATTTGGGTGTAGCGTCGCACCAATGCACGATCTACCGTTTCGATTTCCAAACTGTAGTCCTCTAAGGCGTTCTTAATATTGGTTTCATTGAACCACTTGCCATCGGGCATCTCGTGGTCGAGTCCCGAGGTCAACGATGCGGAACAGGAGCGAGTGGACCAGAAATCCGATTGGATGTAGCCTTTAAAGCCCCATTCTTTGCGAAGGATGTCGTTAAGAAGATAGCGACTCTCCGATGCGTAGTGACCACGGAATCGGTTATATGCGCTCATTATTGCGGCAATGTCCCCATCCTTAACCAGCATTTCAAAAGGAAGGAGGTACAATTCTCGCAACACGTGCTCGTCTGCTTCGACATTGACTCGGAATCTTTCGTATTCTTGGTCGTTGACGGCATAGTGTTTGCCCATGGCGATGACATCGTGTTTTTGAATAGCTTTTGTCACTTCGACGCCCATGACGCCTGAGAGGTAGGGATCTTCGGAAAAGTATTCAAAATTTCTTCCAGCGATAGGAGTGCGGTGTAGACACACCCCAGGGCCTTCCAAGACATGTTGACCCAAGGTGGCGGTTTCCGAGCCGATAATATCGCCGTATTCATAGGCTAAATCGGCGTCAAAACTGGCTGCCAGACCAATGGTCATCGGAAGCGCAGTCGCTTTTGGGCTAGGGTAGCCATCACCCATCCCTACGCCAACAGGGCCATTAGTAATGCGAAAGCGTGGGATGCCAAGGTCTTCGTTGCCTTTGACATGGCGCAGGATGCGCAGTTGAACCATCCGTTCCTCGTACTCATCTGGTGGCAACTTAGCCAATTCATCCATATCTAAACCATAAATATTGATGGTTTCCATGGAACCGTGGAGTTGCTGGATCTTTTGATCCAAGGTCATCGCCTCTACAAGCTTTTTCGCTTTCTCTTCTGGGGACAAATTTGGGTCCGACCAGGGGAAAGTAGTGTTGTCATTTTTTGACATAAAAAACCCTCCTTGTTGATTTATATCCCGTTTGGGACTGTAAAATGATACATACCCAATAGAGGAGCTAGCTAAACGAAATTATTAATAATAAACCATAACGAATCAGTTATACAATACAGATCATAATCTTTAGAGCATAATAAAAAACGGTTATGGAGGGCATCTTGTTAATAGGGGTATTTATAAGGTAGCGTTGAGGCACAGAACCTCGAAAATATCCATGATCAGGAGGAAAGAATGGAGATTAGTGATGTGATGCATCGTTTACGGGAATTGGGTAATGAAAGTCGACGAAGAACCTATATGAAAAGAGGCGCCCCAGAGAGTACCTACGGCGTCGCTCAGGGGGATTTGAGAAAACTCGCGAAAACTCTTGAAATGTCCCATAATGAGACTATGGCTTTGTGGGATTTGGGGATTGCAGACGCTCAATTTCTCGCTTGTCTCAAATTTGATCCAAATGCGCTGTCTTTGGAAGAGATTCGTTCGATGGTGTCGGAAGCGGCTTTTGTCGAAGTTTTGGATAAGTTTGTCAACGTTGTCGTAGTCAAACACCCAAATGCTTCTGAGTTTATTGAGGAGTGGACGGAGTCCAAAGAAGATTTGATTGCGCGAGCGGGTTGGTATCTCATCGTTCACTTTATTTCTAGGGGAAAATACCATGTTGCTGAACTAGAGGAGCTGCTTTCCATAATCGAAGGCAATCTACAAGGGGCAACACCACAGAAGCAATGGGCAATGAATCATGCTCTGTGCGAGATAGGCATTAAAAACCCATCATTTACAAAGGTCTGTATCGATATTGGCGAAAGATTGGGAGTGTATCGAGACCTAAAGGTATCCAAAGGATGCACTTCTCCTTATGCACCAGAGTGGATTGGAGCGGTGGTAAAAAAACAGAAATCCTAGTGTGAATGAAAAATGAAAGGAAAAAACAGCGATGAAGCTTTCTCATGAGAAAGCCCATCGCTGTTTTTGTCGATGAGAGATCGCTAGTACTAATAAAAAGTGCGATCGGCATAGCGGTTGAGGTGGTCTTGCCAAATACAGTAATTGACCAAACTCAAAGCGAACAAATCGAGAATGACATAAAGCATGCCGTCGTTTTGTCCTGAAACGGGTTCGACGAGTTCGCCCATTTTATAAGCCCAGTAAATCCCGTAGATACCGCAGGTGACGATGGTCAGTAGAATTACAGTACCGCCTTGTTCTGGTAGGTGGTTGACTCTACAGTATTCGTTGACCATGTTATAATACCAAATGATGCTGTAAATTCCACAAGTGACGAAGGTGAGGATGACAGCGGTTACGATGGAACGACGTTGGATCACGAATTACCTCCTGACGAAAATATGTTTATTACCCACTCCAGACAGGTCGAGATCAAGTTAGTCGGCAAGTAGCTAACGGGATAATAGGGATTATTCCAATGACCTGTGGAGAGGGCGATTGCTACGCGGACGATGTAGACGCCGGTAAACAATAGTGCAATGAAGATAGTGAGTTTTTGCTTCTTTTTAAGTAAGGCGTAAGCAAGCAAAGGGACGATAAGAAAGAGTGGATGATAAAATAATGCCGAACTGAAATCTCCACGGATAACTGCGAGCCAAGATCGGGTCATACCGCAACCAGGACAAGGAAACCCCGTGGTTTGCCGAATAACACAAAAAGCGTTGCCATTGAGTAAGTGGCCTAAGAAGCTATGTATCATCGCATCCTCCTTTTCTTATTATATCATATTCACCATGGATGATAATCAATAGCTCTGCTGCGTTTTCTTCTATAAGCTCATGACATTTTCGCGAAGGATCATTTTGTAGAGATAATAACCGTAAGCTAGCGATACGATCTCTGCAATGGGAAATGCCGTCCAGATAGCTTTTATGCCAATGAAACTGAGCGCTTTTGCCAGTGGTAGGATGATGACCACTTGCCGTAGGATGGACATCTGCAAACTGTATAGACCAAAGCCAAGGGCTTGGAAAAACGTGGAAAACATAATGCCTACAGCTGCCGGAATAAAGCAAAGGGCGATGATGCGCAGCATGGGGATGCCAATTTCGAGCATGTCTGGTGTGCTATTAAAAATGAGGAGAAGTTGTTTTGGCAAGAGGATCATCAGTGCGGCACCTGTGATCATCATTCCAAGAGCTATGCGAATGCCATAATGCATGGCGCCTGTGATTCGATGTTTATTTCGCGCACCATAATTGTAAGCGATTAAAGGCAATACTCCCTGTGTCAGTCCAAACACGGGCAATACGACGAAAGATTCTAATTTATAGTAAATGCCGAGGACGGAAACGGCGATTTCTGATATGGGGGCTAAGATATAATTGAAGCCCATATTGAGAAATGCGCCGATGGATTGCATTAAAATCGAAGGAAAGCCCACGCGGTAAATGCGTTTGACGATGGCCCAGTCGAAACGGTAGTGTTTAGGCGTAATTTTTAGTTCGCCATCGTAGATGAGTAGGTAGTGCATGCAGATGAAAGCCCCTACAAATTGCCCGATCAAAGTTGCCACGGCAGCGCCTGTGACGCCCATTGCGGGAATGCCAAAGTGACCAAAGATAAAGATTGGATCGAGTACAATATTGATGACTGACCCCACTAGCTGGGAGAGCATAGGAACAAACATGCGCCCGGTGCTTTGGATGGTTTTTTCTTGGGAGATTTGTACCAGAGAGCCGATGGAGAAAAAGGTAACCAGGCGACTATAACTCACCCCCATGGTAAAGACTTCGGGATCTTTTGTAAAAGTGGCAAAAAGGGTTTCAATCCCCAAGGTACTAAAGATCATAAAAGCCAATGATGTGAAGAGAATCAGCACCAATCCATGACTAGCGACATTTGATGCTTGTTCGTTTTTCTTTTCTCCCAATAGTCTGGCGGCGTAAGCATTGACTCCGACACCTGTACCTACGCCAAAAGCGATGATGATCAATTGAATGGGATAAGACAAGGATACGGCACGCAGAGCTTTTTCGCTTATTTGCGCGACAAAGTAGCTATCGACGAGATTGTACAAGCTTGAGATCAGCATAGAGAAAATGACTGGAACGGACATTTTAGCGAGTAAGGGTAAGATGGGTTCTGTGCCCATTGGGTTTTCAATTGTTGTTTTCATGATTTTTCCTCCACTACTATTGTAGCAGATGGAGCGGCTAACGTCATAGGGATATTCTATTGATTTATAGCTATCTTCAACCAAAGTGTTCTCACGATTGACAACGCTATCATAGGGTGGTATCATATTTTTAAATCTACTAAATTAAGGCGATGTAATCCCTTAATTTTAGGCGTAGATACAAAAATAAGGAGGATGGATTATGGGGACAACGTTTACACTTGTTTCAATTATTTTAGCCATTGTATTACTGGTGGTGTTGACCGTTAAGGTAAGACTCCACCCTTTTTTTGCATTGACGATTTGCTCGTTTTTCTTTGGCATTCTCATGCAACAGCCGGTTTCGGCCATATTGGAGGCCTATTCCGAAGGCTTGGGAGGCACGATCGCCGGAATCGGGGTCGTGATCGCCATCGGAACGGTTATGGGGGAGCTTTTGGAGAGAAGCGGAGCTGCTGAAACTATGGCAGAGACCATTCTAGGCATTACTGGTGAAAAACACGCTGACATCGGGTTGGCGGTGACCGGGTATTTTGTCTCAATTCCAGTCTTTTGCGATTCGGCATACGTTTTACTATCGCCACTGGCAAAGCGGATGAGTCGAGATACGAGGATCAGTATGACGACCATGTCTGTGGCTCTGGGGATGGGACTTCACGCCACGCATATGTTGGTGCCACCGACTCCGGGTCCGTTGGCTGTCGCAGGCATTCTAAATGCAAACCTTGGCTATGTCATTTTATTGGGGATGATCGTATCGATTCCAGTGACGGCTGTGGCGATCATCGCAGGCAGAATTTTAGGTAAAAAGTACTATTACCTACCGGATATTCCAGAAGCTGAGGAAGAGCTCAAAGAAATCGTAAAGAAACCCTCACCTTTCATGTCCTTTTCACCGATTCTAGTACCTATTTTCTTGATGTTATTGAATACGGTGGCGAGTTTGGAAGGTAGACCTTTTGGCGAGGACAATCTATTTGTGAACGTTATCGCTATTTTGGGACAGACGGTTATCGCCTTGTTTATAGGGTTGATTATTGCATTATTTACCTATAAATCGGTTAAACCCGAGGACCCAGACGTGTGGACGTTTGATGGCGCTTTTGGGGATGCTTTAAAAACAGCAGGCCAAATCGTACTCATCGTAGGTGCTGGTGGCGCTTTTGCAACGGTGTTGAAGCTGTCCAACCTCCAAGATATCGTCACCAACGTATTTAGTGGGCTTTCTATTGGGATTTTGGTGCCCTTTATTATTGGCGCCATTTTCAGAACGGCTATTGGATCGGGCACTGTTGGAATGATCACTGCAGCGTCAATGTTGTTGCCGTTGATCGATATTCTGGGCTTCAATTCGCCGATAGGGCTTGTCATCGCCATGCTTGCTTGTGCATCGGGTGGGTTCATGGTATTCCACGGCAACGACGACTTTTTCTGGGTCATTACCTCCACATCGGGAATGAAGCCGGAGACCGCTTATAAAGTATTCCCGTTGATCAGCGTGCTCCAAGCGTTTACGGCTTTGGCATGCGTCTTTGTTCTCAAGTTAATCTTTCTTTAAAATCTGTAAAGGAGTCCATATAACATGAAAAAACAACAACTGCAAACCCCTGCGATCTTACTCGACATCGATGCTTTTCAACACAACATCGATCGCTATCAAAAAGAAGTGAACAAGTATGGCAAAGAACTGTGGCCAATGCTTAAAACCCACAAGAGCTCTGAAGTGATCAAGATGCAAATGGACGCAGGAGCGGGTGGCGTCCTTTGTGGTACATTGGAAGAAATGGAAGCCGCTGTGGCGCTAGGGGTAGAAAAAGTGATGTATGCTTATCCTGTCGCCAGTGTAGAGAATATTGAGAGGGTTATTGAAGCCTCGCAAAAGGCAGATGTGATCATTCGCATAGACGATTACGATTCGGCAGCGTTAGTCAACGCACACGCTCTAGAAGCGGGTGTGGTGATCAGCTACACCATTATCATCGACGTGGGACTCAATCGATTCGGGATACGTCCGGAGGACGCTGTTGTCTTTGCAGATTCCATAAAGGATATGAAAGGATTAAAACTTAGAGGAATCTCCACACACCCCGGTCACGTCTACGCGGCGGCGAAACCCGATGAAGTGGCACAGTATGTGAAAGCGGAAGTGGAAAACATGAAAATAGCCGCCGATTTACTGCGTGGTGCAGGTTATGAACTAGAGTATATCACAAGTGGATCGACACCCACTTTTTGGGGAGCGGTAGACGATGAAAACATCAACGTCTTTCACCCGGGAAACTACGTATTTAACGATGTGATACAAATGTCCATCGACATAGCGAAAGAAGAAGAGTGCGCCTTAACTATACTGGCGACGGTTGTATCCAGCCCAAGAGAAGGATTAGTGATATGCGATGCAGGCGCAAAATGTTTAGGTCTTGATCAGGGCGCTCACGGCAACTCGTCGATTAAAGGTTACGGCAACGTGAAAGGCCATCCTGAAATACTGATCGGCAGTTTGTCTGAAGAAGTGGGAAAACTCTATTTTGAAGGGGATCCTGGATTAAAAGTCGGCGATAAAATTGAAATCTATCCCAATCACGCTTGCTCCTCGGCAAACCTCACGGACTACTTGATCTTGACACGAGGTGAGGATGTGGTCGGCACCATTGAAGTGGATATACGTGGTAATAACACAAAGAAGAATATCTCGCTTTAAGAGAACATGGGGAAACCGCTAATAAATTAGCGGTTTCTTTAGGTCTAACATGGTCAAAGGTGAAACAATTCCGCCAGTGTTTTTTACTTTGATCTGATATCATAACGTTTTGTTATGAGTGAGATTACTTATTGATATTTCTAAATTTGACGACATCTCGATATACTAGCAATAGAAACGGCAATTGATGTGGAAAGGTTTTTCTGATATGGAAATGCTGATTTTAGAAAAGGAGGGAAGTATGGGAAGAAACCTGGCGGAAAAAATTATCGATTCGAAACGCGTTTTTGGTGATATGGTCACCGGTGAGAGGATTGGAGTATTGCCAGATCAATCGCTGTCACACGATCTCAATGTGATCATGACGTATCTAGCATTAGAAAGCATGGGGATTGAACGCGTTCGAATACCAGAGGCTTATCAATACATAGATCACAATATGATTCAGTCAGATTATAAAAATGCAGATGATCATCGTTACATTTTGGGGATGACGAAGAAATTGGGGATAAAAACGTCAAGATCAGGAGCTGGTATTTGTCATTATTTACACTTGGAGCATCATGCGAAACCTGGACGCATTCTCATTGGTGGCGATTCTCACACGCCGACAGCGGGCGGAGTCGGTGCGTTAGGCATAGGTGTAGGTGGTTTTGATAACGCTTTAGTCCTAGCTGGTGAACCTTTTTATTTCATGATGCCAGAAGTCGTTGAGGTGAAATTGGTTGGTAGTTTGAATCCATTTGTGGGAGCAAAAGATGTGGTCCTTGAGCTCCTTCGACGAGTTGGCGTAAAAGGGGGGACAGGAAAAATCTATGAATATACAGGTCCTGGAGTAAGTACTTTGAATGTGAATCAGCGCGCGACGATTGCGGATATGGGGGCAGAGACAGGAGCGACAAGTTCATTATTTCCCATCGATGATCAAACTATACTATGGCTCGAAGCTTTTGGAAGGCGTGATGACACACTAACATTAGAAGCAGATCTCGATTGCGACTACGCAGATACCATTATCATTGATCTTTCTGTACTTGAACCTTCAATCGCCCTACCATCCTCACCTGATAAAGTAGTTAAAGTCACAGACGTCGAGGGTACGCCAATTGATCAAGTCATGGTGGGGAGTTGTACCAATACGTCAGCACAGGATTTAGAGACAGTCGCATCCTTCGTGAAAGGCAAAGTGATTCATTCCAAAGTAGAACTTGGTATCTATCCATCATCTAAAACTGTAGTGCGAGAGATTTTGAAATCTGGCGCCTATGTTGATTTACTCAATGCTGGATCACGATTTTTTGAACCGTCGTGTGGCGGTTGCAATGGATGTGGATTTGCACCTGCCACCGGTACGGTTTCGTTACGCACGACGCCAAGAAATTTTCCTGGGCGATCGGGAACGATTGACGATCAAGTTTACTTGTGTGGACCTGAGGTGGCAGCAGCGTCAAGCCTCACTGGCGTGATCACAGATCCGAGAAAATTGAAAGCGGTACTAAATACCTATCAGATACCTTCTACCTTTACTTATGATTCCAACGATTTCGTTGACGTTGATCTTTTAGAGGACTCAATTTTGAAAGGGCCAAATATCAGCACATTGCCAATCTTTGGAGCATTGCATGAAAGAATAGAGGCAGAGGTAGTGCTAAAATGTGGGGATAATACATCCACGGATATGATCTGTCCAGCAGGAGCAACTTACTTGCCGATAAGATCAAATATTCCTGAAATATCGAAGTATTCATTTCATCTAGCTGATCCAGAGTTTTATGAGCGTGCGAGGAACTTGAAGACAAGCTTCTTGATAGCTGGTCATAACTATGGTCAAGGATCAAGTCGCGAGCAAGCAGCGATCATCCCTCGATATTTAGGAATTCAAGTGATTGTGGCAAAGAGTTTTGCTAGGTTACATTTAGCTAACTTGGTGAATTGGGGCATTTTACCTCTGGTATTCGAGGAACCACAAGATTATGATCATATTTCCCAAGGGGACACTTTGATAATTGAGGATACGGCAATGATGAGATCCGTAGATTCCCTGGTGCTAAGAAATCAAACCAAAGGCGTGACATACCACATGACGATACCTCTGTTTGAGGCGGATCTTGAAGCTGTCAAGGTAGGTGGGCGAGTCAATTTGATACGAAATAAGATTAAGCAAAGTGTTGTTAGATAATAATATATCGTATGCTTGGAGCGGTATCGATCGACTACTGATCTCGTTTCTATTTTTTAAGGGTTTGTATCTCGTGTAGGAAAGGTAGAGATTTTGCAAATCAATAGAGATACTTCATCTCAATTGTGCCGTTCAACCATTTTATGCCCAAAGTCCGTCGATCGTTTGCGAACGAGAGTATTTTTGTGATTTATTGGCAGTGGCACTCAAAATGATGTGGCCATTAGAAAAGTTGGCATGTGCTGTAGTATAATAGTATGAGAGGAAACTTTATGGATCGAATTGACTTGGGTTATATTTATGACAAAATGAATAAAGGTGAAAGGTTACCGAGGACAGCACTATACGATTATCCTATGGCGAAAATCGCTGAAGAAGCGGGTATAGAAATCATAAATGTGGGCGATACTATAGCCAAATATGTGTTTGGATATGCCCATACCAACAAGGTCGGTATGGATATTATGGTTGAACACGCAAAAGCCGTAAGACGTGGCGCGCCAAATTGTTTTGTTATGGCGGATATGCCTTTTTTGTCCTACCGAAGTGAGAGTTTGGCATTAGAGAATGCTGGACGATTCATTGTTGAGGCTGACGTGGACGCAGTTAAAGTCGAAGGAGGATTGGAAATTATCCCAATTGTTAAAGCATTGACTGAGGCGGGGATACCGACGATTGGTCATACAGGTCTATCTCTTCAGTCGAGGGCGATAGGCTTGGGAAAATCAGATGAGGAAAAGGCAGAGGACTTTTTGCGAACATGCCGTGAGTTGGAGACGGCCGGAGCGATCGCTTTGGTATACACTGAAATTGCGCTCGAAACGGCTCGATTGAGTTTTGAAAAGGCGTCGATTCCGATTTTGGCAGCTGGATGCGGTACTTATACCCACAGCCCAATGATAAATATGTACGAATTACTGGGAATAGCAACCAAGTTACGGTCTTTTGCTAAGACTTATGATAATCAGTATCAACGTTCCGTTAATGCGTGCATGGCTTTTGTTGAAGAGGTGAGATCGGGGGATTATCCAGATGAGGAAAGTGTTCTATAATACAGAATTGAGGTGATCTTATTAGGGATTCGGATTGGGTTATCTTACACGAATTAAGTAAAGAGATGAACATCACTAAAGTAGCAGAGAAGCTTTTTTACTCTCAACCCTCTCTGACAAAACGGATACAAAATATTGAGGAGCAGTTGGGCACTAAGATTTTATTAAGAAGCCATAAAGGGGTCCGGTTTACTCCAGAAGGAGAGTACTTGGCCATGCAAGCGCAGGTATATTTAAAGTTTATGAACGAGACGAAAGAACAATTGGAACAGTTTAAGAACAATCATCGTGGTTCATTAAACCTTGGGTCATGCTACACGTATAGCAAGTTTAATCTTCCAGAAGTACTCTATAACTTTTCAAAGGATAGTGAGGTCAATTTTAAGCTTACCATTACTCAAAGTGAGGAACTTTTCAAGATGATTCACGATCTCGATGGAGCGTTCATCCATGGGGAGTATGACGGAAATGTGGATAGTGTTTTAATCGATGAAGAAAAAGCTTATCTTTTAACTAAAGACCCGTTTGATTTTAAGGATATCATCAATCACAAAATGATATCCTATAAAACAAATGACAAGACTCAGGAAGCGATTAGGAATTGGTGGTATTACAATTTTAGCAGCGATCCTTCCTATGGCGTGTTTGCAGGGGATGTGGATGTTGCATGGCAACTGGTCGACAAAAAGTTTGGCTATTGTATATGCTTTTTGTCAGATCGTTTTGAAAATGAGTATGGACTTCAGATGTTGCCGCTGTTAAATGAGGAAGGAAATCCTCTAATGAGAAGGACCTACTTCGTTTATGCAAAGAAAACAGAGTATTCACCACTATTTCTAGGATTTTTGGCTTATTTGAGTACTTTCAAGGTTGATTGTTAATATGGCAGGTCATTGTGCATTCACAATTGACCTGCTATTCTGTTTTTGAATGACCTTCATCGTATTTGATTATTTTTCTTTTTTAGTGCGATGTATTATGATGATGGTAAGAAACATCAATCGTTTAAATGGGAGGTATTCGTATCAGCAGTGGATGCAATCGTTATCAAAAGTTTAAAAGGAGGGGCAAATGTACGCTTATACAGGTTGTAGGACAACAAGAGCAAGAAATGCACGAGGAAATGGGATAGAGGTTTACGAGATACGAGGAGAGGATTGGTTCAAGATTCAAACCCTAGAGACAATTGATAATCCATCTTATCTCTGTTTTGATCAAAGGAAGGAGTACTTGTATTCGGTTCATGGTGATCTCACTAAAGTGAGTAGCTACAAAATTGGGAAAGACGGTAAGTTAGAATTCTTGAATGAAGTAGATATTGGTGGGAAAAACCCTGTGTTTATTACGGTTGACAGGGCGAATGAATTCTTAGTGGTCGCAACTTTGCAAGGGGGTACGCTCTATTCTATCCGAAGAGAGCAGGATGGAAGATTAGGAGAAATCTACGACAGATATGTTTTTGAAGGGAAGGAAGAGGGCTGGACTTCTTTTGCACATCAATGTTTATTTGATCACAATCTAAACTATATCTTCGTTCCAACACAAGCTAGGGGAAAAGGCTATGAACGTTTAAACTTGATACACTACGACTGTGGTCGTTTTAGGATAGCAGATTCTTTCGATGCAAGACTTTATTCTGAACCAAGGCACGTCAGCATACATAAAAACAACTGCTACGTCTACCTGACTAATGAGAAGGGGAATGATTTAACCTATTTGTCCTTTGATTCGGAAAAAGGCACCTTAATGCCTAGGCAGACACTTCCAACGATACCCGAAACATTTACAGGTGTTTCTGATGTTTCGGCGGTGATTATTAGTCACTGCCAGCAGTTTCTATTTGTATCCAATCGCTTTTCGGATTTGATTACCTCTTTTCGGATCAATCAAGAAACGGGTTATGTTACACCTATACAATACACGCCTTGCTTAGGTTTAACTCCAAGGTTTATGACTTTGGGCACTGAAGAAGGAACGCTATATTGTGCAAACGAAGAATCCGATACCATAGTGGAATTCCGTTATGATGATAGTGGTTTTTTAACATTTACCGGGCGTATGCAAGAGTCACTCAGCCCAGTATGTCTAATTTTTAGTAGGTGAACTTATGGAGACTTTAGGGATCGTTTCAATTGTAGCACTATTAGTGGCTATTGTTTTAGGTTTTTTGAGAAAGACGAATGTCGGTATTATTGCTATCGCAATGAGTTTGTTACTGGGTAGAGCTTTTGGGTTATCGGATAAGGAGTTAATATCTGGATTTAGCAACTCATTATTCTTGACTATGACTGGTGTATCCTATTTGTTTGGGATATTAAGTACAAATAAAACACTTGATGTTCTATCTACAAAAGTAGTTGGCGGGATAGGTAATAAGAAATTTATGTTGCCCATCATCATGTTTTTATTGGGGGCACTGCTATGTGGCGTAGGGCCAGGTGCCATTCCCACATTAGCGATTATGCCAGTGATCGCAGTGCCTATCGCGGTATCCTCTGGTTTTCACCCTGTGATGTTAGCCATTATCGCACAGTGTGGTGTGATGGGAGCGCGAATGAGCCCTTTAACTCCCGATGCTGCTGTCGTCATGCAGATTATGGAAACTCAAGGGATCGCCACTAATATGACTTCTATTTTTCTTAGTCATATTGCAACGGCAATGCTCATTTCATTGATTGCATTTGTTTACTATAAAGGGTGGAAACGCAATCTTGTCGAGGATAAAGAACTAGTCGGAGCTAAATTCACGATACAACAGGCTATCTCGATTGGTGGGCTTGTTGCGATGATTGTTTTGGTTGTCGTGTTTAATATCAATGTGGGGTTGGTTTCCTTTGCCATAGGTTCATTGCTATCGTTGATTGGCGTTGCAGATGAAGGAAAAGCAATAAAAAGCGTTCCATGGAATGTGATATTGTTGGTGTTGGGAGTGGGTTTATTGATGAATATCGTTTCCCTCTCAGGAGGCATCGACATCATGGCAAAGGGTATGAGTCAAGTCATGTCGCCTAGAAGTGCCCCTGCTGTCATGGTAGTTAGCGCTTCTGTCATGAGTTTCTTTAGTTCTGGACTCGGTGTAGTTTTTCCAACGTTAATGCCTACAGCCACATCGATCGCGCAAACGTTAGGTGCGGGTGTTAGTGCAAAAGAACTTATCGCCATGGTTTCTGTAGGTGGTACGTTTACAGGTTTGAGTCCTATTTCTACAACCGGCGCACTAATCATGTCAGCTATCGGGTCAGATGAACACGTGAGTGATAAATTTCCTCAGAACCGATTGTTTCTGGAGTTGGTGGTATGGGCGATGTTTACAATTATTTTTGAAGCCATTCTTGCCTATATTGGATTTTATCGAATTTTTAGTTAGTTAACATATGCGGTGTCAGAATCTTGGGATTCCGACGCCGTATCTTTATGTATCGAATTTAGTTTTCCATATTGAATGGGCATGAAAGACCACAAAGATAAGAATGAACAGCGTAGGGTAGTGAATCTCCATCTATTGGTAGGTAGGATTAAAGGGAAATAGAGAAAGAAGAGGATCGAAAGGCCGGGTGGCAAGAAATTTCAGAGATATTGTAGTATAAAACGGTATAGTAGTAATAAGACCTTCAAAATCGGCAAGAGCCATCGTATCGAAGAGATCATTAAGCTTGATATAACAAACTCCCCCTACAGCTGTGACCAGTAGGGGGAGTTGTTGTCGTATGAGCTCTTAGTGGGATGCTATTGAACGAATTCCACCATGGCGTAGATGCTTTCAAGATAGGTTTTGGAAGGCATCTGAATGGTGACAGGTGTAGGAAGGCAGGCTCTAACTGAGACGTAACGCCCTTTTTCATAGTGGCCAGCGTATTGGTGCATCATATAAGGAGTGCCGCTTTGATCGACTCCGATGTACATCATCACATGGCCGGGCATATACATGCCTGCACCGATGGGTTGTGTTTTCAACTTGGACAAGTAGGCGTTGAGTCCGGAAAGTCCGGAAAACCAGGTGCGATTGCCCAATGACTCACGACCTTGTTGGCCGGAGTTTCGCGGGAGTTTCAAACCAAACACTCTGTGGCTGTCTAGTAAAAACCCTGAGCAGTCTCTCGTGTTGTACATGCCACCCCATCCGTAGGGTTCTCCATAAAACTTTAAGGCTTGGTAGATGAGCATAGCTTTGGAGTAGGGGAGGTAGCCTTTGGAGGCTTGAGATTTAGCGATGGTGACTGGTGCGGTATTTAATTCTCCGCTTGTTCCCCTTAGAGGTAAGTCGACGGTATAGCTGTTGGCAGTTTCTTTGACGAGGTTGAGTCGGGTACCCATGTCGAGGAGTTTGCCGCCGGCGGTGATTTGCCTTTCAGTGATGATGACGAAGTTTTTGCCGCGAGCGCGCTTTAACATATCCGCCTTTGTAGTTGTCGCCACATTTTCAACGGGGATCCACCCACTGTAGTTATAGGTGGTGGCAAAGACCCATTTCCCGTCCTTTGAAGTATGGGTGATGGCGATTTCTTCCCAAGGGTAGACGGCGGTTTCGTTGAAATAGTCGATAAAGGTAGATCCTTTATCATGGGAACCATCCCATGTGGGATAGGTGCGTAATAGTGTGCGAGTGACGACGAAACCAAATTGGACGGTTACCGTTTTTGGGATGGCGTTGAGGTTCAAGTTGGTTTTGAGTTGGTTGTAGTAACTGTCACCTCGATAAGTGCCGTTTGCGCTATAGCGGTTGGCTATGGGTGATGAAATGGAAGTGATGGCTTTGGTAACCGATGATCTGGTCACGCTCTCAGAGTAATTCGCCAATTCTGTGAGAGAGGGTGCAGTGGCGATTTGAGCAGTATTGTATTTCTCGATGGCTTCCGGGGACATCAGGATTTCTGTAGAATAGTGGTTGGCATCGTTCCAGTAGCCATACGTCGATCGGTCACCTGGTTTGTAGGACTCCACTGGAGGCGTTCCTGTTTTTATTGGAGCAGGCGTTGGGGCAGGGGTTTTGTCCTCGAGTAGTCTGTCGGATAAGACGTTGGTTCCGCCGATGAGGGTAATGTCAGAAATACGGTTCTTCTCGATATAATTGCGGGTTCGTTGAGGAATGGCTTCTTTTTCGGTGAGTAATATGGCCGATTGTTCAACAAAACTCAAGGTTCCCACGGTAAAGGCGTCGATAAAGGCAGTGGAATTGACGAGAAAGGCTTTTTTGTAGCCAGATTTTTCCGCCAACAAGGCTGCTGTGTCGTAGCGGTCAGAGCCGCCGATGCGTTGGCTGCAACCCAGCGCGGTGTAGAGGTCCTCTGTAATGCGAGCGTTTCCGCCGATAGCGGTTTTTTCGACGGTTAAGTTCGCAGCGAATGTCGATGGGGTGATCGGATTGATATAGATCAGTCCGACCGCATCTTTGCGATAGGCGCCAGAAGCTACCGCATCCACTTCATTGACGGAAAAGGCGACGGGAGCGTTGGGCTTTAATTGTGCAAAGGTGCGATAAATGAGCTCTGAGGTAGCGTGGCGGTTAGCTCCGCCAAGACGTGTTACTTTAAGTCCTAAATGGGTGAGTTTGGACTCAAGGGTTTTAGAGAGCACGGCTTCTCCGCCGAGAATATAGGCTTCACGAGGCTTTAGGCGGTTGAGTTCGACGAGGGTTGCAGAGGGGATGTCATCTTTTGTCGCTAAGAGTATTGGTGCTTTAAGCGCATTAGCAAGGGATGAGCCAGGTAAAGCATCTACATAACTGTGGGCGTTTGCGATGACCACATGGCTTGAGGTTTTATAGGCGCGAGTGCTTATTGCCGTGGCTGTGGCGTAACGGTCAGTGCCGGATATCCGCGCTGGTGAGGCGTAGGTGGTGTTAGTTCCTAAAACGGTGAGTGCCAAGATCAGCGTTAGGGCTTTAAGGATTTTTTTCATCGGTCTCTCCTTTAAGTTATGCCTGCCATTTTCAATAAAAATGGGGCATTAGTCGTGACACAGCGACCTTCTTTTAACAAGTAGTCAAAGTGGATGTGGTCATCGGCGTAGTATTCATCGAAGTGAAGGTTGATCGCATGGATCGTCAGGTCATTTTCCAGGTCGCAAAGTTCAAAATCGTGGGTGGACAGGATGGTGATCAAATGGGATGCCGTCAAAGTGCGTATGGTTTTTTCGGCACTGGTGATCCGGTCGGCTGAGTTGGTACCCTTAAAGATTTCGTCAATGAGGTTTAAAGCAGGGCGTTTTTCTTTGGCGTAATCCACCATGGTTTTGATTCTCAGGATTTCGCCGTAAAAAGTGGAGATCCCTTGGGTTAAACTATCTTCAATGCGGATGGAGGTGAAGATGTGCATTCGGGATAGGGCAAGTTCTTGACAGGGTACGGGTGCTCCAGCGTAGGCTAGAATGGCATTTGTGCCAATGCTGCGCAGGAATGTGGTCTTGCCGCTCATATTGGATCCTGTGATCACTAAGGTGCGGCCAGAGATAGAAAAATGATTCCCAACGGCGGTAGATTCTTTTAAGAGCAAGTGCTTCATGTTGGTGGCCGAAATCGTTGGAACGGGCGATTCGAGAATGATGGGGGTTGAAGTATCGCTGCGGATCAGCCCAGGCATCGCAAGAGATTGCAGAGCTTCAAGCTCGGCGATTCCATCAATCCAGTGATCGACGGGTTTGCTGTTAGCTTCCAACCAAAGGCGACTTTTGACGATTAACACAGGATCACGTAGAAACAAACCATCCATGAGCAGACGGGTTAGTCCATTGTCCATCATTCGATGGCCTTCAGTGAGGCGGTGTAGATCTTCGACTTGATGGGTCGCTTGTTCTGCCATCATCTGTTGGAGTTCAATTAACAACTCGCTTTCAAAGGCCTCTTTTCCAACGATGGTAAAGAGAGTTTCAAAACCAGACAACCTCTCATCCATGGTGATGGTCATGGTAACGACCTCACGATTCTTCCAGATTTGGAAGAAGCTCGTCATTGTGTTGATCACAATCAAGGCAAGCAAAAACGGGGCGGAAAGATCTCGGTGGATGGTAAAGACCACACAAACTAGGCATATCAGAGTCAGCGCGGATAGGGCGTTGTAGAAGATTATGCTGGTTTTGGGTTTGATACCAGGTACCTTCTTTTTGATCTTCACATCAGTCGTCGTCCTTTGTCCCATATGCGATGAGGCTGCGGTTTCAAAGTCGATGACGAAGTCTGGTTTTTTGGAAAGTTCTGCGATGGCTTTTTGCCGGGCTGAAAACTCTCGGTGATCAGCGATGGGGTGCTCTAAGGCAAGGGCTAGTTTTTTCTTGCCTACAGGGGTGTGGCATATGGAAAGGTACTGGTAAAGGGAAGCCTCTCCAAATACGTCCAAATCTCTGCCTTGGGGAAATTCTTCGGAGAGAAAGGTCCCTCCGTCCTCATTGATATGATGGAAATTACCTTCGATGCGTAACAAATAGCGTTGTAACACGTCGACTTTGCGTTTAGCACGGCGTTGATTGCGACGGGTGGACTCGTAGCGGTTAACGTAGTGGACAAAACCGAAGCATAATAGTCCACCTGGTAAGAATAAGCTGTATTGAGCCATGAGTGCGCCGATGGAAAAGAGCGCTAAGGCAGGGACACCTGTCCATAGGCGATAACCGTGGAGTTTTTCTAAAGCCGCACATAGATCGGCGTACTCAGCTGAGGCGGTGTTGTAGCGATTGGTGTAGTCAGATAGCATCACGTTTTCCTCGTTCTAAATATGTTGTAAATTTTAGTTACATCTATCATACCGTAAAAAACGTGATTAATAAAGAATCAGTATAAACCTTGAAATTTTGATGATATCGTATACAATTTAGATAGTATACTACGGCTACAAGTTGTACACTTCTGTTTTGTAGACCATGCTTGTAGATTAGCTAGTGTTATCTAAAGGCAGGTGAAATATACGAGTGGATAAAGTATATCGAAAGTGGGAGAATGGTGATCGATAAAAGGAGCAAAAAGATGGGTGATGTCAGAAGAATCGTTGAGAACGAAACTGTAGCGATATAGGTGGAGAGGCGTGGAATTCGTAAAGTTGTTGTCATACATGATTTTACGGGTGATCAATAAATCATAAATTGAAGTGGGAGGTGTAGATAATGTTAAAAAAACTGTTGTATTTTATAGTCATCACATTTTTTGGATTTCTTGGCATTCATTATTTTATGAAAAAAAACTATGCAACGAGATTAGTATATTTCTTTACATGTGGCTTTCTTGGAATAGGATGGCTATATGATATTTATCGCGTACTCGTTGGCAGGGAGAACGAATTTGCGGGCGATGGGAACGGTACGGCAATAGCGCTAGCGCCAATGAAAGAACAAGGAATTATGCCCAGCATTGCGTTGAATGCAATAAGAGACGGGGTGTTACCTGATATTAAAAACACCGGATTAATATTAGAGGATAATGAAGAATGTGTTTTTATTAATGAAGCTTACACGCTTGAAACTAAGGATAGAACAACAGGATATAAAAGTTCAAGCGATGGAGTGAGTATAAGAATTGCTAAAGGGATATATTACAGAACAGGTAGCGGACAAAGTAGAGCGGTTAAGGAAGCATAAATAGTAAAACATCCGGGCATAATATTTCTAACAACAAAAAGGATAATATATTCTTCACTAAGATTGAGTTTTGACAAAAAATATAATCAGATTACATTGATACAGAAATCTGAAGATGGATTAATCGTACAAATAGGCTCCAAGATTCATTGTATTTACATGAATCACAACGATGAATTCATCAATGCATTACATATTATTAGAGTGGAAGATAACGAATCCCGTCATGGCAATGATTGATTCTCGGTTTCTTAGGTATATATAGAATAAGAATTCAACAAGGAGGATCAGATGACTACCGTTGCATGGGATGGATTTGCTCTATTGGAAATGATGTCTAATAACGAAATCGAAGTGGCTCGTTTGTATCGCGCGATTGCAGATTCTGCGAAAAAGGGGTTTGGTGCTCAATTCTTTGAGCGCTTTGCACAAGATGAAGAGCGTCACCACAATATTTATGAGGCTCTAAAAAAACAGTATCAAAAAAATGGTGAACTGGTTACACAATTGTCGGTCGAAGACGGGGCGGTTCTCGATGCACTCGTCGCGGAGAACGTTCTCGTGCATACCGATGATTACATTGAAAAGGCGACTAAAATCTGGAACAAGGAACAGATTTACGACATTTGCGAGCTCATCGAGAAGAACACGGTAGCCCAAGTGAAAGAAATCATTCGTTTGTTCCCTGAGTTAGCTCCGGATCAAATGCCGATTGTTTTAAAAGAGGAAGAAGAGCATTTGGCAAAGATTCGCCAACGTCGACTGGATTCAGGCACAGCAGGCAGAGGTCTATAATAGTCCTCTAAGAGGCCTTCTTCATCCGATGAAGAAGGTCTTTTTCAATGGGAATATCACTGAACGGAGAGGAAGAAGGGGATGAAATCGAAAAAGATTATCGAGGTTTTAGATGGGATCCCCATGCTTCCGGGGATCTATCAAATGATTGATCGAAGGGGACGCATCATCTATATCGGTAAAAGCGTCAGCCTTCGCCATCGTGTAAAATCCTATTTTACAGGGGTTCAGCCCAGTGAAAAGATCGAGACGATGGTACGTTTTATAGACGATATTCGCTATGTGGTTTGCGATACCCACCTTGAGGCGCGTCTGCTGGAATGTCGGTTGATTAAAAAACACAAACCGATCTATAACACACAGTATGCTAGGGATAGGAAAGCTACTTATCTAGAGGTGGGTACCAATCCCAACAAAAAGCCTTTGATCCATACGCAAAATCCAACAGCGATCGGCCCGTTTGGATCGGCAAGCGGAGCATTGCAGATCGTTGATCTTTTTTCATCGCTGTACCCCATAAAAGACTTGAACGGCAAATACGAGTTTGACTATCAGGTCTTGCCGATAAAGCTCGATTCATCCACCTTTGAAGAAAATCGCCGGCATTTGGAAAAGATACTAACCAATGGGGACGCGTTGGAGCGTTTCATGGTGGCTTTACGTGACAAAATGCTGCTCGCATCAGCGGAGCTTAAATTTGAACGAGCGGGTTATTTCAAAAGGTTTTTAAAAACTCTCCAATACTATCGCAAGGCAATTATCGATTTTCAAGAGCTTTCTCACCAAAAAATCTTTTTGCATATCCCTCTGGACATCGGCGGTAAAAGCTTCTTGCTCTACAGAGGAATCGTGTGGCACGCTGTGCGATTTTACTCGTTATCCGATTGAGAAAAGACAGATTTTTTACGAGATGGCCTGCAGAGCGTAAGGGATGAGGGCGAGAGCGATTTGGATTTGCTTCGCATCTTATACTCCGAGTTATTATCTCTCCCTCAGGCGTGGTGGGAAGTGATCCCTTAGAACGGTGGGCTGATCAAGATGATGGATGATAGGATTTTATCTCAATACCTATCATCATCGTGTTTTCGATCGGTGATATTTTCTTGAGAATGGGTATCTATTAGATAGGAAATAAAGAGGACGTTTTATCGTTTTTAGTATGTATTTAACTGTGAGGAGGCATAAATGGATCCAACTAAGAAAAATGGTTTAACCGAAGGGGTGCCGAGCAAAAACGATAGAGTTGGCTTAGAACCGACCATAAAAACAGCTGGTGGTGCTCCTGTAGACAATAATCAAGATGCGATGACAGCAGGTCCAAGAGGACCTATGGTTCTTCAAGATCCTTGGTTCATCGAAAAGATGGCACATTTTGATCGTGAAGTTATCCCAGAGAGGCGAATGCATGCCAAAGGCTCTGGCGCGTTTGGCACCTTTACAGTGACAAAGGATATTACGCAATACACGAAGGCTGCCATTTTCTCAGAAGTGGGAAAGAAAACAGAAATGTTTGTACGATTTTCCACCGTTGCTGGTGAAAGAGGCGCAGCGGATGCAGAACGGGATATTCGTGGATTTGCGATGAAATTTTATACAGAAGAAGGGAACTGGGACCTTGTGGGCAACAACACACCGGTGTTCTTTTTTAGAGATCCGATGAAGTTTATCGACTTAAATCACGCTGTTAAGAGAGACCCGAAAACCAACATGCGCAGCCCAAACACGAACTGGGATTTCTGGAGCTCTTTACCAGAAGCGTTGCTTCAAGTGACCATTGTCATGAGTGACAGAGGTATTCCTAGCTCCTATCGTTATATGCACGGTTTCTCAAGCCATGCCTATTCCTTTATCAATGCACAAAATGAAAGAACTTGGGTCAAGTTCCACTTCCGCTCTCAACAAGGGATCCAAAACTACACCGATCAAGAAGCGGCGGCAGTTGTCGCCAACGATCGCGAAAGCCACCAAAGGGATTTATTTGCGGCGATCGAACAAGGGGCTTATCCAAAGTGGACCATGTACATTCAGCTCATGACTGAAGAACAAGCGGATCAAATGGAGACAAATCCCTTTGACTTAACAAAGATGTGGCTAAAGGCGGACTTTCCATTGATCGAAGTCGGGGAATTCGAACTCAACCGCAACCCTGAAAACTACTTCCAAGACGTGGAGCAATCAGCTTTTGCGCCATCTAATGTAGTGCCTGGCATAAGCTTCTCGCCGGACCGGATGTTGCAAGGACGTCTGTTCTCCTATGGCGACGCGCAACGCTATCGTTTAGGGGTCAACCACCATCAAATTCCAGTCAACAGCCCAAAAGGCGTCGGATCACCACATGCTTTCCACAGAGACGGGCAAATGCGCGTTGATGGCAACTTGGGCGGAGAATTACATTACGAACCCAACAGCTATGGCAACTGGAAAGAAGATCCTGTATCGGCTCAACCCACACAAAAGGGTGGAGATGTTTTCCGCTACGACTTCCGCGAAGACGATGACGACTATTACACCCAACCTGGTCTTCTCTTCAACGCGATGACACCAGAGCAACAACAAGTGCTCTTTGAAAACACGGCTCGAAACATGGCGGATTCTACTGTACAAATCAAGCATCGCCATATCGCTAACTGCTACCTGGCAGATCCAGCTTATGGTGAAGGGGTGGCAAAAGCGCTGAATATTGATATTGCAACTGTGGATCTGAACCTTCCAGCCAGAAACTCACGCGAAGGCAACTGGAACGCAAACCATGCGCACCCAGAGCTCAATGTTCCGAGTGAAGACCGTTCACAAGCTCAGTGGGACGAGATTAAAACTGATTGTGATCCCACATCTCTAATCAATCCAATGGACGATCCTTATCTACTGTAAACGAATCCTAACACTACCCGCTGATAACGCCGTTATTAGCGGGTGTTTTTACTAATAAAAGATTAACCCTAGAGGCTAGGGGCAAATTCCTGTGAAGGGTGTACAATAGGATCAAGATGACTTGGAAGAGATCAACCTTCAGAGAGGATTTGCTATGAAAAAAATTGGGATCATTACGACGAATCGCATCTTTGCTCAAAGTCTATGCGAAGCGTTGCTAAACAGTTATAATAATATTTTTCAACCGTACCTCTTACTTAACCCAGATCAAGTGCTATTAGATGTCGATATTTTAGAAATTGATGTTGCGGTAATCGTAGCGATGGATGGTGATCGGGCGAATGCGAGCTTAAAAGTGACGACATGTCGAAATATGCGTAATCAATGTCCGAATTTACGTATTATCTGGTTGGTTTCTCAAGAGGATGAGAAGAGCCGTCTACTCGCCATGGAGGCTTTACACAGCAAAGTCATCGATGATTTTGTTTTCTATGACACCACCCTCCAATATCTATTTGCAAAACTCGATGCGCTTTAGAGGTATTCCCTTTATCGTTTCATCGAGGTCAGGAGTTAAACCGTTGGAGGAGATGTAAGGATGAAAATAAGAAGGACGGTCGTTGCGTTGGTTTCGATTCTGATTTTACTCCTCTCTATTGATGTGGCTGCGACTTCATTTGATTTAAGTACTGTGTCCAACGACGAGAGAGTAGAGAAACCTCGTGAAAGTCGACATTTAAAATACCATGAAATTTTGAAGGAATCCTCATCGCCAAAGGTCATGTACCCCTTGGGATCACCAGTGTTTTCTGAGCTATCGAAAGGGAATCCAGTCATCGCCTTTGATGCGCAAGGGTTTTCTGCTTTAGATCAGGGCCTAGCGGCACATTGGTACCCTCATTACGAAGCGACGCTTGCAATCCTGATCGACCGAGGGATCAGCGATGCGACCATCGCAAACTGGGAGGATCTCAATCATGTCGATGAGGATGTCGCTTTATTAAAAATGGACGACGACGAGGATTTAGGTCTTCTGCTCGTCGCCATGTCCAGTGGAGATGATCAGTTACCAGCGACCTTGAATAAACCGGGAAGGATTTTATCCGATCTGAGACAACGCGGACGTTTAATCTACGATACCGACGACTCGCCGATACTCGTTGGGTACGACTATGATGGAGCGATGATGAAAAGGGAAGGCAGAAACATCGAGATCGTCATTCCTAAAGATGGCACGTTGACCATTCAGTTTGGGGTTCTTTCCAAATTCCCCATGGATTTCTCAAAGGACTTAGGCGAAGGATTGGCTACCGCCGGATTTAGACCGCCAGGAGGCACAGAGAATCTTCGTTTTTATCCGGAACGATCGAATTACGATAGTGCTAGACCAATCACAGATTATGAGGATTTTTCTGGGCAAAATGGACTTTCAGAAATGGCTCGATATTCTTGACCGTTTCCCAAAGTGGCCTATCCTCAAGGAATACGGAACGAAATTCAAACTCTTCAAGATTAAAATAATCTTCAAACATATCACATTGTGGGTTATATCCCTCAACCTTGAAAATAGTACTGATTTGTTTTGAAAAGCTTTTAATCTGTTCTTTGTCTTCTTCACCAAAATACCATTCTTTAACTGTTCTTGTCATTGTTTATCACCTCACGC
>CAZHRC010000016.1:0-53312 GCA_964533865.1 uncultured Peptoniphilaceae bacterium
ATGGAGTAGATTATCCTTTGGCCATTGGGGTGAAACTTGGGCAAATTAGCAAAAGTGACTTCATTTGTCTCAGGCGAGATCACCAGCTCTCTTCTCACCCCATCGTCGCTGTGTAATATCACCTTCTGCTCAATGGGATCATTCTGATTTGTGCTAAACCATTCGTTTGTCACCACAATATCGGTGATCGACCCTTCCAGTGTGGCTTTGCGGTTCCGATCTCTACCATAAGTGTTCCAATCTTGCATTTGGGCAACCGAACTGTCCACAGAAATACTCAAAGTCTCGAGTGCGGGATTGGTCACTGGAGTGGTAAAAGTATAGGTGATTGTTGCACCATACTCGATAGGTCCGCTAACCGTAGGCACTGAATAGTTATAATACTCCATCTCATAGCGTCCATTGCCCGTTGTTATTCTTTGATAAGCACGAGGGGGATTGACTTCATAGACAGGATTTTCCCCAACCACTGTGGGTAGAGCTACCCCTTCTCCCATGCGAAATTCCATGAGCAGATCCCACCAGAGAAGAGGACGCATATTCTTAAAGACCACCGTCCACACAATGTTGTTATAGTCGTAAACACCGTCGACCTTAGCATATTCCCCTTCTATCGATCGAATCAAGTGGAGCCTGTCGGTTTAGGATCCTGTTGCGCGCTTTCTGTATCCGTCTCAACGACGATTTGCTCAACAGGGCTTTCCTCAGATACGGTTTCCTCCTGTGTTAGCGACTCCAAAACATCATTGTGCGTCGAGCCACTGTCCTCCTCAGCTAGAGCGATACCACTGAAAAAAGCCGCCAAGAGGATTACCACAAGAAAAATTGATTTCCGTACGATTCTATTGTTCCCAATCACCGCATCCCTCCTTATCCATTACCTCGTATTACAATTGCACTCCGTATACCCTTGTCTTTTATCTTACCATCTTTTAGAGGGTAAGGGCAAGAGTGTGGCTATAGTGTGGCGAAGGGCGTGCCACGTGAAGAGTGCCTTCGGCACGTGAAGTATGCCCTTCGGACATGTGAAGAGTGCTTCGCACGTGAAGTGTGCCTGCTGCACGTGAAAGTCAAAGGATTAGGTCAAGGTCAAAAGACAAGGTCAAGACCCTCCCTCAGTCTGCTGCGCAGACAGCTCCCTCGGAGATGGAGCCAAGGCCAAGGGCAAGGTCAAGAGCGTGAAAATCAAGGTCTTCTCTGCCACTCAAAGCCGATATTAATCCTCAACCAACACCATTTGACAAATCCACCAAAAAAAGAGAGGGCCTCCGCCCTCTCCTTCTCGATCATGTGCTATTCTACTTTTCCACCTTCTACCACCAAAGCCTCTGGATCGGCGGCATCGCCGTAGACTGGTGCTAGGGTTTCTTCGTAGGCTTTGTGGAAGAATTTTTCTTCCCCAAGTTTTTCGATTTCTTCATTGATCCAATTGAGCAATGTGGTGTTGCCTTTTTGGACCGCTGGCGCGATAGTGTCTACTTCGCCTAGAGAGTCGACGCCGACGGTGAATCCTGGGTTGGATAGAGCCCATGCTAGCACCTCGGTGTTGTCGGTGGAGAATGCGTCTCCTCTACCGTCGAGCAATGCACCATACGCATCGGTGTATTGGTCGTATTTTTGCAGTTTCACTTCGGGATGGTTCTTTTCAAAGTAGGCATCCGCTGTGGTGCCTTTGATGACGATAAGAGTTTTGCCGCTGAGCTCCTCAACGCTTTTAATCACTGCGCCGTCTGGGGAGACGATGCCCAGTGAAACTTTCATGTAGGGCAGTGCAAAATCCACTTGTTCTTGGCGCTCTTTGGTAACGGTGAAATTAGCCAGGATAATGTCAGCCTTTCCCGTCTGTGCGTATTCCACTCGACTGGCGGGGTCTAAGGGAATGTAATTGATTTTTACACCCATGTCTTCACCGATTCGATTTCCGAAGTAAATGTCGTAGCCTTTGTATTCGCCATTTTCATCGATGTAACCAAAGGGCGCTTTATCGCTGAATACACCAATGTTTACCGTTCCGCTTTTGATGATTTCGTCAAGTGTTCGAGCGGTGGTATTGGAGGTGGCGGCGGGAGTCTTTTCCGCAGTTTCCGCCGGTTTTTCAGAAGATCCGCAACCGACTAACAGGATGGCCAGTGTGGTCAACAGGAGGACGATTTTTTTCATGTGATACCTTCTTTCTTTGTAGTGTTATGCTTTCGATTCATGGGCTTTTGCCGAATCGAATGTAAATGTATTTAAAAACTCTTGAGCACGTCGCGTTTTTGGCGCGGTGAAAAACGCCTCAGGCGGTGCTTCTTCGACGATTTCTCCCCGATCCATAAACAACACTCGATCGGCGATGGCTCTTGCAAACTGCATTTCATGGGTAACGATGATCATGGTCAACCCTTGGGCGGCGAGTTCCAACATGACGTCGAGGACTTCGCGGACCATCTCTGGATCTAGCGCTGCGGTGACTTCATCAAAAAGCATGATCTCTGGGTGCATACTCAGCGCCCGGACGATGGCGACCCGCTGTTTTTGTCCGCCGGAGAGTTGTCTGGGAAAGGCAGTTTCCTTTTCTGACAAGTTAACTCGCTTCAATAACTCCCGAGCTTCGGTTTCCGCTTCCGCCTTTGGTCGTTTCTGAACGATGACAGGCGCCAATGTGATGTTGTCGAGGATGGTCTTATGGGGAAACAGATCGTAGCTTTGAAAAACCATTCCTATTTTTTGGCGCAGGTCGGTCATGTCTTTTCCCGTAGCTTCGATCTCTTTGCCGTCTAAGCGTATTTCGCCTGCGTCGATCGGTTCAAGGCCATTGATACACCTCAACAAGGTGCTCTTTCCACAGCCTGAAGGTCCAAGAACGACGACAATTTCCCCTTTTGCAACGGAAAAGTTGATATCAGTCAGCACTTGGTGATCGCCAAAGCGTTTAGTGAGGTTTGAAATCGTCAGTTGGGTCTGGTTTTCCATTAGGCATCACTCCATTTCTTTTCCAGGTGTTTTGCAAGTAGAGATATGGGCCAGCAGGTGAAAAAATACAGCGCAAAAATGACCCCATATATCCATATGGCTCCTGTGGGAAACTCAAATCGGTTGGCATCGATGATTTGTTGCCCCACTTTTAACACTTCGACCACGCCGATGAGCACCACGAGACTTGTGGTTTTGACCATTCGAGTGATCAAGTTAATCGCCAGAGGTATCAACCTACGCAAGGTCTGAGGCAAGATGATATAGAAAAAAGTCTGTGCCTGCGACATCCCAAGGGCGGTAGCGCTATCGTACTGGTGGCGTGGAATACTCACAAGGGCGCCGCGGACCAAATCGCCCATCTCCGCCGTTCCCCAGATGACAAAGGCGATCACCGCACTCAACTCTCCTGATAGGTTCCAACCAAAAGCGCGTGTTGCACCAAAGAAGATAATGAAGAGCAGTACCAATTGAGGCATGATCCGTACGAAATCCAAGTAAACTCTGCCGAGGAATTTGATGAGAGGGTGTTTTCGCGTCAACAATAGCCCAAAGAGGATGCCCAAAGGGATGGAGATCACCGCCGCAATCATGCTGATACGTATGGTCACCCATAAGCCGAGTAATAAACGCTCCCAGTTGGATCCTCGAAACAACAAACTAATCGCCAAATCCTGCATAGCGCAACCTCCTCTCCAACCAAGTGGCCAATAGGGATATGGGCAGTAGGATAATCAAATAGAAACAGACCAACATGAAAAGTGCCTCTCCTGTTTTGTAATACAATCCAATGAGGTCTTTTGCCACGTACATGAGATCCGCCAAAGCAATCGCGCTAAACACGGAGGTTTCTTTGATCATGAAGATGACATTGGCGACTAGGGATGGCACCGATACCGCCAAGGCTTGTGGAACGATGATATGGACCATGATTTGCAATGGACTTAAACCAAGACTCATCGCTGATTCCCTTTGAATCTTCTCGACGGATTCTAAACCACTTCGGAAAGACTCCGCCATGTAACTGCCCCCTAAAAAAGTAAGACCTAAAATCGCACAACCCTCTGCGCTTATACGCACCCCGAGTTTTGGTAACCCATAGTACAAGAAAAACAACTGGACGAGCAAAGGCGTGTTGCGACTGAGCTCGATGTAGACGGCCACCACTCGCTTAGCGATGGGCACCTGGTAATAAGTGACGATGCTACAGATCAACCCCACCGCTAGGGCTAGGAGTATCCCCACCATCCCTATGCGAAGGGTGAGACCTGCGGCTTCCACGTAAAGTGGGATATTGCGTTGCATAAAGGTCCAATCCACTGAATCCCCTCCATTGTGTCTTATTTCTTTGCATTTAAAAAGAGGGCAAGTGCAATGCACTCGCCCTCTACGATCTGATTTGCGGAGGAGAAAAAACGCATTGCAAAGTTAAGCTATAACTTGATTGCTACAGCAACAGCATACGCTATGGTTTTTTCTCACCGTTTTCCTTTTCATGGATTTCTCCTATCGATCCCGACTGTTTCAGTCGGTTTATTTCATTAACTTTCTAATAGGATAGCACGGACCTGCCGCTCTTGTCAAATGATTGTGCCATTTCACCATTAATAGGGCCAATTTTGTCCTGTGACGTCACCCTTGCCCTCGGTGACCAAATCTTTTTCCCAATCGGGCATCGCTCTAGGATTTTCCATGAGTTCTTCTTGCCACTTCTCATCGGTATAGCGCTCTGGTGCAACGAATTCGTAATAACTAAAGACACCACCCCTGCCCATGTAGAGCTTCCCTTGGTGAGGATAGATGACAAAGATTTCATTCGGCGCGCCGGATGCTGTATGAAGGAACTGATTTTCTGGGATATTGCAGTTGTTTTTCACCGTTTGCATCAAATCCGCGACGATGGGCATTCTTTGATCTGTTAAATTCTCGATTTCATACCAATAATAAATGTTATCTTTGGATTCGACAAAATTGATGCAGATCCGCTCCATTTCACCGCCTATCCTTCTCAAAAACACCTTGTCTTCCGCGGTAAAAGCCTCATTTGTCAGCTGTTTTTTGATCAAGGCGATACAGCCGTCCACCATGTTTTTAAACTGATCGATCTTTTCCCCATTGTCGCCGAGCATGTCTCGATCAGCCAAATTGGCTTTGGTAAATTCTAGTAGCCAGGATAGTTTTTCAAACAACGCTAAATTGGGCTCCACATAGCCATTTCCCGGATCAAAATCCGGTGGCCCACCCATTTGGGCGCTGACTTGTTTGCCATAAAGCACCGTATCGTGTTTCAGCTCTGCCCAAGACCCGAGAGCCGAAGCAAGGTCTTTTCGTCGCCAAGCATCGTTTTGCATGAATTGTGGATAGCCTTCGCCGTAATCTTTCGCGTATTCAGTCAACATCCACAACCACCCGCGATACAAATTCTTTTGCCAATCCTCTTCCCTTAACGCTTCTACAATCTTCCTGTTCTTTGCCATTTGTGGTTTGTATTCCGACCAGATGCTGTTGTAAGGATCTGCGTTTTGGATCTCCATCGCCGTTTCCGACCCAAAACTCGCCATGAGATCGAGTCCAGAGTAAATCGGTCGATCGGATACGGGATTGATGTTATCGACCACTTGTTGCATGAGCATGCTGTCCATCACCGCCCGCTGTGGAATAAATCGGAAACTCTTTCCCTTTTCAGGAGCGATAATCGGATCGGGCAACTCGCGAATCATACCGACTGCGGTTTGAAAAGGCGCTGCTTTCAGCAACTGGTTCATGTCTGGGTTTTCGCCGTAGACCCCGTACAAGATTTTTGCCATTTGCCGTATCGAGATATCCTCAGCGCTTTCCACCATAAAATCGATGGGATCCACTGCTTGAGACCATGTGGTAAATACCGATTTATCTTTGTACACGTTATAGGTCATAAGAAGCCCCTGTAAAATCGCATCTTCAATTGGCAAGCCTTTGTCATCAAAAAAAGAAAAGCCAGCTTGTCCGTAATACATCGTCGCTAAAAAATACGCTCCCAAGGTCTCGTCTCGAGTGTAGTGACCGCGAACGGTCATTTGAGTAAAATCCACTTCATCATTTGTGATTTTGGAAAGCCCACTTGTTTTCATCTCGATATTCTTAAGTTCTTCTTCGATAAGGGATTTGGCTCCTTCAGGCACACCAGATATATCCAATCCCAAAAGGCTAGCGCCAACACCAAAAAATGCGGTGTTTTTAAGTTGAAGCCCTTTGATTCTCTCGTCGGTGAGTGCATTGTAAGTCTCTATCGAGTACTTGAGTAGCTCCTCTGTCATCCCTTTGAGTTTTGGATAGATCTGTTCGCGCTCAGTACTGCGCAACAAAAAATCGTAAAAAATATGAAACGTGTGGGTCATTGCATCCCCTGTCACGAAACTTGGGATACCGTAGTAGTCGTTTTTATCGTAGATATAAAAAATCTGATCGTAGAAAAAGCGACCATATTCCGGTTTTCTTGAGGCGATCACAAAACCATTTTTGGCGAGAAGCGCCTTTTGCTCCGAGGTAAAATCGCCAAAGTAAGCGAGATTTTCAACGTTGGATAAGTTTTCGTCGACTTTGTACGGTGCGACCTTGGCTTCGGTATTGCTCGGAGCATAGGGTATTTTTATCGATGGCCGTTCAAATTGTTCGAGAAAATCTGTCGATGTCAGCGGAACCGCCTCGATTGCCGGGGTTTCCACCGCCACCTCTGGGGCGGTTTCTGATGAGGTTTCTCCGATTTTCCCTTTTCTCTCCACTTCTTTCTCCGTTTTAGGTGAGCAACCAAACATCATCGCACCTACCAGTAAAAATGCCAGTGCCATTCTCAAATTTTTCATTTTTTCACTCCAATCTCAGCTCGCCCTCGATGAGCACTATGGGGTATATATTTTCACCATCGGCCAAAAACAAGCCCCTCTCGCCATCCAACTCGTATGCCTCGTCCCACACCTCCCCAGAATACACCCGTTCAAATACAAACCCAAACCATTGATAACCGCCCAGCTGGAACCTTCCGTCTTTAGTCCGCTCTAGAGCGATCAGCTCGTCGTTTCCGCAACCGTCCACATCCGCCAAGGCAAAATCATCAAAGGGATAGGATAGCCTGCTCATACGGTATTTGGGCACAAGTCTGCCCTCGCCGATGTTGTAGAAAAATACACGCTTTGCCATAATTTTATGTAGTGGGCTCTCTTTGAAAACCCCTATGGCAAGCTCCTCCTCTCCTCCGTCTAAGTTGCAAAACTCAACTTTCCAAGGGTTAATCTCAGATAAATCCAACGTAAAAGACTGGTCCTTCCCACTGATTTTAAGGCGCTGTCCGTAATCCCCACCGGTGGAAAGGATTTCTGCCGTATAATACTTCCCTTCGGAGCGATCGATGACCTTTTCTTGCGATCCACAACCGGCAAGCAGCAGTCCTAAAATCAAAAGGATCCATTTCTTCATATTATCATCTCCACAACATCGCAGCAGACTCTTTGCCTATGATCAGTAACACCTTATTGTTTATGATCAAAAAAAGGCTGCTCTGGGTCACCCCTTTGCAGCCCTCGAGGCTATTTGTTTGCTATTAAATAATCCAACGCGTATTGGGCATAAAGGGCGCTTCCGTATTTCAGCGCGGATTCATCCACGTTGAACCAACCGCTATGGTGAGGAAAGTCCGTCTTAAGCGCTTCGTTTCTCGTGCCGATAAACCCAAAAGCACCGGGTTTACCTTTGAGATAAAAGGCAAAATCTTCTGATCCGGCGGTTTTAGGCAATAAAGCGACGCTGTCTTCGCCCAAGGTCGCTCGAGCAGCTTTGATGGCGATGCGCGATGAGGCATCGTCATTGATCAGTGGAGGCGTCAACCTATGGTAGACCATCTCACCTGTCGCTCGATAGGCTGCGGTGGTGTGATCGAGAAGGCGGCGGACTTTCTCTTCAATCTCTGCCGCAATCTCGTGGGTAAAGTAACGAATGGTCCCTTCCAGCTTTGCCTCGCCAGATATGACGTTGAAGCGGGTACCGCTCTGGATGGTACCGATAGTGAGCACCACCGCATCCAATGGGCTAAACTCCCGGCTGACCAGAGTTTGTAGATTCATAATCAACGCTGCGGCGCAGACAGTGGCATCCACGGTTAAATCCGGTGTAGCGCCATGACCTGGAACGCCTGTGATCGTCATTTCAAATCGGTCACATGCCGCCATCCGCTGGCCTGCTTCTACAGACACTTTACCCGTTTCCAAGCCGCTCCAAACGTGGGCGCCAAAAAAGTTGTCCACTCGGTTAAACAAATCCCCTTTTTCAATGAGTTCGATGGCACCTAACGCGACTTCTTCTGCTGGCTGAAACAAAAGGAGAACTTTCCCGTGTATTTCCGATGTCATCTCCTTTAAAATCCGTGCGGCACCAAGGTTGATCGCCACATGGGCGTCGTGACCACAGGCGTGCATCACCCCGGGCACTGTGGAGCAGTAGGAAATGTCATTCTCTTCGTTGACGGACAGCGCATCCATATCGCTGCGAAGCGCCACCGTCTTTCCAGGGTAGTCCCCTTGGATGGTGGCTATGACACCGGTTTCGCCTACTCGCTCATAGGGAATTTCCATTTTTTCAAGCTCGTGGCAGATTCGCTCCGCTGTCTTGTATTCTTTCAAACTGACTTCAGGATTGGCGTGCAACACTCTGCGCAGTTCGATAATCCAGTCTTCATAACTTGTCGCTAATGCCATAGTTTTTGTCACAGTTTACCTTCTTTCTTGGGTCAAATAGTCGATGGCGTATTGAGCATAGAGCCCCGATCCCATCCATAATACGGAGTCGTCAATGTCAAAGGAATCGTTGTGATGGCCAGCATCCAAGCCCTTTACCACATTTCGCGTCCCTAAAAACCCGAAGCAACCCGCTTTATTTTGTATATAGTAGCCAAAATCCTCTCCGCCTGTGGACATGGGGTAAGTTTGTATCGCTTCTTTTCCCATGATCTTCTCCGCTGCCGATAGAGCGATCGCCGACGAAGCCTCATCGTTAATAAGCGGCGGTGTTTTATAGTGGTATTCGAGCTCGGCAGTGGCGCCGAAGGCAGCAGCTGTCTCTTCAATGATACGCTTCATTTTTTCTTCGATGGTTTTTCCCACCTCTACCGAAAAATAGCGGGTGGTTCCCGTAAGTTCCCCATAACCCGATACGACATTGAACCGAGTGCCACTGTTGATGGTGCCAATGGTGACCACCACCGAGTCCAATGGGCTATATTCCCGACTAACTAATGTTTGGAGATTCATCAGTATGGAAGCCGCTACGACAGACGCATCCACCCCTTCATGAGGCATAGATCCATGAGCTGAGCGACCGGTAATACGAACGGTAAACATATCCGCCGACGACATACGCGGTCCGGATTCCAGTGAAACGGTGCCTGCATCCATGTTGTTCCACACGTGAAGGCCAAAGACGTTGTCCACCTCTTCAAACCAATCGCCTGATGCGATCATCGCCTTTGCCCCGTCTGCCAACTCCTCTGCTGGTTGGAAGATAAAGACGACTTTTCCGTCAAACGCGTCTTTGAGTTCATTGAGAATCTTCACCGCCCCAAGATTGATCGCCGTGTGGGCATCGTGGCCACAAGCGTGCATCACTCCCTCGTTTACTGAAGTGTACTCACATTGTTTGATCTCTGTCACCGACAAAGCGTCGATATCCGAGCGCAACGCCACCGTCTTTCCCGGACCTTTGCCTTCAATGGTAGCGATAATACCCGTCGGGTGGACTCGCTCGTAGGCAACACCCATCGCCTCTAAGGCTTCGCCGATGGTCTTTATGGTTTCATGCTCTTGAAAACTCAATTCAGGATATTTGTGAAAATGCCTACGCTTTTCCACAATCCATGGACTAAGTGCCTTTGCAAGGTCTTTAACTGTTGTCATGACATCCCTCCTCATTCTGTCGGATGAACTAATACTGTAAAAAAATTCGGACGAAGAAACTCCGCCCGAATGTCATCTACTAAATCATTTGTGCAATAATGCCCGCGATGAAAACCGATGCGATGGACACGGTAATAAAGCCCGCCACCAACATTTTTGGCATAATCGCCTTGAGGATTTGATCGCGCATTTCAGGGGTATCCCCTAAAGAGCGCGCCACCTCGTTCGAGATAACGTAAGTGCCTGGAAATCCGTAGTTTGCCGTCGATCCGATGGCAATGCACATCCACGGCGAAATCTTCAAGGCTTTACCCGCGATGATTGAAAATACCGCATAACCGACAACGCCAATAATTTGAGCAATGATGATGGCCGGTAGCAAGTCGATCAGGATCTTAGGTGTCGCACCAGACAAACTCGAAAAGATAACCGCCATAAGAGCCGCCATTGCCAAACCGTTAGCATTTGCCTTTGTCAAAATATCCGAGTCGAGAAAACCCAACTCGCTGAATAAAATTCCCATCAACAAGCTCATAATATTTTTGTCGATAATGGATCTCCCGGCAACTTTTTCGAGCATATAGGATAAAAATGTCGCCAACAAAGCGATGAGCACGGTTTTTGCCAACAGCACATACTCTGTATTGTAAGCTTCCGGCATCGGTGGAAAGAGTTTTTTCCTCTGTGGCGCATCGGATGCGGTCACCTGGTCTTCTGGGACGTAGGTACCGTCCAAAATTTTCTTTTTAACGAGCATGCCTTCCTTTTTCAAACAGAAAGAAGCCACTGGGTATCCAATAAATCCTTCCATGACCATGAGCACCGTGGAGTAGACCATGAGCGCTTCCAGGTTGGGTAAGGCAGCTGCTTTGACCGCATTTTGCATGGTCAGGGCAGCGATGACACCCCCTGATATGACCGGTGCTGCGATCAAGGATTTTTCACGACCCAATAAAATCGGGCCTACTACCATAATCAAAATGGATATCCCCACAACCGCCGCAACGGCGATCACCACGGTTTTCCATTGTTGTTTCAACTGGCTAAGGCTCATCAAGGTCCCCATGTGAACGAGAAGAGAGGTGATAAGCAATGCTCCTATACCCGAAAGTTGGGAATCGGTAAATAGGGTTTGTGGCACACCTAGCCAAAATCCAATGATAAAAATTACAGAACAGGTAAACATCATTGAGACAATGCTCTTTGTTTTTACAGACAAAATGTCTCCGATGGCATATGCGCCTAGCACAAAAGCAAAACACAATATGGCATACATAGGATGAGGTGCGTTCATAGAATTCTCCTTTTATATTAAATTATATTTCGTATGATTTAATTATTATGCGCATAGCTCATCCTTTTGTCAATATTATAGTACTGCGTTTTCGGAGTAAAGTCTCGTCATCCCAATCTCTACAAACGCATTAGTATTCTCTTCCGTCGTCGACGCTCACTTGCCAACTGATACCAAATCGATCCATAAGATAGCCGTATTGTGGGCTCCAGAAGGTTTCTCCCATTTCCATCACGACCTTTCCCCCTTCTTTTAGCGCTTCGTAAACCCGAGTCGCCTCTACACTATCCTTTGTTACAAAAGTCAGGGATACGTTATTGCCCACAGTCATCGGATAATTTGAAGGAACATCGCTCATCATGACCGTAGTCCCGTCGATGACTAGGGAGGAAAACATGATCCGATCCCTATCTTCTGGCGCAGGTGCGTAACCCTCCGCAGCTGGCGCATCGCTAAACCGCATCACGCCCTGTACTTCCTGTGGAAAGACTCTGGCGTAAAAATCCAACGCCTCTTTGCAATTGCCATCAAAATTTAAATATAACGCTAAGCCCATAGTGTACTCCTTTGTCGTTTTTAGATATGATACCCTATTTTGAGACGAAATCACCGCGGTTTCACCCATTACCCACTTCTGTATTTTACAAAGATTTAACTTTTCCCCTCCGTTACACTGATATACTATAAGACACCATGAAAACCTTTCTACATCATCTCTCAAGGAGTGTGCACCCTGTGAAAAAATGCTTCTCGCTATTTCTCATCATTTTGACCCTCGTGTCCATGAGAACTCCCCTCTACGCTTCGGGGCAAACAACACTGCCTTCAGGCATCCCCTACGATAATATAGCAAAAGCGATAGAAGACTACGTCTTTGCCCACAAATCCCATATTGCCGCCATGGAAGTGGCAGTCTTTACGGGAGAGGAAACCCTCTACGAAAAAGCCTTTGGTCTCGCCGATATTGAAAGAAAGATATCTGCCGATTTTGATACGGTACTGGAATGGGGATCGGTGAGCAAACTTTTGGTCTGGGTGAGCTGTCTACAGCTTTGGGAACAAGGGCAATTGGATCTGTCCGCCGATATACGCACCTATCTTCCCGAAGGGTTTCTCGACGATCTCACCTACGATGCACCTATTACGATGATTCACCTGATGAACCACAACGCAGGGTTTGAAGATGTGATCGCTAATTTATTTCTATCGCCTGGCACGCCGTTTCTCTCGTTGGAAGAAAGCCTTAGGGCAACCAAACCCGCCCAAGCCTTTGAACCCGGTATCATCACCGGTTATTCCAACTGGGGGTGTGCATTGGCGGGTTTTATTGTGGAGAGGATCAGTCAAAAACCCTTTCACGCTTACGTTCACGAACACATTTTTAAGCCCTTACAGATGACTCACACCGCATTGGCAGCCGATCTTTCCGACAATGTCATTGTCCAAGAAAAACGCCATCAGCTCAAGGGCTACTCTACTGATCGGGTCGAAATTCCCAATGGCGAATCCTGGATCCCCCTCTACCCGGCTGGGATGGCAACGGGAACCCTTAGAGATCTCACCACTTTTGGAAAAGCGCTGCTAAACGATGCCTCACCCCTTTTCGATAACCCAGAAACCCGACGTACCTTGTTTTCTACAACGAACACCTTCGCCGGCACACACATCCCCGTCAACGCTCACGGGTTTTGGCATATACTCGCCTACAAGGTTCCCCTTTACGGTCACGGTGGTAATACTAAAACCAATACAGCACACTTGCTCCTCGATATCGCCTCGGGGACTGGCGCTGCTGTCATGACCAATCAAGGTCAAGAGACGGTGTTTACCCAAGATATGATGGAAGTATTTTTTGGTGCCTTCGATGAGTCGCCATACTTCGCCGATGTCCAAGAGTTAAAGCCGGGATGGTTTGAAAGCGGGCGCACCATTCGCACCGGCCCCTACCGTATCGCCAGCGCCATGATAGGACCGCTAGATCCGTCCTATCGAAGGACTTATTGGACCTACGATGACGCTCAAGGGATGGGCCTCGTGTCTGCAGCCTATTTCGATTGGATGGCACTCAGCCTGCCAAAAATCGTCCTACGCCTCAGTCTCATCGGTTCGATGGTCCTTGGAGGGATTTACGCCATCGCCACACTGACCAGCGGACTCATTTTCTCTCCTCTTCTCAGACGAAGGGCTATGAAGCGAGGCATTGCGGTGAAAGACCACCCCTTCCGCAAATGGAACTACGCCGTATGTGGATTGATCGGACTCACTTTAGTCAATCTGATCCTCTACGTTTTAAACCTCTCCGCCTTTGCCTACACTGAGTCCTACCGTTGGCAGTTGGTCCTCTTTGCAGCGATACTCCTTGCGGATATCGCTGGAATTGTCACTCTTGTCATCTCTTATAAAAAAATCGAAGACACGAAACGAGAAAAAGCAAAGTACCTCCTTACTGGATTCTTTTTGATCGGTACCGTAGCGGCCATCTGTTACTGGCAACTCTATCAATTTTGGGCTATGCCATAACCTTAACAATTGAAAGGCGGATTTCGCTTGGCTAACCGGTTTTAAACGGGTATAGAGTGAAAAGGCTAACGGGAGCGCATTCTGTGCACCTGATACATCACGAAAAGAGGTCACTATGAGCATAGTAGAAATCCGTCATCTCAAAAAATACTACGGCAAACACCGCGGCGTTGAGGATGTGAGTTTTTCCATTGAAGAAGGTGAGATTTTTGGATTTATAGGGCCAAACGGCGCCGGCAAATCCACCACCATCCGATGCGCCTTGTCGTTGATCTTTCCAACCTCAGGATCCATCCGCATTTTTGGCAAAGACGCCATCGCCGATCGCGTGGAAATCGCAAAACACGTAGGATATCTTCCTGGGGAAGTTTTTTTCTACGACGAGATGAAAGTCTCGGATATGTTGCTCTATAGCGCCGGATTCTATGAGCGGGTGGACGTCAAGCGGATCTGGGAGCTCTGCGACTACCTGGAATTGGACATCCACAAAAAAATGGACGACTTGAGCTTGGGCAATAAGAAAAAAGTCGGAATCGTCCAAGGCCTTCTCCACAAGCCAAAACTCATCGTCCTCGACGAACCCACCAGCGGGCTCGATCCGCTCATGCAACAACGGTTCTTTGACCTCATCGAAAAAGAGCGAAAGGAAGGCGCCACGGTCCTGTTTAGTTCCCATATCTTATCGGAAGTCAAGCGGCTATGCGATCGCATCTCCATCATTCGCGATGGTGTTGTCGTCGATGTCCAAACCATAGAAGCTTTGGAAGAGAACAACCACAAACACATTCACGTCCAAGGCGAAGAAAGAGAACTCTTACGCCTCGACGACCTATCTGGTTTGCACATCGCTTCCCAAGAAATTGGCGACAGGCACTATCACTACCGTGGCGATACCAATGCCCTACTCACCGGGCTCGCCAGTCATCGTCTACAAAACATCACCATTGAAGACCCTTCATTGGAAGAGATCTTCCTTCACTACTATGAGAGGAAAGACCGATGACTGTATTTTTAAACGAAGGCCGTTACAAGCTAAAGTCTCTAGCTGTCTGGTGTGCAAGCGTCGCTTGCATGCTCTTGTTGTTTATGAGCCTATTTCCCACCTTCCAAGACCAGTCTGAAGCTTTTATCAAAACCTTAGAAGCCTTTCCAGAAGACATGTTGCGCACCCTCGGTTTGGATGTAGGCACCCTCTTTGGCGTCTCTGGCTACGCCTCTTACCTTTACGGTTACGTCCAGCTGCTCTTGGGGATCATGGGTGCCCTTTGGGGTATCACCACAGTCGGGCGCGAAAAAATCGCTCGAATGAACGATTTTCTATTGGTCAAACCCTTGTCGCGAACCGCAATCCTACTCCAAAAGCTGGCCGTTGGATTTATCGGCATCGTTATCATCAATCTTGTCATCTATTTGGTTTTTCTAGCTTTGAGTCAATGGATCCCCATCGACGGATCAAACCTGATAATACTCCGTGATTTCGTGATCGGCGGATTTCTTCTCGAACTCGTTCTGTTTTCTTTTGGAACGCTCATCGCCACCTTGTTGAAGAAAATCAAAAGTCCTGTGGGGCTGGCTTCTACCATTGGATTTGGCTTCTATCTAACCATGCTTTTGCAACGGCTCACCGAAAAGGAATGGCTCAAAGCGCTCACCCCATTTAGTTTAGCCGACCCCATAGAAATGATAAAAAATGGGCTTTCAACTACACATGGGCTCCTCCTCGTCGCTATTTTCCTTGGGTTGACCGTTCTGACCATCCTATTTTACCAGCGCATAGAAGTGGAGGTGTGAACATGATCCTTCGCGAATTAAAAATCAATATAAAAAGCCTTCTCCTCTGGTCTATCTCCTTTGCCATCCTCATCTACTTTGGAATGACAAAGTTTGAAGTGATGACTGGAGCTAATAGCTCGTCGATTAACCAACTCGTTCAAGGGATGCCCCAAATGATGCGCGCCCTCTACGGTATCGACGGAATCGACCTCGCCACCATCGAAGGGTATTTTGGCATCGTCCTCCTTTACGTCGTAGTCATGGTCGCCGTCCACGGTTCCTTCTTAGGATGTCGCCTGCTCCACCGAGAAATGAAAGAACGAACCGCCGAGTCTCTGTTTGTCAAACCCAAATCGAGGAGCTATTTTTTGACCCAAAAACTCATCGGAGGATTTGTGGTCATCGCCCTATTGGATGGAATCATTCTCTGCCTTTGCGCTCTCACCCTAGGCGCGTACTGGACAGTGGATCTCAGCATAAAAACCGCCGTCGCCCTAATCGTCACCCATCTCGCCTTTTACGGACTCGGGTTTTTCCTGACTTTGGTTTTGACCCAAACCAAACGCGCACAAAGCATCGCCTTATTCCTGATCCTAGCAGGCTATTTTTCCATGGTCGTCGCTTCACTCATCGATAATAGCGCTCTGCGCATGGTAAGTCCCATCGGATGCTACGGCACCCACTACCTCACCGAACCGTTATCAAACACCCTTCCCTACGGCATCGGCGCTCTTGTTATAGTTGCGCTACTGATCGTCATCGGCTTTAAGCGTTTTCAAACCAAAGATTTGTAACGTTTGTGCTCTTGATACATCGGCTGTTGGAATCGACGATCACCTCGCTCGTCGACATAGAACAAGCATGTCGTACCAAGGATCTGGCCCTTGACCTTGCCCTTGACCTTGCCCTTGCCCTTGACCTTGACCTTGGCTCCATCCCCGAGGGAGCTGGCTGCGAAGCAGACTGAAGGAGGGTTTTGACCTTGTCTTTTGCCCTTGACCTTCACGCCCTTGACCCTCAAATGGAACGGCGCCTTCGCGCTGAAAGACGATGAAATGAAAATCCTCCCTCAGTCTCGGCAAAAGACGCCGAGCCAGCTCCCTCCAAGATGGAGCCTGACGGACGCCACCCTTCGGATGGCAGATAAGGCCTTGCTTTCGCCCTTGACTCTGTCCCTGCCCTTGACCTTGACCTTAGCTCCATCCCCGAGGGAGCTGGCTGCGAAGCAGACTGAGGGAGGGTTTTGACCTTGTATTTTGCCCTTGACCTTCACGTGCCGAAGGCACTCTTCACGTGGCACGTCCTTCGCCACACTATCTCACCTTCTCCAAGCGAAATCGCACCATTTCCTCAATCAGATCGTAGGGGATCGGTTGGGTCCATGGAAATCGAATCGAACCTTTAGCGAATTTAAACCCTCTTTCCGTCAGTTTCTCCGCAAACGCAGCCACACACTCCGGCCCCGGATAAATCCCCAGATGGTTTTTACTGTGAGCAAAGTGAATCAAGTTCTCCTTTTGCACATACGTTGGCATCTGCCATTTGATACACTCCACCGCCTCTGGCGCCAGAGCTTTTATCCGCCTGCGCACCTCTTCCAATATCGGGCGTCGCTCGACGGGTTGCAATGCAATATAATCGTCGACCGCGTTCATCTCTACTGCGCAATAATGATTTTGGTCCACATTTTTAAACGCTCTTTTACAATTTGGACATTCCCACATTACACCTTCTCCTTGACTCGTTCAACAACAGTCACAGCGACCATATCTCCCGGCTGTTTTCCAATTTTTGCGCGGATATCTTTACGAATGCCTATAATGTGACACGCCGTTCCCATGCGCACCATCTGGCCATCGTACGGCTCCCCGTCGAAAGTCGCATGAACCAATACTCGCCCTTTGCCGTACTCCGCCTTTACATCAAAAGGAATCTCCACATATGCCCCATCCATATCCGGCACCTTTACGATCACTGCTTCAAATGCATACACTTTTGGGTTCATCACATCACCTCTTCTTTTCATGGTATTTACCCGGATTGTAAACCCATAACCACTGTTTCCGTCGGAGACGACATTTCATTTCCTTAAAAATCTGGGTATATTATAGTCACAACCATCACTTATCATATCAAAGGAGGCTCACATGACGACTAACATCACCGCTCAAATCAACTCCGCTGGCCTTATTCCCATGGCAAATGACCTTGCAATCGAGGAAATTCACCGATTGGGCAATGCCCTTAAAAAAGTCGGTATCTCCTCCATCCTTCTCCAGTCCGATAACGAGGACACGGTAGGTCTTACCCAACGTTGGCGCGACGCGTTTCCCGATCTTGCCATCGGGATAGCGGGTTGTCAAACCTCTAAGGAACTGCAATTCGCCATCGATGCTGGTGCACAGTTTGCCTTGATCCACGGAGACGAGGCCCTAACCGCCTACTGCGCTGAAAACGCCATCCCCTACTTCTCCGAAACAGACGGCATCGAAGCCGACCTCACCGGTGAGTTTTACGGTTTCAACGGAGGCAAATCGTCTCCAGAGGAGAGTAAAGTCATCGTCAGAAGTGCGCTACCCCTTGCCGATCAAGGTCCCTTCCTCTCAGATCCAGATGTACTAGCCGTCATAATGGACGCAGACGATTTGACTCGGACAGTAGAAACCCACCGAGAAGAGGAGCTTTTCACCTATCTCACCAATCAATATCAATCCCTCATGGGCTTTCAATTGGCACACATGGGCATCAACACCCCCGACGAAGCCGAAGCCAACCAAGTCACCAACACTTTTCACCAACTCTTTGGTTTCCCCATACGTGAAATCCCCATGTCTTTTTTCTTAGATAACGCCATAGAAATCATGAAATACCCCTACCACGGCACCCACGGCCACATCGCCATCAAAACCTACTCCATCGACCGAGCCATGAACTGGTTTCGCGCCCTCGGCCTCGAGTTTATCGAATCGACGATCAAACAGGAAAATGGCATAACCACTGTCGCCTATTTGAAAGACGAAATCGGCGGATTCGCTGTGCATTTGGTGGTGAGATAAATCAATTATGCACCTTCATCGCGAAGATGATCGCTTTTGCTCATCCCTCTAGTGGCTTATTTTCGGGAGATCCTTTTTTCGCCCTCCTTTTTAGCGTATAATAGTACTATCCTAACGAAATAAGGAGGTTTGTTATGAAATTACATCAATGGTGTCTCATCCTTGGGACATTGGTTTGCCTTTCCTCTTGCCAATACATCGATGAATACCTTAACCCCACACCAATAGATCCCCCTGTGGAAACGGCGGCGGAGACCCCTGTCGAGACAGACGCGGAGACAGTAGTGGAAGAAACCCTCTCAGAAGATGGAAGTTATACGGGCGCTTCTCCTGTACTCATCGAAGAAGTGCCCCTGAGTGTGACATTGGTAGAGCCCGATGAATCGGGCAAAAACCGTGCCTACATCACCCTCAAAAACAATAGCACCTACACCATCACCAGTATTAGCGTAAGAGGGTTACTCGCCGATACCAACTCCGAGGTCAACTTTTTAAGTAGCGACACAGTCTTTCCCAAAGAATCTGCGCCAATTATTCATGGGATAGGCCCTGATTCCAACGAGGAAAAAGATTTGGTGATCCAAGACTTGGAACTTAAGGTCTTTCGCGGAGCAGGCTCTTTTACGGTAAATTATAACTTTGAAACCGCCACCTATACGGTGACCGAAAACCCAACTGTTCGGGAAGCCATAACCTCTCCTGTACGCATCGACGATTTCCCCTATGAAATCACCCTTCAAGAGCCGGATTCTCGCGGGTATATTTACGGCTTAGCCACTTTTACCAATAACTCTTCATTAACTGTCACCGGATTTACGATGGAATATCTCCTCAGCGAGATCAACGACAAAATTGTATTTATGTGTTTTGAGAAAGTACTCCCCGGTGAAACCTCTCCGAGTTTTCCCTCTTCTGGACCAGCCTGGCAATCCTATAACACGAAGCCTTTGAAATATACGATCATCCTCGAGGATGACGATGGTACGACCACCTATGTGGATTACGATGCGAAGTTGAATCACTATACGGCTTCTTTGATTTCAGATACCGATGCTCCTACTGAGGAAGCCCCATGACCCTCTCCTATGTCTCCGCCAAAAGCCTACTGACCCCACACAAAAACAGCCCCCATTGGTTTTATGCCGACTACAATACCAATATCTATCGGGGCTGCTCTCACGGGTGCATCTACTGTGATAGCCGCAGCAGCTGCTATGGGGATTTTGCTTTTGACACGGTTAAAGTGAAGGCAAACGCCCTCGAGATTTTGGAGCGGCAGCTCCATTCGAAGCGTAAAAAGGGAATCGTCGCCACCGGGGCGATGAGCGATCCCTATAACCCTCTCGAAGAGCAATTGGAGCTGACACGGGGCGCACTGAACCTCTTCCGACAATACGGTTACGGGGTGGTGATCTATACTAAAAGCCATCTCATCCTGAGGGACTTAGATCTCCTCGTTGACATCCAAAAGAAGCAACCGGTCGTATGTGCGCTGACCATCACCTGTGCCGATGACGAACTCGGCAAAACCATCGAGTCCCACGCGCCCACCTCTTCCCAACGTTTCGAAGCCTTGACTGCCCTCTCCGACGCAGGATTATTCACTGGGATCCTCATGATGCCCATACTGCCCTTTATCAACGATTCTGTATCGAACGTGGAAGGCATCGTCGAGATGGCCAACCGTGCCGGCGCTCGATTTATCTACCCTTCCTTTGGCGTCACCCTTAGAGATGTACAGCGCGCCTATTTCCTCCGACAAATCTACCGCATAAGCCCAGATCTACAGCGAAAATACGAGACCGCCTACAAGGCAAACTACTATTGTTCTTCGCCAAATGCGGACGATCTATGGCATACTTTTAGCACCTCTTGTGAAAAGCATGGTTTACTCCACCGTATCGAGGATATCGTCAGCGCCTATCGTCGAGATACCCCCTATCAACAACTCTCTCTTTTTGATCGTATTTAGTCCGTGGCTCTCAAAAACCTCATACTTATCGGTCAGCGATTCATCTCTCTTTTTCTGGGCATATATCTTGTAAACCTAGAAAGGAGATCCGTTATGAAAATTGACGTTTGGGTCGATTATATCTGCCCATTTTGCTATATTGGAAAAAGAAATCTCGCCCTAGCACTTGACGATTTTGAAGGGAGTCAAGATGTTATCGTCGAAGTCAAGAGCTTCCTACTCAATCCTGAATTGAGTACAGAACCTCACCTCACCGTGGATCAGTACGTATCTGAACGCTACGGTCAAACCCTAGAACAAGCTAAAGCAGGTAATGCGAGAATCGCAGAAATGGCAAAAAGAGTTGGGCTTCCCATCGATTTTGACAAGACCTTCATGGTCAATTCCTTCGATGCCCACAGAGTGCTACAGTATGCCAAGACGGCAAATCTCGGATCAGCGTTATTTGATGGGATTCAACAGGCGTACTACGCCAACGGCGCCATCATCAGCGATCACGAAACCTTAGCCGCCCTAGGCGAATCCGTAGGCCTGGTTCGAGACGACATTCTAGACATCCTCGCATCGGATAAATTCTCAGAGGAAGTTTACGCCGACTACAACGACGCAAAAGCCATGGAAATCAGCGGCGTGCCATTCTTTGTCATCGACGGTAAATACGGGCTATCCGGAGCCCAACCTCCGGATGTTATCAGCGACACCCTGCGCAAAGCTGCAGAGTAACCTCGATTGGAGTCGACGATGTACGATGTATCCTTGATGTATCAACGAAAGAGCACCCGATCCTACGACAAAACCCCCTTGGAAGAGGGGGTTCTGTCAGCGATTAACGAATACACTAAAAAACTCGTGCCATTGTTTCCAACAGCACACGTCCAGTCTATCCAGATCCCCAACGAAAATGTGCACAGCGTGCTACCTTGGAAGGCGCCACATTACTTGGCAATTTTTAGCGAAAAACACCCCGACGCTTTAATCAACGTCGGGTTTATGTATCAGCAAATGGACTTATACCTTCAAAGTCTAGGACTGGGGAGTTGTTGGCTGGGCATGGGCCGATACACCCCGTCTGATCGTGGACCCATCCTTCCATCGGGCCTTTCCTTTACCATAATGATCGCGTTTGGAAAGCCTACACCATCCCCTCACCGCAAGCTCTCTGAGTTCAAACGCAAACCCCTCGCCCAAATCTCCGATCACCCCGACCCTCGATTGGAACCGGCGCGTCTCGCCCCGTCCAGTCTGAACAGTCAGCCTTGGCATTTTCTCCATACAGAAAACGCCATCGATTGCTATTGCCACAATGCCGGTCTGCTCACAACAAAGGCGCCAAAAGCCACAAACCTCATCGACATGGGGATCGCTCTTGGACAACTCTACATGGCGAACCAAAAAGACTTCACTTTTTTCAAACGGGAGGCTCACTCCACATTGAAAAACCACACTTACATCGGCACCATTACATTGGGAGAGGATTAATCCTCTCCCTCTTTCCATGGTATTAAAGTCTGCTCGGTCACTGATGCGTCAAATCGATAGTGCCCGACAATGCCTACTCGGTTCAAATAATCTTCTTCCCGATTGCGCTGACCTAGGTTGTGTATCACAAAAGGCTCCCCTTTCCGATTGCGCACATCCGAAAGCATACCAATGTGTTTTTCATTTCGAAACACCACAATATCCCCTGGTTGCCATTGTTCAATCTCCTTAAGGTCCGTAGTCAACACGACGCCGTGTTTTTCAAAAAACACTCGAAGGTTTTTTACCCGCCTAAAATCGATATTCGTATCGGGTTCTTTCACATTGGTGTAATCTTCCAAACGCAAAGCGATATCCGCATCCACCATCGCCCTTAAATTGTAGCCTGCGTATTTAAAAGCTCTCCATATCACATCGGTACATACCCCAACATCATCTGCCGGGTAGCCGCCGTCCACATAACTACCGTCGTATCGCGGATGATTTCTTGCATCAATCCTCGCACCTTCTAGAAAATCCCCGTAGTCATCAATCCCATTTTCATTGAAATCCACAGGGCTTTTAATCGATTCGATCTGCCAGCCTCTCACCTGAGCCTCGGCTTCGCCGCTTTCCACAGGTCCTTCACCCGATAGAAGCGGTGTGCAACCCGCTAGTAATACAATCATCATCGCTATCAGTATCTTTTTCCCTTGACTTTGAATGGTATTGATCATCTCGTTCTCCTGTTGAGTGGGGGATTTTACTTCATTGCCTTTATTCTATCTTATTTGCTACGATTTCACCAGAAAAAATGAGTTATATAATACATCGTGTTGGAAATAGTGGAATCTAACTCTCTAGTTGTATTTTGGGGTGTAAAAAGAAAGTCGTAGTTTTAGTAGGATATAGCGGTTCAGGGCTGCGAGGGTACCATGAGGTCTTATCAGCCATCCAAAGGGTGGCGTCCGTCGGCTCCATCTCCGAGGGAGCTGGCTCAGCGACCTTTGCCGAGACTGAAGGAGGGGTTTCTCTCCATCGTCTTTCAGCGCGATAGCGCTGTTCCTTTTGGAGGTCAAGAACGTTAAGGTCAAAAGACGAGGTCAAAACCCTCCCTCCGAGTCGGCGAAGACCGCGCCGACCCACCTCCCTCGGGGATGGAGCCAAGGTCAAGGGCTACGGCGAAGGGCAAGTTCAACGGTGAAGGGATACGGTAAGTTACCCCCCTACTCCTTTATCACGTAATCTTTAAACGCTTTCACGCTCTTGTTCATTTTCGACCCGCTCCAGCACAGGTAGATGGTGCGGATAAAACCTGGATTGTCGATGTGGCGTTTGACGATGCCTTCCATATCTACCGCTGGCACGTCGGGGACGATGCCTAGTCCGTGGCCTAGGGAGACGTAGGCTAGGATGGCGTTGCATTCGGTGACTTCGATGCTGACGTTGGGTTTGAAGCCCGCTTCGAAGAACACGCGATCGAGGTCTTTTCTAAGGCCGCTTTCCTTTTTGGTGAGCACGAGGCTCTCCCCTTCGAGATCTGAAAGGGTGACGGTTGACTTGGTGGCCAACGGATGGGTTTCAGGCACGACGAGGTAGAGTTGTTGCTCAAATGCTGGCGCTTTGCCGATACCGTTTGTCGGCTTTCCGAGAAAAGCGAGATCGAGGTCGCCTTTTTCCAACCCTGCAACCAAGGCGTCGTTGCTGTCTTGGACCAGGTCAAAGAAAGGATAATCTCTGTTTTTTTGTTCTAAATAGCCTCGTATAAGCTCTGGAACGTAATAAGCACCCGCGCTGTAGATGTAACCGAGTCGAATCGAGATTTCGACGAGTCCAGCTGCACGTTTGGTTTCAGCTACGGTTTTTTCGACCAAACGCAACACGTCGACTACATTGTCATAGAAGACTTGGCCGGCGCTACTCAGTTCGATCTTTCTACCGGTTTTTTCAAAGAGTTTTATCCCCAGCTCATCTTCCAGTGCCGATATGGCGTAGCTGAGACTGGGTTGAGAGATGTGCAGTATTTTTGATGCATTGGTGTAATGCTTGATTTCCGCAAGGACTTTAAAGTATTCTAGCTGCTGTAATGTCATGAGCACTCTCCATTCTATACGTTTTCCTTCTTCCTCTTATTTTAGCATAGATTTCCCTTCCTTTTCCAAGATTCCCCACTTTTCCTTGTTTTAAGGTTCCCTTTCAATTGGGAGTCATGATATAATGTTAAAGGTTTACAAAATTAACGCGAACAGGAGGCGCTCATGGGTAATATTAAAAATTTTAAGAAGGTATTGGTCGCCAACCGAGGCGAGATCGCCATCCGCATTATTCGCGCATGTCGCGAACTCGGCATACGAACCATAGCCATTTATACAAAAGAGGACGAAACCGCTCTCTTTAGAACCAAGGCTGACGAGTCCTACTTAATTGGACATGGCAAATCCGCCATCGACGCTTACTTAGACATCGACGGCATCGTCGAGCTGGCCGTCAATAAAGGCGCCGATGCGATTCACCCAGGTTATGGGTTCTTGTCTGAAAACGATGAGTTTGCAAAGGCGTGCGCGGCTAAGGGGATAGTTTTTATCGGCCCACGGGTCGACATATTGGAACGATTAGGCGATAAAATCCAATCAAAGATCGTTGCCAGAGAAGCTGGGGTACCCACGATCCCCGGCGTTGAAAAACCGATTCATTCAGAAGCCGAAGCCATGGAATTTGCCGCGTTTTGTGGCTATCCTGTCATGGTCAAGGCCGCAGCAGGCGGTGGCGGGCGCGGTATGCGCATCGTCTATGACGAAGAACACTTGATCGATGCTTTTGCCAGTGCCCAAAGCGAAGCGCGCAAAGCCTTTGGCATCGACGATATGTTCATTGAAAAATACGTCGCATCGCCAAAACACATCGAAGTACAAATCCTAGGCGACCACTACGGTAACGTGGTCCACCTTTATGAAAGAGATTGCTCCATCCAACGTCGCCACCAAAAAGTGGTGGAATTCACCCCTGCTTTTGCCCTGCCCGTCGAAGTGCGCGATCGAATCTGCGCCGACGCGGTCAAGATCGCAAAGTCGGTAAACTACGTCAATGCGGGGACGGTGGAATTTTTGGTCGATGCTGACTTTAACCACTTTTTCATCGAAGTGAACCCTCGGGTTCAAGTAGAGCACACTATCACGGAACTTGTCACCGATATCGACATCGTCCAATCTCAAATTCGCATCGCCGAAGGACACGCCCTCGATTCTTACACCATCGGCATACCCAACCAAGAGGCGATCAGCCTGCGCGGCTACGCCATCCAGTGTCGCGTCACCACAGAAGACCCGGCAAACAACTTCGCTCCCGACACGGGAAGAATCGACGTGTACCGCAGTGGGTCAGGGTTTGGGGTGCGCTTAGACGGCGGCAACGGCTATACCGGGGCAGTGATTAGCCCCTACTACGACAGCTTGCTGGTCAAGGTCACCACACAGTCGAGAACCTTTGAAGATGCCATCGCAAAGTCGATCCGATCTCTCCGCGAAATGCGCATTTCCGGGGTAAAAACAAACATCGGCTTCTTGCTCAACCTCCTCAACTCGCCAGACTTTTCCATGGGGATTTGCGATACCAATTACATCGCCAACCACCCAGAACTCGTCCAAGTGCGCCCGCGAAACGACGTGGAACTCAAAGTGTTGACCCATATTGGCGAAATTGTCGTCAACGACAAAAAACGCATCACCAAAGGGTTTGACGTGCCGGTGATTCCACAATTTGAAAAACCAGACAACCTCTTTGGCACACGCCAGATATTGGAAGAGCGCGGTCCTGAAGGGTTGATCCAGTGGATCAAAGACCAAGAAAAGCTCCTACTCACCGATACCACTATGCGCGATGCGCACCAATCTCTGATGGCAACGCGCATGCGCACCCGCGATATGGTCCAAGTCGCCGAAGCCATCTCCACAGGAGCCAGCCAGCTATTTTCCTTAGAAATGTGGGGCGGAGCGACCTTTGATGTGAGCTATCGCTTCCTCGGCGAATCCCCATGGGTGCGCCTAGATCGGTTGCGCAAAAAAATCCCGAACATTCTGTTCCAAATGCTTTTACGCGGAAACAATACGGTAGGCTACACCAACTACCCCGACAACGTGGTTCGCAAATTTATCGAAGAAGCGGCAAAAAGCGGCATCGATATTTTCCGTATCTTTGACTCCCTCAACTGGATAGAAGGTATGCGCCAACCCATCGAGCTCGTTCGCGAACAAGGAAAAGTCGCTGAGGGTACCATCTGCTATACGGGAGATATTCTCAACGGTTATCGCGATAAATACTCGATTATTTACTACATTAAAAAGGCAAAAGAACTGGAGCGCGCTGGTGCTCACCTTATCGGCATCAAAGACATGGCTGGGTTGTTGAAGCCATATGCGGCTAAAAAACTCATCCGCTCGTTGAAAAACGAAGTGAGCCTACCCATCCATCTCCACACCCACGATACCACTGGAAACGGCGTGGCAACCGTGATCATGGCAGCAGAAGCTGGAGTGGACATCGCAGATACCGCATTCAATGCGATGAGCGGGCTCACCAGCCAACCTGCGCTAAACTCCGTGGTGGCTGCCCTTCAAAACACCGAACGCAACACCGGCATCGACCTTGAAAAAACAGACGACATCTCCAACTACTGGGCGTCTGTGCGCCAAGTCTACGCCAACTTTGAGTCGGAGCTAAAATCCGGGTCTACCGAGATTTACAAATACGAAATCCCAGGCGGTCAATACTCCAACCTGAAACCTCAAGTGGAAAGTTTTGGCCTTGGCCATCGATTCAAGGACGTCAAGGAAATGTATCGCACAGTCAACATGATGATGGGCGACATCGTCAAAGTCACCCCCTCTTCCAAAATGGTGGGCGACATGGCGATCTTCATGATCCAAAACGACCTCACCCCGGAAAACATTCTGGAAAAAGGCAAGTTTTACGACTACCCAGATTCGGTTATCTCCTATATGAAAGGTATGATGGGCCAACCAGACGGCGGATTCCCAAAAGAGCTACAAGCGATGATCTTAAAAGGCGAAACGCCAATCACCGTACGCCCAGGGGAGCTTTTGGATCCCGTGGATTTTGACGCCATTGCAAAACACCTCAAGAAAACCTTCAAAATCGACGCCAGCGCGCGCCAACTCGTCAGCGCAGCGTTGTATCCAAAGGTCTACGATGATTATCGCAAAAACAAAAAAGACAAAGGCAACCTTTCAGGCATGGGCTCGGATATTTACTTCCACGGCCTAAACGAAGGGGAAACCTGCCAAGTTGAAATCGAAGAAGGCAAGACCTTGATCGTCTCCTTGGTCGCCATCGGCAAACTCCAAGAAGACGGCTACCGTGCATTGGACTTTGAAGTTAACGGCAACCGCAGACAGATCCGAGTCAAGGATTTGGAGGCGTCGAAAAATAACATCAGCGAAAGTTTTGTCCAAATGGTCGACCCCGAAGACCCGACCTCCATCGGCGCTTCCATACCGGGAACGGTATTGAGGATCAACGTGGAAAAAGGATCGGTCGTCAAAGCCGGGGATCATCTCATGGTAATCGAAGCGATGAAGATGGAAACCAACATCGTCACCTCCGTCGACGGCGTAGTGGACGAATTGCTCGTCAAAGAAGGCGAAACCGTCCTTTCTGATCAATTAGTGGTGAAGTTGGCAAAAGAATAGCAGTCTCGATCGGAAGGTCGTATGAAAAGCCCAAGGGTGGTGTCACCCTTGGGCTTTTTGGTTGTTTGGTTCTTTGATTGGCGTGGGTTGATCTGTGGAGAAGGACGGCGTGCAATCGTTTTGGGCGTAGTGATATCGACCCTCGCCGTTGACCTTGACCTTGGCTCCATCTCCGAGGGAGCTGGCTGTGCAGCAGACTGAGGGAGGGGTTTGACCTTATTTCTTGACCTTGACCTTTGACCTAAAAAAGGTACGCCACTACCGTGGCGAAAGACGATGGAGAGAAAACCCTCCCTCAGTCTCGGCAAAGGACGGCCGAGACAGCTCCCTCGGGGATGGAGCCTGACGGACGCCACCCTTTGGGTGGCTGATAGGACCATGCCATTCATGCCCTTGATCTTGACCTTAATCCCTTGACCTTCACGTGCCGCAGGCACACTTCACGTGCGTAGCACTCTTCACATGCCCGAAGGGCATACTTCACGTGCCGCAAGGCACACTTCACGTGGCACGTCCTTCGCCACACTATTGACCTTGGCTCCATCTCCGAGGGAGCTGGCTGTGCAGCAGACTGAGGGAGGGGTTTGACCTTATTTCTTGACCTTGACCTTAATCCTTTGACCTTCACGTGCGAAGCACTCTTCACATGCCCGTAGGGCATACTTCACGTGCCCGAAGGGCACTTTTCACGTGGCACGTCCTTCGCCACACCATCCCCCTTCCCCGTTAATCCATTCACATTGATTGCCTCCTGCTGTTGTTGTAGAACAAGCGGTTCTATGATAAAATAGATAGGATTAAACAGACGTTTTACGTCTAATATTACATTACAAAGGGGAGAATTATGAAAAAGTACAGTAAGTTATTGGCGATTTTAGTCGTCTTGACTCTGGTCCTTACTGCCTGTGGGAGTAAAGAGGATAACCTTTTTAGAGTCGGCATGGAGGCTGCTTACCCGCCTTTTAACTGGACTCAACTCGATGACTCTAACGGCGCAGTCAAAATCGAAGGCAATGATGAATACGCCGGCGGATACGATGTGGAGTTTGCGAAGAAGATCGCTGAAGGCCTTGGCAAAAAACTGGTCATCGTCAAAACCGAATGGGACGGATTGCCTCCAGGTGTTCAATCGGGTAAAATCGATGCGATTATCGCTGGGATGAGCCCAACAGAAGAACGTAAACAAGTCATCGACTTTTCCGATGTTTACTACACTTCCGACCTCGTCGTCGTAGTCAAAAAAGGTAGCCCATTTGAACAAGCAAAAACCCTTGCTGAACTCTCCGGTGCAAAATTGACCGGACAGTTAAACACGTTCCACTACACGGTTATCGATCAAATCCCAGGCGTGGTAAAAGACGTTGCCCTTGAAAACTTCGCCACTATGCGCGTCGCCCTTCAAGCTGGCTCTATCGACGGATACGTCTCCGAGCGCCCCGAAGCCATCAGCGCGACCAGCGCCAATCCAGATCTCACTTTTGTCACTTTTGATGAAGGCAAGGGATTTGCGACAGATACGGACGATACCGCCATCGCTGTCGGCGTTAAGAAAGACAGCCCACTAACCGAAAAAATCAACGAAATCCTCAAAGGGATCTCCGAAGAGGAACGCAAGACGATTATGGATAATGCCATAAAGAATCAACCCAGCGAACAAGCCACCCAGTCTGAGTAACCATATGCGCCACTTCACCTCGAAGTGGCGACATTTATCTGTTCGCTACTGTACTGTAGGAGAGTTATTATGAGTTTTCAAATTATTCAAACCATCGCTTCAAAATACATGCCCATGCTAATAAGCGGTGCTGGCATGACCATGTTCATCGCCTTGACCGGTACTTTAATCGGCCTGGTCATCGGTTTGATCATCGGCGTCATCCGCACCATACCTCAAATCAAAAGCGGCGCACGCAACATTGCCCTAAAAGTCGTCAACGCCATCTTGTCCTTTTACGTCGAGTTTTTCCGTGGGACCCCGATGATCGTTCAATCCATGGTCATCTATTACGGATCCTTGTTGTTTTTTGGTATCGAAATGGACCGCACCTTTGCGGCGGTTTTCATCGTCTCCATCAACACAGGCGCCTACATGGCAGAGATCGTCCGCGGCGGCATCGTCTCCATCGATCCTGGGCAGTTTGAAGCAGCGCAAGCCATCGGAATGACCCACTGGCAAACCATGTCCAATGTCATCATTCCCCAAGTGGTGCGCAACATCCTTCCAGCGACGGGCAATGAATTTGTCATCAACATTAAAGACACCTCCGTGCTCAACGTCATTGGTGTCACTGAGCTATTTTTTCAAACCAAAACCATTTCTGGTGCGACATTTAACTATTTTGAGACCTATTTTATCGCCTGTATCATCTACTTTGTCCTCACCTTTACCATCACCCGATTGTTGAGGCTTTTAGAACGCAAAATGGATGGGCCGGCAAGCTATCAACTGGTCGATGAAGCGGCGAGAAGATAAGGAGAGGTTATGGAACATATACTAGAAGTTCGCCATTTGGTCAAAAAATTTGGCGACAACGAAGTCTTGAAAGACATTGATTTTACCGTAGACAAAGGCGAAGTGGTGTGCATCATCGGCGCTTCAGGCTCGGGCAAATCCACACTCCTTCGTTGTATCAATTTATTGGAGACCCCCACCGCTGGTGAAATCGTCTACCGCGGGGAAAACATACTAGACGACTCCCACGACATCCCGGAGTACCGCTCTAAACTCGGCATGGTCTTTCAACAGTTTAACCTGTTTAACAACCTGGACGTGTTGAAAAACTGTACCGTGGGCCAGGAAAAAGTCTTAAAACGCAACCCAGAAGAGGCCAAGCGCATCGCCATCGAAAACCTGCAAAAAGTCGGCATGGATCGCTACATTCACGCAAAGCCACGCCAAATCTCCGGCGGCCAAAAACAGCGCGTCGCCATCGCTAGATCCCTCTCCATGAACCCCGACGTATTGCTCTTTGACGAGCCCACCTCGGCACTGGATCCCGAAATGGTAGGAGACGTGCTCCAAGTCATGAAAGTCCTCGCCAAATCCGGATTGACCATGCTTGTGGTAACCCATGAAATGGACTTTGCCAAAGAAGTCTCGGATCGCGTCGTCTTCATGGACAAAGGCGTCATCGCCGAAGAAGGGCCTCCAGAGCAGATTTTTGAGAACCCGAAAGAAGCGCGCACCAAAGAGTTCTTGCAAAGAATTCTAAAATAATGCTTCATCACTTCGTTAGAACCACAAAAAGAGAGCCGATTTTAAAGCGTAATGCTTTAAAATCGGCTCTTGTTTTTTTGTTTACTTGCGATAATTATCTAAGGCTGACTTTAGCGCTGCTAACTCGTCGTCGCTCAACTCCTGGTCTTTTAAAAAGGCCGTGAAAAATTGATAGACCGAGCCATTAAACGTGTTATCGATCAGCTCATTGACCACCTTACCCGCTAATTCTTCTTTGTGAACTTCAGGTTTGATCGTGTAATTTGGATAGCGTCTACTAATAAACCCTTTCTTTAGCAATCGTGTAAAATAGACATAGTTTGAGGTTTTTTGCCACCCGTATTTATCAATGAGGATATCAGACACTTCTTTTGCCGTAATCTCCCCATTCTCGTCGGTGTAGTTTTCATCCCAAATAATATCCATCACTTTTGCTTCACTATCGGATAGTTGCATGTTCTTCCTCCTAATGTATTTCTTAAGACGATATCATCGATAAGTCTCTTTACGGATGTGGCTCTTGTCACATCTTATTCAAGTCAAATTCAGTGACTTAAAGTCACGAACACCTATTACTATAGTTATCTGATATGTCAACTCCTGTTAATTGTAATCCTAACAACAGATGTTGTCAAGGTGTAAATAGGATTTTTTTGAATGTTTTTCCGCAGATTATACATTATTTCCCTAATAGCCATCGAGTTGTATTTTGATACTAAACGAGTTGATAACAGTCGTTCATAAAGATTTACTGCAGTAGATGATTGATGTTTGTATCGTATTGTTATGCAGTATATCTCCTGTATTTCCCATGGGCTCGATAGGTTTTTAAGTTATTATGGAATATTATTCGAAGGGTGGATATGGTGTGGCGAAGGATGTGCCATGTGAAGTGTGACTTCGGCACGTGAAGGTCCAAGATTAAGGTCAAGGCCCTCCCTCCGAGTCGGCAAAGGACACGCCGACCCACCTCCCTCGAAGATGGAGGCTAAGGGCAGGGGCAAGGTCAAAAGACAAAGTCAAAACCCTCCCTCAGTCTGCTGCGCAGACAACTCCCTCGGAGATGGAGTCAAGGTCAAGGGCAAGGCCATGGGATGACGACCAAGGTCTTTCCCGCCTTTTCTCTACCCCTTCAACGCCTCTTCCAAATCCTCAATAATATCAGCCACATTCTCTATCCCAATCGACAACCGTACCGTATTGGGTCGGATTCCCGATTCTTCCAATTCCCCTGGTGTCATTTGGGAGTGTGTGGTCGATGCGGGATGGATAACGAGGGATTTGACGTCGGCGACGTTGGCTAGGAGGGAGAAAAGCTCAAGGTTATCGATGAACGCTTTCGCTTCTTTCTCACCACCTACAATATCAAAGGTAAAAATCGATCCTCCGCCGTTGGGGAAATAAGAAGCATAGAGATCTTTTTGCAAAGGGTCTTTGGTCACTGATGGGTGATTAACTCGCTCGACTTTAGGATGGTTGGCTAAAAAATCTACCACTTTCAACGAGTTCTCGACGTGGCGCTCCACTCGGATCGACAAGGTTTCTAAGCCTTGGAGGAACAAAAACGCATGGAATGGCGACAGCGTTGCTCCGGTGTCTCTAAGCAAGGTGGCGCGGATTTTTGTGACGAAGGCAGCAGGACCCACAGCCTCTGTAAAGCTGATACCATGATAGCTTGGATCCGGTTTGGTCAAGGCGTCAAACTTTCCAGACGCTTTCCAATCAAAGGTCCCGCTCTCGATAATCACCCCTCCGATGGTGGTGCCGTGGCCTCCGATAAATTTCGTCGCAGAGTGAACGACGATGTCCGCCCCGTGTTCAAAAGGTCGCACCAAAAACGGCGTAGCAAAGGTGTTATCCACAACGAGGGGTATCCCAGCGCTGTGGGCGATGGCGGATAGACTCTCTAAATCGGTAACGTCGGAGTTGGGATTACCTAAGGTCTCCACATAAATAGCCTTGGTGTTTTCCCCGATCGCCCCTTTGACTTCTTCTATGTCAAAAGGATCGACAAAAGTCGTTGCAATACCATATCGAGGTAGAGTGTGAAGTAACAGGTTGTAGGAGCCACCATAGATGTTCTTTGCCGCTACGATATGATCGCCTCCACCTGCTAAGGTCATTAACGTATAGGTAATAGCCGCTGCGCCCGATGCTACCGCCAAAGCCGCCGAACCGCCTTCTAATGCTGCCATTCTCTTTTCAAACACATCTTGAGTCGGGTTGGTCAACCGACCGTAAATATTTCCCGCATCCGCCAATCCAAATCGCGCTTCAGCATGTGCTGCATCGCGAAAAACATAGGAACTGGTTTGGTAAATCGGCACCGCTCGTGCATCGGTGACTGGGTCTGGGCTTTCTTGTCCCACGTGTACTTGTAAGGTTTCAAATTTCAACTGACGTTGATTTCTCGTTTTTTTAGCCATAATATCTCCTTTAGATCAGTCTTGAAATAGGGCGGTCGAATAATAACGATCGCCAGAGTCTGGAAGCAATACGACAATGTGTTTCCCAGCGTTTTCCGGACGTTTAGCGACTTGCACTGCTGCATCCAACGCTGCGCCAGCGGATATTCCCACGAGATAGCCTTCTTCTAAGCTAAAGCGCTTAGCTGCAGCGATCGCCCCTTCGTCGGTTATCGTGATGATTTCATCGTAACTTTTTCTATCCAGCACAGCTGGTACAAACCCCGCGCCGATACCTTGGATTTTATGTGGCCCTTTGGTGCCTTGGGATAGAACAGGACTAGCGGCGGGTTCGACAGCGATGATTTGCACATCTGAGTTTCTTTCTTTTAAATAACGGCCTACACCTGTTATGGTGCCACCCGTTCCTACCCCTGCGATAAAAATATCCACTGCGCCTTCTCTATCTCGATCGATTTCTGGACCAGTGGTGCGATAGTGGGTTTCGGGGTTGATCGGGTTCGTAAATTGACCGAGGATGACCCCGCCTGGGATTTCCTTTTCTAATGCTTCTGCTCTTTCGATGGCTCCCGTCATTCCCTTAGCCCCATCGGTGAGGACGAGCTCAGCCCCGTAGGCTTTTAGAAGGGCACGGCGCTCCACACTCATGGTTTCTGGCAAGGTCAAAACCACCCGATAGCCTTTGATCGACCCCACCGCAGCCAATCCGATGCCCGTGTTGCCTGAGGTGGGCTCAATGATCGTGGCGCCAGGCTTCAAAACTCCCTCTTTTTCCGCCGCTTCCACCATCCCTAGTGCTATACGATCTTTCACCGATCCTGTGAGGTTAAAACCCTCGAGTTTCGCGTAAATGTTGACGTTTTCAATCCCCGATGCATCGGCAAAACGATCGGCTTTGAGTAATGGGGTATTTCCAATAAGTGCTGTAGAACGGTTTACTGTTGACATTGGTGCCTCCTATTATTGTTTATGATTCTGTTGTGGGTTGTGTAGGTGTGTAGGTGTGGCAAAGGACGCCACGTGAAGATTGCCTTACGGCACATAAAGCTAGGGTGTTAAGGTCAAGGTCTAAAGATAAGGTCAAAACCCTCCCTCAGTCTGCTGCGCAGGCAGCTCCCTCGGGGATGGAGCTAAGGTCAAGGGCAAGGTCAAAAGCATGAACTGCAAGGTCCTATCAGCCACCCGAAGGGTGGCGTCCGTCGGTTCCATCTTGGAGGGAGCTGGCTCGGCGCCCTTTGCCGAGACTGAGGGAGGGGTTTTTTCCCATCGTCTTTCGCCACGGTAGTGGCGCTCCTTTTTAAGGTCAAGGGATTAGGGCAAGATCAAGAGATAAGGTCAAAACCCTCCCTCAGTCTGCTGCGCAGACAGCTCCCTCGGGGATGGAGCCAAGGTCAAGGGCAAGGTCAAAAGCGTGAATTGCAAGGTCCTATCAGCCACCCGAAGGGTGGCGTCCGTCGGCTCCATCTTGGAGGGAGCTGGCTCGGCGGCCTTTGCCGAGACTGAGGGAGGGGGTTTTTCGCCATCGTCTTTCGCCACGGTAGTGGCGTTCCTTATTTCCCTACCCTTCCCCTTCTTTCAATAAAAAAACAGGCGTATGCTCATACACCTGTCTCGGTCGTCTGTTCATGCGCGTTAAGAGAGCCTAGTTGTTTTGACGTAAAACACTAGGGCAACACATGATGATTTGGTTGTTCGTTAATCGATATACCATGACAGACCTCCGTTGTTTGCTTATTTCATACCTAGTAACTAGGTTATGATAATCATACCACGCCTCTCTGTCGACGTCAATGTTTTTTAGCACTAACCACTGATAATGGTGCCTCCGCCGTAAACCAAATCCCCGTCGTAGAGCACCACCGCTTGCCCGGGGGTTATAGCGCGAACCGGGGTTTCGAAGGTGACTCTCATCAGATCCTCTTCCAGCAACTCCACGCTTACGGGAACCCCTTGTCCGGAATAGCGGATTTTGGCTTGAAGCGATTTTGTTTCGTCAACGGTCGCCTCAGCCATAAAGTTGAGGCGGTTCGCGAGGAGACTTTTTGAAAACAACTGATCCCCTTCTGCCAACACCACCTGATTTTCCGCCGCGCGAATCTCTTTGACGTACATAGGCACGCCAAAGGCGATTTCCAGACCCTTTCTTTGCCCTATGGTGTAGTGGATAATCCCTTTGTGTCTACCGAGTACGCTACCCTTTTCATCGACAAAATTCCCTGGAGGTATCGCTTCTTGTGCTCTGTCTTTGACAAAAGTGGCATAGTCGTCGTCGGGAATAAAACAGATCTCTTGACTGTCTTTTTTATCGGCGACGTTTAATCCGATCGCCGTAGCAATCTCCCGGATCTGATCTTTGGTGTAGTCGCCCACTGGCATTAACGTCCGCGAAAGCTGGTCCTGGGTCAGATTGTAAAGGGCGTAGGTTTGGTCTTTTGCCGCCGTCACCGACTTTTGAAGGGTGTACCTCCCATTGTCCAGCTTTACGATTCTCGCGTAGTGACCCGTCGCGATGTAGGTCGCGCCGATTTCCATCGACCTCTCCAATAGGGATTCCCATTTGACGTAGCGATTACAAGCGATACAAGGGTTTGGCGTTCTACCTAAAGTGTATTCCTTCACAAAATAATCGATGACATTTTGTTGAAACGGCTGTTCAAAATTCATCACATAATAGGGAATATCCAACTTTTGAGCCACTCTGCGCGCATCTTCCACCGCCGATAACCCACAGCATCCCCCTTCTTTTTCCAAATCGCACTGGTCTACATTTTCCCAAATTTTCATGGTTACGCCGATAACATCGTATCCTGCTTCTTTTAACAAGTAGGCCGCCACCGAGGAATCCACCCCGCCAGACATCCCTACCACCACTTTTTCTTTTGTCACGCTACTCCTCTTTTCCCTAATTTCGATATGCTGGCAAACGACTGCGAAGGATTGCCACTTGCTCAATTAACACCGCTACCACTCGTTCCACTTCTTCCGATGTGGTTTCTTTCGACAAAGTCAATCTCAAGGAGCTGAGCGCTTCCTTCTCTGACCGCCCAATGGCCAACAACACATGGGAAGGGTTCATCGACCCGGAAGTACACGCTGAGCCCGCCGATGCGGCGATGTCGAGTTGGTCCAATAAAATCAACAGCGATTCAGATTTAATCCCGCCAAACTGTAGGTTAATATTGTTATCCAACCGATGGATGGGGTCGCCGTTGAGCGTCACATCCTCCGTCCCTTCTAATATACCCCTGATCATCCGATCTCGAAGCCCTCGTATCTTTTCGCCATCCTTTTCCAAGTTATCCATAGCTAGCGCCATCGCTTTTCCCATGCCGACGATCCCGGGGACGTTTAGCGTCCCACCTCGCCTCCCTCGTTCTTGGGCGCCGCCTTGAATCATCGCTTCAATGGAGGTTCCCTTCTTGATATAGAGAAAGCCCACCCCTTTTGGCCCGTGGAATTTATGTGCACTGGCGCCGAGCAGGTCTATCCCCTCGGCTTTCACATCAATTTTTAGATGACCGACCGCTTGGACAGCATCGGTAAAAAAAGGGATACTGCGCTGATTTAATGCCTCACCGATTTCCCCGATAGGTTGGAGAGTCCCGATCTCATTGTTGGCGTACATCACCGACACCAGCGCCGTATCCGGCGATAGGGCTTCGATGACCTCTTGGGGGTCTACCATCCCGCTAGAGTCTACGGGAAGCACCGTCAGCCGATGGCCCCTTCTCTCCAAAGATTTCGCCGTGTTGAGCACGGCGTGGTGCTCAACGGCGGTGGTGATCAGATGGCGTTTTTTGCCGTCCTCACGATCCACCATTCCCTTCAACGCCCAATTTGCCGATTCGCTACCACCAGAAGTGAAATAAATCTCTAACGGATGGCAACCTATAGCCTTGGCTATAATTTCTCTGCTATCTTCCACCGCGGCGTTCGCCGCATTTGCCCCACGGTAAATACTGGTGGGGTTCGCGTATCGATTCTTTAAATAGGGGAGCATCGCTTCTAAAACCTGGGGATCCAATTGAGTCGTCGCTGCGTTGTCCATATAGATCATGGTTGAATTACTGCCTTTCCGTTCGATTTATTTCATCATACCTTATTCCTAGTATTTTAGTCAACATTATTAGCGTCGGTGCGCTCATAGGCTTCCATACCCAATTCATCAAAAGAAGGCAGCTTGTGGTAAAGCATATTTGCCAAGTCGAGCAGAGGTAGCGCCGCCATAGCACCTGTCCCCTCACCAAGGCACAGCTCGGCGGTGATCACCGGCTTAAGGTTGAGCCGTCTCAACAGCATCGTCCCACAAGGCTCGTCGCTGACGTGGCTTGCTAAAAGGCAACAATCGCTATTGGGTACGAGCATCGTCGCGATAAGCGCCGCCACCGAGGTGATAATACCGTCGACGAGAACAGGAATGCGATACAGCGCACCGCCGATCATCACCCCCACTAAACCAGCGATATCGAACCCCCCGAGTTTTGCCAACACATCCAACCCATCTTTAGGATCGGGAGCATTGACGGCGATCGCGCGGTGTATGACTTCGATTTTGTGATGAATCCCTTCTCGGGTCAAGCCCGCTCCTCTACCTGTCACCAACTCCACAGGTACCTCAAGCAATACCGATGCGATCGCCGAAGATGTAGTAGTGTTGCCAATACCCATCTCCCCGGTCAAAATCAGTTGATAGCCTTTTTCGACGAGATCCTTAACCAAATCCATCCCCTTTTGAATCCCTTCAAGGGCTTGTTCACGGGTCATCGCGGGACCTTTGGCGATATTTTGCGTACCAGAGGCGATGCGTCGATCGATCACCCCGGCTTCCCTCGGTTTCTGCGCCATCCCCATATCTACCGATAAAACCTCACACCCGACCTGTTTTGCCATCAAGCACACCGTAGACTTGCCCACTGCGGCGTTATCCGCCACCAATCGGGTAATGTCTGATCCGATTTGAGTCACGCCTTCATCGACGACCCCATTGTCAGCACACATTAAAAGTAGGGCGCGCTTGTCCACCCGAACATCCGTCTGCCCTACCAATCCCGCAATCTTCGAAATCGCCTGCTCAAAAATCCCTAGGCTCTCAATCGGTTTCGCCGTGCTATCCCAATGATTTTTTGACGCCGCCATCACCTTTTCATCCAGTGGCGCTATTCTATCGTTAATCCCTATAAAATCCATGTTGCCTCCCCTATTATCCCCTAATATTCTTCTTCATTAATCCTACTGAAAGCCTGAAGTATTGTCAATGACGACATCTAACATAAAAGTGTCGATATTATGGAGACTATTTTAAAAAATAAAGTTGACAAAACGTTTTAGCTCTATTATACTTAAAAGCATAACAGAGCTAAAGTATCAGCTGGCGAGAAACAAGTACCGCATTCGATGCCATTCAGAGAGATGCCGCCTGGTGAAAGGCATTATGGTCGACAATGCGCAAATACCTTCTCTAGCTTCTACCTCAAAGCTTCGGCGAGTAGGGTACGACGGGACCGCCCGTTAGCGCGGAAGGGTATAACTCCATCAGTGTGGAGCGTACCCGGTGAGGCAGCTTTTGTAAAGAAGTTGCAAACAGAGGTGGTAACACGGGTGATTCCGTCCTCTTGACCAAGAGGGCGGTTTTTTATTGTCCTTTTGGCGATCACAAATTTTAGCCTAAGGAGGCTCCAGATGAAATTTTTGTTTTTATTCCTGTTTTTTGCAAGTATGCTCGGTGTCGGCTTCTACTGTCGCCGCCACGCCACCGACGTCAACAGCTTTGTCCTCGGCAACCGATCAGTTGGTCCGTGGCTCACCGCATTCGCTTACGGTACATCTTACTTTTCCGCCGTCATCTTTATCGGATACGCCGGTCAGTTTGGTTGGCGCTTTGGCCTATCCTCCACATGGATCGGCATAGGAAACGCCGTCCTCGGTTCCATGCTCGCCTGGGTCGTCCTCGGCAAGCGCACACGCGCCATGACCCACAGCCTCGAAAGCACCACCATGCCCGACTTTTTTGAAAAACGCTTTGGCGATCGCAAACTCCGCCACTTTAGCGCCGTACTTATCTTTATCTTCCTGATCCCCTACACCGCATCCCTCTACAACGGATTGTCGCGCTTGTTTAGTATGGCATTCGCCATCGACTACACAGTGTGCATCCTTCTTATGGCAGGATTGACGGCAGTCTACGTCGTCGCAGGAGGCTACATGGCCACCGCCATCAACGACTTCATCCAAGGGATCATCATGCTTGTCGGCATCGTCGTCATCGTCGTCGCCGTCCTCAACCTCAACGGTGGGTTGATCGGCTCCATCGAAGCGCTAAAACAAGTCTCATCACCAGCAGAAGGCATCCAGCCTGGGGTACTCACCACCCTATTTGGACCCGATCCCTTTAGTCTCGTATCCGTCATCGTGCTCACCTCCTTTGGGACGTGGGGTTTACCTCAAATGGTTCAAAAGTTTTACGCCATCAAAGATGAAAAATCCATCAAACAAGGCACCATCATCTCCACCGCATTCGCCTTAATCGTAGCAGGGGGTTGCTACTTCCTCGGTGCATTTGGCAGATTATTCGCCGCGGAAATCGACATCGCCACCATGGGCTTTGACGCCATCATCCCCACCATGCTTGCCCATCTCCCCGAAGCGGTCATCGCCATGGCAGTCGTACTCGTCCTCTCCGCTTCCATGTCCACACTGTCCTCTCTCGTATTAGCATCCAGCTCCACCTTGACACTGGATTTGATCGCGGATTTGAAAAAAGACCTCCCAGAATACTCCAAACTGCGCATCATGCGCATCCTGACCGCAGCCTTCGTCCTCATTTCCGCCGTCGTCGCCATCATCCAATACAAAGGCGGCATCGGATTTATCGCCCAACTCATGGGCATCTCATGGGGAGCCTTGGCCGGCGCGTTCCTAGCACCCTTTCTTTTTGGACTCTACTGGAAAAAAACCTCGGTCAAAGCCGTGTGGGCGTGTTTTATCCTGGGTCCTACCATCATGATCGTCAACATGCTCTTTAGACCCCTACTCCCAACCCTCCTCCAATCCCCAATCAACGCAGGCATGTTTGCCATGATCATCGGCATGATCCTCGTTCCGGTGATTAGTACATTGGATACCGAGAAAAATAGCCATTCCGAATTGATATTTGAAAAAATACAATAGAATAGGTCATAACATTGGAAACCCGCCGATATGGCGGGTTTTTTTTGTGGAGAGGAGGTAGTGTGGCGAAAGACGCCACGTGAAGGTCAAGGTCAAGAGACTAAGGTCAAAACCCTCCCTCAGTCTGCTGCGCAGACAGCTCCCTCGGGGATGGAGCTAAGGTCAAGGACAAGGTCAAGACCCTCAACTTCAAATTCATGTCTGTAACCCACCACAAAAAAAGACTACCTCAAAATGAGGTAGTCCTTTCAATCACTTCTTCGATTTGTTTTATCTCAGCTTTATTTTTTCAATTCAGCTTCGACTTTTGCAGACACTGCATTGACGCCACCGATGATGGTCAAGTGGTTGATTTCGGAGCCTTCGCCCTTCAGGTATGCTTTGACTGCGTCTGGGACGTAGTTTTTAGCAACGAGTAAGATTGGTGCGCCAAATTCATCGGTCAATGGACCTGCTGCTAAGGCATCGATGAACACTTCACCGCTTGCAACTAATGCTCTGGTTGCTGTTGGGTAGGTGTATGCTGCGATAACCGTTGCTGTTTCGTAGCGATCTGCTCCGCCTAGGCGTGTGACTGGTGCGTAGGCTTTAAGTTCGGTTTCAACTTTTGCCGATACGGCTGCTGTTAAACCTGCTACGGTGATCTTGGATGGGTTGTAAGCATCGAGTCTTGCTTTAGTGAACTCTGGGATGCTGTTTGGTCGGACTAACAAGATCGGTGTGCTTTCTTTGATCGCCAATGCGCTGATACTTAGGGCATCTGGGAAGTCGTCGCCGCGAGCGATGATGACTTGCGCTTTGTTGCCGGTGATGCCAGTCACGCGATCTGCAACGAGAGCAGCCGTTTCGTAACGGTCGATACCGCCGATGCGCTCTGTTTTATAGGTGACTTTGAGTTCGTCTTCAACTTTTTGGCTAACTGCAGCTGTACCACCGACGATGATGACTTCTTCTACGCCTAGGCGTTTAAGTTCTGCATGTGTTTTTGCAGGGATGAAGTCTTGGTCGACAAGTAGCAATGGCGCGTCTTTAACATCTGCCAAAACAGTTGCGGTCAACGCATCTGGGAAGCGGTGTCCGTTGACGATGATCGCTGTTTTTGCTTTCTTGTAGTTAGTTTGTGCAATTTTACCTGCTGTATCATAACGGTCATCGCCTGCGATGCGGTCTACGATTTTACCTGGGGTTTCTCCAGTGCCGCCACCTGTGCCACCGCGTTCAGCAATGGTGATTTTACGCACTTTAGAAACTTCGTTTCCATCGCTGTCTTTAACCGTATAGGTAAAGCTAAATGCACCTGTTTTGGTCGTATCGATAGTTGCAGGATCGATCACAATTTTATCGGTTAAATCGCCATCTTCAGCATCAGCTGCTGTAACGTCTTTTCTTAAATCAAATGGCGTACCCACAAAGATCGTTGTGTCATGGACACCTTCAAGATTTGGACCAGATTTAGTCGGGTCTTTCTTCGTACCGTATTTGATCAACTCGTTGATTGCTGGTTTTACAGTTTCTCTTCCAGTTTCAACTCTCTTTTCTTCAGTACCATTTACGTAAGTGACATCGTATTTGATTTTTCAAGACCGTTAACACCTTCAGTCACGATTACTTCAGTGTTTTCTAGCATTTTAGGGTCAGGTTCACGAACAGTGACAAACGGAATAGCTTCTTCACGTTCTTCTTGTTTCGTTTCTGTGACTTGAGTTCCTGTTGCAACGATCTTATTGACTGGTGCAACTTCCTTCACATCTTTAACCACTCTACCTGTCTCTTTACCATCGGTGTAGGTCACGGTGTAAATTGTAGTTTTTTCACCATCTTTACCCTCTTGGATAACTTTGGTTTCTCCAGTAGGAATACTATCATCTTTTACGGTTTCAGTTTGGAATTGAATAGCTTCAACAACTGTTTCTTCTTTTTCTTCAATGACAGGATCTGCAGCTTTTTTGAAAGCAACTCTGAAGTTTTTTTCCAAATCTGTATTAACTAATATTTCGGTTTCCGCTGCAGTAACTACTGTAATTGTATTTGATGGTGCTAAAGCACTTTCATCGACAACATAGCCTGCTGGTGGTTCAATCACTAATTTGTAATTGTTTATTTTCGTGCCTGGTTCATACTCTAACCCCAGTACATAAAATTGAGTTTCCATAAACCCTTCAGGGTCATCAGCTCCCGCACGAGTTAAAGGAAATTCACCTTGTCCTTGCAATCCTACAAGCTTAACGTTAGTAAGTGGAGCAAACTCTGGTGCATCGTCAATTCTGCCATCCGTCATTTTGGATGTCATAAACACTATTGCACCGTCATTCTCAGGTGCTGCAACTGCAATGCTTGGTACTAAAAGAGTTACCATCATGCTTAATACAAGCAGCATTGAGATCACTTTATTCATTCTAAATTTCATATTTTCACTCTCTTTCTACTACACAAAATTGACAGGCAGGGGCTCATAAGCCCCGCCTTCAATTCGTGTTATCGTGTAAATTGTCTTGGGTTCGTACCTGTAGTGATTTCCACGCCATCTAAGATACCATCTAAATCCGTATCCAAGTTTTTAGGTCTCGTCGCTTGATAACCAAATTTGGCATTGGCATAACCATAAACTTCTTTTCCGTCATCTAAGAAGTCTAAGTCGGTATCTGCATTTCTAACCCTTGTCTTGTATACTAGTAACTCCTCATCATCATAAAGCTTATCTCCATCTCGATCTAGTCGTTGTACTAACGCTTCAACCGCCTTCGATGGCGACTTGCCCTTTTCTGTTTGAGTCACACGTGCATAACCTGCGCCTGCTGCTTCGATACGATCCAATAGATCTTGAACCGGATCCGCTTTAGTCAAATCGACTGCCACGTTTTTCACCACTTTCGGCGATGCGATAAACCCTAGCTTCTTATGAATTTCTGATAGGATCTCTTCGCTGGTGACTGTCCATGTGCCGTCAGGTTGGACGATGGTTTTTAATTTGGTGACGCCATCTGCTAAGGTCACTTCAATCGCAGAGCCTGCAACACCCGTGCCGACAAAGGTCACTTTGTACTCGGTTCTATCCCCGTAGCGCGCTGGCTTGGATTGGATAAGAACTGGGTCACTAGAGACGCCTGCTGGTCTATCGATGGGTTCCGCTTTGGACGGAGCACTTGGCGCCTTTCCTTTTTCCGTTTGAGTTGCAGTGATCACATCGCCTTTTTTCAAGGTTGGTGATGGTACTGTCCATGAATAGTCGTCTCGAACGGTGGTGGTGACTGGAGTCGTAGTACCTGGGAGCAGGACGGTGATCGTCGCTCCTGGGACGCCTTTACCGCTGACTGTGGTCTCGCCAACATAAGGTTGTTCGACGCCGTTTACCTTTTTAATCAGAACACCGTCTGCTCTGACTTCCACGTCATCCGTACGTCCGACTTCTTTGTGTTCATCATCGTACCAAACGATGCTGTATTTGACGCCGATATCAGGGACGTATCCGCCACCACTGGCATTTGCTGTGTCTCCAGGTGAAGCGTAGTTTGCTGTATCGTCGTATGGGTTCACTTCAAAGGTTTGGTGTTGTGGGCGTAGGATAAATTGGAATCCAAAGCCGCGATTTTGCTTGATGGTCGCCTTGTCATTGTAGCTGTACAAAGTCGCATCGTATCTTTGGCCAAGATCTCCTGTTCCCGACACTCGGTTGTTACCGTACAATCCATTCCACCCATTCACCGTTTCCGTGGTTCCAGGGCCACCGGTCGAAAATTTTCCTATAACGGTATTTGTCCATACGCCGACATTATTTGGTAAGTCGACGGACAAAGACATTTGCAGGTCTTTGCCAAAGAATAGATTCCCAGCTGCCAAGTCCTTGATATCAAATCTGAAATCACCATAGCTGTTCGTCTTTGTTTCATAGGTTCTTAGAACCGTTCCATCTTTTTTTGCTACGGATAGAAGCACTGGAATATCTTTAGCGTAAATATCTCCTGTACTTGCATCATAAGTTGGCGTGGCTGTTCTGTTGTAAACATAGCCAAGATCCCAGTAAATATTGCCAAGGAAGTCATTTCCACCCAAACTGGCGTTGTCCGTATTATAGTCTTGATTTGCTGTTACTTGTACGACCCGTTGACCTTTTGGTAAATGCTGGGTCAGGGTGTCTCTGTATTGGAAAGCCACTCCCGCATTTACGATTTGGACATTTGCCGCGTCTTTTTTCCAAGTCGCTCCATATGGGGATGGATTATCTAGAATACCCCCAAAGTTTCCAAAACTCGGATCGGCTACGATGTTTAGATTGTGCTCCGTCGTCCACGCTCCGTCTGCCCAAATTTTTATTTTTGGATAGTGATTGACTTCAAATCCGCCTTTCCACTCCATGAACTTGTGTCTCGTCATTACTCCACCAGGTGTGTAGGTGTCGTAGTATCCGGGACGAACCATATAAGCACCCAGATTGTTGCTTGTAAAGGTGTAGATCGGACTTAAGGATCCGTCCTCATCCATCCACTGAAGGAATAGTTTTGCATTGGGTAGTGCCACATCGCTGTTTTTAACCCAGTCAGCAGGGTCTACCTCTTTGTCTTTCCCATTGTATTCCGCCAATAGTCCACCGTAATCGACCCAGGTACGACCACTGATAGCATGCTTTCTATCAATGTCTACCAGGTCCGTTGGAATCATGCCATCTTTCATTTCATTTGTGAGTACGATCGCTGTCGCCTCACTGTCTCCCGGCGCCGCCTGGGCTGTTGGTACCTCAAAAATACCAAAGGGCAAACCCGTAAAGACCATGAGAAATGCGAGTAATCCTGCGACGAATCGCCGCGTCGTCTTTTTTGTCATCATTATAAAGGACTCCTTTCTGTTGTTCACCGTGATATAGATTCTTCGTGTTGACAAGGGTGATTTTTTTGATGTTATCCTCCTTGAAAGTAAGTGTTTTCCTCGGGATGTAGGGCGGTTGCCTTTTCCCGATGTCAACTGAACAAAATAGGCGACTCAAGCGCTACTTTGCCTCCTTAAAACATACCGTCAGGTTTCTGAAGCGCATGCGCTTTCCTTACAATACAACCATACCTGACCTTACTTTGAATCTTATCAATTATTATTTGGTTTTCAACAGAATCCCTTTGTTAATCTACAGCCACTACTCCGTTTTTCTCCTGATTTTACATACCCGAGTCTTTCCTTTCCCTTATATTTCCCTTTATATATTTTCTGTTCAATCAAATTTTATTTTTATCAATTGTTTCGAATTTGTAATATCTTTCATTCCACTCGATATTAATCTACATTTCGGGCTATTAATCTACAATTTCGCAGCTTAATCTACAATCTTCATAGGAAATAAGCCCTTGGCTTTGTTGCTTCTAAGGGCGTATTTCTATGGATTTCACGTTTTTCTATTGGATGAGGCGAGGTGACAGCTTAGGTGAGATCTTTCAAGCTGAACCTTTTCGATCACTCGAACTCGCCTCACTCCGTTAGATGGCTTTAATGTGCCACCTTTCTTTACTGGGTCACTAGGGTTGTGATAATATCGCTCTTTAATGTCACTCCCAAACTATCTGTTATAGAAGCTTCTACGATAAGTTCATCACCAAGGGCGAACCTACCCTCTGTTAAGGTTAAGGTGCCTCTTCCTACATTGCTCGTTTTGAATGTGCCATTTTGCACAATTTTACCCGCTCTTTTGATTTCATAGGTTACATCAGCGTTGTGTCTACTTGTAAACATTGTCGCTCTCCGATTTCCGGCATAAATCGATTGTACCTGCACTATGATTTTTTCCAGTTGCGGATCGGGCTTCTTCACTTCTTTTACGGTCATATTGCCCAGGGTATCCACTCCGATGATTTTGATGGCATCTGGACTGCTCGCGTTGATCGTCGCGCTGATATTTCCATTCGCGTCAACTTTTGCAGGATAGACTTTTTCTCCCACTTGAACCACAAATCCCGCATTCGGGTCGTCGGTTTTTGCTTTTATTGTCATCGTACCGTCTTTTAGCGTTGCGATGTCTTCTTCTATGTTCGGTCCTTGGAGGTCGAGTTTGACGAGCTCTGTCGATACTTTTGGTAGCTTGTTCGGTTCGGTCAATTGGACGCGAACTTCTTGATCATGGGCAAGACCCTTTTCTTCAATATTGAATTCGAAGGTCCCATTTGGATTGACCGTGCCTGTAATAGGTTTTTCCACGTTGTCCTTTGGATCGATATAGGTGAGTACCACTCCATCTACGTCGGTCAGTTCTACGACCCAGCCTAGAGTTCCCTCTCCTTGTGCAAAGGCATCTACCTTTCCTGTGAGGATTTGGGTACCTTTCCCATCATTTTTAACGTCTTGCTTGAGGTCGATTGGCAGCCTGGAAGGTTGTGGATCTTCGATCTTCACGATCTGCTCAAGAGTTGCCGTATACCCATGGTTATCCTTTACGGTGATTTTTACCGGGTAGTCTGCTTTAGTAGTCGGTGTACCTGTGATTTTGCCTGTGGTTTCATCGATGGCAAGACCTGCTGGGAGACCTGTCGCTGTATAGGTGTACGGACCTTCACCGCCTACCACTGTTGGGGTGGCTGTATAGGTAGCGCCAACTTTTCCGTTTGGTAATGGCCCTGTGAGGGTGATTTTTTCTAGGACGACGAAGGGTTTCTTCTTTTGTGTTACTGTGTCCGTTATGGTCTTCGTCGGATCTTTTGGATCAGGGTAGGTGACCGTGTAGGTGATGTCCACATCGTGGGTGGTGGTGAGGTCATCTCCGTCGATGGCTGGTGCTCCGCCAAAGATTTCATCGCCTTCTGCTCCTCCAAATGTCACAACGACAGGGAGGTGAGCCATGGTGGTCTTCACGATAGATCCTTGAGGTAGATCGTCTTTTCCCGTGATGGTCAGTTTCACTTTATTGGGGTCGACTGCCGTGCCTTCCATCGCAGGACCTGCGATGTTGCCATCTAGGATGTAGATGGTGTCGTCAACCAATTGGGAGTACGCCGGTGCATCTGGATGGATCGCCGGATCCAGTTGTCCTTTTACAATATAGCGAACTTTATGCGCGCCTGCGGTTTTCGCAGCCGGCGTTCCGGTGATTTGTCCGGTGTTCGGATCTAACTTCAAGCCTGCTGGTAGATTTCCAAATCCTGCCGCTACAGCTTCCGGCGAAAGGTCTACTTCATAGGTGTAGTTGTGATTTTCGATGCCAGGTGAATTGACTTGTCCTTCGGGATACTCTGCTAATTCCGCACCCACCGGAGTCTTTGCAGTTGCTGTGACAGCAAGAAAGACGTCTCTTGAGAGTTGGTCTCCCGCTGGGCTATATAGAGCTGCTTGGAACAAAGTGTTTTCCTTCAGATTGTCTGGTACCTTCATTGTCGTCGGAATTAATGTTCCGTCATTTTTCGGTACTAGGTTTTCATAGGTTTCGAGAACCTCTCCGGTTTTTACATTCGACCACACGATTTTGTACACGCCAGAGTTCGGTGCGAGTCCGGTTGTACTGGTCGTTGCTGTGTGACCTGCAGTGGCGAATCGCTCTTGAGCATCGAATTCGACGATGTTAAAGTGAAGCGCTTTCGGGATGAGGGCGAAGTTAGCGTTTCGCACTTCATTGGATACACCAGTTACGCTCGCTGTCATCCTTCTATCTCGGTTCAGTTCCGGATTTTCATATTCCAACAATGTACTGTAGGCACTCCAAGCGGCTGCGTGTTCCGGGGTCTCGATAGACATAAAGCTGTTTCTTAAATCGATCTCCGGTCTTTGCCATGCATTGGCAGGCACTGCCGGGGCTAATGTTATCCTGTAATCCCCATCCGCGTTGGTCGTTGTATAGTAGGTCTTAATTTTGTTTCCATTTTTATCTGCAATGGTCAATATGACTTTGACTCCTGCCGCTACCGGATCCTTACTATTCTTCTCCGGTCGATTATTGAGGTATGGTGTATACTCCCAATCCCACCAGACCGTTCCCTTGACTGAGTTGGTGACGATTAATCCAGGTTGTGCATTGTCCGGCGTCGGAGTAAAGACCCATTGGTCTTCCGGTAGATGCATTTGCATGGTGTCAGTTTTTCCCAATGCAAACCACCAGTTGGCGATTCTTCCTGCCGTGCCTTGCTCATAGAGCCAGCCCGGTCCTGCCGGTGAGGTCCAGTTGGCGTATTTTCCCTTTGCCCAGTCCATGATCACGCCATACCCATTGTCATCCAACCACTGTTCATCGACCCAAAGGCGCATTTGTTGTTCCTGTGTCGCCGAGAAAGTATGGGTTCTTCCCATGGCGTCCACAAATTGGGGGACGTTGATTAGAAAGGTACCATCGTTGACGGTATTGAAGGTATAGACAGGGCTTTCGACTCCGTCGTGGTCCATCCATTTCATGAACAATTTGACGCCGCCTATAGCTTCGTCCGCGCTGTCAGGTTTGGTGATCCCCGTTGGCGTTAGATTTCCTACCGTGCCAGAACCACCTCTTTTGTCGTAGTACACCAGCCCTGAAACACTTCCTTTGCTACCGTTGATTCCCCGGTCTAAAAAGATGGGGTCAACCGGTGCTGCGTGCGCTTCTCTTGTCATAAACCCACCAAATGGCAGTCCTGTAAAGACCATGACAAAGGCGAGAACGCTAGCGATCAACCTCTTTAGTGTTTTGCTTTTCATCATTTCTTTCATTTTCATTCTCCTTTCTGTAACAATTGTAATGTATTTGATCGTTTTTAATACGAGGCCACGCATTCATGTTCTTGCTACCTTTTTGGAGCATTTCTTTTGTTGCTCACTTCGCTTGAGTTATGTTGCTTAGTTGTCTTGTATCATTCTCCTATGCTTATTTCCCAAGTTTAAGCCGTTTTCTAATATAGAAATACGATACGGCATGTCATTTCAGTATTTTATGTATACCTGACCTCACGTAGTATCTTATCAAGGATTTTCACCATTTTCAATACCTTTTCTTAGTTAATCTACATTTAATCTACCTATAATTCTTGCATTTCTTAAGATTTTTCGTAATAGAATGTTAATAAATACTCGCTAAGTCATGTTTTAAATATCAACATCTATTTTTATGATAATTATTTCATTTCTGTAATAAATAACAACTCGCGCAAATTAATCTACCGACTATAAAATTAATCTACATTGATACCCACTATCTTTTTATATTGTTGCTTTGTATGTAGATTAATATCCCCTTTGTTGATCCGCGATGTATTTTTTCCATAAAAAGGGAGTTTTTGGCTACATGATATGGCATATCGCATTGAACATGAGGATTGTTGTCCTTTCTTTTCACGGATCATACGATAAATCGATTGCGTTGATCGTTTTTAAAAATCTTTGTGCGATGGGATTCGTTCGATAGGATTGAATCCCCCCTCAAGGAAAACGTTCTAGCGTGTGGGATGTTTCCGTGATAAAATAGAAGGCAAGTAGATGTGCTTTTTAGGGTTTTATGCGTTTAGATTTTACAAGGATTTTACTTGTGCCCGATTGGACGCTTTACATTCGGAGTTTATACTGATTGAGGAGGTATTTTATGTACGGAGTGATTGATATTGGGTCGAATACGATTCGACTGACGGTGTACCGGATTCGTGAGGATCATTTTAAACCTTTGTTTCACAACAAGGTGAGCGCGGGGTTGGCGAGCTATATTGTCAACGGCAGGATGCCTATGGAGGGGATCCAAAAGGCGAGCAGTGTGCTTTACGAACTGGTGGAGATCGCTAACAGCTTGAACATTAAGGATTTGTACGTGTTTGCGACGGCGAGTTTGCGCAACATCTCCAATTCGGTGGAAGCGACGACGATGATTGAACAGATGACGGGGACCCGGATCGATTTGTTGCCCGGGGAGGTGGAAGGTCGCCTTGGGTTCAAAGGGGCGATGTACCATGTGGACTTGTCCGACGGGGTGCTCGTCGATATTGGCGGCGGATCGACGGAGTTGGTGCCTTTTTTTGACAAGGCGCCTGTGGACTCGGTGAGTGTGGATGTGGGATCGCTCAATATGTACTCAACGGTGGTTGGGGGATTGCTCCCGACGCCCACGGAGTGCAAGGTGATCCGCAAACACGCGAGAAAGAAGATCGCCGGCTCGGGTATCGATCAGACTTTGCGCTACGGGACGATTTGCGGTGTTGGCGGGTCGATGCGCGCGGCGTTGAAGTTAAATAACTTTTATTTTAATCAACCCCCTGGCAACAATAAGATGCCGGTTGAGCACCTGGACGAGATTGTGGAGGTGTTGTTGTCCAATAGCTCGGTGGGCAAGGCGTTGATTTTGAAGGTGTGCCCAGATCGGATCCACACAGTGCTACCGGGGTTATGTATTATTCAAGGTATTGTTAGACATTTTGGTGCGAATACGGTTGTGGTGAGCGACTACGCTGTGCGCGAGGGGTACTTGGTCTCTCGGGCGATTGAAGGGCGAGAAGCCGGCCATACTGTTGGAGAGATCAATTCATCGGAGGTGGATTTTGGATAAGAGCAAGGAAAGGGATATGACCTATACGCAAAACCGGGAGCTGTCTTGGTTGGCGTTTAATGAACGGGTGTTGGAAGAAGGGGCGCGCGAAGAGGTGCCGGCACTTGAACGGTTGAAGTTTATTGCGATTTTTGACAGCAATTTGGACGAGTTCTTTATGGTCCGGGTCGGGAGTCTGTTTGATCTGAGCAATTTGAAAAAGGAAGGCTTGGACAACAAAACCGGGATGACGACGAGTCAACAGCTCGATGCGATCTACGAGCGGATGCCTGCCCTTTATAAGATGAAGGATCGGGTGTATCAGGAGCTGACGCCTACGCTGAGGGCGTTGGATATCTGCAATTTGAAGTACGATGAGCTGTCAAAGTCGGAGAAAAAATATGTGGACGATTATTTTTATAATCATGTGTTTCCAGTGATTTCCCCGTTGATTCTCGATTCACGTCACCCTTTCCCCCACTTAGCGAATAACTCGCTGTACATCACGGCGACGATGGGCTTTGATAAGAAGCACACGGCGATTGGATTGATCAATATCTCTGCGATTTTAGACGAGGCGATTTTCTTCCCCGACAGCACCCACTTTATTTTGGTGGAAGAGGTGTTGCTCGCTCATGTGGAGGAGATTTTCCAAGGGTTTGAGGTGTCTTCTAAAGGGGTGATCTGCGTGACTCGAAACGCGGATATCAACTTGGAAGAGGAAATCGACGATGCGGATGAGAATTTTAGACAACAGATGAAAAAAGCCCTCCGCAAACGGGGAAGGCTGGCGCCGGTGAGGCTGGAGGTCCAAGGGGATGTGCCCGGCTCGACGGTGGATTATTTGGTGAAAAAGCTCAATATAAAATCGACTCAGGTGTACCGCACGGAATCGCCGTTGCGGATGGACTTTACTTATGAGATTTTTGGGAAGGTGTCGGACCAGGTGTCTAAGGTGGCGACTTACCCGCCGTTTTCGCCGATGGACTCGTCGGATTTGGATTTGGGCAGACCGATGATGGAGCAGGTTTTGGAAAGGGATCGCCTCCTCCACTACCCCTACGATTCGATGGAGCCTTTTTTGCGGTTGTTAAAGGAAGCGGCTTTTGATGAAAGCGTGATTTCGATTCGGATTACGATTTATCGGTTGTCGTCGATCTCCAAGGTGGCGGAGTACTTATCCCAAGCGGCGGAGAACGACAAGGAAGTCACTGTGCTGATGGAGTTGAGGGCGCGGTTTGACGAGAAAAACAATATCGACTGGTCGGAACACTTGGAAAACGCGGGCTGTACGATTATCTACGGCTTTGAGGACTACAAGGTCCACTCGAAGATTTGTTTGATCACCCGTCATGTGAACAACAAGGTCCAGTACATCACACAAATCGGAACGGGCAACTACAATGAAAAAACGGCGAAGCTCTACACAGACTTCTCGTTGATGACGGGAAATCAGCAAATCGGAAAAGATGCGATGCAGTTTTTCCGCAATATGTTGATCTCCAATCTCGATGGGGAGTATCGCCATTTGGTGGCGGCACCTTTTCAGATGAAGCCGATGTTGATGCGAGCCATCGACGACGAGATCCAAAGAAACGCAACGACCGGCGACGGACGGATTGTGATTAAGTGCAATTCGGTGACGGAGCGGGATTTGATCGATAAATTGGTCGAGGCGTCGCGAGCCGGGGTCAAGGTGCACTTGTTGGTCAGAGGGATTTGTTGTGTGTTGCCCGGGATTAAAGGGCACACGGAAAATATCCGAGTGACGAGTATTGTCGGCAGGTTTTTGGAACACCACCGGGTGTATATGTTTGGACCAGAGGATTCGGATGAGCAAAAGGTGTATATTTCCTCTGCGGATTTTATGACTCGAAATATTTCAAGGCGCGTGGAGCTTGCCTGCCCAATCTACGATACGGTGATTAAAAAGAAACTCCAAGCAGATATGGGGATTATGCTCGGCGATAGCGTCAAAGCCAAGGAACTTTTTGCCGATGGGTGGTATCAACCGGTGGCAGGCGACGGCACAATCAATGCTCAGGTACGGTTTATGGAGCTTGCGATTAAAAAAGCGGCTGCTAAGAAAGAACGGCTCGGTCGAGAAGATTCGGTGAAGAAGCCGAGATTTACCCAAGTGTATGTGGAAGAGTCGCCAAAGGTATCGCCTGTGGTGGATGAGGATAGCCCAGAGGTGAGTGTCGAACCAGAGTTGACGATTGTGGAGATGCCGAGAGATCGAGTGAGCGCAGATGAGGACCTGCCGGTAGTGGTGAGAAAAAAAGGGTTGTTTGCAAGGATTATTGAGGCGATTTTTGGGAGGAAAAGGTAAGTGTGGCGAAGGACGTGCCACGTGAAGGTCAAGAGATTAAGGTCAAAACCCTCCCTCAGTCTGCTGCGCAGACAGCTCC
>CAZHRC010000017.1:0-46208 GCA_964533865.1 uncultured Peptoniphilaceae bacterium
GGTACGTTATAATATTAATCAGAAAGACACAAATGAGTTAACAGAAGAGGAGGATATGATGCATTTAAAAAAATATAGAATTATAGGAAAGGTTATCACATCGGTGATAGTCATACTCATCTTCATACCCATTCTTTTCGATATCAGCCCCATCCCAAAGGAAATGTTTTTCACTATCGTGTTTTTTGTTATCATAGATCTTATTTTTATGTTTCGTTTCTTACGGTGCCCTTTCTGTAAAGCGTGTTTATCGACGAGTTTATCGGAAAGATTTTGCACTAAGTGCGGTATGAGATTGGATGAGAAAACCTCGAATCATTAGGTGTGAAGAAACGCGCTTTCTTTAAGAGTGTCGTTTTAAAGTTCAAGTTATAAAAAAGTGGGGATAAATGTAAAATGTGGTTCTTTGTCAAATCCTGTTGGTTGAGAATAAAATATCGAAATAGGTTGTTAGAGGCGGCGAGTTGATGTTTTCCGTTTGTTTGTCTGTGGAAAGGCCAGTTGCGACAAATGAGCACGGTTTCTAAAGTTGAATAAGCTTCGTTATCCAAAAGCGATGCGTTTAAGCACTTTAATGAAGTTGTTCAATCCTTCAAGACAACCGTTTGAAACATCGTCAATCAGTGAATGTTCAACCTATTCAAAGTAGGCGAGCAAGGTTGTCATCGCTTCACTGACCTCTGCCTTAAAGATTTCTAAATGCGTTCAATGCTTAATATCACGGGCATCCAACTTACTCATCGAAAATTGGATCAACTTCCAGTAGCGCTTCAACCGCTAGTATGCCATAGATTGTATCGGAAATCGTTTTATGATCTCGATTCGGGTCTTACCCATCGCTCGGGTCAGCAACTGACCCAAATGAAAGCGATCAATAACAATGTGAGTATATGGAATCACAAGCCAAGCAATGAAAGCGCTGTTTTTTCAACTTCAACAAAGCTGGTTCTCCACCACTGGAGAGTAACTTGATTGTTGAACCCGTATTGATGTATTGGAGACTGGTGTAAATTACCGCAAAGTGGGCAATGGTCAGGTCGATAGGAAAGTTTTGCGTGAATAACCTTGTAGGTGAGATGCTTGATCTTCTTTTCAATAATGCAATCTTCAAAATGGATCTTAGGGTTTTCCAAGTTGAGTCATCATGCGATATCGTGAGAGTTAGACATGAGATCTTCCTATAAATTTAGTCGTCAACTTTATTCTACAGGAACTCATGTCATTCTTTTTGCCAAAAAAAGTTTAGCCAGACATTTATGCTTTATTGCTTCCAATACTATTTATTATAGAGCCAAAATATATGGTAAAAAGCACGGGCTAAAACGCTCGTGCTTTTTGTATCCCTAGACGAGCCCGTTTGACATCTCGATAGAAGGCGGTAGAGAAGATAGGAGCCATGAGCGAAGGAGATCTTTCAAACGCTGGTGACCGAAAAGGGAGAGGTGTGATACAATTTAATATGTCCGTATATTGAGATAAAAAAGAATTAAATCCATTTAGCGGACAACTAAAGATGAACACAGAAAGGAAGAAGGCTATGAAAAGAAAAATATCGTTAGGGTTGTGTATTGTGATGGTGTTGGCTTGTGTACTCACCGTCGTCCCTTCGTCGAGTTTGGCGACGGGCGCAACCAAAGAGGCACTGAAGTTGGAGGAGAAAGTGCTGACCGCAGAGGGGTTGGAAAAGTTTCGTTTAGATACACTAAACTTTAAGCTTGGAGATGAAACAGGCTTCTATTCGTGGAAGATTAAAGACGAAGAAAATTACGAATTTACTAATGATTCAAGGATCGTCTACAAAACCGAAGATGGTGTGCACCATGAGTTTAAACCACTCAAACAAGAGGGTTCAAAGTACTACTCCTTTTGGATGAAACTCGATACTGTGGGGGTGTGGAAGTTGGTTTCCATCGATGGCGTCAAAGTGGTTAGTGACGCGTTGGATCTCACCGTATTTAAAGACGAAAAAGAGTTGCGAGCAGAAGAGAACAGAATTCTTGAAGAAGCCATCAGACTGGGGAGAGAGATCGACACGACGCGTAAATCCGTCAACGTCACACGAATAGCTGGGAAGGATCGTTACGATACAGCGGTCAAAGCCAGTCGAGAAACTTTCACGAGAGGAAGCAAATACGTGGCGATTGCAACCGGTGAAAGCTATATCGACGGTCTGGTTGGCGGTGCGTTAACCGCTCAAGAGCGATTTCCACTGCTTTTAGTGCGTAAAAATGCGGTGACAAAAGAGGTCCTAGACGAAATCGTGCGTTTAAAACCTCGGGAGATCTTCATCCTTGGAGGAGAAGCAGCGGTTTCAAAAGATGTAGAAGCAGAAATCGCAAAACTAGGCATTACAATCGAGCGTTTGGCAGGTGCGGATCGCTTTTCGACTGCAAAAGCCATTAATGATAAGCGATGGAGGTTTTACAATCCCGACAATGATGTTCTAAAAAGAGAAAAGGCGTTGATTTATGGATTCAATTTTGCAGACGCTCTCTCGGCAGGGCCTTTTGTTGGAACCATGGCTAATGGGAACAATAATTTTTACGATTTAGAGCTTTATAAGGGTGCAGTAGATAATGCAGTGAAATATCTGGTCTTTGGTGGTCCTTCGGTGATTCCTGATGGGGCACACGTCAGTCAACGGTATTTTGGGGACAATCGTTATGAGACGGCATTGGAGGTCGCGCGAGGCTATACGTCGCAGACTGGGGGCATGGTCATTGATACGGTGGTCCTAGTGAGTGGAGAAGACTTCCCCGATGGATTAACGGCAGCAGGAGTCGCAAGACGAGGAAGAGGAGCGGTTTTGTTGACCCAAAAAGATGTATTACACGACGATTTAGCTAAATGGATTAAAATAGATCCTAAAATCAAAAACGTAATTATTCTCGGAGGGGAAGCTGCCGTCTCCGAGGCGATCGAAAAGGAAATTAAAAACTATCCTGCGATTCCTTGAGGTGCGAACTAAAGAGCGTAGGAGTAAAAAGGTTTCTTTCTTTAAGACTGCTGGCTAAAAATTGAATAACGAAATAATGTATTTAGAGGCGGCGTGATATCATGTCGCCTCCACGTTTGAGATCATCAGATTTGCCATCATGTTTACTAGAAAGCTTTCGCAATGTTCGCAATTTTTCGGTAGGAAATATCCTGTGATTTTCCCCAAATTTTGATTTGGCATAGTAAGGAACCACGAAGAAGTATCCGAAGGTGGAAGAATGAGTATAGTAAAATGACAACCAAAATTAATGCGAAATGATTGGCTGAATCCAATCTTATGTACAACAAGGTACGGGCTTTATTTTCAAAGGTCTAGATCATCTAATGATATCGATATGTAGAAAATTGCTGAAACGCGGTATAAGGATTATAATATAAGTGAAAAAGAAACGGTTGCCAACAGCATAAGTGTAAGGAGAATAGAATTGACAAAGATTGTCGTAGTAGATGATGATGAGGCGATTTTAGAACTAGTGAGCGTTTATTTAGAGCATGAAGGTTATGTCGTGATACCTTTTTCAAAATCTACGGAGGTGATGGCATATCTAGAGGAGAATATGGTCGATGGACTTATACTGGATGTTATGATGGAAGAAGTAACGGGAATTGAGTTGCTAAAACAGATAAGAGAAAACTATTCCTATCCCGTCATCATGCTAACAGCGAAAACCGAACAACAAGATGTGTTGAGGGGGCTCTATGAAGGGGCGGATGATTACATCAAAAAACCATTTGATCCCTTAGAGCTTTTAGCGCGATTAAAAGTGCATTTAAGAAGAAATGAAGTTGATGAAATAGTCTATCGTAACCTTATTTTAAATAAGAAGACCCATGTTTTTACGATTGATGATAAGCGAATAGAGTTGACACCTATTGAGTTTCAGATTGTTGAAATGCTTTTAGAGTCAGTGAACGAAGTTATTCCATCTGAAAAAATGTTTGAAGCCGTGTGGGCAGAGAAATACTTTGAAAAAGATTCAAACACTGTGAGTGTCCATATCCGAAACATTAGGTACAAGGTGCATAAAGCGAATAGATCTAATGACTTTATAAAGACAGTGTGGGGGGTGGGTTATAAAATTGAGTAGAAAAAAATGGCAAGGAAAGATTGTTCGTCTCTCCATCGTGGTGTTTGTCATAGCTATTGTTTTATTTTTTGGATACCATTACTTTTCTTGGGATCTTGGAGATGGAATAGCAAATAGGTATTTAATGGACCACGAGAGAATGATATCAGATGGCTTAACAAGGGGAACACTGTTATGGAATAAACTAAAAAAAGATATCATAATTGGAACCGCGACCATAACAAGTGCTTTTATTTTTATCTACTGCATGACGGGATACCATACTGAGAAAAAGATAAGGAAAGAAGTACAGTTAGAATGCATCGAGATAATTGCTAATCGCATCAAGGGTGGTGAGCAAGTAGATAATATGCTCTATATTGATTTAGTGCGGAAAATAGACGAATTGCTTGATAAGTATGATGTTTTAGAAAAAAACAGCGATGTCATATCTAAAAGAGAGGAAATGATCGCGAGTTTTGCTCATGATATCAAGACGCCGTTGACATCGGTGATAGGATATCTTAATTTGTTAGAGAGTGATCAGGATATTTCAAAAAAATCGAGGATAAAATACGTAAAAATTGCATTAGCAAAGTCACTGGATCTAGAGAAGCAACTAGAGGACCTTTTTTATATTTCCAGATTCGATTTTGAACATGCTCATCATTCAAAAAATACGGTTAACTTTTCTTCATATTTGACTCAGTTGGTCGATGAGTTTTATCCAAATGCGATGGATAAACATATGGTTTTTAACCTTCGCATGGAAGCTGAATATCAGATTTACGTCGACTTGGAAAAACTATCAAAAGCATTGGGTAATGTTGTGAGTAATGCCATAAAATTTGGAAAAGAGAATACTGAAGTAAAGGTTATCGTTTCAAGAAACGATGATGTTTTAATAATAAAAGTAGCAAATCAATCTGATTTGATTTCAAAACATGAGATATCATTGATATTTGATAGATTCTATCGAAGAGACGCCTCAAGAAACTCCGAGATAGGTGGGGCTGGATTAGGTCTAGCCATATCCAAGGCGATTGTAGAAGCGATGGATGGGGATATAGGAGCAGAGTACGAAAATGGTGTGTTTTCGATCGTAGTATCTCTTCCAGATATCCTAGCTGAACCAATCGTAAAGTAACTTCATAAAAACTTCATATAATCTAGCGCAATACTGAAAAAATGATTTCGTTTGAATGGTTATACTCATTCTTAAGAGATCGTTTTTTTATTGGAGGGAAATTTATGGAAAAGCTAGAGATTATTAAGGAGATACAGACTAGAATTAGTTGCAATGATTATCTACGCCTAGGAAGGTGCTTTGAAACCAAACAAAAGAAATATTTTTATGATCTAGGCACTGGGAAAGTTTTTGAAGCTAGTTTTGGTGCGTATATGATTTTGGAGTTTATATTGCAGTCTAAATGGGACGAGATTACGAGATCAGAAGCCATAGATGTTGAATCCCTGATGGACGTATTGGATGGCATTCGGAATGAAAATATACTACAGGCACCAGAGTTAAAATCATTCATAGGATTACAGATTAGTAGCTTAGAGGAAGAGCTAAGGAGCAAGCGCGCTCAAATTACATTAGAACTTACGGAGAGATGCAATATGAGATGTAAATATTGCATCTATCATGAAGATCAGGGCGGTTACAGAAAATTCGGCAGACAAGATATGTCATTCGATATTGCGAAGCGTGCCATAGACGATTTAGTTGACCATAGCAAAGGCGAAGATAAAATATACGTGAGCTTTTATGGTGGGGAACCGCTAATATCAATGAGTTTATTGAAGGAATGTATTAATTATTGCCAAACGATTGACGAGAGTCGAATACATTATGCAATAACAACTAATGCGACTTTGATAACAGAGAGTATAGCAGATTTTTTTGCGGAATTAGGTGAGAAGATACACATCACAGTAAGCTTAGATGGACCGAAAGACATTAATGATAGTTATAGAGTGTATAGCGATGGTGGGGGCACATTTGATGATGCTGTGCAAGGAATAAAACAACTTGTAGAAAGTTTCGATAGAAAAAATAACATATTATCACTTGGAATAAATTCGGTATTATCAGAATATACAGAAGTACATTTAGATAAGATAGAAGACTATTTTGGAAACCAAGAATGGATACCAGATGATGTGGTTTATACGTCATCATTTGTAGCCACTAAAGATCAGGAACTGAACTATTTAGGAGTTGATAGTGATCAGGAGAGGACTATAATCGATAAAAGTAAGCGAATCAAAGGATATTTTGATCCGTTATTAGATTGGGCAATTGAAGATAATGCGACCGCGATAACAGAAAAACTAATTGCGAAAGACAATATTATAAAAGAAATGGCCATGATACACAAGCGATTATTATACAATGAACCAATAGAACATTATTATATGTGTGGTTGCTGTGTACCTGGGGCTAGAAGAGTCTACGTTACTTCAAAGGGTGATTATTTATTTTGCGAGAAGCTCGGTGAAGCTCCAAATATTGGTAACGTCTTTGATGGGATTGATATATCAAAAACAAAAAGGCACTATGTTAATGATTATTGTCGTGAAACACAACAATTTTGCAAGGATTGCTGGGCCATTCATTTATGTGGAATGTGTTATATGAATTGTTATGATAAAGATGGAATTAACATTAAATTAAGAAATAGCAAATGCATAATGAATAGAATATATATCGAAAAGAATCTTGAGCTATATCATGAATTATTAGAGAATAAGTCAGATTTAATTATTGACCTTGATGATTATGAATTTAGTTAATCATAAATCATGAAATTATGCGAGAGAGGCTGCATGGCAATGAAAGGAGGTGATATGATGAAACTAATAAACCCATTAGGAAGAGAAGTTGAAAGGGAAATGTATAGTGGTGATGGAATTACTCCAATGGCATGTATGTGTTCTGCTGAGGGGGCATATGCAACTGCAAGAGGTAAGGATGATTGCTTTAAATGCGGGTGTTCATGTTCGTCAACGACTTACAGTGCTAATAATTCTCATAAAGCATTTTGGACGATGAGAAAATCAGGAACACTAGAATAGCGCAGTGAACAACAACTATAGATGATCATGATTATTGCCTCTTAATGTTCAATCTATAGTTGTTACTGATGAAAACATCATCAAGGAGGATGACTTGATACTTACAAACGTAACGAAAGTATATGGGAAAAAGAGCATCCTCAAGGATGTTAGCTTAGACATAAGCAAGGGCATTTATGGATTACTAGGCTCTAACGGTGCAGGTAAAACAACGTTGATTAAGATCATTATAGGAGAAGAAAGCGGGACCTCTGGGACAATAACATTAGATAAATCAATTCCTGATATTAAATCATTTTACAATTATTTGGGATATCTTCCTCAAGATTTTAAAGCTCCCCAAAATATGATTGTGAAAGATTATTTGACCTATATAGCGATGTATAAAGGTATTGAAAAGAAATATGTTGATGATGTAATCGAGAACTTAGCATCTGAGTTAAATTTTCAGGAATTTAAAAAGATGAAAGTTGCAGAATTATCCGGTGGGATGAAACAAAAAGTTGGTATAGCTCAAGTTTTTTTAAATGATCCAAAATTTGTGATATTGGACGAGCCTTCGGCTGGCCTAGATATAAGCGAAAGAAGAAACTTAAAGAATTTCATCACCAGAAGAAGTCGTACCTGTACGGTAATGATTTCAACTCATATCGTTTCGGATATAGAATATCTAGCAAATAAATTCCTAATTATTGACAAGGGGACGATGATAAGGCAAATAAATCATACGGATGCTATACGAGAAATAGAGGGTTTGGTGTGGGAAGAATGCTGTGACTATACATCAGGTGATGCAAAGATAGAAATAATACAAATGGGAGGTGGAGTGATAGCAAATACAAGCAACGATTATTCGAACAGGATGAAAATAAGGTACATCAGTAGTGACAAGATTTTCGAAACGGCTAATCGAATACGTCCTGAGCTGAGTGATTATTATTTATGGGTAATAGAGGGAGCGCGTAATGAAGTTGTCAATATATGAAATACAAAGAGTGTTTGGAAATCAAACAAATCGGATTTTATTGCTATTAGCATTCATTATTTCCTTAACATCAGGATTATTATTTATAAACGGCGTAAAAGCTGACAGAGTAAGAAGTGATGGTAGTGTTGAAATCGTGAAAGGCATTGAGGCGATCGAGCTTACGAGTCATTATGATACTAAATATTCGGGGGTTGTCACTGAAGAGAACTTGATAAAAGCTCAGATGTTTTATAACGACAGTTACGATTTGGTAAGGGACAGAAGGATAATAACAGAGGAGCTACTCGAATTTACACCATTAATTGGTTTTCTATATGGCCTTAAAGTAAAAAGTGATGATAAAATGGCTGTCGAACCTTGGACGGGGCCAGATATCCCTATGGCGTATGCTAAGGATTATTATAAATTAAGAGAAGCGATGATCAAAAATTACACGGATTTGCTTATTAATAAAAGAATAGCAAATAGAGTTTGGGAAATGGAAAGTTCAATAAATAAGCCATTTATAGTTGGAGTAAACAGCGCGAGCTGGGGAGATGCCATTCAATGGTTAACAATGATGTCAGCAATTGGCCAATTTTTTGTTATCATTGCATCGGCATCACCTTTTCCAGATGCTAAAGATAATGGAATTCAAGCTATTGTATCAAGGACAGTCCGTGGGAACAGGTATTTCTCAATAAACAAAGTGACTTCAGTGCTAATATTTAGCGTAGTTATATATTTATTAGTATCCTTAGTGTATTTGAGTATTGTGTATTCTGCACTTGGTGATAGTGGATTGAATACAAGCATACAGCAAACACTTGCGTTTAGCCCTGCGAATTTTTCATTAAGAGATGCTATTGGCTTTCAATTCCTTGGTGGATTAGTTGGTGTTTTGGCATTGAGTTCTCTATCGATATTTATCTCTATTTTGTCAAACTCTGTCAAAACCGCGACCTCTATTTCTATAGGTCTTTACATTATGAATGCAGTTCTCTCGATTTTTGTAAAACCGAATTCAAATATCATTCAGCTTTTAATGGATTTTAGTCCGTTTGGAGTTAGTCAAGTATTTTATCAAATACCATTCGCGGATTTCATAGATATCGGAAGGATCATTTGGAAACCCGAAGCGGTGATTGTATTTGGGATGCTACAGATGTCATTTTTTAGCGTGATGGCTATTCGAATTTGGAATTACAAAAATAGAAGAATGGATGGTGAGACAAATATTTAGAACGTTTAAGAAATCTATTAGCATAGTACACCAAAGTTCATATAGGTTTTTCTACTTAAGCATTTTGGCTGTTCTTCTTTCAGGTGTGTTATCAGGTGTTAATGTTTATTCCATCCAACAACTTATTAATTCGATTCAACTAGCACTGAATTCTGGAAAGAGCATTGAGAACAATATACTTATCTACTTTTTGGTGAGTTCGATATCAATCGTGCTTGGAAGTGCACAGTCATATTTCAATCAGAGGATTGCAATTGATATCGATTATTACTTAGAAGAGAATTTTATGAAAAAATGTGCAGTTTTACAGCTATGTGATTTTGAGAGTGAAAATACATATGATTTAATCACTAAAGCTAATGAATTGGGGAGATCCAAAATACAAGAATTATTCTTCAATTTCTTGCAATTATTAGAGTCAGTGCTATCAGTATTTTCTTTAGGTTTTCTATTATTTTCAATCGAGGGTTACTTTTGGGGGATAATATTTATAATCCCAGCATTAACGGCGATAATAAGTACATGTACGGGAAAATTTATTTACAATAAAGAAGTTCAGAATATTGAATTTCAAAGAGTAAGTAGTTATATGAGTCATTTGATAACCAATAATATAGCGATCAAAGAAATAATAAATTTCAACGCAGGTGATTATATCGTAAAAAAATTCTCAGAAAATAAAAAAGAGATTAAGCGGTCTTACAGAGAAATATTGAGAGTTAGAACTTTAGGAAATACGAGTTTATCAATAATTGAAGTATTGGTTAAGATTAGGTTAATTATGATGGTAATAGGGAAAACTATAGATAGAAACGGACTAATTGGAGATGTAATGGGGTTTATATATTCATTAAATAATATAGAATCAAAAGTAAATATCTTAATTTCCAACATTACAGAAATTTATCGATGTAAACTGTATGCTGATACTTATTTTGATTTCATTGACAAAAAAATGATGGAAAGCAATCATCAAAACATATAAAAGATTTGCATTTTAGTTATGAGGAGTCCGAAAGCGAAACTTTGGAGAAGATTGATCTAAGAATAACGAAATCAAAACCGGTCGCGGTTATAGGATTAAATGGAGCCGGGAAAAGCACGTTGATAAAAATAATTGCTGGATTATACAATAACTATAAAGGGACAATAAAAGTAAATGATGATGATCTCAGAGAGATTGATTCTAACGACTATAGAAACAAAGTCACTGTCATCTTTCAAGACTTCAATCACTACGAACTAACTTTAAGAGAGAACATCGCATTTTCTAAAACAGATGATATGGAAAATGATGAGAAAATAATTCATTGTGGCAATATTGTGGGGTTAACTAAGACAATAGTAAGATACAACAAAGGTATCGATTCGCAAATGGGAAAATGGTTTGGTGGTGAAGAGCTTTCAAAGGGACAATGGCAAAGAGTTGCAATATCAAGAGTTTTATTTCGTGACGCGGATGTTATTATTATGGATGAACCAACTTCTTCGCTTGATCCGATAATAGAGAAAGAAATATTCGATTTGATTTCTAAACTGGCAGAGGAGAAGATTCTTATATTAGTGACTCATCGAGTCGAACATCTAAAGAAATATGATCCGTGGTACGTTTTTATGGAAGAGGGTACGATAATAGAACAAGGGGAGTACGATAGGATAAGAAAATCTAAAGCTTATCAATTACTCACAGATTGATCTATTTACATGGATAAATCCTGACAGGATTGAAATAAATACTCCATTTCGTCTTATCATTGTAGTTTCCCCACAATTTAACTGGGAGGAAGTCGGGTGGCTAATCTGAATGTAACATGAGAGTTGGAACTTGATATTGGGTACTTTTAATGGAGTATAGAGGTATTGAAGTTGAGCGATTGTGGGATGCGATGAAAAATAGACGTGATATCTGGCTGAAGATCCTGTCACGACTTTATATTCTACAGAAACTTATGTCTTCGCTGTTATACCAAGTGGTTTGACTAGATAGGTGCGCTTTATTATATCCAATACTAATATAGCTAAAAAAGCTTTTCGACATCATTGAAAGGCTTTTTTAGCGTTATGGATGGGGATTAAATTGCCGTATAGCCACCATCGACTAGGAGGTTTGCTCCGACGATGTAGGAGGCTTTATCGCTGGCGAGGAAAAGAACCGCATCGGCGATTTCTTTGGATTCAGCAAGTCTTCCGATGGGGTGGAGTGCAGCGGCCTGTTCTTGAACTTCTTTTGGTAGTTGATCGATAAGGGGTGTGCGTACATAGCCTGGGGAGACGGTGTTCATGCGAACGCCGCGTTTAATGTAAGTGACAGCTTGAGCTCGGGTGAAGTTAGTGATCCCCGCCTTGCTCGCCGGATAAGATGCGGTGTTATAGGTGGAAACTGTACCGAGAATCGATGCAATATTGACGATGGCGCCTTTTTGTTCGCCTTTGTTTTTCAACATTTTGTACAAAGCATAGCGATTGATTTGAATTATGCCGATAAGGTCGGTTTCGATAACGTTTCTAAGATCGGCAAAGTCTTCATCGGTCATATCGCCGACGGCGATGGATCTACCAGGTACACCAGCGTTTCCAATGACGATGTCAATCCTGCCATAGGTGTCTTCGGCTTTGTCCATTAAGTTTTTAATGTCTTCTTCTTTTTGGACATCACACTTAATAAATACAGCTTCGCCACCAGCGGTTTTTATCTTAGCGACAACTTTGTCGCCTTTGTCCACATTTCTGCCGACGACCACGGTGTTAGCGCCTTGTTTGGCGAACTCTTCAGCGATGACCTCGCCAATGCCCGAGGTAGAACCCACTACGACGGCAGTCTTTCCTACAAACTCTTTCATAGAATCCTCCTTGAGTGATAATCATAAGCTTGAGCCACATCGGATAAGCTCAATAGTATGATACCCGATTGAATCGCGTTTAATTTTTAATGCATATAAATAAAATAAATGTCCTGTACATAGCAATACAGGTTGGTGTCAAAATAACAGCCGGTGAAACCTAGGGGTGTGGCGTTGTTTTTTCCATAAAAGAGGGTAACAATACCATTAAGAATGAAATTGGAGGACGATCATGGGACTGTTTAATGGGTTGTTGGGAAATATGAGCAATATCTCTACGGAGAAGGCCTACGACTATGTGGGCGATTTGTTGGCGGACAGAGAAGAGATTAAGCTAGCATACCAATTGGTGCGCGACCTCGTCATCTTTACGGATAAGCGGGTGATTTATGTGGACAAACAGGGGATGACGGCGAAAAAAACCTCCTACATGACGATCCCTTATAAGAGCATTTCGAGATTTGATCTTGAGTCAGCAGGTCATTTTGATTTGGATAGCGAATTGAAGATTTATATTTCTGGGAGTTTGGATCCGGTGATTGAATTTGCAATTCGCGGCAGAGATGATGTGAAGGTGTTACACAGTGCGTTGTCCGAGGCGATGCTCTATGGCTAGAAACCAAGGTGTGAAAAGCCGGGAGGTGGTGGCGGCGGCGGTGGCCATGGCGATGACCGTTTCCCGCGAAGAAGAGCGACGCAAGCAGGAGGCCTATCATGCTGAAGGTCTTGTGGTCTGTGCTGTCGATGTGGGAGGAAACATGGTGACGATGTTGCCTAAAATCATGGAATCCACGTTGGTAGCTGCTAAGCGAAACGGTTTAGTAGGGGAAAGCCACGCCTCTGACGGCGCGGTGATCGGTGCTTTGAGAGATGCTTTAGATCAGGTGGTTCAAAAAGCCGTGGGTTTTAATGCTGGCGGCAAAGTGGGTATAGCCAGAGGCGGAGAGCATTTATCGGTGTGCGTGTTTCTCAGCATTGGTTTGTTGCATCTCGACGATGTGGTCATCGGCATGGGCCATAGGGTCATTGTTTAAGGTTAAAATCAGAATTATTCTGTGAATAAACAAACGATAAAAGTCCTTGACCTTTCCATAGGATTCGAGTATGATTAGTACCATATTAAAGCAATCGCAGAGAAAAGAGTGTGATGCTATCCAAAGCGAGCCGGGTAGGTGAGAGCCGGTGGTAGATAAACATATCGATTCACTTTGTGGCAGTGTCGCTCAAGAATAGTAGGCGACAACGGGTGCCTCCCGTTACAGAGGATAGGACTGTTGGGTCTGAAGTGATGACATGTGTCATAATATGGGTGGTACCGCGGAAGTGTTCTTTCGTCCCTGTAAACGTCTTTTGAGGCGATTATAGGAACGGAAGATTTTTTTATGCAAAAAAACAAATAGGAGGAAAAAATGAAAAAGAAATTATTAGGATTGTTAGTTGTAGTAGGATTGGCACTTGCTGCCTGCGGTCAGCAGGGTGGCGCAAAAGAAACGGTGGTTGAGACGGCACCGACTCAACAGGAAAATGGAAACGTGGTAGAAACAGCTACGAATGGAAAGAAGGTCAAGATAGGGATTACCCAGTTGATGGAACACCCTTCCCTTGACCAAGCGAGAACGGGTTTTGAAGAGGGGTTAAAAGAACTGGGCATCGATGCGACAATCGATTATCAAAACGCTCAAGGAGATATCCCCAATTCCAACACGATTGCTCAACGATTTGCCAATGACGGCGTGGATATGATCTTTGCCATTTCTACACCATCAGCTCAATCCGCTCAACAGGTGACGACGGAAGTGCCAATTTTGTTCACCGCGGTGACCGATGCGGTCGAGGCGGGTTTGGTTAAAACCAACGAAGCGCCGGGGGCGAACATCACCGGTACCAGCGACGCAGCACCGGTAAAAGAACAGTTGCGCATTTTACAAGAGATCGATCCAACGGTCAAAAAGGTTGGGATTTTATTCAATACGAGCGAAGCGAACTCCGAAGTTCAAATCGTCCAAGCGAAAGCAGCGGCTCAAGAGTTGGGAATGACCATTGAGACAAAGGGGATTTCAAACTTGAACGATTTGCCTCAAGCCATCGAATCTTTGTTTCCTGCTGTCGATGGACTGTACTTGATCACAGATAACTCCATCGCATCCAGCGTTAAATTGGTCAATGATAAACTCATAGAATACAAGCTGCCTTCTTCCTCTGCATTTGACAGTGCGATTACTGAAGGCGCGTTGATTTCAAATGGGCTAAGCTATTATGAACTCGGCAAACAATCCGCGAGTTTGGCTAAAAAGATTTTGGTCGAAGGGGTAAATCCAAGTGAAGTGCCAGTGGAAACCGCTACGACAACAACGGTCACTTACAATGTGAAAACCGCAGAGGCACTAGGTTATGATACGTCGAAGGAGCCTTTTGCATCAGCGACTCCCGTTCAATAAAAGGGTATTAGCACCACAACGCTACAAGGCTCTACAGTGGATTGACAAGACGAATGAAAAGGGATATACTGATAGGAATCCGAAGTAGAAGGATAGTAGGTTATGTAGGAAGTCATTAGAAAAAATGTAGCATAGCAGGATGGTGGAAAACCTCCATCCAAAAGAATTGGGAGGATTTAACATGAAGAAAACTTTTATGGCGTTGGCGTTAGTGCTGGCCCTACTTGCAGGGTGTGCGTCCCCTGGGACGTCAAAACCAGCGGAAACCACAAGCCAGGAGACCACGGGTCAAGAAACTACTGTACAAGAAACCTCGATAACAGGCCCTGCCACTGACAAAACATTTGTCATCGGGATCAGTCAATTGGTGGAGCATCCTGCGTTAGACGATGCGAGACGCGGATTTGAAGAAGGATTAAAAGAACTTGGGGTCAATGCAGAGATTCAATACCAAAACGCTCAAGGCGAAATCCCGAACGCTGCCACCATTGCACAAAAATTTACCTCTGACGGCGTCGATCTGATCTTCGCCATCGCCACCCCTGCTGCTCAATCGGCACAGCAAGTCACCACAGAAATTCCCATCGTATTTTCTGCAGTGACTGACGCGGTGGAGGCGGGACTGGTCAAGAGCAATGAAAATTCAGAAAACAACATTACGGGAACGTCGGATGCGGCGCCGATGGATCGTCAACTGGCGTTGTTTAAAGCATTGAATCCTGAAGCGAAAACCATTGGTATTTTATATTCCACTAGCGAAGCCAACTCCATGATTCAAGTGGAAACCGCAAAAGAAATCGGTAAAGGCTTGGGGCTTGAAATCGTCGAAGTGGGAATATCCACTTTAAATGACTTGCCACAAGCGGCGGACTCTCTGGTTAAAAAGGTCGACGGTATTTATACTTTAACAGACAACACTGTGGCGACTTCGGTAAACGTGGTGGCAGAAAAGGCGATTGAAGCTGGCCTGATCACCGTCGCTGCAGAAGACGCCCACGTGAAAAGTGGGATCCTCGTCACCGATGGGCTCAGCTACTACGAACTTGGTCGCCAATCGGCAGTCATGGCCAAGAGCATCTTAGTCGATGGAAAAAAACCGGCAGAACTTCCGGTGGAACACGCTAAAAATACCACTAAGGTATACAATGCTCAAACATTGAGTGGGTTGGGTTTAGATGTTGGAAACCAAGCTTTTGAAGGAGCGAAACCCATCGAGTAACACATCTTTTAAAGAAAAGTGACTGAGACTTAACCGACAGCCGCCTCCCAGAGGCGGCTTGTTGTACGAATCGCGCAAGGAGGCGTAATGAAACTGATTTTGTCATCTGTGGAGCAGGGAATGATTTTTGCCGTTCTCGCCATGGGTATGTTTATCACTTATAAAGTGTTGGAAATTTCTGACCTTTCAGTAGAGGGGACCTATCCCTTAGGAGCTTTTGTATTTGCCCTAAGCGCGACGTTAGGGCTTCATCCGGTTTTGGGTACTTTGTTGGGCCTAATTGCCGGAATGGGGGGCGGGCTGTTGACCGCACTTCTCCACCTCAAACTTAAGATTCAACCTTTATTAGCGGGAATACTGACCATGACCATACTGTATTCCGTCGCGTTGAGGGTCAACGGCAAATCCAATATTTCCCTTTCAGGAAAGCCAACGGTGTTTAATCTGGGCACGGAAGGGCTGGCTTTTGACATCGGCGGCGTGACGATCAAACTCGGTGTCTTGCTGATTATGATCGTTGTGGTGCTCGCGGTGAAGTGGGTTATGGACGCCTACTTGCGTACAGAATCCGGTTATCTTCTTCAAGCAACCGGAGACAATCCGACTTTGGTCAAAAGCCTTGGGGTAAACAGCGACCGCTACGTTTTAGTCGGATTGGTTATCGCCAACGGCCTTATCGGCATGAGCGGCGCTCTCATGGCTCAGTACTTGGGCTTTGCGGAGATCACGATGAAAAACGGCATTATCGTCATCGCTTTGGCTTCTATCATCGTTGGGGATACGATCAAACGCTCATCGAAGAAGTTGAGAGGGACGACACGGGCGATCATCGGTGCGATTATCTACAAAATCATCGGCGGTATCGCCATCGATTTAGGTTTGGCGCCGACGGACCTGAACATGATTAACGGTATTATTGTCGTCATCTTCATTGCATACAACAACTTTATCAACGATCGAAACGTAAAGAAATTGGCGAAAGGAGGGTCTCGACATGCTTAACGTGAGAGGTTTAGACAAATCCTTTGGCATTGGCACAGAAAACGAAATCAAGGTTTTTGATCAATTTAACATCGACTTCAAGAAAAATGAGACTACGGCGATTATAGGATCCAACGGCTGTGGAAAGTCGACGTTGATGAACTTGATCGGCGGGTCGATACTACCAGAAAGAGGAACCATCGTCCTCGATGGGATACACTTGGAAAGCTTGCCTGAAGAAAAGCGGGCAACCTACATCGGGCGAGTTTATCAAGATCCCTCTTCCGGCGTATCCCCCTCGTTGACCATTTTGGAAAACTTGAGCTTGGCGGATAAAAAAGGTCAAAAGTTCGGATTAAAGCCTTTAGTACGTCGGTCGGAGCTGGATCGATTTAAAACCCTTTTAGAAACACTGGATCTCGGGTTAGAAAACAAAGTGGATACGGAAGTGAAATACCTTTCGGGTGGGCAGCGTCAATCATTGAGTTTGCTTATGGCGACGATGAAGCATCCCCAATTGCTCTTACTCGATGAGCACACCGCCGCTCTCGATCCTAAAACATCGATGGTGGTCATGCGCAATACGTTGGAGATTATATCCCATCACGATATGACCACGATCATGATCACCCACGACATGCGCGACGCCGTTCAGTACTCCGATCGCGTGGTGATGCTTGACAGGGGGCAAATCGTATTGGATAAACCGACGACAGCCATCGATGCTCAAGAGCTCGAGGCGATTTACCAAAGCCGTATCAAAGACATTATCAATAGTTAAGGCGCGGGGATTCGTCTGTGGTTTGAATCCTCGTAAAAAGAGCGAACCGAGAATGAACTGTGTTCGCTTTTTTTGTGCGTTTAACGTCCTTAACTATGGTAAAATGAAAGAAATAGATGATGAAAAGGTGGATGAGAGATGACCATAACAAATCTAGAACGACAATTTCTATCCCATGCCAAAGCGTTTCACGAAGAAGCATGGGCTCTCAATTTATATTTGGCGGACCACCCAGAAGTGTCAGGTCGGGAGACCAAAGCGGTGGCTGAATTCACAGAGATACTAGAACGCCATGGGATACCTTGTGAAAAAGGGGTTTGCGGGATTGACACCGCCTTTAAAGGGGTGGTGAAAGAAGGTGGACCTACTGGGGTGAAGGTGGCGATTTTGGCAGAATACGATGCCCTTCCAGGAATAGGCCATGCTTGTGGGCACAGCGCTAGTGCTGCGGTCAGCCTATTGGCGGCGCTTGCGGTAAAAAGCGCAACCGAAGATTTCGATGCGACGATTCACATCATCGGCACTCCAGACGAAGAGGATGAGGGCATGAAAATCCCCATGGCGGAAAGGGGTTATTTTGACGACTACGATTTTGCGATTATGGTCCATATGGACTCGGAATTTAAGGCGAATTGGCGCATGCTCGCCTACGAGACCTACGATTTCGCTTTTAAAGGCAGAGCTGCTCATGCTGCCGCTGCGCCATGGCATGGGAAAAATGCAGTAAACGGCATGATGCTCATGATTCATGCCTTCGATATGATGCGTCAAAAGCTAAAAGATGGTTCGCGCGTGGAAGGCTATATCCTCGAAGGGGGCGTCGCTTCTAACATCATCCCCGATCGGGCGCTGTGTCAATACACGTTTCGCGCCACGGAAATGGCTTATTTAAAAGAAGAGATTTTGCCGATGGCATTTGACGCTGCCAAAGGTTGCGCCATAGCCACACAAACCGAGGTGGCGATCCGACAACACGGCAATTCTTACTTTGATATGAAAACTAACCAAAGTGGGGAGGAGGCGATGGCTCGCATTTTTGAGGATTACGGTTTTTATGACCCGAAATCTGGCGCGATCATGGGCTCTTCGGATATGGGAAACGTGAGTTATCGCTGCCCGGCTTTCCACCCTTCAGTCCCTGTGCTTAAAGATGGCAAGCTTCATACCGTGGAGTTTGAATCGGCGATGCGGACGCCGGAAGCAAAGCAAGCCATCCTCGACGGAGCGACCATCATCCTGGCGTTCATCGCCCGGACTGTCGAGACGGAGAGTCTTGTGGAGGCGATAAAAAAGGATTTTCAGGGCTGAATAGAGTGGGCGCAAAGCAAAATGACGGGATCCGCCCTTGTGCTGCCTTAGTATTGTAAGACTTCTTGATACTTTAAAAGAGTGACTTAAACGATAAAAACTCCGCGACGATTGTCGCGGAGTTTTTGGGTCCAACAGAAAGATTAGAACTGCAGTTTTTCCAAACTAGTACCGTGCTTTTTGCCGTAGTTGGTGACGAATACTGCAAATAGAACAGAGCAGATGGCACCAAAAATATAGGATAACATGTAGCTATCAGGTGAGATGCCCATAGCTGGTCCCAATCGAGATTCGATACCAAGGCCGATCTCGGCATGGGCGATGTAGCTCATGACGATAAAGGCGTAGAACATCCCTGGAATCAAAGTGATAAAGTAGTTCTTGTTGTGGATCAACAGGTAAACTGTGATCATGCCTAAAGCGAATAGGGCTACCAGCTGGTTGGTAAATCCGAAGTAACGCCACAGGAGGTTGAATCCGCCAGCATTTGATTTTGCGAAGATCAAGATCACGATAGCTGGAAGGAAGATCCCCAAGGTGACTTTAATTCGGTTGGATTTGTTGCCTTGGTCGATGTTGAAGGCTTCCCCGACCATCAGACGCACGGAACGAAATGCCGTGTCTCCTGAAGTGATTGGAAGGACGATAACGCCTAGGATGGCTAAAATGCCGCCGATGTTGCCAAGGAAGGTTTTAGAGATAATCCCGACCATGTTAGTAGCATTGGTGTCCAATGCTTGGCCTCGGTTGAAGAGAACCATAGCGCCGGCTGCCCAACACATAGCGATAAATCCTTCAAGGATCATCATCATGTAGAATGTGGTGCGACCTTCTTTTTCATGGGAGACTGTACGCGAGATCAGTGTGGCTTGACTGCCGTGGAAACCAGACATGATCCCACAGGCCACGGTGATAAAGAACACGGGTATAAACTGTTGTCCTTTTGGGTGAGCGGGTAGAAGGTTGGCGAGGTCGAGGTTGACCAGGTTTTTGCCACCGTCGAGGATGACGCCGCCAAAGACGCCAACGGCAGAGATGATGAGAATAGCGCCAAAAATGGGGTAGATGCGGCCGATGATTTGGTCAATAGGAAAGAGGGTCGCTGCGAGGTAGTAGATAAAGATCAATCCGTAGACGATCCAAATCGTCAGATTGCCTGCGCCAGCATCGAGTCCTAAAATGTCGTTAACGATGAGATCCCCAGGTGTGTAGACAAATACAACGCCTGTTAGCAGCATAAGGATCCACAGGATGATCGTATAAAGCTTGTTTACACCGTTTCCTAAGTATTTTCCGACCATTCGAGGCATTTGAGCGCCTTTGTTACGCATGGAGATCATGCCGGTAAAGTAGTCGTGGGTTGCTCCTGCGATGACGCAACCGATAGGAATCGTGATAAATGCAATAGGTCCAAAAAGAATACCTTGGATAGGTCCAAGAACAGGGCCGGTTCCTGCGATGTTGAGAAGTTCAATCAACGCGTTCTTCCATTGTTTCATGGGGACGTAATCGACACCGTCTCCCATTGAAATAGCAGGTGTTTCACGATCATCAGGGCCGAAAACTTTCTCGACGAATTTTCCGTAAAAGAATCCGCCGCCGACCTAGATAACAAGACCGATAAGAAATGTTGTCATTTTTTTCCTCCTATTAATGTAGTAAATCCTTTTCATCTTGAGAGCCATGGACCCGCTGGCTCACACTGTTAATGAATGCACTGGGAAAGGCTCATAATCAATGGTTTACTTTCAAAATCCTCAAAGTGGATTAGAAAAGCAAAAAAAAGATGAGTGCTTCCTCACATTATCTCCATAATTTTATCATACTAGAGTATGGGTTGTAAAGGAATGGATTGAAATAGAGTGGGTGATGATACGGTAATCATGCGAAAAGATGTGATGGATACAAGGGTTCAATAAATATATAAAAACGAAATAAAATAAATCAATAATGAGAAGAAATAGATTATAGTGAAATAGCACTAAAAAAACCGCCTCTCGCGAGGCGGCCTTACGGCTAGAACTGTAATTTTTCCAGAGTCATACCGTGTTTTTTACCATAAGAGGTGATGAAATAAGCGAAGAGGACCGCGCAGATTGCGCCGATCGCGTAGGAAATGAGATAACTTTCTGGCGGGATGCCTAATAAAGCGCCGAGGCGCGCCTCGATACCAAGTCCAATTTCAGCGTGGGAGATGTAGCTCATAACGATAAAGGTGTAAAACATGCCGGGTATCATGGTGAGGTAGTGGTTTTTATTGTGGATCAACAGATACACGGTGATCATCGCTAGGGCGAAGACGGCAACCAGTTGGTTGGTAAATCCAAAATAACGCCACAACAAGTTGAACCCACCAGCGTTTGATTTTGCGAAAATCAAAATGGCGATAGCTGGGGCAAAGATCCCCAAGGTGACTTTGACGCGATTGGATTTATTGCTTTGGTCGATGTTGAAAGCCTCGCCCACCATCAAACGGACGGAACGAAATGCCGTATCCCCAGAGGTGATTGGAAGGACGATAACGCCGAGAATAGCAAGGATGCCACCGACGCTGCCTAAAAATTCTTTTGATATGATACCGACCATATTGGTGGCATTAGTATCCAATGCTTGGCCTCTGTTGAAGAGAACCATGGCACCGGCAGCCCAGCACATGGCGATAAAACCTTCTAGGATCATCATCATGTAAAAAGTGGTACGACCTTCTTTTTCATGGGACATGGTCCGCGATATGAGCGTGGACTGGCTCCCGTGGAAACCTGACATGATCCCGCAGGCCACGGTGATAAAGAACACCGGTATAAACTGCTGGCCTGTGGGGTGATGAGGCATCGTTGCGGTGGACAGGTTCTGGAGGTTGACACCACCGTCACGCAATACTCCGATAAAGACACCCACTGCGGAAATGATCAGGATGGCGCCAAAGATAGGGTAGATGCGGCCGATGATTTGGTCGATGGGAAATAGAGTGGCGACGAGATAGTAGATGAAGATCAACCCGTAGACGATCCAAATCGTCATATTGCCTGCGCCGGAGTCCATGCCGAGAATGTCCTTGACGATGAGGTCGCCAGGCGTATAGACAAAGACGACACCGGTGAGCAGCATCAATATCCAAAGAATGATGGTGTAAATTTTGTTGACCCCTGTGCCTAAGTACTTGCCGATCATGCGGGGCATTTGAGCGCCTTTGTTGCGCAGTGAGATCATGCCGTTAAAATAGTCGTGGGTCGCTCCTGCGATAACGCAGCCGATGGGGATGGTGATAAAAGCGATGGGACCAAAGAGAATGCCTTGGATGGGTCCGAGGACCGGACCGGTTCCTGCGATGTTTAGGAGTTCGATTAACGCGTTTTTCCAAGGTTTCATCGGGATGAAATCCACGCCGTCGGCCATAGAGATCGCCGGTGTTTCCCGATCGTCGGGACCAAATACTTTTTCTACGAGTTTTCCGTAGAAGTAGCCGCCAATCACAAGGATGGCAATACCGATTAGAAATGTTGACATAATTCCTCCTTCAAAAGTTGCTGATGGGATCAGCGAGGTAGGATCGCAGTTGGTGGAAAACGCTTTTGTTGATGTGTCAAAGGGAAATCCCTAACGACCCATAGGCGACGGAGGCCAATCCTTCGTCTCTTTCCATAATAATAGCATAACACTTTAGGTGTTGTAAAGAAAGAATAGGCGATGTTTTACATTTAAAACCAAAATGAAATGGGTTAGATACTCGAGTATGGAGCAATATTCGGGAAATAACGTGTAGGATGAATGCGTTAATAAATACCACTAACGATACTCTGGTACGTACTAAGGTAGGTTGAAGGATATGTTCTTGCACATTCCCACAACTATGGTAAAATAAAAGTGACGTGATTCATGCGGCCATTTATGTTAAATGTTTATCGAGACTGGCCGACAAATTTACCTAATGGAGGTAGTACATGTTTGATCCAAAGAAAGATCAAGACAAAGTTCAATTGTTTACAGAGTACTTAGATGGAATCGATACATCAAAAAAGGATGGAGCCATCATGCCGGTGCTTCAAAAAATGCAGGGCATATTTGGCTATATTCCTAAAGAGATGGTAGACTTAGCGGCGTTGAAGTTAGGCGAGTACAGTTCTCAAATCTACGGTGTCGCCACGTTTTACTCTCAATTCCATTTGGAACCAAAGGGAAAGTATCAGATTGGTTTGTGTATGGGAACCGCCTGTTACGTCAAAGGGGCAGGAGAAATATTGAATCGACTCGAAAAACTACTGGGCATTAAAGCGGGAGAAACCTCGGCAGATGGGCTCTACTCCATCGATGCGACTCGATGTATCGGCGCGTGTGGTTTAGCACCGGTTATGACCATTAACGATAAAGTGTACGGGAGATTGGTTCCTGAAGATATCGAAGTGATCATCGCGTCATTGGAACAGGAGGTAGAGCATGTCAACGTATAAAAAACTCGAAGAAATACGCCAACGCACAAAACCCGAAATTGACTTACGCCACTTTGTTCAAAAGGAAATTAACCTTGACGAAGGACTCAACAAAGATGGAAAAACCCATGTTCTCGTCTGTGCAGGGACGGGCTGTCACGCATCAGATGGGGATGAAATTCGCGCAAGACTCTTTGAAAAAGCGGAAGAATTAGGCTTGAGTGAATCGATCGACATACATAAAACAGGATGTTTCGGACTTTGCGAAGCGGGGCCAAACATCGTCGTCTTTCCACAGGGGATATTTTATAGCCATGTCACCTTGAATGATGTGGACGAAATCGTGGAAAGCCATTTCCAAAACGGAAACATCGTCGAGCGATTGGTTTTTAAAGAGTCTCGTACAGGAGAAGACCACATTCATCCGGTAAATGAAGTCAACTTCTATAAGCACCAAAAACGCGTCACATTAGCAAATTGTGGGGTCATCAACCCTGAACTCATCGAAGAGTACATTGCCTTTGACGGTTATCAAGCCCTCTATAAAGCGGTTACAGAACAAACTCCAGAAGAAGTCATCACGGTTATCGAAGACTCTGGATTGCGTGGACGTGGTGGGGCAGGTTTTCCTACAGGAAAAAAATGGCACCTCACCGCCATTGAAAAATCCAAGAAAAAATACGTCGCTTGTAATGCAGACGAGGGCGATCCGGGAGCGTTCATGGACCGTTCCATACTCGAAGGCGACCCCCACGCGGTTATCGAGGCCATGGCCATTGCCGCCTATTGTATTGGCGCGGACGAAGGGGTTATTTATGTTCGTGCGGAATATCCCATTGCTGTCCGACGTTTAGAAATCGCTATTGAACAGGCAAAGGAACTGGGGCTTTTGGGCGATAACATCTTTGAAACCGACTTCTCTTTCCATTTGCGCATCCGATTAGGGGCGGGGGCCTTTGTATGCGGCGAGGAAACCGCATTGATCGAATCCATCGAAGGCAAACGAGGTATTCCAAGAAACAAACCGCCGTTCCCGGCCCAACGCGGTATTTTCAACAAACCGACTTTGATCAACAACGTAGAAACTTATGCCAATATCCCAGCGATTTTACGCAATGGCGTGGAGTGGTTCCGTTCCATCGGCACGGAAGCTTCCCCTGGTACCAAAGTCTTTAGTTTAGGGGGCAACGTGGTCAATACTGGACTGATTGAGGTGCCAACCGGCACTACCTTCCGTGAGGTCATCTACGATATTGGCGGAGGTATCCCCAAAGGACGCAAATTTAAAGCGGTTCAAACCGGTGGACCATCGGGAGGCTGTATTCCAGAAGAATATTTGGATACGCCGATCGACTTTGATACCTTGCGTGAACTAGGATCGATGATGGGTTCTGGTGGACTCATCGTCATGGACGATAGCAACTGTATGGTGGATATCGCCCGGTTCTATTTGGACTTCACTGTCGATGAATCCTGTGGCAAGTGCACCCCGTGTCGCATTGGCAACAAGCGTTTATTAGAGATGCTCATCGATTTAACCCGTGGAAAATCTCAAGTATCCGATATTCAAAAAATGGGGAATTTGGGCGAAACCATTATCGCCACCTCGGCTTGCGGCTTGGGCCAATCATCCCCAAATCCCGTATTGTCGACGATTCGCTATTTCGCTGACGAGTACATCGCCCACGCCAGAGACCATCGCTGTCCAGCAGGGGTGTGCAAAGATTTGGTGAGCTACACCATCACCGACAAGTGTATTGGTTGCACCAAGTGCAAACGCCAATGTCCAGTCGACTGTATCGAAGGAACACTTAAGGAACTTCACGTCATCGAACAAGAGGCGTGTATTAAGTGCGGCGCTTGTTTTGACGCCTGTCCAGTTCACGCCATCGAAAAGCGCTAGGAGGATAACATGATCAATATCAAAATAAACGGCCGCCCTTTGCGAGTTCGTCAACACACGACGATATTAGATGCGGCTAAAGCAGCAAATATCAAGCTCCCCACACTATGTCACCTCAATCTACACGAAGTAGGTTATTACAATAGTCCAGGCAACTGTCGCGTATGTATGGTAGAGCTAGGAAATGGCAAACTCGTTCCGGCCTGTGTCACACAAGTCACCGAGGGCATGGAGATCTTTTCGGAATCCGTTCGAGTCATTAAGGCGAGACGAACGATTATTGAGCTCTTGTTGTCAGACCATCCCAATAGTTGCTTAACCTGTGAGAAAAACACGAAATGCGATTTACAGCTTCTTGCCCACGACCTTGGAGTTCGTGAAATCAAGTACAAAGGCGAGATGAGCGACCACCCCATCGACACCCACAGTTTGTCCATCGTACGGGATCCCAACAAGTGTATCTTGTGTATGCGTTGCGTGACCATGTGTTCTGACATTCAAACCGTAGGCGCACTGACCGCATCGGATCGCGGTTTTGATTCCAAGGTAGGGTCTTCATTTGATAGTCCGATGCAAGAGACGACTTGTACCTTCTGTGGCCAATGTTTGTCCATCTGTCCAACTGGCGCCCTCACTGAAGTGAACAACTCCAACCAAGTGTGGGATGCTATTGCCGATCCTGACAAATACGTGGTGGTTCAAACGGCACCTGCAGTGCGCGTCGCTCTTGGTGAAGAATTTGGTTACGAAGTGGGGACCAATGTCACCGGTAAAATGGTGGCGGCCCTTAGAAATCTTGGCGTGGACAGAGTATACGACACCAACTTCGCGGCCGACTTGACCATCGTTGAGGAAGCGGCAGAGTTTATGCGCCGTTTAGAAAATGGCGGCACGTTACCGATGATCACCAGTTGTTGTCCAAGTTGGGTCAATTTTATGGAGCACTCCTTCCCTGACATGCTAGACAATCCATCGTCAACAAAATCTCCACATGAAATGTTTGGCGCCGTCGCTAAAACCTATCTCGCAAAAAAACTCGGCATCGCACCAGAAAAGATCTACGTCGTATCGGTGATGCCTTGTGTATCGAAAAAATTTGAGGCGGCTCGCGATGAATTGAGAGACTCGGAACTGGGTTACCAAGTGGTAGACAACGTCATTACGACAAGGGAGTTGGCGCGGATGATCAAAGAAGCGGGTATCGCCTTTGAAGATCTGCCAAACGAAGACTTTGATGAGCTTTTGGGAGAATCCACTGGTGCGGGGACGATCTTTGGTGCGACCGGCGGGGTTTTAGAAGCGACTTTGCGCACGTGTTACCAATGGATGACAGGTGATGATCTCACCTTGCTCGAGTTTGAATCTCTACGCGGATTTAGTGGCGTGAAAGCGGCGTCGGTGACGATTAACGGAAAAGAGCTAAAGTTTGCCGTCTGCAACGGACTGGGCAACACGAGAAAAGTCATCGAGAAAATTCGAGCGGGAGAAATCCACTTGGATGCGATCGAGGTTATGGCTTGTCCAGGTGGATGTATAGGCGGCGCGGGCCAACCGTATCACCATGGGGACATGACCATTCTCTCCAAACGCTCAGCGGCGATCTATAATGCCGACAAACAAAAAATGATTCGAAAATCAAATGAAAACCCAGAAGTGCTTGCCCTATACGAGGAATATCTCGGCGAGATCAATTCCCCGTTGGCTCACGAGTTATTGCATACCACTTACACCGCTCGACCAAGACATTAATTAAAAATAGGGTAAAATAGGGTAAAATAGGGTATAGATAATGTATCGCGATGAGGCTCCACCGTTTATTAGCGGCGGAGCCTTTGACGAACCGTCCTAAACAGGCGAGAGGAGGTCAATATGAAAGTTGAAGTTTGTTGTGGCTCGAAGTGTACCATGATGGGAGCGGATAACATCATCAACAATTTAGAGCAGCTAAAAGACGACATTTTACCGACAATGGAGATTAAAGAGGATTTTGAGTTAGAAGTGGTTCTCATCAACTGTCCAGGCACTTGCAAAGAAGAAGAGAACGTGTCGCCCTTGGTCATCATCGATGGGGAGATGGTCAAAAAAGCGTCCAGCCAAACGGTTATGGCAAGGGTGATCGACGAGGCGAAACTCTAGATCGTTGAGCGAATGAGAGTAAACGCGTGGAGGGGGAGAGGTTATGAACGAAAGTTTTGTTGATATTATCAATATTCGCCGTATGGTGTTTGCGGAAATCGCAAGACTTGCCTATTATTCCATAGATTTGTCTTTGTTGGGCGACTCGACATACCGACTACTACCAGGAGAAGAGGCGAGATATCGCGACAGTATTTTTAAAGAGCGTGCGGTTATTGGAGAACGGTTGCGCTTGGCGCTGGGGCTTCCCGTGCGCGACGCTTCTGAATCCGGCCCGTTGAGCGAAGGCATCGACGAGGGTACCATTGTGAGCAAGGTCTATGAGGCTCCACTCGTCAATGTCATCCCCTTTGCCTGTGAAGCTTGCCCGGACAAAACCTATACTGTCAGCGACAACTGCAGAAAGTGTTTGGCTCATCCTTGCGTTCCGGTGTGCCCGGTAAACGCAGTGTCCATCGAAAAAACCGCTGCGGTCATCGATCAAGAAAAGTGTATCAAATGTGGACGTTGCGAACAAGCCTGTCCTTACAATGCCATCCTTCACTACGACAGGCCCTGTGCGGCGGCTTGTGGCGTGAATGCCATCGAAAGCGATTACCTGAATCGAGCGACCATCGTCGACGAAAAGTGTGTCGCTTGTGGAAGGTGTATCCAAGAGTGTCCATTTGGTGCTATTGCTGACAAATCGCAGATTTACCAATTGATACGCTCCATCATGGAAGGGGAAGAGGTGACGGCGATTATCGCGCCTTCATTTGTCGGGCAATTCGGAGCGTTGACCAAACCGGCGCAAATCATCGAAGCCATCAAAGTGTTGGGTTTCAAACAAGTGGTGGAAGTGGGACTGGGAGCGGATTTGACCACCATCAACGAAGCGCGAGAGTACCTTCACGAAGTCCCTGAACACTGGCCGTTTATGGGGACGAGCTGTTGTTATTCCTGGGCAAATATGGTCGAGAAAAATTTTCCTGACGAAGCGGCGTACATTTCGGACTCGGCGACGCCGATGATCTATACGGCGCAATACCTCAAGAAAACCAACCCCGATGCGAAAATATGCTTCATCGGACCTTGTGTGTCAAAGAAACTGGAGGCGATTGAAGGCAGAGCCAAAGGTCATGTGGACTACGTCATCACTTTTGAAGAGCTGATGGGTATGCTCGTCGCCTCAAATATTGAACCATCGGAGCTTGACGTTTCCTACGATGTGGAAGACGCATCGGAAACGGGAAGAGCCTACGCGGGAGCGGGTGGCGTCGCAGATGCCGTAGCGCAAATGATCAAAGAGCTCAAGCCGGAGGCGCAGGTACAAATGGAAGCGGCGGACAATTTATTTGACTGTGTGAAGATGATGAAAATCGCTAAAGCGGGCAAGCGAAAGGGCTATCTTCTCGAAGGTATGGCCTGTCCAGGCGGCTGCGTTGGCGGGCCGGGCACTTTGGTTATGACCTCAAAAGGTCAAAAGAGCGTCAATGCCTTCGCCAAAGCCTCGCCCTATCGCAGTCCTTCGGAAAATGAGAAGATCGCAGAAGAAAGACAACAACTTTAAGCATGATCGAACCGATCCCAGTATGGGGTCGGTTTTTACAAAAACAATATCACAAAATTTACACATATCAAACCGAAGTATGTGTGCTATAATGATACCTAACTATTTTTGAGCCAATAGGATACCTTGGGATACACACGAAAAAGAATGTTATGACATAATGTTCACGGATTTCCTGTGGGGGGTATGACGTTATGCTTAGAAAAAAGATAGGGGGCGAGTGTGTGAATTTTCAAGACGTGTTTAGAGATTTAGTGCAGTTGTCAGAAAGCGGCCTGAAAGAAATCGGCGAGTACATGGGTTATGAAAGCTCATATATCAGTAAATGGCATAGTGGAAAAAACTGCCGTCTCAGCGTACATCAAGCGAGATCCTTGAAAAACTAAGTTATTATTTTTCGGAGAAGATTCGTGCAACGGATAATGAGCGTGAGCTGATTCTACGCTTTCCGAGTTTGGGGCAGACGATCGACAAATTTGGTTCCCAAGTGCTCATTTTGAGCTTATTAGAAGACGGATATACGATTTCTTTGGAAGAGGACCGCGTACGACTGGAGTACAACGATCCTGCAGTTCAATCGGTGATGAAAGTCACTGGGGAAGCTCGAATTATGGAATATTGCGTATCGTTGATTTATAGGGGATGTTGTACCGTTTCTCGAGATATTTCGATCCATATCACTTCGGATTTTATAGCGTTGCTCAGCCATGGCGCCATCGCATTGAAAGACTATGTTTATACAAAACAAGAGCGGATTACTCTACGTTTCTTTGTGTTTCCAAAACAAAACAAAGAAGAGGCGATGAGCGAACTGATTCAATGTTTACATTTGATGTCAAAATTGCCTTTTTTTGATGTGGAAATCTACGACGGCGCTGGGATGTCTAAGTTGGATACCATAGTTATGGAGGGGGCGTTTGCAGGAAGTGGTTTTTATGGTAGAACAGGGACGATGGATGTTTTATTCGTCGATTTTGAAGAAAAAACCATTCAAAAAATCTTTGAGGAGAGCGTAGATGCCTTTCAATTTGCCCAACCGATCATACAAAACAACGCCACCATTGATCTGGCGCCCTTGCAGATGAAACGAGCGACGATAAGTGGAGAAAACGCTTTCTACTATATGCCCTACCTTCCGGTGTATTTTGCAAATGAAAATCTTCAGAAGCAGCTGGCGGCTGAAGGAAAGATCCCGGCGGATATGCATTTCAAATGGAATGACATTAGAAATCTGATCGTGGACAGTTCGAAATCGGAAACGACCTATATCCTGAAAGAGAGTACATTGTTGGATTGTGTGGAGAGAAATGTGGCTCACAGTTTAATAGGGGAGGTAGAGATCGGCAAAGAGAGGATGATCGAGGTATTAACCGAACTAGCCGATGCGATAGCCCAGTCACGGGATGGGAGTTTCCTCATCCTTCAAGATAGGAAGTATCAATACGAGGTTTCGCTTCCGGAGATGTTGATCTGGGCAAGTCGATCGGATAGTTTTCTCATCATGTCCGAGAGGGCGTACTATGGAGGTAAGGAACGACTCTATACGCCGATACTCAGCGAAAAAGTGTCATCAATGCTTTACCAATACTTTGAAGAGCTCTGTGATCATCCCGCAATCTTAAGAGGAACGGCATCGCAGACGGCAAACTATATCAGGTCTTTATATTAAATACGACATGACCGACACCTTGAGGTGTCGGTCATTTTTTTGTTAAAAAGGCGATGGTTTCACCGAGAGGGTAGATGAAAGAATAAATCATGATATCGACGGTGTGCTAAGCGGCGGAATAGGGATAAAAGCGGCCTTTCGCGTAGGGTGTGGCAGATACGTGGCGAAATCGATACGGCAACGGACTGAAACAGTCATGAAGAATCAAAGGGAAAACGTTAACGTGATTCGAGGCAAGGGTGAGAGCCGTTGACAGCAAATCAAGAAAAACGTATCGTAAATGAGTAAGTAACAGCTATTATATTTGCGCATTGGAAATTAATAATGGGAAATTGAAAAGAGGTACGTTTTCCTTATGGGAATTGAGGTGAGAGAAGATATGAAACTAAACTACCGAAAAATCATAGCGATTTTATTGGTGATCGTTTTAGGAATCACAGGATGGGCGAGTCAAGAAAGTGAAGGTGCGCCAATGCGTGGCACATCTGAGTGGAGTGAGGTAACGAGCGAAGCGTCAGGAATCTATCCTGAGTTTTACGATCAAGTGGGGGAAAATGTGCGCAATCCCAATCCTAAAACGTTGGATTACTCTGAAGGCAGTGTCTCAAAGTTCGCAAGTGAGACGAGTACTCAGGGGTTGTTCGACATCACTTTAGAGATTAGTGGAAAATCTAAAATGGTCAACGAAACGACAGATATTGTGATCGTTTTGGACAACTCAAACAGTATGGATACCAATCGGAGAGATGAGCTCTCGAAAGCGGCGATTACCGCTATGGCAAATGAACTGCTCGATCCTGTTAAAAATGCTAACGGGAATATACGCTTGGCATTAGTGACCTATGGGACACATGTGTTTGATGGAAGAGAGATAATGATCGATGGCACCTATGCTGACGGGACGGCATCCGGTGCGTTTTACCATTTGAAGACTCACAACTTTTCTCACAAATCCTTCACGACAAACCCAAGGGATATTACGAGTAAATTGCCGGGGTACGTCCCTGCAGAGTACGACTATCCCGTACTGGGAGGGACGTTTACTCAGGAAGCGCATCGAGTGGCAGGAGATATTATGGACACGAGCACAGCGGATAATAAGATCATTTTGACGATCACCGATGGCACGCCGACGAGGAGTTTCAAAGTGGCAAAGGTGCAAATAGAAAGTGGTATTGTCCGTTACGATGGTCACAATGATCGATTTCAAAATGATATTGGATATCTCGCGACAGAATTTGAAATGCCGACTTTCATTGAAGACTATCGGCGCATCGTTGGCAATGGGAGCAGCTATTGGTTAAACACAGCCTATGACATAACGGATTTTCACAAACAATACTACGCACCGGTTGCGGGCGGTGCGTACCATCTTGTTGACGATCACGGTTTTGCAACGATGTCACAGGCAAAATTACTCCAAAAAAAGGGATACCAGATGTACACAGTGGGGATTGAAATCTCAGACAATCTTCGGGATACCTTTGGACACGTCTACCGAGGAACTTCCCTTAACAATCTAAAAAACATTTCGAGCGGTCCAGAGTATTACTACGATGTTTCGGATGTGAGAGCATTGACTCAAACTTTAAGTGAAATCGCCAATACGTTTACCCGATCCATACCAAAAGGCAAAGTCGTCGATCCTATGGGTGAGTACCTGATCTTGGTGACAGGTGAGGACGGCGTGCTAAACTATGAGGATTATACGTTAAAAGCTTCCGATGGGACCATTCTCGACGGAGAGGGCAATATTCTCAAAGATGGTGAACCAGCAGAAAACTCGTTATTAGAAGGGGTAGTTGTTAGCGTAGACCCTCAAGGGGCGTTGAATATCACAGGATTGGAGTTGGGGGAAAAGGAATCGGTGACATTGATCTACGGTGTGCATCTCGCAACGGAAAAAGAGGGCTTCAAGGGGGAGTTTTATTATCGCGCAAATGGTCGGACCACGTTGAATCCAGATGAGAACGATCCAGAAACTCTAAGAGATTTTCCCATACCATCGGTGAAGGGACCTGTGCTCAATATTGAAATTCAGAAGCGTTGGCAATACATCACAGGAGAAGCAGTCGAGGATGAGGATGAAAAACCGAAAATGACTTTCGCCCTCTTCCAAAAGGGTGCTAGTGATGAAAAGAAAAAGATGGGAGACGTTGAGTTGTCCTCCGCAGTAGATTGGCACCATGTTTTTAGAGGTTATCCCGTGTTTGATAACCGAGGAAGGGATTTTTCCTATACGGTAGAAGAACAGGGTCATACGACTGAGGTGGAGGTGGTGTATAAGGACGGCGAAGGGAATGTGATCAATACAGGCGCCATCCGATCGACAAATGGCGAAGTGATAATAACCAATAGAATAGAAAAAAAGCGATTCCCCTTGCGCTTATTAAAATGCGATGGTGATCATCAACCGATTTCTGCAAATGATGGGAAGCCTGTAGAAGTGCGCCGTGCAGTCTTTGACCTGTATGCCACAGACCCTGATCAACCAGAGGCTCGACCGTTTAAAAGGGTGCAGACGGGAGATAGCGTCGATGATCCGCTCACGCCAGAAGATGAGTCGGCGATGGTGGTAGTAGCGGTATCCACCGACGATGACCCTTTAAAGTATTTTGAAGTCAATACTTTTTACTGGATCGTAGAAGTCAAATCACCAGAAGGTTATGGGGTGCTGACGAAAGTAAGAAAAATCCGCTTAGAAAAAAATCTAGAGGGCATTTATCGATGGGTGGATCACACAGGGGAGGCGCCGGAGGAAATGGCAGACAATATCCTAACGGTGTCAAACCATAAATATCCAGATCTGAAAATCCTCAAAGTGGATCGAGGCAATCCTGATACGGCACTGAGTGGAGCGGTGTTTGAGCTCTATGAAGGCAGTAGGGATGCCAATGGAAATCTTGGAGACAAAGGCGATGCTCAACCTACGGGAAGACGCGTGACCACAAGTGATGGTACTGGCGAGTTGCCTTTGGGTGAGGGCGTTTTTGAGTCGATTCCCGATGGCATTTATTGGTTAAAAGAAGAAACGGCGCCAGAAGGGTACCGCTTGTTATCCGATCCCTATTTTGGTCCATATGAATCTAAAGGAGGGAAACTCTATCGCGTGTTGGAAGGGGGAGATTTGGAGGGAATCGAAGAAGAGAAGGTGGTGTTAGAAAATGTAAAAATAGCTCAATATCCAGCAACGGGAGGCAGTGGGAGTATGCTTTTCTACGGTGCTGGCATGGTTCTAGTGATCTTATCATTGATGATAAATACAAGGCAACAACTCACAAAGGAGGAGAAATAAGATATGAAGAGGATGAAAAAATGGGCGATGGTGTGCGTTATGCTCATCGCTTTAGGCGTGTCAGCAGTTAGTGCGGCAGGGCTTACAACAGAACCGGAAAAGACGAAAGTGGTCGTCACGAAACTGGCCATGGAGAGCTTAGTGGGTTTCCCTAAAGGAGAGGGAAAAGATGAGTACGATGGAACAGCCATAGCGGATATGCAGGCTTATTTTGGAACGCATACGACCTTAAAAGGGGTTGCTTTTAAGGTGACGCGAACAGACGTCACACCAAACGAAGTCGTTAAAAATGGCGAGTCGGATTTTTGGATCACCGGAGAGGGTGGCGTGATCAATGTGGAATTGCCGAAGGGAACTTATTTATTCGAAGAGATAAAAGAAGCTTCCACGTATATAGGCGATAATGGCGAGATTTTAACTGACGCAGCTGCGGTGCCTTTTACTTTAACCTTGCCTATGATCATGGAAGATGGCACTTACTTCGATAATGCAGACAATCCCCTTTACGTCTATCCCAAAAATACCCTTGAAGCGCCCACAGTGACTAAAGAAAAGGCGAATGAAAGTACGAAAGACACACAAGTGGGCGACGTGGTTCCCTATGTGGTGACGACGACCGTTCCAGCAGAGTCCAACTACAAAAAAGTTGCTTGGAGCGATAGGATGTCCATCGGGTTGAAAATGAACAACGATGTGACGTTGAAGACAACACCGGATCTGAATCTGACATTAGACGTCGACTACACCCTGACCTATGGAGATAATGGATTTGTGTTGAATTTGACTGAAGCTGGTCTCAAGAAATTAAAAGAGAAGTCGGTGAGCACAACAGATCCTGCCTATACAGGTGTCGAAACGGTGTTTGTACTCGAATACTCGGCTACAGTGACAAAAGAAGCCATAGCGGACCATCCCCTACAAAATACAGTCTCTTTCCACTACGGAAACAAAGAAGGCTATAGTGTTGAGCCGGGAGACAACAATCCACCGCCAGTAACCCCGACAGAAGGAAACATTCCATTTAATAAAACATGGGCCACAGGAGGTGGGAATCCACCAGATGGGGCAAGTGTCGTATTTCAGCTCTACGTTTACAACAGAGACACTAATCTCTTTGAAGAAGTGACAGGCAAGGCGATTACAGTTGATGCCAACACAGGTTGGGCCGGAGAGTTTACGGGGTTAGACAATGAAAAGACCTATAAGGTCGTAGAAAAAGCGTTCAATCATTTCGTGCCAAACTACACGTTAAACGCTGATGGTTCGGTAACCATAAAGAATAAACCCAACGATAACCCACCGCCAAATACACCTCCAGAAGTCATCGTCGTCACTGGAGGCAAGCAGTTTATAAAGACTGGCGAGGATGATGCGAGATTGATCGGTGCCAAGTTTATTCTATCGGATAAAATTAGCGAGGGTCCAATAAAATATCTCGTGAAAGATCAAACGACAGGTGCCGTATCATGGACCGAAACCAAAGAAGAGGCTACCATCTTTACTTCTGATGAGAAAGGTTGGTTTGACATGGTAGGTCTGGAGTATACGGTGACGAAGGATGCAGATGGCGTTGATGTCATACATAAGTATCAACTTATTGAAACGGAAGCGCCAAAAGGTTATGCGAAATTGACAACGCCTATCGACGTGGTCATCGATGCTGGTAGCTATACGAATGGAACGATTGGGTTGGATCCGGATAAGGCAGATCCAGCGCTAGTAGCACAAGAAATCAAAAATAAAAAAGTGGTTATCCCTCAAACAGGCGGTATCGGCACGGCGATCTTTATCGCAGCAGGCATGGCGATTATGGGAGTGGCAGCTTTTGGGATGAATCGAAGCTCAGAGGAAAAAGAGTGATCGAGTAGAAGAGACTTCTTTTTTAGAACGTTCAGAGTGACATAGTGGTAGAAGGGAGGTCACTATTGAGAAGGCGATGGTTATGGAGTGGGATATTAGGGGCAATGATTGCCCTAGGCCTTATGATGTGCTCTCAAAACGCGTTTGCCGAGGGGGCTAATCGTATGACGATTGTCATCGATCCAAAGCGCCTCCAAAGTGAGTGGAGAGAGGATCTCTCTAAAGTGACCTATTACCTTTGGAAAGTAGAGGATAAAACGGGCGAGGATGCAATGGCATTACAAGCGAGGCTAGATAAAAAATCCCTAGAAGAGCTCAATCGGATTTATGAGGGGCTTGTGCCGGTGGCTAAAACGATCAGCGCCGAGGAAAAGGAACACGTCATTGAAGGTCTGGCAGACGGGCTCTACTACGTCAGAGGGATCATCGAAGGAGGAGAAAAGGAGATTGCGACGTTTTTAGTCGCATTTCCTTATCTTTCGATGGAAGGTGTATATAAAAAGGAAGTCGAAGTTTCGCCTAAACTCGGGATAGCGATTACCATACCCACCCCAAAGAACCCCTCAGGAGGGGAAAAATTTATTAAGGTGGACAACGACACCCAGAAACCATTAGAGCACGCAGTGTTTAAAATTATGACTCGAGTGGACGATCGAGAAGGGGAGCGTGGAGCAGTAGAATCTGCTCACTATTTGCCGGTGCATCAAAAAAGGAAGGAACTCCTATTGCGCTCAGGTAGCGATGGAAGATTTGAAGTCACAGACCTTCCCCACGGGACCTACTATCTCGTGGAAACCGTACCACCTGCGGGGTATTTGGCTCTAGAGGCGCCCTTTGCCTTTGTCGTCGACGGCACTTCATACGATGATGGCAAGGTGATTAAAATACTCAACAAGAAACATCCCGCACCTATTGGCAAGGATGTAGGGCGGTTCAACCCAAAGGTGACGATTCCCAAGACAGGAGATACCACCTTCATCGCTTCGATGATCGCTGGGGGATTGTGCATTCTAGGCGGGGCTTTCTTGATGAGGGTCGAAAACAGATCGGATGATGAGATGCGCGCTGACTGAGGGCGGGCTTGTGATAGATGTGAAAAGAGGCTGCTGGGTGACCAGTAGCCTCTTGGTGTCTTTTATTAAGCGTTGCCATCTTCGACGATCATATAAGCGAGCCGGTGAGGATCGCCGCAACCGGAGGTGATGATGATGTCGCCTTTTTCGGCGATACTGGTTAAGTACTCTTTGGCTTCGGGGAAGTCGGGGAAGTACTTAGCGTCTACCCCATTGGCGACGAGTTTTTCGACTAAGTCTTTGGAGTGGATGGTGGGGTCGAACTTTTCCCGAGCGGCGAAAATATCAGTGACGATGACTTCGTCAGCATCGAAGAAGGCCTTGGAAAACCCGTCCATGAGGGTTTTTGTGCGCGAGTAGGTGTGAGGTTGAAAAGCGCAGATCAGACGCGCTTTTTTGAATTCGCTTAAAGCGCCCAAGGTGCCCACAAGCTCTACTGGGTGGTGGCCGTAGTCGGTCATGATGGTGGCGCCTTTTACGGTGCCGATGACTTCCATACGGCGATGTAAGCCTTTATAAGAGGCGAGGTTTGTGCGTATGGTCTCGATATCGACGCCGCTTTCGTAGCAGGCGATAATGGCTGCTGTGGCGTTGTAGAGGTTAAATCGGCCCATGACGTTGATTTGGAAGGTCTCTTTGTGACCATCGGGAAATCTTATGGAAAACGAAGGATAGCCGATGTTGTTGAGCTGGATATCGCCGATCAAGTAATCCGCCTTTTCGTTCAGCATACCAAAGGTGATCCCTTTACCGCGAATGTGATCCAATAGGGGCAAACAGTTTTCGTCGTCGATGTTGATGACCGCTTTGGAATTTTCGTCGAGGTTTTTGATGTAGCCGATGAAAGTATCGACGATATGATCCAGGTTTTTGTAGAAGTCCAAGTGGTCTTCGTCGATGTTGAGGATTATCGCTAACGAAGGATAGTAGTGCAAGATATTGGCTTTAAACTCACAGGCTTCGGTGACGAGGTAGTCGCGTTCGCCGACGTAGACGTTGCCGCCGATTTCGTCGAGGGATCCGCCGAGCAAGATGGTGGGATCGTGTGGCGAGTGGACGAGGATTTGTGAGATCATGCTGGTGGTGGTGCTTTTACCGTGGGATCCCGATACGGCTATGGAGTGGACGAAGTTGCGCATGAGGGCGCCGAGAAACACCCCTCTGGTGACCACCGGTACGCCGGTGTTCTTTGCTGCGATGAGTTCTTCGTTATCCGGTGCGATGGCGTCGGTATAGACGACGAGGTCTGGGTTGTTAATATTCGATGCGCGTTGCCCTTCGTAAAAAGTGCCGCCTTGTTCAACGATTTTGTCTGTGATATCGGATGGGCTTCGATCTGAGCCGGAGATGTGAAATCCGTGATTGAGTAGTAGCAAGGCAATACCGCTCATACTGACGCCGCCCATGCCGATAAAGTGGACGGATTTGACACTGTGATCATCCAAATTAAATGTAAACATGATGGTCCCCCTATAGTATTCTAGGCCTATTATAACACAAATAACACGAAATCAACGGCGTTTGGCGGATTATTGTGAATGAGAAAAATAGAATGGGTTTTGCTATTTCATCGGAGGGTGGGATTTGATATACTGGTTGAGGAAAGAAGTTTTTCGGTCTTTTTTTGAAGGCGCAGGGAAATGAGAGTTTTGAGGGAGGATTGATTCCCATCAGGGTATAATGATGGTGAACAATGATGGAAGGGGTGTATCCATGTATAAGGCAATCGTATTGGCGGCAGGCGAGGGGACGAGGATGAAGTCTGCTACGTCAAAGGTGTTGCATACCCTTGTGGGTAAAACAATGCTACAATACGTATTGGAGAGCGCGCGGTGTGCGGTTTCCGATATTACGGTGATTTGTGGGCAAAACGAAGCATCTGTTCGAGCGCGGTATGGCGACTCGGTTGAGATTCGACGTCAACCCATAGGCGAAGGCCATCCTTACGGGACGGGTTTTGCTGTGTTGTGTGGTATGGATCGTGTAAAAGACGACGATCAAGTATTGGTTTTAACTGGAGATACGCCTTTAATTAAAGGGGAAACGCTCCGCGAGTTCATGGAAGACCACGTGGAATCGGAAAATGTGGCGACGGTCCTAACGGCGACCATAGACGATCCCACAGGCTATGGGCGCATCGTTCGCGAAGGGGATCAGTTAAGAGCCATCGTCGAAGAAAAGGACTGCACCGATGAAGAGCGCTTGATCCATGAATTTAACTCAGGGATGTTTGTGTTTCAAGGGTGGGCTTTAAAAAAAGCCCTCGAGCAATTGGATACCGACAACGCTCAAGGAGAGCTTTACTTAACCGATGCGATAAAGATCTTGGCGGCGGATGGTCATCGCGTCAGCGCTCATCTGTTATCCGATGTGGAAGAGGTCTACGGAATCAATTCCAAGGTTCAGCTAGCAGAAGCGGAGCGCGTATTGCGCCGTCGCATCAACGAATCCTATATGATGCAAGGCGCCATCATGGATTATCCTGACACGGTCACCATCGAAGACACGGTGACCATCGGCAGGGATACGCGAATCGGTGCCAATGTTCGCTTGTTAGGCAATACCATCATTGGTGAAGAGGCGGTCATCGGCATGAACACGGTGATCGTGGATTCGACGATTGGCGATCGGGTCTGTATTGAGCAGTCGGTAATCGAAAAGAGTCGCGTTGAAGAGGATGTCACCATCGGGCCTTTTGCACACTTGCGACCAAATGCGCACTTGGGCAAAGGGGTTCACATCGGAAACTTTGTAGAAGTGAAAAACGCCACACTTGGCGCGGGCACCAAAGCTGGCCATTTGGCCTATATTGGCGATGCGGACTTGGGCGGTGAGATCAACGTGGGATGCGGTGTGATTTTTGTCAACTACGACGGGAAGCGCAAACATCGCACCACAGTTGAAGATGGTGCTTTCATCGGGTCAAATGCAAACCTCGTCGCCCCGGTGCACGTTGAATCGAGAGGATTTATCGCGGCGGGATCGACGGTCACAAAAGACGTCAAATCCGGCGCGCTCATGATCGAGAGAAGCGATCAAGTACAAATCGAGGGTTGGGTGAAGCGAAAGCTTCAATGTGAGAACACTGGGGAAAAACAAACCAAAAAATAGGAGGCAGTGATGTTTCAAGGGGAAATGAAGGTTTTTTCGGGTAACGCAAACAGACCGTTAGCAGAAGGCGTCTGTAAAGAGTTGGGAATCGAGTTGGGGAAACTCGACGTTGCCAATTTTAAAGACGGCGAAATCACGGTAACGGTACAAGAGACAGTCCGCGGGTACGATGTGTATTTGATCCAACCCACATCGAATCCAGTCAATGACAATTTGATGGAATGTCTCATTCTCGTCGACGCCTTTAAAAGGGCATCGGTCGGAAAGATCAATGTGGTATTGCCTTATTACGGTTACGCGCGTCAAGACAGAAAGACAAGAGGCCGTGAGCCGATCACCGCGAAGCTTGTCGCAGATTTGATCACTGCAGCAGGCGCCACACGCGTCATCACCATGGACCTTCACGCTGGACAAATCCAAGGCTACTTCGATATTCCAGTAGACCATTTTAGTGCAGCCAACATACTCGCCGATTACTTTGAAGAGTTTATCGATGACGATTACGTCGTCGTATCACCGGACTTGGGTGGCGTCACGCGTGCGCGCAACTTCGCCAACCTTCTCCAACTGCCCATTGCCATTATCGAAAAACGTCGCCCTGCCCCAAATGTGTCCGAAGTGATGAACATTATCGGCGACATCAACGGGCGCAATGTGATCATCATCGACGATATTATCGATACGGCTGGGACGATTACCAATGCGGCAAATACCCTTCGTGAAAAGGGCGCTAAAAAAGTGTACATCACAGCCACTCACGGGGTGCTCTCAGGGGATGCTATTCGATTGATCGAGGAAAGTGTCGTCGAAAAATGCGTGATCACTGATACGATCCAATTGACCGAAGAAAAACAATCCTCGAAAATCGATGTGGTTTCCGTGGCACCGCTGCTGGCAAGGGCGATTCGTCGCATCAACAACAACGAGTCCGTCAGTGCTCTGTTTGACGATTAATGAAGATCGTAGCAGGTTTAGGCAATCCCGGCTCAAAGTACGAGAAAACCCGACACAACGTCGGGTTTCTCGTCATTGATCGATTAGCGGAGCGCCACGGTATTAGCGTATCACGATTGAAGTGGAAGGCGCTTGTTGGAGAAGGGCGGATCGGTTCCGAAAAGGTGGTGTTGGTTAAACCCCAAACCTTTATGAACAACAGTGGAGAGTCGTTGGTTCAAATCATGCAGTTTTATCGTCCGGAGATCGACGATCTGATCCTCGTCGTCGACGATATCGATATCGAATTCGGCACGGTGAGGGTGCGGCCCAAAGGCTCGGCTGGTAGCCATAACGGTTTGAAATCCATCGTTCGCCTGTTGGGTGAGGACGGATTTCCGAGGGTGAAAATCGCAGTTGGCAAAAAGCCGACCTAGCTGACTTTGTTCTAAGCGGGTTTACCACAGAAGAGAAAAAGGTAATAGAAAAGGAGCTGGATTGGGCGACTGAGGCGGTGGAGTGCATCGTCAACGGCGATCTTGATCTCGCAATGAATGAATACAATGCAAAAAGGATTTAATGACAATCATACTGTTCACAAACCCCAATCGATGGATTGGGGCATTTGACATGATCGGAAAGGAGGTGTGAGATGAATTTTTTGGTTGATGGATTATTAAAAGACCCGGTGTACGACGAGTTGATCGAAGGGCTGAAAAGAAAGGATTCCCCGATTTATTTACATGGGCTCATCCGAGAAAGTGCGCCGCTATTTGCCTATGGCTTAGGGGAACAACTGAAAAAAACCGTGTTGATTCTATCGGACAACGAGCTGAGAGCAAAAGCGATTGCCGACGGGATAAGAGGAGTGGCGCCAGATATCGTCGAGTTCTTTCCGGCGGCGGAGGTGACCTTTCACAATATCAGCGCCATAGAGGATAATCGTGCATTGGATCGTTTGAGGGTGATGATGCGATTGATCAAAGGCGAAAGACTGATCATCTCCACCACGGCCCAAGCCCTGCAAAAGCGTCTGACTACACCAAAGACCTTTCAGTCCAGGCAAATCGATATTACCTTAGAAGACGACATCGACATGGACAAACTTTCAGAAGGCTTGGTGGCGCTGAGCTATGAGAAAGTATCCATGGTTGAAAACCGTGGACAATTCGCGGTGCGAGGCGGGATTGTGGACATCTTCCCTTCCACAGAAGAGCACCCCTACCGTATGGAGCTCTTCGACACAGAAGTCGATTCCATACGCCGCTTCGACATACAAACCCAGCGCTCCATCGAAACAGTAGACGGGTTTTCCGTGTATCCTGCAGTCGAGATGACCTTGAGTCACAAGGAGCGGATGGAGGTCGTTCATCGCATGCGCGGGGAACTCGAGCGGTTAGACGATCGCAGGCCCTACGGTGTGGATGTGGATCGGGCACTCGAAAAGTTTGGCGATTTAATCGGCTACTTGGAGTCGGGGTTGGCCGTATCCAACCGAGATTTGGTCAGCCCTTACTTGACCAAAAGAGGATACGCCAGCTTATTGGACTACTTACCAGGGGATGTGGTGCTGTATCTCGAGGATTTGACGCGGGTTTACGATGCTCAAAGCCTTTACGCCACCAGCTTTGAAGAAGACGTTGCCCTTCAAATCGAGCGAGGGGAAGCCCTTCGCACCCACGAAGAGATATTATTGCCCTTTGTGGAGTTACTCAATCGGCTAAAGGCTTTTAATCTCGTCAATGTGACCCAGCTGATGAAGCGAACCCGACTGCTCAACCCGGCAAAAATCCTTCAAATCAAAAGCGTAGAAGCTTTAAATTTCAATCGAAATATGCCTAATTTCTTTGCCTATATGAAGGATGCGGTCTACGAAGGGTCCAAGGTTGTCCTTATGCTGGATAGCCGCGAAAAAGCTGAGCACATGGTGGAGTCGTTGAAGGAAATGGGGGTAGGCGCTTCTTATAGTGAAGACCTCAATCGAGAAGTGCTATCGGGTCAAGTGGTCGTCACCGGACACACCCTGCCCAAAGGCTTTGTTTACCCTAAAATAAAATATATCCTCTTCACCCACCATGAGCTATACGGCGAAGAGCGAAAGACGACAGTAACCAAGCGCAAACGCAAACGCAGCGCGAGAGACATTATCAATTATTCGGATCTTGTCGAAGGGGATTTTGTCGTCCACGACAACCACGGCGTCGGACAATACAAAGGCATCGACCAAATTGAAGTCTCTGGCATCAAAAAAGACTACCTGGTCATCGCCTATCGCGGTAACGATAAACTTTATATCCCGACAGATCAGATGAATATGATCCAGAAATTCGTCGGTGGGGAAGCTCGCGCGCCGAAGATTTCAAAACTTGGCGGCACCGACTGGATCAAAGCGAAGTCAAAGGCGAAAAAAGCCGTCGAGGAGATAGCCGAGGATCTCGTGCTCTTATACGCCAAACGGGCCAAGGAAAAAGGTTACGCCTTTAGCGCCGACACCATGTGGCAGCGAGAGTTTGAAGACGCCTTTATCTACGAAGAAACCTACGCTCAGCTGCGCAGTATCGCGGAGATCAAAGAGGATATGGAAAGCGAAAAACCGATGGATCGCTTGCTTTGTGGCGACGTGGGTTACGGAAAAACCGAAGTGGCGATACGAGCGGCGTTTAAAGCGGTGATGGATGGCAAACAGGTGGCTTTTTTAGTGCCCACCACTATTCTCGCTCAGCAACACTACAACACCATTAAAGATCGTCTGGGCAACTTTCCTGTAAAAGTGGAGATGATTTCTAGGTTCCGAACGGCGGCGCAGCAGCGCCACATTCTCAAAGACGTCCACAAAGGTTTTGTCGACGTGTTGGTGGGGACCCATCGGTTGTTGTCCAAGGACTTGAAATTCAAAGACTTGGGGCTTTTAATCGTCGATGAAGAACAGCGCTTTGGCGTGCGTCACAAAGAGCGTCTAAAAGAGCTTAGAGAAAACCTCGATGTGCTCACCCTATCGGCGACACCGATTCCAAGAACCCTTCAAATGGGTCTTGTAGGTATTCGAGATATGAGCGTACTCGACGAACCGCCAGAAGAGCGATCGCCAATCTCCACCTTCGTTATGGAATTTGACGCGACCATCCTTCGAGAGGCGATTATTCGAGAGCTCTCTCGCGGCGGTCAAGTGTATTTTGTCTACAACCGAGTTCAGGATATGGAGCGCATGGCAGAGCGGCTCTCCCAGTTGGTACCTGAGGCGCGGATTATCACAGGGCACGGACAAATGCCGGAAACCCAGTTGGAAGATGTGATGATTGCCTTTAATGCAGGGGAATACGACTTGCTTTTGTGTACAACCATCATCGAAACCGGTATGGACATACAAAATGTCAACACAATGATTGTGTATGATGCTGATAAGATGGGTTTGTCACAATTGTACCAATTAAAGGGGCGCATCGGCAGATCTGATCGATCTTCCTTTGCTTACTTTACCTATCAGAAAGACAAAGTCCTTCAAGAGGTAGCGGAAAAACGACTTATGGCCATCCGTGATTTCACCGAGTTTGGTTCAGGATTTAAAATCGCCATGCGGGATTTGGAGCTTAGAGGTGCAGGTAATCTCCTAGGCGAAAGCCAACACGGCCACATTGACGCCGTGGGCTACGACATGTATGTCAAACTGTTGGAAGAAGCCATCGCCGAAGCAAAAGGCGAAGTGCGCACCGTCGAAGCGGAAATCGCCATCGACATTAAAGTGGATGGTTATATTCCAAATGACTACATCTCCGATCCGTCACAAAAAATCGAGATGTACAAACGCATCGCTGCGATGTCGGGGGTAGACGACTACGATCAAGTGATTGAAGAGCTGATCGACCGTTATGGTGACATTCCAAAGCCGGTACTCAACATCTGCGACATATCCATTATTAAGTACATGGCTCAAAAATCCGGTTTTTCGGGCATTCGCGAAAAGAATGGCGCCATCGTTTTCGATTACGAAACAGCGGGCATGTTTTCCATGAAGGAGATTCAGCAAATCTCAGAGGACTTTGACGGTGATTTTGCCGTAGACCTTTCGTCCCAACCGAATTTTACCCTGCGCATCGGGGATGACAAAATCAGAGAGGCTCGAAAATTGATTTACATTATTTATACTATTGTATATAATAGGTAAGTATTTTTTAAAAAAATTGAGAACAGAAGAGGGGAAGAAATGATGAAGAAAAAATGGTTAGCAATAGCAGTGACAGCGGGTGTCCTACTGACAGCTTGTGGACAAACAAAAGGTACCGTGTCGGAAAAAGACGCTTTAGGAAAAGTAAATGGCGAGTACATTGCAAAAGCGGATTTTGAAGAGGAATATAATTTATACAAAGAAGCCTATGCGAAGCAAATGGGCCTTGATCAACAGATTCGAAATATGTTAGTTCAAGAAAAAGTCGTAGCGGCTGATCTGACCAAGAACAACGTCACCATCACAGATGAAGAAGTAAAAAAGAAACTTGACGAAATGAAACTTCAACTTGGCGGCGAAGAAGGCTACAACAAAATGCTTGAAGCTAACGGCATGAAGGCGGATCAATACGAAAAGTTGATCAAAAACAGCTACCTTCTAGAAAAACATCAATCTTGGTACATCGAAAACAATCCACCGACAGATGAAGAGATCAAGACCTACTTTGATGAAAACAAGGATACGTTAATTTCTGTCGTCACCAGCCACATTTTAGTGGGCAGCGAAGACGAAGCAAAGGCTGCCCTTGAGCGCGTCAAAGGCGGAGAAGATTTTGCGACGGTAGCAAAAGAACTCTCCACAGATCCAGGTTCTGCAGCAAATGGCGGCGACCTAGGAGCGGTGACCAAAGGAAAAATGGTTCCAGAATTTGAAAAGGCAGCTTTTGACCTTGGCGTGAACGAAATCAGCGAGCCGGTACAATCTGAATTTGGATGGCACATCATTAAGGTCACCGAAAAGAAAGATACGCCAGAAGCGTTGAAGGAAGACATCGTCACCGCACTAGGCAAAACTAAATACCAAACCTACTTCCAAAACTTGATCGAAACAGCCGAAGTGGAATGGTTAGATCAACCAAAAGCTGAAACGCCAGCAGAAGCCACCTCATCGGAAGGCGCAGCAACATCCGGTCAATAAACCGTTCAAAAAGACATCGGTTCTGGGGAGACATCACCCTAGAACCCCTTGCTTTTAGGTAAAAGCTTTATTTTTCTGTAGAACTGGGTTATAATACAATTAATAGATCAAAAATATTGGAGGAGCCTAATGGGAAAAGCAAAATTTGAAAGAAATAAGCCGCACGTTAACATTGGAACCATCGGTCACG
>CAZHRC010000018.1:0-42915 GCA_964533865.1 uncultured Peptoniphilaceae bacterium
CAGAGCCAATGGCGATGGGCCGAAGGCGCCTTGAGGCGATTGACGACATCACCGACGAAGAAGGCAAATCGTTCTCAGCCTACAAACAAGGTGATAACGCCCTTCTTACGATAATTTATGAGATAAAGTCATACCATGCCCTCTCGCGAGGCAGATTAGGCTGATGATTTGACTTCAAGTCGTGTGATGTCATCAATCGTCGAACCGCGACTGAGGCCCATCGCCTTTGGCTCAACCCTACTTTTTAATGCTCAAAAAAAGCGAGCACTCAGCTCGCTTTTAGATCAATTACTTCTCTTTAATTTCTCCCAGAGCAAATCTTCCCTTGCCTGTGTGGACTGGGTCTGCTACTGGGTATGGCCAACCGCCAAAATGGTCTCTTTGGAAATCAGCATAGGCTTGTTCTACTTCATCTCTCGTGTTCATCACAAAAGTACCATAAGCGACTACAGGAGCGCCGATAGGCTCACCTTCAAGAAGAAGTACCTTGACGCGATCATCGCCGTTGTTTATCACTAAAATCTCACGATCTCCAACGAGTTTCATATAGTGATCCTTGCTCGAAGTGGTGCCCGCGACATCGATGGCGGAACCCTCTACCAAGTAGAGCATTCGGCTCAACGTCTTAGAAACCGCCGGTAGCGTCAACGATGCACCAGAATCGAGATGGGCCACCCAAATGTTGACCTTGTTTGCAGAGTCAGCTGCCCAGGAATCTGGTGCTGGAGCGACGGCTTGCACTCCTTCAAAAACCCCCGCTACCACCTTTACCGTCGTTTGCGGTTGGCCAGCTTCGCCTTTGACGACAATGGGAATATCTTCACGCCACAACATCTTATAAGCTGGTGGCGCCATTTTCTTTTCTGGCGGTAAGTTTAACCAAATTTGAAACCAGTCCGTGCGATTGCCCTTGTCAGTGTTGACCAGTGGAATCATCTCAGCGTGTTGCATACCTGCCCCTGCGGTCATCCATTGGACATCGCCTGCGCTGTAACGTCCGCTGTTGCCGTAACCGTCCGAGTGATCGACCGTGCCTTCTTCGACGACGCTCACCGTCTCAAATCCACGGTGTGGGTGGGCAGGAAAACCTGGAACTCGTCTGCCGTGGTACATATGCCAAACGCCGTCTAGCATTTCGACACCTTCTCCGTCGGGTCCTCTACCTTCTTGAGTAGCCGGAGCGGAGTTGCCATCGCCTGCAGGATAGTCGTCTGTATGGTGTACCGTGAAAATAAAGGGGTCTTCGGTGGGGTAGCGAACACCCAGTGGACCTTGTCTCAAAATTGCTGTATTCGTCATTATAGCCTCCTTAATTCTTGTTGAATTCGATCATCAACTGTATAATACCACTAACTAGTGATATTGTCAAGTCCTCTTTCTCCTTAACGAAAATTCTACAGTATTTCCCGTAAAGCAAATCCCCCATTTCAAAAACATGATGAGCAAAACAAAGACACGCCCCCACAAGACCAAAGTCTGTTGTGAGGGCGTGAGATTTGTTTAGACGTTTATCGCTTAATAGGTTTCTACAAACACTTCAAAGTAGGATTGAGCATGGGCACAAGCTGGACACAGTGTAGGTGCGGAGGTGCCTTCGTGAATGTAACCACAGTTGTTGCATTTCCAACGAATAACTTCTGGCTTTTCAAAGACAGTGCCGTTTTCGATGTTTGCAAGCAATTTTAAGTAGCGTTTTTCATGTGCTTCTTCAACTTCTGCAATCTCTCTCCATACCGTGGCGATTTCGGCAAAGCCTTCTTCATCAGCCACATCGGCAAAGGCTGGGTAGAGATCAGTGTGTTCTTCGTGTTCGCCTGCTGCTGCCGCTTTTAAGTTAGAAGCGGTGTCTGCTAAGTTAACAGGGAAGCTACCGTCGATAGCGATGGTTTCACCCTCTAACACGGGTTGTAGGAATTTGTAGAAACGTTCAGCGTGTTCTTTCTCGTTGCGTGCCGTCTCTGCAAAAATGTTTTGAATTTGAACATAACCGTCTTTTTTCGCTCTAGAAGCGTAGAACGTATAGCGCATATTGGCTTGGGACTCACCTGCAAAAGACTTCATCAGGTTGACTGCTGTTTTTGATCCTTTTAATTCCATAAATCGTATCCTCCTTAAAGGTTGGTTATCACTTGGCCTACACTATTATTTTAACGCTTACTGACCGTTTGTTCAAGATCCCTTTTTTGGTTGATGTCCTCCTATTTCGGGTAACTAAGTACTTAGGAGGAATGTTATGGACGCTATTATTTTTGATATGGACGGCACTTTATTTAACACAGAGGCCATTCATTTAAAAGCTTTTACAATGACATTAAAAGAATACGGGGTCGACTATGATCGCATGGTACCTTATACCCCTCAGATCGCAGGGAAGACAAGTCGCTACGCCCTAGGGTTATTTAAAGAAGCTTTTGGGTTGGATTACGATATCGAAGAGGCCAATGCCACTAAACAAAGCCATCTTTTAGAACTGTATCGCAGCGACCCATCGCTTACCACCACAGACGGAGTCGTAACCTTGCTCAACAGTCTACGCGCCCAGCGCATCCCCCTTGCGATCGCTTCATCATCCCCCATGGTTGAAATCGAAACCTTGACGGAGCTCTTTGACATCGACGTCTACTTTGATGCCATGGTCTCTGGACAAGATTTGATCAATCCCAAGCCCCACCCCCAACTCTTTTGGGACACGGCACAAAAGCTCAACGTGTTCATCGAAAAATGTATTGTTTTTGAAGATTCCGAAGCCGGAGTCCAAGCGGGAATCGCTTCTGGTGCCTTAACCGTAGGCTTTGATAACCCTGAAACGCCCCAGTACGATTTGAGCCCTGCACATCGGAGGATTTCCTCCTTTAAAGAAGTGGATTACGACAGACTTGTGGATTGGAGCATCGACTTTGCCAGCCAACAACTCAACCTTTAACACAAAAATCGCCCATCGCGGGCGATTTTTGTGTAGTTATCCTTTATAATTGGCTTCTACGTTAAACACCCAACCCTCAGGCGCTTCCATATCGCCAATTTGCATGTCGTGAAGGGTATCGTAAAGTTTTTTGGTCACAGGACCCACTTCGGTTTCACTGAAAAAGACGTGTTTATGGTCTTGATGCGTGATGGAGCCAATCGGTGTAATCACCGCTGCCGTCCCACAAGCGCCCGCCTCGACAAATTCGTCAATTTTATCAATGTGGCATTCCCGCTCTTCCACCTTCATGCCCAACACATCTCTGGCAATACCTTTCAAGGACATAAGAGTGATGCCTGGCAAAATCGAGGTAGATTTTGGCGTGACAAAGACGTTGTCTTTTGTGATGCCAAAAAAGTTCGCCGATCCCACTTCTTCAATTTTGGTGTGGGTGGCGGGATCGAGGTAGATGACATCGGCGAAACCCGATTCGACGCCGTCCATGTGGGGTTTTAGGCTTCCCGCATAGTTGCCTCCCGCTTTGATATTTCCAGTTCCCATGGGTGCTGCGCGATCATAGGTGGTCGTCCCAAAATGGGATGGGGCCATGCCGTTTTTAAAATACGGTCCTACTGGCATACAAAACACGCCAAACAGATAGGTACTAGCAGGTTTAACGCCGATGTTGTCGCCGATACCAATTAAGTAAGGTCGGACGTAGAGGTTTGCGCCAGATCCGTATGGCGGTACAAAGCGTTCGTTGGCATATACGGTGCGATAGCAAGCATCGATAAATTTCTCCACTGGCACATGGGGCATCACCAATTTATCACAGGCGCGATTCAAACGCTTGGCGTTTTCATCGATCCGAAACATCTGGACTTTGCCTTCTTTATTTCGGTAGGCTTTTAGCCCTTCAAAACACTGTTGGCCATAATGTAGGGCAGGAGAACCCATGCTGATGGTAATGGTGTTTTCCTCCACCAATTCCCCATCGTCCCACTTGCCGTCGCGATAATAGGAAACGTAACTACAGTCCGTTTGCAAATACGAAAAACCCAGCTTGCCCCAATCTATATTTGGATCGTCCATCCTTCGATTCATCCTTATCCTCCTTAAATTCATGATGTCATTGTCATTATTATAGCACGAAACCGTTCAGAGATTAATGAGAAACAAACCCACTTCCTCTGCGGTCTAGCGATACCATATGTAACATTATAACACAATCTTTTGAATAATTTTTCAGATTGTGGCGATTTTTGTTTTTTTCCAAAACTCGTACATCCCCACGGCGCAAGCCACAGTAATATTTAACGAATCCACCGCTGAAGATTGAGGAATCGTGATCACCTGGCCCAGCATTTCGTATCGAGGCGCTAGACCTTGCCCCTCGTTGCCAAAAACCAGACTAAATGGAGATGTGACGGTTGCGCGTTCTGGGCTGATCCCTTTTGCTCCGAGCATAAAGGGATACAGGCTGTGGTTGGGGTGAGCTGCGCAGTAATCCTCGATGGTATTGTAGTGTTGGTGGTGCAATGTTCCGATGGCGCCCATAGTAGCGCGAAGGGTGCGAGGGTCAAACAGGTCACACCCTTTTCCGATGAGCGCGAGATCATAGTATTCAAATCCCGCCATCGTACGAATCATCGTCCCAAGGTTGCCACAATCTTGAGGCTCTACAAGTAGGATGTGGTTTGCTTGAGACAACGGCGCTTCAAATTTATCGACAACAGCCATGACGTAGGTGTTGCCTTTTTTTGACAAGCGTCGAAAGAGTTTATCCGATCCTTCTTCCCACGCCACGCCAGCCGACCTCGCTCGGTCCACAATTTTGTCCCAGTCTCGAAACTGGGGATGGATGAGAATTTTTAGCAAGGCTTCTGGCTTTTTATCCAACATTTCCATGACGGGAAAAGGTCCAAAAAGGTAGGTGTAGGGTTTTTCTTTGCTATAAGCGCCGAGTTTTTCCATAAGTTACTTCTCCAATTCCCCTTTGAATCCCGAAATGCCACCAAGGTCGATAACCAAAGGAAATCCCTTTTTAATTAAGGCTTTAGCTGCGGTATTAGACCGATTACCCGACCGGCAATAGACAAAAATAGCGGCGTCCTTGTTGGCCATTTCCTTTTCGAGGTCGCCAAGGTGGGTTTCCACCGGTTTGTTGATAGCGCCTGGCAAATGGCCCCCGGCGTACTCTTCTGGTGTGCGCACATCGACTAACAACGCTTCTTTGCCGTAAGCAGCAATCGATGCCCCTGTGTTGATGTCGAGTCTTAAATGCACGGGCATATCCTTCCCTACGCTTACCCGCTCGACATTTGTCCCGTCGGTTTGAGCCGGGTAGGATTCTTTACGCATATCCGATAGGGTCATGGTGAACGAATCGCCGACACCGATGGCACCCATGTCCTTATCCAGGCCTATATCAAGAAACTCGCCCAGGGGTTTAGTGATTAAAAAGGTACCCGAACTGCCTTCGGAAGCTAAGAGTGCGACAACTGTCACCTCGTTGTTGCCTGTTGAAGGTGAAGTCTTTTCAGGCGTTTTAGGTTGACAAGCGGTCAAGAACAATAGAGCAATCAACAGTAGACTTCTTTTCATGTGGTCCTCCATGTAGAAAAGCTGCCCTCAGGCAGCTCGATTTTAGGTCTTTATGCTGTGACTAATCTCGTGGTCGCGCGGTTTCTACCCGCACTCGAGAGCCTTTGATATGAGCCCCTTGAAGTCTTTGCATCACGCGTTTCACATCGGATTTGCTGATTTCCACGTAGGTGAATGCGTCGTAGACGTCAATATCTCCCACTTTTCTGCGATCGATGCCAGTTTCTTGAACCAGCGCCGCCAAAATATGTCTTGGAGTGATGCCTTGACGTTTGCCCACATTGATGTGAATGCGTTGTGCATCGGACATTTTACGGAATTTCTTGTCGCGAGGTCGGTTGCGATCTCTTTCCCGATTGCCACTTGTGGGACGCACTTTGTCGTTATCCACATAGTCCAGCACTTCGTGACTATCCGCTTGGTTTTGACGTTGATAGATGGAAAGCAAGGCACAAGCCACATCGTAGGCGCTGTTGTCCTCTTCTAAAAGCATATTGATCAAGCTTTTGCTCTTTTCCATATCGTCTTTGTCGATTTCTTCCAACACCATCGTCTTGATTTTAGTCAATTGATTGGACTCGATGTCCTTTAAGGTTGGGAGGTTGCGACGTTGGATGCGAGTTTTAGTGTATTTTTGAATATCGCGCAATCGGTAAGAATCTCTACCGGTGACGAAGTTGATAGCTGTGCCTTCTCTTCCAGCGCGCGCCGTACGACCAATTCGGTGTACGTAGTATTCGTCGTCTTGAGGAAGATCGTAGTTAATAACCAAATCCACATCGTCAACGTCCAATCCCCTTGCCGCAACGTCTGTGGCGAGAAGGATGTCGATGGTGCCTTTGCGGAATTTGTTCATGACTTGGTCGCGTTGGGACTGTTTTAAGTCGCCGTGGAGGCCATCAGCCAAGTAACCCTTGCTTTGTAAGATCTCCGTGAGTTCGTCAACCATACGTTTCGTGTTGCAAAAGACGATAGCAAGACGTGGATTGTAAATATCCAGAACCCTAGAGAGGATTTCATTTTTCATGTGGTGCTTTAAGTCATAATAGAACTGATCGACTTTTGGCACGGTCATTTCTTTTTGAACGACTCGTACAATGTGGGGATCTTTTTGGTAAGTTTTGGCGAATGACATAATTTCTTTTGCCATGGTCGCTGAGAAAAACGTGGTTTGACGCTCTTCAGGTACTTCGTTGATCACCCGTTCGATGTCGTCTCTAAAGCCCATGTCAAACATTTCATCTGCTTCGTCAAGGACAAACATTTTGACGCCACCAATTTTTAAGGTGCGACGGTTGATGTGGTCAATAACCCGACCCGGCGTGCCGATAACCACGTTGACCCCTTTTTTCAGGGCTCGGATTTGACGGTCAATCGGTTGACCGCCGTATATGGGCATGGCGCGAACGCCTTTTTTGTATTTGGTGAGTTTGGCAATTTCTTCTGCCACTTGGATGGAGAGTTCTCTCGTCGGACATAGGACCAAGGCTTGGACGGCTGGATTGGTTGGATCGACTTGCTCGACGATGGGAATGCCAAAAGCGGCGGTTTTCCCGGTTCCCGTTTGCGCTTGTCCGATGACGTCCACCCCTTTTAACAAATAGGGGATCGCTTGAGCTTGTATCGGCGACATCTCTTCAAAGCCCATATCGGAAATGGCGCGTAGCACCTCATTCGATAGGTTTAACTCTTGAAACGTCGCTTTTTTCTCTTCGGTGTTCGGTGTGTCTGTGGTTCTTAATTCTTCATTGTTTTGCATATAGTATATGGTTTCCTTCCTTTCGTTACCCTGTATAGTGTATCATAATTTCGGCGAATTTGATAGGAAAACGTGAAAAAATAGCACTCTAAAGGGTTATTCCGCGTTATATCACTACCTACACCCCGGTTCTGCCCACTTTGCTGAAGTAGTTTGCTTTACACCATACCCTTTTGCTTTACAATGCCATCTTTACTATGGCTTCCTCGCCTTTGAATTGATGGTGACAGCCGCCACGATCACTTTACTTGGCTAGACGATGAAATCACAGGTTTAGGGATCGAATGAAAGCGTCTCTGGTGGTTTCCCAGAGAAAGACAGTCCATAGGATGTATTCCTTCCCATAGCTTGTCCTGATCGTCCTCTTGTGTTTTTCATCTCATCCCTTATTCCCAAACAAGCGTTTAAAAATCCCCTTCTTATTGAACGCTTCTTTATCGGATACAGGCTTATATATCCCTATAGCTTCCTCGACAACCGGTTGCAGACCAGATTTTAGTGTGGTCTCCCCTACCTTCTCCATATCTAGATTCCCTGGAGAAAAGAGGGTTTCTTTGCCTTCCATCTGTCCTCGTCCCCATGCACACACCGCCCCAGTTTGACCATTGACCATAAAATAGACCTTTATCCCTTTGCTCATTTTGTCTAGGAAATAAATCGGAAGCATCGCTGATTTGACAGCTCTTACTTCCTCTCTTATCCAATTGATTCTATAATTTTTTGAAGGATACCGTCTCTTTATCTCAGCGTTAATCTCTGGCCTCAATGTATTGTCTCTCGTAAACAACGCCGCCGAGCTATCGGTTTCAAATCCGGTATCAAATTCTATATCGCCTTCAGCAAACTTGACGGCAAAAGGCGTGATTTTTGATAAATCCCAGGGTCCGATATCCGTCAGCATATGTTGATTGTGGTCTTGAGTTATCGGGGTCACCCAATTGACGTAATCTTGAAACAGCAGCGCTGTCCCTTGGTCATTTTCAACTTCTACAACGATACTCGAGTCACAAATCCGATAGGGTACATAAAAAGCCCATAGTTCATCGATTCTCTTTTCAAGATTTTGTTCTTTAAATGCTTTTGGTCTCAGTGATGCAAACTGTAAAATACTCCTTTTAGCTTGTTCTCTCGAAATGGAAAACGGAATCGCAAAATGAGGAAGTGCCTCGTCGCCATTATCTACAACTTCATAAATCGATGTGGCGCTGGAGTTGAGGACCTCTTCTTTGATAAATTTATTGTCGCAGTATTTGCAATGCCAAATCGTTTGAGTCGTAAAGGCTTCCACCTGTGCACCACAATTCAAACACTGATGAATCAGGAGTTCTCTTGTACTGTAACTTTGTCGTTTTTCATGATGGAGATATTTTTGTTTCACAATATGTTGCCAATTTCTATCCGCCTGCCATTTTTTTCCATGGGCCATATCTCTGGCCTCACCCAGATTCGTGAGGTGGTATCGCCCATTTTCGATCTTAATCGGAACGTGCTCTAGATAAAAAGAGATTTCTTCAACACCATCATCAGATTCATAAGGCAACACATTGCCACAATAGGTACACGAAAAACCATCTTGTTGGGCATTGTAATATACAGGAGCGCCACACGCCGTGCATTTCAGGGTTTTAACTGTTAAGTCAGGGGTTGTCGGTGACATTTTACGACTCCTTTCTCGATAATAGAGTTTGAAAACGCAATAAACCCAACGTTATGTAAAACTCTCGCTACATGATCAATACCCATCAGCCGATGTCGTAAAACGTTATCCTCATCCGTTTTTCCGTTTCTTCTGCCATTATTGGAGACATTATTTTCTATGTTGCTTACACTTCGCAATGATCAAAGCCCTACCCCAATACTACGACAGAGAAAACCTCCCCATACAAGACGCTTGGGGAGGTTTCTCGAGTTAGGGTTGCTGGATTAAAATCAGTGACGAACGACGACCAAATCGCTGAGGGTTTTTTCCACTGCTGCAGAAACCGCGTTGATTCCTCCGACAATGTTGATCACCGTGAAGTCTTGTGCATCGATATAGGCTTTCGTCGCATCGTTGAGTTTGTCAGGGTTGACCAATACTAACGGCGCTTTGCCCTTGGCTGCCACTGGCGCTGCCGTTAGGGCATCTGCGAAGTTCATGCCGTTTGCCGTGTAGGCGATTTTCGCGTCAGTGTTGATCTTTGCTGCGACTTTCAAATTGGTTTCGTAGCGATCATCACCAGCCAAACGCTCGACTTTTCCAAGGACTTTCGCTGCGTTTTCCACATCCTGAGATAGAGCTGCTGTACCACCGACAAGGGTGAGGGCTTTTACATCCCATGTTTTCAGTGCTTTTTCAACCTCTGGGTTTAGGGCTTTTTGACGGCTGAGAAGGACTGGGGTTTTTTCAATGGCTGCAAGCGCTGCGACAGACATGGCATCAGGGTAGTTTTCACCACTGGTCACATAAAAATTCTTCGTGTCCGCTCCCATCGCAATCATCCTGTCTGCGATCAGTAGAGCTGTGGCGTAGCGATCGAGCCCACCGAGTCTCTCTACGGCGCCCAATGTTTTCGCTTTTGCTTCCACATCGGCAGAGAGCGCATTTGTCCCTCCGACGAGAAGGATGTTTTTCGCGCCGAGTCGTTGAATTTCCGCTGTGATGTCATCGGTGACTTGGCTGTTTGCCACGAGTAAAATCGGCGCTTCGAGTTGAGTCGCCAACGGAGATACGCTCAGTGCGTCGGCGTATTTGAGCGCGTCTGCAAGGACGACCGTATCCGCTTTCTCATAGGATTTTGCACTGAGGGCAATCGCCGTCTTCATTCGATCATCACCGTAGATGCGGGTCGTCTTCAAGTTTGAAACTTCTGTGATACGCCCTTCCACTTTATAGTCCACTTGACCGTCTTTTTTGGTCAAGGTTGTGATGTGTTCGGCAACGGCTTCTGACAACAATCCCGATAAAGTCACTTGAGGTTTGCCTTTAAACATGTCATAGCCATCTCCGCCCACTGCCATGAAGTCGTTGGTGGCGAGTTTGTAGGTTTTAGTCACATCGATTGGTGCACCGTTGACGACGATATTTACCACGTCGTTTTTCTCACCGCCGGTTAGGATTTGATAGCTCATGCCACCAACGTGTGGGAATTTTCCTGCTACTTCCGGATAAGCGTCGACGCCAAATTTCAACGCGTCTACGATGTCTTTGCCAGTGACTTCAATGACGGTGACGGCGTTGTTAAAAGGAAAAGCCGTCATGATTTTTCCCATGGTGACCTCGCCCGCTGGAATGCTCGCACGGATACCGCCACCGTTGGTCAGCGCCACATCAGCGCCTGTAGCTGCGATCATCGCATCGGTGAGGAGGTTGCCAAGGTTGGTCTCTCCGCCACGAACGTGTTCGCGCACGCCGTCGAGTTCTGTTGCGGTTTTGCCGACGACTTTTTCGAGAATGGTTTCATTGGTTTCGTTAGCTTCGTCAATTATGGTCAAAATCTTTGGATCTTCATTGAATTTCGATGCTTCTGCAAAGGTGATCAAACTCGCTTTTTTGTCGGTGACCACGCCGTCAGTCAAGGTGATCTCCACTTTGCCGATGTTTTCTAGGTAGTTTCCTGTGGATGCGATCAGCACATCCCCTTCTTTTTGTCCATTAGGAAGCAAGGTATGACTGTGGCCATCGATGATGACGTCAATCCCAGACACGGCTTTTGCCACAGTCGTGGATTTGACTTTTGATTCCTCATCCATCCCTAAGTGGCTAAGAAAGACGATGACTTGCGCTCCGCCGTCTTTTAACGCCTTTACTTGAGCTTGGGCCGTTGCGATTTCTTCTCTAAAGGTCAACCCTTCAGTGTTTACTGGGTTGGATTTGGTCTTGGTCTCTGGAGTCGCCAATCCAAATACGCCGACTTTCACTCCACCATCCGTAGTGAGTATCACATGATCGCCAAGAGCTTTTTCCTCCGTTTTATCGACGACCACATTCGCCGCTAAAATCGGGAAGATCGCGTCTGCTTCCAACAGTTTCAAGCGCTCATAGCCGTAGTTAAAATCGTGATTGCCTGGTGCGAGTGCATCTACGCCAAGGGCATTCATCATATTGATGACCGCTGCCCCTTCGGATATGGTGGCTAGGTTGGTTCCGTGAGTGGCATCGCCTGCATCAAGAACGATGACATTGCCGCTTTTCGCTCTAAAGTCGTCAATGATGGTTTTGTAGCGCGGATAACCGATTTTTGACGCTTTTTCATTTTTTACCATCTCACCAGTTTTCGCGTCCTTAACCATCAGCGGATCGCCTTCCACATTGCCGTGGATGTCGTTGGTGTGAAGTAGTGTTACGGTTTCCACCTTTGCCGCTTGTGCAGTGTCTACCGGCACTAAGGCAAAGACGAGGGCAAAGGCAAGTAAAAAGCTCAGTACTCGTTTTGTCAATTGGTGTGTCATGTCGTTCCTCCTCATTAGGTTTTTGATTGATACCTTTTATACATACCCTAAAACTCGGTCGTTTAAGAAAAGAATAGATGAAGTTCCGGTAAAATGTGTTTATGGTTGAACTTCAGCTTTTTTCTCGACCTCGACAGAAAGTCAGAATTTTGGGTATCTAACTAGTACTATTATAAACAGAGGTGATTGTATTGAACGCTTTTATCGCCACGCTCACTATGGCGCAACAACTGGTGCTCCTTTACTACGTATTGGCAAACGCATCGGTTTTCATCGTATACGCTTTGGATAAATTTCTCGCCCAACGCGGCGGCAGACGAGTTTCGGAAACGACCTTGATGCTTCTCGCTTTTATCGGCGGAGGATTTGGGGCGCTGCTCTCCATGGTGGCTTTTCACCACAAAACAGCCCACCGCAAGTTTTATGTCGGTGTACCGGTTTTGAGTCTTGTCAACCTCGTGATTTACGTCTATTGCTTCGCACTCTTCTACACGGTGCGCTTCTAACTAGCGATCCGATACGGCGTGGCTATCGGAGCCGAAAATAATAGGGATGTCCATCTTGTAAGCCAACTGAGCCATGGAAAAAGGAGGATAAGTATCTCTATAATAGGGGCTTCTACGACCCGCATAGTTACAATCCATGGAATAACCCGCTTCTTGCATGGTAAAAAAGAGATCGATCATAATGTTCATTTCTCTGTTTTTAAAGCTATTTTTTTGAAAAGCCCCTAGAAACTTCTGAATGAGATTGATATGTCCGATGCGCTTGGGCTTATAGGGGCCTAGGTCAGCATTGACGCTTTTGATCATCACGTCATAGTAAACTTCTACGACTTTATCCATATCACCGTAGAAATCCAGGAGACCCTCTTTAAAGTCTTCTAAACTGTAGTCGATGCAGCGCAAACCACCTGCCCCTGGTATAAAGTGAACCGACAGGATTCCATCGTCTAGTTCTTTTCCCCAGGTATTGAGAAAATCTCTGGTTTCGTCTTCAAAACCTAACAGATAATCCACTTCTAAGCCAACTTTAATATCGATATCATTTTTATAGTCTTCTTTTACCTGTTTCATCTCTGTGAAGTAGGCCTCCAGATCGTTCCAATCCATAGCGGCTTTTGTGACGGTCCCTGGTGCCCCAAGCTCCTTTAAGGCGAGAAATCCTTTTGGCAAGGGGGCGTGTTCTGTTATGGAATAGGTTTTGAACCCCTCTTCTATCGCCCGTTCGATATAAGCTTTCATCGGGTCATCGGAACCGTGTTGACAATAATGGGTATGTGTGTGTCCGTCGTGCATAATATCCCTCACTTTACGATTCAAGATTGGTCAATTCATCAATTAACCGATATAATAAGGACATTCCATCAAAAAAGATGGCCTTAGAGGTAGTATCTCATACTTTATCGATTTCGTCATGAGCTACGCACAAGGTCATCCTACTATTTTAGGAGGAGCCAACGATGTACAACGATGACGAGCGCAATTTGACTTTACTAGCGGATTTTTACGAATTCACTATGGCAAACGGCTATTTAGAAAACGATATGGCGGATACGATCGCTTATTTCGACATGTATTATCGCGATGTACCCGACGAGGGCGGTTTTGCCATTGCAGCAGGATTGGAACAGGTCGTTCACTACATTCAAAACCTGCATTACACAGAAGAAGATATCGCATTTTTGCGAAAAAAGGGCATTTTTTCCGACCAATTTCTCAACTATCTCAAAGATTTCACCTTTACCTCCGATATTTGGGCGCTACCCGAAGGCTCTGTCGTCTTTCCCGGAGAGCCGATGCTGATCGCGCGAGGTCCAGTTCTCGAAGTTCAAATGATCGAAACTATGGTGCTGCTCTCCCTCAACCATCAAAGCTTGATCGCGACCAAAGCCAACCGGATTGTGCGCGCATCAGAAGGTCGAGCCGTCATGGAATTTGGATCGCGAAGAGCCCAAGGTCCTGATGCAGCCACATTAGGCGCTAGAGCCGCCTTTATCGGTGGCGTTGTAGGAACGGCTAACACCTACGCTGATAGGCTATACAACGTCCCAGCGCTTGGCACGATGGCACATTCTTGGGTCCAGATGTTTCCGACAGAACTCGACGCTTTTAAAGCCTACGCCAGAAGCTATCCCGACGCTTGTGTCTTGCTCGTCGATACGTATAACACCTTAAAAGACGGGGTGCCAAACGCAATCAAAGCCTTTGATGAGGTTCTCAAACCCCTGGGCAAACGCCCACTGGGCATTCGACTCGACTCTGGAGATATCGCCTACTTGTCCAAAAAAGCTCGAAAAATGCTCGATGCCGCCGGCTATGAAGACTGCCCCATCGTCGCGTCCAATTCCTTGGATGAACACAAAATCCGAGACATTCTCAATCAAGGTGCCAAGCTCAACTCCTTTGGCGTCGGCGAAAGCTTGATCACCGCCCGTTCTCAACCCATTTTTGGAGGCGTGTACAAACTGGTCGCCATCGAAGATAGTGAGGGAAATATACAACCCAAAATCAAAATCAGCGAAAACGTGGAGAAGATCACCACCCCCGGGTTTAAAAACATCTATCGCCTTTACGACAGAGCTACTGGCAAAGCGGAAGCGGATCTGATCACCCTAGCCGATGAAACCATCGACGATACAAAAGACCTTGAAATCTTTCACCCCACCTACACATGGAAGCGCAAAACCTTGTCCAACTTCAACGCAAAACCACTGTTGGTTCCAATTTTTAAAGAGGGCAAGCTCGTTTACGACCTGCCCTCCCTTGTGGACATCAACGACTTTTGCCGCAATGAGGTCCACAGCCTATGGGATGAAATCAAGCGCTTTGACAATCCCCACCTCTACATCGTCGACTTGAGCTATCCGCTGTGGGAACTGAAACACACCATGCTTCAAGAAGCCAAGCATTAAGCCAACGATTCTTCTCTTCAATCTTTTATGTAAAAACACCCAAGCCATTTTCAGGCTTGGGTGTTTTTCGTCAATATTATCCTTCTTCAACAGCTTCGACGACCGGTTTACGGTTTAAAATACCCATAAATTCTTCTCCGGTGATGGTTTCTTTTTCGATCAGATAGCGTGAGATCTCGTGAAGCTTATCCATGTTTTCCTTTAGGATTTCGATGGCTTTCATATGAGCTGATGCGATGATCTTTCGCGTCATTTGGTCGATCTCGCCTGCGGTTTCGTCCGATGCGATGGACTGGGTATCGCCTCCGAGGTAGCGGTTTGATCGGGTTTCCAAAGCGATAAAATCAAACTCGTCCGTCATGCCGTACTGGGCGACCATGGCTCGAGCGATGCTTGTGGCTCGTTCGATGTCGTTGGCTGCGCCTGTGGTCTTGGTGTTGAACACCAACTCCTCGGCGGAACGCCCGCCTGTCAAGGTGACGATCTTGTTGTGCAGATCTTCCTTGCTCATGAGAAATTTTTCATCCTCTTCCACTTGCATCGTATAGCCTAGAGCGCCGGATGTCCTTGGGATGATGGTGATTTTCGTCACCGGTGCGGAGTCAGTTTGCATAGCAGCGACCAGCGCATGGCCAACTTCGTGATAGGCGATAAGCTCCTTTTCTTTCGGGCTAATCACCATACTCTTACGCTGTTGACCGGCGATGACTACTTCCACCGATTCGATCAAGTCTTCTTGTAGCACCTTGTTTCGCCCTTCACGGACAGCGCGCAGTGCGCCTTCATTTATAATGTTTGCCAACTCTGCCCCGCTCGCCCCTGCAGTCATCTTCGCCACTTCTCGATAATCGATGGAAGGGTCAGTGATGATTTTTTTAGCATGGACTTTTAAGATGGCTTCTCTTCCATTTAGATCAGGTAATTCTACGGGAACTTGTCGGTCAAATCGCCCCGGTCTCGTCAATGCCGGATCTAGGATTTCAGGGCGGTTGGTCGCAGCCAATATGACCACGCCTTCACTACCGTCAAATCCGTCCATTTCATTGAGGAGCTGATTCAGCGTTTGCTCGCGCTCGTCATTTCCAGAGAAACCCGAGGTGTCTCGTCGTTTTCCGATGGCGTCAATCTCGTCGATAAAGACGATACAAGGCGCTTTTTCGTTGGCTTGCTTAAAAAGATCGCGAACTTTAGAAGCCCCCATCCCTACAAACATCTCCACAAACTCCGAACCGGAGATGGAAAAGAAAGGCACTTTCGCTTCACCTGCGACCGCTTGAGCCAACAAGGTTTTACCCGTTCCCGGCGGTCCCACCAACAAAACGCCCTTTGGGAGGATCGCTCCGATGGAGGTATACTTTTTGGGATCGTGTAGAAAATCGACGACTTCATTTAAAGACTCCTTGGCCTCGTCTTGACCCGCCACGTCGTCAAATGTTTTTCCCGTTTGAGCCTTGACGTAAACCTTGGCGTTGGACTTACCAAAGGACATCATGTTGTTGCCTCCACCCATGCGTTTTGACATCGACCGCATGAGCAACTGTCCCACCGCTACCCACAATAAAATGGGAAATACGATGGAGACGAGAAAACTCAAAATTGGCGACATTTGCTCTGGGACCACTCGATCAAAATTGACTTTCGCCTTTATTAATCGGTCCGTCAAGCCAGGATCGTCCCACTTGCCCAATTTGTAATAATCGATGCCTTTGGGTTGATCCTTTAGCGTAAATCGAATGCTCTCGCCTTCGACTTCCACCTTATCCACTTTTTGATCGTCGATATAGGTGATAAATTGGTTATAGGTCACCACTTCTTGCTTCTTGGCTTGCAAATACGGTAGCAAAAATGAATTCAATAGTAGGATGACCATAAATCCTACTACCGTGTAGTAAATCAGGGTTTTTCTAGATTTATCTTCTTTCAATCAATCACGACTCCTTAGTAGTATTTGTCAAGTAGCTTTTCTAAGTCTGATAGGTTGTCATAGACTACCTGTACTTTAGACAGTTTTTCTTCGGTATCGCCGAAGCGGTTAATAAATTCTACTCTCACTTTTTCACATAGTTCGCGGCCTTTGTCCGTGAGTTTTACAAAAACCACTCGTTCGTCTTCCGTGCCTCTTGTACGCGTCACAAAGCCTTTTTGTTCCATTTTTTTGCAGGTGTTGGAGATATTGCCTCCAGCAATCCCCGCTATCTGACCAATTTCTCCCATCGGAAGCTCTTCCCTAACCACGGCCAAAGCAAGTATCATCTTCAGTTGAAGGGTGGTGATGTCGGCTCCTTCAGCGTAAGGACTCAACACCAGATCGATTTTTTGTCCAATTTCTCGGATGAGTATAAATAGTTTACTGTGAAGTTCCAATGTGTCTTGCATGTCTTCTCCTCCTTAAGGGTAGCCGATAGTCTAATACTATTATAGTTCTAAAAAGTGTAACAAATATGAAGCAGATAAGTTTCTGCAGAAAAACTCTCCTAATAACAACTATTGGCTTATATAATATCTGTTATCATTCTTACCCTGCTACCCTTCGAATCTAACAAGCTCGCCCTAAAAAATAAGATGGTAAAAAACATAACTGTTTTTTACCACCTGTTTTCTGTCAGTTCGGCATTGGCGCTGGCGCTTTTACTACAATCAACTCCAAAGTCTCTTCGTGGAGGTTACTCACATTCATTTTGGTATTGATGGGGATTTTAATCAAGGTATGGCCTTCGTATTCGTGAACGGGTTGATCATCCAACCCGATGGACAACCTTCCACGTATCACTGTCATGTACACATTGGAATTGGAAAAATGCTCGGGTAACCCTTCGCCTTGGTTGAAAACCATGTGAAGGTAGTGGACATTTTCGTCGAAAACGACTTTTTCAACGGCTTTATCATCGGTTTTTGAAAGATGAAATACGCGTTCGATCATGTTTTCCTCCTAATTTTGCTTCGCTATTAGTTATTTTTTTCGTTTTTGGTAATGTATCGTTTTTGTGGGGCATATTTGTGAACAATTTGTGCATTCAAAGCAAAGGGATGTGGTAATTTCCGCTTTCTTATCTGTTTTTCTCACTTCTATGGCAGCAGAAGGACATACTTTTTCACAAAGCTGGCATCCGATACAACCTTCCACGTCCACCTCTTCAGAAAATAACGCAAATCCGCCAAAGAGCTTTTGCAACGGTCCAAATGGGCAGATCCCGTTGTGAAACACGTGAGTCTTCCACACAAAGGCGCCAACCACAGCCACCCCAAGCCATAGGATTAAAATGGGAATACTCCGATGCATCACTTTTTGTCCAAAAATGACGACGCCAACACTGAGAATCAACGCCACCCAGGAAAATACACCGGTTTCCAACCACTGAGGTGGCGTCAACTTCTTAAAACCCACCTTTTTCGAAAGCTTGTCTAATGGGATCATCAAGGTGTTCATCGGGCAGATATAACCGCAGTACACCCTTCCAACCACCAGCGCAACAATGGTGCTCAGCCCGTAAATTGCGAGCCAAACCATCATCTTTCCACTTCTCATCAATAAGATAAAACCCGCTAAAAAGAGGAGTCGCACCGCCCAACCTAAGTATTTCTTCATTTATTGTCTCCTTTCCTATTGCTCTATTACCAGTATAGCGATAGGATGATAATAAATACGTTACCTAGGTAACACTTATGGAGGCGAATTGATGAATACCCAAACCCTATTATGCGACTCGAGATTGTTGAGTGCGTTGTCGCCAAAGAAAATCAACGCCTACATGGCATCTCGCGACTTTAACATCGTCTCCTACGCCAAAGGTGTGGTCATTCATTTTGAAGGGGATGAATGCAGCAATTTCGAGTTGATTTTGTCAGGCGTCATTGTTGTCGATCGCATAGATGAATTCGGAAATTTGTTTACCATTTCCACCTTTACCAAAGACGACATCCTCGGTGGCAACATGCTTTTTTCCAAAAATCCCTACTACCCCATGACCATAACGGCACAAGAGGACGCGGTCATTTTAGAGATCGCTAGGGAGACCCTCTTTGACATTTTTTGTGAAAATCCGGTCTTTTTAAGGGGGTTCTTGGCGTACATTTCGGATCACACCTTCATCCTCGGCGACAAAATCAAAACCACGGTGTATCGCCCCCTTCGGGAAAAACTCCTCCATTACCTTCGACGTGAACAGAATCTCCAAGGCTCATCTCGCATTCAACTCAATCAATCCAAAAAGAAACTTGCGGAGCACCTTGGCGTGCAACGCTCCTCCCTTTCCCGCGAGTTAGCTAAAATGCGCGACGAAGGGCTTATCGCCTTCGATAGGTACTCTATCACCTTGCACGTCTAGAGTCGTTCATCAATTTTTACCTTTTGAATTCCGGATTGTTGCCACCGACGATGGCAGCCATATAATCGTAAATACCATCTCTAATTTCCCCATCTCGTAGCGCGTAGTCGATTTGAGCTTCGATATAGCCGTGTTTTGAACCCACATCATAACGTCTACCTTCAAAGATATAGCCATAGGCAGACTCTTCCTTAGCCAGGGTTTTAATCGCATCTGTCAGCTGAATCTCGCCACCGTGCCCCGGTTTTTGGTCTCGCAGCACATCCATAATACTCGCTGTGAGTATGTAACGTCCAAGTACCGCAATATTGGAAGGGGCGTCTTCCAACTTGGGCTTTTCCACCATGTCGTTGACTTTGTAGACCCCCGATTCTACCTCTGTCCCATCAATAATACCGTAACGAGACACTCGGTCTTCGCTCACCGTTTGGCATCCGAGGACGGTGCCGTCGTATTTGTCAAACACATCGACCATTTGACCAATACAGGGACGTTGGGGATTGTAGACGATATCATCTCCCAACAGGACGGCGAAGGGATCATTGCCTACAAAACTTCTCGCACAATACACTGCATGGCCCAGACCTTTGGCTTCGTGCTGACGAACGTACTGGATTTCTGCCATGTCAGAAATACGACGCACGATATCTAATCGTTCAACATCCCCTTTGCGCTCCAATTCGTACTCCACTTCATAGGAGCGGTCAAAGTGGTTTTCGATCGATGTTTTTCCCCATCGGGTGATTAAAAGGATCTCCTCAACACCAGAAGCCACCGCCTCTTCCACAATATATTGAAGGGTGGGTTTATCCACTATGGGAAGCATTTCTTTGGGCTGGGCCTTGGTCGCTGGCAAAAACCGGGTGCCAAGACCCGCCGCAGGAATAACCGCTTTTTTGATTTTCATCGCACTCTCCTCTTTGTCTTTTCTTTTATCATACCCTATAACCCCCTTTGATTCAACGATCGCCAAATTCCAACCCTCAACTAAAGGCAAAAAGAAATAAAGCCCCGTTGTTTAATCCCTATTAAATGGGTATAAATTAAACCGTAGAAGTAAACAAATTTAGATGATATTGAAAGGAAAACCCATGACTAAAAAAATTGGATTAATCGTTGGCAGTTTGCGCAAAGACTCTTTTACTAGAAAGCTCGCAGAGAACTTGATCCCCTTATTCCCCGAAGGCTACGAAGCGAAGCTCGTCGATATTAGCGCCTTAGAACTCTATAACGAGGACAAAGACGGCGACACCGCTCCTGCCTCCTACGGCACGTTTAGGGATGAAGTAAAGACCCTAGACGGTGTCATCTTCGCCACACCCGAATACAACCGCTCGGTGCCAGCCGTTCTCAAAAACGCACTCGACGTCGGCTCTCGCCCTTATGGCCAAAGCGTATGGGACGGTAAACCCGCCGCCATCCTCTCGGCATCTCCAGGCGCACTCAGTGGATTCGGCGCAAATCACCACCTACGCCAACCCCTGGTTTTCTTGAACATGCCCATCCTCCAACAACCCGAAGCCTATATCGGCAACATCGCCGCAAAACTCGACGACAATGGAAAATGCAAAGATCCAGCAGATGTCGAATTCCTACAAAAATTTGTAGACGCTTATGTGGCGTTGGTTGAAAAAAATAGCTAAGATTCAAAATATTAAAAGCCCTCTTCTATAATATAGAAGAGGGTTTTCGTTTTAGTTCAAATAATCTGCATCGATCCAACCGATGAAGGTTTTACCACTGGATTTGTCGTGGGCTTGGACGTTACACCAGATGGTGGAACCGTCGATTTCAGTATCGTAAACGTAGATGGAAGATCCACCGCTTACGATGGTAATTTGTGCTGAATATGGGTCGGGTTTTACGTAGAGGGAGATGCCGTTAGATCCAGCGGTTTTGACGGAGCCTTTGAGGTTGGCAGCCCTTGTGGAAACGTCCGCTTGGTTCTGGGCTTGTGTCGCTTGGGCACTTGCCTCTTGAGCTTTCTTTTCCGCTTCGGCAGCTCTTTCCTCCGCTGCTTTTTGAAGGGTTTCGAGCTCTGCTAAACGCGCGGCCTCGGCTGCGGCAGCTTGTTCGTCTGCGGCGAGCTTTGCCGCTTGTGCTGTGTCAATATCTGCGATCATTTGCTTGCCAGGCGCGCTATCCGGCCGGGCGAGCAAGTACTGTTCCGTCAAGGTCCGCGCAGATTGGAAATTTCCAGCGTCTTTTTCGACTAGAGCCGTCGCTAAAATGTTTTGTTCCAATGTCTGCAAGGTCGCCTGTGCTTTTTCGTAGTGGACCGTGTCCTCTTCAATCACTCGACTAAAGGCGCGTACGGCTCCGACGTGGTCGCCGCGTTGTTCCATGCCCGTTCCCGTTTCAAACCATTCGCTAGAGGTATTGAGCGCTTCTGCCTTTAACAACTTTTCGGTCAACCCTGGATTGTCGCCTTTTTCGAGAAGGTAGTAGTAGAGTCCGATTCCCTTTTCATAATGTTGATTGGCAATATAGGCATCAGCTTTGGCCAAGGTTTGGTTGTTTTGATAGACACCATAGAGAAAGACTGCGCCCAAGGTGAAAACCGCCGTCAGTACGCCGACGATCACCATGCGGGTGCGATCATTGGCTAAAGAAAGCACCGGTTCTACAGTGCTGGGGTCTTTTTTCACTTTGTTTTTTTCCGCCGTGGGCTTCGTTTTTTTTGCAGGCGTGCCCTTGGTGACGGGTTCCTTTTGATTGGCTGAGGGAATGACAGGACTCGACTTTCCCGTAGGTTTTTTGGCTTCTTTTGCTTTTCCCACTTCTTTCTTTGGTGCCGCTGTAACTTTCTTGTCTTCAACGACGATAGGCCCATCGGAAATGACGCCTGTTTTATCTATATTGGTATCGGGTTCTTTCGATGCAGGTGGTTCGACCACTTCTGTTTTTACCGCGGATTCTTCCGCTGGGGCTGCCTCTGGCGCTTGGGCTTCTTGAGGCTTTGATTTGTCTTTGTTGAATAACGCGAAGAAGGAAAATGGCTTCTTTTCCACAGCCTCTGCCATTTCTGGTTTCGCCTGAAGTGGTTTTTCTGATTCTTTAACTTTTTGCCCTTCCTCAGCTTTCTTTATCTCGTCGAGTTTGAGTTGTTGAGTGTGTTGAACGAGATCGGCAAAGCGTTCGTGGAGTTTTTCACGGGTGAGTTTTTCGGTGACGATGGTTTGATTTCTACCACAATTTGCGCATTTGTATTGAAGGGGATCGTTGATGACACCACAAATACACTTCCAGTAATCTTTGTGGGATTCTGCAAAATTTTCTGCATCAGCTCCCAGCGTCGTTTTTAGCCGCTCTTTGAATTCTGGTGACAAAGGGTCTTGAATGAGTGGGACTTGCTCGGATTGTAGGTAGTCTTCGACCAATCCCGTCGCGAATCTGGCGCGAGAAACTCGAGCATCGGCATAGACTGCCCCTACCACGTCTCTGATCTCGACGGGTTCCAAGGCGGTAAGGACGCTTTTTTCGACTTTTGGTTTGTCGAACCCATAAGAAAACCGCCTCCCATCGAGAAGGGCTTTCCCATCGCGATCGTAATACCGCACTTGTAGCGTGATGATTTCTGCGATTTCCTCGTGGGTGTTAATGACTTCTGGATGGAGATAGTGATCTTTTATTCGAATGGCGATGAGTTGTACTCGATCGTCGATGCCGGCGTGAATCGTATTATGTACCATGGTTGCCTCCGTTTTGCTGATTGTTCGTTAATGTCATTATATAGAAGTCCTTTTCATCTTGCAAGCAACTTGAATCCAAGGGTTTGACACGCCAAAAAAAGGCGTCTCTCAACAGTGAAGAGACGGCCTTGTGTTAGTCCAATAGGGTTTCGTCGAAGCCTGGAAATGTTCTAAAGTAACTCCCGTAGTGATAAAAGATCGCCGCCTCTTCTGGAATTTCTGTCATGAAGTCGTGATTGGACACGATGACTACGGCTGGATGTTTGGCATAATAGTCTTTGAGCGCTATATTGTCAAAGATATAAACTTTGTCAAAACGATCGAAAAACTGGATATTTGCGGGGTAATCTTCATCCTCTTCACCATCTTCGGTGAGTTTGCGAATGACGAGCACAGCCTTTTCAAAACAGTGGTCAGTGAACTTATCCATGCGAGCGACTCCGGATACGTCCCCATCAAATAGGATACGACGTCCGTGCAATGTCTCAAACTGCATACGGTTTTCGACAAAACCCGCAGCGTTTATCCGAGAAACGATGGCCTTCTCGTCGATACCCAGTATTTTGCCAACTTCATAGGCGATCTGATTTTGAATATAGGAAAGTCTGGTGGGGACTTTTGGGATAAGCCGTTTGTCAAACTCCTGGATCCAATGGATCCCCTTTAAATGGTGTTTGCCCACTTCTTTTCCGTCGATGGAAAATGTGCTGCTATAAAATTGAAGTTTGCTAATGGTCGGATCCAAACTGTTGAGCACAGCATACTCTGCGTGTTTGAGTAACATCGCCTTACAATAGCATATGTCTTCTAAGGAACTGATACCGTCAATGGACAGGTGCTCGTTTTCAACGTTTAACAATACGGCGATGTGAGGTTTTAACACTTTCCCAAAGTAGTTGACATGATGGCGATAGAAAAGGGCCGCTTCCATGACCAAGTACTCGACGGAGTTGTCGATGTAATTGATGAAGTAATCTTTGAGTACCAATGGGGTGATCCGCTTGGAGTAAATGCGCATGACACCTTTTTCGATGACGTCTTCGATCAAGCCACAAGTCGAGGTTTTACCCACCGATCCTGTAACTAGGATAACTTTTCCAGTATAGCGCATCAGTTTATGCATAAATAGCGCATCCACCGACTGCATAATATTTTCGACCACCACTAGCTTAATGGTCGGATCCTCGATTGTCGGTATCATCCACGGTTCCACGACGATGGTGGCTTTTGGAAAGTCCCGGACGATGTTGTTGACGTGTTGGCGAAGGTCGCGGGGCTGTTCGTACCAACCATCCACATCCATGTCCCACGGGGTGATGGTGATCGGGAAAAACAAGTAATCCGAAAAATCCGTATCCTCTAGCCTTCGGTTATTGCGAATAATTCTAAAGGTATTGAATTCCTGATCTTCTGGCAAATTTCGAGTATCCGTCACGTCTATTAAAGTTTGAAGTGTGCGGATGTTCATTCCGTTCTCCTTGATTTTGTATATTGTCTTCTCGGTTTCTATCCTATCATTAAGGAAAGGTAAAAACAACGAAAGAATTCTGAAGTCCTCTATAAAATCCATCATTCTCAATGGTTTGGGACCAATGTGCCTGGATTCTTCTTGACAAGGATTTTTTACAATAGTATGATAACCCCATCAGGAGGCATTATGGAAAAAATAGCCATTATCGGCTCGAGTGGCGCTGGTAAAACCACGCTGGCTCAGGAGCTTAGTTTAAAAATGAAAATTCCCTATTTCGAACCAGATACGCTGATCCAGGTCGGCTGCGACTCGGAATCAGGATGCAATCCTCTCCCGTCAGTATTGGTTGAGCTCCTTGAAAAAGAGCGTTGGATCGTTGAAGGGATTTATCATGACAGCGTCTTAGACACCGCGGATACCATAATTTTCTTGGATTATGCCACATCCCTATCGCTGAAGCGAGCGGTTCAAAAATCTTTCTCGCCCACAGCCAATCGTCCAGAAAAAGCAATCAATCGTCTCACTGGAAAAATCGACCTCAAACAATTGCGCGACATCCAACAATACAACACCACCGAGCGGCCTCTCATCCTCAAAAAACTAACCACTTTGCGGCCGACCAAAAAGGTCATCGTCCTCACCACACAAAGTCAAAAAGAGCTACTATTGTCTTCGATTCCGCAGGCATAGCGGCTCTTTTTTTGTTAAAGTCTCCGTTAAAGCGCGATGGGTATGGTGTACTTGGTCGGGTCGGGATGGTATTCAACTAGCTCGAAGTCATCGATGGTAAAATCGTAAAAATTCGTAATCTCCGGGTTGAGGTTTAATCTCGGACCCTTTTCTTGAGGAGGGGTCACAGTGATGATTTGTTCAATGGTATCCACATGGCGATCGTAGATGTGCAGGTTTTGAACAAAATGGAACACCTGTCCCGGTTCGTAGCCAGTGACTTGAGCCACCATGCGCATGAGGGCATAGTATTGAAACGCGTTGATGCCGCCTGGAGAAGCCGCCGCCAAAAAGTCACCACTGCGCTGGATCAGCGTCAAGTTCAACTGGTTTTGTGTTACCGTCCACAGTGTCATAAAAGCACAGGGCACCAAGGTCATTTGTGCCATCTCATCCATATCGATCATCGTGGTCATAATGCGACGATTGAGTGGGTTGTCCTTTAATAAAGAAAGCACCCGATCCATTTGGTCGGTGATCTGTCCGGTCTCTGGACTGGTGATGGGCTTTGCAATTTGGTAACCGTAGGCTGTGCCCAAGGTGCCTTCTTTATTTGCCCAAGCGTCCCAGTAATGGACGTTATGCTTTTCCTTTAAGCATGCCACATCGTTACTTTTATCGCCGTAAATCCAGAGAATCTCACGGATGGCGCTTTTCCACGCAATGCGGCGCAAAGTGGTCAGTGGTACCTCGCCTGGATAATAAGTGATGCCTTGTTGAGGAAGGTAGATGGCATAGGCCTGTTCGCCCTGGTCCCAAACCGCGCGCACGCGATTGTTTTGAACCTGGTCTTCTCGGTAGCCATATTGAAGGATTTCCTTCGCTTTTTCAATATAGAGATGATCAACCCGTGTCATAATGCCTCCTTAGGTCTTTGCTCCAACTATTATACCCCAACCCACTAGGAAATCAAAGACCGAATTCTACAGGGCTTCTCTTGCAATTGTTACGTTTTCGCAATACTTTTGTGCTCTGTTGAACATGCCCCAGAAGGGTAAGGCTGTAACCTTTTTGTAACCATCTATTTTCATCGGTTTCAGCCTCCTGATTTTTTGTAACTCCTGATTACAAAAATGTTACATTTCCGAGGTGCATCTCCTTGTCAATCCGATGAATCTCGTTTTCCTGATTTGTTTTCCCGATTTGGTTTGACGAACAAACCGCCTTCGCGTAGAATTAAACAGTGCTCCGAATGGTTACAAAATAGTTACAAAGCACGGAGCAGGAACACGGAGGTTCATATGAAAAACACATTTAGAAAATCTGCGATAATGGCGACTGTATTAGGCGCCCTCATCCTTTCTCAGCCACAAGCGTCCTACGCTGATGGCCAATCCATAAAGATCACTCAATTAGGCGGCTCATCGGCGGTTGAAACGGCACAAACCATCACCCGCTACGCCAAAGGCCAATACGACACCGTCTACATCGCAAGCTCCAGCACCTTTGCAGACGCTCTGGCAGGTGGAGTCCTCACTGGTGAAAACAAAGCAGCCATCCTCTTTACCGATGGCACTTCCCTTGATTCAGAGTCTCTAGCCATTGCCCAAAAAGCATCCAAGGTCTACATACTCGGTGGAAGCGAAGTGGTATCCGAAGCACTAGCCCAAACGATCGGCAACGTAACCGGCCGAATCATGGGTTCTGATCGCTACGATACCGCTATTAAAATCGCGGAAACCCTGGGTACGGATCGCAATATTGCCATCGTCAACGGACACTCTTTTGCCGATGCCCTTTCCGCAACGGCCATGTCGATTACAGAAAATAAAAATATTTTATTGGTGCGCAATGACGCATTACCTGAAGCGACTAAATCCTACTTGGCAACACACGGCACAAACAAAGAGATTGTTTTTGTCGGTGGAACTGGAGCCATTTCTGAAGAAGTACGCGAACAAGTCTACGCTGCAGCTAACAAAGATCCCAAAACCAGCCACGACAAAGTACTTGCCGGAAAAGACCGTTATGAAACGTCTTTGGCCGTCGCTTCACGATATGGCAACATCACTGATGCGATCCTTACATCCTCTGAAAACTACACTGATGCCATCGCCGCATCAAACTTATCTGCAACACTTAACGCACCGGTAGTCATCGTCCCGAAAACAGGGTACGAAGGGTATTTAAAGGGCCTTAATCACACTGCTCTTACACAATTGACCCTACTCGGCGGTGAAAACACGCTAGAGTTGTCCTCTGCCGTCGCTTTCGTCGCTGAAAAAGATGGTATCGATGCAAATAACATTATCGTTCACGACGCTTCTGGTAACGCCATGGTGCGACTATCCGCTGAAGAAGCCGTCGTTGAAGCACCTGTCGCTGAAGAAGCACCAGCTGAAAAGCCTGCTGAACAACTCACCGAAAAACCTGCAGAAGAACCTGTTGAAGAAATCGTCGAGGAAATCGTCGAAGAAAAAGCACCGGCCGTCTCCAAAGCTCAAGCCTTTATGGATGCTGCGGTGACGATGAAAGGTTGGTCCTACTCCCAATCCAAGCGAATGTCAGAAGGCTATGCCGACTGCTCTGCCCTTGTGTTGAAAGCCCTTCGCAAAGCTGGACTCGACACCACTGGCGCCAATTTGACATCGAGCTCCATTCGCTCGGATTCGCGCTTTTACAAAGTCAGCCTATCCGACCTTAAGCCTGGCGATGTGTTGTGGCACTCAGGTCATGTCGCGATTTACATGGGCGACAATCAAATCTTTGAAGCGCAAGATTTTGGCGTTCCTGTAGGATACTTCAAAATGCGCTCAAGCTTTTCTGCAGCATATCGTATCGCTGAATAACACCGACTCTCACCTCAACCCCTTGGGTTTGAGGTGATTTTTTTACCCGCTCAACTGGACAATCCCACGGTTCAAACGTATACTAAAAGGAGATTGATCACATGACAACGAGGAGGCGCTATGAAAAAACTCATCCTATTCCTGCTCTTTGGAGCATTATTGACATCCTGTGGACCATCCGGCGAAGAAGTGATGCGCCAAGAAAATCTACTGGCTAAGACAAGCGTTGAATCGGCAAATGAAACCTCTGCCGAATCCGCCGTCGAAGGTATCGAAACGGGCATCGGACAAGCCAACACCGTGAATTTCTCCGACAAACCCAACGAAGCCGGGGATATTATGGTGCTCATGTACCACAACATTGGCCCTGAAGAAGCGGAATGGGTGCGCACCCCTGAAAATTTTAAGAAAGACTTGCAACACCTCTACGACAAAGGCTACCGCCCCATCTCATTGGAAGACTACGTCACGGGAAACATCACTACCCCATCTGGATTAACCCCTTACGTTTTGACCTTTGACGATGGCCGCGAAAACAACTTCCGCTACCTTGCTGATGGCTCCATAGATCCAGACTGCGCAGTGGGTATCCTCATGGATTTTGCAAAAAACCATTCGGATTTTAAGCCCCACGCCACGTTCTTTATCAACGGCTACGGCTTATTTGAACAAGAGGGCAGAGAAAAGGAAAAATTTGATTTTCTCGTCGCAAACGGTATGGCAATCGGCAACCACACAGTCGGTCATCCAGACATGAGCGACCTTTCCGCAGAAGATGTCCAACAAGAAATCGGCCAACAAAAAAACTACCTCGAAACTTTCTTTTCTAACCCTTATAACGTCAACACTCTGGCGCTTCCCTACGGTTCTAGACCTTCGGAACCCTTGTACCCTCAACTGGCAAAAGGGACTTATGACGGGAAGACTTACGAGAACATCGCTATTTTAAACGTGGGTTGGGATCCCTACTTCTCCCCTTTCCACACCGACTTTGATCCCGAGCATATCCACCGAGTCCGCGCCAGCGAAACCAACGTGGACAACGTGGGCATGTACGACTGGCTGGAAAACTTTGAGTTAAAACCTGAGAAGCGCTTTATCTCCGATGGTATACCGACAGTGGTCACTGTCCCTGAAGATCTCAAAGATACAATCAAACTCCCAACAGACAAAGAACTTGTCACTTATTAAACCTAAATAAAGCTACCGCGACACCAAAGGTGTTTTGCGGTAGCTTTTCGCGCAATTCAGGCTCTTATCGTCGGATTGCCTAACCCTAGTATTAAGGAGGCTACACCTTGAAAACCATCGTTGCAAAAGATTACGAGGAACTCAGCGCCAAATGTGCGCAAATCCTCATCGAAAGGATCAAAGCCCATCCTACCATCACCCTTGGTCTCGCCACAGGCTCCACGCCTATTGGCACCTATGAGAACCTTATCGAGGCCCACCGCGAAGGTTTGGATTTTTCCTCCGTCACCACCTACAACCTCGACGAGTACGTGGGACTCTCTGCCCAAGATGATCACAGTTACCATCGTTTCATGAAAATCCATCTCTTTAACCACATCAACATCTCACCGGAAAACACCCATTTCCCAACAGACTACACTCGACCAGAATCCTACGACGACATTATTGAACAAACCGGCGGCATCGACCTTCAACTACTGGGCGTGGGAAGCAACGGCCATCTCGCTTTTAACGAACCCGCTGAGCATCTCAACTATCCCACATCGGAAGTCCTATTGACCTCATCGACCATACATGCAAACGCCAGATTTTTTGACAGCGAAGACGAAGTCCCCACTAAAGCCATCAGTATGGGATTAGGCACGATTTTCAAAGCTCGATAGCTCATCATCCTCGCTTCTGGGAAAGAAAAAAGAGACGCCGTCGCATCCCTTATCAGTAAACGAACAGTGACAACCCAATGCCCGGTAACCTTGGCACTCCTCCATCCCAACATCACACTAATCGTCGATGAAGAAGCCTACGGCGCAAAGCGTTAGCCCTCCAAACGCACGCTCACTTCCCCTGTATTTAACACCTCTGTCACTCCATCTTCTTTTTTAATCACAAGCCCCGCCATAGAGTCGAGATCCACTGCTAAGGCGTTAAAACGCTCTGCCCCCCGACTCACCACAATGGGTTTTCCCAAAATCCACGATCGCCTTCTATAATTCTCCAACAGTGCCGGGTCTTGAAGGCGGTGGAGGTGGAATAGAAGCTTATCAGTGATTTGAGCTGCCAATGGGTTTCTCGAAAAGCCCTCTGGTGATTCAAACAATGGGGTTGCAATATCTGCCAGTTCTTTTGGTGGTGTTTTTTCCCAAAATAGGTTTAGACCAATGCCGATGGTCACCGTAGTCAGCTTTCGGGATTCAATATCCCAAGTGCTCTCGGTGAGAATACCACCGGCTTTTTTGTCTTTTACAATAATATCGTTCACCCATTTGATTTGAGGATCGAGCCCATAATATTCTTCCAATACTTGGCAGACCGCCACGGCAGCTGCGCTGGTGATCAACAGCCCCTCCTCGGGATCAAAAGCACGTCGTATCCACAGGCTCATATAAAGTCCACCCTCTGCGGGAGAATAGAAAGAGCGACCTCTGCGCCCCTTTCCCTCGGTTTGGCGATTGGCGACCATCAGTACACATCGATCCCCTTTTTCTACCGCATCTTGTACTCCATCATTGGTAGAACCGATCTCATCTGCGACGATCACTCTCACTGGGGTCTCCCCTTTGAGTTGAGAGGTGATGGCGATCTCTTCCAAGGGGTCGTAGTATTGCGTCAATTGATACCCTTTGTTCGACACCGCCTCAATGGCATAGCCTTCGTCCCGCAGTTTTCCGATCGCTTTCCACACCGCCTGTCGGCTCACACCGAGGACTCGGGCCATCTCTTGACCCGATCGAAACCCCTTTTGTTCTGCTAAATAACCCAAAACCTTCTTATCCAAAGTCATATTGCCCCCTATCTCACCAGGCTGTGCTACTAACCGCCAAAGTATGAAAAGATCACCTTAAAAACTTCCCACAATCCCATGGAATAGATAAAAATATTAAAAGGCTTGTACACCACCAAAATAAACACGTAACGCTTAAACGTCATCGGCGTCAATCCCGCGATAAAACACAAGGCGTCATCGGGAAAACCCGGTAGGAATATGGCCCATCTAAAGAACTTATCAAACTTATCCAATTTGTTTATCCGGATGATATACTTTTCATAAGTTGTATCCGATACTAACATACGCACCAACTTGTTGCCATAGCGTTTGGCCAATAGAAAATTAAATATCGACCCAAGAATATTTCCCACATAATTGAGTAAAAAACCAAATATAGGGCCAAACATCAACACTCCTATACCATTGGTCAGCCCTCCAGGGATAATGGGGATGACCGTCTGGATAATTTGTAACCCCAAAAAGACCAAGGGACCAAAGATCCCTACTTTATTAAGTAGGACCTTTAGTTTTTCTTGGTCTAAAAATATGCCACTATGAATGCTCAAAAAAATGAGCCCAATCGCCAAAGCGATGCCGAAGACGGTAAAAGCCCTCGATACATTACGTTTATTGATAAAGTTTGGTTTTTTCATGGTCTATCGTCCTTGTTTAGAGTATCCTATCTTTATTATACAATAGACGTTGGCCTTTGGACCTCTTTTTTCTCTTCATACTTCGGTTTGTTTTTATACGAAAAGCTTCATCACAAATTGTAATAGCTGAGTTAACCCGATGGAATAAAGTAAAATATTGAAAGGTTTTAGCAAGATGAGAAGGATCGTGTACTTCTTCAAGTCAATCTTGGTCAAACCCATGAGATAGCAGAGGGCATCATCTGGAAAGAAGGGAAGAAAAATAGCGATATTAAAGAAGCTTAAGAATTTTGGATTGTTTAAAATCTTACCTTCATATTTATCGTATGTGGCTTCGCCGATCAGCCCTTGAACGAGGCTCTTACCATAACGTCGTGCGATGATAAAGCACAATATAGATCCAATGACATTGCCCACGTAGTTGAGGGCAAATCCTTTAATCGCACCGAAGAGCAACACGCCAGCCGCTGAAGTCAATCCCCCTGGAATAACAGGTAACACGGTTTGGGTAATTTGGATACCCGTAAAAAGCAACGGACCAAAAGGCCCTGCTTTGGTTATAAATGCGGTTAGCTTGGCTTGGTCCGTGAAAATTCCAGACTTGAGTCCGAAAATCACCAAGTACACCGTCAATGCGATGCCCAATATCATCGCCCCTTGGGAAACTATTTTTACAATCTTCCCCATTTTCTCATTTTTATCGACCGCCTTAACCGTTTTTATTTTTTTATTTACTGTAGTGGCAATCACTGATTTTGCTGTTTTTTTAGTAAGATCCATGGTGTCCTCCAGTCTCGTCTTTCTGTATTAGTTTAACAATACACCGATGATTTGATACAAGTATACCATATCTCTCACAAAATGCAAACTTTATTTTCAAAGGTGAGCGTCAGCGGACGGGTATATAAAGAATGTCCTGAGATTCAGGCTAAGCCTATCACAAGTACATGAGGTAATGATGTGCTTAATGTAAATTTCAATCGTCGCCTCTACCAAAAAGGAGATTTGCTATGACTCAAGATCGAATCTATCTCACTAATGATGCCATTCCCAGCATTGTACCGTATGTATTTCCAAAAGATATCCAACAGATGATCCCGTGGACGCCCCAAAAAAGGCCGGCAGTCCTCATCTTGCCAGGAGGAGGCTACGCCCATGTGAGCGATCGGGAAGGCCATCCCATCGCCCTATCTTTTATGCAGCGAGGCTACCAAGCATTTGTCCTCGACTACACCACAGGCCTATATTCCAACTACCCTCGACCTGTATTCGAAACCCTTGCCGCCATACGCTACCTACGCGCAAACGCTGAAAAGTATGCTATCGATCCAGACGCCATCGCCCTTGTCGGGTTTTCAGCTGGAGGTCACTTGGCGGCGTTAACCGCTTCTCAACCAGAAAATAGCCCGCTTTTCTCCTCGCTTGGCATAACGGCAGCCGATGTTGCGATAAACGCTCTCATCCTTGGCTATCCCCTCGTCGATCTCAACGCGTTCGTCGATCGGCTAAATCGATCCCAACACGACCAACCCTATTTTGTCGGTGCGATGATTCGAGATTACCATAAAGAAAAAGACCCTTTAGCGTTGGTTTCTGAACACCTTCCGCCCACTTTTATATTCCATACCTTAGAAGACGACATCATCACACCAGAAGATACCCTCGCCTATACCCAAGCCCTGCGTCAAAAAGGCGTTACTGTCGAATACCATCTCTACAGCGCTGGCGGCCACGGTTTATCCACCGCAGATTCCCTATCGAATTACGGCAGGGCCTTTCCAAAACGCATTCATTCCTGGATGGGACTTGCACAGGATTGGCTGAACGAGGTTTTTGAGTACGATTTTTAGCTCGCGACCCTTATCGACTTCGCCATCCCACTCTCTTTGTATTAGAATCTTCAACATAACCTCGCGAAAAAACCGGAGATCACTCTCCGGTTTGTCGGTTCACTTGTTGCGATAACGCGAGGGAGTTATCCCCGTCTTTTTTTTTAAAATTTGATTAAAATAGGATTGAGAGTTAAATCCCACGTCCATGGCAATGCGGTCCATGGAATGGTCTGTATTTTTGAGAAGGTGTTTTGCCACCTGTACCCGCTTTTCTAGGAGATGGTTGATTGGTGTCGTACCCGTATCCTTTTTAAAAACGTGGACTAAAGAGTATTTGTTGAGGTGGGCGTGTTTTGCCAAATCATCTAATGTGATAGCTTCCATATAATGGGCATCGATAAACGCGATAATGTCTCTGGTCGGGTTGTCATCAACGGCGTCTTTATCCGACCATTTCAGCCCTGTGCCTCGCATAAAAAGCCCTAATAGAGACAGGTGGTAGCCCTTGACGATGAGTTTTTCGTACGCTTCTCCCCCAGGCAACCGACTGATATCGTAGGCAATACTCTTGAGGTTATCCGCTTCTCGAATGTCATTGAAAATGGCAATTTCTGGCAAGGAGCCATCGTATAGGCATCCGTCCTCATCGGTAAAGACCCCCTCCAATGTGATCAGTACAATCCTCGTCCCATTCTTTGTAGCAGAGAGGGTTAATGACGATTTTGGGGACAGCAAAGCAACCGTCGAAGGACTGAGTTTTTGACGAGGTGTTTTGACGAGCACGGTTTGATCCACCAACAAGATTCGAGTGTAGGCTATGGGATCCAGTGTTAAGGTTTGCTCCGTCCGATGGATTTCAACTGATAGTGGCAGGTGATTGACCATCGCTTGCATTAATTGGGTCTCATTCATCATTTTTTACCAACTTTTCTCAATATCACTAAAATTCTTGTCAACATCGCTAAAGAAGTAAAACGATTTTTTTGATAGACTAACATTAAGAGAAACGATATCAGTTTTGATCGTTCCTAAAAATCGCATCTTTTTCAGAGGGGTTATCCTTTAAACAAAAGACCGTTATTTACGCGGTTCTGTCGAGTTGAGTACATCAACCTCTGTAAATAGTATACACTAGTCAGCCGTGTTTACCAAGGGCTCTGCTTTTCTACTATGATTAAAAAACGATTTCAAGGCGGTAACTAAAATGAAGTATTACATGGGGATTGAAGCCGGCGGTGCCAACACAGGATTTATTCTTGGTAACTCAAACGGCGAAATCATCACTAAAAATAAAGGCGCTCTGATCCATTTAGAACCAGAAAACATCAGAGATGCCCATTCGATTTTAACCGAGGGCGTTCGATTGCTCTTTGAGCGCAGCGGTCTAGCCATGGCAGATATTTCACTTGTTTTCGCAGGTATGCCCGGCTATGGTGAAGACTTGGATCGAGTAAAACGCATCGACCATCTCCTCAAATCCGTATTAGACGATGGTAAGTTTATTGTTGGCAACGATAGCGTTGCCGGTTGGGCAGGGTCTATGTGCGGAAAATCCGGAGTTCATATCGTCCTTGGCACAGGTGCTATCTGCTATGGTCGCGATGATTCTGACCGAGCGGCTCGGGCTTCTGGCTGGGGGCCATTTGTCGGAGATGAAGGATCAGCTTACTGGATTGGCAAGCAAGCCTTGGAAATTTTTAGTAAAATCTCCGATGGACGCTACGTCAAAACCCCACTCTACGATATTATGAAACACCACCTACGATTAAAAAGGGATTTCGATATTATTCCATTGGTTCTCAATAATTGGAAAACCAATCGCCGAAAGATCGCGAATCTTTCAAAGCTCCTCTACCTTGCAGCAGTAGACGGCGACGACTACGCTGACGAAGTGTTCCAAAAAGCTGCCGAGGAAGCATTTATCGCCATCCAGGCCGTTATCTCTCGACTGCACTTTGATCCCTTTAAGCCCATTCGGGTTTCCTATTCTGGCGAAGTCACTATGGCAGGGGATATTATCCTCGATAAAATACAAAATCTCTGCAAGGAAAGCCTACCTCAAGTGCGCTTTGAAAAACCCTTGCTTCGACCGCGAACAGGCGCCTTGGTGATGGCCCTTCGCGAAGACGGTATTGCCATCACCAACGAGGTGATTCAAAACCTCAAAGACACCGAACACGTCCCAGATATGTACTGGGCGGACATTCAAGAAGACGATATCACTCAAAAGCCAACAACCTTCCATTAGGAGTCTACCATGACGATTTACAAGTCCAAACGCATCGCACTGCCCGATGGTTTTTTTGACGGCTACATGGTCGTCGAAGAGGGCAGGATTACAGCACTAACCACTACAGCCCCCGACGGGTTCATCGTGGACTTGACCGATGATATCATCGCGCCAGGTTTTGTCGATACCCACGTCCACGGCATGATGAATCACGATGTGATGGACGTGGAAGAAGGGGCTCTAGATCAGATATCCAACGGACTGCTTACTTCGGGAGTGACCTCCTTTTTAGCCACCACTTTAACCGCTCCCTCTCATCAACTTGACGCCGCTGTCACCCTCATCGCCAAAGAAGCCGATGAGGTGACCGGCGCCAAAGTACGTGGAATCTTTTTAGAGGGGCCATTCTTCACACCCGCTCACAAAGGGGCGCAAAACCCAGACTATATGAGCCCACCGTGTATCGATACCCTTCGACACTGGCAAGAGCTTTCAGGAGGCCGCGTAAAAAAAATCGCCATCGCTCCAGAATACGATAATACAGTAGACTTTGTAAAAGAAGCCACTGCGATGGGCGTCACCGTCGCCCTGGCCCACTCGGCAGCCACCTATACCGAAGCCATGAAAGCCATCGATGCTGGCGCATCTATTTTCTGTCACACCTACAACGGCATGAGTCCTCTCCATCACAGAGATCCTGGTATGGTAGGCGCCGCTCTTACAACAGACGCCTATGCCGAACTAATCTGCGACGGACGCCACGTTCATCCCGGAGCGGTAAAGGTTGTATTGCGAGCCAAAGGGTTTGAACAGGTCGTTTTGGTCAGCGACTGTATGATGGCAGGCGGCATGCCAGAAGGCAACTATATGCTCGGAGACTTCCCCGTCGTCGTCAAAGACGGCGTAGCTACCATTTCAAACGGTTCTTTGGCTGGGTCTGTACTAAAACTCGCCAAAGCCGTCGAAAATCTGGTCTCTTGGGAAGCATCGCCTCTATTTGAAGCCATTCAAATGGCGAGTCTGATCCCTGCAAAATCTGTGGGCATTGACGATGTCTGTGGTCGTCTCGACATTGGCCGCAGCGCAGACTTTGTCGTCTTAGACGGTGAAGGCGTTCTCATCTCAACCTATTTATCTGGCGCACTACGCGCGAAAGCAGGTGTTTTATGTTAGAAGGTGTTCTCAACTCATCGATCGCTCTGCTGGGTTTACTCGCCATCGGCGCCATCATCTACTACATTTTGAGTTTTACTCGCATCAAAAAAAGACGTCAACACTTTGAAGACTTGCACAACAGCTTGGCTGTGGGGCAAGAGGTTGAATTTTCAAACGGACTCTACGGTGTTCTAACCTCTGTTGGTCAAGAACGCTGCGATATAAGGGTTAAGTCCGGCGCCATCATTTCCGTGTCTCGCTACGCGATCACTGAAATTGTTGGACGCGGAAAAAAATAAAGTGAGGAGGTAGGAAAATGCCAAATATTTTGTTAACGCGTATCGACAACCGTCTGATCCACGGCCAGGTTGCCACCCAGTGGGCGTCGAGTCTTGGTGCCAATTTGCTTCTGGTCGCCAACGACGAGGTCGCAGGAAACAAAATGCGTCAAGGTCTCATGGACATGGCGGCTCCTGCAGGAGCGCAAACCCGTTATTTTACGCTCCAAAAGACCATCGAAGTGATTCACAAAGCCGCAGATCGTCAAAAGATCTTCATCATCTGCGAAAGTCCCGCTGACGTGTTAACCCTAGTGGAAGGCGGCGTTCCCATCAAAAAGGTGAACGTAAGAAACATGCACATGGCAGAGGGCAAACGTCAAGTCGCAACTGTTGTTGCTGTTGATGATAACGATGTGGCAGCCTTTAAAAAGCTCCACGAACTTGGCGTAGAATTGGAGATTCGAAAAGTACCAAGCGAATCCACCGAAGACAGCGCTAAACTTTATAACTAGGAGGAATCATGGAATTTACTTTCGTACAGGTTCTTTTGGTTTTTGTCGTCACCTTTATAGCGGCGATCGACCAATTCAGCTTCCTGGAATCATTGTATCAACCCATCGTCATGGGCCCGGTCATCGGCGCGATCTTAGGCGACCTACAAACTGGTCTTGTCGTCGGCGGTACTTATCAACTCATGACCATTGGTAACATGCCCGTTGGTGGCGCACAACCTCCAAATGCAGTTATCGGTGGTATCATGGCAACCGTACTCGCCATATCCTTGAAACTCGAACCCACCGTCGCCGTTGCGACAGCCGTTCCCTTCTCACTACTGGGGCAATACGGCGTAACCTTGATCTTTACACTGACAGCACCCGCTATGAAATACGCGGATACCTGTGCAGAAAACGCAGATCCTAAAGGTATTGAACGCCTAAACTACATTACCATGGCATCCCTTGGCGCGATCTTTGGCGTCGTCGTCGTCCTATTCTTCATTGGCGGAGCGACTTACGGCCAAGCTTTGGTTGACTCGATCCCCGCATGGCTTATGGGCGGACTATCCGCGGCCGGTGGCATGATGCGCTACGTCGGTTTTGCCATCCTGCTAAAAGTTATGGTTTCTGCTGAAACTTGGGGCTTCTACTTTGGCGGTTTCGCATTGGCATCTATTGTCGCTGCTTCCCCATCCTTGAGCGGACCAGCACTACTACTTATCGCTTTCATCGGTATCGCTATCGCACTATACGACTACCAAATGAACACCAAAATCAAAAGACAATCCTTTGCATCAGTAGAAATAGGAGGAGACGAAGATGGCATATAATATCCCTACTTCCTATAGAAATACGACCCCAGCAAAACAGCTGGATAAAAAGACACTCAACAAAATGGTATGGCGCTCACTATTTTTACAAGGCTCCTTTAACTACGAACGCATGCAGGCTGCTGGTTGGCTTTACGGGATACTTCCCGGTCTAGAAAAAATCCACACGGATAAAGAAGACATGAAAGCCTCCATGTCCCACAACTTAGAGTTCTTTAACACTCACCCCTTCCTTGTGACTTTCGTCATGGGGATCATCCTCTCCATGGAACAAAACAAGGCAGATATCCCAACCATCCGCGCCGTACGCGTTGCTGCCATGGGACCTCTCGGCGGTATCGGCGATGCGCTATTCTGGTTTACCTTAGTCCCTATCTCCGCAGGGATCGCTTCAAACCTCGCTTTGTCTGGTAGTATTGCAGGCCCAATCGTCTTCTTATTGGCCTTTAATATCGTTCAGTTCCTCGTTCGTTATTGGCTCATGCATTGGTCCTACAAACTCGGAACGGATGCCATCGGTATATTGACCGAAAACGCCAAAGAGTTTACACGCGCAGCATCCATCCTCGGCGTACTCGTCGTTGGTGCATTGACCAGCCTTTACGGCGCAACCTCATTGGGCATTGAAATCCCCAACGGAACCACCAACGTGGCACATCAAAAAGTTGCCATCGTCGAAAACGCACAAATCCAAGACTACGCGAGTTTCCTTTATGAACACAACGAAGGCGAAGTCGTATTAGAAGAAGGCGCCCCAAAACTCGCCGAAACCTCTCTCATCAATGATCTTGGCAACGGACGCAGCGAGATCAAATTTGACCAATACGTGGAAGAACCTGTCACGATCAACATTCAAAAGATCTTAGACGGCATCGTTCCAAAACTCATCCCATTGGCTCTTACTCTCATGCTCTATGCATTGATGACAAAGAGAAACTGGACGCCGATCAAATGTATCGTATTGCTGCTTGTCATCGGTCTCGTCGGTTCTGGTTTGGGATTGAGCTTCTTACCAAATATCTGGTAATCCATCCATGCCCTAGCTGTCTCAACACCACCATCTGTTGAGACAGCACCCTCCACAAGGATTAAGGAGATCCAAATGCACGGAATAATCATCACCTGTCACGGGAGATTGGCTTCGGGCGCTAACTCAGCCCTCAACCTTGTCGCCGGTGAATGTAAAAACATCCGAACTGTCGACTTTGAAGTGGGAATGGGATTTGACGAAATCGATCAAGATCTCATCGAGGCGCGCAGTTCGCTATCCAACCAAGGCTACACCACCTTCCTCTACCTTACCGACCTCGCAGGAGGAACGCCTTTTAACCGGTCGGTGCTCTTAACAGAAAACGACCCCAATTCTCGAGTCCTTGCAGGGATAAACTTTGCCATGCTATACCAAGCCGCTTTTTCCGATGGTACATTGGAAGAGAGCAGGCTCGAAGCAATGGAAGCCGCTTCGGAAAGCATCGTCGCTTTTGAACTACCCGCTCAAGCGCACGAGGATGAGGATGAAGATGGTATTTAGGAGGACCTATGTCTAAAGAATCCATTACCCTTTTAGAAATCGAACAACAGCTAGCGATGTGGCAAGATACCGCCTCCCGTGTGGAAGGCAACCGCTCTGCCATCGACGCTTTCCTCAAAAACGCCACTGCCGACCACCCGGGCATCCGAGTCGTCTTCACCGGCGCGGGAACCTCGGATTACGTGGGGCAACTAGTTGCACCCTACCTCAGTAGCGTCTGCGGCACCCGCTATGCTTTTGAACCCATACCCACCACCTCCATCGTTTCAAACCCAGCAAGCTACCTCTCTGACGTACCTACCATACTCGTCAGCTTTGCCCGGTCTGGCAACTCACCGGAGTCGGTTCAAGCGATAAAACTCGCCGAAACCCTCGTCTCTGAGTTGTATCAGGTGGTCATCACCTGTGCTGAAGGCGGTGCCCTCTATCAAAACGCCAAAGACCAACCTAAAACACTTTCCATACTGCTCAACCCGGCCACCAACGACAAAGGCTTCGCTATGACCAGCTCCTTTAGCTCCATGACCCTAGCCGCCTTGATGGTGTTCGATCCCACCTATACCAAAACCTATACCGACACCCTATGTCAACAAGCCAACTATGCACTGGATAATCGCAACCTTCTTGCGCCAATCCTCGCGTTGGACTTTAACCGAGTGGTTTACTTAGGAAGCGGCTCCCTTCGAGGACTCGCCCAAGAAGCCCAACTCAAAATACTGGAGCTGACCGCCGGAGCCATCGCCACACTGTGGGATTCCTCCATGGGCTTTAGACACGGTCCCAAATCCTTCATCGACGATCGTACAGTGATCTTCACCTACATTTCAAACGATGAATACACCTCACAATACGATTTGGACATCGCCAACGAAATCGCCCAAGACGGCATCTGCCTCCAACTCTACACCCTGTCCCAAGGCGAAACTGGCCTTCCAGGCATCGCCTTCCCAAAAACTGACCTACCCGACGCTTACCAAGCCTTGGCTTATGCCGTCTACGCCCAACTCTTTGCCCTCGAAGCGGCAAACAAAGTGGATAACGACGCAGACAACCCATCAGCAACAGGTACCGTCAATCGCGTGGTTCAAGGTGTCACCATACACCCCTACCCCGCATCTTAACACACCATCCATACCTCCCCTCATAAACGAGGCCGCAAAGACGTATCGTCTTTTCGGCCTCGTTGTTATGGGTTCAACCCCTGCCCATTTTTGAACAATATCATCTCGTTTTGGTATTGAACACACTCTCTAAATCAAAAAAACTGTGCTGGGATACTCTTTCCCAGCACAACTCGTTCACTCTTCGGTCATAAAACTCATTGCCCTATCGATTTTTATCAATAGAAATTTTAAGGGTTAATCGTTATTAACAGCAGAATCAACAACCACTGCGCCTTTTGGCTCTTCTTTAACCGTTTCTGTTTTGACGTCGGTTTTCGCCTTGGCTTTATCTTCTGCTTTCGCTTCTGCTTTCGCTTCGGTTTTTGCGGTTGGCGCTGTCACTTTTATAGTTTTTAGTTCTTTTTCAACCGCTTCTGACACTGCTGCTTCGCCACCGAGGATGATGACATTTTTAATGTTTGCGTTGCCTTCAATATATGCTTTAGTCGTAGGGCTCAGCACGCCTTTTTGAGTTAACAACACCGCTGCCGTTTCCACCCCGGCGATCTCCGCTGCTGTCAATCCGTCAGGGAAATCTTCCCCACTGACCAAAACCACCGTGTCGATGTCGAGTTTTAAGAAGTCTTTGTAAGCCTTCGCCACTTCTACTGCGGTTTCGTAGCGGTTGGCGCCGGCAAAACGGTATTCTTCATACTTTCCTTTCGGCACAGCAGTGGTTCCACCAAATGCCATATAGATGAATTCATTTGGATGGTTATCGTAATGAGGAAGAAACGGAATTTTTCCGTACCTTCCGATAAACGGCCCCGCTGATAAAGCATCTGCAAAGTCAAAGGCATTGATGACCGCAGTTTCTTGCCCAAGGGCTAAAGCAGGAGTCAAAGGATCCGCATTTGGGAATTCAATCTCGTTTCTTTTATGCTCGATTTTTACCGCAGTACGCAATCTATTGCTACCACCAAGGCGTTCAATTTTAATACCTAACTTCTCTATTTCAGCTTCGACGTTTTTAGAAACCGCCGCTTCCCCACCGAAGATAAAAATCTCTTGAGGATTTAGACGTTTAATTTCTTCCAGTGTGTCTTTCGTTACTACATTTTTTTGAACCAAGAGAAGAGGGAATTTGTGGTGCGAAGTTATGGCGCCACCGACAAGTCCATCGACGAAATTCTCGCCTGTGGCTATCGCTACGTATTTACTTCCTTTTGGAAAAGTCGCTTGACTGGCTTTGATTGCCGTATCGTAGCGGTCTTGTCCTTTGATACGCGACACATTCAACGTTTCTTGCACTTTGATCTCTACTGGTTTTTCCGTTATCGCTGGAGTTGCCAACGCTGCAGTAGGTGCAACCGCCGTGACTGTCAAAATACCTGCCAAGGCAAAACTTAATACTCTTTTTTTCATATTGTTTCTCCTTTTTCTTGAAATGATTTTTCTAACTTTTTGGACATATTATTTTATCACATACCTCCTTACTTTTATGAATGTTACCCAAGCGTAATATATAATTTTGTTTGCGTCAATTATATTGATGCTTAATACAATCTCCAAATATAACGATACGATTTCTTAGGCTTCTCAATTTTTCCATAGATTTAGGATAGATCCGACTCGGAAACCGTAACCTCATGCGATAACTCTTTTCACCGAAATCACCCCTTCATCTATAATCCGTTTCAGCCACTACTTTTGTAACACCTTATCAAAATTATTTTCAATTTCTTTCTAAATAATCTCAAATGCTCTAATAATAGTTCTCTGCTGTACCCACACACTTCATTTATGTTCTTTCCTTTCAAAAATAGACGAACATCGTCTACGTACAATGGTTTTAAATTGGAATGCCTTTAGTTCAGTCCCTAGACACTCACTCCACGTAGAGCCAGCAGACATCATCTTTCAGGTAGTAAATCGTTCTCAGCCTACAAACGGAGGGATATGGCTCCTCTCACCATCATGGATGAGACAATGCAATCCTACGACTCGCCACGAGGCAGATTAGGCTGATGATTTGACGCCGAGTCGTGTGATGTCATCAATCGTCGAGCCGCGACTGAGGCCCATCGCCTTTGGCTCATCCCCTCGCTAATCGCTCACTACCACTCCACTCTTCCTTACTTTTTCAAATTCAAAAACACCAAAGTCAAACCCCTCCCTCAGTCTCGGCAAAGACCGCCGAGCCAGCTCCCTCGGAGATGGAGCCT
>CAZHRC010000019.1:0-41337 GCA_964533865.1 uncultured Peptoniphilaceae bacterium
CATCAAAAAAGCCTAGAACTTCAACGTTCTAGGCTTTTTTTGTAATGCCGGCACGGCTGACAAGGTAGTGGAGATGTGGGTCAATAGAGGAAAGAGGTAGTAGTTTAAGGTGGAAATACGCTTTTGCCAGATTCCAGATCAACTCATGATGCCTTTTTTTTTAAAAGAGGGGTACTAAGCACCTTTTGAGATTAGGGTGTTTAGTATTTTGGCTTTTTGTCAAATTCTGTTGGTTGAGAATAGCATATTGGTAGAATCTAAAAGCGGATGGTTTTTGGCTAAGGAGCATCTGATGGATTTCTATCGGCAATGCCACTAGTCTTGAACTCAATGGTAGGGGAGAGTATTGCTTTCCCGTACCATCAGGCCTGTTGTATCCATGCTCTTGTTGTTGACTTTTAGGGAACGCTGTTATCGCAACAAAAGGTGTTGAAATAAGGGCTCTTTGCGAAGGTTGGTCGATGTAAAAGAGCGGTGTTGCTTTTCCGTACTTTGTCTTCTCCGTGTGCATAGGATTAAGGGTTTTTATGGAACGGGCGAGCGATACACGCCCCTACAAGTGGTCAGCTTTCTCGTGGTGGTTTTGAGTCGTTATTGCCTTTGGTTCGACGGTGAGAGAAGATGAGAAATGCTCCATCACAACCTACGTGCTCATGGAGAGATTTTACGAGAAGGTGAGGAGTGTATATCATACAGGACATATTTCGTTTTCACAGGCTATATGAGACAACTTAACAACGATTTAACCTAACCCTTCCGTCCGTGTGCTATACTGATTATAAAAACCTTTGCCTGTGATAATGTGGATGTACTGAGGAGGGAGTATGACGATAAAAAGTATGTTGTTGGTTGTGGTAGCGGTAGGGATTTTGGTGTTGGGACGCTATATTAAGAAGAGGGGATGGATAGTTAACAAAGCACTGTCTTTTTTGGTTCAGGGGCTTTTGAGGTTGGTGATGGTGGGATTGATTGGTGCAGCGGTTTTATTTCCTGGTTTTGAGAAGCTGAAGACGACAGGGGTGCATGAGGTCATGATGGAAACCCTAGAAGTGACGGATGATAGTCGCGTAGAAGGTTTTAGTCAGGATGGGGGATTTCGATCTTTATCTCTGGATCTATACTACCCATCACTGCTTGAAGATTCAAGTACTCTCGCACCTCTGGTGGTGTTTTCACACGGCGGATTGGGGGTGAAGGATAGCAATGTGTCACTGTATGAAGAACTGGCGAGCCACGGGTATTTCGTGGTGAGCGTTGGCCATACTTATCATGCTTTTGAGACGAAGATTGGCGGCAAAAGCATTTTAATCGATAAGGGATACTTTGATGAGATGATGAAAGAGAATCCTAACAATGATATTGATGCATCTTTTGCCCTCTATCAGAAGTGGATGAAGCTGAGAACAGAAGATATCGGTTTTGTGATCGATTATTTTATGGGCAATGGATCGGGTAAACCAGCGGCGACTGCGATGATCGACAAGGAAAAGATCGGGGTTGTGGGTCATTCTTTGGGCGGGGCCGCTGCTTTAGGCATGCCTAGGCTTCGGAGCGATATCGACGCGGTGATCGCGTTGGAGTCGCCTTTTATGGTGGATATTCTCGATGTTGAAAAGGGTGAGTTTGTTTGGAACGATCAACCCTACCCAGTGCCAATGCTCAATGTCTACAGTGACAGTGTCTCGCCGGTATTAGATACGGATCGACGTTATGCACAGAATAAACGGTATGCTCTCAACGAGGACCGGGTGGCGTTTTACCATATTTCAGGGAGCAATCACTACACCTTAACGGACTTGTCTTTGGTATCGCCGATGATTTGCCGATTGCTTGGCGGGTCTTATTCGTTGTCTGGGCAGGAGAGTTTGGAAACGATCAACCGGTTGAGTGTTGATTTTTTTGATAAGTATTTGAAATAGGGTTTACATTTACCAAGTATTCGATAACTTTAAAATCTCTAAAGCATAAGCGCCGCCTCATAACCGATTTGTGCTACGGTTGTGAAGCGGCGCTGTTTTTTTGGATCAGATCTCTAAAGCACTAAAAGACATAATCTTCAATGGCCTGGAGGTTTTTGATGATGATGGTTTTGTTTCCGATGATTTCAATATAGCCTAGTTCTTTAAATTCACCGAGTTTTCGCGTAATACTCTCTCTGGTCAATCCAGAGTAGCTACCGAGTTCTTCTCGGTTGAGGTTAAAGGCCAATTTGATGCCTTCTGGGGTTTCGATGCCAATGGTGTTTTTCAGTCGGAGGAGAAGCCCAGCGGTTTTCATGGTGGCGTTTGTGGTCGATAGGCGCTGGATAAGGTCTTCAGCCCATCGGATCCGTTCAAAACTTTTTTTAAGAATATTTTTAAGAGCTGAAGGATTGGTGAGGATGTGGTCGTTGAAGATCGTCCTTGGGATTTCTGCGATGATACACTCGGTGAGCGCCTGGCCAGTGTAGAGATAGGAGGCGTTCTCGAGGAGGTTGAGGCCTCCAATGTAGTCGCCGTCGCTGTAGATGTAAAAGATTTGCTCTTTGCCATCGATGCTGTTGTGGTAGATTTTCGCTTGACCGTTGAGGATGACATACATGTAGTTGGCATCGTCTCCTGTTTGGAAGATGAAATCGTCGGAATTGATTTTGATGAGGTTGACGGCTTCGATGATTGCGTTCTTAGAAGATTCGTCCAAATCTAAGAGTAAAGGTGATTGGAGTAGGGTATTTACTGCGTTGTCGATTTCTGGTGTGGTCAAGAGAGGGGTGGCAGATTTGACGCGGGGTGTTTGCACTGGTGATTTATCTCCGTGTAGGGTTTCGGCGAAACGAGCGTTGGCAAATTTTTCGTATTCTTTTGCTTTGTCGTGATTCATAGGGTCGATTCCCTCCAATTCGTAGGTTAGGCCGAGTTCTTCGTATTTCGAAAGCCCTGCGGTGTGGTAGGGTAGGATTTCGATGCGCTCCACATGGGATTTGATGGGTTGTATGGTGTTGATAAGGCGTTTCATGGATTCCCTATTGTCGGTGTATCCTGGAATCATCACGTGACGGATCCAGATTTGACCTTCGAAACCGTAGTTTTCGAGATTGTCGATAAAATTCAGGTAGGTTTTAAAGCTGCCTTTGGCGATGTCGAAAAAACTTTCTTCATCGAAGGCTTTGACATCGAGAAGTAAGGTATCAACGAGGGGGAATATCTTATTGTAGTATTGTTTATCCCCAAAACCCGAGGTGTCCACAGCGGTGGAAAAGCCGTTTTCTTTTAGTATGCGCAAGCACTCTGCGAGAAATTCCCCCTGAAGTAAAGGCTCGCCTCCGGAAAAGGTGACGCCTCCGTCTTCGCCATGGTAGTTGCGATAGCGGGTGGCGATTTTTAGGATTTCCTCTGGGGTAACTTCTTTCCCGCCTGAGGTGGTTTGGGTATCGGGGTTGTGGCAATAGCCACATCGTAGGGGACAACCCTGTAAAAAAAACAGCGTTCGCGTTCCAGGACCGTCCACTAACCCCATGGTTTCAACGGAATGCAATCTTCCTTTAATTATTTTATTCACAAGATAGCTCCTTATCTAAAAGACACCACCATACCATAGGGTAGGAGGTGTCTTTTGTTCTTTGAGTGTTACATCATTTCGTGGAATGTTCTGTGAATGACATCCAGTTGATGTTCTTTATCGAGTTGGTTAAATCTTACGGCGTATCCTGAGACGCGAATCGTCAGGTTTGGATACTTATCTGGGTTTTCCATCGCATCCAGTAACAAGGCTCTGTCCATGACGTTGACGTTAATGTGAAATGCGCCTTGTTTGAAGTAGCCATCCATGATGTTGGTCAGGTTGTTGACGCGTTCTGGTTCATTCTTACCCAATGCTGAGGGAATTATTGAGAAAGTATTTGAAATCCCGTCTTGGTTAACGCCCACGTAAGGGAGCTTGGCCACGCTGTTTAAACTGGCTAGGGCTCCTGAGTGATCGGCGCCGTGCATAGGGTTGGCTCCTGGTGCAAAAGGCTCGCCTTTCTTTCTACCGTCTGGGGTAGTCCCCGTCTTTTTGCCATAGGTGACGTTAGAAGTGATCGTGAGAAGGGATAAGGTGTGTTCTGCATCTCTGTAAGCGGGTGTTTTTCTAAGGGCGTTGATGAAGTATTCGCTGATTTCGATGGCGATATTATCGGCGTCATCTTCGTCGTTGCCATATTTCGGGAACTCTCCTTCGACTTCAAAATCGATAGCGATGCCGTGTTCATCTCTGATCGGTTTGACTTTGGCGTGTTTAATGGCTGACAGCGAATCGGCGACGATGGAGATGCCGGCGATACCAAAGGCGATATAGCGGTGAACCGACGGGTCGTGAAGCGCCATTTGCGCCGCTTCATAAGCGTATTTGTCGTGCATGTAATGAATGGTGTTCATCGTATTGACGTAGATATTCGCAAGTGCATCCATGACTTTTTTATAGTTTTCGAGGACGGCATCGTAAGAGAGAATTTCTTCATCATTTTTGGTTATGCCTTGTAAGACGACGATTGGTCGGTTATTTTTGTCTTTTTTGATTTCGTCGACGCCGCCGTTGATCGCGTAGAGTAACGCTTTTGCAAGGTTGGCTCTAGCACCGAAAAATTGCATGTCTTTGCCTACGCGCATTGCCGATACACAGCAAGCAATAGCGTAGTCGTCGCCGTAGATCGGTCGCATCAAGTCGTCGCTTTCGTATTGAATCGAAGCGGTCTTGATGCTCATCATGGAACAATAGTCTTTGAAGCCGCGTGGGAGGTCATCAGACCAAAGCACGGTCATGTTGGGTTCCGGAGAAGTATCGATATTGATTAAGGTGTGCAAGAAGCGAAAGGCGCTTTTAGTGACTAACGTTCTTCCGTCTTCGCCCATGCCGCCGATGGATTCGGTAACCCATGTAGGATCTCCTGCGAAGAGCTCGTCGTATTCAGGTGTGCGAAGGTGTCTGACTAAACGCAGTTTGATGACCAATTGGTCGACCAGTTCTTGAGCGCCTTTTTCGGTGAGCAGTCCTCTATCCAAATCCCTTTGGATGTAGGCGTCGAGAAAAGCGGTGTTTCTACCGATGGACATGGCGGCTCCGTTGTTTTCCTTAACCGCTGCCAAGTATCCAAAGTACAACCACTGAACCGCTTCTTTTGCGTTGACTGCTGGGCGACCGATGTCAAAGCCGTACTTTGCTGCCATGCTCTTGATCGCATCCAAAGCGCGAATTTGCTCTGAGGCTTCTTCGCGCGCTCTGAGATTGGCTTCTGTGGCGTTTCCGTTGATCGCTTCTTTATCTGCGATGCGCATTTCCTTCAAATAGTCGATGCCGTAAAGTGCAATCCGTCGGTAGTCGCCGATGATGCGCCCTCTGCCATAAGCGTCTGGTAGGCCGGTCAATAGCCCGGCTGAGCGCACGGCGCGCATGTCTTTGGTGTAGGCATCGAATACGCCGTCGTTGTGGGTTTTTCTAAAAGACAGAAAGTCTTGTTCCATCGTTGGATCGAGATCGTAACCATAAGCGGCCAATGAGGTCTTTAACATTCTAAATCCGCCGTAGGGGTTCATGATACGCTTCATTGGCTCATCGGCTTGCAAGCCAACGATAGCTTCTTTGTCTTTTTCGATATAGCCAGGCGCGAAATTGTCAACGCCGGAAAAGGTGTTCATTTCGATGTTAATGGTTTTATTTTTGACTTCGTCTTGGATCATTTGGCTGACCGATTGCCACAAGGCAGTGGTGTTTTCGGTTGGACCAACTAAAAAGGTGTCATCGCCTTCGTAAGGGGTATAGTTATTTTGTATAAAGTTTCGAACGTCAATCGTACTCGACCAGTTTCCAGGCTGAAAGCCTTTCCAAGCGGTGTGCATCTGTTCTCTGTTGATTAAATCTTGCATGATAACCTCCGTTTTTTTTGTGATGGTTGGCCTCCAAAAACTTTGGTAGCCTTTTATGACCTCATCATACTCCAAACCCAAGGTTTAAACTATGATTCAAATCACTTTCCAAGAATTTTTTTAGTGAAATGCGATGAGGTGTTATCGAGCAAGGGATGAAAGGGATAACATCTAAAATCATAGAAATGAAGTGATCTTTACAGGAGTGTGATGAAATCAAAGAGGATAGAGATGCTACTAAAAACCGTAAAAGGAGATAAAAATATGGAAAAGTACCGTTATTGTGTGATCAAGCCCAAAAAGATGCAAGGGACGTATCGCTATATTGCTGAGCAAGACGTAGAGGTTGGTGATTATGTAGAAATACCCTTTGGGTATGCTGATGAGATCGTCTATGGAGTGGTACGGGATGTGGGGTATTTTTCAAAAGAGGATGCACCGTATCCGGTTGAAAAGACGAAACACGTCATTCGCGTGATCTCTGAAGAAGAATATGAGGCCGCGGGTGCAGATGTCTTTGAGTCGTATTTCACCGATGTTCCCGATGGTGAAGCCGATTATCGAGAGGAACTCACTGAAGCTCAAAAACTCATTGATCAAGGAAACTATGAAGAGATGCTACAATGGGCAGATTATTTTAGCGATTGTAAAGATTCTCAAACGGTCATCGATATGGTGATATTCTGTTATGAGCTGTGCGCCAAACAGGGTATGACACTGGCTGCACTCAATCTGGGAACCCTTTTGTACAATGGGGTCGTTATCCAGCAAGACTATCAACTTGCGGCAGAGTACTATGAAATTGCGGCAGCAGCTGGAGAACCTCGTGCGCTTTGCAATCTCGGGTATTGCTTTTATTATGGAAGGCACCAAGAAGTGGACTACGAGAAAGCGTTCTACTATTTTAATTTAGGTGCGACATTGCATAATGACGCCAATTGTCTCTATAAACTCGGCGATATGTATCTAGAAGGAAAAGCTGTCAAAAAGAACGAACAATATGGGCTGATGCTCTATATACGCGCCAAAGATGCGGTGCAAATGGACACGGATGACGAATGGTGTTTACCAGATATTTATTTGAGATTAGGAAAAGCTTACCTCAAGGAAGATTTTAAATATCGAAACCCAAAGATTGCCTATAATTTCTTTTTGCAAGCGCTCGCGAAGTTCTATGACCGCAGAAAAGTTGATCCTTTCGCTCGATCGTTGATCCAAGCGACAAAGAAACACATTTCTGAAGTCGAACAAATTCTCGACCAGGAGCTATGCTAGCTTATAGCGTAATAAGTGGGAAATCAATCCCTTTTATAGAAAGGTACTGATTTCACATCGTGTTCGCGTAGGTTGAAGTGTCAAAGAAAATTAATAAAAAAAGCAAAAAGACTGTCTCTTTTGAGATACATTAATGTAAAAAAGGGTATAATAGGCGTAGTATTAAGAAGCGATTTGGAGCTCAACTGAGGTCGAGCTCTTCAACGTCAATCGAGATGGCAATAGACTACTTCACTAAGGAGGACAGTATGCACCTATTAATTTTTGCACAAGGAGATCGGGAACAGACCGTTGGCGTATTTGAAACGGAAGAGCAAGCCTATGAATTTGTCGGGGCCATTCCTTTTGCAACTTGCGAAACCGTGGTTGAGGACGATCTTGAGTTTATCTACTACATGATGGAATATGAAAACATTCCCTCGTACACTGCGGTGGAGTACAATGGGTGGCGCGTGCCGATTTCGCGGTTTTCCTATAGCGAATCCCAGGTTGTCGATATTTTTACCCGCGAGATCCCAAACTATACTATTGAAGGGCGAGGTGATCTAGTGGAAGGGGAAACCTTGGTTGGTGGCTACTACATCTCAAATGAGGATGTTGGCGACTACATTGAAAGCCGAGAAGAACTGGCTGCAGCGCTTATGGGACACTACCTCCAATCGGGATATTCAGTCGATCGACTGGGTCAAACCTCCCAGGATGGGGATCTAGTCGTCGCATACTCATCTGATGGGGAGATGATGGAGGCCGAGCATCTCAGCCCAGACAAGGTTCTTCTCTATTTACAAGGTGGGTTAGAGCGCGTTCTAGCGTCTCATAGTGAAGACAACGACGAGTCATTGCCATTATTCTAGGGCGTGTTGTAGAAGAATAGGTGAGGAGCTACCTTGACTCTAAATCTTGTTATGATATATTGATATTGAGATAGACGTGAAGTACTGACGTTATAAAATAGCAGTAACCATGAGCTGACGCCTCATGATTATCAAATGAAAAGAGGGTAACCGATGAACAAAACTTCGATTGCGGTGTTGCTTTCTGGTAATGGATCTATGCTTCAAGTGTTAATAGACAATATCCATATGGGCCACATCAAAGCTCAACTCTGTGTGGTGGGCTCCAACCGTGAGGAGGCCTTTGGGCTATATCGCGCAAAGAACGAAGGGATTCCCACTTTTACACTGGATATGGAGGCTTTTGAGAACGAAGAGGACTACTACGAGGCCTTGGCGGATAAGTACGATGGGTATCAGTGCGATTGGATCGTGCTTTCAGGATACGATTCGATGTTGCCTCAATCTTTTCTCGATCGATTCAAAGGACGGGTGATCGGGATTCATCCGTCTCTGCTGCCAAAGTATAAAGCACCCGAATACCGTCGCATGAAAATTCACGAAGCGGTGGTAGAAAACGGTGATACTGAAACAGGATTGACGGTTTTCTTTGCCGATATTGAATTTCAACAAAAAAATATTATCGTCCAAGAGTCGGTACACGTATTTGATGACGATTCACCAAAAAGCGTTCACGGTAGGGTACTGAAGCTTCAGTATGCTCTGGTACCCACGGCAATCAATCTTTTAGTGACGGAAAAAATCACCTATCGGGAATAAAACGCGGGAAAGATCGGGCTATCCTGTCTGGTAATGGGATGAAGTGGATAGCGATCTTTCTGTGTTTTTTAACAATCAGTCCTTAATAATTGCCTAAATTAACTTTCAAAATTAGCAAAGAATTCCTTGCTTTACTTTAGGAAAGCTGATATTATTAAACTGACTGACAAGGGATGAAACGTGGCTTTTAGTTGGCATCAAACAGATGGGGAAATCGTTTAATATCTGTTTGAGATTTGCCACTGGGCGGATTCCCGTTCAACACTATATCATTACTTATTTAAGGAGCGTTCTATGACAAATAACTCAAAGTTGAGAAACAACCAATTGGATGAATTTTTCGAAGCGGTACTGATGCTCGAGACCGTTGAGGATTGTTATCGGTTTTTTGAGGATGTGTGTACAGCTAGGGAGTTGCGTTCCATTTCCCAACGTTTGGTAGTGGCGAAATTGTTAAAAATTAGAAAGACTTATAACGAGATTGAAAAAGAAACCGGCGCATCGACTGCCACGATCTCCAGGGTAAACCGATCATTGCACTACGGAGCAGACGGTTACGAGTTGGTGTTGGAAACGCTGATCGCCAGAGATATGGAAAGACGTCGACAAGAACAAGAAAACAAGTAATCGCACGGCGAGGCTATTAAACCATAATGACGAAGGAATCGAAAGGGAACCCCTAACGGTTCCTTTTTTCTTCTAAATTCTTAACGTATTAATGAAAATAGACTATAATATAGGGTAGTGCAAAAACGAAAGAGGTGAGATCGAGCGTGTTGAACGAATTAAATCCCCAACAACAACAGGCGGTGTTGCAAACCGACGGACCACTTTTGGTCGTCGCAGGTGCGGGTAGTGGAAAAACCCGTGTGTTGACCGCTAAAATCGCCTATCTCATCGAAGAGAAAGGCGTCTATCCGTCGAGTATTCTTGCGATTACTTTTACCAACAAGGCGGCTTCTGAGATGAAGACCCGGGTGCAAGATACGCTGGGCATCGATGTGGATCCTTTATGGATGGGAACCTTCCACTCGATTTGTGCGAGAATTTTGAGACGCAACATCGAACACATGGGCTATACTTCAAACTTTACAATCTATGATCGAGACGATCAAAAATCTTTAATCAAAGAGATCTTAAAAGAGTTTGGAACGACGGAAAAAGAAGTGTCCATCGCTTCTTTGTTGTCGATGATCAGCAAGGCAAAAGGCGACCGGATGAACCCGGATGCTTTTTATAAAACGTATGTGAACTATCCTCTTGGGCGTTTAACTGCCGAGGTGTACGAGAGTTATGTCCGTAAACTGAAAGCGTATAACGCTTTGGATTTTGATGATCTGATCAACCACACTCTCACGCTTTTTGACGAAACGCCGGAGGTACTGGCTTACTACCAGAGAAAGTTTAAGTACGTGTTTGTCGATGAATACCAAGACACCAACCGTACACAATACGAATTGATTCGGCATTTTTCAGGCTTTCACCACAATATTTGCGTCGTCGGCGATGGAGATCAATCGATTTACGGTTGGCGCGGAGCTCACATCGGAAATATTTTGGACTTTGAAAAAGATTTTCCAGGAGCAGAGGTGGTGAAGTTGGAGCAAAACTACCGCTCCACTAAGAACATCTTAAACGCTGCTAATGTGCTTATCGCAAATAATGAAGAGCGAAAAGACAAGAACCTGTGGACCGACAAAGAAGAGGGCAAACCGGTTCTGTATCGCGAGGCTTTCTCAGAAAACGGCGAGAGTCAAATGGTGATGGAGTGGATTCAACACTGCCAATACGATGGTTACAAACTTAAAGATATGGCGATACTATATCGCACAAACGCCCAGTCACGTGAATTTGAAGAAATTTTCATGCGCGAAGGCGTACCCTATCGGGTAGTCGGGGGACTGAAGTTCTACGATCGAAAAGAGATTAAAGACATTATCGCCTATATGAAGGTGCTGGTGAACCCAACGGACAATATCGCCTTCAAAAGGATTATCAATACACCTAAACGAGGTATAGGCGCCACCAGTTTGGAAAAGCTGGAGCGATTGGCTCAGGCAAAGGAAACTTCGATGTATGCCGCCATCGCGGATCCGGAACTGGCACAGGTGGTCAGCAAAAAAATTCACGCAAGCCTTTTGGCGTTTCGCAAGACCATGGAAGGGATCAAAGAAGACATGGATGCCACTTCGATCTCAGAGACGGTGGAGCGACTGATGATCGATTCGGGCTACTTGAAATACTTAAAAGAGACGCCCACCATCGAAAATCAAAGCCGAATAGAGAACATGGATGCCTTTTTAGGGGCGACGTCTTCCTATGAAGAACAGGTAGAAGAGGCGACCCTTGAAACCTATCTTCACTCTGTGAGCCTCATGTCTGATGTGGATAAGGCCACAGACGCGGCGAACAGCATCGACCTGATGACCGTCCACTCGGCAAAAGGACTGGAGTATCCGGTGGTATTTGTGACAGGCCTTGAAGAAGGGTTGCTTCCTAGCTCGCGCACCTTGGAAGAAGGCAATCTCGAGGAGGAGCGCAGGCTGCTCTACGTGGCCATCACCAGAGGAGAGGAAAGGGTGTATCTATCCTCGACCACCTACCGCCGCTCTTACGGCCGTCCCATGATCGCAAAGCGATCGCGGTTTATCGGTGAACTGGGCAATGCCATCGAAGAGGTGGTACAAAAGCGCAGAGAAGAAGAAGTTCTCGAGTTTGGACGGGGATCGGCACATTCAGAGATGAAACAAAAACTGAGAGAGGCTGTTTTAGAACGCAAGAAAAAAGAAGCCTCCCAGGAGGGGGTACACTACCAACTTGGCGATAAGATCATCCACAAATCATGGGGCGAAGGTACCGTGGTTCAAGTGGTGGAAAAGGACGATGGCGCCGAGTTGGTGATCGCATTTAGCAATAAGGGACTGAAGCGCTTGAACCAGAGTTTGGCGCCGATAAAGAAGGTGACAACATGAGCCGTATGAGAGAGCTGATCGATCAACTCAACGAGTGGAACTACCACTACTATACTTTGGACAAACCAGTAGTATCCGATGCGCAATGGGATAGTCTCTACACTGAGTTGGTGGCTTTGGAAGCGGAAACGGGCACGGTCCTCGATGATTCTCCGAGTCAGAGAGTGGGTGGACAGATACTCACCGCCTTTCAAAAACACAACCATTTGGCAAAACTCTTCAGTCTAGACAAGTGCCAATCCGACGGTGAGTTGAGAGAATGGGTGTCGCGTGTGGAGCGTCTTCACAACCAGTGGAACGACGAGCATTTGGAACAGCTTCCTCCACTTGCCTACGTTTTAGAATACAAATTTGACGGGTTAACCCTTAACGCCACTTATCGGGACGGCGCGCTTCAAATGATCGCCACAAGGGGAAACGGGGAGACCGGTGAGGTGATACGCACCCAAGCCTTGACCATTAAGTCCATTCCACAAACCATCCCCTATGGTGGACTCATCGAAGTTCAAGGGGAGGGGCTCATGCCTTTGTCGGAACTTGAGCGCTACAACGAAACCGCAATCGTTCCGCTAAAAAATCCAAGAAACGCCGCTGCTGGTGCCCTCCGGAATTTAGATGCATCAGAAACGGCTAAAAGGCGTTTGACCGCTTATTTTTATAACGTAGGGTATATCGAAGACGCGCCGTATAGGTCTCAACAAGAGATGTTGGATTTTTTGGCGGACAATCGGTTGAAAGTACACCCATTCCATGAAAAAGTATTCGATGTAGAAGAGATGATCGCGGTGATCGACGGGATGAATACGAGCAGGCACGCTCTGGATGTGTTGACCGACGGCGTGGTGATCAAAGTTGACGACTTGAAAACCCGAGATGCCCTTGGGTTTACCAATAAGTTTCCTCGATGGGCGATGGCCTATAAATTCGAGGCGGAAGAAATGACGACCACACTCGAAGAAGTGATATGGAATGTGGGGCGTACGGGGAAAATCACCCCTACTGCCGTGTTGGACCCCGTCGAGCTAGGTGGGGTGACCGTATCACGCGCCACCTTAAACAACTACGATGACATCGTCCGAAAAAGAGTGGCGCTGGGGTCTCGGGTGTTTATTCGTCGATCAAACGATGTGATTCCAGAAATTCTCGGTGTCGTAGACGATCAGCAACTCGGCACCATCCCCATCGACAAACCGACCCACTGCCCGTCTTGCGATTCGGAATTGGTACAAAACGGGGTTCACATTTTCTGCCCCAATTCCATCGATTGTATCCCTCAGCTAGTGGCGCGTATCGTCCACTACGCCTCTCGGGATGCGATGAATATTGAGGGATTGAGCGAAAAGACGGCAACGCTGCTGCTATCCCAACTCGACATGCGCACACTGACCGATTTGTACGATTTAAAAGTGGAAGCGCTTATGGGTCTTGAAGGTTTTAAGGAAAAGCGCTCGACCAACATTGTCAATCAAATCGAAGGCAGTAAGCAAACGACCTTGGCCCGCTTTCTTTACGCCATTGGCATACCCAATGTGGGGATCAAAACCGCAAGTGATTTAGCAAGTGTCTTTGGTTCACTTTCAAACCTTCGCGAAGCGACGGTTGCAGAGCTGGTTCAGGTGGACGATGTTGGAGAGATCGTCGCCCAGAGCGTGGTGGATTTTTTCCACGATCCTCATATCGCTCAGGGAGTGGAGGCCTTGTTGTCTAAAGGAATCCACATCGAGGAGGAGCTCGTCAACGAGGCGGTGGACAAACCCCTAGAAGGTATGCGAATTGTCGTCACAGGCACGCTGGTGAATTATTCGAGAAAAGAGTTGGAATCCCAGTTAGAACAGATGGGAGCCAAAACCTCTTCGTCGGTTTCAAAAAATACCGACTACGTCATCGTCGGCGACAATCCAGGATCTAAGGCCCAGAAAGCCAGAGACCTCGGTCGACCAGTGGTGACAGAGGATGAGCTAGATACATTTTTCAAGACACACAAAGGAGGAGCACATGATTGATCAAAAAGAGCTAAGACGTATTTATCGCCTTGCCCATCTTGAATTAAAAGAAGATACGGTGGAACTTTTCACCCAAAAATACAATACGATATTGGAGTTTGCCGAGAGCATTCTCGAGGTGGACACGACGGGTGTCCCGTTTATGGAAATCACCGTTTCACAGGATGCGCCATTGAGAGCGGATGTGCCAGAGCCCTCTTTGTCGCGAGATGAAGCGCTTCAAAATGCAAAAGAAGTGGAATACGGCTATTTTAGTCTCGACCGCGTCCTAGAGTAGGAGATGACAATGAAAACAACAGCAGAACTATTATTTAAACGTTATGAAAACAAAGAGGTCACCGTCGAAGAAGTAGCTAAAGAAGTGTTGGCGCAAATCGCAGCCTCTGATCTTAATTGCTACGTGACCGTCGACGAAGACCGGGTACTGGAAAGAGCACGCGCCCTCGATGCCAAACTCGCCGCAGGAGAGTCTCTAGGCGCTTTGTTTGGTTTGCCGATTTCCTTAAAAGACAACATCTCCACCAAGGGCTTGCGCACGACCTGCTCTTCTAAAATGCTAGAGGATTACGTACCGGTATACGATGCGACCGTGGTGACAAAAATCGAAGAAGCCGATGGACTCATTATTGGAAAGACCAATATGGACGAGTTTGCCATGGGGTCATCTTCTGAGACCTCTTATTTTGGACCGACCAAAAACCCATTGAATCCCACATTGATCCCAGGAGGTTCATCTTCAGGGTCGGCGGCGTCTGTTGCCGCAGGGGATGTGGTCTTGAGCTTGGGCACCGATACCGGAGGTTCCGTTCGCCAACCGGCGAGCTACTGCAACGTGGTAGGATACTATCCGACTTACGGCACCATTTCGCGCTACGGTGTAGTCTCCATGGCCAACACTTTGGATCAAGTGGCCATCCTTGGCAAAAACGTCGACGATGTACGCCGTATGACCAATGTCATCGGGGGCAATGATCCCAAAGATATGACCAGTGTCGCTAAAGGTTATTTAGATTTTAAGCGCAAAAACGACGATGCGCTCACTGGTATGGTTATTGGCTATCCAGCGGATATGGGGCCGTACAATATCGAAGAAGAAGTGGCAAAAGACTTTGAAACTGCACTCGATCGCCTACGCGAACTAGGGGCAAAAGTGGTGGAAGTGCCTTTTACTTATTTAAAATACGCCAACCCAACCTATAATGTCATCGTCACTTCCGAAGTCAGCTCCAACATGAGCCGATTCGATGGGATACGCTATGGTTATCGCACAGAGCACTACGACACAACAGAAGAGCTTTACGTCAAAACCCGTTCCGAAGGCTTTGGCGAAGAAGTTCAACGTCGTATCGCCATGGGGACTCACTACTTGGGCGCTGAGAACGACCAATTGATCTACAAACAAGGGCTGAGAATGCGATCGTTGATCCGAGATGAGTTTAATGCACACTTTGAAACCTTGGATTTTATCGCCACGCCGACGACCACTAACCTACCCTATCCCATAGGAGAGAGGCTCGATGACGCCATGAGCATGTACGACAGCGGCGCTTTTGACGTACCGGTCAACCTAGCTGGTCTGTGTGCTATTTCCGTACCTGTACGCGAGGGAATCAGCGGTTCCCTGCAATTGATCGGCCGCGCCTACGACGACGAAAGGTTACTCAATTGCGCGAGTTGCTTTGAAAGGAGTCATCGATGAATCGAAAAACCATTATTGGATTAGAAATACACGTTGAGTTGTCAACAGAGAGTAAAATGTTTTGCAGTTGTAAAAACGAGTTTGGTCAAGCGCCAAACACCAATGTCTGCGAAGTGTGCTTGGGCCATCCTGGGGCGCTTCCCGTCGTCAATGAAAAAGCGGTGGAGTACGCGGTGATGGCAGGCCTCGCCTTTGATTGCAATATGCGCACCGATATGAAAATGGATCGAAAAAAATACTTCTATCCCGACCTGACCAAAGGGTATCAAATCACACAACAAGATGAGCCGATTGCAACCGATGGCTTCGTCGAGCTCGTTCTCGCCAATGGCACAAAGAAAGTGCGCATTCGACGTATTCACATGGAAGAAGACACCGGAAAAGCCATACACAATGAAGACGGAAAGACCTTAATGGACTTTAACCGTTGTGGTGTGCCGTTGATCGAAATCGTATCTGAGCCGGATATGTCCAATCCCGAAGAGGCGCGACTTTTCTTGGATAATCTTAAGGAAAGGCTAAAATTTCTCGGGGTTTCCGACGTGAAAATGGAAGAGGGCTCCCTTCGATGCGATGTGAACATCAACGTCGTCGATGAAGAGACGGGATTTGCAACGCGCATATCCGAGATCAAAAACTTGAACTCTTTTAAATCCGCAGTTAAGGCGATGATCTACGAAGAAAAGCGCCATATCGAGCTGTTGGAAAGCGGGGAAGAAGGGGTGAAAGAGACGAGGCGTTGGGATGATGCGACCCAATCGACGATTCCGATGCGCATGAAAGAAGTGGGCAATGACTACCGTTTTAGCGTAGAGGGGGATATTCCTTTTATTCGTCTAGACCCTGCTTGGATTGAAACCATTCGCAAAAATCTGCCAGAATTACCACACGACATGCAAGAGCGTTTTGTCTCTCAATACGCTATCGCTGAGGAAGACGCGGTGATATTGTCACAAAACAAGGGACTAGCGACGTTATTTGAGCGCACGACTGCCCTTGTTGGCGATCCCAAACAAACGGCAAATTGGATACTCTCCGATTTGTTGCGTCGCGTCAACGATGCGGAAATTGAAGTAGAAGATATGGTCTTGAGCTCGAGTAATTTGGCTAAGCTCATTCGCGTTACCATGGACGGCACCATCAACAATGCCACAGCCAAAAAATTGTTGCGTGAAATCTTTGAAACGGACGAGGATCCAGAAAACTTGATCAAAGAAAGAGGGCTCGCCCAAGTCAGCGACACATCAGCCCTAGAAGCGATAGTGAATCAAGTGTTAGCCGACAACCCTCAATCCATTGAAGATTTTAAAAATGGCAAAGACAGAGCTTTAGGATTCTTGATGGGACAATGTATGAAACAAAGCAAGGGCAAAGGTAACCCGCAAATGTTTAACAAACTCATCACAGATAAACTCAACAAATAAGGAGGATGCGCCATGGCAACGGGAAAGCTGCCTAATGAGCTTCTATCATCTATTTTGAACAAGAACATCACGCTCAATCGCGAAGAAGTTCTGGTCGGTGCTAGGGTGGGATTGGACACCGCCATCCTCGATTTAGGGGATGAGTTAGTCGTTCTCTCCACCGACCCTATCACAGGGGCGGCCGCCAATATCGGGTCCTTGTCGGTAATCGTATCGATTAACGACATTGCCACTTCTGGCGGCGAGCCGGTATGCCTCTTGTTGACCATATTAGCCCCTCCAGGCAGCACCGTCGAAGAAATCGAAGCCATCCATGCCGATGCGACGAAGGAGGCTGAAAAGCACAACGTGGTCGTCGTAGGAGGCCACACGGAAATCACCGACGCTGTGACGCGATATGTGCTATCGACGACGGTCATTGGGAAGCTTCCGCGAGAAAAGCGACAGGATTATTCGAAAATCGCCTTTGGAGACAGCATCTACCTGACAAAAGACATTGGTTTGGAAGGGACGGCGATTTTGGCCAACGACCGGGAAGGGTTATTGCAACCCTATTTCAGTGATGAGGAGATCGATCTGGCTAAAAGCTATGCGGACAACTTATCTGTTCTTAAAGAGGGTCGCGCAGCGACAAAACTCGGCGTTCAATACCTCCACGACGTTACTGAAGGAGGCATATACGGAGCGGTGTACGAAGCATCCCAAGGCATTGGCAAGGGGATGAAAATCTACCGAGACAAATTGCCGATCACTCCGATCACCGAGCGGGTTTGTGACCTCTTTCATATTGACCCGTTGGGGTTGATTTCCAGTGGTAGTATGTTGATGATCGTACCCGAGGACAAGCGCGCCCTCGTCAAGGGGGAATTTGAAGCCCAAGGGCTTAAAGTGACCTGGATTGGTGAAGTGATCGATGGCGTGAGTGTTTTAGACGAGGGCGGCGAATTGAGGGTGATTCCTGCGCCGACTTCCGATGAGCTCTACCGAGCGCTGGCAGTGGAGGAATTATGAAACTAGTATTAGCTACGGGAAACTCCGATAAATTGAAAGAGATGAAAGCTTTGCTCGCAAAGCTCCCCATCGAAGTGACATCAAAAGATGAGATGGGTTTTGCCGATCTCGACGTCGACGAAACGGGCGAGACCCTAGAAGACAATGCAGAGCTCAAGGCGAGGGCATTGTACGAAGCGACCGGAGAGTGGGTACTCGCTGACGATACCGGTCTTTTTGTCGATGCCCTCGACGGTGCGCCTGGCGTGTATTCTGCAAGGTATGCTGGTGAACACGCCACATATGAAGACAATCGCAAACGCCTGCTCAGCGCGCTTGAAGGGGTAGATGATCGCAGTGCAGCCTTTCGAACCGTGGTGTGCCTAATCGACAAAGCCGGTCAAGCCATTTTTTTGGAAGGGGTATGCCCAGGTGCCATCGCCGTGGTCGAGCGCGGGGAGATGGGATTTGGCTACGATTCGATTTTCGTCCCCGAAGGATGGGATAGAAGTTTTGCAGAGATGACAGATGAAGAAAAAAATGCCATCAGCCACCGGGGAAATGCTCTGGCGCTAGTGGCAAAAGGATTGGAAAAGTGGGTGATAGACCATGAGAGTGGCGGTAGTCTCTGATACTCACGGTGGCTTTGACCACGTGGAAAGTTATCTAAAACAATTGCATGACGTGGATTTGTTACTTCACCTTGGCGATCACGCCTCCGACGGGTTGAAAATCGCTCAAAGGTTGGGAATTCCTCTTCGAGCAGTACGCGGAAACAACGACTACTTTGACGATTTTGCCCCTTATGAAGACACTGTCGATTGCGAAGGGGTACGGATTTTTATGAGCCATGGCAACAAACAGCGGGTCTATTCGGGAGTAACGGTCATGTACTACCTCGCTGCCCAAGCTGGTGCGCAGATCGCTTTGTTTGGCCATACTCATATGCGTTTTGATGAAACCTTCGATGGGATACGCATCATCAACCCGGGAAGTGCATCATTACCGAGAGATCCTTCTGCTAAAAAGAGCATGGTGATCCTCGACATAGCAGATGGCGACTATACGGTGGAGTGGGTGACGTTGTAGGGTGGTAGAGAGTCGGCGCTAGACAACCGCCGAGTCTTAATGTCGGGAAGGAGGCATCCCTGTGAAAATAAGCGAACTTTGCCAAGTCGTCAATCTATCAAAAGATACGATTTATTTCTATATCGACTCAGGATTGTTGTACCCTTCTCGAAAAGGGTCACGCTATTATTTTAACGAGGATGACATTGAAGCGGTAAACCGAGTGGCATTTTATCAGGAGATGGGTTTTACCATTAAAGAAATCGTCGAAATCTCTTCCCTTTGGCGCTGGTCCAATCAAATGGAGTCATCGGTAATCGATACGTACAAGGAAATGCTCATTCGAAGAAAAAGAGAGAACGATGCGACTTTAACGCGCATTCAAAGTGCCCAAATGACCATTGACGAAGAACTCCGGAGATTTACAGAGAGTGGCGAACCGAACTCGCGTTGTGATCAGGCGATTGGGGTGCCTTTTAGTGCCTTAGAGACGTTGATTTGCCCGGATTGCGGTGGTGCATTTAAGATCATCGACGCTCATATGGATATGGATTACATTTTCTCAGGAAGCATTGAATGCCGATGCGGTTTGGCGATGAGGATTGCAGAGGGAATCATTAAGACGGGTAACACCTATGATGGTGGTTACGACGCACCTGATGTCGATCGAAAAATCTATCAAAATATGCCGAGTGATTATTATAAATCTTTAAATACCATCGCAAATCGGATTCAGCAGGAGATCGATGGCTGTGCCTTATCCAAGCCCACGATTTTGGAAACCAATATTAACGGCTACTCCTTTATGTACAACCATCTGCACCTCCTCAAGAAAAATCCTCTATTGATTATGATCGATCGCTACCCTGAAGTGTTACACAGCTATAAAGAAGTGATGGAACAAATCAATTCAAAACCTAAAATTGTGTATATTGCGGATGATGCTTTGACGTATTGCATCAAAGAGGAATCTGTGGATTACGTGATTTCCTTGTTTAGTGCCAATGAACACCAGTTGTACAAGCAAGTTTCCTATCTGGAACACATCTCTACCTATTTGAAACCGGGAGGTGTGGTACTCGGTGCATTTATGGGCTTTCCAAGGGGATCGGCCTCGAGAAGAAATGTGATGAAGGCCTATCCAGAGTCTTCAGAAAACGCTTACTTGTCCGATGAATTTCTCTATGAGCTAAATACTTACTTTAGAGACACCACTGTTGAAGAACTCGGTGCCTTTGAAGTGTTGGTGGATCGGATGAGCTTTAAGCACCACGTAAAGGGTGAACTCATGACTCATGTTTTTTATAAAGGTACGAGAAAATAGGGTGACGAGGCGTGTGCAGTTAGGGAGTACACGCCACGTTTCATCATGTTGAAAGAATTTAAAATGAGTTATTGGAGGATAGTCGACAATAGCTCTTTTTTTGCGTAATCATACGGTTGACATGGTGTGCGCTCCTTGTTAGATAATGAGGATCAGACGAGAGTGAACTACGGTAGGAGAGGGGGAGTGAACGTTTGCGAGGCGTATTGCGCGCCTAACCGAGGTTCTGGTCATTACTGAAAGGAGTGTAGGATGAACGCATTATACGATTTATTGATCCGTTTTTCGGATTGGATTTGGGGTTGGCCCATGTTGATCTTTTTGATCCTCAGTGGGCTGTATTTGGGAGCGCGCATTGGCGGGATTCAGTTTACCAAATTTGGTTATATTATGAAAAACACCCTAGGTGCGATGACTAAATCCACTGGTGAAGGTGGCGTAACGGGTTTTCAAGCAGTGTCGGCAGCGCTTGCCGCGACTTTAGGAACGGGAAATATCGTTGGCATCGGGATTGGGATCGCCAACGGAGGCCCAGGTGCCGTGTTTTGGATGTGGTTGATCGGTTTGATCGCCATGGGAATCAAATACTCGGAAGTCATTTGTTCCGTAAAGTTTAGAGAAAAAAGGGAGAATGGGGAGTACAGTGCTGGACCCTTTATGTATATTTCCAAAGGGCTAAAAAACAAGAGCCTTGGAAGAGTATTGGCGGTGGCCTACGTCGCTGTTATGATCGTCGCGCTGCTCGTCGCTTCGGGGGTGCACACGGGCGCTGTAGTAGATAGTTTAGAAGCCGTTAAAGTACCGCGTTTGGTTTCGACGGTGATCACGATTGCCTTTCTTGTCTTTATCGTGTTTGGCGGAATTCAACGCATCGTCAATTTTACGGAAAAGCTGGTACCGATCATGTCGGTGCTCTACATTATAGGATGCATTGCAGTGATTGTCGTCAACGTGGATAATTTCATTCCGTCGTTCTTGTCGATTTTCGAGTACGCTTTCCAACCTCATGCCGCTGTCGGTGGTTTTACTGGGGCGGCAGTTGCGGCCACCGTTCGATGGGGTGTCGCCAGGGGTATGTACTCTAACGACTCTGGTAACGGTATCCAGTCAATAGCCCATGGGCAAGCAGATGTCGATCACCCGGTCAAACAAGCGATTTGGGGTGTATTTGAAGTCTTTTTTAGCACGATGGTCGTCTGCTCTTTTTCGGCGTTGGCGATTTTATCCTCAGGTGCTTGGTCGGTTTACGGGGCAGAGGGAGCAGGCATCGTCGCTCAGCGTGCTTTTTCAGAGAGCTTGGGCACGCCAGGATTGATACTGATCACCATAGCTGTCGTTCTGTTCGCTTTTTCCACAGTTCTGGGTTTTTCCTATTTCGTTGAAAATCAAGCATCGAGTCTTTTTGGCAATCGTGCAGGGAAGTTTACTCAAGTGATCTATATTGTGTTTATGGCCTTTGGTGGCATGTACGGAGTAGCAAAAATCGTTCCGATTGCCGACTTTATGAACGCGTGGACGATTCTAATCAACATGACGGCGGTTCTCGCTTTGGGTAAAATGGTAGGAGACGAGACCAAAGATTATTTTAGACAAGTGGAGGGGAAATAAGATGAAGCCTATCATTGGCATATCGTCAAACTACATCGACGATGATTTGTATTTTAGAGATCAAGGTTTAGGCTCTTATGGACAAACGTGGAGTGCTATCGCCAACGACTACGTGAATGCGGTCTACCGTGCAGGCGGTATTCCAGTCGTCATTCCTATCAGCGAAGATCAGGAGATGACCCGCGATATTCTCGATACCCTCGACGGTGTCCTTATGAGTGGCGGAAATGATGTGGATACTTACAAATATCATGAAAGGCCACAACGAAAACTGGGGCGCATTCACACCTTGAGAGACAATCAAGATTTATTTATCGTAGACTATATGAATAAGGCAAAGAAGCCGATCTTTGGCATTTGTAGAGGGCTACAGATTTTAAACGTAGCGTTTGGCGGGACGCTTATCCAAGATATTCCTAGCGAAGGGTATTTGGACCATGGGTTGGTCAACAATGAACGCTACTATCCTTCACATACGGTGATTGTTGAGAAAGGCAGTCGATTATACGACGCCTATCGAAACGAGGAGATTCTCGTCAATTCTTATCATCATCAAGGGGTGAAAGTGATTGGCAAAGGGTTAAAACCAGTAGCTTGGACAGAGGACAATTTATGCGAAGCGGTGGAATTGGATGCAGAGGATCATTTTGTACTTGGTGTTCAATGGCATCCAGAGATGATGTCGGTCAAACACGATGAGCATTTAAGGATTTTTAAAGATTTCGTTGAAGCTTGCAGGCCTTCAGTGGGATAAGGCAACTTATTTCCCCCAACACTAGCCATCAAAGGCTATGGGTTGGGGGTTTGTCTGTAAAGTCAAAGGATGCCCCTGTTAACCCTAGACGTTTTTTGATATAATTAACTCGTAAACAACGTTAACGTTTGTAAGGAGATGAAAAATGCGCCCTAAATATATGGTTATTTATGACGATATTGTCAATCGAATTGAATCTGGCGAGTTGGCTAAAAACACATTGCTCCCTTCAGAAAAGGACATGATGGAGGCTTGGTCTTGCTCGCGAGATACGGTGCGAAAGGCGATGGCATTGTTGCTGAGCAACGGTCACATTGAAAAATCCCAAGGTCGCAGATCGCGAATTGTTGAGAAGACAAGTTACGATTTTCCCGTATCGAAAATCACCAGTTATCAAGAGTTGGTCGATGCGCAGAGCCTGAGAAGCCATACGGAAGTCGTGGGTTTTTCGTTGCTTCACCACCCTCATCCCGTCTTTGAAAAATTTGGTCTTGAAAAGACCGATGAACGTATTTTAGAGATTGTACGAGTACGCGCCATCGACAACGAGCGGATCATCTTAGATAAGGATTATTTTAGAACGGTATACGTCAATGGGCTCACTCGAGACATTGCCCAACAGTCGGTCTACAGATATATCGAGGAAGAGTTGGGTTTGGAAATTGGCTATGCGGAGAAAGTGATCACGATTCAGCATCCGACACCAGAGGATAAAGCGCTGTTGGATCTGAGAGAGACGGACCAAATCGCCGTGGTGGACAGCAATGTTTACCTTGCAGATGGCACTTTATTTCAGCGGACCATTTCAAGACATCGCTCAGACAAGTTTCGCTTTAAAGATTTTGCCCATCGTTGAACAAGGCGGCCTTTCCTATAGAGAAGGGTCGTTTTTGTTTTATTAAAAGACCATTTAACTTTGAAGAGTTAAGTGAAAAGAGTGGGTATACATAAATTAACATTTAATGTTTGCTTAAAAAATCAAGGGGGACGGAATGAAAAAATCGAGACTGATCATGGTGTTGGCGTTGGTATTGGTGTTATTAGCATCTTGTGGCACCAATGGACCTAAGGATGCAAAGCAGATTCTTGAGCAATCGAATCAAGTATTGAAAACCAAGAAATCGTATACTGCGGACTATTCGATGAAGATGGGATCGAGCCAAGATGGCAACGCCATTACCATGGATATGACTGGAGACATGAAGGTCATGGAAGCTGAGAAGCTGATGGAAATGAAGATGGTCATGAACATGAAAATGGAGGGATTGGGCTTGGATGTGCCTCCGACGAACATGGTGGCTTATTCCCAAGCGGACCCCAACAATCCAGACGATATGTTGATGTACATGCAGATCATGGGGATGTGGGTTAAGACCAAGTTTACCATGGATGAATACCAATCGAATTCGATGAACATGGAAGCGTCGATGATGAAAATACTCGAAGATAATAAAGAGTTGATCACTCTCGTTGAAGGTACGGAGAAAGTTGGGGATGTGGAAGCCTACGTCCTCTCTGGGGTATTGCCGGGGACGGTACTAAAAGACCTAGCCAATCTCAATCCGCAAGCAGGCGCGCCAAAGGACGTCTATCCTGAAGAAATGGCGCTGGCATTAAAAGCCTACTACAACAAGGCCACCAGTCTACCGATGAAAGTGGTGATGAACATAACGGAAGAGGCAAAGGTGAAACTCAAAGAGTCGGCAACGCCAATGGCCATCGATGATTTGGAGGTGACCGTCACTTATACTGGCTTTGATAACGTGGATAGCATCACCATCCCTGAAGAAGCCCTCAACGCATCGGAACTACCAGACATACCAGAGGTGCAACAGACAAATTAACGTATGGATGCGCTCGACGTTTGATACCTCCCTTGTCAACTTGACAAGGGAGGTATCAATTCATCCAGTAGGGATTATTTTCGGCAGGAAACATTTGCCTTTCACAAAGATAAATATGCTATACTTGAAGTGTGGAAGCATTCAGCCTTGCTCTGAAGAGAGAAAAGTAGATTTTCACAAGGAGGAACGACGTGAATAATTTAATGGTAATGGGGACGGGTTCCTCGACAGGTAAAACAACCGTTGTCACAGCCCTTTGTCGCTTATTGGTCGATCGAGGAAATGCTGTGGCACCTTTTAAGTCACAAAATATGTCATCAAAGTACATCACGCTGCCTACGGGTGGTAAAATCGGCGTGGGACAGTACTTACAGGGGATCGCTGCGAGAAGAGCACCTGATGCGATCATGAATCCCATCCTTTTGGTCCCAAACTCGGACACGCGATCAAAGGTGGTGTTGATGGGGAAAGATTGGCGAGATTACGACGCGTTTACCTATCACGCCTATAAAGCAGAGTTGCGTCCTTTTGTCGTCGAGGCGTATGAGACACTTGCATCACAGGTGGATTATATCATCATCGAAGGGGCTGGGAGCCCTGCGGAAATCAATTTGATGGAAAATGATTTTGTGAATACAGGGATGGCAGAAATCGCTGATGCGCCAGTGCTATTGGTGGCTGACATCGATCGGGGTGGCGTGTTTGCGGCGATCTATGGCACGGTGATGCTCCTTCCCGAAAAGGATCGACGACGGATAAAAGGTTTTCTCATCAACAAGTTTCGCGGTGACGTGACGATTTTGGAACCGGGGATACGCCAGTTGGAAGAATTGTTAGGGATTGTCTGTGTTGGCGTATTACCTTATTTGAATGTGGGATTGGCCGACGAGGATTCACTGGTCGACGGCGTGGAAAAAACCTATGATCCGCAAGAGTCCGTGGAGGGGGCCATTGACGCGTTGGCAGCGGAAGTGGTAGCCCATTGCGATGTAGAGGAAATTTTTTCGTGGCTATCTCTGTAAATGCGGCAATCCTTCTAGGGGCGATTTTTCTCGATTATCTCTTAGGGGATCCGAGATGGTTTCCCCATCCCGTTCGGTTGATGGGCATGTTGATCGCTTTGGAAGAAAAGGTAGCGAGGCGACTGTTTTCCACTCCAGGAGGCTTGCGCCTTGCAGGTGGTGTGGTGGTGATCGTCAACATAGCGATCGGTTTTGTGCTGCCTGCTATGATCTTAAAGGCAGTGGCCTTTAACGCGATATTGTACTTTGCAGTGGGGGTATGTTTCGCCTGGACTTGTATTGCTGCTCGGTCTTTGGTGGGTGAGTCCAAAGAGGTGGTGAAAGCTCTCGATCGCAGCCTAGAAGAAGGGCGGTCGAGGGTGGCGTGGATTGTTGGTAGGAGCACAAATGCCTTGGATGAGTCGGGTGTTTTGCGGGCCACAGTGGAGACTGTAGCAGAAAACACCTCCGATGGGGTTATCGCACCTCTCTTTTACCTCGTATTCGGCATTCCCTTTGGCTTTGTCTACAAATTCATCAATACCATGGATTCAATGATCGGCTATCGGAATGAACGCTATGAGGACTTTGGCAAGGTCGCAGCCATCGTTGACGATGTGGTTAACTTTATACCGGCGAGGTTGACCGCTGGGCTGATGATCCTGTTGGCGATGCCAAGTGGCAGAGGAAAGGCGGTTTTTATCGGCGTAAAAGAGGATTGCCATAAACACAAAAGCCCAAACGCCGGTTTTCCAGAGAGCGCCATCGCTCACACATTTTCTGTCCGCCTTGGCGGGCCAACGGATTATGGCGATCGGGTAGTCGACAAGCCTTGGTTATGCGAAAAAGGCGGCCCGGTGACCCGTGAGGCGTTGCATGGAACTCAGCGATTGGTCTATGCTTCTGAATTGACGTTTATGGCAATGGCGTTTATTTTCACCTTGTTTTTAGCGTAAACTTTGATCAAAGGGGGGAAGAAAGTGATTCACGTTGAACGATTAAATCTCGCTCGTGAGCGAAATCTAAGGACGTTAACCGCCTTTCTCGAAAAGAACGGTTTGCGAAGAGATCCGCTGGATGCTTGTTTTGTATTATATGACGATACAGACATGATTGGCGTATGTGGCAGACAAGGCAATGTTCTCAAAAACTTCGCTATCGATCCCGCTTACCGAGGAGAAGCGTTGCTGGATTTGCTGATGACGGAAATGTTTAAAGAGTTGTATCAAAAAGGCTATGAAGACCTCTTTGTCTACACAAAATCGAAAAATGCGCAGTTTTTTGAGGCGTATCAATTTCAAGAAGTGGCAGACACGGGAAGCGTGGTGCTTTTACATCGTGGACCGACGAGCCCATCGGTTTCTTTGGAAGCCATCTATCCTAGTGCTGACCTGCCGTTAGACTCTGGTGCCATCGTCATGAACGCAAATCCTTTCACATTGGGGCACCGTTACCTTATCGAAACATCGGCCAAAAAAGTGGCTAGACTGTACGTGTTCATCGTCGAACACAATGGCTGTCGATTTTCATTTGAAGATCGGTTTCGATTGGTGAAAACCCAGACCGAGGATTTAGAGAACGTGGTCGTGTTGCCTTCTGGCGACTACTCCATCAGTCAAGCTACCTTTCCATCTTATTTCTTAAAGGAACAAGCCCACATCGACAGCGCCCATGCCGTCCTCGACGCGTTGGTGTTTAAAACTTACTATGTTCCTCATTTTCACATCGGAACCCGGTTCCTTGGCGAGGAACCAAAAGACCCGAGCACAGCGCTTTACAACAAGCTGCTTACGAAATGGTTACCTCCAGAGTGCAAAGTGGAGATCATTCCGAGAAAGGAGTGGAACGGTCAGGTGATTAGCGCTACATTGGTGAGACGAGCGCTGGATGCAAGAGATCTCGAACCGATCCGTCATGCGGTGCCTACAGGAACCTACCGTTATTTAGAGTCTCTTCTATGAACATACTGGCATTGAGAGAGCGTAGAGACGCTTATGAAAAAGAATTGTTGGAAACGTGGAAAAAAACCTTGATCGTCATTAAAGCCAATTACCCAGGCGCGGTCAAGGAAGGCTGGGCGCCAAATTGGGTGGTGACTACTTTTCAAGAGATTATAGACGATTCTCTTCCTGTGGTTTTCACGGATCAGTCCTACGATGAAGAAGGACTGATCGCCTTTCGGGTGGTGGACGGTGAGCCCCAAGAGGTGAAACAGGCGTGTATCCTATGGGAAGACGTCCATCCACTCGGACGATTTGTGGACTTGGATGTGTATGGACAAGAAGGCGCCTTGTCGAGGCGCGATCGTGGTCGAGGGTTTCGTCCGTGTTACCTTTGCGGAGAGGACGCGGTGAAATGTAGCCGATCCGGTGCCCATGATAGGTATGTTCTCGCCCAGTACTTTCGACATCGAGTAGAAGCTTCGCTTTACAGGGAGAACCGTTGGGCGACGCTAGCGACTATGGTTGAGTACGCTTTGACCAATGAACTCTGTCGAAAGCGAGGCTACGGTTGTGTGACGGCAAATGGCAAGGGAAGCCATGAAGATATGGATTACGGTTTGTTTCTTAAAAGTGCAAAAGCGATAGCTTTGGGACTTTCAGAGATCACCGAAGAAGATTTAGAAGATTTTCACAGGTTGAGGCAGTTTGGACTAACTCTCGAAAAGCGCATGTTTGAGGCGACTGATGGTATCAACACCCATAAAGGAGCGGTTTTTATCTTTCTCTGCTTGATAGCCGGGTTTTATCACGCCTCATCCTTTGAACAGATTCCCGAAGCGATTGCACAGTTTGCAAAGCCCTTGGCACAGGATTTTTCAACGGACATCGCCACAGCTGGGATGGCCTACTATAAAACGTACGGCTACAAAGGGGTGCGCGGCGAAGCGATGGCCGGTTTTCGACGGGTTTTTGACTGGCAAAAAAAACACCGTCGCTCTCCAGGGGTAGAGAGTCTCGTCGTCGACATCCTTTCAAAGACCGACGATACGACCACCCTTGCCAGAGGAGGGGTGAAAGGGTTACAATGGGTTCAACAAGCAGCGAAAAATGCGACTTATGAAGAGGCGAGAGAAGCGTTGAACGCACGCTGTGAAAGGGAGAAATGGTCGACAGGTGGCGCAGCCGATTTGTTGGCGGCAGTTGTTTTTGTGGACTTGTTGAGCAATCATTTCGATACATTGAAGGAGGTATGGCTATGATTCGAAAAGAGGTTACCTGTGGGACACTTCAGTCAAACGATTGCTTTGTGCGATTAAAACCCTCGACGGCGGGGGTGGAGCTGAAGGTGGAGAGCACGGTATACGACAGTTTTGGAGAACAAATCGAGAAGGTGGCAAAAGAGACCTTGAAAGCTATGGGCATCACCGATGCTATTTTGGATATCGACGACAAAGGCGCGTTGGACTACACGATTCGCGCTCGCATAGAAACGGCGGTGAGACGAGCAAATGGCTAGAAGATCCCTTTTATTTATGCCGGGAAACAATCCCGGAATGTTGACCTCTGGAGATGTGCTCGGAGCGGACACGGTTATTTTTGACCTAGAAGACGCCGTCGCCCTCGATGAGAAGGATGCCGCTCGAGTATTGGTGAGAGAAGCGTTGAAATTTCTAGATTTTGACAACACGGAAGTCACCGTGCGCATTAACCCCGTGGACTCCCCTTATTGGGAGGCGGATTTAGAGGAAATGGTTCCAGTCCTACCCGATGGCATCGTCATTCCAAAGGCGAATGTGGAAGCGGTGAGCTTGGTAGAGAATAAGATCGAAGCGATTAAGGCACAAAATGGCATCGAAGGACATATCCCATTATTGTTGATCATTGAAGACCCGAAAGCGCTGATGGACGTCTCGGCGATCGCCCAGTGTTCGCCATCCATCGAAGCGATTATGCTCGGTGCAGAGGACTACTCTTCATCGATGGGCATCCAACGCACAAAAGGCAGCAAAGAAATCGAGTATGCTCGCTTTGTCATCGCCACTGCCGCTAAGGCCTACGGATTAGAAGGCGTGGACACCCCATATACCGACACTGACGACATGGAGGGCTTGAAGGCGGATACGGCGTTTGCAAAGAGTATTGGGCTCACAGGCCGCATCCTGATCAACCCAAGACAGGTCCCGATAGTTCATCGGGTATTTTCACCGACAGAAGAGGAAATCGACGAAGCGCTCACCGTACTGGAACTTGCTCAAGACGCTGCAGATCAAGGTCTTGGGGTATTTAGTTACAAAGGGAAGATGGTGGACTTGCCGGTGATTAAACGGGCGGAGCAAACGAGAGATTCTGCAATGAAATGGGGGTTGATCAAATGAAAAACGCCATCGGTAGAGAAGGGTTGGATCGCCCATATCAAGGGGCTTTTGCCAATGAAAAAGAAGGGATTTACGATCGAACCAAAAATGTGACCACCCAATTTGGAAGGACCTTGGACGAAGCTTTGGACGCTTGCGATTTAAAAGATGGGATCACTGTAAGCTTTCACCATCATTTGAGAAACGGCGATTTCGTCTTGGATAGAGTCATGAGAAATCTACACAAAAGAGGGATAAAAGAGATTACCGTGGCGGCGAGCTCTTTGTTTCCTTGTCACAATTACTTAACCACCATGATCGAAGATGGATCGGTGACGAAAATCTACGCATCGTATATCTCCGGGCCAATCGCTAAGGCGATTAGCTATGGAAAACTCAAAGAGACCTGTGTGTTGACCACTCACGGTGGCAGACCGCGAATGATTCTCGAGGGAGCCTTGCCTATCGATATCGCTTTTGTGGCAGCACCCGGCGTGGACGAGGCGGGAAATATCACAGGATCTGACGGACCGTCAGCTTGTGGCTCTTTGGGTTATGCTGTTGCCGATGCGCAAATGGCGAAAAAGACCATCGCCATTACCGACTATATTGCGCCAGAAGTCAACCGCCCAGAAATCGACCATCGGTTTGTGGACGAAGTGGTACTCATCGATCAAATCGGCGATCCTAGCGGGATCGTATCGGGGACGACTCAAATCACCAAAGATCCCGTTGGACTCAAAATCGCCAGAGATTGTACGGAGCTCATTGAGCACACTGGGCTTCTCAAAGAGGGATTTAGTTTTCAAACCGGTGCAGGCGGTGTCTCTTTGGCAGTAGCCGACTATCTGAAAGAAGTGCTTAAAGAAAAGGGACTAAGTGGGCGTTTTGCATCTGGTGGGATCACCGACTACCTCGCTGAGATGTTGGCGGAAGGGTATTTTGAAAAACTCTACGACGTCCAGTGTTTCAATTTGGGCGCGGTAGAGTCCATCCGGAAAAATCCCAATCACATCAAAATCGACGCCAACACCTATGCCAATATCGATAATCCCAAACACAATATTGTCAACCAACTGGACATTGTGATTTTAGGGTGTAGTGAAATCGACTTAGACTTCAACGTCAACGTCACCACAGGGTCTGACGGAGTCATCCTCGGCGGTTCCGGTGGCCATGCGGATACGTCAGCTGGGGCGAAGTTGTCGATCATCGTGTCAAAATTGGTCAATGCGCGGATTTCCTGTTTAGTAGATCAAGTGACGACAGTGACCACTCCTGGTGAAACGGTGGACATCCTCGTTACGGAACGGGGAATCGCTATTAACCCAAAACACCCGGAGCTGGTTGAAAGATTGAAGAGCGAGACCAACCTCAATATTGTGACGATCGAGGAACTCAAAGGGATCGCGGACAAATTGACGGGGACGCCTAAAAAAAGAATTCGTGGAACGGAAGTCGTCGCCATCAGCGAATATCGCGATGGCACTGTGCTAGATGTGTTATACAAAGTAGAGGAAAACTAAGCGGCAAAAAAGCTCCCGTAGACCTCGGGAGCTTTCCATTGAAATTAAAAGTTTTTGATGTAGCGCATGACGGCGTCGTTTTTTTCCAGCATTTTGAAAAAGGGAACGCCGATAAAAGTGACGACAATGATCTCTGATGCCATGATTTGAGCGGTGACGAGCCAAAACACCACGGGTTCAGCCGATAAAAAGTAGATTTCTAAACCGATGATGAAAGAAAACAGAGCGGGAAACAGGCTGGCAATGACCATGTTTTTAGATTTTGACATGGCGTAAGTCGCGAGAAAACTGGCTAGTGCGCCAAAAATCACATCGACGATGCCAAAGGGGCTAAAGAGGTTTGCCATAGCGCATCCCAGAGTGAGCCCTGGAACGTACCTTGGATGGTAAAAGGCGAGTAGCGTGAGGATTTCGGACACCCTAAACTGAATAGGACCGTAACTAAAGGCGGGAATCGTGTAGGTGAGTACCGCATACAGGGCTGCGATGGCAGCGGTCTTTGCGATAAAAGCAGGTGTTGTGTGTTTTATGCTCATTGCCCCACCCCAAAATCCGTGTTATTCCATAGCACTTCAATCCTGTCGACCTCATCTAAATAACCATAAGTTTCCTTAAACCATCGGATCAACTCTGGATCGCTTTTTATAGGTGTGGAATTGTCGACGTAAATATTGATACAACCGCGTTTAAAGTGGGTCATGAGCGTATCCACATCCTTTTCGATCATGGTTTGGGTCTGTCCTTTTATGCCCACGAGTAAGCAGACGCTGTCGAAGTGCTTGGCCACTTCTTCTGGGGAATCAAAGGCAATCCCTTTATTTAAGACCTTTTCACGAAATGGGCGGTCAAAAGTTTCGATGCCCGTCTTGAAAGAGAGGGTTTGATTGGGAAACGCCACCCTAAAGGATTCTAGGCGGTTGACATAAGCGTAATAGCTTTCGAAGTAGAGAGTGTGGATCTTCTTTTCGTCAGCGATACGGCGAATATCAGCCAAGGTCTCATCGGGAAGGTCAAAACAGCTGGCGGAGTTGATGACTTCCAGTTGGCCTAGACTTCCGGTTACCAGGGAGAGAACCTCTCGGTTGAGCTCAATCTGCTGGGTTTTATCTGTCGTATTGTCCGCGATATAATCGCAAAAAAACATCGCCCCCATTGGCAGGGACGAGATTTTAGCAGGACAATTTCTCGAGGATTTTTTTCCTCGATCATCGAATATCTTTCCATAACAATCACATCCTTGATTTTTTTTAGTAGTGGGTGCCAAGAAACACTACGCATTTAACTATAACAAATTTAGCGCGAATCCGCAATTATTTAATAAAAATGTAAGGAGAACTCAAGTGTTTTCTGATATGCTATAAGATATGACTCGTCGCTAGAAAGAGGGGAATCCAATGCAAGATACCATTTTGGTCGTAGAAGACGATATCGCCATACTCGAATCTGTCGAGATATACTTAAAAAAGGAAGGCTACAAAGTGATCAAAGCCGTCAATGGGTTAGAGGCGGTGGAAATCATGGAGGATCAACACGTGGATCTCATATTGATGGATATTATGATGCCGGTGATGGACGGAGCCACTGCCACTTTAAAAATTAGAGAAAACAGCGTAGTACCGATCATCTTTTTATCTGCAAAGTCAGAAGATGTGGACAAGATCATGGGGTTGAACTTAGGAGCGGATGACTATATTACCAAGCCATTTAATCCGTCGGAGTTGATGGCGCGCGTCCGATCGCATTTAAGGCGGTACAAGCATTATAGCAAACTCGCCTTCAGAAAACTCATCCCGGATGCCATTGAAATCGGTGGATTGCAATTGAGTTTCACAGAAAAGAGCATCTACATCGACGGGGATATGGTTCGGCTGACGCCGTTGGAGTACAAAATCCTGTTGCTGTTGATGAAAAACCCAGGTCAGGTGTTTTCCATCGAGGAGATTTACGAGCGAGTCTGGAAGGAGCCAGCGGTAAACGCCGAAACCGTGACGGTGCATATTCGTCGCATCCGTGAAAAAATTGAAATCGACCCGAAAAACCCCCGTTATTTAAAAGTGGTTTGGGGAGTCGGGTATAAATTTGTTCGGCCCGAGGAAATAGATTAGGAGCGGATTATGGACAACTCAAAGGAGAAAGCGAAGAAGAAACAACGGCATTGGACATCCTCTGGATTGATTTTGTTGAGTATTGCAATTGCCGTATTAGGCCTTAGCGCCTACTACATTTCATCGAATCATCTTGGGCTAGTCGATCCGTTGCGCTATTATGCTCGCAGTGATTACCTTTATCAAGACTTGAGTCGGTTTATCAGCGCCATTTATCACAACACCGAAAATGATTCCTTTATGTTTTATCAATTTAGCGAGGTGAACAAAGACGGCTCAGTTAATATCCGATCCAACAGCCGTGGTTTGACTGAGGAGACGAAGGCTGAGCTGTTAAATCCTCACGCCAATCACCCGTTGTTCATTCAAGGATCATTTGTCAGCGAAAAGTTCCAGATTGACGATATGCACTCGACGATCATGACTCAAGAGGAACAAGAAGCATTTGCGTTACACTTCATGAGCAATTTTCACGTCGATGATGGCGTCGACCAACTTGAAATGAAAAATAACGTTGGAAACATGCGATTAGTACTCAGTTTACAAGAGGGCTTGGGGTTTTCTAATTTTTATAGTTATGCCTTGGGAACGGCTACCGCTGATTCCTACTTAATCATGTGGATCTTTGCCTTTATGATCTGTTCCTTGGCTTTATTGCTGGGGTTGTCAACGAGCCCTGAAAGCGTTAAGAAGTCTGTGCTCGCCAATTTTTGGCGGCAATCCTATTGGATCGTGTCTTTAGTTCTTTCGCCGGCATGCTTAGCTCTCGCGATAGCGGTGCTCTTTTATATGACGCCTTTTTCAAATGGCACCATCCAGTCGATTTATCGGTATGTGAGTGAACCAAATTTTGGATTTATTGCCTTCGGTCTGTTCGTACTGTCGGCGACGGCATTGTGTTTGTTTAGTATCGGATTTATTGTGCGTGAAGCCTCTGGGATGGGGTTTGGTGTTGCTTTTCGCAAGAAATCATTTATTTTTTTAGTTTCCAAGCATGTGTTCCGAGGGATCAAGAAAGTGATCTCATGGTTTCTCGATGTGATTTTTCGCGTATTAGAACTGCAACCGATTCCTTCGGGTTACCTCTTTGTCGTAATTATTAGCGTCTATTGGACCCTCGAGTTTATCAGCCTATCGATTTGGCAAAATGTAGCGACCTATCAAGTCATCAGCAACTTGTGGATCATCGGCTTAACAGCGGGATTAATCATACTGATACGGGGGATATCAGAACTCACTTCGGATGCAAAAAAAGTAGCTGATGGAAACTTTGGCAAGTTAGTTCATAGCTATCGAGGGCCGCTCAGAAAACTTGGCGAGACCATCAACCACATGCAGAGAGGACTGGATGAGGCGTTAGAAAGATCGATTAAGAGCGAAAAAATGAAAACAGCACTGATTACCAATGTTTCACACGATTTAAAAACGCCATTGACATCGATTATTAACTATTCGGATTTACTTCAAAATACGGATCTCACGGATGAGGAACGAGAGAAATACAGTCAGGTTATTCATCAAAAGTCAAAACGCTTGAAAATACTTATTGAGGATTTATTCGAAGTCTCTAAAGCCACATCAGGAGAGGTGATTCTCGAAAGGCATCGTCTTGATATTGTCGCCCTACTCAGACAAGCCATTGGCGAGTTTGAGGATCGGTTTGAAGAAAAGGGAATACGGGTCATTGTCGATTATGCCGTGTCATCTTGTATATTGTCTTTGGACGGGCAAAAAACCTTTAGAATTCTCGAGAACATCTTACAAAATATTGCAAATTACACTCAAAGGGAAACGCGAGTTTATATTGACGTCGCCCTTTCCGATGATTGGATCCACCTGGTATTTAAAAACGTGGCCAACTATCCGATGAATTTCACACCAGAAGAGATCATGGATCGATTCTTTAGAGGCGATACCTCCAGAAACTCCGAGGGGTCTGGATTGGGTTTAGCCATTGCGGGAAGATTGGCGGAGTTACAGGACGGTTCCATTGACATCGAAACGGATGCAGATCTTTTTAAATTAGATTTGAGCTTTCTCTTAAGAGCCAAAGGATGAAAAAAACCACACCAGAGAGGTGTGGTTTTTTAATAGGTAAAAATGCGCTTGTTTGTCATAAAAGGTGAAAGATGTTTTAGTGCTTGCTTTGGTACGGTGATCGTGTTCGGGTCACCATCGCTGATGTAGGCTTTTTCAGGATAGGTTTCAAAATAGCGCAACCAAGAGCGGAGCTGAAATTCACCAGACACCCGGTTGATATCTCTCGGGTCAAAATGGGCTTTGTGTGGCGAAAGTCCAGGGCGGTTGACCCCATTTGCAATATAACGGTAGGTCATCCCTTTGGCATTTCCTGAAAATAGCGCATCATAGCTGCTTTGGTAGTGTAGTCGCTCGTTATAGGGAATCGCTATGGCAGATATTTCCGTTGTGATTGGTGTTAATTTATTCTTGATTAGATCGTCTACAGCATTGATCTCGACGGCAATCATATCTTTAGGCGCTTCTCTAAGGTGAAAATGGTTGAGGGTGTGGTTGCCGATGTGGTGCCCATTGTCAACGATGCCGCGCAAGTAATCCTTTTGTTGATCGCCGTAGTAGGGAAGGTTTCCGGTGAGGAAAAAGGTGGCGGCATAGGAAGGAAGGTGGAAGCGGTTTTGGACGCGTTCCATCATGGTCACTGCCGAGGGCTTGTCATCAAATGTAAAATTGGAGGCGTTGGCGTCGTCGAAGGTGAGGACAAAAGGTTTGCAACCTCGTTCCACATCGATGTTGCCTCTAGCATAGTCATCTAAAGAGACGGCGCGATAGCCTTTTTCGTAAAGGGTGATCAGATCGGAGATGAAGCTTTTGTAAGAGCGATTATACGGGGTGTAAGATTCATCAAATCCGTGATAGGTCAATATCAGAATCTCTCCAGCTTCGTTGGGCATAGCTCGGTTGATGGGCTTAGGGGTAGATGTTATCTGGGGGTAAGGCAGGGTATTCATCAACGGAAAGGTGCCAGGTTGCCCATGGGTGATCACGGGTTGCATGACCCCGTAGTCGCTTTTATAAAAGAACCCTTCGCTATGGCTTATCGAGGGCCAAGCAAGGAAGAAAATCGCAAGTAGTAGTATTCCGGTTTTTTTCATAGGAACTCCTTTCGTCAGTATTAAGTATATCGAAGTGTGAACCATTGTGCAAAAAAATTGTTTATCTGTCAAAGGTGGGGTATACTATAAAGGTTTGTAGACGGATCATTAAGGACTATGGAGGCAGTTATGAAATTGGAGATCATCGATATTAATAAAAGCTTCGGAGATGCTCATATTCTACAGGATGTGAGTTTTACGGTGGAAAGTGGAAAAACCATGGGGTTTTTAGGGCGAAACGGTGCAGGAAAGACGACCACGATCCGAGCTCTCATGGGCGTGTTCAAGGCGGATAGCGGCAAGTTTTTAGTCGATGGGGAGCCATTTGTGCGCGCCGATTACAAGGTGGGTTACTTGCCAGAAGAGCGAGGCATGTATGCCAAGGCTTCTTTAAAGAGGCAACTGGTTTATTTTGGACAGCTAAAAAATATGGCAAAGAAGGATGCACAAAAAAGTGCAGACGAGTGGATCGATCGATTTGAGTTGGGAGACTATCGCAATAAACCTTTGGAAACACTATCTAAAGGCAACCAGCAGAAGATCCAGATCGCTCAGGCCTTCATCGACGATCCGGATATGGTCATCCTCGACGAACCCTTTAGCGGATTGGACCCAGTGAATTCCCAAGTGCTGAAAGAGGTGATTCGAGAATTTGTGGACAAGAAAAGGCTGATTATCTTTTCCAGCCACCAAATGAACTACGTTGAAGAGTTTTGCGACGAGATCGCTCTCATCGACCACGGCAGGATGGTGTTGACGAGAAACTTGGAAGCCTTGAAGAAAGAAATGGGTCATAATCGCTTGCGCTTAGCAGTAGAGGGGTATGATATCGAAGCGCTGTTCGATCGATTACAAGAGCGAAAAGACATCACCGTCAGTACCGATCGGCGATCGGTTATCGTCGAGCTGGACGGTGGCCAAACTAAAGAAGCATTTCTCCGCTCCTTACTCGACGAAGGCTACCGTATCGATACCTTTAGCCACTACACGCCGAGTCTGGAAGATATTTTCATTGGAAAGGTAGGGGATGGGAAATGAAACATTTATGGACGATTTTTTCATTTGAATTTCATAATCTGATGACGAAAAAAGCGACGCGCATTGCCCTTGGCGTTATGGTCTGTGTCATTCTCATCGGTACGAGCATCCCAACGGCAATGGGGTTGTTTTCTAAAGGAGAGGAGGAAGGTGGTATTTCGACAGGCTCTGATACCTATTCAACCGTTGGCTATGTGATCAGCGGGAAAGTGAACCGTGAGGCCTTGGAAAAAACGCCCTTTTTTGCAGGGGCAAAGCCCTATGACACGGAAGAGGCTCTACGTCGTGGGATCGCCGATGAATCGATAACAAGCGGGATTCTTGTCGACGACGCAACACACTTTACTTATGTCCTTCGCGACCAATCCATGGGGGATAACATTCCAGGTCTGGTTCAAGAAGTATTGACAAAATACCAAAGAGACCGCTCTTTAGAGCGTATGGGCATCGATCCAACCAAAGTCGACGAGGCGATGGCAGCGACTGTGACGTTTAATGTGGATTTGGAAGGAAAATCAGCAGGTCAAAACTTTCTTTTCGCGTATTTTGGCATGTTCATGATCTACTTTGTGGTGATTCTCTACGGGCAGACCGTGTCCACGACCACAGCCCGGGAAAAAGACGACAGAACCATGGAGCTTTTAATCACCTCGACGGATCCAAAATGGCTGATCATCGGCAAGGTGTTTGCAGCGGGACTCATGGGTGTGGTGCAAATGGGGGCGATCCTGTTGGCTCTGGTTCTCGGATTCCAGTTAAACAAGGGCAGCTACCCACTTGCCTTAGTCAATATGATCAAACTCTCAGTGACTTGGGATGTGCTCGCTGTGTTTCTGATCTATGGGGTGATTGGCTACCTTCTATACCTTTTTATTTACGCTGCGTTGGGGGCTTTGGTCTCTAAGGTAGAGGACGTGAACACGGCGGTTACCCCGATTACCCTTTTGTTTGTGGTCGTGTTTTTCTTCTGTATGTTTACCTTGTCAACGCCGGATAGCACTGTGGCGAAAGTGGCATCCATTGTGCCCTTTAGTTCGGTGATGGCGATGTTTATTCGCTACAGCATGACCACAGTCCCCTTATTTGATATGGTCATTTCTTTTGTGTTACAGATAGTTTCTGTGGTGGGAATGGCCTATGTCTCCATAAAAATTTACCGTATGGGGTCGTTGAATTACGGCAATCGCATTGGTTTGATCAAAGCGATTCGCATGGTGTTTTCCAAGTTATAAGGTCAAAGAGAGAGTCAAACACCGCAGGTTTGCGCCTGCGGTGTTTTTGCATAAAGCGAATGCTATTGACAAAGTACTTGCGACAACTCGGAATCGTTGATATCCTCTTCACATAAGAGGTGACGAGCCTTCCGCGAGGCTCAACCTTTATTTCCATTACGACCCATAATATAGAGAAGGGAGGGTAGACAATCGCTATCTCGCAAGAGACCTATCCCACAGGGCGTAGAGTTAAATACAATGAAATCGTCTTCGACCTGTGGGAAAATGTTTTGCTAATACCAGATTAATAAAAAAGAGGAGAACTATGGACAGCACTCATCGCAAAAATTCATTTCTCGACCGGTTTTATAATCTTACCGAGTACGGGACCGATGTCAAAACAGAAATCATTGCAGGTCTTACCAACTTCGTCACCATGAGCTATGCCCTCATCGTCATCCCAGGGTTTCTAAAGGATGCGGGTATGCCAGGAAGTGGACTATTCACTTCCGTGTGTTTAATCGCTATCTTTGGCACCTTGCTCCACGCCTTTTATTCAAAATTACCATTTGCCACTAGCCCAGGATTAGGCCTTACTATCTTCTTTGCCTACAAGGTTTGTGCGCCAATCGAAATGGGTGGATTTGGGTACACATGGCAACAAGGTTTGGCGGCAGTTGCCATATCGGGGATGCTATTTGTCATCATCACCGTTACCCCATTACAGAGGATTATTCTGGAAGCTTTGCCAAAGGCGGTAAAGGATGCGATTCCTGCAGGGATCGGACTGTTTATTTCCCTAATTGGTCTTAAAAACGCAGGCATCGTCGTCGTCGCAGAAGGCGGCATGTTCTTTGGTAAATTGACCAACCCAGGGGTTTTACTTGCTGTATTTGGAACGTTTTTGATCCTTATCCTCATGACCAAAGGGGTATCGGCGGCGATACTCATTTCCATTGGCGTAGTTACCCTTATAGGAATCCCTTTAGGCATCACTGATATTTCCGGATTCCAACTATTTTCACTGCCACCATCCATCAGCGAAACCTTTATGAAACAAGATTTTGCAGGGTTATTGGGCGGGGCAAACGTCGGCTCAACCATTGTCAGTGTATTGATGATCGTCTTGACCATCAGTATCGTCGACTTGTTTGATAACATCGGAACGGTTCTTGCTGTTGCGAACAAAGGTAAACTTTACAACCCAGATGGCAGCGTTAGAAACTTTAGAAAGTCTTTGTTAACTGACGCCATCGCTACCACTACTAGTTCATTTTTGGGTTCCACGACCACATCTACTTACTTAGAAGTTTCAGCAGGTGTTGCAGCAGGGGGCAGAACAGGACTTACTGCATTGACTACAGGAGTCATGTTTATCATCGCTTTGTTTTTCTCAGGGATCGTGGCCATCGTTCCAGGCGTGGCTACCGCGCCAGCACTGATCGTCATCGGCATCCTGATGATTGGCGCTGTTACTTCACTGGACTTCACCGACATCACCGAAGCGGCGCCATCCTTTTTCACCATCGTGCTCATGCCTTTCACCAACAGCATAGCCGAGGGAATCGCTGGTGGCATCATCACCTATGTGGTGTTGAAACTGTTCACCGGTCGCGCTAAAGAAATCAAACTTCCCATGTACGTGTTGGCATTGCTTTTTGTCGTCAGGTTTATGGTTCTGTAAGACATATAAAAATCGGCTTACCCCAAGGGTTTGCCGATTTTTTTTATTTGTATAGTGTGACACCTGCATCCGTGTCTTCGCAATAGGTGACTTCAGGATGGGTGAGCAATTGGTAGGTGTAGTAAAAATCCCCAGCACAAGAAGCGGTGTGCAACACGAGGACGATGATGGCGATCGCAATGTGATCCTGTGCACTGCCGATCAGAAGGGTTAGGGTGGAGATGAGGATAAATGGGGAGAGAGCGATGATGAGGTATTGATGCCTCTTATAGAACACCCCTGGTGCGCTAGCGTAGGCCAAGCCATTTTTAAATCCAAAACGGATTTTGGTGTTGTCGCCGTAGAGCAAGAAGAATACAGCGTGTACTAGCTCGTGGAGAGGGATGGCGAGGGCATAGAAGATCAACGCAAAGATAAAGGTCCAAAGGTTGACAGAAGCTCTGAGGCCGTCATTAAACCCAATAAAACAACCGCCGATCACAAAACCAATAGCGAAAAGCCATAGGGATAATCGGATCATACGGTCTTGTACGATGGGATCATTCATCAGATCTATTTCAAGTACGACTTCCAAGCGGACACCTCCTCACTCATGTTGATGTCATTATACCGTATTTTTGTTCAATGACAAAGGAAAAGAACAAGATGGTGGGAATTCCGTGGGTTTGTCTAGTGTAAATAAGTGAGATGGGTTATAATTGTACATAGAAATGAGGTGTGATATGAAAATATTGTTAACCAATGACGATGGCATCATGGCAGAAGGTCTTCACGCTATGGCGCGACAGTTGGAGAAAGAACACGAACTGATTATTGTGGCACCAGATACTCAGCGTCGTCGACAGACGTGGGGTATGCGATGCCTATACCAAACTCTTCATGAAAGTG
>CAZHRC010000020.1:0-40384 GCA_964533865.1 uncultured Peptoniphilaceae bacterium
GCTGAAGCCATGGCAAAAGCAATGCTCGCACTAGCGACCAATGCGGCAGCTGGAAAAGATTATATCGAAGGCACCGAATACAAATGGGACGAGAGTGGCGTTGCGGTGAGAATACCCTATCAACCTTTCACAGGTCAATAGTATTACGCTGATAAAAACGCACTGCAAAGTGCGTTTTTTCTTATAGAAAAGTAGGAGGCTTTTATGACAGAAACCTATCTCCTGGAAATGAGAAACATAACGAAATCCTTCCCCGGGGTCAAGGCGCTGGACAACGCACAACTCGCCGTGCGACCGGGAACGGTACACTCACTCATGGGCGAAAACGGAGCCGGCAAGTCGACGTTGATGAAATGTCTCTTTGGCATCTATCTTGAGGACGAAGGCGATATTTTTCTTAACGGCGAAAAAGTACGTTTTGAAAACCCCAAACAAGCTCTGGAAAGCGGCGTTTCCATGGTTCACCAAGAACTCAACCAAGTGATGAAACGTTCCATCGCAGAAAACATGATGTTGGGGCGCTTCCCCCAAAAAGGCCCTTTTGTCGACCACAAAGCCATGAACGACTTTGTGACCGAAGCCTTTGACCAAATCGGGCTGAAATTTAACCCCAAAACCCGTATGGATCGGCTGTCCGTATCCCAACGTCAAATGGTGGAGATCGCTAGAGCTGTGTCCTATGATGCCAAAGTGCTCATCTTGGACGAACCGACGTCATCCTTAACCGAACAGGAAGTGGATATGCTCTTTAGCATCATCAAACTCTTGAAAGAACGTGGCATGGGCATCGTCTACATCTCTCACAAAATGGATGAAATCATGCGTATATCTGACGATGTGACCATATTCCGTGATGGAAAATGGATCGCCACAGAGCAAGTAGAAAATCTGACTACCGCAAAAATCATCAACTATATGGTGGGCAGAGAGCTAACCGACCGATTCCCTGAACGGACCAACACTCCCCACGGGGCATTGCTAAAAGTTGAAAACTTGACGGGAAAATACCAGCCGAGCATCACCGATGTGTCCTTCGAACTCCGACACGGAGAAATCTTAGGTATCGCTGGATTGGTGGGATCAGGGCGCACAGAAGTCTTGGAACACCTTTTTGGTCTGGCGACCGTCGAGTCGGGGAAAGTTTGGCTCAAGGGCGAAGAGATCCACAATAAAATGCCTTTGGATGCCATACGTAACGAGTTTGCATTACTTACTGAAGAAAGGCGCGCCACAGGAATCTTTCCTATGCTAGGGATCACAGAAAACTCGGTTATTGCCAGTCTTAAAAACTTTAAAGGCAAGGTATTGCTCAACAATCGCAAAATGCGCGACAAAACCGACTGGGTTATCCAAGCGATGAACGTCAAAACCCCGAGTCAAAAGACGTTGATCAAAAACCTTTCTGGGGGCAATCAACAAAAAGTCATCATCGGCCGTTGGCTGTTAACCGATGCTGAAGTGTTGCTTCTCGACGAGCCCACCAGAGGAATTGACGTCGGAGCAAAGTACGAAATCTACCAGCTCATCATCGATCAAGCCACCCAAGATCGAGGTGTCATCATCGTCAGCTCCGAATTGCCAGAGCTACTGGGCATTTGCGATCGCATCATGGTCATGAGCAATGGGCGCGTAGCTGGAGTGGATAAAACAGAGAACCTAACACAAGAAATCATCATGGAAATGGCTGCAAAGTTCTTATAGGAGGCATTATGTCAAAGGAAAAACTCATCTTGACACCAGAACAGAAGCGAGAACGCACAAAGGAAATGGTGCTCAACTACGCCCTTTACTTCATTCTCGGCATCATGGTGCTCTTTATCATCGTTTATGACCCTACATTTTTAAACAAAAACAACTTTTTCAACGTTCTTAGCCAAGCGTCGACCAGAGGCATCATGGCGTTGGGCGTGGCAGGGCTCATCGTCTTGCAAGGGACGGACCTTTCCGCAGGGCGGATCATGGGTCTTTCTGCGGCGCTTTCCGCATCCCTTCTCCAATCCACCACCTACTCGGCGCGGTTTTATCCAGAGCTTGGGGAAATCAACATGCTCATCCCGCTTTTTGTCGCCATATTGTGTGGTGCCATCTTTGGTTTGATCAACGGGTTTGGTGTAGCTGTCCTTAAAATCCACGCCTTTATCATCACCTTAGGCACCCAACTTATCGCCTTTGGTCTCATTCAAATTTACGTGGAATCCCAACGCCACGGTGCACAGCCCATCGGCTCACTGGCACCGAAATACACCGCTCTTGTCACGGGCAACTTCTTGTTTATGCCAAAGCTCGTGTGGTATCTCGTCGCGGTGGCGATAGTCATGTACGTCATCTGGAACAAAACCACATTGGGCAAAAACATGTTTGCCATCGGTGGCAACCCAGAAGCGGCAGCGGTCTCTGGAGTTAGCTTAGTAAAAAACATCATGGCGATCTTTTTGATCTCCGGAATCCTTTACGGCGTGGCAGGTTTCTTAGAAGCGGCGCGCATCGGATCGGTCAACCCCAACACTGGTAACGCCTACGAGCTCGATGCCATTGCAGCTTGCGTCGTCGGCGGTGTATCCTTCTCAGGTGGCGTAGGGACCATCCCTGGGGTTCTCATAGGAACCATCATCCTTCAGTTCATCAACTATGGTCTGCAGTACATCAAAGTTAACCCCTACCTTCAAGTCATCATCAAAGGGTTGATCATCATCGTCGCCGTTGCCATCGACGTGCGTAAATACCTGGCGAAGAAATAATGATCAAGTGTTCAGAAATTTACGGAAGTTCATGCCGCATCCTCTCAAACGACGCATTGGAAGTTGCGGTCCTCGAAGATTTCGGGGCGAAAATCGCTTCGATTCGCCACCTAGGATCGGGGATGGAGTTACTCCATCAACCACAAAAAGAAAGTTACCAGATCCCGAGTTACAATGCTTCTTTTGAAGATTTTGACACATCGGGAATCGACGAATGCTTTCCCACCATCGATGCTTGTGAAGTGAAAGGCGTCTATCTTCCAGACCATGGTGAACTGTGGTCCGTCCCATGGGAAATCACTTCTAAAGGAGAGGTATTGACCTGCATCGCAAAATCCAGAGCTTATCCCCTCACCTTTGTGCGAGAGATGACCCTTGAGGGATCCTCACTCCACCTAGACTATCGGGTGATCAATCTCGGTGAAGAAGATCTACCCTACCTATGGGCTTTTCACGGTTTGCAGTACTTTGATGACGACACCGAACTCGTCTTTGGCGACGTTGGCAGTCACATCAATGTCATGGCGGGAACAACCATTCCAGAAGAGTATAAAGCCCTGAAAAACTACGGCGATAAAGGGGCGTATAAGTTCTACTTTATCGATGCCCAAACCACAGGCGACTGCGGAGTCTACCATCGAAAAGCAGACCTGAGCATACGAATGATCTACAATACGGAAAAGGTCCCTTATCTCGGCTGTTGGATCACCAAAGGGGGCTTCAAAGGCGAGTATAACTTGGCGCTTGAACCTTGCACAGGATTTTATGACGCGTTAGACCGTGCGGTGCAAAATGAAAAAATCACCGTCGTCAAAGGCGGCGAAGAAGTGAAATGGCGCTTGACACTACACATAGGAAAGGGGTATTTATGGCAGAACTCAGATACAATCCACTGTTAGACGATTGGACTATGGTTTCGGCGAATCGGTCAAAAAGACCCAACATGCCAAAAGATTATTGTCCCTTCGATCCTGGCTCGGGAAAAGTCCCCGATGCCTATGACGTTTTCAAATACGACAACGATTTTCCCATTCTTTCACAAAATCCTCCACAACCTGATCCAGTAGGCAGCGACTTTTACAAAACTGCTCCCTCATACGGAAAATGCGATGTCATCTTGTATTCTCCAGATCACCACGGAAAATTTCAAGATCTATCGGAAGCCCACATCGTCAAACTCGTCAACCTTTGGCGCGAACGCTACGAAGAGCTATCTAAAGACCCCAACATCAAATACATCTTCCCATTTGAAAACAAAGGCGCAGAAGTGGGCACGACTATGCCTCACCCTCACGGTCAAATCTACGGTTATTCCGTCTTACCCATGCGATTGGAACGGGAGCTTGACAATGCCAAACGCTACTACGAAAGGGAAAAAGAGTGTCTCATCTGCCGTATGAACGCAGAAGAAGAAGCTTTTAAAGAGCGAATCGTCGCGGAGAACGACTCCTTTATCGTCTACATCCCTTTCTTTTCCGAGTACCCCTTTGGGGCATACGTGGTCGCCAAAAATCATATCGCGAACTTTTCCGATTTCGATGATAAACTCACCGTGGATTTTGCCAACATCCTCAAATCGGTGATCGGTGGTTTTGACCTCGTTTACAACAAGCCCTTTCCCTACATGATGGGCATCTACCAAAACCCCATCAACATGGAAGACCACAAGGACTCAAAACATTACTACCACTTCCACGTCAAATTCTTTCCGCCATTGCGTGGGGAAAAAGCCATCAAGTGGAACGCCTCCTCAGAAACTGGCGCATGGGCAAGCGGCAACCCGAGAAAAGTCGAAGAGACTGCAGTCGAGCTAAGAGATGCCATCGCGAGGTTTAAACCATGAATGAAGTGATGACCCGATTGTCCAATGCCTTTCAAGAGCTCTACGGAAAACGCGGCAAATTGTACTTTGCCCCATCACGGATCAACATTATCGGTGAACACATCGACTACAACGGCGGGATGGTCCTGCCAGCCGCCATCGAAATTGGCACTTACGCCATGGCATCGCAAAACGGCACCGACCAACTTCGACTGGCTTCTCTAAACATCGACGGCAAGGCAGAGGTTTCCCTTGACACCCTCGAAAAAAGAGAAGAAGGCGACTGGACAAACTACGCCATCGGCGTGGTGCGCTATCTAAAAGAAGCAGGTTATGCCGTCGGAGGTTTAGATATTCTCATTTATGGCAATATCCCAAACGGCGCAGGCCTTTCCTCCTCGGCTTCCTTGGAACTTTTGATCGGCACCATATTAAACCACAGCTTCAACAAGGGCGCCATCGACCCTTTAGTGTTGGTGAAGCTTGGCAAAAAGACGGAAAATGACTTCATCGGTGTCAACTCGGGGATCATGGACCAGTTCGCCATCGGCATGGGAAAAAAAGACCACGCTATCTTGCTAAATACTGACACCCTCGACTACACCTATGTATCCGCAGTGATGGAAGGCGCGGTCATCCTCATTATGAGCACCAACAAGCGCAGAGAGCTTAGAGAGTCTAAATACAACGAGCGTCGAGCAGAGTGCGACGAGGCTTTGCGTCAGATTCAAACCATGCGATCCATCGACAACCTTTGTCAACTAACGCCGGGAGAGGATTTTGAACAGATATTGGCGACCTTGACCGAAGATGTGCTGAAAAAGCGAGTACGTCACGTTGTCGAGGAAAACGCCAGAGTCCACAACATGACAAAAGCTTTAAAAGGACAAGATTACGCAGAGATGGGAGCGTTATTAAACGCATCTCACGCGTCGCTAAAAGATCTTTACGAAGTCACAGGCCCACATCTCGACGCCATCGTGCGCCTTGCTCAGGAACAAGAGGGTTGCTATGGCGCGCGGATGACTGGAGCGGGATTTGGCGGATGCGCCATCGCTTTGGTTTCTCCAGAAAAAGTGGAAGAGATCGCAAAAGTGGTCGCCAGAGACTATGAAAAGGAAACTGGCCTTGTCGGCGAAATGATCATCTCAAAAATAGGCGATGGTCCACAGGTTCTCGAGGAGGTACTATGAGCATACTCATCACAGGAGGTGCCGGTTACATCGGCTCCCATACCGTTCGCTATCTAGAAGATCGTGGGATCGAAGTGGTCATCGTAGATAATCTTCAAACGGGCCACATCGAAACTGTTGGCGATCGCAAGTTCTATAACATCGACTTGCGCGATGGCACTGCCCTCGATCGCGTGTTTAAAGAAAACACCATCGACGGCGTCATCCATTTTGCCGCTCTGAGTCTCGTCGGAGTCAGCATGAAAGAGCCCTACGAGTACTACGACAACAACGTCTACGGCATGCTCAGCTTGTTAAAGACGATGATGGACAACAACGTCAAACACATCGTCTTTTCCTCAACGGCTGCCACCTACGGCGAGCCTGAGAGCATTCCCATCTTTGAAGATTCTAAAACTGACCCGACCAACCCCTACGGTGCCACAAAGCTCACCATGGAACAGATGGTGCACTGGTTTGACATCGCCTATGGGATGCGCTACGTCTCCCTGCGCTACTTCAACGCCGCAGGCGCCATCACATCTGGTGACATCGGCGAAGATCATAGACCAGAAACCCACCTGATCCCATTGATCCTTCAAGTCCCATTGGGAAAACGGGAGAAAATCGCCATCTTCGGCGACGACTATCCCACGCCAGATGGTACCTGCGTTCGGGACTACATCCACGTCACAGATCTGGCATCCGCCCATCACAAAGCCTTTGATTATTTGGCAAAAGGCGGAGATAGCGAAATCTTCAACCTGGGAAACGGTAACGGCTACAGTGTCAAACAAGTAATCGACGTCGCCCGGTTGGTGACCGACCATCCGATCCCAGCGGCCATCGAAGCCCGTCGCCCGGGAGATCCCGCCTTTCTCGTCGCTTCTAGTGAAAAAGCCAAGCGCATCCTAAACTGGAACCCACAGTACGGATCACTTGAAGAAATCGTCAAAACCGCCTGGCAATGGCATAGCACCCATCCAGAAGGATACTAAGACTCATTTTCAATGCAAAGAAACAGCCGCAGCTTCCCTGGCGGCTGTTTTTTTAGGCTCTTTGTCAAATCGTGTTGGTTGAGGATAGAAGATCGAAATAGGAGCCAATGGTGGTGAAAGGTATCACCGCTACCTTCATCGATTCATTGACGCCGGTTTAAAAACCTTTAAAGGTCTTCAATACTTGAAATCTCGACCATCCAACTGACTTGGCGAAACTTATATCAACTTTCAATAGCGCTCGAACAATCTGTATGCCATCAAATGTGTCATAAAGCGTTTCATCACCTCGATTCGGGTCTTAATCATCGCCGTCTCAGCAACTGAACCAAGAGAAAGTAAACGCATCACCAGCGCAAAGCTCAACAAAAAGATCGGGACAATTAATAATCATTGAAAAAACTTTTGAAAAGGTGTCACAAAAGTGGTGGCTGAAACGGATTATAGATGAAGGGGTGATTTCGGTGAAAAGAGTTATCGCATGAGGTTACGGTTTCCGAGTCGGATCTATCCTAAATCTATGGAAAAATTGAGAAGCCTAAGAAATCGTATCGTTATATTTGGAGATTGTATTAAGCGTCAATATAATTGACGCAAACAAAATTATATGTTGCGCTTGGGTAACATTCATAAAAGAAAGGAGGTATGAGATAAAAAATATGTCCGAAGAGTTAGAAAAATCATGTCAAGAAAAAGGAGAAACAACATGAATAAAAAAGTATTGAGTTTAGCATTAGCAGGCATTTTAACATTCACAGGGGTAACACCTACCGTAGCGTTAGCAACTCCAGCGACACCAGAAAAATCGGCAGAGATCAAAGCGCAAGAGACATTGAATGTGTCGCGTATCAAAGGACAAGACCGCTATGATACGGCAATCAAAGCTAGTCAAGCGACTTTTCCGAAGGGAAGTAAATACGTAGCGATAGCCAAAGGAGAAAACTTCATCGATGGGTTAGTCGGTGGTACATTGACAGCACAAGAAAAATTTCCGCTTTTATTGGTACGAAAAAACACTGTATCTAATGAAGTGTTAGATGAGATTAAACGCTTGAGTCCTCAAGAGGTTTTTATTCTTGGGGGAGAATCAGCTGTTTCGAAGGAAGTTGAAGCAAAAATAGCAAATCTTGGGCTTAGAATTGAAAGATTAGCAGGTAAAGATCGTAAAGGCACATCGGATATGATCGCGTGGAAAAGATGGAAGATGGTAAATCCTGATAGTCAAGCAATTACAGATGTTTCAGCTGTTGTGGATGGGTATAATTTTGCAGATGCACTATCAGCAGCCCCGTTTGTCGCTCAATTTGATGGAGGGTCTGTAGGGTTCCATATACTGTCTGTTTGGTTAAATCATCCAGGATATTCAGGATATGATATGGTATTTGGCGGAACAACAGTCATTCCAAAAGGCGAAGCAGAAAAATATCGCTACGCCGGCGCCAACCGCTACGAAACCGCAGTAGAAGTGGCGAAGGCCTACAAAAACTTCTTAAAACTCGATATCGATACGGTGGTTTTGGTCAGTGGGGAAGATTTCCCGGACGGATTAACAGCAGCGGAGATCGCCGGGGTGAAAACGGGAGCGGTGTTGTTAACTCAAAAAGGCATGCTGAGCCCTGCGACTAAAGCATACATTGAAGGCAATGCAAACATTAAAAATGTCATCATCCTCGGTGGCGAAGCAGCAGTGTCGGAAGCGGTTGAAAAAGAGCTGAAAACCATAAAAGTGACAGCGCCAACCGCAAAAACCGAAGCGAAAGCAGAAGATAAAGCCAAGGCGAAAACCGACGTCAAAACAGAAACGGTTAAAGAAGAGCCAAAAGGCGAAGTGGTCGTCGATTCTGCTGTTAATAACGATTAACCCTTAAAATCTCTATCGATAAAAATCGATAGGGCAATGAGTTTTATGACCGAAGAGTGAACGAGCTGTGCGGGGAAGTAGTCTCCCGGCACAGCTTTTTTTGCTTGTTTGTCTAATTTTGGCTCTTTGTCAAATCGTGTTGGTTGAGGATAGAATATCGGAATAGGTTCTTAAAGGCGTTGATTTGTTAGTTGTCGTCTATGTGTCCGTGCCATGATCTGTTTACGTCAGATGGGTGAGGTTTCTAACGCGGAAAAAGCTGAGCTATCTAAAAAACTATGCGCTTATGCACTTTGATGAAAGGGTTCGATCTTTCAAGACTACCCGCTGAAATAGCTTGAAGCAGTGTATACTCACATCGTCAGAGTAATCGGTCGTGGTTGTCTTCGTTACGTTCATGACACCACTAATGTTGGTTTTAAAAACCTCTAAATGTACCAGAAATCTTTTCATCGCTCCGATTCGGATCTCAATCATCGCCAGCTTCAATAACTGAGCCAAAAGATGCTAAGGGCATCACCAAAATACAAAGCTGATTAGGAACGTATGTCTTTCTTTTTGCCATAAAATTTTGAGCCAGACAGTTATGTTTTATGACTTCTAACACGATTTATGATAGAGCCTTTTAGAGTTCAATCAACTCATGTGAGGATGATATTCTAATCGAGCAAAATTCGAGGGTGTTATCAAAATAGAATCGTACAGCAGCTTGAGTGTGGAGATCGAAGAAAAAGCGATAAAAAAGATTGGCAATAGGGTATCATTATTAGGAGTGATTTTTTATCAGCGGGAGGTAAACGATGAGAATTGCCATTTGCGATGACGATCGCGTATTAGCGGGACAGCTTGAAATGATGATCCTCGAAGCTCAGTCAACGTTACATGATAAATTAGAAGTGGATGTTTTTTATACCGGAGAGGATTTGATGGCGTTATTGACGCGTCGGTCAATCTACGACGTGATCCTATTAGATATAGAACTGGAATCGATGCTCGGTGTTGAAATTGCACAGTGGGTGCGAGAGGGACTCGAGGATCACCTACCAAAATCGCTTTTGTGTCCTCTCACACCTCCTATGCGATGGCATTATTCGACGTTCAACCCTTTGAGTTTATCCGAAAGCCATTGCAAAAGGAACAAGTGTGGCGGATGCTTAAAAGAGCCGAAAAAGCAACGGCTGTAGCCGTGGCGACATTTGATTGTACGAGTGCAGGGGAAAATTTTCGGATTCCCACAAGGGATATGATGTATCTCACCGTTGAGGGAAATTATCTGCGCATTCAATGTACCAATGGCGAACGTGTGTGTCGGTGTTCTTTAAAAGAGGCGATGAATCAGCTCCCGATCACTTATTTATTCAAATCAATCGTCGCCAAATCGTAAACCTTAACTACGTGGACAAAGCGACCCATGATGCGTGTAGACTGATCGACGGCGAGGTGTTAGACATTAGTCGAAGGCGAAAGTGGGAAGTATTGCGTCTTATCAACAAAAGCACAACCAAATGACAGATGAATTATCGGAAAGAAGAAAGCATTGCGATTCGTAATAAGCGAACTCGAGATATCAAGAAGTCTCACTTGTCACCCATAATGAGATCCAACTTACCGTTCATCACAGAATTCTCACCGTTCGTCACAGGTTTCGGCACTAGGGTAATTTATATGGTAAATTACAAGAAAGAGCGATGTCAGCTGCAGCGATGAGGCTTTATCCCATAAAGGTATATTGATTTTCAACGGCAAGGAAACCATCTTAAGCAGGTTTCTCGAAAAATGCGCTGATAAAGGAGAGGTAATCAAAGGAAGAGCTGTGAAAAAAATATTAACGGTGGGTTTAGTTCTGGTGATCGGATTGACGGGGTGCAGGAACACAAAGGCAACAGACAAGGTTGAGCTGAGAGATATAAAGTTGGTGATGTCGAGACATTACAAGACCAAAGAAATCGATATTGACGACTTAGGACTTAAAACCGTCTCGGGTATGACTTATGCTGAGGATGGGAAACTCTATCTCATTGACCCAGACAAAGGAGAACTTCTGTCTTTTGAAGCGGACTTGACGGGTAAAACCGTGTTACCATTGCAATTGATAAAACCATTTTTGGTCAAAGGGTATCATTCATCGTTGTATGTGATTGATGAAGGGGCGGGGCAGTTGGTTCAAAGTGATCTTAATGGTAATAGAATAAAAGCATACGAGTTGCCGACAATTCCACATGGATCAAAATATACCGATGTCGTTCTTCTCGACGATACGATTTATTTTGCAATAACAAGCGCCGAAAAAGAAGTGGGAACGCTATACCAGCTTGATCGAGCGAGTGGGGAGATTGAATTATTTGGGGAAGGTTATAGTGGCTATCTAGATAAAAAAGGGGAGACAGTCTATTTTACCAATACCTTGGTCGTAGCGCCGGATGAAAAGCAAGGAATGTTTGGAAGGGAATTTACGGATGCTTTTATTGGGGGTGAAAACGCACTTTTTGAAATAAACGGCACATCTCTCCAAGTGAAGATGCCCTATGTCGCAAAAACCTATACGGCGGACTTTATTATGGAAGACGATCATGTGATAACCTATGCTGGTGGTTACTCGACGTTGGATAAATACGATTACAACGGAAAGTATCTTGAATCCTTAGGTAAATTCGATGCGGCCAGTATCCACATGCAATTGGAAAAAGTGGGCGATAACTACTTAGTACTCCTTATGGAAGATAAGGGAAACCGGCTGTTTCAGGTGGTTAAGAAATGACCTTATGGTATAGCTTAGGGGTGAAGCGACGAGAAATGCTGTATCGTTTTCCATTTACGGCTGTTTCCGTCGCTTCTTTGGCTTTGGGATTTCTATTTATCATCGTTTTTACGGCGAAAATCGGAAGTGTAGACCGTCGGATCGTCAATCTGTTGGAGAGCAATAAGAACCCGGAAGCGACGGTTTACCAGTTAAAAGAGCTTAGTGATAGCAAACCAATCGGCAGATCGAGCCAGTCGATAAACGCCTATGTCTATGTGGATGTCGACGGGTCGAAGTCAAAGGAATTGGCGGTGTTTGTCGATGAGCGTTTTACGGATTATGTCGGCATCAGTGGCGTCTCTTCCGATGCCTTTCACACCTTCGTCGAAAGTGCGGATCAAGTGATGATGGATAGTCACTTGGCGCGACAATACGACGTCGTCTCGGGGGATCGTATGGTATTGGAAGGGGAAGTTTTTCACGTGTTCGCCGTGGTCGATTTCGAGTACCTCGAAGGGAGCTTCATCCTTAGTACAAAGAACACTGATCTGGTTGCGCGCCTAGCCTATCCTAGAGTCACCGTGTACACTCAGGGAGACCTGATACATCCCAAATCGACCATCGAAAACCGTCAGCGCCTCGGAGATAAGATCGCTGGGGAGGTGGCTAGTCTTGAGCGTTTTAAAGATTTTATGCGAGTGTTTGCGCTGATTTTCATCGTGCTATCGGTATTGAATTGTTACTTGATTTTCTGGGCGAGGATGGCACAAGAAGTCAGAAATCGCATGATTAAACGCTTGCAAGGGCAGCGAAGGGCCCATATTTTTTTAGAGATCTTGATTGAAAACACCGTGCTCTCTGGATTGGCTTTTCATATGAGTTGGTTGATGTTGAATCGATGGGATCGGTGGTTGCCCACATTTTTTTATGAGCGTTGGACGGGCGCGGTGTACGGTATAAGCCTTGGGATCGCTCTGGGCATTGGGGTGCTCTATTCTCTGTTTCAGTATGCTAGGATCCAGAAAGCATCGATGATTAAACAAATCAGGGAGTCGTGATATGGAAAAAGCAAGATATCATTTAACCATTATTGGTCAGCGATTGAAGCAATACGGTGTGTTTTATGGATTAATCGCATTGGAATTGACCATTTGCTTTACCATCGTGTTTTGTGGCATCAACGAGAGCCACTCATGGAATGAACGTGAAAAGATGCTGCGCATGGAAAATGAAAGAGGGCTACACTCAGTGGAGGTCGCAAATATCCGTCATTTTCTCGATGCTAATCGGGAGGTTGATCAGACGCTGGCGTCCACATCAGGCCCCTACCTCTACGGGCAGCAGTATACCGTAGATGGGATGAACCCCTCCGGTGGTTTTTTACAATTTGAATTGATCCTCGCCAATCAGCTATTTTTCAAAACCTATCTAAATATGGAATCGCCCGATCCGACCTTGGTCTATATGACACAAGAGATGCGGTCTGTCCTTGAAAAAGCATCGGGTCCCACATTGTTAGAAGACGTTGCGATCGGTTCGGATTATTTGGTCATCAAAGGAAAGAACGTGAATTTTGCGACGTTGAAGGATGGCTATGAAGCGATCCCCAATGGCTTGGGTTATGAGGAAGATATCGACTCCCAGAAAGCGGTTTTCCTCTATATAGAAGAAGATCATTCGTTTCTTAATAACCCGAGATGGGCGCTGCTCAAGTACTGGGATCCCGATGGGAGCCAAGCCAGAGAAAGCAATGGATGGAAAAGTTGACAAGTGCTTTTCCGGATGACGAATTTCGTTGGGTGGATTATCACGCTGAGTTGGAGCGAGGAGGGAATCAGCTCAATGCGGCGGTTCGTATATTTGGTTGGGCGGGGATGGTGGCGCTGATTATCATTTGCTGTGGCACCCTCGGTATTGCGCTGGTCTTTATGGAAAAGCGGAAAAAAGAATTTGCCATCCATTATCTCAACGGACTGAGCATTCGCGGAATAAAACGCCAGGTTTACCTCGAGTTTGCCATCGTATACCTCATCGGCTACGTCACTGCTTCAGCGGCGGCTTTTCTCGTGCAACCCCTCGTCTCCAGTATCTATTACCCCATCGCCATGCACTGGCAGTCGGTGGCGATACTTTTCGCTGTAGCGACGGTGGTACCATTGATGATCAGTCTGTTATCGATGGGGACCTTATCAGAAAATCGCGCCCAACTTTGGATTCATCAGCGCTAGAAAGGAAAATTATGAAACAACAGATCATTCAACTGATAAACATTTCTCGCCAATACGTCGATGGGAGGAGTTATCATGTGGTGTTAGACGACCTGTCCCTCACCGTGAGCCAAGGGGAGATGGTGGCGATAGTCGGCAAGTTTGGCTCGGGGAAGAGTACATTGCTCAACATTTTGTCCTTGTTGGACACAGACTACTCGGGAGACTACATCCTCGATGGAGCAAACGTCGGTGGTCTATCGAGCAAATGTGGATTTGACCTTCGCTCAGAAAAAATCGGTTATATTTTTCAAGCCTTTAATCTCATTGGCGAGCTCAACGCCGTGGAAAATGCGGAGATGCCCATCGGCTACCTAGGGGTACCTAAGAAAAAGAGACGACAAATCGCGTTGAACTGCTTGGAACAAGTGGGGTTAAAAGACCATGTAAAAAAACACCCCCACCAACTTTCAGGCGGTGAACAACAGCGGGTCGCCATCGCTAGAGCCCTGACCAAGTCTCCAGCGGTCATCCTCGCCGACGAGCCGACGGGAAACTTGGACGTCCAGACCGCAGAGTCCATATTGGATGTGCTGACTGAGCTCAATGCCAAAGGAACGACCATTATCTTAGTCACCCACGACCCAGATGTGGCAAAACGTTGTAGTGTCGTCTACGAATTGAAGGAGGGAAGGCTCTATGACCAGAAAGGCTAAAGGACGTGTGATGGCTTTCTTTGCCATTGCAGTTCTCGTTGGCTTTTTGTTCATGCAACGGTGAGTGATCACCGAGTTAAAAGAGATCAATTTAAGGGAAATAGTTAAAGATTTTAGCGTGAGTTATTGGAGGGGTAAAGAGATGCTCGACGGGATCACGGTAGCGACGATGGCAATGAATGTTATTGGCTCCTATATTATCTACAAGGCAATGGGTCTATTTTTCTCCGAACGCCAAACATCTCGGGTGGTGGAAGTTGGAAGTTATGTCCTTCAGTATGTGATCTATCACCTTTTGATTTGTAGAGTGGGCATACTTGGACTAATGATTATCGCACACTTGGTGAGCTTTTTTCTCATTACGTTGAATTACGAAAGTAGCATGAGGAAACGGTGTATTGCATCGGTGTCGATTTTCGTGATGTTGATGATCACAGAGCTTTTATCTGCAACTGTGTTTGATCAATGGTATTCCCGTGTCGTACGTCGACACGAGGCTTCTTTGTTGTTGAGTGTCGTGATTATGCATCTGTTGTCCTATGTCATTGTGATGAGTCTGAGCTAGTACAAAGACATTAAAGATAATAAACAGTTGCCCCGAGCCTATTGGTGGGGTTTGTTTATACTACCGATGATGAGCCTATTGATGCTTTTCATCTCCTTCTCATCACAACAGATGAGTTTTGAATGGATGGCGATTCAAATGGGGTTGGTGCTGCTGATGAATGTCGTCGTTTTTTCCCTTTACGACAATCTCATCAAAACGCTACAGGAAAATATGGAAAGCAAAATGATCATAGCTCAAAATCGCCATTATCAAAATGAATGAGAGATCATTCAACGATCGACACAGAAAGTGAGAGCGTTGAAGCATGACATGAAAAATCATCTGATGGCAATGGATCAATATGATCATGCTAGTGGGAGAGAAAGGTATCGGGAGCAACTTTTAGAGTCCTTAGAAGACCACGAATATTGTCGCACGGGAAATTTTGAAATCGATAGTGTGATCAACTACAAATGGAAAACATGAAGACAGAAAGGGTGAATCGCTATTTTGAAGCTGCGATTCCTGAGAATCTGGAACTTCCACCTCTATTGATGACCAGCGTCTTGACCAATTTACTAGATAATGCTGATGAGGCATTATCCCGAGTGAATGGGGATCGTGAACTCTCGATTCGGATGTTTTATGCCAAAAACGTTTTAGCGATCACAATCGAAAACACTTTTGATGGGGTGCTGTTGAAAACGGGCGCAGGTATTCAAACGAGAAAAAGAGATGATGAAAACCATGGGATAGGCTTAAAAAATGTAGAAACTCAAATCAATGAACAGGGTGGAGAGTTGGAGATTGAAATAATAGGAACGGTTTTTGCTGCGACGGTACGACTCTATGTTCAGAAATGGTGATTCATTCTATTATCCGAATAATTGCAACGCTTATCAGGTAGAATAGCATAGTCTGATATCGTGACGCTTCGCCCTTATGATAGGAGTCGATTCATAAATAAATTGTTTTGGAAGTTATAAAACATAATGATCTGGTCAGATTTTTTGTAAAAAGAAAGATAAGAGTTCCTTAAAAAGAAATAGGCTAAGGAAAATGGAGTTGGAGACGGTGCATTTCTCGTATGGGGAGCATATGCCACCTTCGAATCAAAGGAAACAAGGTTTCAAATCCACCTTGTGGCATCGGATTATTTGTTGGGGTAAACAGTCTTTGAATCCGTTCTATAAGTCCTTAAAAAAATATATATTGCGAATGCAGGTGCTGTAGAGCTCATCTGTGATTTTCGTTGATCAACTCTCACAAGAACACCTCTCGGAGTGTGCTGCGCATGTCAAGAGGCTTCGGCAGTGAAGGTTAAGGTCTTATTAGCCGTACGAGGAGTGAGGTTCGTCAGGCTCCATCCCTGAGGGAGCTGGCTTGGCGATCTTTGCAGGGTCTGAGGGAGGGGTTACTTTCCATCGTCTTTCTGCGCGGAGGTACTGTTCCTTTGGAGCAGAGATATTGGTATAGCTGGCCTGGTGGTATGGGAGACCTTTGATATCCTATACCATGGGGTTCGGGGATGATGTAAGGTTAATTTAATGCTCTCCAGCCAAAGGGAGTTCTTTTTTGAATCTACCGGCAATTTATTCTCAACCAACAAGAATTAAAAGCACCTAAAAAAACGGCGTGGATGATCCACGCCGTTTCGTTATTGATTTGGATTAGCAGTCTACGCCGCCGTCTACGCGCAAGAGTTGTCCGGTGACAAATGAGGAATCGTCTGTGGCAAAAAACAATGCTGCCGTGCCGATTTCTCTGCCTTGTCCCGCCCTTTTGAGTGGGGACATGACTTTCATTGGCTCGATTGCCGCTTCTCCTCCGACGCTTTCGAGCATGGCGGTGACGATGGCACCTGGCAAGATAGCGTTGACCCGGATTTCGGGGCCGAGTTCCCGAGCGAGGGCTTTGGTGAGGCCGTTCATCGCGTGTTTGGTGGTGCAGTAGGCGGATGCGCCCCATCGCGCCGAGGTGCCCGCGACAGAACTGGTGTTGATGATGACCCCTTTGCCTTTGGCTTTCATAATTGGTGCGACTTTTTTAGAGAGGATTAAGGCGGATGTGACGTTGACTTGCATGACTTTGTCCCATTCCTCTAAGGAAACGTCTAACGAGTTAGGTAGGCTGAGTAGCCCTGCGTTGTTGAAAAGGATATCGACGGTGCCAAAGGCTTCGACTGTGCGATCGACGATGGCATCTAGTGCGTTTCGATCGGACATATCGGCGATGACGTAACCCGCTTCGCCGCCTTTTGCGACGATATTATCGACCACTTCCTTTGCGCGCGCTTCATTGCGCCCGATGACCATGACTTTCGCGCCTTCTTCTGCAAAGACGTAGGCGGTTTCTCTTCCCATCCCTGAGGTAGCTCCAGTGATAATAGCAACTTTTCCTTTTAGTCTGTCCATAACATCCTCCTGTAAATCGTTTTCAAGATTCATACTATCGGTGTACGTTTATAGTTTATCATGTATAAGCAACGTTGTCTAGTCTATCATGTATAAGCAACGTTGTCATGGTGGGATGTCCCAAAAGAAAAGGCGGATATCAAAGTGCTTTTGTGAGATGCTCTAAAAATACCGACGCCACGAGGTGGCGTCGGTATCATTTTAGCTAATTTTCCAGATTTCGGATGCGTATTGTTGGATGGTGCGGTCTGAGGAGAAGTAGCCGGAGTTGGCGAGGTTCATCAGACACATTTTTGCCCATTTTTCGCTGTCGCGGTAGGTGCGGTCCACTTGTTCTTGGGCTTCTTTGTAGGATTCGAAGTCTTTAAGGATGTAGTAGACGTCGCCTCTGCCACCGTTTTGCGGGTTGACTAGTTCGTTGTAAATATCGAGGAACATGTAGGTGCCGTTGTCGGTGATTTTGTCCGAAAGGAGCATATCCACTGCTTTTTGAATGGCGAAGTTAGTGTGGTAGTACTCTTTTGGGTTGTAGCTATGGCCGATTTCGTTGAGTTCTTCCACTCGGGCACCAAAAATGAAGTTGTTTTCCATGCCGGCGTATTTGACGATTTCCACGTTGGCACCGTCGTAAGAGCCGATGGTATTGGCGGCGTTCATCATAAATTTCATATTGCCCGTCCCCGAGGCTTCCTTGCCTGCGGTGGAGATTTGCTCTGAGACATCGGCTGCTGGGAAGATTTTTTCGCCATAGGACACGCGGTAGTTGTGGACAAAGACGACTTTAATCTTTTGGTTCACATCCGGGTCGTTGTTGATGAGCTTGGCGATTTCATTGATAAATTTAATGATAGCTCTTGCCCTAAAGTAGCCAGGTGCTGCTTTGGCGCCAAAGATGAAGGTGCGAGGGACGATGTCTAAGTCCGGGTTTTCTTTGAGGCGGTTGTACAAGTCTACAATGTGAAGAGCGTTGAGCAGTTGGCGCTTGTACTCGTGGAGGCGCTTGACTTGGACGTCAAAGATGGCGTTTGGATCGATCTCAATGCCTTCTTCTGCAAGGATATAAGCGGCAAGCTGTTCTTTCTTTGTGTGTTTGATGGCTTGAAGCTCTTTGAGGACGTCTTTGTCGTCGACGAATTTCTCGAGATCCTTTAGCAACATCAAATCGCTCTTCCAGTCATCGGAGCCGAGGTGCTTGGTGATGAAGGCGGCTAATTCTGGGTTGGAGTACATGAGCCAACGCCTTGGGGTAATGCCGTTTGTTTTGTTGTTGAATTTTTCGGGGTAGAGAGCGTACCAATCTTTTAACGTGTCGTCTTTTAAAATTTCCGTGTGCAACCAAGCGACTCCATTGACGGAAACGGCGGTGTGGATCGCAAGAAACGCCATTTCGACGACGCCGTCGTGGATGATGCGCATGCGGTTGACATGATGGTCGTCGTAGCCTTCGTCTTTCAAGGTGGCGACCAATCGGCGGTCGATTTCGGTGATTAGTTCGTAACATCTCGGCGAGACTTCTTGCATAATGTCGATGGACCATTTTTCCATGGCTTCTTGGAGGATGGTGTGGTTGGTAAATGCGAAGACTTTGTTGCAGATGTCGGTGGCGTCGTTCCAGGATAGTCCTTCGTCATCCATCAACAGGCGCATCAACTCGGGAATGGCGATGACCGGATGGGTGTCGTTGAGTTGCATAATATGGTAATCCGGGAAGTTTTTAAAGGTGACATCTTCTGGGAAATTGGTTTTGTAGCGATCGAGAAGGTCTTGGATCGATGCGGAGACGAAGAAGTACTGCTGTTTTAAACGCAGTACTTTCCCAGCGCGTTGGATGTCGTTGGGGTAAAGCACTCGTGTGATGTCTTCAGCTCGATTCTTTTCGGAGACGGAGGCGTCGTATTGGAAGTTGTTGAATTTATTGAAGTCAAAACCGCCGGTGTGAAGGGCTTCCGCTTGCCAGAGTCTCAAGGTGTTGATTTCGTTGTTTTCATAGCCGATGATGGGCATATCGTAAGGGATGGCGCGCACTTGCTGGTCGCGGAAGGTGACGATTTTCGCTTCGGATTCTTTGCGAATGGACCAAGGGTCGCCGTATTTTGTCCAGTTGTCGCCTTTTTCGCGTTGGAAGCCGTTTTCGAAGTATTGTTTAAACAACCCTTCGGAGTAGCGGACGCCGTAGCCTTGGACCGGCAGCCCACAGGTGGCAGCGGATTCGACAAAACAGGCAGCGAGTCGACCCAATCCACCGTTCCCTAGGGCGGCGTCTTCTTCCATTTCTTCGAGGGCGTTAAGTTCGACGCCCATGTCCTCTAGAAGGTCGGAGACTTCATCTAATAGTCCAAGGTTGAGCAGGTTGTTGCCAAGGGAACGGCCTACTAAAAACTCAGCGGAGAGGTAGTAAGCATTTCGACCCTTTTTATTTTTCTCGCTGGTCGCGATCCAATCGTCGGCAATATGGAGCATGACGACTTGGGAAAGGGCGGCGTAGCGTTCTCTGTCTGTGGCTTCGTCGTAGGTTTTACCAAAAGTCGATTTGATGTGGGCATAAAAGGCCTCTTTGAAATTTGTAGTGAATTTGGTCATTAAATCCTCCCGTATAATCTTGTCAGAGCTTTGATGCGCTCTGCAAGTTCTTTTGAAAAATAATCGGTCTTTGCACGCCATTGCCAGTTTTCACCGAGTGTTCCCGGGGCGTTGATGCGTGCGGTGTTGTCTAGTTCTAAGAAGTCCTGAAGTTGAGCGATGGAAAGTTGAGCTACCGATGCCATGGCACCGCGTATAACGCCCCAGCTATACCCTTCTTCTTCAGAAAGTGCAAAATAATCGACGACGTAATCGAGGAGATTTGCGTTGAGATTTTCCAACCAGCCAGTCAAAGTGTCGCTGTCGTGGGTGGAGGTGTAGACGACGGTATTGCGGACGAAGTTGTGGGGGAGGTACTCGGATTCCCGATCTTCGTTAAAGGCAAACTGCAACACTTTCATCCCCGGTTTGTCGATAGTTTCTTTGAGCTGATAGACCTCTTCGCCAATGTGACCTAGGTCTTCGAGGATGAAGGGTACATCGCCCAAAGCTTTTTCAAGGGCTTTGAACAAAGGTAGCCCTGGCCCTTTGGCCCATGTGCCATACTTGGCGGTGTCGTCCTCGGCGGGGATGGACCAGTAGCTTTCAAAACCCCTGAAGTGATCGAGGCGGATGATGTCATAGAGTCTCAAAGTGTGGCGGATACGAGACACCCAAAAGTCGTACTTCGTGGCTTTGAGATAATCCCAATCGTAGAGGGGATTGCCCCAAAGTTGACCGTCTTCCGAATAGGCATCTGGCGGGGCGCCTGCTACGGCGAGAGGGTCGAGGGTTTTAGGGTCCAGTTGGAGCATTTCTGGATTTGCCCAGGCCTCTGCGCTGTCCATGGCGATGTAGATGGGAATATCGCCGATGATGGAAATCTGATGTCGATTCGTATACTTTTTAAGTTTATCCCATTGGAGGAAAAAAAGATACTGTATAAAGATATAAAGCGCTACTTTTTCTTTTAGGGTCTCGGCGATTTCCGCGAGGGCTTTAGGATCTCTGCGCTTTAAAGGTTCGGGCCACTGGAGCCATGGAATGTCTAAAAGGTCTTTTTTGATGGCCATAAAGAGGGCATAGTCCTCGATCCAGTCGCTGTTTTCCGCTCGAAAGGCAGCCAGTTCTTCGTCGAGGGTGTCTTTTGCGTTGGTGAAGGCGATTTGTAGGACTGAGATTCGGTAGTTGTAGAGGAGACCGTAGTTCACTTTATCGTCATCGTAGCTAAATTCGATGTGCTCGATGTCTTTTCGCTCCAGATACCCTTCTTCAATGAGGAGATCTAAGTCGATGAAGTAGGGGTTTCCCGCGAAGGAAGAGAAGGATTGGTACGGCGAGTCGCCGTAGCTTGTGGGGCCTAGGGGCAGGATTTGCCAATAGCGTTGGCCGGCATCATCAAGAAAGTCGACAAAGTCGTATGCCGCTTGTCCAAAGGTACCTATACCATAGGGGCTTGGCAGCGAAAAGATGGGCATGATGATACAACTCCCGCGAGCTATGCGGTCTGTGGGAATCCCAGGGGATTTTTTTGTAGAGGTTGGTTTATTTTTTGTTTTTCTCGTTTCTGTCATAATGTCACCTCGTTTTTTCTGGTGTGTTCGGCGGTCACGGACCCGTTTGAGTTGAGTATATCGTATAAATATAGGTTTTTCAATCGATATATTACTAACGGATTATAGTCCCCCATTGTGTAAAATGCCCTTTTATAGTATGATAAAGCTATATTTTTCCAAGCCTTAGAAGGAGGGAAACACTTGACGAGATGTATTTATGTTCTATATGGTGGCAAGAGTGCAGAGCACGAGGTGTCGATTCGGAGTGCTCGGACTGTTTTAAACAACCTTGACCTCGACAAATACGAGGTGTACCCTGTTTACATAACGAAAAAAGGGGCGTTTATTCCCCATCCACGCTGTGAAAAGAAGGTTGAATCCGTTGAAGACCTTATGGGTACCACAGAGGGATCTCCGGCTGCAACGATTGGCGAATTCTTAACAACACACTATACCAGTTCGGCAAAGACCTTGTTTATACCCTGTATCCACGGGACGACAGGTGAAGATGGTGTTATCCAAGGTTTCTTGGAGATGCTCGATGTACCCTACGTGGGCAGTGGGGTGTTGTCCTCTGCGGTGTGTATGGATAAGGGGTTTTGCAATCAATTGATGGGAAATGCTGGTATACCTCAGGCAAAGTACTATGTGCTAAAAAAACACGACTTTCTATGTCCAGACTTCGATCCCGAGAGGATTGAAAAGGCGACAGGCTATCCGATGTTTGTCAAACCTTCTGCCAACGGGTCTTCGGTGGGGGTGAGTCGAGCGAGAAATCGCGAGCAGCTTATGGCGAGTTTGAAACACGCTTTTGTCTACGACAACAAAGTAGTCGTCGAAGAAGAGGTGGTGGGTCAAGAGGTGGAAATCTCTGTTATTGGAAACCGGGAGCTTTTCGCTTCTCTTCCGGGTGGCTACGTGAGTTCGGCTGAGGTTTTTGACTACAATGCCAAGTACCACGATGCGAGCACTGTGGCGATGGCGCCGATGGATTTGAATGAGGACACGGTGCATCGATTGCGCGAGTTGGCGAAAAAAGCCTACGCCGCCTGCGATTGTGAGGGGTTGGCAAGGGTGGATATCTTTGTTCGCGCCTCTGATGGCAACTTGTTGGTCAACGAGATCAACACGTTTCCAGGGATGACGCCCACCAGTCTCTACGCGAGACTTCTGGAGGTCACCGATGGCACCACTTACCCTCAAATGTTGGAAAGGCTTATGGATTTGGCTATCGATAGCTACAAAGAAAAACAGCTATCTATTGATGTTAAACGGTGATCAGGATGATAAAACGAACATTACAAGAATTTGCAGACCTTAGCGGTGGAGAGCTTATTGGAGCTTCCGATCCTACCTTGGCAATCAGTGGGGTAACCATCGATACGCGGACGATGGATCCCGGATCGATCTATATGCCCATTATCGGCGAAAAGCTCGACGGTCATATTTTTTACAACGACGCCATCGACCACGGTGCGGTGGCATCCTTCTGGAATAGCAGCCACTCTCTACCTGAGCGCCGTGTGCCGTTGATTCTCGTAGAGGACACGACGGCAGCCTACCAACGCTTGGCAAAGAACTATAGAGCCCAGTTGGGTGTGAAGGTGATAGGGATCACCGGATCCAATGGCAAGACGACGACCAAGGATATTTTGTCCTCTGTTCTCGATCAACGCTATCGGGTGACGAAAACCATTGGTAATTTGAATAATCACATCGGAGCGCCAAAAACCTTGCTGACTCTCGACGACAACACCGACGTCGCCGTAGTGGAAATGGGCACAGAAGACTTTGGAGAGATTCGGTTATTGACCGACATCGCAAAGCCAGACATCGCTATTATCACCAATATTGGTGACGTCCACTTGGAGAAGTTGGGAAGTAGAGATAACATCGCCATCGCGAAGTTGGAGATCCTCGAAGGCCTCGCCGAAGAGGGGGTGTTTATCTACAATGGGGATGACGAAACTTTGAGAAAAGCGGTGGCGCAAAGGGAGATCCCTCAGCGCGTCATCACCTTTGGGGTGGAACCCGACAATGATTACGTCATCGAGGAAATGTCATCGGATAGCACTGGAAATACTTTTAAAATCGATGGGGTAGTATACAAAGTACCCCTTCTGGGCAATCATCAAAAATATAACGGTGCCGTTGCGGTGATTATCGCTGAGTTGTTTGGGTTGTCGGTTAAGGACATTCACGAAGGTTTAGAGGAGATCGACTCCACTGGGATGCGCAATGAGCTCATCTGTTGCCAAGGGTTTGATATTCTCAACGACAGTTATAAATCCAACCCTCAGAGCTTGACTCTCGCTTTGGATACCTTGTACATGTTGTCGGGGTATCGTAGAAAGATTGCCATCGTCGGGGATATGCTCGGTTTGGGCGAACACCAAGCCAAGCTCCATCGAGAAATTGGCGAGCAAATCGACCCAGATCAAATCGACTACCTTTTGCTCTACGGTCCGCTGACCAAGCATATGGAACTTGGCGCGCTGAAAAACTTCCCCCGGGACAGGGTGATTCATTATGACAGAAAAACCGAACTCATCGACCGGGCAAAAAATCTCATCGAAAAGAGTACCATCGTCATGGTGAAGGCGTCGCGGGCGCTACGTATGGAAGAAATTATCGAAGGTCTCGTGGAATTGAAAGTATAAGATCCAAAACCGTCCAACTCGGACGGTTTTTTTGGTGCAATGATGAGAGGATCGGTTTCTTCCCTATCGTTTTTGTGCTATGATTAGTGGTAGTGCGAGGTTTAGAACCCATCGTTTTAAGCCTTTGCAATCACACGAGGAGGAATCTATGGAAAAAAGCTCCTATATTCGACATACCAATGCGATTCGACGATTCGAATGGCTTTTGTTTACCACTTTGTTTTTGCTTTTTATCGGCCAAGGCGTCGATTTATCGCTATATGGCGGTTTAGAACCTTATCACCTGTTACTTTTGGGCACTTTTTGGCAGTTTGGCTATTTGTGGCGTATGAGACAGGGGAGAAATCATCGGATCATCTCGCAATCCTTGTGGCGAGGCATCCGCAAGGTACTCGTCTTTTGGCTCTTTGCCTTTCTTTACGTCGTCGCTGAAATCGTCGGCGTGTTTCGTAGTGGTGAAACCGCACTTGCCCTTGAAAAATTTATCACCTTAGGGCCGTGTTTGTTGTTGAGCCTTCTCGTGCTGTTCTATATTGGACACCGCAATCCTCTATCGCCCATTGATGAGCGAGCGAGGCGGATTTTAATCACCGTCGGCCTTTGCGGCATTGTTTTGGTTTTGATTAACACCATCGGCTACTTTGGTTTTGGAGCAGGGGTGTATCGGACATCGGTGAACATCGATCAGGATGTTTTTAGGCTTCCCAGTTTATTTCTCCTGGCTTACGCCAGTTGGCTCTCCTGGGTGTTGATGCTCGATCTCGACAAAGAGTTTTGGTTTCGGATCATAGCTATCGCCCTATCTACACTGTTGTTTTTGCCGCCTATTTTGCTGGTGGGGTCGGTGCTTCACCGGCTGTTGGCGATGGCGTTATTTATCGGTTTTAGTTCGTACATGATTTTTGCTCAGGTGCTGCCTGTTACTTTGAAGAGTAGGCACCTTATGGTTAGGTGGACCCTTCCCACTTTAGTATGTATCGCCTTGTCCTTTTTTATGGCAAGTGGAGTGGCGAGTCTGGTCAACGATGGGTTGATCGAGAAGTATAACCGAGAACACCGGGAGTACGTCTTTTATCCCGATCGGTATCCCAATGGTTTTGCCGAAGAGACACCTACAGAGAATCTGTTGTCTATCGACGTTTCGGTTCTTCAAGACGTTTTTTCGCCGGCAATCGAAAAGGAGCAGACCTTATGGCAGCGCGTTGTGGGCAAAGGTGGTAGCCAGTACCTTCTCGAAGGAAGAGGCGAGGGCGATCACCTTCAACGAAGAGGTTTTTTGTGGATTGATTCCGTTAACGGTGGCGCAGTGAAAGTCGCTATCACCCTAGGGGTGGTGTTGAGTGCGATCGCCTACACGTTGAAGCTTCTTTTGATGAAAAGCGTCGGCTTTTTTCCGAGTTGTGCCATCCTTGTGGGTCTCGTCATTTTACAAATGGGAAATTCATCCCATGGTCTATTGGCGGATCCCGCTTCGTGGCTGTTGGTGTGGATCTTGACCGTGTTTTTAGAGGTTGAGGATTTTAAGGCGATGCGAGAAAAAATCGCGAAACTTCGCGAAGAGAGATATCCTATTCAACGAGGCAACTAGGACGTCGTTGAGAATTAACGCAGATTTTACTTCATACTCACTCCGATCTAACAGAGATTGATTACCATTATCAGTGTTGGATTGACTTAACCGTCGTAGAAATGATGAAAAGGAGTAAAGTGATGAAGAAAAAGACCTTATTGCCAGTGATTAAGGCGGGGGTGAGCTTTGTACTCGCCTGTAGCCTTGTGGCTTCGCCTGGTTTATCCTATGCACAGACCACAAATTCCATGGTGGTAGCCTTGGAGAAGACCCCGACAAAACCAAGTCGTATCGCGGTGACCTTTAATGGCGACACAAAAACCCAAGTAGGTATCAATTGGTTTACGAAAGAACGCGTTGATGATGCAGTCGTAGTGGTATCGACATCAAAGGATTTTGTCGATGCAAAGACCTATAAGCCAGAGATTATCGAGGATGAGAACACCTTTTTACAAAGGGACGCCAATGGAAAAACCGTGTTTAAAAACTCAAAGACAGGTGAGGAATTTAGAGCGGAAGACCGTCCGCTAAAATGGTCTGCTGGAAAAGATGAACTACCTTTGGTAAAAAAAGTCAATGAGCATCGTTACTCAGTGATCATCGATGGATTGACAGCAGGCACAACTTATTATTATCGCGTTGGTCGCGTAGGCGATGCCGATGGACAAAGTGAAAGAGGTACCTTTAAAACAGGTGATAGTACGGCTAAGCCTTTTACCTTTGTTCAGTACACGGACACTCAAAACGCGTACTGGAATGAAGACCGCATCGACGAAGCGGCTTATGGTGCAGATACGTTGAAACGCGCTTTGGAGAAGTATCCTGACACGGGCTTTGCGCTTCACACCGGCGATTTTGTGGAAGTCGCAGAAATCGAAGACGAATGGGTAGACCTGATGGATCAATCTCAAGCGTCTTTTCTCTCCACGGTTTTAGTACCAACCTCTGGCAACCACGACGAATACACTTATGATTCGCGAGATCGCAAGAGCGCAACTGAAGTGGTCACAAAATTTACCGATCACTTTAATGTGCCTTTTCAAAAAGATGGGATTATGGGCGGTATCAATGGCGGCACATACTATTCTTATGATTACAACGGCGCACACTTTATTGTGTTGAATACAAACGACAACAACAACGCTAAAAACCAAGCGGTCAGTCTTGAGCAAAGGGAATGGATGCGAAAAGATGTGGCGAAAGCTCGCGAAAATGGGGCGAACTGGATTATTCTCTCCTATCATAAACCCCTATTCTCCAAAAGCTATCACTCGTTACAAGATACAGACGTCGCAAATGTAAGGCAAGAGTTGATGAAACTCATCGACGAGTTGGGTATTGACCTCGCGCTTCAAGGTCACGACCATGTTTTATCGGTGACGAAGAATTTAAAATACGGCGATTCGGCGGATCATTTCGCCAATGGTCAAGCGGTCAATACGGTAAAAATTGAAGAAAATGGTCGCACCATGACCATTAATCCTGAAGGCACTAAGTTTATGATTCCCAATACGGCTGGCACAAAAGCTTATGATAACATTTTTGATAAGCCATTGGCACACATTAAAAAAGTACGCCCTAAATTAGATTGGTTGACTCAATCGCAATTAGACGCTTATAATCACTTGTTTGAAATTGGCGATCAGCCACAGGACGCGCCAGAGTTTGCGGATTCCCACTCAAATATCCGCAACAATGTGATTCAAACTTTTGCGGCATTTGAAGTTCATCCAGACAAAATCAACATTGACATCAATTATGTCAAGGGTGAGATCGTCAATCGAGACGCTTCAAAGCGCACCGTCGAAAGCATAGCAACTTTTGGTTTGGATAAGTCACATAAACCTCTAAAGGCCGTTGAAAACAAGAAAATTGAGCGAGTATCCGGTTCAAATCGAATTGAAACGGCTGTGGCGGTGAGCAAAAAAGCCTATGACAAAGCGGATTCGGTCATTGTGGTCAACGCTATGGTTTACGCCGATAGTTTAATTGCCTCTTCCTTGAGCGGTATGTATGACGCGCCGATCCTTCTCGTTAATAAAGATGCCATACCTCAACAGGTTCACGCTGAAATTCAACGACTCGGTGCGACGAAGGCGATTCTCGTAGGGGGTACCAATGTATTGTCCAAAACCATCGAATCAGCGTTACAAGTCAAAGATATCCAACGCTACGCTGGTAGCGACCGTTACGAAACGGCCAAAGTTGTCGCTGATGCCGTTGCTAAAAAAGGCGAAGTCAAAGAAGTGCTTATCGCAAGAGGAGACAACTTCCCTGATGCGTTGGCTGTGAGCGCACAAGCCCAACGGGATGTTACGCCTATTTTATTAACGCCGACGGCATCCCTTCACACGACGGCGAGCACCTTCTTAAAAGCGAATCAAGTCAAAAATGTGACGATTGCAGGTGGCGATGCTGCCGTAGGTGTTGAAGCGCAAAATGCTATTCGAGGGATAGCCGATAATGTGGTGCGATTCCCTGGGGCAGATCGCTATCTCACAGCGCTAGGCGAAGCAATTCACAATTTTAAAGGTAGTAAAACCGTCGTTATTGCCACTGGGGAAGACTTCCCTGACGCGCTGGCTGGCGCAGCGCTAGCAGGTGAGCTCGACGCTCCGATCGTCCTTAATCCTAAGGCTAACCTCTACGACCAAGTCAAACGCTACATCGACGACTATGGTATCGAAAAGGTCTACATTCTTGGAGGAGAAAACGCCATCGCAAACAGCGTCTCCGATGGATTAAAATAAGGGCAAATCAATTCCATAAGCACATAAGCGGCGTGTCGACACGCCGCTTATTTTGTGTTTGAGGGTATCATACCGAGTGATCACAGGGATGAGTCAGGTGATCGATGAGATTAAGATTTGGTTTAGCGGTGCTGAAAGCTGCGTGATCTGCTGTGAGTGGACAGGTGGCTTTTTTGCATTAACGGGTATAAATGACAAATATAGGATTTTTGGTCTACCCTTGGCAAAGGTCCAGAAAGTGGAGGGAAGAGTGATGGGGATGAAGTCGAGCTTGAATGGGAATCGTTGTAGCGGAGAGCGTGGGGAAGGAACGACGTCATGAATTTAGAACATTTTTTTGAAGCACACCCCAAAGTCGCTCTGGCGTTTTCTGGAGGTGTGGATTCATCGTATTTATTGTATGCAGCGCTCCACTACGGGGCTACAGTACGCGCATATTATGTAAAATCCCCTTTTCAGCCGGCGTTTGAATGGGAGGATGCGAAGGCTGTGGTCGCAGAGTTGGGGGCGGATCTCACCGTTATCGAACGCGATGTGTTGACGGTGCCGGAGGTTTCTACCAATCCAGAAAACCGCTGTTATTATTGTAAGAGCGCCATCTTTTCGGCGATTCAGGATCGGGCGCGCCGGGATGGTTACGAGACGCTCATCGACGGTACCAATGCGTCCGATGAAGCGTCGGATCGACCAGGGATGAAGGCTCTTGAGGAGTTGTCGGTGCTATCGCCTCTTAGGCTTAGTGGGTTGACCAAGGAGGAGGTGCGCAAGCGATCGAGAGGAGCGGGGTTGTTTACATGGAATAAACCGGCATACGCTTGTTTGGCAACTCGAATACCATCGGGGGTGGCGATCGATGAAAAGAAGCTTGAAGCTGTCGAAGCCTCTGAGGATGTATTATTTTCCCTTGGGTTTACAGATTTTAGGGTAAGGCTAATGGGCGATACAGCGAAGATTCAATTACCGGCGTCACAGTTTGAGCGGTTGTTGATTCATAGAGAAGAAGTATTGTTATCGTTGGAAAAGTTTTATCGGCACGTGGTATTGGATTTGGAGGCGCGAGGTGACTAGGGATATTAAAGGGATACTGGAAAAGGTGCAAAGCGGTGGACTGAGTGTAGAAGAAGCAGTACTCGCCCTGAAAAAAGCGCCCTTTGAAGATATTGGCTACGCAAAGATCGACCATCATCGCCGCTTGCGCCAAGGGGCGGCTGAGGTGATTTACGGCGCTGGCAAAACCCCAGAGCACATGGTGGGGATCATTGAGAGGATGGTCGCCAATGACGAGAAAACCATTGTCATCACGCGGATGAGCGAGGATGATGCGATGGCGGTGAATAAAATCCACCCGTTGTCTTACTACAAAGAGGCACGGGTGGGCATTGTGGGTAACCTGCCCGAACCAAGTGATTGTGGGTACATTTTAGTGGCGACGGGGGGCACCTCGGATATTCCTGTGGCGGAAGAAGCTGCGCTAACGGCTATGGCCCACGGCAATGAGGTGGTGCGTGCTTATGATGTGGGCGTCGCTGGTTTACACCGATTATTGGCGCATATGGACGCGATCATGTCAGCGAGTGTCATCATTGCCGTCGCGGGTATGGAAGGAGCGCTCGCCAGCGTCATAGGCGGTTTAGCGGATTGTCCGGTGATCGCCGTGCCCACAAGTGTGGGCTATGGCGCGTCCTTTGGCGGCGTATCAGCGTTGTTGTCCATGCTCAACTCCTGCGCTAGCGGGGTGTCGGTGGTCAACATCGACAATGGGTTTGGCGCGGGGTACTTGGCGAGTATGATCAATCAAAAGGGGAGTCGAACATGAAAACATTGTACATCGATTGTGGCATGGGCGCAGCAGGGGACATGCTCACCGCAGCGCTTTTAGAGATCCATCCCCACCCGGAACGGGTGATAGCACAAATCAATGGTCTTGGGATCCCCGGAGTGAGTGTCGAAAGATTGGAAGAAACCAAGTGTGGTATCGTGGGCACGCGTTTTGCAGTCAAAGTCCACGGGGAAGAGGAGGAGAGCGTGGACGTTCAACATGATGGTGACCATCAGCATTCCCACGATCACCATCACCAACATTCCCATGAGCATCATCATGATCACCCCCATCATCACGGAAGTGGTGAGGATCATCGTGGATTGCACCACCATGGAGCAGGTGGTACCCATCATCACAATACCATCCATGATATTAAACATATTATCGAAGGACTGGCCCTTTCCGATGGGGTAAAAGAAGATGTGATGGCGGTATACGGTCTTATCGCTGATGCGGAAAGTATCGCCCACGGCGTTCCCGCTACAGAAATCCATTTTCACGAAGTCGGCGCCATGGATGCCATCGCAGATATCACGGCTGTTTGCCTGCTTATGGAAGCTATCGCACCGGAGAGAGTCGTAGTTTCTCCGATACACGTGGGGTCGGGGCAAGTAAAGTGCGCCCACGGTGTACTCCCAGTGCCTGCACCTGCAACGGCGACGATTTTAAAAGGGATTCCCATTTATGGAGGAGGGATTCGAGGGGAGCTATGCACGCCGACGGGAGCCGCCCTTCTCGTCCACTTCGCCACAGAATTTGGTAATATGCCGGTGATGGCTACGAGTGCTATCGGTTACGGTATGGGAAAAAAAGATTTTGAAGCGGCGAATAGTGTCCGTGTGTTTTTAGGAGAGACGACAAGCTCAGGTGATGTGGTATCGGAGTTGTCTTGCAACCTAGATGACATGACGCCAGAGGCGATCGCCTATGCGATGGAGGTGTTCTTTGACGCAGGTGCCCTTGAGGTGTATACGGTCCCCATCGGGATGAAAAAATCTCGAACGGGTACCCTACTATCGGTGATGTGCCCAGAACAAAAAAAAGACGCTATGATCCGATTGATGTTAAAGCACACGACGACCCTAGGCGTTCGAGAAAACACGAGTCGTCGCTACAAGCTCGATCGCTCCATCGTCAACAGAGAAACGTCTCTGGGTACCGTTCGCGAAAAAAGATCCAAAGGGTATGGTGTAGAAAAAACGAAAATCGAATTTGAAGATTTGGCGAAACTTGCCAAAGAAAATGACCTCAGCTTGGCTGAAGTTTTAGCAATAATTCAAGCCGACCGCTAATACAAAACCTCTTTCTCGCTAGAGAAGGAGGTTTTGTATTACCTGTAGACGGGCGATAATAGGAATTAGGCGACAAATGCCATTGGGACAGGGCAGTGAGAAAATGCTCACTCTTTTATCGCGAAAGTGGCTTTTTAGACAATACAGTAAGGTATATCACAAAAATTCGCGTAAAATACTAAAGTATCACCTTGACAAAAATACGAAGAGGAATTATCATAGGTGTATACATCATATCAGAACGACGTGCGACAATATAGCACGAAAGGAAAAAGAAATGATTAGGAGGAGATCATGAGAATTGTCACACAGCTGGCCATTGTTGATCGTGAAGCGTGTATTGGGTGCAAGATTTGTGAAAAGGTATGCCCGACCCTAGCGATTCATGTTGTCGACCGAAAAGCAGAGGTAAACAGAGAAGACTGTACAGGATGTAGTGGTTGTCAACAGCGGTGCCCCACGAGATGCATTACCATGGAAGAGAGAGAAGACAAGAGAAAGATTGAGTTTAGTTGGGCTTCGGAGAATCAGGAGGAAATCGATGCGCTATGTCGAAAGGCGGAGTTTCATCCGGAGCAAATCATTTGCTACTGTACAGAAACCCGAGCAGAAGAACTAGCTGCAGCTGTTTTAGCAGGTAACGATACGCCTGAAAAACTGGCTTTAGTCACAGGGGTGCGCACAGGATGTAAAATCGAGTGTATCCAACCGGTATTGCGAATATTAGACGCTGCGGGCATAAAACCGACACCTCCTGAAGGTGGTTATCAATGGTATGGTCTGACACCAACCATTTTTGATATTCCAGAAGAGATCAAGGCGAAATACTTAGCGGGTGGATTCAATTTTGATGGCGACATTGAACTGTTTGAAGATGTTATTAACCACGGTCTAGATAAAGGAGGAAACTATGAGTAGAAAACCAATCGTCCCAGCTCCACCAAGAGAGTCCCAGTACGGGGTGGATCCGAGTCTCGTTCAAAAACGCATGGCTGATCTACCAGGCATGACTTCGATTTTGGTCAAAGAATTGTTCCCGGATCTTCCAGATGTGATCTATCCCAATGGAGAGTTAAGCGAAGAACAGCAGATGGCAGTGATCCGAGAAGCGACGATAAAATCTTTGGAAAATGTCGATATGTCGATGATAAAACCGGAAAATTCCGTTAACATTTGCGCTTCTCACCACGGGTTCACCTTACTTGGCGGAAAAGCGTATGCGGAAATGTTGCGTACGGTTAAGGATGTGATTCAAGAGCGAACGGGATCAAAGAATTTGAGACTTAGAGCAGGCGTGGGCATGCGCTTACGAGAAACCGAAGAGTACATTAAATCCCATAAACTCGACGAATACTTTGGTAAAGGCAAGGCAAAAGGCGTTGCGCCCATTGATCAAGGTATCGCGATTGAAACGGAGATTGGTACCCTTTACGGACTAAAAGAAGTTTACGATGCGGATTTTATGGTGCATTGTCACAATTCCGACGTGCGTGAAGTACACTTCCATCGCCAGGTTGACCGGGTGGTCAAACCTTTTGGTATGTCATATGCCAGAGCGGAAACCCGCTCGACGTATCATCAAAACCTCGGACCAAGAGGAGCGAATTTTACGGCTCGTTCGATCTTTAATTCGGAATTTGTCCAGAGCAAGTTTGCTTTTGCGACGTTCCTCGACATGTGTCCAGGTGGGGTGGTCGGCGTCATTTCCGATAACGATCTCTACCGCATGAACGAAAAGTTGACCATAGACGGTTTGAAATACTACGGCAAAATCATGACGTTATTCGGTGAGCTTTCCGATTGTATAGTTGGTCTGGATTTCCCTTGTCCTGTGCCTTACGTCTTTGCCTCAGGTGTGATTTACGCCAACTTCGTAGGGGCAAACGTGGATGCCTTCGACTTGAGAACCCTTCCGCCCTACACGTGGTACACCGAGTCCTTTTATGACAAAAACAACAAACCTTTGAGCGACAAGGTGGTTCCAGTCAATCCCCATATAAGAATGGTGATTCAAAACTACGCTTGGGGTGGCTATCCGAGCACGTTCTTTGCTCGACATACACCGACTATCGTAGTGGGCAGAGAACAAGCGGATATGATGACTCGCTGCCCGATGAACGTTTACTATATGGAAGAAGCAGTTATAGCTGATTCTTTAGATACGGCGATGAAATTTGCGTATAATTCGACCAAGACTGACAAGGTTGTCATTTTTGACGGGGCGGCAAGTGGTATCAACGTCAGTGAATCCATGGCGGCAGAAATGCTTGAAAAAGCGCCAATGGTATCTAAAAAAGTCGATGAAGTCCTGTTGAAGTTATGGTTAGACCAAAGGGGTTTAACGGATAAAGCGAAAAAACTCGGCTAGTGTGAGGGAGGTAGTCGATGGCTACCTCCGCTATCTACAAGTTCAAAGAAATAATTGATTGGAGTATGACCTATGGACAATTCAGCTCGAAAAAACATCATGGAACCTGGACCGGGTTTTGGCTCGGGACTTAAAGATTTAAAAGGCTATCTCAATTCACAAACTATTTCTTCAGGAGTGATCTCCTCGATATTTGGATGTACTGGCCCTGCTCTCGTCGTCATCGACGCGGCGACAAAGGCTAACTATACCCCAGAAGATATTGCTACATGGTTGTTTGGTATCTACTTTTTCGGAGGGTTGATCAGCATTATCATGGCGCTCTACTTCAAATTGCCGATCAGCGGAGCTTTTTCCATTCCAGGAGCGGCGATGCTATCGGTATCATTGGTAGGGATTCCCTTCAATGAGGCAGGAGGTGCGTTTATTTTAGCAGGGGTCATAGTATTGATTCTAGGATTGACCGGGCTTATTGGAAAGATCATGAATTGGTTGCCCTTACCCATCGTCATGGCGATGATCGCTGGTGCGATGATCAAGTTTGGAACGGGGATCATCACGAGTACATTCGTTATGGGCGAAGGCAAACAGCTGATGATGGAACCGCTTATTATCGGATTGTCCGCATTGGCAGGATTTTTTGTGTTGCCAAAATTGATCAAAAAAATGCCTCCCGTCGTAGGGGCATTGGTTCTAGGTGTGGCAGCGACGTTGATGATTGGACTTCAATTCGATTTTTCCACTGTTAAATACATACCACCGAGAATTGTGGCGCCAACCTTTACTTTGAGTTCTTTCTTAGCGGTTTCTATCCCGTTGGCAGCTCTTGTCATAGGTGCGGAGAACAGCCAGGCAATTGGTGTGTTAATGTCTCAGGGCTACAAAGTGCCCGTCAATGCGATGACGGTAATTTCAGGCATCGGAGGTATCGTCTCGGGATTGTTTGGTGCACATAACGCCAATATTGCAGGTCCGATGACGGCGATTTGCTCTTCCGATCAAGCCGGCGCAGATAAAAACGGGCGGTACGCCGCCTCTGTGGTCTGTGGATTGACTTTTGGTGGTTTTGGATTGGTCGCCAGTGTGGCAGCAGGATTTGTAGCAGCATTGCCTTCGGGGTTGGTCAGCGTATTGGCGGGTCTTGCGATGATCAGCGTATTGATTCAAGCTTTCGAATTGGCTTTTTCCACACAGAAATTTAGAGTGGGCGCTTTCATTGGATTGGTTACCACCATGAGCGGTCTTTCTCTGCTCAATATCGGATCCTCGTTTTGGGGATTGGTCTTTGGCGTAATAGCATCTTTATTGGCGGAACCCCAAGATTTTACCTTTGACGAAAAACACTTATAAACAGATGGGCTATTTCCCAAAGGCCCGGTTAGGAGAAACATATGACGACGGATCTTAGAGACGACCTGTTTAGAACGATTGCAGCTAAAATGTATACTGCCCATTTATTATCAGAATCCACCGGTGTGTTATCAGGTATCGATGCCTTAATAGAGCACTTAACATCGATGGGGATTTCTCCGACTTTTCATTTGCCAGAAGGAAGCGCCCTTAAAAAGGGATCGGTGGTGTGTACCTTTTGCACTACCCCGAAAAAGATGGCTATGGTTGAAGAGGTGGCGGCGGGGTTTGTCTCTAAGGCGTCTGGGGTGGCCACGGCAGCCCGTAGAGCCTTTGAAATAGCCGACGATAAAATCGTCATCATTTCAGGATCCTTTAAGAAAATGCCAAAGGATCAAAAATGGGCCATGAGGCGCGCGATGGAAACGGGAGGGATTCAAACTCGAATTTCGACGGAGCCCTTTCTCTATATGGATAAAAATTATATTCTCATGTTGGGTGGGATCCCCGAGGCTTTAGAAGCTGCCAATGCGCTTCCGGGATTGAAAAAGGTCATCCAAATCCACAATACTCTCACCGATGTGAGGACAGAAGCGGTTCAAGCCATTGAAGGCGGCGCGGACATCCTAATGGTGGACACCGGCGTGGTCGAAGACATCGAACGGGTGCAATCGGTCCAAAAAGCCTATGGGAGTCGTTGTGTGATTGCGTTTTCGGGTAATATTAAAGCGGTGGATATTCCCAAGTACATCGCTTTAGGGGTTGACCGCCTATGTATTGGCAAAGATATTATCGATGCTCCAATGTTGGATATGAAGCTCGATGTAGAAGTTTAGGAGAAAATTATGGCTATCAATTTATTGGAAAAGACAGAAGTCTGGATCGATGATGTAGTGCTGGATAACGTCAACTTATCTCAGTTGGCAGTGGTGTTTGCTCAAGTTATCGGCGTCGATCCAGAAAAAGTGTTGGTTGTCGACGTCCGAGAGACTCACATCACCTTTGATATTTTGGAAAAAGTACTGGATCCTAAACAGTTTTTTGGGAAAAAAGAAGCAATTTTTGATGCACTAGAAGGCGTTCCAGGATTCGCTAAAACAGAATTATCCGATATTCACTCGGAAGGGATATTGGGGATGATCAATCTGGATACTCAAGAGGTCGATCAAGTCATCGAAAACATGAATCGCATGACGAAAAACATTACCGCCAACATTAAAAAACGAGCATTAATTTATGCTACCGGGTTTGAAGTCGAAAAAGGCTACATCGAAGACACCAATAGTCCTTTGATTATCCACCTCCTAGAAAAGGAAGGTTACAGTGCAAAGTTTGGGGGCATTCTAAAAGACGACCTGTTCGCTTTGACAAATGGCATCATGGATGGTATCGATTCAGGTTATGGTCTTATTATCACCACTGGCGGTGTAGGCGCTGAGGACAAAGACCATACGGTAGAAGCGATTTGCTCTATCGATCCAAAGGCACACACTCCTTACATTGTCCACTACACCAAAGGACAGGGGCGTCATGTGAAAGACGGGGTGCGCATCGCTGTGGGTACTCTAGGTCAGAGTGTGATCGTCGCGCTACCGGGACCAAATGACGAAGTTCAAATCGGAATGAAGGCGCTTATTGAAGGGTTAGAAGGCGGGTTTTCTAAGGAGGCTTTAGGCGATAGCATTGCCAAGGTCTTAGCTGAAAAATTGATGACTAAGAAATGGCATCACGGAGATCACCATTAGTTCAAGGGTGCTTTCGCATCGTGACTGTGATCATGGGTAAAAAATGGAGGTCAGTATGTATCTGGAACGGATTCGAAGGGCGCAAAAGATGCTTCGCCAGGAAAACCATGATTTGTTGATTCTATGCGATAGAGAAAATCTCATTTACTTTACAGGCATCACCGAAATCGAATGCGGTGGGTTGTTGATCCCGGCGATTGGCGAGCCGATGTTGGTGACCTTGTGGTTAGACATACCACATATGAAAGATCGGTTGGCATACGAGGTCGTCGGGTATGTTTATCGCAGAGAAACTTTGGCTCAGAAAATGGTTGAACAAATTCGGAAAATGGGCTATCGCCGTCCATCTGTGGTTTTTTCCAAGTATTTCATCGAAGTGGGTGTTTACAAAACACTCTCCGAAGGGATAGAAGGGATGACGATTGTGGATGGAGGGCTACTGCTCTATAGATTACGCTCGGTTAAAGACACTATCGAAATCGAGGCGATAAATCGCGCCAGTGCTATTGTCGTCGAAGGAATGAGACATGCTATCGAGGTCATAGAACCCGGGATGACAGAAACCTATGTGTTGGGCGAGGCTGAACGCGCCATGCGCATTGCCGGTTCGGAAGGACACCCTTTTCGCATGCAGGTTCTCAATGAGAGCAGGCAGATGATGGTCCACCCCATAGCGACGGATAGTTTGTTGGAGAACAACCAACTTGTGGTTATTCACTTAGGGGCGACCTACAAGGGTTACGTTTCTAAGATGTGTCGTACGGTCGTTTTAGGTCGTGCACAAAAGGGAAAGGTGGAGTTGCTGAACGCACTTATTCGCGCACAAGGAGCTGCTATCGATGCAATCGCTCCGGGTATTGCCAGTCACGAAGTGTATAACGCTTGTTTTGATTCTTTGAAAAACGATGGATTGGAGAAGTACCTCATTGATGATATCGGCTATGGTATTGGGATTCGCCAGAGTGAATTCTATCCTATCATCGGGAAAAATAGAGAAGAGACGTTAGAAAAAAATATGGTGATTGACCTCATGTTTCCGACGGTATATCATCCTCGATACGGAGGTGGCAGAGTGGCTGATGTGATTCACATTGATGATGAACCAAAGGTGTTCACCTCGCTGGATAAAATTTGGTATAAACCATGAAAATAAAGGAGAATTTATGAAACAAACAATGACATCAACACATAAGATGATCCTGGGCGCCTTTTTTATCGTCTTAGGTATCCTCATACCCTACTTTGTAGGGCATGCTGCAGGGATCCCAGGGACGATATTGTTGCCGATGCACTTGAGCGTTTTTATCGCAGGAATGATTTTAGGCCCGAAAAGGGGCGCGCTATGTGGTTTGATCACGCCCATACTCTCGGGGCTACTGACGGGAATGCCGGTGTTCTTTCCCATGATGCCGATAATGGCTTGCGAATTGGCGACTTATGGTTTCGTATCAGGTGTTATGCGCGATACTTTAAAGAAACCGATCTATGTGGCTCTATTGAGTGGAATGATAGCCGGAAGAATTGTCTATGGAGTGGTATTTTCTCTATTGCTTTTCGCCACTAACGGTGCCATGAGAGCGCCATCGGTTTTAGTTGCCATCACCACAGGCTTACCAGGGATTGGCCTCCAACTCGCTATCGTGCCAGCAATTGTTTACACGATAGAAAAGGCGATTGGAAAATCGGAGAGTAGACAGAGGATAGGGATGCAGATAACGCCTTTTACTGGCGAGGCTTATGAAAAGGCGGTGGCACTGATTAAAAGAGAAGGAACGAGTGTTGTTTTAATTAAAAATGACACTATCATCCACACCGATGACGGCAGAGGAGTTAGTGCTCTGATTCGTCTATATGAATCCCATCCCGATAAGTTAAAAGATGCGATTGTTGTCGATCGGATGATTGGAAAAGCGGCGGCGATGATCTTGATTTTAGCAGGGGTTAAAGCTGTTTACGGCGAAACTTTTAGCGTTGCGGGGAAGGCGACATTGGAAGCCGAAGGAATTGATGTGAAGTACAACCGTGTCATCGATATGATCTCCAATCGCGAGGGCAATGGGATCTGTCCATTTGAACGCTCGGTGTTAGATTGCCAATCCCCAGAGGAGGCTTATGAAAAGTTAACGCAAACCTATCATGCTCTCAAAATAGCTCAATAAGTTGTCGAATACCGAACCCCTCGTCATTTTTGGCGAGGGTTTTAGTATTTGAGATCACTTTTTATTTGATTTTGGGTATTATCATAGTATGGCAAATCTCGGCTCAGGCTTCATGATAAACGGCAACTGATCGAACCGATAAGAGGCGTTTATCCTTGCGCTATTAAAGAATGAGTCGCAATGGGCGTTCAAGCGAGACTATTTTTACGAGTAAATTGGCAGTAGATGAAGAGTGCGGCAAACTCTTTTAAGTATTGAGGTGAAGATCAAGGTAGAATCGAGATCGGCGTCACCTCATTTGAAAAGAGGAGGGATCAATTGTCGTGACCTATTAGGGAGGTAACATGAACCGTGAACAAACAACCTTAGCGTTGAAGGCAAAAGGATTAGAACTTGGTTTTTCCAATGTGGGTGTTACATCCGCCGATGATTTTTTAGATTATGAAAAGGAGCTCATGGAACGATCCGACTATGGTATCTGGACGGATCCCGATCGGTCAAAATATCCGGGTCGATCCTACTTGGCAGCGGGTTGTCGTCCGACACAGTATTTTCCTGAGGGGAAGAGTATTATTTGTGCCACTTTCGGTTTCAGTCGTTACGATTACCCTGAGGTGTTGAGGCGATCCGTTGCGCGGGCGTATTTGAGCCGGTCATATGTGCCATTGCCTTATTCGGCATCGGGGATTCGGGAAGCGGAGTACATTCGCTACCTTAAATCGATGGGGATCGGCGTCTATGAAGGCAACAACGAACTCCCGCAACGAGAAGCTTGTGCCCGCGCTGGTATCATTACCTTTGGGAATAATAACTTTGCCTATACAGAGACAGATGGTTCTTTTGTGATCCTATACACTTTTCTTGTCGATGCCAGACTGGAATACGATGAACCGACGGTGGAAAATCCATGCCCACCAAACTGCAATCTGTGCATTCGAGCTTGTCCGACTCAGGCGATTGTGAAACCGAAAAGGCTGAATCCTCATCGGTGCGTCATTCACAACAATCAATCGACTGCGCCCATCCCCGAGGCGCTCTACGAAGGGCTCGGGACAAAAATCCACGGCTGCGACGTCTGTCAGGAGTGTTGTCCGCGAAATCGGGAGCATTTGAGAAAACAGAGAGAAAAAGATCCTTTTATCGAAGTGATTTCTCAGGGATTCGAATTGGAAAAGGTACTCCACATGGATGAAGGGTACTACGATTCGGTGATCCAACCGATCATGTACAATTACATCGCCGAAGTGAATCTTTTTAGGCGAAACGCGGCGATTGCTATGGGCAATACCAATGACAAAGGGCATATACCCGCACTGGAAAAAGCGTTGGTTTATGACC
>CAZHRC010000021.1:0-28921 GCA_964533865.1 uncultured Peptoniphilaceae bacterium
ACCCTCCCTCAGTCTGCTGCGCAGACAGCTCCCTCGGGGATGGAGCCAAGGTCAATAGTGTGGCAAAGGGCGTGCCGCGTGAAGTATGCCTTGCGGCACGTGAAGTATGCCCTTCGGGCATGTGAAGTGTGCTACGCACGTGAAGTGTGCCTGCGGCACGTGAAGGTCAAGGGATTAAGGTCAAGAGCGTTAAGGTCAAGGTCAAGAGATTAAGGTCAAAACCCTCCCTCAGTCTGCTGCGCAGACAGCTCCCTCGGGGATGGAGCCAAGGTCAAGGGCAAGGTCAAGGGCGAAGGTCAAGGTCCTATCTGCCACCCGAAGGGTGGCGTCCGTCAGGCTCCATCTCCGAGGGAGCTGGCTCGGCGTCCTTTGCCGAGACTGAGGGAGGGGTTTGTCTTTGACCTTTCTCTTGATTTCCACGGGTCTTAACTAAAAAAACACCTTCTCTACAGATGGTTTCATCTGTGGGGAAGGTGTTTTTGTCTTTTGGTTTAGATGCGTCCTTTTTCCATTAACTTGCCGAGGTAATAGGGCATTTGGATGCGCCACCACGGCCAGTCGTGGTCGACGTCGTAGCCCCAGTAGTCGATCCATGCGGGGATGGATTTGGCTTCGAGGGCCTCTTTGAGTTTGTTGGTGTCGCGGATGGTATCTTCTTCCCAGTTGCCTTGGCCTGTGCAAACGATCAGGTCGTTTTGACGTAGGCGCTCTAGGAACCATTCGTCGTTTAGGTTCCATAGATAGTCTGTCGGTGAGTTTTCATAGACTGGTAGATCATAGTAGTTGCCGACAAAGAACCGTGCATCGTAGATGCCGCTTAGGGCGATGGAGCAGTCAAAGACATCGGGGTGACGCAGGTAAAAGTTCACGGCGTGGTAGCCGCCCATGCTACATCCGGTGAGGCCCATGGCGTCGTAGTAGCCAGTTTCGTACTTGATCAATGGAATGAGCTCATCGATGATGTAGTTGTCGTAGCGATTGTGCATCATCGCTTTGTCGTATGCGGTTACCCCGTCTGCCAACCAGGACTCTTTGTCGACGCTTTGAGGGGTGAATACGCGGATGATGCCGTTTTCGATGTACCATGAGATGGCTTCGATCATGCCAAAGTCGGCGTATTCGTAGTGGGTGCCTCCCGATGAGGGGAAGACGATGAAAGGCTTGCCTGCGTGACCGTAGACGTTGAAGTACATTTCACGGTTTAAATGGCCACTGTAGTGGCTGCGTTGTTCAAAATGCATGGGATTTTTCTCCTCTGTTGATATGTCTAGTGGACGCCACTGATAAAATCGATGATGGCGTGAAGTTCGTCGAAGTCCGGCGTGCGAAACACATAACCAAAGTCGCCCATTACCGCGGCAAATACTCCGGGGATGGTTTCGGTGGACATGATGTTGGCGCCGTAGCGCGCCATGATCTCGTCGTGGCTATGGCGGTAGTTGCGCTTGCCTTTTCTTGAGATGTAACAGCAATAGTAGGGTCTGTCGATGGTAGTGGTCATTTTGTTGTCCAATACGACGTTGGCGTATTGGGCGTACATGTCCACGTTGTTGGCATAGTTAAACATGTCCATGGTGTTGCCTCCCGGCGGGCGGCAGTTGACTTCCAACGCCATGAGGGAGCCGTCTTTTAAGCGGAAAAATTCAAAGTGGAAGAATCGCTCCACTAATTTAAAGGCTTTGACACAGCGTAGTCCGTATTCCATTAGGTCTTCTGGGATGACGCGGTCGATGTAGTAGTACATGTCCGAATCTTGAGACACGATATCTAATACGGCTTTGTCGTAGAGCAAGGTGGAGGTGAATACCACTTCTCCGTCTTGGTCGGTAAGTCCGTCAAAGGTGACGATATCCCCTTCGATAAATTCTTCCATGATGTAATCCACATCGGTCTTTGCGGAAAAGAAGCGATTGAGGTCATCTTTGTTTTCGATGCGCCAAGTATCCGATGCGCCGACGCCGTTGTCCGGTTTGATACACACGGGATAGCCGAGCTCGGTGACCAAGGCGAGTGCGTCTTCGTAATCGGTGAACACTCGGCCTCGAGCCACTGGGATGTCTAAGCTTCTAAAGATTTCTTTCATGCCGGATTTGTACTTGACGCGCTCCATGTCCTCGTTTTTGTAGCCGGGGACGTTAAAGTCCGTACGAAGGGCGGCGTCTTGCATCATCCAATACTCGTTTTGGGACTCGATGCGATCGATTTTCCCGTACTTATGGGTAAAATAGCCACAGGCTTTCAGCATTTGATCGTAGTTTTCCATGTCCTCTACCCGATAATATTCCGTCATCGCCTGTTTTAGACTTTCGGGAAGGGCATCGTAGGGTTCGCTGGCGATACCCAATACTCGAATCCCTTTTTCAGCCAGTCTCAAGGTGAAATTTTGAAAATTATCTGGGAAATGAGGTGACATTACAATATAGTTCATAGTTTCCCTCTTCTCTCTTTAAAAATTATAGTCATTTTATCACGTTAAAGAATTTGAGTCAATGGAACCGCCCTCACCAATTGGGCGATCCTTGTTTTCCTGTGATATCCCATAAGAAAAAAACCTACCGGTGGATGGTAGGTTTTTTGGTCTTTTACTGATTTGTTCCCGTAAACAAGCCCGATGCTCGGTTGACTGGGATGGTAAACAATACGCCGTTTCCAGGCTTTGCCAGGTCGATTTTTTCGGTGATGGCCTCAACGATTTTTGGCGTGTCGACTTCTGGAGAGATGATGAGCACGATCTCTTTTTCAGGTTCGATGTGCAGGTTGAAAAAGGATTCGTGTTCGTGAACGCCTGATCCCCTTCCGTGCATGATGGTGCCACCAGTGGAGCCAACGCCTTCTGCCGCGTGGATCACGTCTTCTCCAACATGGCGATCGACGATGGTGATGATGAGTTCGTGATTGTTCAAGCTTTCTCCTCCTAGATCATTTCGCTGTCTAATATCTTTGCATACGGAGCCTACGAAATCGCGGACGGGCATGGAAAAGCAAATGCCGTGATTTCTTTTGTAGAGTTGAAATTTGTCCGTGAGTTTGGTGTGCAAGGTATCTTCAAGATCTTTTGGCACGACGGACAACAAAATTTCTTTGCGAAATTCGTTGAGTCCTAAAGCGTCCAGTAGTCCGCTTTTTACAGTGCCTTCACCCAACATGACGGTGCCGCCTCGAACCCCTTGGTCCATGGCGTAATGCATGACTTTACTCGCTTTGCCGTTGTTGACGACAACCATGAAGAGCACGTATTCATGTTCCCATTGATTTTTCACTCGATCCCTCCTTTTTTAGACTTGAAGCGATAGATTAAACCGAGTATGTGAATGGCTACCACTGGGGTCATCGCCACCATGGCGATAACGCCAAAGCCGTCCACCAGTACGTTTGCCGTTGGAATCGCATCGGCAGCCCCTTGGGCAAAGGCCAACACGAAGGTGGCGGTCATCGGCCCCGATGCCACGCCCCCTGCGTCAAAGGCGATCCCTGTAAAGATGGGTTTGACTTGATAAGATAACACGACGGCGCTACCAAAGCCTGGCAACAAGAAGTGCCACAGTTTCAATGCGGGGACCATGATGCGCAACATGGAAAAACACACCGCTAAGGCCACACCCACTGATAAGGTCACCAATAAAGTTTTTCTTGAGATGTGTCCCCCGGTGACGTCTTCGACTTGGGTGCCAAGGACATAGACCGCTGGCTCTGCCAATACGACGACCATGCCCATGAGCAGTCCCACAAGGGGCAGTATCCACTGTTGGCTAAGACCCGCTATCGAAGAACCCATGACACGTCCCACTTCCATAAAACCGGTGTTGACTCCGGTCAAAAACAAGACCAGTCCGATAAAGGTGTAGACCAAACCTTTTAAAATACGCACCAATTCCCTTTGTGGTAGCTTCATTTTTAAGTGGTTGGAGATGAAAAACAAGATGGTGATGGGAAGTAGTGCGATAAGGGATTCTTGGAAATAGTGGGGAAAGGCTTCGATGATCGGTCCGATAACCCCTTGTGAGGTTTGGAACACGGCGGCTTCCCCTTGGATATTGGTCAAATTCTTGACGATGCTCATGATCATGACGGCAAGGATAGGTCCTGCGCTCATCACCCCAACCATGCCAAAACTGTCTTCCTCTGCGGTGTCGCCCCCTTTAAGGGTGGATACCCCAAGGCCGAGTGCTAGGATAAATGGGGTGGTCATCGCACCTGTCGTCGCGCCTGACGTATCGACGGACATGGCTAAAAACTCCTCCGATACAAAGATGGCCAGTGCGGCGATGATGGCGTAGGTCACTGTCATCATGACCCGATAGCTTTTTTCCAACAGGATGCGAAACAACCCGACGGCGACCATGATCCCCACGCCGATGGAAACGACGATGACGATGGTCCAAGCGTTTAGTAGGCCACTGGTCGCATCGGAGATTTGATTTCCGAGGATGAGTAGGTCGGGTTCGGCGACGGTGATCAAAAAGCCTAAGAGAAAGCCTAAGATGGCAACTGGCGCGTAGCCGTTGCTTCGAGCAACCATCTTACCGAATTGCTCCCCCATTTCCTGTACGCCTAGCTCCGCTCCCCAAAGGAAGATCGCAAGGCCTGCAATGATTAATAACGCTCCGAAAATAAATCGAAACAACATATCTTGGGGTATGGGCACCAATGTAAAGCTGAGTAGGAGCACAATTAAAGTGATCGGCAAAACAGAGGCCATTACCTCTTTAAATTTGTCGAGCAACAATCCCATGACATCACTCCTTTCTATATTTTTATATAGTCGTATTTTTAATTATACCATATACAAAGTGCTTTTATCCTTCTATTTATTAAATTATCCTTGAAGTTCCTCAGTCAATGCGATGATCTGATCGACGATGGCATCGATGTGGGCGATGGTCTCCAATAAGGGTTGTGCCGTGGTCAAATCCACACCTGCGGTCTTGGCATAATCCAATGGAGCGAGTTTTCCACCAGCGTAAAGCACTTCACGCCAATCTTCCACGGCTTTTTTGCCCTCTTTGAGTATACGCTGGCTGACCATGGTTCCTATGGTTAGGCCTGCGCTGTAGGTGTAGGGGTAAAGACCGCGGTAGTAGTGAGGTTGACGCATCCAGGTGAGTTCCGCACCTGGGGTCAGCTCCACCTCTTCTCCCCAAAACTCTTTGAGGACGTTGGCAAAGATCGCATTTAGCATCTCAGCTCCCACCGGTTTGCCCTCGTCCACCATGCGATAAACTTCTCTTTGGTAGGCCGCTTCCAATAGGTGGGTCACAAAGTTGTGGTAGTAGGTTTTTGAAATGATCTGGCTGAGGAGGTAGCGCTTAGTTCTCGTATCTTGCGCTCGCTCGACCATGTAGTTTGCCATGATGAGCTCGTTGGTGGTCGATGGGGCTTCGATGACGTACATCGAAGGGCTGGACTCTGCAATGTTGCATGTTTGATGGGCGAGATAAAAGTTTCCCGCGTGGCCGAGCTCGTGGGCTAGGGTCATCACCTCGGTCATGCGACCGCTCCAGTTGATGAGGATGAAGGGGTGGCTCCCGTATGGGCTGGAACAAAAGGCGCCAGTGGATTTGCCAATGTTGTTGGCAAAATCAATCCAACGTTCGTCGTATGCGCGCTTCACCATATCGGTGTAGTCGTCACCAAGGATCTGCAAACCGTCTGCAACGGTGGCTATGGCTTCTTTTTCGGTGATAAAAGACTCGTAATCCGGATCCACTTCCAGTTTTAAATCCGCGTAGGTCATGGTATCTAAGTTGTGGATGGTTTTCAAGTGCTTAACATATTTTCGCATCACCGGTGCCAGCTCTTTCATGATGATGTCGATTTGACGGTCGTAAAGCTCTCGGGTCACCTCTTGGCGATCCAGTAAAAAGTCGAGAACGCTGTCGTATCCGCGAAGGGTCGCCTCTGTTTTTTCTTGAGTCACTTGCCCGTTGTAAACGGCGGCAGTGGTATGCTGATACTGGCGCAAGGTATCTGAAAACACGTTGAAAGCTTCTCGCCGTATGCGCGTGTTGGGGTCGGCATCGAGTTGGGTTTCAAAGAGGTTGTAGCTTAAAGGTAGGCTGTGCCCGTCGACCTCGACGTTTGGAAAGGTCATATCCGCAAGCTTCGCCGAGTTGTAGACGGTTTCGGGAAGGGCGAAGGTGGCGCCAAATGCGCTCAGGGTTTTTTCGACCGCCGGTTCTAAGGCGTGTGCTTTATCTTTGATGATGTTGTCGAGGTAGTGTTTTGAGCCTAGATCTATCGTTGCCGCTTCTCTGAGCCCCTCGTCGGAGGTCGCCATGAGCGTGGATTCGACAAAGGCGAGCTGACTTCTCATTTTAGCCATTTTTTGAAGGGTTTGGGAACGTCGCATCGCGTTTTTTCCGTCAGTGTGATCCACGGATAATGCCAGATGGGCGTAGGTGCCTAAAAGGGACATATCCTCTGCGAGTTGGCGATACGCGATGAGACACTCTGCGATGGCTACTGGTGTATCGATGGCGCCGCTGTAGTCCTCGACAAATGCTTCGACCTTTTTTTCAACGGTTTTGAGTGCCTTTTCGAAGGTTTGGCTATCGGCGAATAAGTCGGTTAAATCCCAAGTTTTTGAAGGATCGACTTGGTTGCGGTGGATGGGTTGGTGTTGGGTCATTTTTACTCCTTTGATTCGTGTGCTTCGATGATGTCGTCGAGCTCTTTTTCGTAGCGATGGAAGCGCTCTTCATCGGTTTTATAATGGGTGATCAGAGATTCTTGTAGGTTGACAAGGCTAGCCATAAGTTGATCCAATCGCTGAAGGGTTTCTGGAATGCCTCGTTCGACCATGGCGGATACCAGAGCCTCCATGGACAAACCATCCCACTTTGCGTACTGACTCAAATCCAAGTCGAACTGCTCGTATTCTTGTAGGGCTTTCAAGGCATTGACCAGACTTTTTTGGTGGTAGTCCAAGGTGTCTCGAGTGCCGAGATCCGGATCTTTGAACACGCCCCACACTTGGAGGTTGACCAGTTCTTGGCGCAGTTTGTTGCTCATGTCGATAAAGTGTCCCAGCGCTGTGATGGTATCTCTGAGCTCGTTTAGAAACTGACGGAGCTTGTGGGCGTTTTCCAACAGGGTTCGGAAGGCGTCGTTGCTCTGGTCTTTTTCTAAAATGAGCAAGCCGTGGCGTTCCCTGAGCAAGTCTTCATAACGCTCTTCCAAATCCTCGTACTGGGCAAGGGTGTTTCGGACTTCATCTCGTCGAATGGTGCAGTTCTTCAAATCCCCTTCGAGTTTGTCCAGATTTGCCGAGGCTTCAAGGTACTCTTGTCGCTCTTTGGTCAAGCGCTCTTTGCGCTTGCCAAACAATGCCATCATCGCATTGCCAAAGGTTTGGGATTCGAGTTCCTCCACGTCGCGGCGCTCTTTTTCCATGCGCTTTTGGAGCTCTTGACGCCGGTCTGTTTGTTCTGCGATGATCTCTTCCAACATGGTTAAATGGCTTTTGTATCGCTTTTTAAGGCGCAGTTTTTCCTCGATTTCAAAGGCTTGTTGGTCGATGTCTTTTAGTTGCACAGTATCACCTCTTTCACTTGACTTCTCACCTGATATCTTATCATATCAGTGCTATGGGTTCCTTGCTTATGTTATAATAGAAGATCTAGGGTGTGGTTTTTTTCACTCTAACTCACGTTAATGATAAGGAGTCCATTATGATTACAAACTACGATGAATTACTGCATAAATACGCACGGCTGGTGGTAGAAGTCGGTGCGAATGTCCAACCTGGCGAGCCTGTGACGGTGCGCTGTCCTGTGGAGCAGGCGGCTTTTGGCCGGCTTCTCGCCAAGTACAGTTACGAGAGAGGCGCAGAGGAAGTCATTATGAACTGGGACGATGACGCCCTCAATTTGATGAAATACGAGAATGCGCCGATGGCAGTCTTTGAAAACGTCCCCCAATGGGCTGTAGATAAAACCGAGTACTACTACAAAAAAGGCACCAATGTGATCTCCATCCACGCTCAAGACCCTGAGTTGCTAAAACACGTGGATCCTCATAAGATTTTGGCAGCGACTAAGGCAAATAATCTCGCCTTTAAACACTTGGACTTCTACACGATGAACGATGTGGTCAGCTGGTGTGTGGTCGCTATTCCTTCGACGGGATGGGCGGCAAAAGTCTTTCCGGATGTGCCCGTCGACGAAGCCATCGACAAGTTGTGGACGGCGATTTTCGAGACTACTCGCCTATTTGAAGAAGATCCTGTCGGCGCTTGGCAGACCCACTTGGCAAATCTCAAAGACAAGTCCGAAAAGCTCAACGCTCTGCGCTTTGAAACCCTTCACTACACCGCCTCTAACGGCACGGATTTGATGGTGCGCTTGCCTAAAGGCCACCTGTGGTTATCGGGAGCGTCGATCAACTCGAAGGGGACGACTTTTGTCGCCAATATGCCCACGGAAGAAGTGTTTACCCTGCCTGCAAAGACAGGGGTCGACGGTGTGCTCTACGCCACAAAACCTTTGAGCTACGCGGGCAACCTGATCGATGGGTTCCATTTGACTTTTGAGGGCGGGAAGGTCGTCGACTTCCACGCAGAAGTCGGAGAAGCCTATCTGACCAATTTGTTGGAAGAAGACGAAAACGGCAAATACTTGGGCGAGGTCGCTCTTGTCCCCTACCACTCGCCGATTTCCCAATCGAGCATTCTCTTTTATAATACCCTTTTTGACGAAAATGCCTCCTGTCACTTTGCCTTTGGCAAGGCCTATCCTACGACTATCGACGGCGGCGAAGCGATGAGCCCAGAGGAACTGGAAGCGGCGGAGGTCAACGATTCGCTGATCCACGTGGATTTTATGGTGGGCTCTAAGGACCTTTCCATCGTCGGCACCACCGCAGAGGGCGTCAAAATTCCCGTGTTTACCGACGGGGACTGGGCGATTTAACATGGATATCGCCCTTCATCCCCTCGACGCCAAACCGATCCTCAACTACTTGGGCTACCGGGGCAAGGCGTCGGATGACACTATTCTCACCGCTATTGACGAGGCTTTTTCCGAACTGCTTCAAGTGGCAAAACCCAAGGCGATTTGGAAAGAGGTGACTTTTGAGCGACGGGATGAACGGCTCTACCTCTCTCCCGCCTTTCCTTTGATCGGCGAGTCCATCGCCTCCCACCTCGCCGACTGCCACAAAGGCTACTTGCTCTGCGCCACTTTGGGCATTGGGGTGGACCAGTGGATTCGACAATTGCAAATCCGAGAGATGACTAAAGCTGTAGTCGTCGATGCGATGTGTTCTGTGGCCATTGAACAGGTATTGGACTCGGCGATGGCGCAGTACGCCACATCCCTTACCGAGTCGCTCTACTCCACAGATCGTTTTGCCCCTGGCTATGGGGATTTGCCACTGGAGACGACAAAACTCTTTTTGAATCTACTCAACGCTCAACGGGCCATTGGCCTGACGACCACTAGCCACGGGTTGATGATCCCGAGAAAATCGGTGGTGGCTCTGGTGGGATTAGCCGATCGGCCACAGCGCCAATTTGACGACCCTTGTAGCCGTTGCGATGCTAACGGCGATTGCGATTATTCAAGAAAGGATTGCCATGACTAAACACATTACCCTACTCGACGGGGCCATGGGCACGATGCTCCAAGATGCGGGACTCCCCCTCGGCGAACGCCCAGAACGCTATAACTTGACCCATCCCGAAGCTATCATGGGAATCCACAAGCGCTACGTGGACGCGGGATCCCAGGTGATCTACACTAACACTTTTGGCGCTAACCGTCACAAACTCGAAGGCACGGGACTCGACACCCAGGAGGTGATCGCCTCTGCGGTGGCCATCGCCAAAAGCGCAGCAGGCGATAAAGCACTCGTCGCTTTGGATATTGGACCCATCGGCGAACTTCTCTCACCAAATGGTACTCTGTCCTTCGAGTCGGCCTACGAGATTTTTCGCGAACAGGTCATCGCTGGTGCCCGCGCCGGTTGCGATCTCATCGTATTGGAGACGATGACCGACCTCTACGAGGTCAAAGCGGGGATTCTCGCTTGTAAGGAAAATTCCGACCTACCCGTCCTCGTGACGATGACTTTCGAACCCAACGGCCGTACGTTTACCGGAGCGACTTTGGAGTCGATGGCCGCTGTAGTCGAAGGGTTGGGCGCGGATTATATTGGCATCAACTGCTCCCTTGGCCCTGCTGAGATCGCCCCGTTGGTGGAGCGATTGGCAAAAGAAACTTCCCTCCCTCTGGTCGTCAAGGCCAACGCAGGGTTGCCCAATTTAGAAACTGGCACCTACGATCTTTCCACTGAAGACTACGCCGCCCAAGCCGTTGCCTTACTCGAAGCAGGCGTGGCTTTTATCGGCGGGTGCTGTGGCACGACACCGGCCTACATCGCTGAACTCAAAAAAGCGGTGGATGAGCGAGGCGGAAAGGTCGAGCCGCGCTCCGTCCACCCCTCCGCCACCATTTGCTGTACGCCGACTGTCGCTGTGCGAAGAGGCACTCCCCACATTGTCGGCGAGCGGTTGAACCCGACGGGTAAGAAGCGGTTTCAACAGGCTCTGGTAGATGGGGACTACGATTATTTGCTACGCCAAGCTTTGGAGCAAGTCGATGCTAAAGCTCACGTCCTCGACGTCAACGTCGGCCATCCCGGCATCGACGAGGTAATCGTTCTGCCCGAAGTGGTGACCCTTCTTCAAAGCGTATTGGACACTCCTCTTCAAATCGACACCACCCACATTGACGCTATGGAAGCGGCGCTACGATTGTACAACGGCACCCCCATTCTCAACTCGGTCAATGGCAAAGCCGATAATTTGGCTCAGGTGCTGCCTTTGGTGAAGAAATACGGTGCATCTGTGGTGTGTTTGCCACTCGACGAAGCAGGGATTCCCGATACGGCTCAGGGTCGCCTCGCCATTGCAAAGCGCATTGTGGAAGCGGCGAAAGCCCACGGGATTCCCAAGGAAAAGTTGATTTTTGACGGGTTGACGATGACGGTTTCCGCCGAACCCGCCAGTGGACGGGTGACTTTAGACACCTTGGATGCAATCAAAAGCGAACTCGGTACACTGACCACTCTTGGCGTCTCCAATATTTCTTTTGGATTGCCCAACCGCGGCCTCCTCAATCGGACTTTTCTCGTCCTCGCTTTGGAACACGGGCTGGACTTAGCGATTATCAACCCTAACCATCGCCAAATGGTCGAGGTTTTGCTCGCCCATAATGCCTTATCCAATAAGGATCCGGATATGGCGGAATACATCGCCTGGACGGCATCTACAGAGGTGGAAGCGCCAAAAACGGGGTCGAGCACCACCCTTACTTTGCGCGAAGCGATCACTCGAGGGTTGCGTTCTGAAACGCGAACCTTGACCAAAGCCTACTTGATCGACCACGAACCTGGGGATTTGGTGGAAAAGGAATTGATCCCTGCATTGGATGAGGTCGGTGCCGAGTTTGAAGCGGGAACCACATTCTTGCCCCAGTTGATCAACGCGGCAACCGCCGCCCAAGAAGCTTTTGAACTGTTGAGAGAAAAACTCGCTTCGGAAAAAAACGACCATGTTTCCAAAGGCAAGATCCTCATCGCCACGGTTGAAGGGGATATCCACGACATTGGCAAAAACATTGTCAAAGTGGTCTTGGAAAACTACGGTTATACCATTGTGGATTTAGGACGGGATGTCCCTGTCCAAGCGGTGATCGACCGAGCAGTGGCTGAAGACATTCAACTGATTGGCTTATCTGCGCTGATGACCACCACACTGGAGAGTATGAACAAGACGATTATTGGCTTGCGCCGCGCTCTACCCGATGCAAAGATCATGGTAGGCGGTGCGGTACTCACTAAAAAGTACGCTTTAGAAACTTTGGGTGCAGACTTTTTCGCGAGAAACGCCACTGCCAATGTGCACTACGCTAGAGAATTTTTTCAGGAGGATGCTGATGACCATTCGTGATCGATTACAACAAGGACCTTTTCTGTTTGACGGGGCATTTGGCACCTATTACCCGACGGTGGTTAAAAACCCTGAACTTCGATGCGAAATGGCCAACTTGAACGACCCAGCGTCAGTGGTGGCTATTCACCGTGCGTATCTTGACGCTGGAGCGATGGGGATTCGCACCAATACTTTCGGCGCCAACAAAAGCAACCTCGACTGTGACGACGCCACCCTTAAACAAGTGATCCAAAGGGGGATCGCTTTGGCAAAGGAAGCCATCGGCGAGAGAGATATCCCCCTTTTTGCAGACATTGGTCCCATTCCCAAAGATACTGACGAAGTGGCTTCTTTCTACGAGGACTATCGCTACATCGTCGACTGTTTCTTGGAAGCGGGAGTGGAACACTTCATGTTTGAAACCATGGCTGACGAGGTGCCCATGGCTGAGCTTGCCGAATACGTCCGAGAAAAGTCGCCCGAGGGCTACGTTCTCTGCTCTTTTGAATCGGATCAGGACGGTCGAACGGAAAGCGGCCAGAGCATACGCACGATTTTAGAGCGATTGGACAAGGTCGATGCCATTGACGCCTTGGGGCTAAACTGTGGAGCAGGTCCTCACCACACGTTGATCACCATGGCAAACCTCCCACCGCTCCACAAGTCCTTCTCTCTCATTCCTAACACGGGCTACCCCGAAGTCGTGCGCAACACGGTTCGATTTCCAAACAACGCTCGCTACTACACCGATAAAATGACCCAAGGGCTCAACTTGGGCGCCGGGATTATCGGGGGTTGCTGTGGCACCACGCCTAAACACATCGCCGATTTGGCGGAACTTCTCGCCACAGAGTCCTGGCCCGTCCCTCAAAAGGGGCTTTTGGTCAGCACCGATGCCAACGCTGCAGCCCCTGGCAAGAGCCCGATGATCCGAAAGATGGAACGGGGAGAAAAGGTGATCGCTGTGGAGTTTGACTCGCCAAAGAAACCGGATTTGACCGCGTATATGGCAAAATGCCGTCGACTGAAAGCTTTGGGCATCGATGGGATCACCATTGCTGACAACCCTGTGGCACAGGCGAGGCTCGACGCTTCGGTTCTCGCCTGTAAGATCAAACAAGACTTGGATTTTCAAGCGATCCCCCATTTAACTTGTCGCGATCGCAACCTCAACGCGACCAAGAGCCTACTGCTCGCACTTTGGGCGGAAGGGGTGGAAAATGTGCTCATCGTCACTGGCGATCCGGTACTCACCTCGGATAAGGATATGATTAAATCGGTGTTCAACTTTAATTCCCGCACCTTGATGGGTTATATTGACGGGTTGAACCGAGAGCAGTTGGACGGCGGATTTAGCATTGCTGGAGCACTCAACATCAACGCGGTAAACTTTGATGCTGAGCTAAAAAAGGCGCGGCTAAAGGAAGAACACGGCCTTCAAATCCACTTTACCCAACCGGTCCACAGCGCCTTGGGGATGGCAAATCTCAAACGGGCCACCGAAGAGCTATCGGCCAAGGTCCTCGGCGGGCTCTACCCCATCGTAGGTCACCGCAACGCCCTGTTTATGGCCAACGAACTCTCTGGTATGAACGTGGACCCGGCCATCGTCAACCGCTATGAAGGACTTTCCAAAGAAGAAGCTTCGGATTTGGCAGTGGAATTCACGGTGGAGTGGGCGAGTGAAATGGCGGATTTTGTCGATGGATTTTACGTGATCACCCCTTTTTCAAGGGTAGATTTAATCGAGCGGATCGTCCCTCGTATCAAATCCCTTTAAATTTGAGGCAATCAACCCTCGAAAAATCGCCGAGTAAAGCACATCCCAGGGGGAGAGCCGCGCTCTTCCCCCTCGCCAGGTTCAGGGTTGACATCGATTGCCTATATGATATAATTTGAATAACCGATGAGAAAGAAGTAACGTCGTCAACTTGTTTTACAGCGAGTCCGGGGTGGTGGAAGCCGGGTAAAAAAAGGGCGTCAAATGGACTTTCGAGGGCTGGATGAAATCTTTATAGAGAGTATCTTCAGACGGCACTTCCCCGTTATCTCGGAAGAAAAATGTGATCGCATTTTTTTATTTAACCAACATATGGTGGCACAGCAGGCTCGACCTGTCCTTGTTAGGACGGGTCTTTTTTTGTTTGCTTTTGTGCCCAATCAAAGGAGCGTGACCCATGCAACACGACATGACCGACTATCAATTTAAAGCCATTTGTGACAATTTATCCACTCTTGTAGACAGGTCCCCTTTTTATGCGGCGAAGTTTGAAGGGGTGGATGTGGCACTTGAAAGTCTTGAGGATTTTCAAAAGCTGCCGTTCACGGAAAAAGACGATTTGCGAGAGGTCTATCCTTTGGGTCTGGTCGCTGTTCCAGAAAAAGACATTGTTCGCATTCACTCTTCTTCCGGCACCACTGGGATTCCTGTGATTATTCCCTACACTAAAAAGGACATTGAGGATTGGGCGATTATTTTTGCGCGCTGCTACGCTATCGCTGGGGTGACGCCAATGGATCGCGTACATATCACTCCAGGTTATGGCCTATGGACTGCGGGTATCGGCTTTCAAGCCGGTGCCGAACTGCTAGGCGCGATGACCATTCCCCTAGGACCTGGTAACACGGACAAGCAACTGACCATGATGCAAGATCTCAAGTCAACGGTGCTGTGCGCCACTTCTTCCTACGCGCTACTCCTCGCTGAAGAGATCGAAAAACGCGATATTGGCGACCAGATCCACCTGACGAAAGGGATTATCGGATCGGAGCGCTGGGGTGAAAAGATGCGCCAGCGCATCGCCGAACAACTCGGAGTGAAACTCTACGATATTTACGGCCTCACCGAGATCTACGGCCCAGGCATCGCTATTTCCTGTGATGAGGTCAATGGCATGCACTATTTTGACGACTACATCTACTGCGAGATCATCGATCCGCGGACTCTCGAGGTACTACCCATCGGAGAAATTGGCGAGTTGGTCATCACCACCCTTCAAAAAGAAGGGGCGCCTTTGATTCGCTACCGCACCCACGACCTCACGCGGTTGTTGCCAGGGGACTGCCCTTGTGGCTGCCCGTATCCGCGTCTCGACACCCTCATCGGTCGCACCGACGACATGGTGAAAATCAAAGGGGTCAATATTTTCCCCGCTCAAGTGGAAGATGTCATTCGCGATTGTAACGACTGCCTTGGAGAGTATCAATTGATGATCGACCACCTTTACGGCAGAGATATCGCCACCTTGTTTTTTGAAACCAACCTGCCTAAAAAAGACTGGCCCGCTGCGGAAAAGAAGTTACAACAACTGTTTAAATCCCGTATCGGCATCCAAATCTTTCCCGAAGCGGTCGCTTATTGCGAGCTGCCCAGAAGCGAAAAGAAATCCACCCGTTTTTTTGATAACCGGTATTAAGTTTCACTGTGAGTGATGAAGGTCAAGACCCTCCCTGCTGTCTGCTGCCTAGTACTCTCGAGGATGGGGTCTGAGTTCAAGACCATCTCCGAGGAGCTATCTCGGTGTCCTTTGCCGAGACTAAGGGAGGGTTCTGACCTTTTCCTCACGTCCTCGACCTTCCAAACGAAGCCCTTCGCTATCACAACAACGCGCAAGTCCAAACGGACTTGCGCGTTTATGCTTTGTTTAGGGTTTCCTCATGATGCAAAAGCTCTTTGCACCGGTTTTTTTAACGCTTGCCAGACCACTTGGGCGATGGCAAAGTCCACCATGGAGTGAATGATCGTACCCACTCCTACGAGAAGTAGGATGCTTTGAGTTTGCCAAGTCGCGCCAAGTTGGTTGGAGAAGTAGAAGAAAAAGACGACGGCGACTTCGCATATGCCGTGGATAAGTCCGATGAATCCGCTAAACGCTAGGGAGGACTTGGGGGATTGTAGCAGGCTCGGGTTGTTTTCGAGCATTTTTGCACCTGCGAGGACAAAGATCACATGGGACGCTGCGCGCAGGACGACAACGATGGGAAAGCCTGCAAGTTGGAATCCTATGGTGGTGCCAATAGCGACTGCTGCCGCCACTGCCGGGGATATGAACATGGCGATAAAAATCGGTACGTGGCTGGCCAAGGTGAACGAAGCCGGTTCCAGTATAATTTTAATCGGTGAGATAATCGGGATGATAATGCCGATGGCGACAAGCATAGCCGCTGTGGTCAATTGTAGGACAGAGTTTTTTTGTTGCATGGTATCTCCTTATGATGTGTTGATATGTCTTGACACATGTATATTATACCCTGTCCCGTAATTTGTCAAATTCTAATTGGAATAAAGAATGCCATTCTCTCGCAATATGCCTTCGATGCGTTTGAAGGTCGCCTCATCTTTACATCGGATCCTATGGAGGTGAGCGCCTTTAGTCAACGAAGATAACAAGGAGATTTCCTTGCGCGTCACTCTGTCGCAAAAATCGTCGACGTCGTAGCGGGATGCCACGTTTAAGGCGGCAGACAAACTGCCGTAATAGGGGTGCTCAACGGAAACGTCAAGCACCTCGCCACCGTTGTCGACGATGGTGGTCAACTCCAAACGTGAAGTCTTTTCATCGTGTTCACAGGCGATGGTGCCGATGAACCCTCGTTGGTCCTCTACTGGCCCTTGGAGGAGATAGCCTCTCGCCGTGGAGAGGATCTCTTCCCCTTCTGCTCTTAGCAATGCCACGTCTCCCACGATGATTTGCCTAGACACGCCAAACTGAGCCGCTAAGGCACTGGCGCTGGTGGGTGCGGTTTTGTTATCCAATAGGTGTATGATTTCTTTTCGGCGCTTCTCTGGCGTCATAGCACTTCCCTTTCTTATCGTTTAATCCTCCATCCCTTGATGGCTTTGACTTCAAAAAATTCATCGTAACCAAAGACCCCGGCTTCCCTGCCATAGCCCGAGTGTTTGTACCCGCCAAAAGGCGAACCCACCGCTGGCGCTCCCCCGTTGATGAGTAGGGAGCCGGCGCGGATTTTTCGGGCAAAGGCCGCTGCCCTATCATCGTCTGCGGCAAACACCGCCCCCGCCAAACCAAATGCGACGTCATTTGCGATGTGCAGGGCTTGAGCTTCGTCAGTATAGGTGATGATACACACCACCGGTCCAAAAATTTCCTCTTGAGCAATGCGCATACTGTTGTCCACGTCGGTAAACACAGTGGGCCCTACATAGTAGGCGTCGCTCTCGTCAGGTACTTTACCCACCAAAAGGGTTGCCCCTTCCTCAATGCCCAAGGCGATGTAGGATCGCACTTTTTCAAACTGTTGAGCCGATGCCAATGGCCCCATTTTCGCATTGGGATCTAAGGGATCTCCGAAACTGTACCCTTTGGCTTTTTCGACGACCATCGCTTCCACTTCACTCTTCATTTCTTCGGGGATGATGAGCCTGCTGTAGGAGGCACAGATTTGACCGGTGTTGATAAAGGCCTTTGCCAAGGTTTGATCCACGGCACACTCAACGCTTCCCCCTCGCAACAACACCGTTGGGGATTTTCCTCCCAGCTCCAAAGTGACCCGCTTCAAATCCTCTGCCGCCAGCCTCGCCACTTCCTTGCCCGCCTCCACCGATCCCGTTAAAGAGACCATATCCACGTCGAGGTGAGTGGAAAGGAAGTTGCCCACTTCACGACCTCTGCCTGTAACGAGGTTTAACGCCCCTTTTGGGAGCCCCGCACGATGAAACAGATCGACCAGCCAGTACGCGGTCAAAGGCGTTTTTTGGCTGGGTTTTAGAACGACAGTGCACCCTGAGAGCAATGCTGGGATCACTTTTTGAATCACTTGCCCCAATGGGAAGTTCCACGGGGTCAACGCAGCGACCACACCCACCGGTTCTTTAACCACGGTGTAATCCTCATAGGGGATGAGGTAGTCGTATGTTTTTGCCACATCGACAAATGCCTGGGCATTGGCGATGTAGCCTTCGACGTGGACCGTCAGCCCTTGTTGGGCGATGACCCCTAGCTCTTCTGTGATCACTTTAGCGATACCTTCTTTTTCAGTTATTAACAGCTCCACCACTTTTTCCACAACTTGGATTCTCTCTGTTTCAGGGAGTTGGGAATAGGTGGTAAACGCCTTGGCCGCCGCGGCAACCGCCCGGTTCACATCTATCCTATCGCCATCTGGCACAGTGGCGATCACCTGCTTGGTCGCTGGATTTTCAACGGCGATCACTTTAGTCGAATGGGGAGTCACCCATTGTCCGTCAATATATAGTCGATTATAATTCATCGCGTCCTCCGTTTATATCTTTATTAGGGATAACTTCACTACCTTATGTATCTCCAAATCCCCCTTTATCTAAACACTTTATTCTACGACATCTCCGTTGTATCTTTCATTAATTTAACAAAAAACAATTTACATCACTCGCTCAATTCCTTTCAGTAAATGTAATAAAATCGTAAGTTATTGATCGATTTTTTCCTGTATAATTAAGTTATACTTGCATCCGATGAAGAATTACTGTATTGTTTTATTAATACATTCGAAAGGAGTTGTCAATGGCTTATATCGAAATCAACAATCTACATAAATACTATCGCATGGGCGACACGGTGATAAAGGCATTGGACGGTGTGGATTTATCCATCGAAAAGGGCGAAGTCATCTGCCTACTGGGGACCTCCGGATCTGGAAAGTCGACGCTGCTCAACGCCGTCGCCGGGTTGGAAAAACCCACTAAGGGCGAAATCAACATCGGTGGCGTTAAGATCGAGACCTTATCAGAACAAGCCGTCACCCGGTTTCGCTCTTTGAATATCGGTTTCGTATTTCAGTCCTACAATTTGATCCCCACATTGACCGCTGCGGAAAACGTCAGTCTCGGGCTGACTTTTAAAGGCGTCCCCAAGAAAAAACGAGAGCAAATGGCAAGGGAAATGCTTAAAAACGTCGGTCTGGAAGAACGTATGAACCATAAGCCCAACGAGCTCTCAGGCGGACAACAACAGCGGGTCAGTATCGCTCGAGCATTTGTCGGCGATCCAAAAATTATCTTTGCCGACGAACCCACGGGGAATCTGGATACGAAAACGAGTTTTGAAGTCATGGATCTGATCACGGGCATGGCTAGTGATAAAAATCAGACGTTGATCATCGTCACACACGACGACGAGATTACACAATACGCCACAAAGACACTTCACATGCGCGATGGACGCATTGAAAAAATCCATAAAACACTATCCAAGGAGGAGGTTGAAGGAATTCATGAAGAAGAATCTTAGTCTGCTACTCATTCTCAGTCTACTACTCAGTCAACCGGTTTACGCTCAGCCCATAACCCAAGAAACCACGGTCGGAGGACAGGTTGACGAGTTGCCTACAGGAACTGACCCCACAGAAGAGGTCACTACGACAACAACACCTGAGAAAACATCGAAAGAGATGCCAACGGTTGGAACAACTGCTCCTGTAGCCAACGAAAAGATCTCTGCTTTAAAGGTGCACGGCGCCCTAGCTTCGGGAACGGACATCACCCTAAGTCAACTCACCTACGCAACGGGCCCTATAAAAAAAGATGGGGAGTTTATCGCTGGGGTCTTGGTGACCAACGAAGGGGATACCCCTCTGGAAAATGTAACCTTTGCGTTAACGTCTTTAGATGACAGCCCTTTTGAGCTAGGCGCCACTCAAGTTGAGTCGCTAACCGCCACCATCCCCGCAAAGTCCAACTGGGTGTTCAAAGTGGTGCTCAAAGCCAAGGAAGACTTGAAGGAAAGCACTTATCCCCTATCCTACACGGTGACCGCAGGCGAAAAAACCGCCACCAGCCAGTTGAACATGATGGTTGTGGTGATGAACGGTCGCATCGATCACGCAAAAATCCCGGGACTCACCGAAATTATAAAAGCCGTATCCGAGGGCTTGGCGACGATGACCACGGCTATTTGCCCGACAAAACCCATTGTCACCGAACCATCCCTCAACCCTGTCAACGTTCCAAATGAAGATCCAAGCCAATACTTACCATCGGAGGACACCACTATGCAAATTCCTGCTTTGAGCGGACAAGCCCCAGCTGATACATCGAATGTGATTATGCCCGGAGGCAGCTCAAACGACACCTCGTCCATGACTGGAGGAGAAAACGTTAAAAACAAACCTAAACTGATCATCAATAACTACTCTTTAGAACCAGCGATGGCAAAAGCCGGGCAAGAGTTTACGATGAAGCTTTCTTTTTACAACACCAACTCCGACTATTCGGTGCGCAACATTAAAATCTACCTCACCAGTGACTCCGGTGCCCCAACGGTCACTGGACAGTCTGGATCAGGATCGGTATTTACCCCGGTCAACAGCTCAAATACCTTCTATATTTCCAGGATCAACCCTGAAGAAACCGCGTCGAAGTCCATCACCATGTCGGTCATCCCCAACGCAACTGCGCAAAACTACGTGATGACTGCACATTTTGAATACGAAGACCGAAATGGCAACCAATACACCGCCCAAGAGCTCATCGGGATTCCCGTCGTCCAAGAAGCGCGCCTCGACTCAGCTGAAGTACAACTCGGCGGCGAGATGATGGCAGGCAACGGAACACCTGTGGACCTCGATTTTTACAATACGGGAAAAGACACCCTCACCAATTTGATGGTTTCTGTGGAGGGTAACTTCACCGCAGACACGCCAAAACTTTTCATCGGCAACTTCGCCCCTGGGTCGTCGGAACACTTTAACTCCCAGATCACCCCGAATGAAGCCGGTCCAGTCAACGGGAAAATCGTCTTTACCTATGAAGACTCCACTGGGAAAGAACAGCGGGTCGAGAAGGAGTTTACTGGACAGGCAGGTGAAGGTCAGATGGGTATGGGCCCTGACGAAAACGGCTTCGTACTCGATGAAAAAACCGGAATGTACCTCAACATCAAAACTGGAGAAATGGTAAAAGACCCATCAATGGCCAGTCAACCACAAGGCACCTCCCCCTTGAAATTGGCAGGTATTGGCTTGGCCATTGTCATCGTCATCATTGGGGTAACCGTCTTCTTGAAGAAACGCCGCGCTAAAAAACAAGATGACGACTTAAAGCTCGATGAATAAACGCGACCTCCTGGCCATGGCCTTCCAGAACCTGTGGAGGAGAAAGTTGAGGACCTTTTTGACGGTCCTCGGGGTTCTCATCGGCACCACCTCAATCGTGGTCATGATGAGCCTGGGATTGGCCATGCAAAAGCAACAAGAAGACATGATCAAAAATATGGGGGGCCTAACCACCATAAACGTTCAACCCACGAATTATTGGGATCCCAGCCAAGGCAGTCGGATTCCAAAGACGGGGCTCATCGACGATGCCGTCTTGAAAAAAATCAAGGAAACCCCACACGTCACGGCTACGATGCCGACAATCGCCGTAAACAACGCCACCCTCTACGCTGGAAAGTATCAGTTTAACGGTCAACTCGTCGGTGTGGATCCCCAGCATTTATCTGAATTTGACTATCATATTGGCGAAGGGAGGCTGTTGCAATCCTCGGATCTCAAAGGCATCCTTTTTCCCCAATTGCAACCGTGGATGTTTGAAGACTACTCGCGACTTGAACACATGCGCGGTGGCATGTCCAAAGGACCAGAAGAACTCAAAGTCAATGTGATGAAGGATCGAATGCACATCACCATCGGTTACAAAGATCGATCCGCACAGTTTTTTAGCGACAATTCTGCCCCGACTTCCAAAGATTTAAAAGCGGAAACCGTGGGCATCCTTGCGCCAAACGCTGGTGGAAGCGGTATGGGAATGTCTCGCGCCTTCATTTCCCTGGATTTCGCAAAAAAAATCAACAAAGAATCCGCGCGTCTCCAAGCGTCACAAAACCCAGACCAAGCTAAAGCATCTCCAAGGAGCACGGCTAAAACCTTCTATACCAATGTGGATGTGAAAATCGACGATATCGACAACTTTAAAATCGTCAAATCCGCCATCGAAGAGCTTGAGCTTCAAGCTTTCGGCATGGGCGAGTTCATCGATCAAATGACCCAAGGCGCTCTCATCGCCCAAGGCATACTCGGCGGTATCGGATCCATTTCCCTCATCGTCGCCGCCATCGGCATCACCAACACGATGGTCATGAGCATTTACGAACGGACCAAAGAAATCGGCGTTATGAAAGTTATCGGCGCCTCCGTCAACGATGTCAAGCAACTTTTCCTCGTGGAAGCGGCAATGATTGGCCTTCTCGGAGGTTTTATCGGATTGATGCTCAGCTACGGGCTCTCCGCTTTGCTCAACACTGTCCTGGGCCCAATGTTCACCGGCGCCATGGGCGGTATAAGCGGCGAACAACCCATGATCTCGGTTATCCCCATCTGGCTTGGCCTAGCAGCGCTGCTGTTCTCCATTTTCGTCGGATTGGTCTCTGGCTACTATCCCGCAAAAAAAGCCACGAAGCTTTCTGCTATAGAAGCCATTCGCACACAATGATCACCGCCCAACATCGAACCACAAACACAACCAGCGGACGGCATCGCGATGCCGTCCGCTTTTTTGATCTTGCAACACCGCCTAACAGAAATAAGAAAACAAGGGCAAACGGCGATGCCAAAGTTGAAGAGGCCTTGGAGAAATTGACCCATTCAACGAAGGCTGAGGTAATATATACCATTACTTTCCCCATAATCCCCCATTTCCCATTGAATCCTATCACTGTAACGTGATATAATGGAAACACTTTCTAAAATAATTGATGAGGTGACACTATGTTTTATACATCTACTCGCAACAACCAGCTCCGCTTGGATAGTAAGGAGGCGATGCTAAAAGGCCTTTCTGAAGAAGGTGGGCTTTTTGTCCCGATGGCTTTTCCTAAGTTTGATGCTGATCTTCGCTCTTTTTCGACTTACACCGAATTGGCAAAAGCCGTTTTTGACTTTTACTTAACCGACTTTGACCAAGCTGCTATCGACTACTGCGTAGACCACGCTTATGATCAAAAGTTTGATACCCCGGCGATCGCTCCTCTCTTCAACGCTTCTGACCGCTACTTTTTGGAGCTCTACCACGGTCCCACCTCCGCTTTTAAAGATATGGCGTTGTCTATTCTGCCCTATTTTTTGACGGAAGCGATCAAAAGCTCTGGCGAAGGGAAGGAAGTCGTCATTTTGACCGCCACTTCTGGGGATACGGGAAAAGCTGCGCTTGAGGGGTTTGCCAACACCCCTAACACTCGGATCGTGGTTTATTATCCCAAAGACGGGGTCAGCCCGACTCAAGAGCGCCAAATGTGCACCACCGAAGGGGACAACACTCTCGTCGTCGGCGTCCACGGAAACTTTGACGACTGTCAGAGGGGTGTGAAAACTTTACTAGGTGATGCCGAGTTAAAGGCAGACCTCGACGACAAGGGTTTTAGATTCTCATCCGCTAATTCCATCAACGTAGGACGACTTCTCCCCCAGATCGTCTACTATTTCTACGCTTACAAACAACTACTCAACAAAGGAGATGTGGTCGATGGGGAAGCGGTCAATTTTGTGGTTCCCACAGGCAACTTTGGAAATATTCTCGCTGGGTATTACGCCAAGGCTATGGGTCTTCCCATTCACAAATTGATCTGTGCTTCTAACGAAAACAACGTCCTCGCCGACTTTATCAACACTGGCGTCTACGATCGCAATCGCACCCTCCACTTGACCACTTCGCCTTCTATGGACATTTTGGTTTCCAGCAACTTGGAACGCTACCTCTATCACTTGTCCAATGAAGACGACAAACGCGTCAATGAGCTGATGCACGCCCTCCAAACAGAGGGGCGCTACGCGTTGACCGATGAAGAACGATCTAAAATGGATCTGTACGGTGGCTACGCCTCTGAAGAGCGAGTACGGGATAAAATCGCCCAAACCTTTATGGATGAGCGTTACTTGATCGATCCTCACACCGCCGTCGCCTCCCTCGTCTACGACGATTACCTCAAGGAGACCAAGGATTTGACAAAAACGGTGATCCTTTCCACCGCAAGCCCCTACAAATTCTCCGAAACAGCGCTCTCCGCCATTGGCGTCGACATTGAAGGTTTAGATCCATTTGAAGCGGTAAAGGCCCTGATGACAGAAACTAAAACCACGGCACCCATCCAAATTCTCGAGTTGGAAACCAAAGAGATTTGCCACGATGGAGTGGTCGATGTCGCCTCGATTTCCGAACCGCTGATCGCTTTTCTCCAAGAGGATATCCGATGATCCGAGTTACCGTTCCCGCATCAACCGCCAATCTCGGCCCAGGCTTTGACGCTCTGGGCTTGGCGATTTCCCTATACAACACTTTTGAGTTCAAAGAAGACAGCCAGACCACGTTTAACGGTCAGCCCTGTGATTTCCACGATGAATCCAATTTGGTGTTTTACGCCATGAAAAAAACCTTCGAGCAAATTGGCTACACACCTAAGGGCATTCGACTAAAGGTCATCTCTGAAATCCCCAGATCTCGAGGGCTAGGCAGTTCTGCGACTTGTATCTTGGCTGGTGTCATCGGCGCCAACGAATTGGCGGGCACTGTCTGGGATGTGGACCAGGTATACAAACTCGCTGTGGAACTGGAAGGTCATCCCGACAACATCACCGCTCAGTACTTTGGCGGCTTGACCACCGCCGCTATCGATGGGGACAAAATTTACTTTTCAAAGCTCAAGATCGCCGATGGGATCACCCTTTGTCCCATCATTCCAAACTTTGACCTTCAAACCAAAAAAGCGCGAGCCGTTCTTCCTGACACCATATCTTTTGAGGATGCGATTCGCAATGTCTCACGGGTCGCCCTTTTGATTTCCGCCATCGAAAAAGGGGAATGGGATAAGCTTCCCATCGCCTTTAGCGATCGCCTTCACGAACCCTACCGAGCAAAGCTCATTCCCGGCTTTTACGACATCAAAGAAGCCGCTATGGAAAACGGCGCTCTCGGGGTCTATCTCAGCGGAGCTGGGCCGACGATTATGGCATTGAAACCTCAAGAAAACAAAACCTTTGTCGGAAAGATGAACCATTTTTTCCGAACGTTAAACGACAGATGGCAAATACGTGAGGTGCCCATCGATATGGACGGTACAATTATCGAGCACCTGTACGACTAGCAGATTTGCCGTTAACCATTAAACAACATTTGCAATTTACTGGGTTTCATATATAATGGAATCAGAGTACATTAATTGATGTAAGGAGATTGTTAACCATGAAAAAAATTGGCCTTCTCGGCTTGGGTACGGTGGGTAGCGGAGTCTACGACATTGTACAAAACAGACAGAAACAACTTAAAGACATCGTCGGTGAGGACGTGGTCATCGGTAAGATCCTCGACTTGAGAGATCCCACACCTGAGGAAGACGCTTCCCTATTCACCAAAAACTACGACGATATCTTGAATGATCCCACCATTGACGTGATTGTCGAAGTCACCGGCGCTGATGAGATCGCCAAGGATTTTATGATCCGCGCGATGGAACATAAAAAACACGTGGTTACCGCAAATAAATCGGTTATTAGCGCTCATATGGAAGAGTTGACGGCGATTGCCGATGCCAACCAAGTGGTATTGGCTTATGAAGCGGCTGTTGGCGGTGCGATCCCCATTATTAAACCCCTAAAAGAAGAAGTGGTGCTCAATGAAGTCAACGAGATCGAAGGGATTTTGAACGGCACGTGCAATTATATTTTAACCCGAATGATCAATGAAGGCTTGGAGTACTCCGATATTTTGAAAAACGCTCAGGACCTTGGCTACGCTGAAGCGAACCCTTCTGCTGACGTGGACGGGTTTGACACCCAACGCAAACTGCGCATCTTGGCGACTTTGGCCTTTGGTGGCAAGGTTTCGGAGGAAGATATCGAAGTGGTCGGTATCACTTCCATTAAAAAGGTGGACATCGATTATTTCAAGACCAACAACTGGACGGTGAAACTCATCGCCAAGGCTCACAAATTCCCCGACAACACCTACACTGCCATCGTCGAGCCGACGATTGTACCAGAGGGACATTTCTTCTCCTCGGTCAACATGGCTTTTAACGCTGTTTCCATCGATGGAGATCACGTGGGCGAGTTGAAGTTCTACGGTCAAGGCGCTGGAAAACTTCCAACTGCCGATGCGGTGCTGCGAGATGTTCTCGACATTTATCTCGACAGCCATCGCTTGGGTCACTCATTAGGCGATGACGTCCTAGAGAATGTGAACCACAAAGCCAATGGAAACTACTACTTGAGAGCTTCTGGAACCTCGAGCTTCCTCGACGACCTTCAAAAAGAAGGCATTCGCGCACGCCGCATTTACCGCAGCGTTGGCAACCTTCAAATGGTTTTCTACGGTATCAGCCGCGAAAACGTCTACGCCATGGTCGAAAAATATCACATGAAACCAGAGGATTATCTCATCGCCCGTTTGGATGATTAACCTTATCGATGAATTGAAAAGAGCACAGTTGGAATTTTCCGACTGTGCTCTTTTATTTTTTCGACTATAATGTGGATGCCACTAAGCAAAGCTAAGAGCCTGTATCCGTAAGCTCAATCAACCTCTTCGCCAAGTTTGTGGAGAGAACAAGACGATGACAGGATAGATTTCCAACCTCCCCATGACCATGGCTAGGCACATGAGCAACTTGGATCGGCTGGTAAATTCCGCGTAGTCCGCAGAAGGGCCGAGGAGGTCCAAGCCTTGACCTACGTTGTTGAGTGTGGCGATGACGGCGCTAAAGGCTGAACTAAAGGTCGTGGTGTCGATGGAGATAAAAAGGAGCAAAACGGCGAAGACCACCGCGTAGGTGATCAGATAAAAACTGACGCTGCGTTGGGTTTTAGCATCTAGCATTTTGCCCTCATAGGTGATCGGCACCGCTCGGTTGGGGCTAATGGCGCGTCGAAACTCTTGGAGGGTGGTTTTGATGTAGATGGCCATACGCGACACTTTGAGCCCCGATGTGGTCGAACCTGCCATGGCGCCACTGAACATGAGAAAGAGCAAAATCACATGACTAGCCACCGGCCATGTGCCGAGATCGGTGTTGGTGTAGGCTGTAGTGGAAATGACCGAGGTGACAGTGAAAAACACTTCAAATACCATCGAGACCACATTGTCGTACAAGTGGCGCAAGTTGATGCACAGCAGCAGCACCGATACGCCAATAAATCCAAGATACCATTTGAGTTCTTCATTTTTTAACGCGTCTTTCATCCTCCGAATAAAGATGAGGTAGTACAAGTTGAAGTTGACGCCAAAGAGCATCATAAATAACCCTAGGACAAACTCCACGTAGTAACTGTCGTAAAATTGGATGGAATTTTCGTGGAGACCAAAGCCTCCTGTCCCCGCTACCCCAAAGCCGAGAAGAAAGGAGTCAAAAAGAGGGATACCTCCTATGGCAAGCAATAGAATAAGAACTACGGTCATGGAAAGGTAGATGGTGTAGAGGATGCGTATCGAAGTGGATGTTTTCGATTCCAATTTCCCAAAGGTAGGCCCTGGAAGCTCTGCTTTCATGATGTAGACCCCTTTTGACCCCATTTTGGGCAACACCGCCATGACAAAAACCAACATTCCCATACCGCCGAGCATAAGGGTGAAACTTCGCCAAAAGAGCAGAGATCGAGGAAGGTTGAGGACGTTTCCTAAAACGCTGGCACCTGTGGTCGTAAAACCGGAGGTGGATTCAAAAAGGGCGTCGACATAAGAAGGAACTGCACCGCTTAAGTAAAAAGGCAAGGCGCCAAATACCGAGAGGAACACCCAACCCAAGGACACGACGACAAAGCCTTCCAAGGCGTAAAACTCGGTGGATCTAGGCCGTTGGTTGCTCACCATCCAACCGACGGCCAATAGCAGAGCCATGGTCACAAAAAAGGCGCCTATGGTTTGTGAGCCCTCGCCGTAGATGTAGCCCACCACCACTGAAGGCAGCATGCACAGCGACTCCATCATCAACAGCCTGCCGATAATGTAGGCGATCATTGCGTAATTCATACACCCTCCCTACTCCAATATGTCGTCAATATCCGATAGGATTTGATCCATGGACAAGATGAGCACTTGATCGCCCACAAGTAATCGATCCTCTCCTGAGGGAAACAAGAGCTCCGCTCCTCGTTTGATCATAGCGATCATTAAATTATCTTTTAGCACCATAAACTTGATAGGGATATCTGTGGCTTTGCAGTCGTCGACGATGGTAAAGGTCACGCCCTCTACCCGGTTGCCCGCCAGTCGGACAAAGGAGTCGATTTTGGTGTCTTTTGAGCTCTGTAAGGAGCGCACAAAGCGAATGATGGTATTAGCCACGAGCAGCCTCGGGGTGATGACCGTACCCAGATTAAACTGTTCGATGACTTTGACCAAATCGGTGCGGTTGACTTTCGTAATGGTTTTGAGCACCCCTTGTTGAGTTCCAAAGAGGGAAAGCAGGATGTTCTCTTCATCGATGGGCACCAATGACACCAATGCATCGTAAAGAGACACCCGCTCTTCGCGGAGAAAAGCTTGGTTGGTCCCATCGCCATGGACCACTTCCACCTCTGGAAAATCCGTGGCGAAATCGTTGCAAATAGCGAGGTTGGAGTCGATAACTTTGGCGCGAAACCCTAATCGCAAAAGCTCAGGTAATAAATAGCGGGTGATTTTCCCTGCCCCTACAATGAGAACCGAGTGGATCTTTTTGATACCCACTCGCAGAGCGTTGTAAAACCTGCGAATCGCTGAGTTTTCGCCGATGACGTGGATAATATCTCCCCCTTCGACGGTCATGTCACCTGTGGGAATGCGCACATCGCCCTCTCTCTCCCGGACGCAAATCAAAATGTGAGGATGGCGTTTTCGGATAAAAGCTAGATTTTTCCCTTCGTAATCCGATCCCTTTGGCACGAGAAATTGGACGATTTGACTTTTGCCATTGGCTATAGGTTCCACATCCAGGGCGTTGGGGTATTGGAGGTTTCTCACGATGTCTTTCGCCGCTTCCATCTCTGGATTGATGGTCAAGGTGATGCCCATGGACTCGCGTAAAA
>CAZHRC010000022.1:0-27603 GCA_964533865.1 uncultured Peptoniphilaceae bacterium
TTACAGAGCGATCTGCGAGTCGCGCTCTTCGAGACAACTTGTTTATAATACCAAGTTTTAAAACACTTGTCAACACTATTTTTAAAAAAAGACGAGTTATTTTTAAACTCGTCTTTCTTTCCCTGTTTTATGCGATTTTTATTTATAAAACTCCAGTGTTTGCTCTATGCCTTCTATGATTTCATCCGATAGATCGTCATAAGATCTTAGTTCTTCGAAGTCGGCTATCATGGCTTTAAGGTTTCCCGATATGCCGTAAAGTTGAGCTCTGTTGTAGAGAAGAGCCACATCGCCAGGATGCAAGGTCAATCCTCGCGTGGCGATGGCGATGGCACTTTGATCGTCTCCTGACATATGGTAAGCGTTCATCAGGTCGTTATGGACTTCTGAGGTTTCGTCGCCATGCTCCAGGGCGTGTTCAAAAGCCTCAATCGCTAATTCTAGCTGATCGGTTTGAAGGTAGAGTGTTCCCAACCCTCGATAGGCTTCTCGTCTTTTGGATTCTCTCAACACTTCTTTGAAGCGGCGCTCTGCGGTTTTGTAATCCATTCGTTGAAGGGCATCGTATGCGATCTCGAGTTGAGCATCGAGATGGATGGTGTTGATTCGTTCTCTTACTTCTTCTTGAGCGTTCGGGTCTTCGAGTCTATCCAGTGCCAGACGATAAAAACTAGTTGCTTTAATATAATGTTCTAAGTTGGCGTTGATGTTTCCCAGTTCGTAGTAGGATAGAGGAAAGTCTGGATCCTTCCCTATAACCTTCTCCAATTGACTGACCGCCTCTTTTAAGAGCATCTCTCCCTCATCGTCATTTTTCTCAAATGCCATTTGCCACAACAATCTGGCGTAATTGGCGATGGCGTAGGATGTGGGGTTTTCTAACAAGGTGTTGGCTCTAAAAAAGAAGATTGCATTGTCACTTCCCTCTTTTAACGCTTTCAGCCCTTGGTCTAAACAATAGCCTTGAGGGTCTGATACCACCGCCTTCAGCAAGGCCAAATAGGTTTCCATATAAAGGAAGTCTTTATCGATGGCAAGGTTCATCGCGATACCTCTGGCGATGTTTTGAAATTCCAATTGGTTTTCATTTGCGCCGGTTTTCATATCTTGGACGAACTCGTCGACGATCACTGGTAAACTCAACCCTTTTAAAGAGACTTCTCCTATGGCGAGGTCCGCAGTGTCTTTAACTTCGATGTAGGCGAGTTTATCCGTAAATTGTCTAAAATAGGCGTCTATGATTTGTGTCATGATCGAAATCCCCTTTGAAATGCGCGTTTTCTCGGATTGGAATTGGCTAACTGTTTAAAGAGATGGGCTGCAAACACAAAATACACTGCGCCAACCGCCGCGGTGGCAACGGTGGTAAGACCGTTTCCGATGAGGGCTAGAAATGGTAGATTGACCAATACGCCGAAGTATATCGCCACAAAGACGAGGTTGATCGGTATCCAGTACAAAAAATTGTCTTTTATAAATTGCAAACTGTACAAGATTGCATCCACACTCTCCCTACCTTCAAATATCATCGCATAAGGTAAGGGCGATAGGACAAGATACCATACCGCGATCACACCCAGTTGGATCGGCAAGAGCAGCAGCGGTGCTATCGTGTATGAATAGACAAGCCCGACCAGATACAAAATAAAGAAGACTCGAATCACTGCATTTAAATACTGGGTAAATTCACCAGTCAAGGTTTTTCTGTTTATTCGATTGTAAACGATCACACTGTAAAGCACGGATAAAAAATGTCCTATTAAAAGAACTTGCACAAAATACAGACCTAATCCGCTCAACATCCCCAATCTTAACCCGAGCAACAGGCCCGTTATCAGATTGTAACCCACGAGGTAAACCAAAATAATCCCTGCGAAGAGCAATAGGTTGACCCCTGTGCGTGCCGTCTGACTCAGCGCTTTTTTATTAACCTCTATATAATCTTCAATTTTATTCATCCTAAACTCCTTACGATTGAAGTCACATCCGTATAACGCCTTCGCTCACGTCCTGGTTCATCTGCAAATAACACGTAGTGAATCCCTTCAGCGGAGTCTTTTCTCCTGTATCCGCTCTCAATGAAGCCAATTACGTCAAAGGAAAATCCTTCTAAGGTATACCGCTTCCTCAGCGACTTTAGCGTTTCGGTCTGACGATCTTCCTGTGTAGCAAACTTAGGCACTTCCATTACGCTTTTGAAATAGTACGCCAGGTTGTCGTTGCCGATGCGTTTCATCTCCAACTGACCTGAATACACTGATTGGGTCGACAGATAATCGAACTTCAACAATTCGTTTGCTTCTTCCGTCTTTCCTAAAAATCCCCATAAAAAATTGTAAAGTCCTTGGCGACTGTGTTTCTTTTTAAGTCCGCCACTGCTCACCCAAGCTTTGGCGAGGGTATCAAAAAAAGTGTACGCACTAGAATAGCCGGTCATCCCATAAGCCAAGGTGTGCTTGAAATAGCCTTCATTATAGAATTTTTCAACCACATCTTCCAACCCTTTCAGAGCCTTGATCCCTTCGTAGCTCAACCATTTAGTGCGAAGGATCTCGTATGGCGCATATGGACTCGCCACTAAGCCGTATTCATCCGCTCTTTGTCTGAGTTCCGTCCCCTTTAGCAATTTTAAAAACCCAAGCTGAAGCTTGTCTGGAGCGATGCTGTACAAGTCGTTAAAAGACCGCTCAAAGGCTTGATGATCCTCGTAGGGCAACCCGATAATCAGGTCCAGGTGCTGGTGGACATTGCCCTGTGAAGTTAAGCGATTGACGTTTTGAGCGATGCGCTCAAAATCGTCTGCTCGGTTGATGGCGCGAAGAGTTTCGGGGTTTGTGGACTGGACGCCGATTTCCAATTGAAAGAGCCCCGGGGGAGCTTTTTTTAAGGCGTCTAAAAACAAAGGTGATACTGTAGCGGCGTTGATTTCGAAATGGAAACGGGTCTTGCCTCGATCTTTGGCGATCAAGTATTCGATGATTGCTATGGCATGGGATTCTTTGGCGTTAAAGGTCCGGTCGATAAATTTGACCAAAGGCACGTCATGTGCGACCAAAAAATCCAATTCACTTTTAATTTTGTCCATGGGAAAGAAGCGAACCCCACGACTATTGTGAGAAAGGCAGTACGCACAACGATAGGGACAACCACGGGAGCTCTCGTAATATGCGATCTTCTCCCCAGCGATGAGCTCATAACGCGTGTACAACGGGGGCAGGACGCTTAAATCAGAAATGTACGCCACCCCATCCCCTCCAATGAGCTGACCTTCCTTCCGATAGAGAAGTCCCTCTATCTCATCAAAGGAGAGAGCGTCATCCTTTAACGCCAACAACCATTGGGGAAAAGTGAGATCGCCTTCTCCGCGCAGGAGAAAATCCACCTCGACCATTTCCTCCATAAAATCTCGGCTTTCATAGCTAACCTCTGGTCCTCCGACGGCGATGAGCACCTCAGGGTGGATCAATTTTAACAAACGAATGGTTTTTTTCGTCTCCTCCACATTCCAAATATACACCGAAAAGCACACGACATCGTAAGGCTTTTCGGTGATTTGATCCAAGATTTGATCTTGGGAGTGGTTGATTGTCAGATCCAAACGATCCACTGGAAAAGGCGCAACGTTTTGAAGGTACTTGATCCCAAGGGAGGTGTGGATGTACTTTGAATTAAGCGATGTGACGAGCACCTTCATAGCTGACCTCACTACATTTGATCCGGTGCATCGATCCCTAACAGATACAACCCGCTGCGAATCACCGTCCGCGCACAGTCGCAAAGCAAGAGACGCGCACGGCGCAAATCGTCTTCTGAGTTGAATATCGGCGACGTGTTGTAAAATTTGTTAAAAGCCTTAGCCACTTCGGTGATGTGTCTGGTGATCATTGACGGTTCCAACTTGTCCAATGCGTTACGCAACACGTCAGGATAGGTGTAGAGCGCCTTGACGAGGGCCTTTTCGTCATCGGATTTCAGCAAGCTGTAATCGACCGACGCGAAGTCGAGGGATGTGGCCTTATTCAAAATACTATTGGCTCTCGCGTAGGTGTACTGGACGTAAGGACCGGTTTCACCATCAAAATTCAAAACTTCATCCCAATCAAAGGTATAGTCTTTGATGCGATTGTTGTAGAGCTCTTGGTACTTTACGGCGCCGATGCCCACTTGGACGGCGATTTTTTCTTTGTCTTCAAGTGCCATGCGCCTCGAGTCCATTATCTCTGTGGTCTTGGCGATGGCTTTGTTAAGCACATCTTCTAAAAAGACCACTTTGCCTTCTCGTGTGGACATGGAGCCATCGGACAAGCTGACCATTCCAAAGGAAACGTGGACGCAATCTTCATACCACTCATAACCCATGAGTTTAAGTACGGCTTTGAGCTGCTTGAAGTGAAGGTTTTGTTGAGTGGCCACGACGTAAATATTCTGCTCAAAGTCATAAGCGCGTTTTCGTTCGATGGCGGTGGCGATGTCACGGGTCATGTAAGTACTGGAGCCGTCGCTTTTGACGACGAGGGCTGGCGGCAAGTCGAAAGCGTCGAGGTTGACGATCATCGCCCCTTCAGAAGCTTCAAGAAGCCCTTTTTGTTCCAATTCTTCCAATACATTAGGAATGAACGCCGAGTTGTACGATTCGCCGTTGTAGTTGTCAAAAGAGACGTTTAATAAATCGTAAACGCGTTTGAACTCTTGTAAGCTCAGCTCCTTAAACCAACTCCATAGCTTTACCGCCTCTGGGTTTTCTTTTTCCAATTGGTTAAACCAATAGCGGGCTTCATCCATTAGGCTTTCATCTTCTTTTGCTGCTTTATTGTAACGCACATACAGATTTAACAATTCGTTAATCGGATCTTCATGGATTTTTGCTTCATTGCCCCATTTGCGATAAGCGGCGATCATGATCCCAAATTGGGTGCCGTAGTCGCCAATGTAGTTGATGGCGACGGTATCGTAGTCAAAAAAACGGTAAAGCCTTTTTATCGCATCTCCTTGTACCGTAGATCGGATGTGCCCGATATGAAAGGGCTTGGCGATGTTGGTTGACGAGTACTCTACAACGACTTTTTTTCCTGATCCTAGGGCTTCGCTGCCATAGCCTTCGCCTTTTCTCTGTATTTCTTCCAATACCGCAGCATTTAGAGCTGTGGTATCCACAAAAAAGTTGAGGTAAGGCCCTTGGGTGACTACCGTTTCAACAAAGTCGGAATGGAAAGCTTCTTTTAATGCCTCTGCAATCTTTTGCGGCGCCTGGCGCATGGTTTTTGCCAATTGAAAACAAGGAAATGCGTAATCCCCCATTTTCGTATCCGGTGGCACTTCGAGAGCGGCGTAGATTTGTTCTTGTGTCAATCCCACCTCTTGTTTTGCCAACACCTGTGCAATCTGGTCTTTTATATCGATCAAGCTATTCACCTCTATTATTTTAGTTTTGCGACGGTGACACCGTTACCTCCTTCGCTAATGGATCCAAAGCGAATGGATTTAATGGCGCGGTGACGTTTTAAATACTGGGTTATTCCCTCGCGAAGGGCACCTGTCCCCTTGCCGTGGATGACGAAGATTTCCTCTAGGCCGACGAGGATGGCATCGTCGATAAATTTCTCCAACTCAAAGATGCCTTCTTCAATGTTTTTACCACGAAGGTCCACTTCTCGTTCGATATCCCCTGCCGCTTTATCGGCTATAATCTTTTTAATGTTCTTTTGAGAGGTTTCTTCTTCAACGGATGCGGTTTTCTTGACGTTTTTCACATTCGCCGATATTTTTAAGATACCCAATTGAATTTGAAGATCCCCATTTTTGTCGGGAAGGGTGAGTACCTGGCCCACCTGGCCCATCGCCAACACTTCGACGTTGTCCCCTAGGCGTATCTCGTCTGGAGCGGTGTCCGCCTCTTTGTTGAGAAAGCTATATTCCCCTCCGACTTTATCCCATTGCTTTTTCATCCGATTCGAGATTTTCATGAGTTCTCGATCTCGATCGCTTTGCCCCAAACCTTGAACTTGTTTAATGTCTTTAATCAACGCTTCTGAACTCGTACGGGCTTCTTTTAGAATCTCGCGAGCTTCTTCCTTCGCTTTATCTAGTATCCGATCTTTTGCCCGTTCGGTTTTTTCAAGTTCCATGTTCAAGTTGCGCTTTAACCCCTCGATTTCCATTTTGTACCGCTCGATTTCGATTTTATTCGCTTCCATTTGCAAACGATCGGATTCGAGTTTTTGGAGCACATCTTCAAAATCTTGGTTTTCTTTAGAAATCGTCTCGTTCGCTCGATCAATTATCCCTTTGGACAGACCCAGTCGGGAGGAGATTTCAAAAGCGTTGGATTTTCCCGGCGCTCCAATCATCAAACGATAAGTCGGTGAAAGGGTATCTACGTCAAATTCCACTGCGGCATTTTGGACCCCGGCAGTCGATAGGGCGTAGAGTTTCAATTGAGAGTAATGTGTGGTGGCGAGAGTGCGAATCCCTCGCTCTAAAAACACGTTGAGTATGGCCATCGCCAGCGCCGCACCTTCTGTGGGATCGGTGCCCGCCCCGAGCTCGTCGAAAAGAACGAGGGCGTTCTCTGTGACGGAACTGAGGATCCGGACAATATTGGTCATACTCGACGAAAACGTACTTAAAGACTGTTCAATACTCTGCCTATCGCCAATGTCGGTGAACACATCGTTGAACACCGCCACCACCGAGTTTTCTTCACAAGGAATATGAAGCCCGGACTGAGCCATCACCGTCATAAGGCCGACGGTTTTCAAACTGACGGTTTTCCCTCCGGTGTTTGGTCCAGTGATAACAAGGGTGTTGAACGTTTCACCCAACACCACATCGATGGGGACCACTTTTCCCACGAGAAGCGGATGCCTAGCGCTTTTTAAGCCAATGATTCCCTTGTCGTTTAGGACGGGTTTTGTCCCAGACTGCTCTGCCGCAAGTTTCGCCTTGGCAAAGACAAAGTCTACCTCGGTGAGCAGGGATTGATTATGTTTAATCATCTCAGCGTTTGCGGCGATCAGTTGAGATAAGTTCAATAGGATACGATGAATCTCCTCCTGTTCTTGGCCTTCCAACACCCTTAGGTCGTTATTGAGCTCCACCACCGCCATCGGCTCGATGTAAACCGTCTGGCCGCTGGAGGACTGATCGTGGACGACACCAGAGAAGGAGCGTTTGTTCTCCGCCTTTACCGGCACCACATATCGGCCTTCTCGTATAGTGATAATATTGTCTTGGAGACGTTGCCTCGTCGCATCGGTTTGGATAATACTGTTTAACTTTTGCCGAATCGCGTCGGTTTTGTTTTTCATTGACCGACGAATGTTGTACAGCGCCCGACTGGCGTTATCATCGATTTCAGTTTCGCTGATTATCGCCCCTTCGATTTCTCGTTCAATCCCAGGGTAGGACTCCAGTTCGCCAATCATTTGCCGAATTCGATTCTCTTCGTCTTCTTCATCCACCAGCAAGAAATCTTTGAGATGTCTCGCCACCCTCAAGCTGTCGCAAACCCGAAGTAGCCCTCCCGGTGACAGAGCACCTCCAATAGCCACTCGCGATAGCTCTTGGGAGAGGTCGTTGATACCAAAAAGCGGCGGTCTGCCTTGTCGATTTAAAATCTTCAACGCATCTGCCGTATCTCTTTGCCAACCTTCGATAGTGGCGATATCCGATACCGGTGTGAGCTCGGCGATCTTTTCTCGGGCAATTGAGGATTCCGCCAAAGATCCGAGCTTTGCAATAATGCTTTTATATTCTAACGTGTCTAAACTTTGAACATCCATGTTATTCAACCTCTTTGAAATAATGGCCTTTTGTAAAACCCTTCTCCTCAGGCGATGTCGTTCTTCTCGGATGGTTCAAAAACGCCACTGCCTCTTTCATATCACCTTCTCCAGCGTCGGTTACCCGATAGATCTGTATGCCAGAGGCGAGAAGTTCGTCAAAAAAGCTTGAAGTATCGATAGGTACGCTATTGTGCATTTCAGTGATTTTGTTGCGCCGTTCAAAGGGAAAACGCATCTGCTTTTCGTCTTTTAAATAGAACCGTTTTGAAAACCCACAGGTTTCACAACCACTGCTATCCACACAGCCTTTGTAAGGTGACATGGGACAAAAAGCCATGGTCATGACCACAGTTCTGCCATAAGCCATCGCTTCTAAAGGAAGGCTGGCTTTTTTGGCGAGAGCTTTAATCTGATCTAAGGTCAACTCCACAGAACAGGTGACCGATGTCGCCCCTAATCCACGAAGCACCTCGACTGTGTGGTGGTTGTACACATTCATACCGTAATCGGTATGGCATTTCAAATGAGGGTACTTACGGGCTAATTCGAAATGTCCGATGTCTGTGAGAACGAGCCCCGTCAACCGATCTGCTACAGATTCCACTGTGGTCATCACATCCTCCGCTTCTTGAGCGGTCATAATCCTCGGCAAAACGAAATAAACCTCCCGCTCGTCGCCGGGTAGCCCCCCCTCCAATTGGGAAATACCATGGATATAGACGCGAGATGCGCTAGTTTCGTCTTTCATCGTACCATTGTAGGTATCGAATGCCGGAAGAATGGGAAGGGTTGCACTATATGGCGACTTCGTCTTCTCGTCAATCCGGGTCGCATGCCTTGAGATAGGGCGAGTTTTTAGATCATTTAACCCCTCCACTGCTTTTCTACGCAATTGGTTGAGTTCTGAAAGGGCTAAAAACAAGTTGTCTTCCAATTCGATGACGATATCTCCTAACACGTAAATCGTATCGCCGAGTTTTGAAAGTTGTTCCGCCACTTTATCCTTGTGAATCCCTCTTTTTTGTGCGACTTCGATCGGTTTATCGCCGAAGACCGTTACTTTTCGACTGCCAGAAATAGCGATGAGCTTTGGCAACTCCCCAAGTCGTCCTTCAAAACGAAGGGTCAACGGTTCCAGGCGATACTCTTTTTGAATCGAAGTTTCGTAATTTTGATTTAACTTCTGAGAATGAACCCTTCGCACCGCTGTGCCCTTCCCTAGATCGGGAAACTCTTGAAACCGAATCCTATCCCCTTTTTTGTGATGTCTCACCATGGTGTGGGGGAGAATTTTGCCTTTTTCCGTTTCTAATTGGAGCCCGTCGCCTTCATAAACCTCTTTTGTCCAGCGAATGACCCCACCCGCTTCCACTTCGCCAACCACTGTGCCTTTTTGAGCTTTCGGATCGACGAGGATACCCTGACCAAAGTCTTTTAACGTAAATCCTTTGGTGAAGCCTCGGTTGGAACTATCGAGGAGCGTTTCCGTCGATGGCTGGTTTCCTTCTAAGAGTTGGCGATAGATCGATACGGTGGTCGCCACATATTCTGGTTTTTTCATGCGCCCTTCGATTTTAAAGGAGGAAACCCCAGCCTTTTTCAAAGTTGTGATCTCTTCTTTTACTGCCAAGTCTTTGGGGCTGATGAGGGGAGCGTCCACCATCGCATCATCTAAAATGGTCCCATCTTCCCTCTCGATGGTATACGCCTTTCGACAAGGTTGTGCACAACGGCCGCGATTGCCACTACGACCGCCGATCATCGAACTCATCAAGCACGCTCCTGAATAGGATATACATAAAGAGCCGTGAATGAAGTGTTCCAGCTCGATATCCAGGTCGCGGTCAATGCGTTTGATATCGTCCAAAGCTGTTTCTCTGGCTAGGATCACTCGAGAAAAACCGAGATCGGATAATATTTTGGCACCGTAGTAATTATGCACCGTCATTTGGGTGCTTCCGTGTAGGGGGAGATCCGGATAGGTTTTACGAATGAGGTCTGCAAGGCCCAAGTCCTGAAGAATGAGAGCATCCACACCGCACTCGACGAGTTTCGCAACAAATACCATCGCCTCATCGAGCTCTGACTCTTTGATCAGAGTGTTGACGGTGACGTAGATACGCACATCGCGAAGATGTGCGTATTTGATGATTTCTTCGAGAGCATCCTGAGAAAAATTAGCCGCGTACGCCCGCGCGCCAAAGGACTGCCCACTCAAGTAGAGGGCATTGGCGCCGTTGTGAATGGCGGCTATCGCCATCTCCCGGTTTCCCGCTGGCGCTAAGAGTTCATAGGTCACGATTGTCTCCTGCCTCGGTCGAGGTTTGATAGGGATTTGCGCAACTCTTGAAGTTCTTTCGCTTGGGCGGTTCGCTCTTTTTGAAGCTTTTCTATGGTTTCTTGCAAGTGTTGGATATCGTGTTGACGTTTGTCCAATGCAGACTGTTGTTGCCTTGCAGCATTTTCCATGGCTGTTATTTTTTGCTGTACCCCTTGAGCTTTTGCCTCGGCTTGGGCAAGTTTAAGTCTCGTTTCATCCAAAGCGTGTCTATAATCCGCCGATTGAGTGATCAATCTTTGATTCTCCACTTTTAACGGTTCAAAGCTCGCCATCGGTTCCGAGGCTTCTGCTTTCAACGCCTCGAGATTCTCTTCCATATGAAAGAGTTCATCGGCGATGTTGAAGGCAGAAAGCATGAACACCATGGTTTTATTTAGAGAGTGGTTGGTGTTTTTACACTCCTCCACTTTCTTATCGACGTAATTGCCCAGTTCTTTCACCTGGTCTGGGGTGCGTTCACTGACGATGGTGTATTCAATCCCAGCAATGGTTACAGTGGCTTTATTGAGTTCGGACATATGCCTTCCTTTCTATCGTGGGACCAGACCGCATTAAAGTCGAATGGTCGCGTCGTATTCAGCGTTCAGGCCTTCCAAAATGCGCTTAAGACTTGTGTTGACTTCTTCGTCGACCAAGGTTCTATCCTCTGCACCAAATACGATTTTATAAGCCAAGCTCTTTTTTCTATCGTCGATTTGATCGCCGGTGTACTCGTCAAAAAGCGCCACAGTTTTGACCAGGTCGCCACCAGCTGACAAGATGAAGTTTTCCAAGGTCTTAGTTTCCAATTGGCGATCGACCACAAGGGCGATATCTCTGGTCACCCTTGGGTAGCGAGGAATCGGGGCGTAGAGTTTTTCAGGGTTGCTCTGTGCTATACACGCGACCAAGTCGATCTCAGCAATGTAAACCCGATTGCGAATATCGCTGTTTTCCATAACCCCATAGCTCAGCTCGCCCAATACGCCCAAGCGTTCGCCACCTGCCCAGAGGGAAGCCGACCGCCCAGGATGGAAGGTGGGATTATCCGTCTCGCGAACGAAATCCAATCCCTCGAGGCCTACGGTTTTAAAGACTTTGACGATCCGGTCTTTTAGCGTGTAAAAATCCTCTTTGCCACAAAGGCCGATACACAGGGTATCCCTCTCCTCTGGAAGCTCATCTTTCTGACCTGGAACGAAGATGTTGCCGATTTCGTAAAAGCTCAAATCCGATAGTTTTTGGTTGTTGTTCTTTTCAAGGACATTTAACATGTTGCCGATCATCGTAGGACGCATAATGCTGAAATCTTCACCGAGTGGGTTCATGATTTCCACGACTCTTCGCATGGGACTGTCCTCTGGAATTTGAAGCTTTTGAAACACTTTTGGGCTGATGAATGAGTATGTGCTAATTTCATCAAGACCCACTGCACATAGCCCGTCTTTAAGCACTTCTTCATACTCTTTCATCGGCGATTTTTCACCTCGGGTCAGTTGTCCTTTGAGGGGTTGAGGTGGAATGTTGTGGAATCCAAAGAGTCTTCCGATTTCTTCTGCCAAGTCCGCTTCCCCTTCAACATCGAGTCGGAAGTGAGGAATGGTCACGACGAGAAGATCATTGCTCTTTTCCACTTCAAACTCCAAAGATGTCAAGTAGGTGGTCATTTCATCGACGGTGAGTGCTATCCCCAAAATATCGCAAACTCGGTGAGGCCTCAGATTAATCATTCGGGTGGGGGCTTCGGTTAATCCTGCGTTGATGTGTCCGTTGACCACGACACCGCACCCGAGCTGCTCGATTAAATAACACACCCGTTGGGAAGCTAACTCTGCGATTTCAACCGACAACCCCTTTTCGTAACGCGAGGAGGCTTCTGATCGAAGACCGAGTTTTTTAGAGGTGGTACGCACGCTTTCACGGTCAAAAACCGCGGATTCCAATAGGATGCGGTGGGTTTTTTCGGTGACTTCCGAGTCAAATCCTCCCATCACTCCTGCTAGAGCCACCGGCTTCTCGCCATCGGCGATAACCATCATCCCCGGTTCGAGGTTGCGATCGGTCCCGTCCAGAGTTTTCAAAACCTCCCCTGGTGCCGCTTCTCGCACGATGATCCGCTGATCCGCCAACATGTCGAGGTCAAAAGCGTGAAGGGGTTGACCCAACTCCAACATGACGTAGTTGGTGATGTCGACGAGGTTGTTGATGGGGCGCATACCGCTTGCCATCAACGCGTTTTGCATCCACTGAGGTGAAGGTTCGATGACCACATCTTCGATCACTCGCCCTATATAGCGACTACACTTTGGCGTTTCGATGTCGATGCCTTTTAAATAGGTGGCGATGGATCCAACGCCCTTTCGCGCGCCGACTTCCGGCAAGGTGATGTGGGTGTTGTAAGTCGCAGCCGCTTCCCGCGCCATGCCCACAATAGACAGGCAGTCTGGCCGGTTTGGGGTGATTTCGAAGTCGATCACCTCAGCATTCAAGCCCAATACTTCTTTAATATCCGCACCCAGCTCCAAATCGCCTTCCATAATCAAGAGTCCCTCGCGGAGATGGCGTGGAATGACTTTGTCGTCAAATCCCAACTCTTCTAAAGAGCACAACATCCCCGGGGATTTCATCCCCATAAACTCTGCGACACCAATGGTCACGCCACCCGGCAAGGTCGCCCCTTCTTTAGCCAATGCCACATAATCGCCAACAGCCATGTTTTTAGCACCGGTGACCAAGGTCACCGTTTCCGCGCCAGCGTCCACAGCCACAATGGAAAGTCGCTTAGCCTCTGGATGTTTTTCTAAGGAGGTGATCTTTCCTACGACGACGTTGTCGATTTCTTGAGCTACGGAATTTATCGAATCCACGTGGGATCCAGTCAAGGTGATGCGATCGGAAAAGTCTTTGATCGAATCATTAAGTTCTACGTATTCTTTCATCCAATTAACGGGTACTAACATTCTATCCTCCTAAAACTGCTCGAGAAATCTTTTGTCGTTGTCAAACAACAACCGAATGTTCCCGATTTTGTGTTTTACCATAGTTATGCGATCGACGCCCATTCCAAAAGCAAATCCGCTGTACTTTTCTGGGTCGATGCCACAGTTGATCAGCACTTGGGGGTGTACCATGCCACAGCCAAGCAACTCCATACTCCATCCCGTGTAGTTACACACCGGACAACCCTCGCCCTTGCACGCAAAACAAGACACGTCAACTTCTGCGCTCGGCTCAGTAAACGGGAAGTAGTGAGGGCGGAAGCGAGTCTTCATCTCTTCGCCAAAAAGCTCCCGAATAAAGACGTTGATCGTTTCGATGAGATTAGCCATAGTAACGTGCTCGTCAATGACCAACCCTTCAATTTGGTGAAACATCGGCGAGTGTGTATCGTCCACGTCGTCAAATCGGAAGGTGCGACCAGCGGAAACCATGCGAATCGGCGGTTTTTGGCTCTTCATCGTACGCACTTGAACCGGTGAGGTTTGAGTACGCAATAAAATGTCTTCTGTAATGTAAAAAGTGTCGGTTTTATCCCTAGAAGGGTGGTCCTTTGGCGAGTTTAAATCATCAAAATTGTTAGCCACCGTCTCCACTTCCGGACCGTCGATAATGTCGAAGCCCATAGAAATAAACAGGTTTTCTAACTCGCGAATCGTGTTGTTTAACGGATGGCGATGGCCAATTTTAAAGACATCCTTGGATACGGTCACATCGAGCTGCTCTTTTGAGATCTGCACTTGTTGCATCGCCTTTGTCAACTCGCGGTGTTTTGCGGACAGACTCGTCTCGATACGCTCACGCACTTCGTTTGCCAATTGGCCCATAACTGGTCGTTCTTCGGCGGTAAGCTTGCCCATCCCCCTCAAAACAGCGGTTAATTCACCTTTTTTACCCAGGATCTTTACGCGTATGTCCTCAAGAGTTTTGAGCGAATCGGCATTTTGCACCAGCTCTACGGTCTCTTGTTGTATGATATTTAATTTTTCCTTCATAACTTCCTCCAGACTTTAATTGCCTCTATTATACCATAGATCAAGGGTTGAAAAAAACCGCACAACCATAAAGGGTTGGCGGTTTATTAAAGGCATCCTTCTCTAATCAAAAATTACGAAACAGCCCCATCAATAAAGAACCTGCGACGCCTGCATTTAAAGACTCGACTCTCCCCTCCATGGGAATCGTCACTTTTAAATCTGCCAAGTCCATCAGCATACTGCTCAGTCCGTGGCTTTCGCTGCCGATCATGAGGCAGTAGGGCTTTTCGATGGTTTTTAGATCAAAGACATTTTGTCCGACCATCGCCGTTGAGATCATACGGTACCCGCCGAGAATTTGAGGGATCTCCTCCACATCGCAAGCCACGAGGTTTACGCGGAGGATGGAGCCCATGGCAGAGCGTACCACCTTGGCATTGTAAGGATCCACAGTACCTTTAGTGTAGAGTACATCTCGAAAGCCAAAAGCTTCCGCCGATCGGATCAGCGTCCCAAAGTTTCCCGGATCGTTGAGTTGATCAAGTAGCAACACTCTGTCACCCACTTTGTGAGTGAACTCTGGGATGGCCACCTCTGCGAGAACCCCCTCTGGGGAAACTTGGTCAGACAATTGGCGAAAGAGCTCATCAGAAAGAATCGCGCCTGCTATCTCCTTGTATCGGTTGGACAACTCATCAGCTTTACTCTCCATCACGTAGACGCTCATCGCGTCTGCGCCTTGACTTAGCGCTTCATCGACGAGTTTAATCCCTTCGAGAAGAAACGACCCACTGCGTTTCCGATAAGCCGATTGTTTTAGCTTCTTTAAGTGTTTGAAGATACGGTTTTGACCGCTTGAAAGGACGGTATCGATCATTTCAACGCTTCGATGGCGCGAATGGATTCCACCGTGCCTAGTACAAACAACAAATCACCAGAGCGGATCACATCTGCCGGGTTGGGGTTGATATTGACATCTGCTTCGCGTACAATAGCGACCACATTGACCCCGTAGGCAGCGCGAACGTTGCTTTGAGCCAATGTTTTGGCGTGCCAACTCTCAGGCGCTTTGATCTCCACCAAACTGTAGTCTTCCGATAAGCCAATGTATTCGACGATACTCTTAGAGGTAAGAGAATGTGCCAACCGCACGCCCATATCTTTTTCAGGGATAATCACCGAGTCCGCCCCCACCTTTTGGAGGATCCGCCCGTGTTTTTCATCCCGCGCCTTGACGATCACGTGATTGACCCCTAAATCTTTACAGCCGATGGTCGCAAACACCGAGGCCTGAAAGTTAGAGCTCATCCCCACGATCGCCACATCCACATTGCTAATGCCTAAATCTTCTAAGACGTGTTCTTGGGTTACATCCGCCACCACCGCATGGGTGACAAAATCCGAAAGATAGTCCACCACATCGCTATCGACGTCGATGGCGATAACTTCATTGCCCAGTTCCGCCAAAGTCAACGCTAAGTTGGTGCCAAATCGGCCACAACCGATAACTGCAAATTCTTTTTGTGTCATATTGCACTCCTATCCAATTAAAACCGTGCCCCGAGCTTCTCGATAACTCTTTTGGCGTTCTCGCTTCGTAATGGCGAAGATCAACGTCAAAGGCCCTACCTTGCCCAAATACATACTCAGAATGATGAGTATCTTTCCTATTCCCGTCAGCGCCGGCGTCACATTACGGGTCAAACCTACCGTCGCAAAACCAGACACCACCTCATACAACAAGTTGATAAACCCCATGTTTTTCTCAGTGATCAATAGGATAAAAGTGACGCCAATGACCCAACCCAACGCCACCACCAATAAAGCGACCGCCTTTTTGATCAAGTCGGTGGCGATGCGCCGGTCAAAAACGACCAAATCCTGAGTGCCTTTAATCTGGGAATAGGTGATCAACAACAATAACGCAAAAGTCGTGGTTTTGATCCCCCCTGCGGTACCGGCAGGATTTCCACCTACAAACATCAGCAATATCGACACCAATGCTGTTGGCTCATACATGCCCAACTGATCCATCGAAAAATACCCTGCCGTTCGGGTGGTCACCGATTGAAAATAAGCGGATAACCAAGACGTGAGTGAACCTTCATTGGCCAAGGTTTTGGGATTCCCGTTTTCTAAGAAGAAAATAGCCACTGTACCTAAGACGATAAGCGCCAACATGACGCTAATCGACAACTTGGAGTGGATATTGAGCTTTTTCAAGCTCTTCTTGGTCAACAAATCGTGGTAGACGTAATACCCTGTACCCCCGAGCATGATCAATGTCCCAATAGTGAGGATGATCAACGGATCACCGCGATAGGGATACAGACTTTGCTCACCTAAAATGTCAAACCCTGCATTGCAGTAGGCGGATATGGAATGAAACACGCTGTTCCAAATGCCTTTCCCCCAACCAAACTCAGGTATGAAGCGAAAAGATAACAGCACCGCTCCCACTCCTTCTATGGCAAAGGTGGACGCGATGACAAACTTCATCAATTTGACTAGCCCTTGTAGGTTGGTGGCGTTTTTTTCTTCTGCAATCACCAATCGGCTAGCTATAGAAATCTTTTTGTTTAGCAACATGGCAAAAGCACTTGCCAAGGTCATAAAACCCAGACCACCAACTTGAATCAAACCGATGATGACCACATGGCCAAAGGTGTTCCAGTGGAGCGCTGTGTTGACCGTTACCAAACCCGTGACGCAGACCGCCGACGTGGCGGTGAATAACGCGTCTATAAATGGCGTTGAAGTGCCGTCTTTTGCCGCAATGGGTAAAGACAAGAGCACCGCACCTGTAAAAATAACTAGAAAGGCTGCCGTCGCCAAAACCAGCGGCGGGCTGCTTTCAAATTTCTTCCAAAAGCGCGTTACTTTATTCATATTCCCCTCAAAAAATAAAAAAAGTTCCGGTATCCGGAACTTTTCCTACGCCTCTTTAGCGATATTGACTAATTTGGTGAATCCGTCAGGATCGTGGATAGCGAGTTCCGACAATGCTTTTCTGTTGATGTCGATGTTCGCAACTTTTAAGCCGTGCATAAATTTGCTGTAGCTCATGCCATTTTGACGAGTTGCAGCGTTTATACGCGCAATCCAGAGCTTTCTAAAGTCTCTTTTACGTCTTTTTCTACCTACGTAAGCATAGCTCAGGGATTTCATTACCGCTTGGTTTGCTACGCGGAATAGTTTGGATTTCGCACCAAAATACCCTTTTGCTTGTCTTAAAATCTTCTTATGTCTTTTTTTAGCGTTGACGCCGCCTTTTACTCTTGCCATTACTTCCTCCTAGTCCTAAGGAATCATAAAATTAATTCGTTTTTGATCGCCCTTGCTCACCAACGCCGATTGACGTAAGTTGCGTTTTCTCTTAGCCGATTTTTTTGCTGTCAAGTGGCCCTTATATGCTTTGAATCTGGTGATTTTGCCAGTTCCAGTGCGTTTAAAACGCTTTGCAGAGGCTCTATGCGTTTTCATTTTTCCCATTGTGTTACTTTCCTCCTTCATCCTCTTTGCCAGGTTCTTCCTTAGCCGGATTTAAAAACATCACCATACTACGACCTTCCATTGCCGGTCGTTTGTCGATTATACTACAATCCGCTACCATCTGGCTAAATTGCTCCATGACGCGCCGACCGATGTCGGTATGTCCCAACTCGCGACCTCTAAAACGAACGGAAACTTTGACGCGGTCTCCTGCTTGCAAGAACTTGCGCGCTTGGTTCGCCTTCACTTCCAGGTCGTGGTCATCGATACGTGGAGAGAGTCGCACTTCTTTGACGTTGATGATGCGTTGTTTCTTCTTCGCTTCTTTTTCTTTCTTCGTCAATTCGTACTTGTACTTTCCGTAGTCGATTATCTTGCACACCGGTGGTCTTGCCTTGGGTGCGACGTTAACAAGGTCGAGCTTGCGCTCACGTGCGATTTCAAGGGCTCTTTTGCTGTTCACAATGCCCATCTGTTCGCCTTTCTCATCGATAAGGCGCACTTCTTTCACACGGATTTCTTCATTGATCTGAAGATCTTTTATGGTTCACACCTCCGAAAATAGAAAATAGCAGGCAAAATACCCGCTATTAAGCAATCAAACTCTTAATTTATTACCTACAACCTGAGGCGGTAGGTGAGAAGCGGATACTTCTGCTTTGAATACTTATTTAGTATACGTCAAGTTGAGACGGTTGTCAAACTTTTTTTCGATATGTCATTTGATGCCCCCGTTAAACTATCTTTTTTATTTTATTTCAAGTAGATATCACATTGATCGCCATCGCCGATCGATTCCGGAATCTTGCTTATCTCGGGAAAGATGAGTGAAATGCTGAATCCCTCCTCGACCTCATCGACCTCTAATCTCAGCGAAAGAGCATCAGCATATTTTTTCGCAAAGTAAAGTCCCATCCCTGTCGGGTTTTGATGCTTAGTATGCGCACCTGTAAATCCTTTGTCCATCAAAAAGGGGCTATCTTCTTTGGAGACCGACTGACCGTTGTTTGTCACCTGTAATCGGACGGATCCATCACTATCGTATTGACTGCATAAAATAGCCAACTTTCCTTCATTTTTATCGGCGTATTTTAATCCGTTGCCAATTAATTGCGCGAGTATAAAGTGCAGTGTTTTACAGTCACTAAACACGATCGGAAAGGTTCCCATTTTCTGAAACTCGACGTTGGATTCTTCGAGTAACGGCTCAAAATCCTCGATAACCTCGTCGACACAAGCGCCTAAGTCCATGGATTCAAATCGCAAGTCGACATGGGCGGCTTGGAGTTTGGCGTAGTACAGTATCCGCTCCACCTCCTGTTGTATTCGGTGGTGAGCCCCGCCAAGCCTTTGGTGGACGTAGGGCGACAAGGTTTCTTTGTGGTTGTTCAAGATGAGCATCGCCAATGAGAGTGGAGTTTTGATGTTGTGCGCCCAGTTTTGAATATACTCTTGATAACTTTCTCGTTCGAGCTGTGACTCGATGAGCTGTCGCCTTTGGCTGGCGAGTTTTCCATAGGTCGCCTCTATCGCAGGATGCCAGAGGCTCGAGGTAAGATCGGCGAGATTTTTTGCCGTTGCATCGGAAGGATCTTCGATGAGCGCTTCGATAGCTGCCATCACTTTCTGTCGATGGGATTCGCGCACTCGCTTTTCTGCATAAAGCACCAAGCCGGTGAACAGAATAAGGATCGCAAAAAAATTTGAAAAGGCTGGGGGCTCGGCAATCCACAAGAGAAGGGTGAAAAAGCCAGCGGTCGTGGCTATGAATACAGTGGTCGGTCGTCTCATCCCTTTACCTCTAAATAGTAACCTACACCCCATCTGGTCTTGATCACATCCACTGCACCGACAGCTTCGAGGCTCTTTCTCAATCGAGTGATGTTGACGTGGAGAATGTTTTCATCTACGTACTCCGGTCCGCCCCACAGGGTTTGAAATAACACTTCTTTGGTGACCAGGTTGGGATGGGAGGTCATAAAACACTGGAGTAGTCGCCCTTCCGTCTCCGATAACACGCGATGGTTAGCGTCAAAGGACACTTTGAAGGTGTCTGGATCCAAGGAGAGACGCCCCACTTCGATGCTGTTGCCGATTTTTCGATACAATGCGATCAGCCTTTCCACCCGCGCGACGAGCCGTTTGGGGTGGCAGGGTTTGGTCAAGAAGTCGTCCGCTCCCAAGTTTAGCGCCTGTAGCTCGTCTGCAAGTTGGTCTCTGGCCGTTAACACGAGAATAGGGAATGCTTTTTTCTGCCTCAAGTAGCGACACAGTTCAAACCCGGATTTGCCCGGGAGGTTTAAGTCGAGTAGGACGAGATCGGGTTGAGCGTTGATAATCTCGGCACCATCGATAGGAAAAGAGGAGATACTCGTTGCCGAGTACCCCTCTTTGCACAAAGTATGAGCGAGTTCTTCTCGCAAGTACGCATCGTCTTCGATGATGAGCACGGTTTTCATTGCTACGCCTCCTTGTCTACACTACTCATGATAGCGAGTTCCTTATCCGCTGTGCGCTCGATGGCATAAACGTAAATATACTCGAGGACGAGTAGGAGCACAAAGGCAACTGCGGTCAGGATGATGATGTTTTTCATCGGCATGGATGCCGGAAGTCTGAGAAAGCTCGTATGCATAGTCCATATGGCAAAGAAAGCACTCACGCCACCCACCCCAAACACCATGAGAAAATAGTATCGAATCTGCTGATCGACCGACGCCTTCAAATCCTTCTGTGAAGCCCCAAGCATGTAAAGCGTTCGATAGCGCCTCCGATTTTCTCGCAATTGGATCAAAAACTTGATACCGATTACCGTATTGGCGATAACGAGAAACAACACACCCATGTAAATCGTCAGATAACTGGCACCTACGGTATAAAACAGCTTTCTCCCCATGCCCGCCAAATAACTTTCGTAGGTAAGTCCTTTGCCATCTAAAGCCACTTTGACGTCTAGCGCCGCCCCGGTCAAGCCTTTTTCCGCGATGCGGACTTGATCGAGAAGTGCGTTCCAATGATGGGGCGCAGGGTCGTGTGCCCATTTGTCGTAGTTTTCATCAGAGACGACCAAACCCCAAAACACACTGATTCCTCTATCGGCTCCCAAGCTGTCATAGATGACGGTATCGCGAATCCGATAGGACGCCTCTTCGATTTTTAGAGACACACCAGCTTTTGCCACTTTTTCTAGGTAGATATGATGATCCCCCTCACTCATTTTACTCGAAAACAGGGCGACTTCGTGATCGCTCAACGCCATGGGCGCTTTTCCGATCGTGCGAGCGAGGTTGTTGTAGCTCGAAACTTTGAGTAGATAGGGCGATGTGGTTTCTTTAAAGTTGTCGATTAGATTGTTTCGCACGTAATGGTCCGGCTGCTCCTGAAGGACGTTTATGATTTCCCCATAGGAGGTGGGATATAATGGGACGCCGGCATCGTCGAGTTTCATCATATGAATGTACATGGGATAGTAGACCGAGATATGATCCTTCACTTCTTTGGATTGTAAGATCCCTTTGACTTTCGATTCTTCATAGTAAAAAGAGAAATCTGCCGTTCGCTGATCCATGCCTTGACCTGCAATCACCCCAATGCCAAAGGTGATACAAGCGATCGCTAAAAGGACAAGTAGTGAGCTCACCGCCATAGCTTTGTATTCATTCAAGACGTTTTCTTGGATTTGTCTACGATTAAAGGCGAAAAGCCGCTGTTGTTCTGAGCGACTGGACATTCTGCCAATCATCGCGCCAAGGCCTTTGTAAAATAGAAAAGTACCAAGAGTGCCCGTGATGAGGATGCCAGCAACTTTAGAAACCTCGAAATACTTTAAGTACCGGACGCCTGTGATGTAGGCCGCTACTAACAGCGCCGAACCCATCCCTAAGTAAACTAGGCTTTTCCTCGTCGATAACAAGGTTTGCTTTTGAACCGCCGCGCTTCGCATGAGATCGACCGGCTCCACACGGGCATATTGAAGGCTCAACATCATCATACTGATCAATTGAACAGCATAGAGCCCTGCTGCCGTGCCCCCGATCGCCGTAGGCGACAATGAAATGCGATGTCCCACAACCCCCATGCCGATCATCTTTATGGTGATCAAACTGATGCCCTCGGTGAGCAATAGAGCGATGGGAATGCCCATCGCCAAGGCGACGGCACTATTGACTAACGTTTCGGTCATCAGTAACCCAAATAAGCGAGTGCGTGCCATACCGTGCATCAAATAGATGCCGAGTTCTTTACGTCTTCTGTCCAGTTGGTACGCATTGGCAAAGTAGACGAGAAAGAACACGAAAAACAAGGACACGCCGTATACGATCGGCACTAAGGTGAATAGAGCATGGACTGCATCGGACTCGATGGTTTTTAAAAATCGCATCACATCTTGCTCCCCAAGGGAGAGTAAGGTGTAGAAGGCTACGATGGCCACGACCAAGGAGCCAAAAAATAACGCGTGGTCTTTTCGATGTTGGGTTGCGCTGCGTTTGAGGTGTTTAAAGAACATTAGCACTACCCCCTCCCAATTGAGCGAGGACGGTGACTATACGGTCATAAAACAGCTCATTCGTCTCTTCTTCACCTTTTTTGCGCAATTGGTGAAAGACTTTACCGTCTTGAATAAAGAGTATGCGTGAACAATAACTCGCTGCATTGGCATCGTGGGTGACCATGAGGATGGTTTTGTGATCATCGCGAGAAATCATGCCCAGTTTTTCCATCAACACTTTGGCGTTTTTGCTGTCGAGGGCACCGGTGGGTTCGTCAGCTAATAGGAGGTAGGGCTCAGCGATGAGCGCGCGAGCCGCCGCCACCCGTTGTTTCTCACCTCCGGAAAGCTGATTGGGAAACTTATCAAGGACTTCTTCGATGTTTAAGCGAATAGCTAATGTCTCAATCTTCGACACCGTGTCTGGGCCTCTAAGGTTGTGCAATTCCAGAGGGAGCTCAATGTTTTCGCGAGCGGTCATATTGTCCAAAAGTTCAAACTCTTGAAAGAGATAACCAATATCCTTGCCGCGATAAGCTGCGAGGGCTTTGCCTTTAAAAGTAGCGATATCGTTTCCTTTTAAGCGTATTTCTCCAGTGGTGGGTCTGGTCATGGTGGCGATGCAGTTGAGCAATGTGGTCTTGCCCGATCCACTCGCCCCCATGATCCCTAAAAATTCTCCTTCTAATACATCAAAGGACACCCCTCTCAAAGCCTCAGTGGCATTGGTGCCAGAACCGTAGATTTTCGTTACATCTTCAACCTTTAGCAATCGATCCATCGTTTTTACCTCCTCTATTCTTTCTACCTTTACTTTATCAGGAAGCCGATGGTTTTGGTACTTACAGCTTTTGTCAGAGATGGGGCGATGCCCACGGTATCGCCCCATCTTACAAGTTATGCTCTTGTTTGCACTTCGTCGTCCAACAAGTCAATAAACGCCGCGACATCCATCGACCCTTGGTCTCCCAGATCGCGTTTGCGTACGGACACGGTGTTCGATGCCACTTCTTTTTCGCCAACAACTAAGGAGTAATTGACTTTTTCGACTTGAGCTTCGCGGATTTTAAAGCCGAGTTTTTCGTCTCTATCGTCTACCGACACCCTAAAGCCTTTGTCTTTCATCGCTTTGCAAATATTGTGGGCATAGTCCGAAAACTTATCGGAAACAGGGATGATTTTCACTTGAACTGGTGATATCCAAGCGGGAAACTTGCCTGCATAGTGCTCGATGAGAATCCCAATGAAGCGCTCCAAGCTCCCCAAGATCGCGCGATGGATCATGACGGGCCGCTTTTTTGTATTATCTGATGCCACATACTCCATTTCAAACCGCTCTGGCAATTGGAAGTCCAGTTGGATGGTACCGCATTGCCAAGTTCTGCCAATGGCGTCTTGGAGATGAAAGTCGATTTTAGGACCGTAGAAAGCACCGTCCCCTTCGTTGATGGTATAATCGACGCCCACCTCATCCAATGCCTCTTTTAAACTCTTGATGGCGTGATCCCAATCTTCATCGGATCCCATGGAGTTTTCCGGCCTTGTGGAGAGCTCGACTTTGTATTTGAAATCAAAGACTTTGTAAATGTCATCAGCCAATTCCATGACTTTGATGATTTCTTCTTTGATTTGGGAAGGCAACATAAACACGTGACCGTCGTCTTGAGTGAAGCTACGCACCCTGAACAGGCCGTGGAGCGCACCTGATAGCTCGTGACGGTGAACCAAGCCCAGCTCAGCCAATTTGATCGGAAGATCTCGATAGCTGTGCATGTCGTTTTTGTAAACGAGAATGGACCCAGGGCAGTTCATCGGTTTAATCGCGTAGTCGCCTTCGTCGATTTTGGTGAAGTACATGTTTTCTTTATAGTGATCCCAGTGACCCGATTGGTGCCAAAGGGCTTCACTTAAAATCGTCGGAGTTTTGATCTCTCCATAGCCTCTTTCTTGGTGAATCGCGCGCCAGAAATTTTCCAATTCGTTTCGAATGACCATGCCATTGGGGTGGTAAAAAGGAAATCCTGGACCTTCTTCGTGCATGGAGAACAGCTTCATCTCTTTCCCTATTTTGCGGTGATCTCGCTTTTGAGCCTCTTCTTGGCGAAGGAGTTCCGCATCCAGATCCTTTTTCTTTTCAAAAGAAATCCCGTAGATTCTTTGAAGCATCGGGTTCTTTTCGTCGCCGCGCCAATAGGCTCCAGCGAGGGATAGGAGTTTTACCGCTTTAACCTTTTTCACATCGTAAAGGTGTGGTCCGCGACAGAGATCGGCAAAATCTCCCAATTTGTAGAGCGAAATTTCCTCTTCTGCAGGCAAGTTATCAATGAGATCCACTTTGTAAACTTCGCCAAGCTCCCTAAAATAAGCTAAGGCTTCATCGCGACTCATAACGATCCGCTCAAGCTTTGCCCCTTCCTTGACGATGGCTGCCATCTCCTTTTCGATAAGAGGCAGATCTTCTGGGACAAATCGGTGCTCAGTGTCCATGTCATAATAAAATCCTGTGTCGATCGCAGGACCGATGGCGAATGTCGTATCGGGGAACAGGCGCTTAACCGCCGCTGCCATAATGTGGGACGACGTGTGCCAGAAAATCTCTTTGCCTTCCGGATCGTCAAACTTCACAAAACGCACCGCCGAATCCACTTCCACACGTTCTTGTAGTCCCTTGACCGCGTCGTTTACCACTGCTCCAAGGACCGTGCGCGCCAACCCTTCGGAGATATCTTTTGCTACCGTCATCAATTCTACGCCTTTTTCAAACTCTCTCACCGATCCATCGGGGAAAGTCACTTTTACCTTATTCATCTTAATTCCTCCTTCAATTAAAAAAGCCTTCACCCCTGCTCAATGCAGGGACGAAGGACTCGTGGTTCCACCCTAATTACTTCTTAGTTTCGTTAGTTTGCTCCCGGGTAGTTTTCAAAGACAGCCATCCTCAGGGCGGCTTTCAGCCACGTCCACCCCTCTCTTTTAGGCGCGTATCTTCTACTCGTCCGTTCATCGCAATTATGCAATTCACTCTTTATTATAGATTATTTATCGAAATGTGGCAAGTCCGATCGGGATAAAACCCGTTGCTCCCCAGTTTTCATGTCGCGCACCGTAAACGTGTCGGTTTTCGCTTCTTCTTCACCGATGATAATCGCATAGGGTACATTGAGCTTGTCTGCATAGTTGAACTTCTTTTTCAACTTGCCGCCCTCCATGTAGACCTGTACCCTTTTGTCGGATAGTCGCAAAAGCGCTGCCGCTTCGATAGCTAAGTCGATCTCATCATCCGACATAGGGATAATCAGCCCTTGGATCAGAGGATCTTCGTCCAGTGAAATCAGATCTTCTTCTTTTAGCTTGTAGAACAGGCGGGTTAACCCGATGCTCAGTCCAATGCCCGGCATCTTTTGCTTCGTGAAGTTGGATGCCAAGTCTTCGTATCGTCCTCCTGAACACACAGAGCCGATCCCTTCGTGACCGACAAGAAAAGTCTCAAATACCGTACCCGTATAGTAATCCAAACCTCTGGTGATGCTTAAATCGATTTTTATCCGCTCGTCAGGAATGCCAAAGCGTTTCATGTAAGCGTAGACGGTTTTCAACTCTTCCAACCCTTCGACAAAAGACTCGGAGGCGATACCAAGAGTTTCCAACATCGCTAAAGTTTCTTCATTGGTACCGTCAAAGGCGATAAAATCCATTAGCGCGCCAATTTTTTCCACATCCGATCCTTGTGCAACAAGCTCAGCCACAACGGCGTCCTGCCCGATTTTTGCTAATTTGTCGATCGATCGCAGCGCATTGGTGAAGTCCGTGATGCCAACGGATTCGAAATAACCATTGAGCAACTTACGGTTGTTCATGCAAAAGACGATTTCCGTCATATTTAACGCGCAAAACACCTCGTAGATCACTGCCGGTATCTCTGCATCGTTGTATATCGCCAAGCGATCTTGGCCAATAATATCGATATCGCACTGATAAAATTCCCTAAACCGACCTTTTTGATTGCGTTCGCCACGGTAAACTTTCCCGATTTGATAGCGACGGAAAGGAAAACTCAGTTGGTTGGCATTCATCGCCACGTACCGGGCCAACGGCACCGTCAAATCAAAGCGAAGGGCCATATCTCTATCGCCTTTAACCACTTTGTAGATCTGTTTTTGAGTCTCTCCACCGCCCTTAGACAGCAAAATCTCCGTCTTTTCAATAATAGGGGTATCAATGGGCAAAAATGCGTATTTCTTAAATTTATCCTCTATTATGGCTTTCATTTGGTCAAATAAAATTTGATCCTCCGGCAACAGCTCCATAAAACCTGCCAGTATGGAAGGGGTTACAATCATAGCACTCTCCTTTAACGTATTCCGATTAGTCCACCCAAGTCCCTAACGGAAAGCCCAGGCGGATATAGAGATATTATACCATAGGTTGCTAGCTCGGCGAGAAGTTTCTCCCCATCAGGCAATGTGGAGACATCGCCAAAAAACAACAATCGATCTCGGTCAATCATCCCGCCAATCCCACCGAGAAACCCATGATCGTACCCCGGTAACAGGATCTCTGTGTCAGAACCAATCACCACATCGTACCCCGCCTCAACGCAAGCCTTTGCAATTCCACGATCAGCGGTTATCACCACCTTCTCGCGAATCGTCAGTGCACTACATCTGCCATAACCTTGCTTGATCGAAAGACAATCATAGCCTCTTTGTTCCAACTCGTCTTTGAGGCGTTTCTCCGTTACATCTGGGTTTTGGATAATATGATTGCCTATACGCCCAGCGTTGAGCCCCGCCTCCGACGGATAGCCTGGGCTGATTTCCCCTTCACAAGGCAGCACTTGCACCTCATAGCGATCTAAAATGTTATGATAATAATCAACCAGTGGCGCAGGACAAATAAATGTGTTATAATCCAATGGATGGATTTGAAGATCCACATGATCGGCAACCGGAGGCGACACCCCCTCAAAAGGCGTCGTATAACACACCTCCACACCATTCTCTGCAAGGAGGTCCACTACCTCTAGAGGTGCCTTGTAACTGAGAATCACCGCACGGACCTGACGGTCAAATAAAAAAGGATTTAACACAGATTTCACTTCCTTTTAAAAATTCTTAAAAAACCCTTGACATCCTACTGGTTCTATTATATATTGTATGAGCAACGTTTTCTACAGCCCTTGTGAAAAAGCCATAAAGTAGCGAGACGTCGTTTTTATGTAAAGACCAAGTAAAATGCGCCCAGATAGCTCAGTTGGTAGAGCAGAGGACTGAAAATCCTCGTGTCGCTGGTTCGATTCCGGCTCTGGGCACCAGTCGTTGTAAAAACAAGACACAGAAACGGCTCAGTGGTATAAGTAGTGAACCAAATTCAGTGATCTTCTGAATTTGTGTGAATCGCTTATGCAATGCTGTAATGTAAAATCGAAGGTGAATCCTTCAACTGTAATTATGTCATTTATTATGCGGAAGTGGCTCAGTGGTATAAGCAGTGAACCAAATTCAGTGATCTTCTGAATTTGTGTGAATCGCTTATGCAATGCTG
>CAZHRC010000022.1:27703-27789 GCA_964533865.1 uncultured Peptoniphilaceae bacterium
GTGAATCCTTCAACTGTAATTATGTCATTTATTATGCGGAAGTGGCTCAGTGGTAGAGCATCGCCTTGCCAAGGCGAGGGTCGCGA
>CAZHRC010000023.1:0-18677 GCA_964533865.1 uncultured Peptoniphilaceae bacterium
CGTGACCGATGGTTCCAATGTTAACGTGCGGCTTATTTCTTTCAAATTTTGCTTTACCCATTGTAATGCCTCCTCAATATCTATTTATCTTTTTCGCCAAGCACCTTTTCAGAGATGCTGTCTGGCACTTTTGCGTAATGGTCAAACTGCATGGAATAGGTCGCGCGACCTTGGGTGTTTGAGCGTAGATCTGTGGCGTAACCAAACATTTCCGATAGTGGAATAAACGCATCCAAAATGTGAATGCCGTCTTTTGGGTTCATGCCTTCGATCTTTCCTCGTCTGGAGGATACATCGCCCATAACATCTCCGAGGTATTCGTCTGGCGTGACGATCTCGACTTTTTCCAATGGTTCTAACAAGACGGGTTTTGCTTTAAGCACTGCTGCTTTGAAACCCATGGATCCGGCGATCTTAAACGCCATCTCACTAGAGTCCACATCGTGGTAGGAACCGTCGAAACAGGTGACTTTAATGTCCAAAATTGGATAACCACCAAGTACCCCTGATTCGCTAGCTTCGCGAACACCTTGTTCAACAGAACCGATGTATTCCTTAGGAATTGCACCACCGACGATAGCGTTGACAAATTCAAATCCTTTGCCAGGCTCGTTGGGTTCGACGCGAAGTTTACAATGGCCGTATTGTCCACGTCCACCAGACTGACGTACGTACTTGCCGTCCGCTTCTGCCATGATAGAGATGGATTCGCGGTATGCCACTTGTGGGTTACCGACGTTGGCCTCGACCTTGAACTCGCGGAGCAAGCGGTCGACGATAATTTCTAAGTGAAGCTCGCCCATACCAGCAATGATGGTTTGGCCGGTTTCTTCATTGGTGTAAGTTTTGAACGTTGGATCTTCTTCAGCAAGCTTTTGAAGCGCGATGGACATTTTTTCCTGAGACGCTTTGGTTTTTGGTTCGATAGCAACCGAGATAACCGGCTCTGGGAATTCCATTTGCTCGAGGATGATCGGATTTGCTTGGTCGCAGAGAGTATCCCCTGTGCCAGTATCCTTCAACCCAACAGCTGCTGCGATATCACCAGCGTAAACGCAATCCACTTCTTCACGCTTATTAGCGTGCATAAGCAGGATGCGGCCGATGCGCTCGCGCTTGCCTTTAGACGTGTTGTAAACATAGCTACCCGATTCCAATACACCAGAGTATACGCGGAAATAGCACAGTTTTCCAACATAAGGGTCAGTCATGATCTTGAACGCCAACGCAGACATCGGTTCTTCATCTGCGGGTTTGCGCTCAGCGGCTTCCCCGTCTTCTCCTGGAAGGACACCTGTAATAGCAGGAATGTCCAATGGAGATGGCATGTACAAGGTGATCGCATCTAATAGGAATTGAACCCCGCGGTTTTTGTAGGCAGAACCACATAAAACCGGGAAGATGATTTGTTCAAGGGTCGCTTTGCGAACCGCTTTTTGAATATCTTCCGCTGCGATCTCTTCCCCTTCAAGGTATTGCATCATCAAGTCTTCGTCGACTTCGGCGATGTTTTCAAGAAGGTTAGCGCGGAACTCCTCCGCCTTGTCCATCAAGTCCGCTGGAATTTCAGCCACTTCGATGTCGTTTCCGAGGTCGTCGTGGTAAATTTCCGCTTCCATTTTGATTAAGTCGATAATCCCTTTAAAGTCTTGTTCACTTCCGTATGGGATTTGAACGGGTACGGCATTGGCTTTTAATTTATCGCGAATGGTGTCAACAGCCATAAAGAAATCCGCACCGGTTGCATCCATTTTGTTGATGAAGCACATTCTGGGTACATGATATTTATCGGCTTGACGCCAAACGGTCTCTGATTGGGGCTCTACGCCACTTTTTGCGTCAAACAACGCGACAGAGCCGTCCAGTACACGAAGTGAACGCTCTACCTCAACGGTGAAGTCCACGTGTCCGGGAGTATCAATGATGTTGATTCGGTGATCCTTCCATTGGCAAGTGGTCGCAGCAGAGGTGATGGTGATCCCTCTTTCTTGTTCCTGCTCCATCCAGTCCATTTGTGCGGATCCTTCATGGGTGTCCCCAATTTTATGGATTTTTCCGGTATAGTACAGCATACGTTCGGTAACAGTTGTCTTGCCGGCGTCGATGTGCGCCATAATACCGATGTTTCTGTACTTATCCAGTGCAAACTCTCTTGGCATATTTTCCTCCCAATCTTAAAGAATTGGCTAATATCTGTAGTGAGCAAACGCCTTATTAGCATCTGCCATACGGTGCATTTCTTCTCTTCTCTTAACACTGGCACCGGTATTGTTCGATGCGTCGAGAATTTCTTTAGCCAAACGATCTGTCATCGTCTTTTCGCCTCTCTTGCGGGCAAAACTCACCATCCAGCGAAGACCAAGTGTTTGTCTTCTTTCTGGGCGCACCTCAATTGGTACTTGGTAGGTAGCTCCACCGATTCGGCGAGCTTTAACTTCTAAAACAGGCATAACATTGTTCAATGCTTTATAGAATGTTTCTAGTGCATCTTCCCCGTTGGTTTTAGCCACGGTTTCGAAAGCTCCGTAAACAATTCTTTGCGCTGTTCCTTTTTTGCCGTCCAACATGATGTTGTTGATCAATTTTGTAACCACAACGTCATTGTACATTGGATCGGGCATAATGTCCCTTTTTGGGATATGTCCTTTTCTTGGCACTGCGCTTCCCTCCTTACTAAAAAGTAGATTTTGGGTACTCGACTCTAGGAGTCGTTGGTGCACATAATGTATGTCAATGAATAATTTCAATTTATTACATTAGCGCTTAGATCTTTTTAACTAACCTCTTTTTGCTCCGTATTTGGAACGACCTTGTTTACGACCAGTTACACCGGCTGTATCCAACGTACCGCGTACGATGTGGTAACGCACACCCGGAAGGTCCTTAACCCTACCACCGCGAATGAGTACAACACTATGTTCTTGCAGGTTGTGTCCGATTCCTGGGATGTAAGAAAGCACCTCTGCTCCATTGGTCAAACGTACACGTGCAACTTTACGCAAAGCTGAGTTTGGTTTTTTCGGCGTTACTGTACGAACCGAAGTGCAAACCCCTCTTTTTTGCGGAGAGTTAACCGGCGTGTTGCGCTTTTTAAGGGTGTTGAAGTTGTAACCTAGCGCTGGAGTCTTCGATTTTTCTTTTTCTGAGTGACGACCGTGACGGATTAATTGGTTGATTGTTGGCATTTTTTCACCTCCTATTTGTGAAAATCCTTATATTTAAGCCATTCTTAGCACTAGGAAAGATCGTTATACACAATCTTTCCCAGTCTAAAAACGTCCTTAACTATTCTATCACCGCTATTGGTGTGTTGTCAACTGTTAAATCGGGGTTTATTCGGCTGCTTCTGGAGTTAGAATGTCCATGGGTTCGGATGGGATTTCTTCCACCTCCGCCACTTCTTCAACTGCTTCTTCTACCGCTTCTTCCTTCTTGGCTTTTGCAGTCTTCGCCGCCGCTTTTTCCTTTGCTTGCCCCTTCGCCTTTGGTTCTTCTTCCTCTTCCGGCTCTGGGTTTTGCTCAGCTAGGCGCTTGGCGATTTCTTCGTCCATGCCATCGTAGTTGATTTTAACGTTGCTGTAGCGTTTCATACCCGTACCAGCCGGAATGAGTTTTCCGATGATGACATTCTCTTTGAGTCCGAGTAGGTCGTCTACCTTGCCTCGCAATGATGCATCGGTCAACACGCGTGTAGTTTCCTGGAAGGATGCCGCTGACAAGAAGGACTCCGTCGCCAATGAGGCTTTCGTAATCCCCAATAGGGTGGCCTCTCCTTCGGCTGGCACTTTACCCTCTTCGATAAGCTGCGCGTTTTCTTCGTCAAAGGCGCGTTTGTTGACCAGACTCCCTGGCAAGAAGCTGGATTGTCCTGCATCGTCGACTTTGATTTTCGACAACATCTGTCTGATGATGATCTCGATGTGCTTGTCGTCGATATCTACCCCTTGTAGGCGATAAACACGTTGAACTTCCTTGATGATGTAATCTTGCACCCCAAGGGTCCCTTTGACTTTCAAGATATCATGAGGATTGATCGAACCTTCCGTGAGAACCTCGCCCGCTTCGATAACATCTCCGTCTTTGACTTTGATATGGGAACCATACGGAATGGTATAAATTTTTTCTGTACCGTCATCGGATGTGACGACGACGTCTGTGCGCTTTTTGTTGTCCACCAGTTTGACGACACCGTCATTTTCACTGATAAAAGCAAGCCCCTTTGGCTTTCTCGCTTCAAACAACTCCTCGACACGAGGAAGACCTTGTGTGATCCCAGCACCGGCGATACCGCCAGAGTGGAAAGTACGCATAGTCAGCTGTGTACCGGGCTCTCCGATGGACTGAGCGGCGATGATACCGACGGATTCTCCGATGTTCACAGGCTTTCCGGTCGCCAAGTTTCGACCGTAACACTTGGCACATACGCCGTGTTTTGATTTGCATTCGAGGACTGAGCGAAGTTTAACGTCAGTAATCCCTTTTGCCTCGATGAGAGATGCCATGTCTTCTGTGATGATCTCGTTTTTGCGAACGATGATCTCCCCTGTTGACGGGTTTAATATATCTTCAAAGGAGGTACGGCCGATGATGCGACTTTTCATATCCTCGATCATTTCCGTTCCGTCCATAAAGTCTTTTGCAACAATAAAACTGTTGGTGTGACAGTCTTCATCTCGGACGATGACGTCTTGGCTGACATCGACGAGACGTCTGGTCAAGTAACCCGAGTCCGCAGTACGAAGGGCCGTATCGGAAAGACCTTTTCGGGAACCGTGGGTTGAAATAAAGAACTCTTGAACCGACAAGCCTTCCCTAAAGTTGGCCTTAATCGGAATCTCGATGGTTTTCCCGACCGCGTTGGACATCAAACCGCGCATACCCGCCAACTGACGAATCTGTTTGGTCGATCCACGCGCACCGGAGTTAGCCATGATCGCCACGTTGTTTTTCGGATCGAGTTTGTCGATCAGCACGTTCGTGACTTCGTCTGTCGCCTGTTCCCAGATCTTGATGACGAAGTTATAACGCTCTTCTTCTGAAACGAGACCGCGTCGCAACAATTTCTCGTACTTTTCAACTTCGGCGTCTGCTCGAGCTAGGATTTCTTCCTTTTCTGCCGGCACGTTGATGTCGGACATACTAATGGTCAACGCTCCGATAGTCGAGTACTTAAAGCCCGTGGACTTGATGTAATCCAAAAGCCTTGCAGTTCCAATGTTGCCGTGGACTCTAAAGCATCTGTCGATAATATCGCCCAAGACGTCTTTATCCACCAGACGATTGACTTCTAATGCGTAAGGTTCCTTTTCACGATCGATATAACCTAAATCTTGAGGAATCCCTTGGTTAAAGATAAATCTTCCCACCGTCGATACGATCGGTTGATGGTAGTTTCCTTCACCGGTGTGAACCCTCATGCTGATCATGGTATGAAGTCCAACGATCCGATTTTCGTAAGCTTTGATCATTTCGTCGACGTTTTCAAAGATCAGATCCGTACGGCGATCATTCTCATCTTCCGTCGTCAAATAATAAGCGCCAAGCACCATATCCTGTGTCGGTGTCGTGATCGGTTTGCCGTCTTTTGGCGCGAGGATGTTGTTCGTCGACATCATCAACAGGCGCGCTTCCGCTTGTGCCTCTACAGAAAGAGGGACGTGAACCGCCATTTGGTCCCCGTCAAAGTCCGCATTGTATGCGGTACAGACGAGAGGGTGAAGGCGGATGGCTTTGCCTTCGACCAATGTGGGTTCAAAAGCTTGAATCCCCAGTCGGTGAAGGGTGGGCGCGCGGTTGAGCAGTACGGGATGGTCTTTGATGACCTCCTCCAACACATCCCAAACAGCGGGATTGCTTCGCTCTACCATTTTCTTAGCGCTCTTGATATTGTGTGCCAGTTCACTGGCGACCAGTTGTTTCATGATAAAAGGTTTGAAGAGCTCAAGAGCCATTTTCTTTGGCAGTCCGCATTGATAGAATTTCAAATCCGGACCGACGACGATAACCGAACGTCCAGAGTAATCGACGCGTTTGCCCAACAAGTTTTGACGGAATCGACCGTTTTTCCCTTTGAGCATGTCTGATAAACTCTTTAGGTTTCGGTTACCCGCACCCGTTACCGCTTTTCCGCGTCTACCATTGTCGATAAGCGCGTCCACCGCTTCTTGAAGCATGCGCTTTTCGTTGCGCACGATGATTTCAGGCGCACCGATGTCCAATAAGCGCTTGAGTCGATTGTTTCGATTGATCACCCTGCGGTATAGGTCGTTGAGGTCAGAAGTGGCAAAACGCCCACCTTCCAACTGAACCATCGGACGAAGGTCCGGCGGGATCACTGGGATCACGTCGAGAATCATCCATTCAGGTTTGTTTTTAGAAGTGAGGAACGCTTCGACCACATCTAGGCGGCGCAATACGCGGATTTTCTTTTGTCCCGTCGCATCCACCAACATCTCTTGGAGAATCTCCGCTTCACGTTCCATATCCATCGCGAGGATCAACTCTTTGATGGACTCGGCGCCCATGCCAGCTCTAAAGCGTTCGCCATGCTTTTCCAGTGCGTCGTAGTATTCCTGCTCGGTCAACAGCTGTTTTTCGTAAAGATCCGTATCTCCGGCTTCGATAACCACGTAGCTGGCAAAGTACAAAATCTTTTCAAGGGCTCTTGGGCTCATGTCCAAGAGCAGCCCCATACGAGATGGAATCCCTTTAAAATACCAAATATGCGATACGGGAGTAGCCAGTTCAATGTGGCCCATGCGTTCACGTCGGACTTTCGCCTTAGTGACCTCTACGCCGCACTTTTCGCAGACCACGCCTTTGTATCGTATTCTCTTGTATTTTCCGCAGTTACACTCCCAGTCTTTTGTCGGGCCAAAGATCTTTTCGCAAAATAGCCCTTCTTTTTCTGGTTTCAATGTTCTATAGTTGATGGTTTCGGGTTTTTTTACTTCCCCTTTTGACCATTGGCGTATTTTTTCCGGTGATGCTATGCCTATTCTCATCGCATCAAAGGTGTTTAATTCTTGCAAGAAGTCCCCTCCTTTTTGAAAGAACGCAATCCCTAATCCTCTTGATCGACAATGGAGTACCCTGAATCAAAAGAGTCTTCCACGTCGTTGATGATCTCCATGTCACTGTTAAAAGCCTCGACCGCTTCGGTCTCTTCCCCTTCTTCTGAGTCGATCTCAGTTTCCTCGGACAGAGCGGCTTCTTCATTTCGCTCTTCTTCTTTTTTGCGCTGCTTTTCTTTATAGGCTTCCTGACGTTCAATTTGTCCGTAGTCGGTGGACTCGTCGGTGTCGTCTTTTAGGACGATTTCCGATCCGTTCTCATCGAGGAGTTTGATGTCAAGGGCCAAGGATTGAAGTTCCTTCACCAATACTTTGAAGGATTCAGGTATACCAGGTTCTGGGATGTTTTCCCCTTTGACGATGGACTCATAGGTCTTGACACGACCGACGATATCGTCGGATTTTACCGTGAGCATCTCTTGAAGGGTGTGAGCTGCGCCGTAGGCTTCCAACGCCCAAACCTCCATCTCCCCAAATCGCTGTCCGCCGAATTGAGCTTTACCGCCCAAAGGTTGCTGAGTGACCAAGGAGTAGGGCCCTATGGACCTTGCGTGAATCTTCTCGTCGACGAGGTGGTGAAGTTTCAACATGTACATGTAACCAACGGTGACCGGATTGTCGAAAGCTTCGCCTGTGCGGCCATCGCGCAAGCGAATCTTTCCGCTTCCAGGATAACCCGCCTGTTCCAAAGCGTTGATAATATCCATGTCGCTCGCTCCGTCAAATACAGGCGTTGCCACTTTCCAGCCCAACTTTTTAGCTGCCAAGCCCAGATGCACTTCAAGGACCTGACCCAAGTTCATACGAGAAGGTACCCCCAATGGGTTTAGAACGATTTGTACCGGTGTGCCGTCTGGTAGGTAAGGCATGTCCTCTTCTGGCATAATACGAGAAACAACCCCTTTGTTTCCGTGGCGACCACACATTTTGTCCCCTACGGAAATTTTGCGCTTCGTGGCGACGTAAACTCGGATGATTTTATTGACGCCTGGTTGTAGCTCGTCCCCGTTTTCCCTCGTGTAGGTTTTGACGTCAATGACAATCCCCGTCTCCCCATGAGGCACTCTGAGGGAAGTGTCTCGTACTTCTCTGGCTTTTTCGCCAAAAATCGCGCGAAGCAGACGCTCTTCAGGAGAGAGTTCCGTCTCGCCCTTCGGCGTCACCTTGCCCACGAGAATATCCCCAGCGTTGACTTCCGCGCCGATGCGAATTACCCCATCGTCATCCAAGTCTTTTCGCATGTCGTCGCCGACATTTGGAATGTCTCGGGTAATGTCTTCTGGCCCGAGTTTGGTTTCTCGCGCTTCGCACTCGTGCTCTTCAATGTGGACAGAAGTCAACACATCGTCGATCACCAGCTTTTCATTTAGAAGCATGGCATCCTCGTAGTTGTACCCTTCCCAAGTCATAAAAGCGACGAGGATGTTTTTGCCCAAGGCGATTTCGCCCATATCCGTACTCGGACCGTCACAAATCGTATCGCCACGATTCACGTAGTCGCCAACGACGACAATCGGCCTTTGGTTGATGGTAGTGCCTTGGTTGGCGCGTTTAAACTTGCTCAAGTAATATTGGTCGATGCGTCCGTCGGAGTCTCTCGTGACTTGAATCGTCGTATCGCCGACTTTTGTCACCGTACCTGAATTTTTTGCGACGATGACGACCCCTGAGTCCTTTGCCGCGCGGTATTCCACGCCGGTACCGATAATGGGCGCTTCGGTTTTTAGCAAGGGCACCGCCTGACGTTGCATGTTCGATCCCATGAGGGCTCGGGTAGCATCGTCGTTTTCGAGGAAGGGAATCATCGCCGTTCCCACAGATACGATCTGTTGAGGGCTAACGTCCATAAAGTCGATGGTTTCTCGATGATAAATGTCGTTTTCAGCAAAGTATCCGCGACCGGAAACCCGTTCGTGGATAAATCGCCCCTCTTCGTCCAGTGGCTCATTGGCTTGAGCGATAATGAATTGGTCTTCTTCATCTGCCGTCAAGTACACAATATCTGAAGTCACACAACCCGTTTCCTTATCCACTCGGCGATAAGGGGTTTCGATAAAGCCGTATTCGTCAATGTGCCCATAGGTGGTCAACGACGTGATCAAACCGATATTAGGCCCTTCTGGCGTTTCGATAGGGCAGATTCTGCCGTAGTGAGAGTCGTGAACGTCGCGGACTTCCGCCCCTGCGCGATCACGTGACAACCCACCAGGTCCCAGCGCCGATAAGCGGCGTTTGTGGGTCAGCTCCGCCATCGGATTGGTTTGGTCCATAAACTGTGACAACTGGGAAGAACCAAAAAATTCTTTAATCGAAGCGACCACAGGTCGGATATTGATCAACGCTTGAGGCGTCGCCAAATCCGGATCTTGGGTGGACATCCGTTCGCGAACGACCCTCTCCATACGCGACAATCCAATTCTGAATTGGTTTTGAAGGAGTTCGCCAACAGCGCGCACCCGACGGTTGCCCAAATGGTCAATGTCATCGATGTTGCCCACGCCGTAAAACAAGTTGAGTTCATAGCTTAGCGTCGCTAAAATATCCGCATAGGTGATGTGTCTTGGCGAAAGCTCTTTTTTGTGCTCAGCGATCATCCTTAAACGATCCGTATCGGATTCGTAAGCATCCAAGATTTCTTTCATCACAGGGTAGTAAACTTTTTCAGATAAACCGATCTTTGATAAGTCGAGATCAAGGCCAAAACTGGATAGCTCGACAAAGTGGTTGCCCACCACTCGTACATCTTCCTCTTCTGTGCGGATGACGACAGCGTTGATCCCGGAGTTTTCGATGGCGGAGGCGATCTCTTTTGTGATCAATTCGCCACGCGCGACAAAAAGTTCTCCCGTTTCGGGATCCGCCACATCTTCTGCGGAGATAAAGCCTGCGATTCGCTCTTTAAGGGCAAGTTTTTTGTTGAATTTATAGCGTCCGACCTTCGCAAGGTCGTAGCGACGGTCGTCGAAAAACAAATTGTTGATCAACGGCTCCGCACTTTCTAAAGAAGCCGGGTCGCCCGGTTTTAATTTTTTATAGATTTCGATCATCGCTTCTTCTTGATTTCTGGATATCTCCTTTTCAAGGGTAGCGCGAAGTTCCTTGGTATCGCCAAGGGCTTCAATGATCTCCTCGTCGCTATCGAATATGAGCGCACGAATTAAGGTGGTCGCAGGCAGTTTGCGGGTTCTGTCGATACGAACATTGACGATGTCATTGGCATCGCTGTCGTACTCCAACCATGCCCCTCTGTTGGGGATAACTGTCGACGAAAATAATTTATTACCAGATTTATCGATCTCTTCATTATAGTAGACGCCTGGACTGCGCACCAACTGGCTGACGATGACGCGTTCCGCTCCGTTTATAATGAAAGTACCACTATCGGTCATCAGTGGAAAATCGCCCATGAACACTTCTTGTTCTTTGACTTCCTCTGTCTCGCGATTGATCAAACGCACTTTAACCTTCAATTTACAAGAATAGTTGGCGTCTCTATCTTTGGCTTCTTGTTCCGAGTACTTTGGTCGCTCTTCAAAATAATGATCGACAAACTCCAAGATCAAACCACCGGTGTAATCTTGAATCGGCGAGATATCCTCAAAGACTTCCTTTAACCCCTCTTTGACAAACCACTGATAACTTTCCAACTGGATCTCTAGAAGGCTTGGAAGGTCGAGAGCCTCCGGTATTCTAGAATAACTGACGCGTTCCGTTTTGCCATACTTTGCAGTATGAATCATAGTTGTTCCACCCCTTACACATGGTCGCCCTCGCTTCACGAATCTTTCCCTTTAATTCGATCAATAAATATGCTACAATAGCTTTGACGAGGTATTGGTAATAACCGTTCAAAAAGTTAAGGACTAAACTGTTTTTTAGTGATAATCATCCAGTCTAGCCTATTGTTGCAATTTTATATTCTATCACAAACCCTCTCGGTCTGTCAACGCCAATAAAAGAGATTTACTTGCCCACAGTCGCTGTTAAGCGGCTGTGTGTTTTTTTTTGCAAAAAAAGGCCTCCCATCCACATGGACGAGAGGCTTTTTGAGTTGGTGTGAAATTAGACTAATTCGACTTCAGCGCCAACTTCTTCTAATTTAGCTTTAAGAGCTTCTGCTTCTTCAGCAGGAACATTTTCTTTAACAGCTTTAGGAGCGCCGTCAACAAGTGCTTTTGCATCTTTCAAGCCAAGGCCGGTAACTTCTTTAACGACTTTGATTACTTGGATTTTTTCTGCGCCAGCTGATTTCAACATAACGTTGAATTCAGATTTTTCTTCAGCTGCAGGAGCTGCATCGCCACCTGCTGCAGGAGCAGCTGCAACTGCTACTGGAGCTTGTGCAGATACGCCAAACTCTTCTTCAAGAGCTTTTACCAATTCAGATAGTTCTAATACGGTCATTCCTTTTACTTCTTCAATCAATTGTGTTACTTTTTCGCTAGCCATGTTTATGATACCTCCGAGTATTTTTTAGTTTATGCTGCTTTTTCTACGCTGCTTCTTCTTGCTCTTTTTTCTCTTTTACGGCGTTCAATGCGTAAACCGCCTTGCGGATCGTACCTTGCAATACGTTCGCAAGTCCTGCGATTGGCGCGTTCAAAGTACCCAGTACTTGAGCGACCAACACTTCCTTCGATGGTAGGCTTGCCAAAGCTTTGACGCCTGCTGCATCGATGACAGATCCGTCTACGACACCTGCTTTGATGACGAGTTCTTCGTGGGTTTTCGCAAATTCATTGGCGATCTTTGCACCGCTAACCGCATCTTCCATGCTGAAAGCCACTGCATTAGGACCGGTCAAGTATTCGTTGAACCCTTCTAGACCCGCTTCTTCAAAAGCCAGTTTCATCATCGTGTTTTTGTAGACTTTGTAGTGAACATTGCCTTCACGGAATTTGGAACGCAATTCAGTTAACTCTTCTACATTTAGACCGCGGTACTCAACAAGCACGATAGATTGCGCGCTGTCGATGTGGCCACGAATCTCGTCGATGACGTCACGTTTCTGTTTCAAAATGTAATCTTTCATATTTCACCTCCACACTAAGGCTACGTTATTAGAAAAAAACCTCCACGAAGACGTGGAGGGATGTTTGCACATTTCCACCTCTGCAGGATGATTAAGCACAATGCCCCTGCGGTCTTCGGTAGCCTATGAAATTTAACTTTTAAAGTATATCACACCCGCGGCGGATGTCAAGGGTTAAACGGTCACCGCGTCGGATAATTTTTGTGGATTGAGTTTGATACCAGGGCCCATCGTAGATGCGATGGTGACCGAGCGTAAATAGCGTCCTTTTGCAGCAGCCGGTTTTGCTTTGATTACAGCAACCATAACCGCTTTCAAGTTTTCGGTGAGTTTGTCCGTTCCAAAGGAAACTTTGCCCACTGGAACGTGAACCAAGTTCGCTTTGTCCGTACGGTATTCAACCTTACCTGCTTTGACTTCTGCAACCGCAGCAGCCACATCAAAGGTAACCGTTCCGGATTTTGGGTTTGGCATCAAGCCCTTAGGACCTAATACGCGACCGATTTTACCAACCGAACCCATCATATCTGGTGTCGCAATGGCTACGTCGAAATCCAACCAACCTTCTTGTTGAACGCGTTGGATCAACTCGTCGCCGCCTGCAAAGTCAGCGCCTGCATCCAATGCTTCTTGGACTTTTTCGCCTTTAGCGAATACGCAAACCGTAAGGGTACGACCTGTTCCGTTTGGAAGCACGACAGTACCGCGGACTTGTTGGTCCGCGTGACGGGAGTCAACCCCTAAACGGATGTGAAGTTCGACGGTTTCGTCAAATTTCGCTTTCGCCGTCTTTTGAACCAATTCAATCGCTTCGCCTAATTCATATAATTCTTGCTTATCGTACAGCTTAACGCTGTCCTTGTAATTTTTACCTCTAAATGCCATAATTGTCCTCCTTGTGGTATTGACGGAAGTTTTCCTCCCACTAACCTTCTACGGTTACTCCCATGCTGCGCGCAGTTCCTCTGATCATGCTCATTGCCGCTTCGACATTCGCTGCGTTCAAGTCTTGCATTTTCAACTCAGCGATTTCCTTCACTTGTGCTTCAGTGATCTTAGCCACCTTAGTTTTGTTTGGCACGCCAGACGCTTTGTCGATGCCAGCTGCTTTTTTGATGAGCACTGGAGCCGGTGGCGTCTTTGTGATGAAGGAGAATGAACGGTCAGAATAAACCGTTAAAACAACTGGGATAATAAGACCTTGTTGGTCTTGTGTTTTTGCGTTGAACTCTTTTGTAAACTGCATGATATTGACGCCGTGAGGCCCCAATGCGGTTCCGACCGGTGGTGCCGGCGTCGCCTTTCCTGCAGGAATTTGTAATTTGACAAGTGCCAATACTTTTTTAGCCATGTGTAATGATCCTCCTAAATGTGGTTTGGCGGGTATTCCCCTCCCACTTCGATCTATATCGGGTTGTAACCAACTCTATTATTCGAAATTAGACTTTTTCCACGTTTTCAAAATCCAATTCGACCACAGTATCGCGGCCAAACATGGATACATACGCCTTGATCTTTCTCTTCTCTTGATCAATCGACTCAACAATCCCGTCGAAGGATTCAAAAGCGCCAGAAATAATGCGAACATTGTCCCCTACATTGACGTTCAACGTCTCGTAGGTCACTTCTGTCACGCCAAAGTTACGGACTTCCGCTTCAGTCAACGGCACCGGCTTCGATCCCGGGCCGACAAAACCTGTCACCCCACGGGTATTTCTCACCAAGTACCAGGAAGTATCCGTAATAATCATTTTAATCAATACGTATCCGGGAAAGAGTTTACGGGTTTTTATCTTTTTAACGCCGCCTTTTAATTCTACGTACTCTTCCACAGGTACCGCCACCTCGAAAATATCATCGGTGAAGCCCCTGTTTTCTACTAGTTTTTCAATATTTGCTTTTACTTTGTTCTCGTGACCGGAATAGGTGTGGACGACGTACCATTTAGCGTCCTTTGCTCTTTCCTGGAGCAAGCTCGACTCTTCACTCATAGTGCCGCTCCCCCTTTGAGTTATTTCAAAATCAATCCAAGGCCAGTGCGTAGAGCAGTATCTACCGACCAGACGATCAGCGAAACGACTAACGACATCGCAACAACCACAGCAGTGTAGTTGATCAGCTTACTCTTTGAAGGCCAGTCGATCTTCTTGAACTCGCTGCGAACACCTTTAAAGTAACTGGACTTTTTCTTGGTCTTTTCAGACATTGCATTTCCTCCAAATTATCTCGTTTCTTTGTGTAGTGTATGCTTTTGGCAGAATTTGCAGTACTTGTTGAATTCCAGCCTTTCGGTCGTCACTTTCTTGTTTTTCATCGTATCGTAGTTACGATTTTTGCACTCCGTGCAAGCCAGCTTAACCTTATCTCTCATATTTCCACCTCCATCGTCGTATATTCGCCAAATGAACGCAAAACCCCACCATTTGACATTCATATAAATTATCACAGGATCGCCCTTTCGTCAATAGGGCAGTACCCCGTTTTTGATAAAAAATTCTAAAAATATTAGGAACAACACTTATTTAAAGGATTCTTATTTCATCCAAAAGCCACGCCACATCCCCCAAAGCAAGCGGCGATTGATGATCTGAGAAATTCACATCCCCCTTTGCTAAAACAACAGATCCATAATCACCTCGTGCTTAAGCGCTACCTCACCAGTCGCCTCATCTCGCACGACTAAAAAATACGCCTTGTTCAAGTCATAGGGCTGCATTTTAAAGGCAAAATCCAATTTAAACATGCGCTTTGCCGCCTCGGCCTCTCGGCTATCGACGGTGTGGAGCACGCTGTTGGATATGGTTTCCCCATCCTCCGATTCAAAACCAAAGCGATAGCGCACAGCTTTTACCGTGTCTATGACCGCTTCCGATTGGATAAAATCAAAGGTGGTGACTTCGTGGGTGATCTTTTTGATCAAACTGACGAGGACAATAGACGCCGAGTGGGTCTCCACGTACCCTTTACCCAACCTCACATCGATCAGAGGAATCAACATCTCCTGTGGCGATGCCCCGCCGTGAACGTAGTTGAGACCACCGCTGCCCGGGATTTTAAACACACTGGTGCTCATGGGAAAAGAGATCACCCTGTCGTCTCCCGTATCCAGCGATTCGCCCACCGCCAAGTGCCCAATCCCGTGATCGATGACGGGTTCATCGGCGACGACATATCGCCTCTTGACGATACTTGCCCCCTTTGCCACCCCATCGATCTTGCCGCTTTCATCTACCTTCTCTCGCTTGTAAATAAATCCATGATCTGCCGTCACCATCACATGGCTGACATTAGCACTGCTGCCCAATCGGTGAACCAAATCGGCGATTTCTGCTATGGCTTCTTCGCAAGCGACGAACACCTCGTCCTCAGCATTTTCCCCGCGAACGTCGATTTGATCATGATAAACGTAAACCACGCGCTTTCCCGTAAAGACCTCACGCAATTCCTCTTTGGGCAGATTTTTAATGTGGTCAAATTGGACACAACGGCTATCGGGTACAGCGGCCTGCAAAATCTTCTCTCTGGATTTGAGATCCACCGCATACACCCCGTCCACCAATTCTTTACCCTCTTCGGACAGCGTCAACTTCTCATGAGGAAGCAACGCCGCCATACCCAGTCGGGTGTAAGAAGGCAGTACCCCGAGCTGTGCGGAAAACGTCGACTTGATCTTCGGATTGTCTTGGATCTTATCGAACAGCGCCTGGCCCACCTCGTAGCGCAGGGCATCGGAGATGATCACCACCGTATGCGCCTTTTCCGTACCGAGATAGCGTTCAAAGAAATGGCGTTGCAATGGCAGGTGAATGGGCATATCTCTCGCCATAAGCCCCGCGCTCCACTTCGGCAACAATTGCTCCAAATAGCGGTGAGTGTATATCGCCTCCACCCGTTTTTGCAACGTCTCGTAAGGGCTAATGTCCACCAGGCGATCAAGTGCCGTGTAAAATAGCCGGTAGTGTTGATCCACTTTGTAATCCACCTTCAAGTAGCGGTCCACGATTTCCTCAAAAGCACTCGGGCAGTGGTAGTCCGCCACCGCGACCACTTCAAATCCGTATTTCAACACCGCGTACTCCTGAGCGTATCGGCGACCAAAATGCATTTTCTCTCGCTTTTCGCAGAGAGCATCGATGCCGTAGCCCCCGAGCTGCGCTCCCGTATCCTCACGAAGCAATCGCTCGACGATCCAGTCGATAATCATGCGATCGGCAAATCCAAAGGCGTCCGAGTGGATCAGCACCTCTGCACCCCATTTTTCAAAGACGTTGTGTACCTGTAGCTCCTGTCCGATGCGGTCTGCCGTGCGATCATATCTCTCCTGATACAGGCGATGATTCATCACCTCGCCCATAAAAGCGACGACGCTACCGGATTTTTGTGAAAGATAGGTGCGCCACGGCGCAGGAAAATCCCTCTCGATTTGGTGTTTCCCATAGGTGACGAAAAGCGTCACCGTCAACCGTTCCAGTGTGGGCGTCTCGTCCATATACCCAAAGCGCTGTTGGCACAGCTGCCAAAACCCTCTGGTGAGGTCGTATTTTTCAAACTCCGCCAAGGTACGCTCCCCAAATCCTTCTACCTCTTCAAAGACCAGCCTGCGCACCACTTCTTCAAAAGAACAGATCCGCGCCCGACAGATGGCGCTCTTCGAGTTGGGCGATGCGCTCACGCACGTCGAGTTCATACTTGGGATCGTAATCAAACACCCAATAATTGACTTCATTGGCACGGCCTCTATTCTTTTGAAAAGAAGGAGAAGCGATTTTCTCCTCCATTTGATCTAGTCTCAGCTGTATATCGGTCATTAGCGTTCTCCTGTGAGGGCTTTGGCGACTACGGCCAATCCTTGGTCCTTCATCCAGTTTTCCATAGCGGGTTCCAGTATGGGTTTTATTATCTGGCGAGTCTGTCTTCCTTTTTCGATAACCCCCGCTTCGGTGAGCATACTCTTATAACTCCTGATGAGATTTTTTGTGGTCCCTTCTGTCCAGCTGGCGATTTTATCGCTTTGAAGGGCTTTATTTTTTAAAAATGTGCGAATGTCGTTGTCGGTGAATTCATTGGTGCCTAAGATCAATTTTTCTCGTAGGATTTCGTTGACGAAATCGAACAACAAGGTGTCATAAGTCATCGCAGCCACGAGGGAAAACAGCTTTTGAGTTGAAAGGTCACCTTGGATAAATACAGGCACAAATGAAAGGTCCAGTGTCCTCACGCGCTCGGTGATCGTCGTGGCGATTTGTTTCGATCGTCTTGGCGACGATGCGCTAAAGAGATTTTGCTCAATCGCTAGTTCTTTGACCTCTTCGAGTGTAACACCTTCTGAAAGCCATTCGACCACTTTGCGAAACTCTGCAAACCATAGCGCCAGTTTCACAGCGCCAGCACTGTATTCTTTTCTTTCCATATGCTCAACGCCTTTCTGTCGGTAGTTTTAGTAGCATTTTGTCTTATTAAGTATATCATTTTTGTCAAACTCGGGAAAGAGGCCCCCTCTTAACCGGCCAACCTTCACGGGATTTCCCTTCCTTAAAAACATCTTTTTTCCCTTTGCAAAATGGCTCCTAGTGAGTCGAGCGGCGAGATTTGTCCCTGTTTAGGAATTTAAATTCAAACTAATCCACATCAGTTAGATACCACATCCTTTAAATAGGTGTTGACAACTCCAGTAAATGATTTATAATTAGCATTAAGCAATGTTACTGATAACCATTATCAACTGATGTACATATTCTAGAGAAGTGCATGTTGTAAACACATCACGATGGTTTTTCGCGCAAAAAACAGGATATCTGATGAGAGGCATCAATGACTTGCTGACCAATACATGACTAGAGGAGAAGATATGAAGAAATTGAAACTGAAAAACTTGGCGTTGATTGCTGCCTGTGTCGTAGTGTTGGCGGGATGCGAAAGCAAAAAGCCAACCGCTGAACTAGCACCGCAGGCGACGGTGGAAGAAAAGGCGACTGCAACCGCTGATAAAGCAACTGAGTCCCCAAAAGAAGAATCCCCTCAAACGGTTGAAATCACGGATATTTACGGTGTCGTCACTGCACCTGTCAACCCTAAGGTCGTCGTTGCACTTGATAATCGAACCTTTGAGACGTTACACGACTGGGGCATCGCAGTCGCTGCTGCCCCCAAAGCGGTTATGCCCCCTGATTCACCCTTTGTAAAAGACGATGCGGTAGTCGATATCGGCAACCACAAAGAGCCCAATCTCGAAGCACTGGCTGCCCTCAACCCGGATTTGGTCATTGTCGGACAACGCTTTGGCACGTTTTATGACGATATCAAGACGCTCGTCCCCAATGCTACGGTCATTAACCTCAACTTTGATGTCTCCGTCTCCGCCGAAAAACCTGGCGAAAGTTTGGTGAACGGCCTCAAAAACTCCACAGAAGCTCTCGGCAAAATCTTTGATAAAAACGACGAAGCTAAAGAATTAATTGCAAAGTTTGATCGTGGGATCGCCGAGTTAAAAGCGGCGTATAACGGATCGGACAAGGTGATGAGCGTCGTCGTATCCGGTGGCAATATCGGATTTTCCGCACCGAGATCCGGTC
>CAZHRC010000023.1:18687-26595 GCA_964533865.1 uncultured Peptoniphilaceae bacterium
CCGATGTACGATATCTTTGGCTGGGCGCCCGCTTTAGAAGTTGGCGACGCCTCTTCCGATCACCGCGGGGACGATGTCTCGGTTGAAGCCATTGCACAAAGCAACCCCGACTGGTTGTTTGTACTCGATCGCGACGCCTCCACTTCAGGGGAGTCCGTTCCTGCAAAAGATGTGATTGACCAATCCCCTGCTTTGAAAAACACTACGGCGATTTCTAAGAATCAAATCGTCTATGCGCCGGCTGATACGTATACCAACGAATCGATTCAAACCTATTTGGAACTCTTTGGGGATCTGTCCAAAGCATTGGCCAAATAACTTATGAGGAAGTTTTTGTGAAAAATAATCAAATACGTCACACTACTGGGGTTGAGAACGCTCAACCCCAGTCTTTTAAAGATCGTCACCGATGGTCGCGATCCCTGACGGTCGCGACTGTCGTCGTTATCATTCTAGGCATTATCTCTTTATTTACAGGAGTATACGATATTTTTGGCCAAGAGGACGGTTGGGGTATGTTTTTTATTACCCGAGTGCCTCGAACGGTTGCGCTCATGTTGACCGGAGCTGCTATGGCCATGGCCGGGCTCGTCATGCAGCTGCTCACCCAAAACCGATTGGTCGAGCCGACGACAACGGGCACCATCGAATGGGCGGGTCTTGGGTTATTGCTCGTCTATATTGTCGTCCCTAGTCCAACCTTGTTTCAACGCATGACGATGGCGATCGTTTTTTCTTTTGCCGGTACGATGGTATTTTTTGTTTTTCTAAGAAAGATAAAGTTGCGCTCATCTCTCGTTGTGCCGATCGTCGGGATGATGTTGGGCGCGGTCATCTCTGCTGTTGCCACTTTTTTGGGGTTGGTTTTCCAAAGAACCCAATCGATTGAGACGTGGTTTGCCGGGTCTTTTGCCCCTGTGCAAGTCGGACGTTATGAGTATTTGTGGTTAATTATTATTGTGACTTACGTCATCTTTCTCTACGCCGACAAACTCACCCTTGCCGGCCTGGGTGAAGGGATCGCCACAAGCCTTGGCGTCGATTACAATCGCATTGTGTTCTTAGGCACCGGGCTCATCTCTTTTGCTGTGGGGATTGTTGCGGCTGTCATCGGCAATCTTCCATTTTTAGGCCTGATTGTGCCCAATGTGATTTCGATGTATCGCGGCGATCACTTAAGAAGTAATTTGCCATGGGTCTGTGTCTTGGGCATGGGAACCATCACCCTTTGTGATATTGTCTCACGAACGATCATCATGCCCTTTGAGGTCCCTGTTTCTTTGATTCTCGGCTCTGTGGGGGCAGTCACTTTTATTGTCATTTTATTGCAAAGGAGGAAGGCAACATGAACGCTGTCGAACACACGACCCACTCGCTCAAACCCCTCTTAGAAAAAGAACGATCCGCTAAAGCCTTTAGGTCCCAAAGAGACGCCCGTAAGTATTGGGGGTTGCTCATCCTTTTGGTGAGTTTAGGGGTATTGTCTTCCTATGGTCTTTTAACTTACAACAACCCCGTCCCCATTGATTCGCCATCTTTTGCTCCGATCGCCCGCAGGCGCATGGTAGCTTTAACGGCAATGCTCATCGCTTGTATCTGTCAAAGCGTCGCTACGGTGAGTTTTCAGTCGATTACGAACAACCGTGTGATCACCCCTTCGATTTTAGGTTTCGAAGCGCTGTACTCAACGATCCACACGAGTATGATGTTTTTCTTTGGGGTGAGTGGATTCATGCAATTTTCAGGTATTGGGTCCTTTGTTGTACAAGTGATTTTGATGATACTCATGTGCCTCATCCTTTACGGCTCGCTGTTGTCGGGAAAATATGGCAATTTGCAATTGATGCTTTTGATTGGTGTGGTCATGGGCACCGGACTCCGATCCCTCTCAAGCTTTATGCGCAGGTTGCTTGCCCCTTCCGAGTTTGATCTTTTGCAAGCTCGACTTTTCGGATCGGTCAATCATGCAGACTCCAATTATTTTGCGATCGCGATCCCCCTCGTCATCGTTGCTGCGCTATTGATTTTAGGCCATTCCAAAAAACTCAATGTGCTGTCCTTAGGACAAAGCGTCGCTACCACCTTAGGAGTAAAGCATCAAGTGAGTACGATTTACACCTTGGTATTGGTTTCTGTGTTAATGTCCGTATCCACCGCTCTGGTCGGCCCTCTGACTTTTTACGGTTTTTTGGTCGCCACATTGAGCTATCAAGCAGCACGCACTTACGACCACCGCTATATTTTCCCCATGGCATTAGCGATTGGCTTTTTGATCATTACAGGGGCATATTTTATCATGTATCACATTTTTGACGCTCAGGGTGTCGTCTCGGTGATTATCGAGTTATTTGGTGGTATTACATTTTTATCGGTGATATTAAGAAAGGGAACTTTATGATAGAACTCAAAAACGTGCGAAAATCTTATACGAAAGAAGTTGAAATCGGAGAATTAAATCTCGATATCCCCAAAGCTGGACTCACCGCATTGATCGGCCCAAACGGCGCCGGAAAATCGACGACTCTGCTCATGATTGGTCGGTTATTGGATCGGGATTCTGGTCACATACGAGTGGCAAATAAGGATGTGTCCACCACCAACTCCAATGAATTAGCAAAAACCTTGACCATCCTGCGACAAGAAAACCACTTTGTCACACGACTTACGGTAAGACAATTGGTGGGATTTGGTCGGTTTCCCTATTCTATGGGAAGACTCAACGCTGAAGATGAAGGTATTATATCGAAATACATCGATTTTTTAGATTTAAAAGACTTGGAAAATCGCTACTTAGATGAGCTCTCAGGAGGGCAACGTCAAAGGGCGTATATCGCTATGGTACTCTGTCAAGAAACAGAATATGTCCTGTTGGATGAACCGTTAAATAATCTTGACGTCGCTCGGTCGGTTCAGATGATGGAACATTTAAGGTATGCCGCCAACGCGTTTGGCCGAACAATCCTCGCCGTACTTCACGATATCAATTTTGCCGCAAAGTACTGCGATCGCATCTGCGCCATGAAGGAAGGTAAAATTGCCGCGTTTGGCACCGTCGATGAGATTATGAAATCCGATGTTTTGACCGATATCTTCGATACAACCATCGACGTTATTAACGGTCCTTTTGGACCCGTAGCCATTTATTAGCATAGCTGAGCGAGAACCTGTAACACGGTGAGATACCTTGTTTTCAGGTTCTTTTCTATACTTACGCCTAGAATACTGTTCTGCATTGAAAAAATTTGTAGCGCAAGTCTCAAGAAGGATGCTTACACTGTTGGTACCCTTCCTTTGTCACAAAGGATTTGAAGTGATCTCATCTCCTCACTAATCAATCCCTACTTCTCCTCTCAACACTACCTTTTCAAATGGCAAATCTCTTGACCTTGATCCTAATATCCTTCATTTTCTTGACCTTCATCTCTAGACCTTCACGTGCCGAAGGCACACTTCACTTGCCCGCAGGGCAAACTTCACTGCCCTCTCCCCTCCCTCAGTCTCGGCAAAGGACGCTGAGCCAGCTCCCTCGGAGATGGAGCCAAGGGCAAGATCAAGGGCGTAAGGTCAAAAATTTAAGGTCAAGGGCAATGGCGTGAAGATCAAAGGATTAAGGTTAAGTGTCAAGGTCTTATAAGCCACCTCGCACAAGGCTTTACCACCCTCAATCCTTTCCGTAACGAAAAAGCGAAGCTGCTCGCTTCGCCATTTCTCCTAGAAATTCTATTGTGTTTTCGCCTGTTCCAAAGCCGCATTTACCCCTTCGATAATCCCTTGGCTCGACTTCGTCGCTCCCGCCACTGCATCCACTTCCGTGGATTGGGCTTTGACGATCGCTTTGGGGAGTTCCGCACTGGCTAACTCGATAAACTGAGTCGTTTCGTTATTATCCTTAACCTCCACAGACTCGATTCTCGATTCAGACACCACCACTTCGACTTGAAGGCCTCTCGCGTAGCCTACGCCCTTTCCGAGATATGTACCGGCGACGTACTGCCCTTGACTCTTTTCTGACACCGTTGAAGCCGGTGTCTCCGCCTTCTCCCCTTTTCCACAGCCCGCTAATAACAGTACTGCCGCCAATCCTAAAATCACTTTCGTTCTATGTTTCATCCTAACTCCTTTCGTTTTATCGTTCTGACCCACCGACGCACTTACACTTAACACGTCGACTGGCCAATCATTTCCCTACTAACCTACTACATTTTCCCTTCATTGTCAATGTCTAACCATTTAATCTTAAATGAATTCTCTGTTTTAAATATTAGGTATTGACAATCTCGATCTATCGTGTTAGTATTAGGTAACTGGTTAGCCAGAATATTTCAACTAAAGGAAGTGGATGTATGAACTACGCAAAGAAAATTGGACTACTTTTGGCGTGTCTCGCCTTGGTCGGTTGTGGAGCCGGCGAAAAGAAACCCGCGGAGACCACCGCTGAAACTACCGCCCCCTCTGCGGAAACCAAAGTCTCAGAAAAAGCGGTTACCGTTGACGAAAAAGAGAAGCACAGCCACGATCATGATCACGACCACGATCACGATTTCAAAAAAGAATCTGAGCGATTTATTCCTTCGAATGGGGACGCTCTCAAAAAATTGGGTTTAACCACAACACCAAAAAGCGCTATTGTACTTAGCTGGACAGAAACCGGGATCGCTCACGAGGCCGGTGTTCCCATCGTCGGCATGATCGTCAACAATCACATCGACAAAGCCATCCAGTCCTCCTACGAATCCATCTCTGATGAAAGCGGAAAAATCGACTACGATAAAATCGCCACATTGAAACCTGAAGTCGCCATCGTCAGCCAGTCCACTTACGATAAGGACGAAGAGATGAAAACAAAACTCAAAGAGGCTGGCGTCGCCGTCTATCAAACGAACGCCTCCAGTTTTGACGATGTCCTTACCGATATTGGCACATTAGGCGCCGCTTTTGAAACCGTCGATAAGACCAAAGCCACTCTTGCGGGTTATTTAGAACGCATCGATGAAATGGTCCACGAAACCGAGGAAAAAGGCTCAAAGAAAGTCGCCCTCCTTCAATTGACAAAAGACGGTATCACCATTGCTTCAGACAAATCTTTCGCCGATTCTCTTTTGAAAGCTGTCAAGTTGACCAATGCTGCCTTTGGCATGAGCGGAGACGCTGACAATTTCGGTTTTATTCCCACAGACATCGCCGCCATTATGGCACAAAACCCTGATGCCATCGTGATAATGAACCGAGTCAGCAAGGACGCCGATGAAAAGAAAACGGCACTAGACAATTTCCTGACCGAACTGAAAACCGGCCATCCGGATGCCTCTGTGGTCAAAGGGGAAGTCTACGATGTCATCGACCATCACGGTGTGTTGCCAAAATCCACCATGAACATCGCAGGTATTGAGAGTATCTTCACCATCGCCTATAAATAACCTACCATCACACCCAAACCATTCAAAAACTCCTATTCCCTCTATTGCAAAAGGAGCCAGCGATTAGCGCTGGCTCCTTTTGCATCACTCCCGTCTGGGAATCCTCCTCGAATCGGTGTATAATAGAAGTCAGTAGGAGGTACACATGAAAAAATACACCACAAAGGACCTGGTCGTCTTTGGTCTGTTAATTGGCATGACCATCGTCATGACCATAATCTTACCGATTCCATCCATCGTCACACACGGCTATATCAACCTTGGAGACATGGTCGTACTCTTCGCCGCACTCCACCTTGGCAAACGCGCAGGCGCCATCGTCGGAGGTGTAGGCTCTGCTTTAGCAGATATCATCCTCGGCTATACCTTGTACGCACCGGCGACGCTCATTATTAAAGGGCTAGAAGGGGTTATCTGCGCATACTTATTTGAAAAGAACGGAAAGACCAATACCGTTATTCCCACCGTTGTAGCAGGTGCGTCCATGGCAGTAGGCTATTTCTTATACGAGTGCGTGATCTACACGCCAACGGCCGCTGCCGTATCCATCCCTGGCAACATCCTCCAAGGCGTCGTCGGAGCCGTGTCAGCCAGCCTCATCTACGCCGCGTTTTCAAAAATTCGTCGATTTGAGGACAATTAACGCCCAGTCGAAAGGAGATCCTATGAAACTCGTGGATTTGTTACAAGAACTTGAACACAGCGTAGAGGGAAATGCTTCACTTTTGGATAAAGACATTGTAGACATCGTCTACGATTCGCGAAAAGCTACAGCAGACACCTTATTTGTCGCCATCCCAGGCGAAACCGTAGACGGCCATGACTATTTGCCTAAGGCAAGTGATTTGGGCTGTCGCGTTTTCGTCGTCGAACGCGTGCCTCAAAAGGTCGATGAGGGCTTGTATATTCAGGTCAACAACAGTCGCAGCGCCCTATCCACCCTATCCGCCACTTTTTTTTGCCATCCGTCACAAGACCTTAAAGTCGTGGGAATCACTGGGACAAAGGGAAAAACCACGATCTCTACTATGCTGAAACAAGTAGTAGAAGCCATGGGCTACAAAACCGGCGTCATCGGCACAAACGGCATTTACTACGACGGCCGTTCTGAAGCCACGATCAATACCACCCCTGAAAGCTACATCCTTCAAAAAACCTTGCGGAATATGGTCGAGTCCGATGTCGCCTTTTGCTTTATCGAAGTGTCCTCTACTGGATTGAAGATGAGCCGTGTCCAAGACGTTCAATTCGCCTTGACCGTTTTCACCAACCTCTACCCCGATCATATTGGCCCAAAAGAACACGCCGACTTTGAAGAATACGCTTATTATAAAAGTACATTGTTTTCCCGAGGGAAATTCGCACTCTTTAATCGTGAGGACCCCCATTGGAAAACCATGGCTGCCGCTTGCACCAGCCCTTACAAAACCTTTGGCATGGACAGCTCAGCGGATATACACGCCGAAAACGAAACCTTTTCGACTCGTGCCGGTCGATTCTCGACGCGTTTTACCTATGTGGACGAAAAAAACCGAGTTGAGGTCCAACTCACTCAACCCGGTCACTTTAACGTTCTCAACGCATTATGCGTTCTGGGATGCGCAGATTATCTCGACCTAGCTCTCGATGAAGCGGCAAAAGCGCTCACTTCCGTTGAGGTCGAAGGCCGAGCACAGGTGTTACCCCTATTTGAAGATCGCATCGTCCTTCTCGACTACGCCCACAACGGCATGGCGATGGAAGGCATCCTCGATGCGGTGCGCTACGCCACCGCCAACCGACTCTTGGTCCTGTTTGGCTCTGTTGGAGAACGCACCCAACTGAGACGACGTGAGCTGGGCGATGTCGTCGCTGCAAAGGCAGATATCGCCATCATCACCTCTGACAATCCGGACCACGAAGATCCGATGACTATCATCGAAGACATTGCCAAGTCTTTTGATGGGACGGCTGTCACTCTGGTCAAAGAACCGGATCGCGAAATCGCCATTGATATCGCTCTTTCGATGATGGCGCCTGGGGATGTGTTGGTCCTTGCCGGAAAGGGCCACGAACAGTATCAAATCATCAACGGTGAAAAAATCCCCTTTAACGAGCGAGAAATCGCCACCCGATTGGCGAAGCAATACCCCTCGTCCCTTAGCCAAACCGCCCAGTTTGATTGAGATACAAGAGATAGAAGGTCAAAAAGAAAAATAACATGGCGACCCCGTACAGGATCCAAGACAGCTTTTTGTAGAAGCTCTTCATCCCTTCGTCCGGGGTTTTATGTGCTTTTCGGCGTACAAAAGCCGATATGAGTATCATGACGACGACGCCAGTCATCGCTAGGTAAAAGTAAAGCATGGTCCCTCCATGAAAAAATCGACAATGGAAAGCTTCTACTCGATGAGTAGAAGCTTTGCTTTTGTCGATTATCGTCTGATTTATGCTAAGATTTTGGTAACAACACCAGATGCTACGGTTCTTCCGCCTTCGCGTACGGCGAAGC
>CAZHRC010000024.1:0-9185 GCA_964533865.1 uncultured Peptoniphilaceae bacterium
GCAGACTGAGGGAGGGTCTTGACCTTATCCTTCGCCCTTATCGCTGTTGACCTTGACCTTGCCCTTGATCTTAGCTCCATCTCCGAGGGAGCTGTCTGCGCAGCAGACTGAGGGAGGGTCTTGACCTTATCCTTCGCCCTTATCGCTGTTGACCTTGCCCTTGACCTTAGCTCCATCTCCGAGGGAGCTGTCTGCGCAGCAGACTGAGGGAGGATCTTGACCTTATCCTTTGCCCTTATCGCCGTTGACCTTGACCTTGCCCTTCACGTGCCTAGCACACTTCACGTGGCGTCCTTCGCCTCACTTATGGTATACTTAACTTACCATTAAGTGGCCATCCCACACAAAAAAAGATCACTGAATATACAGGAGGAAACGATGAATTACGTATTGACCACAAGCTCCACGGCGGATTTGACCAGGGAAGAACTGGCCAAATTGAACATCCCCTTTACCTGCTTCCATTTCCATATGGACGGAGAGGATTATCGCGACGATATTGGCGAAAGCATGGCATTTGAAGAATTCTACGCTCGCATGAACAATGGATCCATGCCGACCACATCCCAACCGAGTACAGGTGAGCAAATCGAGTTTTTTGAGCCCTTTTTAAAAGAGGGAAAAGACGTGCTACATCTCGCCTTTTCTTCAGGGATTTCTGGTGAATACGCCAATGCGTTGATTGCAAAAGATGTATTGGAAGAAAAATACCCAGAGCGTCGAGTGGTCGTCGTCGATTCGTTGGGTGCTTCAAGAGGCTACGGCATGCTTTTGACATTAGCAGCGGAAAAAAGAGACGAAGGGTATACTTTGGACGAGTTGGTTACTTGGTTAGAAGCCAACCGCTTACACATCCAGTCTTGGGTGAGCACCACTAACCTTGACCACTTAAAGCGTGGCGGTCGCGTATCAGCGACGGCGGCTGCCTTCGGAAACCTACTTAACATCAGCCCCATTATTAACATCACCCGTGAAGGTAAACTTGTCCCCACAGAAAAAGTCCGAGGACGCAAAAAGCTCTATCCTGCTCTAGCAGACAAAATGCTCCAATACGCAGAAGGTCGCGAAAACTACACCGGCAGGTGTTTTGTCTCCCACACCGTATCCGATGCAGAAATTGCAGATGCGGTTGCAGAAATTGAAAAGCGCATCCCAAATTTAAAGGGAAAAGTGGAGATCGGCCCTATCGGTACCGTCATCGGTGCCCATACAGGACCGGGAACCGTAGCGTTGTTCTTTTTTGGAGATGAACGTGAAATTTAGAGACCAACCACACCTCAAACAGCGAGGTGTGGTTTTTTATTGTGACTATACCTTACCACGGTTTTAAAAAGCCTCAAAATACACAAAAAACGATATGATATGTAGAGAAATTGCATAAAATAGGGGATGGTTGGGTATAAATTCTTTAGACCATAGAAAACACCCTAAGGAGGACGGAATGAACAAAATACTGTTAATGACCGATGGATCGGAAAACGCATTGCGTGCTGTAGAAGAAGCGAAACTCATCCAAGAAAAGTTTGACTGTCATGTTATTTTGGGAACTGTGCTTCCCGACAGCGGAGAAATCACCATTCCTGCCGCCTATAGGGTCGCATCGGACAGCACCTATAACATTTCAAAAAAAGAAACTGAAGTCAAACTCAACCGAATCAAGGTTCATGAGAGAATGGAAGAACGCGCTGCCACCTTCCCCAATCCGGAAAAAGTTACCGTTATGGTATTGAGTGGTGAGGCGGTGACAGAGATCGTCGACTTGGCAAAAAAACAAGAGGTGGACTGGATCATCGTCGGAAGCCGAGGGCTTGGAGGCATCCGCAAAGCGTTGATGGGATCGGTATCTAGCGGAGTGGCCAACAAAGCGCATTGTAGCGTACTAATCGTCAAGTAGAACTAAAAAAACCATTAGCACAGGGAGACCGCTTCTGGACCGTTAGGTGAAGAAGCGGTCTCCTTTTAAACGATCAAAAGGAGAGATGTCATGAAACGCCAGATTAAAAACAATGTTTATTGGATAGGGAAAATCGACTGGGAGTTACAGGAGTTTCACGGGTCGGACTTTTCCATCAACAGCGGATCCAGCCAAAATGCTTACTTGATTCAAGAAGAAAAAACCATCTTGATCGACACCGTGTGGAAACCTCACAATGAAGAATTTGTCGCCAATCTCAAATCGGAAATCGACCTTTCAACCATTGACTTTATCGTCATGAACCACGGCGAAGTGGATCACAGCGGCTCACTACCAGAGCTGATGAAAGAAATCCCCAATACGCCAATTTACTGTACGGCAAACGCAGTCAAATCCCTAGTGGGCCAATACAAGCACCCTGAGTGGGACTATCGCGTCGTCAAAACAGGTGATAGTGTAGATATTGGAAATGGAAAGAGTCTCGTGTTTGTGGAAATGCCCATGCTTCACTGGCCAGATTCTATGGCGACCTATATGACAGAAGACAATATCCTTTTTTCAAACGACGCCTTTGGTCAACACTACGCCGTCGATGAACTGTTCAACGACAAAGCCGATCAATGTGTGCTCTATGCCGAAGCACTTAAATACTACGCCAATATCCTCAGCCCATTTTCGATGTTGGTCGCAAAGAAGATAAAAGAAATTGTAGGGCTCAACCTCCCCATCGACATCATCGCACCAAGTCACGGCGCCATTTGGCGAGAAGATCCGCTACAAATCGTCAACTTGTACGCCAAGTGGGCATCAAACTACCAAGAAAACCAAATTACCGTCGTCTACGACACCATGTGGGATGGGACCAAAAAACTCGCCCATCGTTTTGCTCAAACACTGTCCGCCACCTATCCCGATACGGTGGTGAAAGTATTTAATATCGCCATGGAAGATAAAAACGACATCATCACCGAAGTCTTCAAATCTAAAGCTATCGCAGTAGGTTCCCCTACAGTAGGCAACGACATTCTATCCACCACTGCTGGATGGCTCCACTTTCTAAAAGAAATGAAATTGAAAGGAAAGAAAGCTGCGGTGTTTGGCTGTTATGGATGGAGTGGAGAAGGCAACAAAAAACTGAGAGCCCACCTAACGGAAGCAGGGTTTTCCGTTATAGAGGAAGAAGTTCGGTGCAATTGGAATCCAGCCGAAGAGGAGCTGCGCGCAGTGGACGAGTTGGCAAAGGCCTTGGGGTAAAAGAAAAAATACGGATAATACCGTATATATTGAGTAATGATCTTGCAAGGTCATAAAGTAATCAGTATACTGAAGGTTTAGTAATAGAACTTAGTGGGCAAACGAATAGATAGTGGACCATCTATTCGAGATCACAAATCAGAAAGGTGGGTATTTTATGATTCAACAGAAACAAAGGCACAGAAAGCTGGCGTTACTGCTAGCGCTGGCGATGATATTTGGTATCATCATACCAGCAGTGCCAACTATGGCGGCGGAGCCTTTAGTAGACACCGACGGCGATGGCATTCCAGACAATATGGAGGGCTATTGCCGACGGACGCGCTGTTTCATGCAACCGTCGGCTTTCCTGAGGAATTACCAATAGACCCGGGGAAAGGAACAGCTGTTATTAACCCAGGAGGTGGAGGAGACTTCACAAGCCTTGAAATCTCCGTAGACAGAACCAGTAGGGAGCAAGTGCGATTTGGAGGAGGCTATAACTTTTATAACAAAGTGCCTCTTGATAACAACAACAATAACACCTCCTTCATCCTCTACTTTAATGGTAAACATTATGTAAGAGATGGAAACGGTTCAGAGAACTTTGCCTATGGCGAGAGATTAAAAGGCCTTGGCATCTCAGAAGTAGCAGGTACAGGCACGCCAACAGATCCGTGGCGTGTACAAGTGAATTACTATGCGGACATTGATCGTAGCAACGACTTCGATCCTGCAAAAGACATTCTCGTCAAGCAAATGTATTCGCATGTCGCCGGCACGACCTACTATCGAAGGGATTATAAGATCGAAGTCGGCGCCGACGTTCCCGTTTCGGACGGAAAACCGGTAAAAGCTTATGAATGGCGTGACGCTTATTTCTTAGGGCAGTCAGATGCAGGTAATGGCCAGTTTATGAGTGCGGATAATGTACTCCACACCGGGACAGCCACGGTAGCGAATCCAGAAGCACAGGTCTGGGATGCGAAGATGGTCGGCATCATACAAGCGGGTGTTCCCGTTGAAGACGCTGTCTTTATGGGCTTTTTGCAAATCAGTCCCTTCTATCGTTACCAAGCCAGAGTATTCCATAGACCAGTGACCAGGTACGACTTGATCAAAGTCGGTGGCGACCTAGACAATGTCATTGATCAATACAACTACGACATTGGTTATACCATCCAGCACCCAAACATCACCACGACAGGCGAGACGATTATTTCTGGATTCTCTGTCTTCAACAAAGGTCCAATGTGTACAGGACACAGAGACACTGATGGTGATGGCATTCCAGATTATGAAGACCTTGACTCCGACGGCGACGGTATTTCCGACGTTATCGAAGCAGGATTAAAGGAAGATCCAGCGAATCCTGGCAAACTTCTTCCTGGCGAAGCGCAAGTGACGACACTTCCAGACGCAAACGGAAACGGAAATCCTGATGTCACGGAACCAAATCCGCCGGCTCCACAGCTCACAGAAGCCAAAGAAGGCCGGGAACCGGTTAAGATTAACATCAACCAAAACACAGTGACCACGGCGACAAAAGTGGAGCTGTATAAAAAGGCTGATGACGGCACATTGACAAAAGTCGGTGAACAGACTATCGCGGCAGGTGCGACGGAAGTTTATGTCACGCCGATTGTAGATCTCATCCCTGGCGATGTGTTGGTGGCAAAAGAAATGACACCTGCCGACAACCCTTCACCATTATCCAACGAGATCATTGTAAAGGCTATAGACAATACGGCTCCGGACGCACCAACAGTGAATGGACCTCTAGCCGATGGAGACATCATGATCTCTGTCGTACCCACAGAGCCCGGTGGTACGATTAAAGTCTACAGCGACACACTACTCATCGCAGAGGTACCTGTACCCGACGATTGGGTACCAGGTCAACCAGTGGAAGTGACTTTAGATCTCGCTAGCCCACTACGTGCAGGCGCAGAGGTCACAGCGACCCATACGGACGCAAATGGTAACATCTCCGCTCCTTCGAATCCTGTGATCGTACTTGACACTATGTACATCTATGAAGGCGGAACCGTACCACAAGGGTACGCTGTCATCAACTTTGAAGCAGAAGCGGGTGGGATGATTGTTGGTCCTGGCCAAGTTGCGGCAAAACAAGAAACAAAAATATCCGATATCATGGCCCAACTTGGGATCAGTGCAGTCGTGATCGACGAAAACACCTATGAAGCAAATGGATGGGATCAAGACATCGAGAATACCTTTGTCCCAGCTGCCGGTGCAACTATTACGGCGCTCTTTAAGCAGCTCCCAAGTGCCGATCCGGTCATCGACGCCGTTGGTGACTTGGATACAAAAGTTACTGGAACAGGAGTTAATGGCAGCACCATCGAAGTTGAATTCCCTGATGGAACGAAAGTAACCACAACCGTTGTTGACGGAAAATGGTCGGTGGATGTTCCGGTAGGTGTTGACTTAAAGGTGGACGATAAGGTAAAGGCAACCCAAACAGAAGATGGTAAAACGACTGCAGGTCCTGTAGAGACAGTTGTTGTTCCTAACATTATCTACAATCCAGCTGATCCTAACACCGTTCCTGAAGGGTATGTCAAGGGCACCTTTACAGCAGGACCCAACGGTAGCTTTGACGGTCAAACCAGCCCAGTAGTGATGTTTGCAAAAGTGAACACCACCAAATTTGGTGATCTGACCCTACCGATACCAGTACCGGATGCAGGCTATTTATCCGATGACTGGGCCCCAGTCCTACCTGACAAGACCCTCTTAATCACAAAGAACGCGGATTATACGGCGGTCTTTATAAAGAACGAAATCACCCCAGCACCACTACTAGATCCCATTACGGATCTGGACAAAACGATCACTGCAACGACAGTACCTGGCGCCGCTATTACCGGTACAGTGAAAGTTGGTGATGTTGAGCACGTCATTCCAGCAGATGCCATTACAGTGGACGGTGATGGAAAAGTCACTATCGATATTTCCAAAATTACTGGCGCTGCTGAACCAGGTGGTACGTTGCCTGCAGATGCGGTGGTTTCGCTCTCTGCAAAAGATGGCACGAAAGAAGCCAGCGATCCTACCCTTGCAGTGCGAACAGTCACCCCGGTAGTGATTCCAAATCCTGATACCAGCAAAGATCCACCGGACGGATACTCGAGAATCACATTATCTCCAGGAAACCATGGAACCTTTAAAGAAGGTGTCGTCTCTGTCTTTGACGTCAAAGACGGTACACCCGTTACGGCCATCACGAATTTGCCAACGGCTGACGACATCACCGTGACCAATCCAGCTTATGAATTAAAAACCGGCACCGATCTATGGTCACCAGTGCTTCCAGCAACCATTGAAGATGCGAATAACGACAGAACGTTCACAGCCCAATACAACCAATTGACCTCGGCAAAGCCTGTCATCACAGCTCCTGAGGCAGGAACAAAAACCGTCGAAGGTACAGGCGTAGCAGGTTCAACCATTGTTGTCACCTTCCCTAACGGGTCAAAAGCAACCACAACGGTAAAAGACGATGGTACATGGACGGTAGAAAGTCCTGTTCCATTAAAGGTTGATGAAAAAATCAACGCAACTCAAACAGAAACAGGTAAAATTTCAGCAGATGCCGATGAAGTGGCAGTGGTCAATACTAAAGCGCCAGAGCCACCCACCATCGTGGAACCCGTTTACGAAGGTCAAACCACAGTCATCGTCACTCCAACGGAAGTTGTAGGAAGAATCGACCTTTATAGAGATGGTGTTGTGATTGGCTCAGCTAATGTTACAGCGCCTGGAAATGTTGCGGTCACGCTAAATGAAGGCGTAACACTAGCTGCTGACGATGTGCTGACAGCAAAACACAATGACGGCGAACACGAATCCGAATCGGATCCCGTTACGGTGCTGCCTACCATCATTCCAGTCACTGACCCTGCAACAACTCCTAAGGAAGGCTTTGTTAGAGTAACCTTTAACGCTGCAGACGGCGGAACTTTTGCACCAGATGTCGTTTCGTTATTCGACGTGAAGGTAGGGACCACCTTCCCTGCAGATAAAGCGCCAAACGTGACAGCAAATGAACACTTCACTTTTGACGGTTGGTCTCAAAAGCTGCCCATGCCGATCAACGAAAACGAAACCTTCATCGCGCTGTACACTCAAGAACAGAGTACACCCCCGGTGATCACTCAGCCTGTGGCAGGCGATACAAGCGTCAGTGGAACCAGCACTGGTGCCGATGGTACCGTCGTCACCGTCTTGTTCCCAGACGGTAAAACAGCAACGGCCATAGTAACCGATGGCAAATGGACAGCTGATGTGCCAGCAGGCACGATCTTAAAAGAAGGCGATAAAGTTGAAGCGGTACAAGTTGAAGATGGCAAAGCAAAAAGTGACCGTGCTGAACAAACGGTACAAGGCAAATCACTAGCACCAACTTTGAATCGCATCACCGAAGGCGATCCAGTCATAACCGGTACAGGAGTCGTTGGTGCCACCGTAACGGTAACTCTACCAGACAATTCAACAATAGAAGCCACAGTCGGTGATGACGGCACCTGGAGCGCAACTGTTCCAACAGGCGTCACGCTTGCTAAAGATGAGATCGTAAAAGCGGTCCAAAAGGAAACGGGCAAAGCTGACAGTGGAGAAGCACAAGGTATCGTTGAAGAGAAACCCGACACAACAGCACCAGAAGCCCCAACCATCACAGCCCCAGTAGCTGGCGATACGACAGTCAAAGTCACGCCAAAAGAAGGCAACGGAACAGTCGATGTCTTCCGTGTTGTCGATGGCGTTGAAACCAAAATTGGAACGGCAACAGTGCCTGCCGATGGCGCAGATAAAGAACTTGAAGTGACCTTAGATGCAGGCGTGACCTTAGAAGCTGGAGATAAGCTCGTTGCGAAACAAACCGACGAAGCGAACAACACCTCTGATCCTTCTAACGAAGTCACCGTCACCGCATTAGAACCATCGACAAAACCAGTGATTGACCCCGTTCAACCGGGAGCGAAAACCATCACCGGAACCGACGGAGTCCCAGGTGCAACCCTCGAAGTTGAGTTGCCAAACGGCACCAAAGTACCAGCAACAGTAAACGCCGATGGCACATGGACCGCAGATGTCCCAGCAGACGTGACGCTTGCAAAAGACGACGTCATCAAAGCAGAACAAACGGAAACTGGCAAAGCATCAACACCAGCCGATCCAGTGACCGTAACGGAACTTGACCCATCAGCGAAACCAGTGATCGACCCCGTTCAACCGGGAGCGAAAACCATCACCGGAACCGACGGAGTCCCAGGTGCAACCCTCGAAGTTGAGTTGCCAAACGGCACCAAAGTACCAGCAACAGTAAACGCCGATGGCACATGGACCGCAGATGTCCCAGCAGACGTGACGCTTGCAAAAGACGACGTCATCAAAGCAGAACAAACGGAAACTGGCAAAGCATCAACACCAGCCGATCCAGTGACAGTAACGGAACTTGACCCATCAGCGAAACCTGTGATCAATCCAGCAAAAGCAGGTGATACAGCGATTACAGGAACCGGTGTAGCAGGAGCAAAAGTCGAAGTCACCGTTCCATGGAGCGCAATTCCTGTAGAAGTTACGGTAAATGATCAAGGCGAATGGGCAGTACCAGTGCCTGTGACCCAAACTCTAAAAGAGAATGACGTCATCAAAGCTGAGCAAACCGAACCTGGAAAAGCACCAACAGCAGCTGATGAAGTCACCGTAACCGCATTAGAACCATCGACAAAACCAGTGATCGACCCCGTTCAACCGGGAGCGAAAACCATCACCGGAACCGACGGAGTCCCAGGTGCAACCCTCGAAGTTGAGTTGCCAAACGGCACCAAAGTACCAGCAACAGTAAACGCCGATGGCACATGGACAGCTGATGTACCAGCAGATGTGACATTAGCCGATGGCGACAAGATCAATGCGACACAAACAGAAACCGGCAAAGCACCAACAGCAGCCGATGAAGTCACCGTAACCGCATTAGAACCATCGACAAAACCAGTGATCGACCCCG
>CAZHRC010000024.1:9285-22619 GCA_964533865.1 uncultured Peptoniphilaceae bacterium
GATGAAGTCACCGTAACCGCATTAGAACCATCGACAAAACCAGTGATCGACCCCGTTCAACCGGGAGCGAAAACCATCACCGGAACCGACGGAGTCCCAGGTGCAACCCTCGAAGTTGAGTTGCCAAACGGCACCAAAGTACCAGCAACAGTAAACGCCGATGGCACATGGACAGCTGATGTACCAGCAGATGTGACATTAGCCGATGGCGACAAGATTAATGCGACACAAACAGAAACCGGCAAAGCACCAACAAATGCCGATGAAGTCACTGTAACCGCAGCACCAACGGATGCTGATAAGTATGACCCAACAGGTCAACCGATCAACGTCACGGTTGACGATACGCCAAACGCGGTGGATGGTATTTCAAATGCCAAAGATATGCCAGAAGGTACAACTTATACCTTTAAAGAACCAGTCGATACAACGACAGCGGGAGAAAAAGACGCAATCGTTGTGGTCACTTACCCTGATGGCACGACAGATGAAGTGCCAGTGAAGGTCAATGTGAACGAAGTGGTACTTCCAGAAAGCAATGTACCGCATATCAACCAACCAGTAGCAGGAGATACAGAAATCAAGGGAACTGGCATAGCTGGCTCTACGATAACAGTAACACTCCCGGATAATACAACAGCTACTACAACGGTAAAAGAAGACGGAACATGGAGCATGCCGTTGACGACAGCTATCGAAAAAGATGATGTGGTCAAAGCTACGCAAACAGAAGCCAATAAAAAACCAAGCCAAGAGATTACAAAAACAGCTATTGCAGCGCCGATTCCAGATCCACCACAAACAGAAGCACCAGATATTAAACAACCGGTAGAAGGAGATAAAACCATCACTGGTACTGGTGTTCCTGGCGCAACAGTCACAGTAAAGGTACCAGGAGAAGATCCTAAGACAGTTGTTGTCGATGAAAATGGAAACTGGACAGTTACACCAGAGAAGCCACTAGAGAAAGACGTTGAAATAACAGCGACTCAAAAAGATGGCGAAAAGGGTGTAAGTGAGGTTGCAAACGCAACGGTCGCTGAAAAGCCAGCAGAACCAACCGATGCAGAAAAGAACACGCCAGTAGGTGCAGACATCGACGTAAAAGTCGGTGAAACGCCAAAAGCAGAAGGCGGCATCGCAAACAAAGGTGATCTACCAGCAGGTACGACTTACGCATTCAAGGATCCAGTTGATACAACGACGAAAGGGGACTTCATAGCAACAGTAGTAGTCACCTACCCAGACGGATCAAAAGATGAAGTAAAAGTGGTCGTAAAGGTAAGGGAAAAAGCGACAGATCCAACCGATGCAGATAAGTACACGCCAGTAGGCACTGATATCGCAGTGAAAGTTGGCGAAACAGCAAAGGCGGAAGCAGGCATCGCGAATAAGGGCGATCTACCAGCAGGTACGACCTACGCGTTCAAGAATCCGGTTAACACATTAACCCCTGGTGACAAACCAGCGATCATTGTGGTCACTTACCCAGATGGAACGACAGATGAAGTTGCAGTTACAGTGAAGGTGACTAAAGTTACACCGAAACCTGTACCAGGCGGCGGATCGGTCGAAGAACCGAGTAAAGATATGATCGTAGATCGTATTGAAGGGATCGACCGCTATGAAACGGCGAATAAAATCTCTCAAGATAGCTACGACAGAGCGAAAATTGCGATTATCGTCAATGGTCATCGCTTCCCAGACGCGTTAACGGCAACCGTATTGGCTGATGTGAAAAATGCTCCATTGCTTCTCGTCGACCTTGACAGCATTCCAGAAAAAACCATAGCAGAACTCAAACGCTTAGGTGTGGAAAAAGTTATAATTGTCGGCGGAACTTCAGCAGTTAGCCAAAAAGTCGAAGATATGTTGAAACTCGATCACATCACCGAACGCATTGGTGGTATCGACCGATACGAAACAGCAGCACTCGTCGCCGATCGCGTCACTAAATTGACAGGAAACAAGAGCGCCGTAGTTATCGCACGCGGCGACGACTTCCCAGATGCATTGACTATTAGCGCACTGGCGATTAAAGAAAGCACACCAATTTTGTTGGTGAGACCAAATAGCATCCCAGAGTTCACCAAAGCTCGTCTCGATGCTTATAACCCATCTAAGATCACCGTAGCAGGGTTAACAGCAGCCGTATCGGCCAACGTTGAAACCCAGCTCAAAGCCTACGCACCGGTCACACGCTTAGGCGGACAAGATCGCTACGAAACGGCCACCGTCATAGCAGCGTACACCTACCCAACAGCAAATAGAGCGATTGTTGCGAGTGGAGAAGTGTTTATCGACGCATTGGCAGCAGGTCCATTGACCAACGACTACGGCGCACCAATCCTACTCGTAGGCAAGAATCACGTGCCACAAGCACTGAAGAACTACTTGGCAGGTGAAGGCTCCGAAATCAAGCGCTTGACCATCATAGGTGGCGTCAATGCCATCTCTGCAGCGGTTGAAGCGGAATTGAAGAAATAAGGTTTAGAAAAAACTAAATCAACTAAGTGAAACGGAAGGCTACCTCTTGATGAGGTAGCCTTTTGTTTGTACGGGCGTATCATTAGTTCTTGTTGGCTTGGCGCCGAATGACGATGGGAAGAAAACCCTCCCTCAGTCTCGGTAAAGAGCGCCTATCCAACTCCCTCGGGGATGGATCACCACCGTTCGGGTGGCTGCTAAGACCTTACGGTTCATTCTTGACCTTGCTCTTTGCATTTTCACTTGACCTAGCTCTTCAAGCCCTTGCCCTTAGGCTCCATCCTCGAGGGAGCTGTCTGCGCAGCAGACTGAGGGAGGGTTATGACCTTATCTCTTGACCTTGACCTTCACGCCCTTGCCCTTAGGCTCCATCCTCGAGGGAGCTGTCTGCGCAGCAGACTGAGGGAGGGTTATGACCTTATCTCTTGACCTTGACCTTCACGCCCTTGCCCTTAGGCTCCATCTCCGAGGGAGCTGTCTGCGCAGCAGACTGAGGGAGGGTTTTGACCTTCTTTCTTGACCTTGACCTTTATGCCCTTGATCCAAACGCTGTTGACCTTCACTGCTCGAAGGGCGACTTCAGATGGCATCCTATATTACACTATCGTCAACCCACAGACTTGCACCTCTTCATGCTGCAGGAAAGCTAGCTATCTTTTCAATAAAAACAGTTGACAAACCTATACGTATAAGATAAACTTATACACACAAGTTAGCAACTCAAATACAAGGAGGAAAACGATGACAAAGTACGCGGAAGATAGCAAAGCATTGCTTGAGCTAGTCGGTGGAAAAGAGAACATTAAAGCGGTGACCCACTGTATCACACGCATGCGTTTTGTGTTGGTGGATCAAGGGAAAGCCGATGTCGAAAAGATTGAAGCGCTGCCTGCAGTTAAGGGGACGTTTACCCAAGCAGGGCAGTTCCAGGTGATTATTGGAAACGACGTGGCGGATTTCTATAAGGCATTTACCGGTCACGCCGGCATTGAGGGAGTTTCTAAAGATGAAGTAAAACAGCAGGCCAAGGACAATCAAAATCCGTTGCAAAGGGCGATGTCCAATTTGGCGGAGATTTTTGCGCCGCTGATTCCAGCGATTATCGTCGGAGGCTTGATTTTAGGTTTTAGAAATGTGATCGGAGATATTAAACTCGTCGAAAACGGCACGATGACCCTTGTGGAGACCTCAGTTTTCTGGGCTGGGATTCATTCCTTTCTCTGGTTGATCGGCGAAGCGATTTTCCACTTTTTACCTGTTGGCATCACATGGTCGGTGACGAAAAAAATGGGTGGCACAGAAATCCTCGGTATTGTACTGGGATTGACGTTGGTATCACCTCAGCTGCTAAATGCATACGGTGTAGCAGGAACGGCAGCAGCAGACATTCCCCACTGGAACTTTGGCTTTGCACAGGTGCAAATGATCGGTTATCAAGCCCAAGTGTTGCCAGCGATTTTTGCTGGATTTACACTGGTGTACTTGGAGCGTTTCTTTAAAAAGATTGTGCCCCAAGTGATTTCGATGATTTTTGTTCCGTTATTTTCATTGATATTGGCGGTTCTTGTATCTCACGTGATCTTAGGACCTATCGGTTGGAAGATTGGTGCGGCGATTTCCGCAGTGGTTTACGCCGGATTGACCTCAAACTTACGCGTGCTGTTCGCAGCGGTATTTGGCGTCTTTTACGCACCTTTGGTCATCACGGGACTTCACCACATGTCGAACGCCATCGATTTGCAATTGATCGCAGAATTTAAAGGGACGATGTTGTGGCCGATGATTGCTCTATCCAATATTGCACAAGGGTCGGCAGTTCTTGGCATGATCATATTGCAACGCAAAAACGATGAAGCGCTTCAAGTCTCGATTCCAGCGTGTATTTCCTGTTACTTGGGCGTTACGGAACCGGCGATGTTTGGGGTGAACTTAAAGTACAACTTCCCCTTTATTGCTGCGATGATCGGTTCTGGTCTAGCTGCAGTGTTCTCTGTGGGAACGGATATTATGGCCAATGCGATCGGCGTAGGCGGTATCCCAGGGATCCTCTCAATCCAACCAGCGTTTATGGTGAATTTTGCCATTGCAATGGCGATTGCGATAGTGGTACCATTGGCGATCACCCTTGTGGTAGGTAAGAAAAGAGGGATGTAATGGGATTTGAAGACAAGACCTACTATCAGATTTATATTAGGTCCTTTCAAGATTCCAACGGTGATGGCATTGGGGATTTAGAGGGAATACGTCTAAGACTTCCCTATCTCAAGGAACTTGGAGTGGATACGGTATGGATCACGCCGTTTTTCCGTTCTCACCAATACGACAACGGCTATGATGTGGACGATTACTGTTCCATCGATCCGATCTACGGTACCTTTGAAGATTTTGACCGGTTGGCTACCGATGCAAAAGAAGCGGGAATCGGGCTGATGCTGGATATGGTTTTTAACCATACCTCCATCCACCACGAATGGTTTCAGAACGCCCTTGCTGGCGATCAGGATTATCAGGACTATTATATTTTCAAAGATCCTCGACCAGACGGAAGTGCACCTACCAATTGGGTGTCAAAGTTTGGCGGATCCACTTGGGAATACGTGCCCCACATGAACAAGTATTACCTCCACCTTTTTCACAAAAACCAACCGGATTTGAATTGGGAAAACCCAAAGGTACGGGCGGGGTTGGTGGAAGTGTTGAAGTTTTGGAAAGACAGAGGCGTTCGCGGGTTTCGATTTGATGTGGTCAACCTCATCAGCAAGCCCGAAGTCTTTGAAGACGATGGGATTGGCGACGGAAGAAGGTTTTACACCGATGGTCCTCATGTTCACGAATTTCTCAAGGAAATGGTGGCGGAGTCAGGCATTGATGAATGGGTGACGGTTGGGGAGATGTCATCGACTTCTATCGATTCCTGTGTGCGCTATACCAACCCCGATGAAGGGGAGCTGGATATGACCTTTAGCTTCCATCATTTAAAAGTGGACTACCCGGACGGTCAGAAATGGGTGTTGGCGCCGGTGGATTGGCAAATGCTAAAGGATCTTTTCGACGATTGGCAAGTTGGGATGCAAGAAGGTGGCGGTTGGTCAGCTTGGTTTTGGAACAACCACGACCAACCCCGCAGCGTATCACGTTTAGGCGATGATCAGGATTACCACTACGAATCGGCAACGATGCTTGCTACTCTGATCCATTTGTTGCGGGGCACGCCATATATCTTCCAAGGTGAAGAGTTTGGGATGACCAATGCCCACTACGAGACAATCGAAGACTTCAAGGACGTGGAGAGCTTTAATTACTATCGGATTTTGCAAGAAGGAGGGGAAACACCGAGCCAAGCCCTTCACATCGTCAACGAACGTTCACGTGACAACGGCAGGACCCCGATGCAATGGGATTCATCCCCGATGGCAGGGTTTACCATCGGTAAGCCTTGGATCAAGATAAACGACAATAAAAAAACTATAAACGCAGTGAGTGACCGAATGAGCCAACGATCGATTTTTGCTTATTATCAACGATTGATCGCATTGCGGAAAGCCCACCCAGTTATCGCAAAGGGGTTATTTATTCCAGTAGCAACCGAAGACCCACAAATCTACGCCTATGAACGCCGATTGGGCGATAGGAGCCTACTGGTACTTCTCAACTTTTCCGGTGAAACGAAACCTCATGGGGTAGACCCAGCGATAATGGAAAAATATGCGACGGGTGAAGTGCTCATTAGAAACGATGAACTAAAAGATAGAATAACTGAAGAATTATCGCCCTATGAAGCAGTTGCGATTTTGAGTTAGATGATGAAAAAAGCTTTTGCCAATGAGCAGAGGCTTTTTTCTTTTGAAGGAGGTAGGAAAGGACGCGAATGAGTGAATCGTGTAGCGGATAGTGTGGCATGGGGCGTGCTACATGAAGTGTGCTTTACGGCACGTGAAGGTCAAGAGATTAGGGTCAAGGGATAAGATCAAACCCCTCCCTCACCCCTCCCTCAGTCTGCTGCGCAGACAGCTCCCTCGAGGATGGAGCCAAGGTCAAGGACGTGAAGGGCAAGGTCTTATCAGCCACCCTGAGGGTGGCGTCCGTCAGGCTCCATCTCCGAGGGAGCTGGCTCGGCGTCCTTTGCCGAGACTGAGGGAGGGTCCTCTTGCCATCGCCTTTCGGCGCGAATGTGCCGTCCCATAACACCGCTTCACAACCGCATCAACAGGGTATACATACTAATAACTCACTAGAGAAAGGAGATCTTATGATTATCATTACAGAAAACGCACAAAAATACATGTCCAAGAAGAAAATAAACGCTGTAACCATCGAATACCCTGATTATCGTTCATCGTGTTGTGGGGCGAATGTTCCAGTCGCAGAAATTTTTCCGAAAGTACCGCGATCTCCAGAGAAATTTGTCAAAAAAGTCGTCGATGGCATTGAGATTTACCTCTCAAAAGCCCTTATATTGCCAGAAGGGCCCATTACTATCGATACGGATACCATGCTTATGTTTACATCGCTGACTCTAAAAGGGTTTCGAGCGTTAGATTATTTTAAGGCGTAGAAGGCATTCAATTTCGTTCATCGGATTAGTGCTTTGACATCCTAGAGTGTAAGTGATAGAATGACGGCACGGACGTCGGTATTCTGACGTTTCGTCATTATTTTCAGCACGAATAGGAGGAGAAATATGACGGACACTTTCCAAACGTCAATTGCGATGACGCTCTACATGTCAGTGGTCATTGGAATTGGCATTTACTTCGCGAAACGTGCAAACGAGAGTAGCGAAAACTATTTTCTAGGAGGCAGGTCTCTTGGTCCTTGGGTGACGGCGATGAGCGCAGAAGCCTCGGATATGAGCGGTTGGTTATTGATGGGTCTGCCAGGAGTGGCCTACTTTTACGGTCTTAGTGACGCTGTGTGGACGGCGATTGGCTTAGGTTTGGGGACCTATGTGAACTGGCTTATCGTTGCGAAACGCTTACGAGTGTATTCCCACGTGGCCAATGATTCGATCACTATACCGGACTACTTCAGTTTCCGATTTAAAGAAAAGAACCCGGTCATAATGACCATTGCGGCTTTATTTATCCTTATTTTCTTTACCGTGTACGCGTCCAGTTGTTTTGTGACCGTAGGAAAACTGTTTAGCACGTTGTTTGGCTATTCCTATGTGTCGATGATGATTGTGGGAGCGATCTTTGTTGTGGTGTACACTTTTATCGGAGGCTTTTTAGCAGAGTCGGCTTCGGATTTCATGCAAGCCATAGTCATGGTGATTGCGCTAGTGGTGATCATTGCCATGGGTACAAATGCTGCAGGCGGAGTAAATGCAGTTCTCGAAAACGCCAAGAGCATTCCTGGATTCTTTGATTTCTTTGGTATCGCCAATCCGACTGTAGTCGATGGAGTTCAACAAGTCGCAAACGGCCAACCTCAATTTGGACCAGCCAACCCCTACGGCTTTTTAACCATCATCTCCACCATGAGTTGGGGATTGGGGTATTTTGGTGTGCCGCAAGTGTTATTGCGTTTTATGGCGATACGTCGCACCGATGAAATCACCTTATCTCGTCGCGTGGCTACGATATGGGTCATCATTTCCTTGACCTGTGCGGTCTTTATCGGCATCGTCGGGCGCAAATTGTTCCCAGCAGAATTATTGACCAGTGGTGCGGCGGAAAATATCTTTATCGTCCTTAGCCGCAACCTGTTGCCGCCATTTATCGGTGGATTGATCATGGCGGGGATACTCGCTGCTACCATCAGTTCCTCCGACTCCTACTTGCTCATCGCATCGAGCGCTGTGGCAAAGAACCTCTACCAACATATCTTCAAAAAAGACGCCACAGACGCACAAGTGATGAATGTATCGCGTATTACATTGGTGCTCATCTCCTTGTTGGGAATCCTGCTTGCACTAGATGAACAATCGGTGATCTTCACCATCGTATCCTTTGCTTGGGCAGGTTTCGGGGCGACATTTGGTCCGCTCATGCTGTTTTCCCTGTTCTGGAAAGACATCACAAGAGAAGGTGCCATCGCAGGTATGCTTGGTGGAGGTATCACCGTCTTTGTGTGGAAGCTGTTGATCAAACCTATGGGTGGTGTTTTTGGTATCTACGAGCTCATGCCAGCGTTTCTCATCTCTTGTTTGTTTATCGTCGTCGTTTCAAAAATGACCACAGTGGACAAAGAAGTGGCAGAACAACACAGAGAATACGAAAAGCAATACGCAGAGATTATCGGAAAATAGAAAAGACTATGCCATGCTCCGCGCTTTTTAGAGACGGAGCATGGAATTTATATGGTGTTCTTGCTTTTTTTGTAAAATTCATGTAATATGATAGAAGTGCATGGAGAGGTATCGAAGAGGTCATAACGGGGCTGACTCGAAATCAGTTTGGGAGCAATCCCACGCGGGTTCGAATCCCGCCCTCTCCGCCATAATGAGCAGCCTCAATTGACTTAGGTCGATTGAGGTTGTTTGCTTTTAGAGATGATCGGAGAAAGAAGAATAGGTACATAACATAGGCGATTCATTGGTCGGGGTATAAGAGCTAAAGGAAAGGTCAAAACCCTCCCTCAGTCTCGGCAAAGAGCGCCGAGCCAGCTCCCTCGGAGATGGAACCTGACGGACGCCACTTTCCAGGTGGCTAAGAAGACCTTGACCTTCACGTTCTTGACCCTAATGCACTTGCCCTTGACCTTAGCTCCATCCCCGAGGGAGCTGTCTGCGCAGCAGACTGAGGGAGGGTCTTGACCTTACTCCTCGCTCTTATGAAACTGTTAAACGAACCAGAAAGGACATCACATGACGAACAAAACTAAAGCAACACTCGCCATTACACTCCAAGCACTCATTATCGGTTTTTCGTTTTTAATCGTAAAAATCGCTTTCATTAGCGCTGATGCGATCACTATGCTAGGCCATCGATTTTTGGTGGCAGCTGTTGCGGTGAATATTTTCAGAATCGCAAAACCCGGTGCTTTCTCCATCGACAAATCAGGGTGGCTGGCGATTTTGCCTTTGAGCCTCATCTACCCCATCGGTTTTTTCTTCTTCCAAACGATGGGATTGAGAAGCGTACCTACATCGGAAGCGGGCATCATCTATGCGGTGTCTCCTATACTAACCCTTCTCGTCGCTCGGTTGGTGCTAAAAGAAAGCGCCACCGCGAAACAAAAAGGTTTTATGCTCCTATCGGTGGCGGGACTGATATTTATCAACGTGATGAACGGGTTCAATACGGGAGATTATAGTTACACTGGGTTTCTCTTTATCCTCATCTCCGCGATTTGCTTCGCCGTTTACAACGTCTTCGCGAGAAAACTCTCAAAAACCCACACCGTAGCCGACATCGTTTACGTCATGAGTATCGCAGGCTTTTTCTTCTTCAACGGATTATCTCTCTTTCAGCATCTTAGCACTGGGACGCTAAGCACCTTTTTTCAACCTTTCGCTGTGCCATCTTACCTATTCGCCATGTTTTACCTCGGGGTGTTGTCTTTACTCCTCACCTCTTTCCTTTCCACTTACGCCCTCGCCACCTTAGAAGCGGGTAGAGTAGGCTTGTTTAATAACCTTTCTACAGTGGTAAGTATTATAGCAGGGGCGTTGTTTTTAAAAGAACCCCTACTCACCCACCACTTCATCGGCATCGTCGCGATACTGACGGGAACCATTGGGTTTAATCTGTCGAGATAATTGAGAGTGAATTCGTCAAAAAGTGATGAAATAACGAATTTATAGATAGTCATCTACGATTCGCCTTGTAAAAGCAATATACTCCTACTAAAATAATTATAAATAGCAACAAAGTACTTATGGCAAACGCGAGTTAGACAGTTATTTAACAACTGTCCGTGTGTTAATGTTAGTAGTCCTAGGTCGAAGTGTACCGTAGGATAGTATTAGGAGGAATTATGAAACAAAGTTTGAAAAGAGTAATCGCTTCTGCATTGGCAGTGCTGTTGGTGCTGTTTCCGCTAGGGAGCAACGTTGCTCACGCTCAAGCACCGATAGAAATTAATTTTGGGTCTGTAACCCTATTAGAAGGCGGCGAATTCGCTGAGGTGGATGTTACCATATAAGAACAATCCTGGCCTTCAATTTTCTTCGATTGCATTGCAATACGACAAAAGCGTCTTGGAGTTACAAAAAGACACGCCTGCAGTGGCATTAAAAGAAGCGCTGGCAATTGGCGAAGATGTTCTAGGAGTGATGATGGGTAACGGAACAAATGACCTAACGCGGACAATGCGATTCAAGGTTTTAGATCCGTCTAAATCAGGTGCCTTTGATATCGTAGTTGCCGATAAGGTCGGAGATAAAGAGACAATTCTTTCTACCGTTGCGGCGGGACCGATTGATTTCAAAGATCCAGCAAAAGTCGCTATTAATAAAGGTTCAGTGACGATACCAAAAGTGCCAGAAATCACAACTAAAGAGATTAATGTGGTCGAAAAGATTCCGTTTGAAACCAAAAACGAAAATGATCCAACCCTCGACAGAGGTACTACAAAAGTTAAACAAGAAGGCGTCGATGGAGAGACTACTATTGTATATGCAGTAACGATGACGGATGGCGTAGAAACCAGTCGAGTCGAAAAAGACCGAAACATCACTTTGAAACCGGTAGATAAGATCGTATTAAATGGAACGAAAGATATCGTTGAAATCAAGGAAGAAACCCGCAAGGAAGTTATTCCTTTTGGTACGATTACAAAGAATACCGATACTTTAGAGGTCGGACAAACTGCTGTTGAAGTTACAGGGGTCGATGGGGAAAGATCCATCGTTGAGAAGATCACCCGCACAAACGGTGTCGTAACAAATGTGGAACTCATGTCTGCTAAAGTGACAAAAGAGCAGGTGGATAAAGTTGTACTCGTTGGCACTAAGGCTCCTGTCGATGTTACAGCACCGATTATCACCAGACTTTATAGTTCAACGGTGAGCAGCGGAAACGCGATGAAGATTGAAATCAAAGTTGATGACGAAGCTGCAAAAATTACGGTAACGGGTCTACCAGAAGGAGTGACTTACGACCCTGCAACCCGAGAGATCTCTGGAACACCCACGAAAGAAGGCACCTACTCCATTACGGTCAAAGCGGTAGATCCAGCAAATAATTCTTCGGAGCAAACTTTTGATATCGTGGTTAACGCACAATCAGAAGTCGCACCTAATGATGATAAAAAAGAAACAGAAGTCTCCGCGAAAACCTCAACGCGGATAAGTGGCGACAATCGCTTCTTAACGGCTGTTGAGATTTCAAAAGCGAACTATACAACAGTCGACACCGTTTTAATTGTAGACGGTCACAACTACCCAGATGCGTTGGCAGCTACCGTATTTGGTCATGTGAAGAAAGCACCAATTTTATTGGGTACGACAAATGCCATTCCAAAGGAAACCCTTGATGAAGTATCGAGACTAGGGGCTAAGAACGTCATTATCATCGGTGGAACTTCAGCGATCTCAGAGAAGGCGGCAGAAGCGTTTGGCGACTATGAGGTCACGCGAATTGCAGGTGCGGACCGTTATGAAACAGCAGACAAGATCGCAGAGCAAATCGTTCAAATAATAGGTAAAAAAGACGCGGTTGTCTTTGCACAAGGCTCAAACTTCCCAGATGCTTTAAGTGTGAGCGCATTAGCGATTAAAGAGAAAGCGCCACTACTCTTGACTCGACCAGCAGCGTTAACGGAAGGAACGGCAAAGGTGCTCGCAAGCATCGCCCCCGATAAAATCTATGTAGCAGGTGGTACCGCAGCGGTTGCTCAATCAGTTGAAAAGGATTTTAAAAAAGTAGGTACTGTTCAAAGAATAGGCGGAAATGATCGCTATGAAACAGCGGCTCTCATCGCAGCAGTAGCGTACCCAGAGGCGACAAAAGCCGTCGTTGCAAGTGATGTCGAATACATCGATGCTATGGTAGCGGGCCCATTAACGGCCATCTACCAAGCACCGATTTTACCAGTGATGAAAAACGCAGTACCGTCAAGTATCGCCGACTACATCAAAGGCGAGGGTAAAAAACTCTCATCCTTTATCGTTATCGGTGGCACAGCGGCCATTACAGAAGCTGTGGTAAGTACGCTTACTAAATAACAACGCTAGCATAGCGGGATAGGCCTCGGAAAGATATCTGACCGAGGCCTGTTTTTTAAGAAAGTATTGGAGGAATAAAGATCTAAGCATGATTTCGTTTGAATCTGTGGGTTTTATAACAAGTCGTAATGACTGACCCTATGGACCGTAATTTGGGTGACAGTTCAAACAAAAGGGATCCGATAGTGCTGGTGATCGTCAGTGCTGAAAAGGCAATGGTTTAAATTGTACATAAGATACTATTATTGTGTGATAAGACATAAAATGGGAGGAAGTTTTGATGAACGTGCGCAAGTGGACAGTGTTGTTAGCAATGGTGCTATCGTTGGTGATTTGTGGAGGGGTGCGAGTGGAGGCAGCGACCCCGGAGAGTGATTTCATTTTTGATACTTATTCAGGAGCGGGAAGGATAAGTGGATACCATGGAAAAGAAACTGAGGTGGTTATTCCTGAAACGATTAATGGAATAACGGTTGATGAGATTGGCGCTTATGCTTTTCAAAATAAAGGTCTGACATCGGTAGAGTTACCAGAGGGCATTCAGAAAATCGGGCAAGGATCCTTCCAAAACAACAAGATTAGCGTAATCGAGTTTCCAGATACTGTTACAAGAATCGAGGATTATGCCTTAACAACAATCAAATTAAATCGATAAAATTGCCAAAAGTATTAGAGTACTTATCAGGTTTTAATGGCAATCAAATAGAATAGATCGATATTCCCAAGAGTGTAAAAA
>CAZHRC010000025.1:0-22331 GCA_964533865.1 uncultured Peptoniphilaceae bacterium
AAAAATAATAACCAGGTAAGGATCATATGTACACATATTGGTGGAGGATTTGGTGGAAAGGCAACCCTTTTTTGAACAAATTTATTCCGAACAAAAATTTACCTATAAATATATCATTTATGCTGCCATTTCTAGATTCGCTTCATTTCTAAATTCTATTGGACTCATGTATCCTAAGGATCCATGGATCCTTATATAGTTATACCAGTAAACATATTCAGCAAGCTGTAATTCTAACTCCTCTAGAGTTTCAAATTTGTTCTGATAAATAAACTCCATCTTTAAAATTTTATTTGTAGCTTCACTTACCGCGTTATCATAAGGATTTCCTTTTCTACTTAAAGAACGTTTTATTTTAAAGGCTTCTAAAATTTCATCTATCTTTATATTGTCATACTCTTTACCTCGATCTGAATGAAAGAGCTTGATTTCCTTCAATGAATATCTACATCTTAATAGAGCTTTTTCTATTAAATTGGCATCTTTATTCGGCCCAGCTGAATATCCTATTATTTCTCTATTAGATAAATCTATTATAGTACATACATAGTTCCACTTACTCGCTACCCTTACATACGTTAAATCACTTACTACAACCTCTAACTTGTCTCTATTATCAAAGTCTCTATCAACTATATTAGAAACATTTGATTCATTACAACTATTACTTTGAACCTTATACTTAGCTACTGTATAATTAGATACTAGGCCATTTTCCTTCATAATTCTAGATACCCTTCTTCTAGAAACTTGATAACCAAGCCTATCTAATTCAATCTTAATCTTTCTCGTCCCATAATTATTTCTACTTCTTCTGAAGATTTCCTTTATATGATTTGTTAAGATCGATTCTTCATTAGAACTGTCAGTATCTTTTTTATTTAGATGATAATATATCAAGCTCCTTGAGACCTTTAAAAGTTCACACATTGCACTAATACTGTATTTCTCTCTATTAGAAATGATAAGGTCTACTTTTTGCCTAGTAGTAGTGCAGCTTGCTTTAAAATATCATTCTCCATTTCAAGTTGCTTTACTTTTTTTCTGAGTTCAATTAATTCTTTTTCCTCTTCCGTTCTATTATCTTCAACGCTAAATGACTTAGTATTATTGTATCTTAATACCCACTGTCTCATCGTAGATGCCGCTATTCCATATTCCTCACTTAGGCTCCTATATGTATGATTACCCTGGTTATAGATATTAACTATTTGCTTTTTAAAATTCTCATCGTAATGTTTTTTAGACATATTTTTCTCCTCCCATAATTATTATATCATGTTCGGAAAAATTTTGTCCTATTTAGTGTAACCTATCCAGTGTGAGCGGGTTTCATTATATTGCCGATGCGTAAAGCTCAGCGACTTTTTCCCAATTGATGACATGCCGTAGAGCTTTCAGGTAGTCTGGGCGTTTGTTTTGATAGTTGAGGTAGTAGGCGTGTTCCCAGACGTCGGCGCCGAGGATTGGAGTTTTGCCGTCAGTGAGTGGACAGTCTTGGTTGGCGGTTTTCGTGATTTCAAGTGAGCCGTCACCTGTTACGACAAGCCATGCCCACCCAGATCCAAATTGGGTCGTACCCGCCGTTTCAAATTCTTTTTGGAAGTCTTCAAAGGAGCCAAATGTTTTTTCGATGGCTTGTAGAAGGAGGCCTTCTGGTTTATCGGATCCATTTGGACCGAGAATTTCCCAGAATAAGGTGTGATTATAGTGGCCGCCGCCATTATTTCGGACTGCTGTACGTATAGATTTGGGCAACTGAGCTAAATCCGATAGAATCTCTTCAATGGAGCGATCAGCCCACTCGGTGCCTTCTACTGCGCCATTGAGATTGTTAATATAGGCTTGATGGTGTTTGGTGTGATGAATTTCCATGGTTTCTTTATCGATATATGGTTCCAAGGCATTGTACTCGTAGTTAAGGCTCGGCAGTGTAAAAGTCATGTGATATCTCCTTTCAATGTGATATTGTATGATTATATGGTTAGAACACATTGCGTGTTCACTTGATCTTGTTGGATAGATACCCAGTTCCTTAAATGATAAACGTTATCAATTAAAAAAGAGCAAGTTGTTAATAATAAGGGTATGTATAGAGTATTGATATGACAATTCTATAACTTGAAAGGATGATACGATGATTACACCTTGTTTATGGTTTGCGGATAACAATTGCGATGAAGCGGTGCGTTACTATGTGGAGGTTTTTCCAAACTCTGCGATTGACGAAATGGTCTACTATCCAGATGAATCTTTGGATGAGCATTTTGAAGGTATGCACGGGAAGGTATTGACCGCGGTGTTTCGCTTAAATGGTCAAAAGTTTATGGCTCTCGATGGAGGACCTGTTTTTCGATTGAGCGAGGCGGTGTCTTTTATGATCGAGTGTGCCGATCAAAAGGAGATCGATTACTATTGGGAAAAGCTTTCACATGTGCCGGAGGCTGAGCAATGTGGTTGGGTGAAGGACCGATTTGGTTTGTCTTGGCAGATTGTGCCTAAAAACATGGGCGAATTGATGGAGACCGAAAACCAGATCAAAGCGATGATGGGCATGAAAAAAATCGTGATCGACGAGTTGAAACGCGCTCGTTGAGATTGTAGAGGGAGTATTGGTGAATGAACGAAAAAATTCTTATTGTGGACGATGAAAAAGCGATCGCGGATTTAGTGGAGGTTTACCTCCTCAACGACGGATTCCAAGTGTATAAATTCTACAATGCCTCTGAAGCGTTGGCGTGTGTCAAGCGCGAGGATTTGAGTCTAGCGATTTTAGATGTGATGATGCCAGACATGGATGGGTTTACCCTATGCCAAAAGATACGCGAAGACAGATTGTTTCCGATTATTATGCTAACTGCAAAGGTTGAAGATATGGACAAGATTACAGGCTTGACCCTGGGAGCGGACGACTATATTACGAAACCCTTTAACCCTTTGGAGTTAGTCGCGCGGGTCAAAACTCAGTTGCGCAGATATACACGCTACAACATGGTGGAAACCGCGGCTGCGGACGCAGGTGAGATCGATATACGCGGCTTGACGATCTCTAAAAATAGTCACAAGTGTGTTTTAAACGGAGAAGAACTCTCATTAACACCCATCGAATTCAATATTCTGTGGTATTTGTGTGAACGCAAAGGGGTAGTGGTCTCTGCCGAAGATTTATTTGAAGCGATTTGGGGTGAGAAGTATCTTGACAACAACAATACGGTAATGACACATATCGCAAGACTACGTGAAAAAATGGGCGAGCCTGCGCGAAAGCCTAAGTACGTGAAAACCGTTTGGGGGGTGGGATACACTGTTGAGTAGACAAAAAAAGCCTAGAAAAAGTAAACCGGCCAAGAGAAAAGCGGTAGAAATGCCCATAGACGCTCCATTTAGAAAAGTCAGCCGACACAATCAATTTTCTCGCCAGATTATTATGGGTTATTTTTCATCCATTGGTTTTACCCTGCTTGCTCTGATCGCGGGAGTCGTGATCGCTCGAATATTTGCGACCATGGTCATCTGGCAAGGCACGGATCCCCTGTACCGGGATTTAAAAGCCATCGAGGACAGGATTTTTCTCATCGGTGGAATCGTCGGTATCGTCGTCTGTTTGCGGGTGGGTTATAAGAAAATTTCGAATTTGACGGGATTTTTAGAAGAGCTCATCCACGCTTCTGAACAGCTTGCCACAGCTTCTGATGAACCGATACGCTTATCGGAAGAATTGATCGATGTTCAATCGGAGATGAATATTGTGAGAGAACGGGCCATAAGAAGCGCGTACCTCGCTAAAGAAGCGGAACAGCGGAAAAATGACTTGATCGTCTACCTCGCTCACGACTTGAAGACGCCGTTGACCAGTGTCATTGGCTATTTGACGTTGTTGCGCGATGAGCCGGAAATTTCAACGGCTCTGCGTTCTCGATACACAGGTATCGCTTTGGATAAGGCAGAGCGGTTGGAAGATTTGATCAACGAATTTTTCGACATCACCCGCTTTAACCTCACGACCTTGACTTTGGAACTGGAACCGATCAACCTCGGGCGGATGGTCGAACAAATCGCTAATGAGTTCAATCCAATCTTAGCGGAGAAGGATTTGCGATGGGAGGCATCAATAGAGCCGTCTGTGGAGTTGCTTTGCGACCCGGACAAGCTTGAACGAGCTTTTGACAATCTGATCCGAAATGCGATTAACTATAGCTACGTGGCATCGCCTATTCAACTATCGTTGAGAACAGTAGGGGATCGTGTGGAAATCCACATCCAAAATAGGGGAAAAACCATTGCGCCAGACAAGTTGGATCGGTTGTTTGATCAGTTTTTCAGATTAGACTCGTCTCGATCATCCTCGACTGGCGGTGCGGGGTTAGGGCTTGCAATATCAAAGGAAATCGTCGAATTACATGGTGGAATCATACGAGCCGATAGCGCGAACGAGATGATTCGATTTACTGTCGTACTGCCTTTGAACCCCACCGTATCGTAAGGAAAATGTCAGGTTGTCGTAAGAATAAATTATGAATGTTGTGAGTAGAAAGCGTACCCCACATAGACTTTCTTTGATATCATTGAGATAGACCGTAAGATGGTGCAAGTTGAGATGGAAAGAGAGGAACCTATGAAGAATCGAAAATCGAAACGTTCCATGAGGGTATTGCTACTGATAATCGCAATGGCTATGATTTACTTCCTATTTGTAAAAAAGTCCTCATCACCACAGGCTTTTGTCGATGATCTTCCATTGGCGGGGTCAATGGAGACATCGGTGACGAAAAGGGACGCAATTATTGAAAAACTATACGAATACTCTGCGAAAAATGAAAAAGCGAAGATGATCCTAGACCATTACGATGCATTTCCGAAAGGATTGCAGATTTTAGCGGGAAACAATCCCGATGCTTTGGCATTTGTGGCAGGATACTTAGATCATCCTGGCAATGATCCCACACCGGGGGAGTCCCATCCCTTCAAGCGCCCTTTTCCCCACTATCTTCAATGGGACAAAAGGTGGGGGTACAACCCCCTCGGCGACGATATGATCGCCACAGGAGGGTGTGGTCCCACATCTCTTGCAATGATCCTATCAGGGCTTGCCACCGATCCGGGTATCACCCCTGCGACCATCGCCGTGGAGGCTATGGACGCCGGGCTCTACGGTGAGTATGGGTTGAGTTGGCTGTTTATCAGAGAAGTCGGCGACAAGTACGGATTTCGCGTGGAGGAGATCCCCTTTGAAGACCGTGTGTTGAAAAAGCACTTGCGAGAAGGGCGCCCAATCCTTGCCAGCATGAGCGAAGGAGATTTTACTACCACGGGTCACTTTCTCGTCTTTGTCGGGTTGACGCCAGACGGGAACTATATTATTAATGACGCAAACAGTGTGGAGACATCAAAACTCAGTTGGCCACACGACAGATTGACACCTCAAGTTAAAAAATCCTGGGTGTTTTATCGTTGAAAAAGCTCGAATCGAATGACTGGTTCGAGCTTTTTCAATTATGCGTAGGAAAGGGATAGGTTATCCTACTATGTGAAACCCGTCGAGGAAAGACAGGAGAATAGTGATATCAAATACCAATTAAATTCATTTTAAATGAGCTAATAAGGGTATATATGTGCTAAGTAAAACCCGTGTAAAACCTGAGTCAACCGATCATAAAGCACAACGCATCAAGAGGTGATGATCATGACTGAAATGAACGAGAAGAGCAACAAGAACCTACGATTGAGCATCTTTGCTCACGTCTTATTACTGGGCATTGGATGGGGTACTAGCTAGGAATCAAAAAGAATCGATTGCGATAAACAATGGTATTGGCGCTCCCATTAGCCCAGGGGAAATGCGTATCGTGGCTACGGTCACTTTAGTCTATCCTTCGAAATAAGTGCAAAAGGTTCGCTTTCTTCACTGAAAACGGATCTTTCTTTTTGCTCAAGGCCCTAAAAATATAGTTCCAAGGAGGGTGTATTGAAATATAGAAGTGTCTTTGATATTATTGGCCCCATCATGGTGGGCCCTTCCAGTTCTCATACGGCAGGCGCAGTAGCCATCGGGCGCATCGCAAGAAAATTATTTGGGCGAGAATCTAGCGCGATGGAGATCCGATTTTACGGTTCTTTTGCCCAGACTTACAAAGGTCATGCCACCGACGTGGCAGTGGTGGGGGGATTGTTGGACTACAAAACCGACGATCCCAGAATACCCAACGCCATCGATATCGCTAAAGAACGGGGGATAGAGGTGACCTTCTTCAAAGAAGAGGCCATACCCGACCATCCCAACACCGTGCGCATAGGCTTGTCCGACGAGGACGGGGCGATGGAGCTGGTAGGGGTATCGATAGGTGGAGGGGCTGTGCAAATCATCGAGATGGATGGCTTTAACCTCAGATTGTCCGGAGAGCATCCAGCGATCCTCGTACACCATCGGGATGAGTACGGGGCGGTTGCGTCAGTTACCCGTATTTTAATGGAATATCGTATCAATATTAGCCGCATGGAGGTTTCGCGAATCGAAAAAGGGGATATGGCTCTTATGACCATCGAAACCGACCAGAAAATTCCAAAAGAAGTGGTCGATTTGATCCGCCGAGAAAAGAGTATGGTCAAAGTGGTGGTGCTCAACAAGTAAGGGAGGGAAAAGGTGTTTAAAAACGTTGGAGAGCTCGTCGAATTAGCTCAAAAGACACACAAAAAGATTTATGAGTTGATGATCGACTATGAAATACAGGAGTCTGGAGAACCCTATGACGAGGTTTACGGAAAGATGCGTGAGCGTTACGAGGTGATGAAACGCGCCATTGCACGGGGGATTGAAGGGGTTACCTCTCATTCTGGATTCACAGGAGGCGATGCTAAGCGCCTTTTTGACTACATGGAAGGGGGAAAGTACCTCACTAGCGAAGCTTATCTAAAAGCTGCCGCCTATGCCATAGCGACAAACGAAGTCAATGCGGCAATGGGAATCATTTGCGCTACGCCGACTGCAGGGTCTTCAGGGGTGTTGCCAGGGGTACTCATCGCCGTTCAAGAAAAACACGATTTTTCTGATGAGCAGATCATCAATGCGATGTTTACAGCAGGGGCATTTGGCTATGTTTTAGCCAACAATGCCAGTATCTCTGGAGCGGCCGGTGGGTGCCAGGCAGAAATCGGATCGGCAAGCGGTATGGCGGCAGGGGCGTTAACCGAACTATTAGGAGGATCGCCGGAACAATCGGCCAACGCTATGGCTATGGCTTTGAAAAACATGCTGGGGCTGGCTTGTGACCCACTGGGAGGATTGGTGGAAGTCCCGTGTATCAAACGCAATGCAGCAGGGGCGACAAACGCGATTTTAGCCACTGAGCTCGCCTTAGCGGGAATCTATACTCGAGTACCTTGGGATGAAGTTATCCGTGCTCAGTTGGAGATCGGCCAAATGATGCACGTCTCGTTGCGAGAAACCGCAACAGGAGGCCTAGCGGCATCAAAGACAGGTAAAGAGTGGAAGAAGAAATTGCGAGAGAAGCAGTGATCGGTGACAAAGGATGTCGTTGGACAAAACTCGATAAAAGACGATACCACAGGCGAGATAGGTTAATTAAAAACTCCGCCATTCCCTTGGGAGTGGCGGAGTCGTTTTTGTTAAATTGAGGATTTACACACAGGTATAGCCGCCGTCAACTGGTAAAATAACCCCTGTGACGTAGGAGGCTTCGTCGCTTGCCAAGAAGATGGCTGCGGCGTTGAGTTCGCCCTGTTGTCCGTAGCGTTTCATCGGTACAGTTTGGTTGGCATATTCTTGGAAAAAGTCGGAATCCAAGGTTTCAGTGGTCAATTCAGTGTAGAAATAACCTGGGCAGATGCAGTTTACGGTGATGCCATCGGCCGCTAATTCCGCTGCAGCAGCTCTTGTAAAGTTGACGGCTCCACCTTTTGAAGCGTGATAAGCAATAGTTTTAATGGCGGTGTTACCCACCATGCCGTACATGGAGGCGATGTTGATAATGCGTCCGTACTTGTTTTCCATCATTTTGTTGGCGAAAGCGCGAGTGACTTTAAACATGCTGGTCATATCGATTTCCATGGTGAAATCCCATTCTTCGTCAGTCATTTCCAATACGCTGTTATTTTTTGCGGAACCAGCGCAGTTGACGAGAATGTCCACTTTGCCAAACTCTGCCACGGCTTTATCAGCGGCTGCATTGACTTGAGCGGAATCGGTGACATCGCATTGGATGGGGAGAACGTTGACGCCGTACTCTTCTCTCAATTCTTTCGCGAATTCTTCCAAACGTTCTATGCGCCTTGCCATAATGACAAGATCAGCCCCTTGTCCAGCGTATCCTCGAGTCATTTGTGCGCCAAGCCCCGAGGATGCCCCTGAGATTACCGCTACTCTACCTTTTAAATCAAACATGTTTTCTTCCTCCTAGATGATTATTGATTGCTGTACCTACAAACCATGATATTTACAATCCATAGATACCCCGTTACTAGTGTGGATTAAACATTAATTTTTGAATTATTTGTGACGTTTCTCAAGTTCTTTGTAGAGGTCTTGCCAACTCACCCCTTGATTGGCTAGGAGGACCGTAAGGTGGTAGAGAAAGTCGGATGCTTCGTAGATCAACTCTTCTTGAGAGTTGTTTTTAGCAGCGATGATGGTTTCGGCCGCTTCTTCTCCAATTTTCTTACAGATTTTATCCACGCCTTCTTTGAAAAGGTAGTTGGTATAAGACCCTTCAACTGGGTTGGCTTTACGATTTTTGACGACTTTTTCCAGTTGAGTGAGTACGGCGGGATCGTAGCGTTGATCAGAATCCGCTTCGAGTATGGGATTGAAAAAACAGGTGTCTTTTCCAGTATGGCATGCTGGACCGTGGGGGATTACGCGTATGAGAAGCGTATCGCTGTCACAATCCGCCTCCATGGACACCACGTCTTGAAAGTTTCCTGAGGTTTCTCCTTTATGCCAAAGTTCGTTGCGCGATCTTGAGTAGAAGTGCGTTTGTTTGGTTGCCAGTGTTTTTTCGATAGAAGCGCGATTCATGTAAGCCATCATCAACACTTCGTTGGTATTGTGATCTTGGACGATGGCGGGGATCAATCCTTTATCGTCAAAGACAATGTCGTTGATATCCATATTATCCTCTCACGTCGATATTTTGGGCTTTTAAGAAAGCTTTGAGTTCTGGTATGCGAATGTCTTTATAGTGAAAGACAGAAGCGGCTAATGCGGCGTCGGCGCCGACATCTAAAACGTCTGCGAAGTGCTGCATCGTGCCAGCGCCACCCGATGCGATGATGGGCACGTCAACGGCTTGGGCAAGGGCTTGATTTAATGGAATATCGTAGCCGCTGCGCACGCCGTCTTCGTCGATGGAGTTGATGCAAATTTCACCGGCACCCAGCTCGACACCGCGTTTTGCCCACTCGATCACATCCATCCCAGTGGCATCCCTCGCCCCGCGTGCGATGACTTCCCATTGGCCTTCACCAACTCTTCTCGCGTCGATGGCCAACATGACGCATTGACGGCCAAAAGTGTCTTTAGCTTCTTTGATCAAGTTGGGATTGTCGATGGCGGGGGAGTTGATCGAGACTTTGTCCGCGCCGTTTTCTAGGGCGGCTCGTATGTCATCGATGGTTTTTAACCCACCGCCCATGGTGAAAGGAATGTCGATGACATCAGCGACTTGTTTTGCCAAGTCCAGCATGATGCCACGTTTTTCGAAACTGGCAGCGATATCGTAAAACACCAATTCGTCAGCGCCTTCTTCACAGTAGTAACGAGCCAATTCAATGGGATCGGCCACGTTTTGAATATCTTGGAAACGGCGACCTTTTACCACACGACCGTCGCGGATGTCTAAACAAGGGATAATACGTTTTGTCATATAAGCCTCCTAGAAGCTAAGAATTTGTTGTAATGTAATGGCTTTTCGATAGTATGCGACACCGGTGATGGCGCCATAAAGGCCCATCTCTTCGCATTGTTTCAAATCATCGTAGCTGGAGATTCCTCCAGAAGCGATAAATTGTATAGGGTATGTGGTATGGAGTTTTTTCAAGGTGTCAAAGTCTGGGCTCGACATCATGCCGTCTCGAGAGATATCAGTGTGAATAATGGTTTGCACCCCTAGCCCCACTAGGGAATCGACCATATCCATAACGGACACATCGCTGACGTTGACCCAACCTTTGGTAGCGACCATGCCGTTTTTAGCGTCGATGGATACAGCGATGGCATCGCCGTATTCCTTGCACAACGCTCCGACAAACCCTGGGTCTTCAAGGGCTTTCGTGCCGATGATGACGCGGTTGATGCCGATGTCAAGGTAAGACTGGACGGTTTCCAAATCACGTATGCCTCCGCCGAGTTGAATCGGGAGGGAGGTGTTTTCTCGGATGGCTTTTATCACGTCGAAGTTTCGACGTTCCCCTTCAAAAGCGCCATCCAAATCCACCATGTGCAGGTATTTCACTCCGGCGCGGTCAAATTCCTTTGCGACATCCACCGGGTTTTCGTCGTATATGGTGACGTCTTCTTTGACGCCTTGCCGCAGACGAACACATTTGCCTAATTTAATATCGATCGCTGGTAATACGATCATGAGATCAACTCCTTTGTATAATAATTGCTAGAGATACCGTACCTTTTATTATTACCTCATTAGGTGGAGGATCCACCAAGGGTGCCTTTTGTCGAGGGGATATCTCCGTCGGGGTCGACGATGGTAGTGGCTGCCAACAGCGCCCTAGCGAGGGCTTTAAAAATCGATTCGATAATATGGTGAGCGTTGTCACCATAGTGAGTATTGACGTGCAAAGTGATGCCGCCATTGATGGCAAAGGCATACAAAAATTCTTTGAGCATATCGGTTTCGAAATCTCCGACGTTATCACGGGTGAGTTTGACGTTGAACACGAGAAACCCTCTACCGCTGAGATCGAGGTCTACCGTGGTTAGCGCTTCGTCCATAGGGCAAGTAAAAGAGCCGTATCGAGCGATGCCGCGCTTGTCGCCTATGGCGTTTTTAAAAGCCTCTCCAAGGACGATGCCCAGATCTTCGATGGTGTGGTGGTTGTCGATGTACAGATCACCGGTGCATGCCAGATCCAATCCGAGCTTGCCGTGTTTTGCAAACAATGTAAGACAATGGTCAAAGAAGCCGATCCCACTGGTGCCGGTATAGCCTTTCTTATCGTCGAGCTCCAGGGTCAGTGCGATTTGGGTTTCGTTCGTGTTGCGCGCGATGGATGATTTTCTCATGGAACGCTCCTTTTTAGTACCTCAACGATGCGATCGTTGACTTCTTCTGTCGTGATGGTCAGTCGAATACAGTTTGAGAGACCACGGCGGTTGCCGTAGGATTTGACGAGGATGGAGGCGTCGTCAAAGGCGGCTAGAACTTTTTCGCAATGGTCGACTTCGATGAGGATAAAATTCGTCGTGCTGTCGTGGACGCGTACGCCAGGAATGGTTTTGATGGTCTCGACGAGTTTTGTCCGCGCGGTGACGATGGTGCTTCGCGTTTTATCCAATAGCGCTCCATGGTCGAGAACCGTCTCAGCGAAGAGTTGAGAGATGCCGTTCATGTTGTACGGCGGCTTGACCTTGTTCATATCTTCGATCAGGTCGGGGCAACCGATGCCGTAGCCAACGCGAAGTCCTGCGATGCTAAAAGCCTTAGAGAGGGTGCGTATGACGAGGAGGTTGTCCCATTCTGTGACCCAAGAGGATAGGGAATCGTCAGAAAATTCGATGTAAGCCTCGTCCAACACAACTAGACCACCAATGCTTTGAAGGAGTCTTTCCACCTCTTCTTTGGGAACGATGTAACCCGTGGGGTTGTTCGGACGACAAAGAAAGACGATCTTAGCCTTTTGGCGATTCGCCGTCTCAATGAGCGCATCGACGTCGATGACGTAGTTCGAAAGATTGGGTACTTCTTGGAATCTTCCCTTGGCCAACACCGCCGATTGTCGGTACATGTCAAACGTGATATCGTGGGCAATCGCTAAATCATCGGCTTCTAAGAATGCTTGGCAAACCAGGCTGATGATTTCATCACCGCCGTTACCGATGATGAGGTGATCCGGTGAGAGCAAGACGTGTTTCGCAATTTTCTCTTTGAGTTTTTCCGCATTGGGGTCGGGGTAGACCATGGGACAAAAATCCGACAATCTTGCGACAAAATCGTCGTAAAATCCTTCGTCCTCCATGATGTTGAACGGACTTTCGTTAGCGTTGATCACTGTGCGATGGGAAATAGGAGCCACCTTGTAACTTTGAAACGCTTGAAGATCCCTTCTTAAAAAACGGGTCATGTCACCCTCCTGCGGATCGCTTCCGCGTGGCCAAAGAGACCTTCCGACTCAGCAAAAGCCATCACCCCATCAGCAGCTCGATCGAGGGCATCTTTAGAATAGCTGATAATACTGGAGTGTTTGACAAAATGCTGTACCCCAAGAGGTGATGAGAAGGTCGAGGTACCGGAAGTTGGTAGGGTGTGGTTTGGTCCAGCGTAATAATCCCCGATGGGTTCTGGGGTGTAAGGCCCTAAGAAAATAGCTCCAGCGTTTTCGATGCGATCCAAATAGGAGAAAGGCTCCTCGTACAACACTTCCAAGTGTTCTGGAGCGATGAGGTTCATCGCTTTTAGCGCATCCTCTTTTGAAGGGACGACGAGAATCCGTCCTCTATCTTCAATTGAGCGTGTCATAATCGCTTGTCGAGGCGAGGCTTCGATTTGACGGTACACCTCGGCTGCCACCGCCTCTGCTTCCTCAAAGGAAGTGGTGACTAAAATGGACTGTGCCAATTCGTCGTGTTCCGCTTGACTGAGAAGATCTGCTGCGACAATGTCTGCCGGTACTGCGCCATCGGATAAAATGCCGATTTCAGAAGGGCCTGCGATCATGTCGATGTTAACTTGGCCAAAGACTTGTTTTTTTGCTGTCGCCACGTAGATATTGCCGGGACCTACGATAGTTTGAACCCTCTTTATGGACTCAGTGCCGTAGGCGAGGGCGGCAATGGCTTGGGCGCCACCAACTTTGTAAATTTCTGTGACCCCTGCGATCTTTGCGGTGGCGAGGATCACATCGTCCACCGACCCATCGGGCTTTGGCGGGGTCGTCATGACGATGGAAGGCACACCAGCCACTTGAGCCGGAGTGACAGCCATCAGAACCGTCGAAGGATAGCCGGCCTTGCCTCCAGGGACATAAATGCCTGCGCGTGCTACAGGGCGAAACAGTTGGCCTAAAATGACGCCATCGCGTAGCTCTTCGCGCCATGAGTGCTGGCGTTCTTTTTCGTGAAAGATCCGTATGTTTTCATAGGCTTCGCCAATGATTTTTAGAAGTTTGGGGTCTATGCGATCATAAGCGGCTTGGATCTCCTCAGGGGTCACTTTAAGCGTGGTGAGTTTTGCGCGGTCAAATCTTTCGCTGTAGTCGATAAGCGCCGCATCGCCTTTAGCGACCACTGTTGTGATAATATCTGCCACTTGGGTTTCCACTTCGCGATTGGATTCATATGAGCGATCTAATAACCGCTGAATCGTCGATTCGGTGATTTCGGGTGACGTTAACACTTCGATTTTCATAAAACCTCCTCTGTAATAGAGGATAGGGCCTCCACTACTTGCTGAACCTTATCGTATTTCGTTTTATAGCTGATTTTATTTCCGATGAGCCGGGACTCGATCGCAAGAAACTTCTCGTAAGGTTCCAAACCGTTTTCGACGAGAGTTTTTCCGCTTTCGACAATGTCGACAATAATGTCCGATAACCCGATGAGTGGTGCGAGCTCTACCGACCCGTTGAGTTTGATAATGTCAACGATGAGGTCTCTCTCGGCGAAGAAATGCTTTGCGATCAGCGGGTACTTGGTGCCGACTCTGAGTTTTTTAGAGTAGTCCGGTTCGCAGCCAGCTAATCCGGCAACGGCCATATGACACTTGCCAATATCCAACTTTAACAGTTCAAACACATTGAAGTGCCCTTCGAGTAAAATATCCTTGCCCACAATACCGATATCCGATGCGCCGGATTCCACGTAAACGGGGACGTCAGGGGATTTGACAAGGAAAACTTCCACTTGGTTGATCCTGTCGGTGAAAATCAACTTGCGATTGTCACCATAATCTTCAAATTCAAAGCCACATCCTTGCATGAGGGTGATGGCTTGTTTCGACACCCGACCTTTTGCGAGGGCAATTTTTAATAAAGACATGTGATTTCCTCCAATCGGCGCGCGACTTCCTCCCAGGTGATGGGTTTTTGGGCATTTTCCAACTGTCTGTACAACATTCCATCATCCCAACATAGGATGGCACGGTAGTTGGCATCGTCGATGGCTCGACCTTTTTCAACGAGATCAATGGCAAAGCCTTTGCCACGCAATTTCTGGATCTCTTTAAGTAAGTTGGCATCTAATTTATCGTGATAGAGTAAAATATCAAAGTAAGTGGCGTCATCTCCGGGGATGTTTAAGTCCGATAAGGCGCTTAAATCCACCCCTAGGCCACAAGCGGTTCGCGAGATACCGAAACGCTCGGACAAAGTATCGTATCTGCCACCGCTTGCCAAGCTTTGAAAGGAGTTTTTGCCGTAAAGGTTAAAGATAGCACCAGTATAATAACCTAGTGTATTTGTGGACCCGAGATCGATGGAGATGGCGACGTGGAGTGGGTATTTGTTCAGTTCTAAAATGATCTCTTCAAGGTTGGACAGGGCATATGCCATCGTCGTGTTGAGGACTAGGTTTTTAGCCTTCTCTAAGGTGACCTTCGCTTCGCCAAACAATGTTGGCAGTTGCATCAACGCCGATGCAATATCGGATGTCACGGCACATTCGTCAAGGTAGTTTCGTAGATCGGGTGCGTTCTTGTCGTCGAGGAGCTGCATCACCGTACGCCTTTGTTCGGTGGTCAGTTTGGATTCGTCCAATAGTCCAGACAAAAAGCCGATATGGCCCAAATCCACTTGGATGTTTTGAACGCCCATCTTGGTCAACATATCCGCCCCCAAAGCGATGACTTCCGCTTCACAACAAGCGTTAGGATTTCCAAAGTACTCTACGCCTGCTTGGGTGAAGTGCTTTCTCGTCTTGGTTTGGGTGGATTCTTCGCGATAGACGGTACAAGCATAAGAAAACTTTAAGATTTCTCGTGGATCTTTAAAATGCATTGCCGCCATTTTTACGATGGGGATGGTGGCATCGGGTCTGAGAACGAGGACGTTGCCGCCTTTATCGATGAGCTTGTACATGTTTTCCTTAGGTAGGGAATGAAACCCATTGTACATGTCGTAGCGCTCAAACATGGTGGTCAGCACCTGTTTATAGCCGTATGCGCGCATAATGTCCGAGGCTTGCGCCCGATAGGATTCAAAGGCACCGAGCTCTTTGTAGTGAACATCTTCTGATCCGTTCATATAATAGTTAATCATTAAACACCTCTGATCTATTTATCGCGATATCTCAATACCACGATAAAGTGATGCTTTTATTTTACCCTATGGTCCTCGATGTTGTCAATGGCGATTTCAAAGTCCCTAGGCGATAAAAGGGTATATACGAGATAGGGTATAAGATACTGAGAATACCTGCCGTTGGATAGATGGCACTAGGATCTCATATAATGATTATACCGTTTTTGGCGATGAAAGGGGAGAGTTTCGCACTTTTGTGACGATTGAAACCGCAGTTGGCGACTTTTGCGGCTCATTGCAAAAGAGTTGTCAGTCTGATAAAATACTTTATAGAATCAAGATACGGGGGCGCGATCGTGGATTATACAAATGAAACCATACTTAACTTATTATTATCCATCGGTTTACATGAACATAAAAGGGTGCGGTTAGGGATCACGACGGATCCCCATATTGTTGCCCTTTCAAATAAGATCTCCGAAGTGGAGGCGGCACTTTTTTTAGAAGAGCATAACGCCGTGCCTGACCCTTCTGAGCTCTGGTGTCCCAGATGTACGACACCTTTTGAACAGGATGCTATTTTCTGTACAGAGTGCGGGCTCAACATCGTCGAGTACTACGCCACCCATGTGACTTGTGGTTTTTGTCATCAATACATCAATAAAACCGATCGGTTTTGCGGTATCTGTGGCACATTACAGGAGGGCGACCGATGAGAAGGTGTCCTCAGTGTTTTAAAGACCTAGGCGATTGGAGATACTGCACGAATTGTGGCAGGTCAGTAGCTAACGAAGTTCAAAGCGGGACCTACCTACCGTTACGTACAGGCCATACCCGTTGCCCGGATTGTGGTAAGCGTGTGGTGGGGGTGTATTGTTCAAATTGCGGAAGGCAGCTACGTGAGTATCATCTCAAAGTACAAAAGCCAGTGGGCTTTGAACAAATCAAAGAGCGGCTAAAGCTGCTTTTTGGCAAATGAAATCATACCTGACTGCGATTGGCTTAGGCGATCGTTATTATACATCTTGAAGAGAGGGCAGTGGTTATGGGAAAATGTGCAAATTGCAATAGTCCTGCAAATAAACACGATAAGTTCTGCAAAAAATGTGGTGAACCACTGGTCTATGTAGAGGAGTATTTTTGCGACAACTGTGGTAGCGAAGCGAGTATTACGGAAAAGTTTTGTAAACGCTGTGGAGTGCCACTAGATTTTTCAAAAAAAGTAAACGTGAAAGAGGTTGTTAAGCCTGAACCTAAGAAAGAAACACCGAAGGCGAAAGAACCGGCGTTTACTGTCGCAAAACCCATCGATACCGACGAAGAGGCACCACCATCTGTGGTAGAGCGGGCAAAAGTATTTTATAAAAAATGGTCATTGGCCATTGAGACCTTTAAGAAAGATCAGGAGCGTGGCCGTCGAGAGATTAAGGCGAGTCAAGAGCTTAAGAAAGAAACACCGGAAGAACGGGCAAAACGCGAAGCGGAAGAGGCGCTCACTGCCGAAAGAGAGCGATATGAAGCTGAAGAGAAGCGCATCGCCTTATTGGAAAAGAAGGCAGAAGAAGACCGTTTGCGCTTAGAACGTGAGAAGGCGATGGAAGCGGAAAGGCAAAAACGGGCCATCGAAAAAGCGGAAGAAGATCGTATTAAAGCTTTGGAACGTGAAGAACAAGCTAAAATCCGAGCCATGGAGCGAGAAGAACAAGCAAAAATTCGCGAAGCTCAGCGTATCGAACGGGAAAAGCAACGGGAAATCGAACGGATAGAAAAAGAACAAGAGCGGGAAGCAAAGCGCATAGAAAGCGCCAAGCAACACGCAATTGAGAATAAGCGCCGAGAAGAGGAGCGAGTCAAACGCGAGGAAGAACGGCTGCGACTCCAAAAAGAGCGGGAAAAACGCAAGAAAGAAGAGCGCTTGAGGCGAGAAGCGAAACGCAAAGAAAAGGCGGTTGAGCGAGCCAATGCCCGCTATAAAATCGTAGAAGACAAAAAAATGACCAAAGAGGACAAGCAAGAAGCGAGAAAACTCGCCATGTCTGACACGCAACGGTTGTCCTTTAACTTAGAAGAGAGTGTTTTGTCATCGCGTAAACAACTCAACCAAGAAGATTATCGACAAGTTGCCCCTCAAGAAGTGATTAACGGCGTCAAAACCGAGAGTAAAACTAAGGAGAAGAGGAGCTTTCACATTTCCATCCCGACGGTATTACTCGTCCTTTTAGTCATTGGACTGGGAGTCGGGACGGCTTATATGATAAACAACGTGGGTAAAGATCTCATCGTTAAAGAAAACCTAGCGGGGGACTCCGCGAGCGCATTTGCCGCGGCGATGAAAGCAAAAGACTCGGATAAACTTGCCGGGATGTTGGTGTCATCGGACGGGAAAGTGGAAATCAATCAGGGAACGCTGGCGCCCTTTATCGAAAAGCTCAAAATGGACGAAGCTTACGTCGATAAAATCATATCCTATATCACAGAAGATGCTCAAAAACTCGATGCTGGAGAGACACTCGGATCTGAGCGATTTGTCAAACTGCGTAAAGAAGGAACGGCCTACAAGGTTGCGATCGATTCTGTTCAAATGATCTACGTGGTTCCAGAAGGGGTATCGGTGGCAGTTGACGACACCGTTCGAAAGGACGACAACTTCACCGACACCAAGGCTTTTTTACCAGGGCGATACAAAGTGACTTTTGCCGATTCGGAATTTACTTTTTCCCAACTCTTTGACGTGACAGACGACAGCCAGAGGTACAGTCAAAACGCGATGACCATCACCTATGACGATCTTAATTTCAATCAGACCATCGCGCAGTTTACTGTGGAGCCTGGTGAAAAGAAAATTGAAATCCGGACCGTGGGCAACGTCCCCAGTGGGGTCGTATTGGTGAATAACCTCAATACGGGCTTGACCATCGACCAATTTAACGCTATCGAAACAAAAAACGTACCAGAGGGTAGCACCATTCGAATCGTGGTTAAAACCGATCGCGGATTCCGTGCATCTCCAACCCATGTCCTTGGCTGGGAAAGTTGGGTGCGACTTCATATTGTAGAGTAAAATTTCAACAGAGCTTGTTTATCAAGCTCTGTTTATTTGTTATAATGAAATAAATGGGATAAAATAAGGAGGAAATCTATGCGAGTCGAACACACCTTAGAACCGATATTGCCACAACACACAAAAGTACTCGTATTAGGCAGCTTCCCGTCGGTGAAGTCTCGAGCGTGGGGAATCTACTACGGCAACCCTCAAAATCGCTTTTGGAGATGGTTGGCCATAGTACTCGAAGCCGAATTTCCAGAGACGCCGACAGATAAAATCGCCTTAGCTAGCGACTACGGCATAGGGATATGGGATGTGATCCAGTCCTGTGAGATCACAGGTTCAAGCGATGCCTCGATCAAAAATGTGGTCCTCAACCCGATACCAAAGATCGTAGCAGATCATAGCGTTCGTGCGATCTTCACCACTGGAAAGAAGGCACACGACTTGTACGTCAAGTACTTTCAATCAGACATTGACGTTCCTCTCATCGGGCTTCCTAGCCCGAGCCCAGCCAATCGACGATACGAGGAGTCGGTATACCTTGACGCGTACAAAGTGATACGCCAATACTTATGAAAGTAAATCACATGATTTTGGGTATGAGTGTTGTAGCGATTTTACTTATGGGATCGTGTCGATCACAACCGATAGAAAAGGGGGAAGAAACCATGACCATCGAACAAATCCAACCTGATTGGGATAATAGCGACTATGATAAAATCTACTTGGCAGGAGGGTGCTTTTGGGGGTTAGAAGCCTATTTTGACCGGATAACAGGTGTGCTTTACACGGAATCTGGTTACGCTAACGGCGCATCCGAGGACACCAGCTACCAACAAGTAAGCGAGACTGGCCATGCGGAAGCCGTCAAGGTCGTCTACGACAACACCCTCATCTCCACCGAAGACATCATCGATTATTTCTTCAGAGTCATCGATCCCACGCTGCTCAACCGTCAAGGAAATGACATTGGCACCCAATACCGAACGGGAATCTACTACGTGGACGAGGGACAGATACCTGCGATCGAAGGAGAAATCGCAATCCTCAGTAAATCCTATGACAAACCTATTCTCACCGAGGTAGAGCCGTTGAGAAACTATGTAAAAGCGGAGGACTATCACCAAAACTACCTTATGAAAAATCCTAGTGGCTACTGCCACATCAACTTATCCAATATTCCCAATCCCAAACCGCAGACAAAAGACTATAGGAAAAAGACGGACGCCGAACTGAAAGCGAGTCTTACGCCTGAGCAATATGCGGTTACCCAACAAGACGCTACAGAAAAGCCTTTTGAGAACGTCTACAACGCCAACGAAAGCGACGGCATCTACGTGGATATCACGACCGGGGAGCCTTTGTTTACATCAAAAGACAAATACGACGCCGGTTGTGGCTGGCCATCATTCACCAAACCGATCACTGACATCGTATATAAGGAAGATCATTCTCGAGGGCGTCAACGCATAGAAGTGAGAAGCACCATAGGGGATGCCCATCTTGGCCACGTGTTTAACGACGGACCAGAAGACAAAGGCGGACTGCGCTACTGCATCAACTCGGCATCCTTAGACTTTATTCCCTACGCTCAAATGGATGAGCGAGGATACACAGATTATAAACCACTGATTGAAAAGGCGGTAAACGATGAATAGATATTTTGCATCCATAAAAATCAAGCGAGCCATCTACGCCCTAGAGCTCGTACTGGCAGTTCTTGTGATTTTCGGCGTCATCGTCGGTATCACCGACATTCTACGGTATTTCCCTAAAATACTCTTTACGGATATCCCAGAGTCCTATGACGTCTTTAAAGATTTCTTAGGCCATATCTTACTCGTGGTCATGGGAGTTGAGATGGTGCTCATGCTCGTATCCCATGAAAAATCCGCCATGCTGGATTTGGTTCTTTACGTCATCGCGCGAAAAATGCTCATCTATGGAGAGACCTCTATGGATATGCTTTTAGGCACAGTATCGGTAGCGATATTATTTTTTGTCAACCGTTATTTTAATACTGATGAACACGCGGACGACGCCAGTTTCTTAGAAAAATTAGCCCAAACGGCACAAACCATCAAGGGAGAACCCAAGGTGGACGACAAACAGGAGGATTAATGGGACGACTCGTGAATCGGCGCATTATGCTTCCCTATAGTAGGAAGTATCGAATATTGCGTATCTATTTACCAGAAAACTATGACCGCTACCCGCACATGCGCTTCCCAGTGTTGTATATGTTTGATGGACAAAATCTCTACGAAGACGAACTCGCTTACGGAGGCGTGAGTTGGGGAATAAAAGAAGCCATGGAGTGGGCTGAAGACGAAGGTATTACCGAGGGATGTATCGTCGTAGGCATCGAAAACGGTGGAGACGATCGCATGTCAGATTACTCACCTTGGGATTTTGACGAATGGACAAATGAAACCACAGAGATCAAAGGTGATAAATTTGCAGATTTCATGGCCTGTAAACTCAAAAAATTTATCGACAGGCATTATAGAACCTACCCTGAAAGGGAAATGACCGCGGTAGCGGGTAGCTCGGCAGGAGCTAACATCGCAAGTTATTTGATGGCGGTCTATCCTGAAATATATGGCTACGGAGGGATCTTCTCCTTGGCAACCTGGCTTTTTGAAGAGCCTTTTCGCCAAACCCTATGGGATCACCCGCCGATTGCCCAGCAGCGCTTCTTCATTCAAGTAGGCACACAAGAAGGGTTTGGCGAAGAATCGGAAACACTCAGCCAAACCTACATCGACACCTCAGTACAATATAGCCAAGACTTGGTGCGGATGGGTCATAATGTAGACGATATTAGGCTCAATATCACCGCCGGTCACGCACACAACGAATGGTGTTGGAGAGAATCTTTTCCGGAATTTCTATACTATCTTTTTGATAGACTCATCGACGGACAATAAAAAATCAGGTACCTTGAAAGGTGCCTGATTTTTTTACTTTATTTAAAGGAAAGTTCGTCAACGCCGTAAAGGACGATCATTTCCTCTTTGTTTAACGTGATGTTATGAGGCGTTTCGTCTTTAAATTCAACCCTGCGCAACTCCTCAAAGTCCGAAGAGTAAATCACAAGTCCTCCGCCTTCTTTGCTAATGTCTTTAGCTTTGACATCGAAAGACCCTTCCTTCACATCGACACCGACCTCGTAAAGACCCGGATTTAATTCATCATCGGATAATTTATGGTCGGAGGGTTTAAACTTAGCAGAGAGGGAACCCGTCAATTCAATCGTCGTTCCTTCATTAATGTAGACCCTGTAGTCTTCATCGTGATCGTTTTCGGCAATCGCCACGTCAAAAATCGTGCGGTCATCCTTATCTTTCAGCACAAAACGTCCACTGCCATCAAAGTCTAAGTCGTAGTACGCTGACTGAGCCGAGGCGTTATCGCCAAAACGATGAACCCCTGTAGCTAAAGCCGTCGTTTCCTGAGTACCAGGCGCAGGTGGGGTAACTGTAGTTGTTACCGTCCCTTCATCGCTGGGACTTTCTTCACTTGGGGTGGCATCGACAGTTGTTTCAACAATAGGTGCTTTTTCGGGTTCAATCTTGGTTTCGGAAACGGTGCTCACAGGCGCCTCAATAGGAGCGGGAGTAGTTTCTTTTGCAGTTGGGGAGCTACATCCAACGGCCAACGCTGCTACTAAAGCGATAATAGCGATTAACTTCTTATTCATATAAGCCTCCTCTATAGATATGCTTACCATCATTATGAATGAGGAATGTGTAATAATTATGTTCAAATCATTTGAAAAAACCCTTGACAAGTGTTTTGGATCTTGGTATTATAAACAAGTTGTCTCGAAGAGCGCGACTCGCAGATCGCTCTGTAA
>CAZHRC010000026.1:0-19891 GCA_964533865.1 uncultured Peptoniphilaceae bacterium
TCGCGCCGATGGTACTAAGGTGGTGACGCCTTGGGAGAGTAGGTCGCTGCCAAACTGAAGTTCCTCGCACGATATACAGTGTGGGGGATTTTTTTTGTCATCAATGCGTATAAGCATAAAGGTAAAATCAGAAATGGCAAATTTAAAAGAGACATTGCGTTTATGATTTTCTATAAAAACAATTTATGCTATTTTTCATCTATCAGACCATAAAAAACCTCTTCAATCTTATGTGATTGGAGAGGTTTTTTGATGTGTACAAATCGGAAAAGTCAGGTATTGTATTTTGAAAAAGGATCCTGGTCTTTGTCTTGATGCCATGTGTATTCAATATAGTTGGCAATGCGATAGGACTCGTCGATCCCGTGGAGATCAGAGACGAAACCTAAGGTCATATCCATGCCTGCCGTGACCCCAGAGGAGGTATAGAATTTGCCGTCTACCACCCAACGGGCTCTGGGAATCCATTGTACTTGGCTGGATAGGGTGGTTACCCAATCGTAGACGAGTTTGTTCGATGTGGCGCGTTTGTTGTCAAGGGCGCCGGAAGCAGCGAGAACCGCCGATCCGGTGCACACGGTAAGGACATAGCTGGCTTTATTTGCCAAGTCGGCTAGAGCGAAGAGGTAACTCGAATCGGCGATGAGTTTTCGCGTTCCGATACCACCAGGGATAAGGAGTATCCCCGAAGTATCCACTTCGTCCATCGACATGGTCTCGATGGGTGCACCGTGAACGCTGGTGATGCGCCCTCCCTTTATCGAACAGTAATTGATGCGATAAGCTTTAGGCATTTGCCCGATGATTTCAGCAGGGCCAAAAGCATCCAATGTTTCAAAATCATCAAAAAGTAGAATGTTAAAATCCATCATGAGAACCTCCGATTGATTTAGAGGTGTTTTCACACCTTCGTCATCTTACTATACATCAAATGGATGAAAATGGGTAGGGTGTCACACTACCCTATGGAGGACAAGGGTTGGAGGTTAGATTGCCCTCTAGAAGATCAATCGTTATAAAATCGTGAGAATATTGTGCCCATTTCTTTAAATCTTCTTTTCACGAAGGCGATATACTAGGAGTATAAGAAAGCGCCTAATGGGAAAAAGGAGGAGTTGGAAATGAAAATGTTGAAATGGGTTGTCATACTGGTCTTAGGTATCCTGATTGGCGGTTATCACTTGGTGCAAGATAGAACGTCAATAAGTGCTGCTGAAGTGATGCAAACTGTAGAAGGGTATAAAATCGTCGACAAGAACGTTTTTATCAAAAAAGAACTTTCAACACTAGATACCACACAGAAGGTTTCATACTACGCCATTGACAACGCCTACTTGGAGAAGGAAACCGTCAATCGATTAGTCACGTTGTTTAAAAAGGGATCAAAAGCTGAGCATAAAATGGAAGTCGGGTCAAAGACATTGGTCTTATCCGATGATGATAACACAATTGGAAAATTTGCCCGAGGAAAATACGGTACCTTTTTAACCTATTGGACAGAAAAAGGTGATCATCTTGATGGACTAGCGAGGGCTCTACGTCATGAGGGAGTGATGGAGACGAATATAGGGCATTCTGAAGACACTTTGGATTTCATGTCAAAGGAAGCGGCGATTGACGCCGTTCAACACCTGCTAAAAGATCTGATCGGCCTTGAACAGAGCACCGCGAAGATAAAAACAGTCACAAAACAACACCATTCAAAGGCGATGGATGATCAAAAAGTGATGATGGCACAAGCCAAAAAGTATTCGATAGTTGAAATGGATCCTGTTGACTTTTATGTGGTGCAAATCGTTCCCACTATTGAGGGCCACCCCATATCCCCCAATGCTATAGGGCATGGAGAAGAAGGGTATCTTTTCATTCCAGAGATGGAAATTAGCGCCGTCGTCACCGAGCAAGGCATAGAATCCATATATATTTCAGGTTATCAACAAAGCAAAAAGAGTCCAATAGGCGACCCAATGCCTTTGAAGTACGAGGAAGTCCTAAAAGCGGTAGTGAAAAAATATAAAAGCGTCAAGAGTAAAACCCCTATCCGTATCGACAATATCGAACTCACCTACAACCCCATTCTAAATCCAATCTATTCTAAAACTATGTTTACCCCGACCTTCACCTTTAGCATATCTTACGACGTTGAGTCCTATGGGGAGATGAAATTGGAGACGGTAAATGAAAAAGTGCACTTTGATGGGGTCACAGCGAAGGAAATCTATTGAAGACAACCCGATAGAGATGAAAGACAAAGGAGAAGTGAGTGCCTTTGTCTTTTTTCATAGGCGATGAAAGCGTCGCAGCCATCATAAATGGGAATCCAATCTTCACTCATACTACACTTAGAGTCTTTAATATGATATAGTTAAAACCTACTGAAATCAGAAAGAATGAAGAGGCGGTCACATGGCGCGAATTATCGTTGTTGACGATGAAAAAGAGATAGCAGATTTGGTGAGTCTTTTTTTAAGGAAAGATGGATACGAAGTGGAGACGTTTTATGACCCTTTGGAAGCTCTAGTCTCCATTGAAGTCAACCCACCAGACGGTTTAATCTTGGATGTGATGATGCCTAAACTCGACGGGATCGATTTATTGACGAGGATTCGAGAAAATCACGATTTCCCAATCATTTTATTGACGGCAAAAACCCACCAAGACGACGTATTAGAAGGGCTTTACGCTGGGGCAGATGACTATATTAAAAAGCCGTTTGACGTACTGGAAGTTCGTGCCCGTCTCAAAATCCATTTAAAACGCAATGGAAAGGAAGGGGAAGTAGGATTGCGCTTTCGCCATTTAACCCTAAACGAAGATACTCATCAGTGCACCCTTAATGGAGAAGTTGTTCCATTGACACCCATCGAGTTTCAAATCGTGTTACTCCTTCTCAAAAACAAAGGCAATGTCTTGCCATCGGAAGAGATTTTTCGTGAAGTTTGGCAGGAAAAGTACTTTGAAATGAATGCCAATACGGTGAGTGTACATATACGTCGCATACGAGAAAAGTTTGGGAAGGTATCAAAAGAGGAATCCATCATCACCACTGTTTGGGGGGTAGGTTATCGCATTGGATAAAAAACAATTTTGGATAAAAAAAGCGTTTATCCTTCAGGGTATTCTCGTTCTTATTTTTTTAGGGATCCTCATTTTTTTGATGGTATTTTCCTTTCGAGGGTTGGATCTCTTCAATGTCTTCTTTTTACAAGATACCAAGATAATGAGCGAAGGCTATATTAATCAAGGGGTTCTGTTGTGGCCAAAGTTGCGCAATACGGTCTTGTTTTTGGTCGTTTTAATTTTGGTGAGCATCCCAATTGCTGTGGGAATTACGGGTTACTTTACCGCTCAACGAACCAAAAAAGAAACCGTGCGCGAATGTGCCGATTTGATCAAAAACTCATCGAGCTTACAGGACAAAGCTGGTTATAAAGCGGTTGACGAAGGGTTAAAGCTCTTGTCTGAACGCCACCGATTGGAGATTGTACGCATAAAGAACGATAAATCCAAGGAAGACATGATTGCAAATTTGACCCACGACGTGCGCACACCATTAACATCCATTATCGGCTATTTGCAGATTTTAAAGTCAGAGGCGGAAATTGAGCAGCTAAAAAGCGGAGAGCATCTCGGTATTGTCCTTGAGAAGGCCAAGTACTTAGAACGGTTGCTCGAGGACCTTTTCTATATTGCAAAATACGATTATGATAACACTAAGAAAACGAAAGAATCGCTGGATCTCTTCCTCTTTTTAGATCAAATCCGCGAGGAATTTCACCCTCAATTGATTCAAAGAGAGATGACCATAGAAGTAAAAGGATATGAGGGGGTGGAAGTCACGATTAATGGGGAAGAGTTTGCCAAAGCCATAAATAACATTATCAAAAATGCGCTATGTTATGGGGACGAAAAAACGACTATCTCCATTGGAATCACCACTATCCAAAAAGATCTCATCCTTCAGATTGAAAATGCCGCCGCCGATCTTTCGGAGGACGATCTCGCTCTGCTCTTTACGCGCTTTTATCGAAGCGATCAATCGAGAAACTCCCAAAGCGGGGGGTCCGGGTTGGGTCTTGCCATTGCAAAATCCGTGGTGGAGACGATGGGTGGCAACATCACTGCCAGCAGCGATGAGGGCGTGTTTTCGATCACCTTGTATCTGCCTCAGGTGGTCACCCATAAAGCTGAAATGTCATAAAATCTTCATAAAGTCGTGCGGTTTTGAGAATACATCCCGACAGAATTTCCATTATACTCGAGGTAAGTCGAAAGACGAGATAAGGGATTGTCGTTCATTGCTGAGAATTCAATGTGAAAAGCGTAGAGGACGAAATCTTCTACGACGAGGTAAACTTGATGAGGATTCAACATCTTTCTAAAACCTATGGAAATATCATTGCCCTTGAGGGTATCGAGCTGACTTTTGACGCTGGCGTGGTGGGTGTGCTTGGGGGAAAAGGGGCGGGGAAAACTACCCTTTTTCGCATCTTGCTGGGGGTGGAAAAACCGAGTTTGGGTCGCGTGTGGCATCACAATGTCCCCATCGATAACCACACAACCTACTACGATGCGTTGGGCTATGCCCCACAGGATTTTACCGCGCCGAAACAGTGGAAGGTTAGAGATTATGTGCAATATATTGGTGGCTATAAAGGGTTGTCTAAAGAAGAAGTGATGAAGGGGTGTGCCGAGTGGGATGGGTTATTTAACAAAGATCTTTTGCTCAACAAGCGCATAGGAAGCCTTTCGCCATTGGAGTTACATTCACTTGGGATCGCTCAAGCTTTTTTGGGTTCACCAAAAGTGTTGTTTTTAGATGACCCTTTTAGCCATCATGATGGTGAAGAGATCGCTCGATTAAAAGGGACGATTGGAAGTTACGGCGACAAGCATTTGGTTATCGTCTCTTCGGAAGAACCATCACACCTAGAAGGGTGTTGCAAAGAAGTGGTGATTCTTGCCAAAGGAAAGGTGGCTGTCCATGGAAAAGTGGAGGATCTGATCCAAGGGATGACAGGTGTTGTATGGGAGGATGTTGGTAGCGGAGACCGCCTTGATATCCTTCAAAAAATCATCCAATCCATTGGGGGCATCGTCGTCTTTCGGAAAAGCGTATCAGAAAGAGAATGTCGTATGCGCTATGTGTTTAAAGAGCGACTATCGGCAAGCTCCAAACTCGCTCTTCCCACTTTGACCGATGTCTATCTTTCGTACACAGGAGGGGAGCGTATCGAATGAATGCTTTGCGGTTGGAATGGGGAGCTCTTTGGCGCAAAAGAGTACTGCGATGGACCATGGGGATCAGTTTACTCATAGGGGCGTCCTTGGGCTTATTTTTTTTGATGAATGTGAGCACCTATTGGATCGGCGAAGGCGGCGTCGCTCACATGACGACTGGCAAGCCGGCCATTGAATTATCTCGAAAATACGATGAGGTGTACGCCGGGGAAATCGATGAGGATAAGCTCATGCTCGCTCGCGAGTTTTTCAATAAAAGTCTACAGGCTGAGTACCAAGTGTACTTTTCCAAAGAACTATTGGAGGCTCGAGTCTTGATCCATATGATCCAATCGACGCGATTTCCTGTGAATACGGAAAATATGCCGTGGTTGGAACAGTGGATCGCCGAACCCTACGCGCGAGACTATTACGATCTGCGAAGTGAAGGGGTTATCAATTACGCCAAAAACATCGAAGATGTGAGTATTGGTCAAAAAATAGTCGAGATGAATGGTAAGATCACTACGCCTTTTCGCTACGGTGCAAACGTTGGTTTTTGGTATGAAGGGATGCAGGTACTGCTGATTATCGCTATTGGCATTATGGTGTGGTGTGGGTTGTTATCAGCGACGGTTTATACGTCAAGTATCCGCGAAGGGATCTACCCCATTGTGATGACCACATCGGGGCGAAAATCCTTTGCGAAAGCGCGGTTAGTGGCGATGTTACTCATCAACTCTATGATCTATAGCGCAATCGTCGGTGGATTTGTCTGGGCTTTATGGTATCAACTCGGCAGCGAAGGGTTACTTTCTACTTACCAAGTGGTCGTTCCAGTGAGTCCAGTGGCTATGACATTGGGACAGGTGCTGGTGTTTCAGTTGATTAGTGGTTATATCGGGGTGATGACCATGAGTTGTTGGTGTTTTACGATCTCAGCCCTATGCAAAACCAACAGATCGGCTCTGATCACAACATTTGGATGGCTGATGATCCAAGGATTGATACCGATCATAAGTCGTTTTGGAATATCCCTTAGGGAGATACCCACTCCATTGAGGATAACCCAAATGCTCTATGAGATGTCGGGATATTCTTTTATCACCATGGTAGGAAGGGCGTTTTGGTTGCCTTATGTGACGCTCTTTTTCGGTGTCCTTCAGATAGTCGTGCTGAGTTTATTAGCGATTCATTTGAGAAAGCACATGAGGTAAGAAGCAAGAAAAATGTTAGATTTTCTCAATATCTCTCAAGATGAAACATGATATGATCCTGTTGTAATGAAGTAGAAAACACATAAAATTGGGGAGGATGACATGTTCATTTGGGAGATGAAAGACTTTGTCTCGGTAGATCCTAGAGATGAAGTGATGACGGATAGATTATTGGACGTTCTATTTCGGGTATGTGATTACTTTAGAATTGCAGATCCTTATAATGACCTTGCCAACAGCGAAGTCGTCAATGGTTGGCGGTGTCTCAATCTGGAGCGGTCGAACCATTGGCCAGGAACACGCTCCCATCGCAAGGGATATCTCTACACTTTTGACTGCGACGAATGGCATAGAGCGAAATTTAAAAGAAGAGGGCCTTTCATCACAGAAGGCGAAGGGTTTTATTCTTTGATGGATTTTGACCATCAATGGGATATCTCCTTCTATTCAAAGGACGAAAAAGACGGAGATTTTATCTGCCGATGCTTCACCATCACCCATGAAGGACAGGTGTTTGTTGAAAAAGGGTTGCTCTTAGAATTGTCCTAAGTTGGGTAAGATAGTCCGTGTTAAGTTAACTGTAAATCGTTTTTTCAACAGGATATAATAGCAGTAAATCGAGAGAAGTCAGTTACACTGGCTTCTCTTGATTCGTCTGTAGGCTTCTAGTGCGGAGGTGATCTATCGAGAGATCCTGTTCAAAGAAGCAATGTCATAATTTCTTCATAAAGTTGAGCGAATTTGATAATAATTACCGAAAGGATTTCCGATATACTAGAATTATCAAAGAGATCTAGGGGAGGATTCATGCGGTGGAATCCATTTTAAACTTAGAAAAGGACGTGATCAAGTATGCAAAATAAAAAACGGCTCAAAAAAATTGTAATTGGCATCTTAATGGTGCCAATCCTCTTAATCGTTGGTCTTTTTCTCTTCTACCAATGGATGAATCTTCCAGTGAAGAAAATCAAAATACCTCAAAATTACAAATTTGGCGTTGTAGAAACAACTAATCAATGGCGACGTTCCTTTATTAGTTTTTATGATGAGGACTTTAATAGGCTATCGACTTCTAGAATGCCCTATGCAGGTTTGAACTCAGATGCAGACCCGGTGCAGTATATCAATAATGTCATTTATCTTAACCCTGTGGACCAAGGCCCTATAAGTATTAACGGAAAAGCAAATTCAAAGGTGGTTATGATTGATGATAGCGGAAAAGTTAAAGAAATCGAAACAAAGCTCGAGGAAAACAAATATGCTTTAAAAAAAGTCGGTAAGGATTTTTTCATTCTAAATAATTCAAATATGGAATCCAGCATTTCAAAAGTATCTTTAGAAAATGATACGGCACAAGTTCAGAGTCTTGGTAAGTGGTTTGCTATCAATATCACAGCGTATAAAGATGAGATTTTGGTGTTTATGTCGGAATTTCCAGAAAATCCCGGTGGACCGAGCACTTATCGGTCAAAGGTGACTTTTTATGATAGAGACTTAGTAGAAAAGCGCTCCATCGATTTATCTGCTGTAGGCTATGATTATAGAAGGATAATTGTCGACGAAGCCAATGAAAAAATCTACTTTTCCGTATATTCTGATCCAGAGGCTGGGAAAAGTCAGGGCCTTTATGTGCTCAATATGAAAAATGACGAATTGAAGGAGCTGGTACAAAACAAGATACTATTTGATTTTGATAAGCGCGACAATATCCTATACATGTTGGAAGGGGATTTGAGTCAGGGTCGAGGAAAGGAAAAATATCATTTGCTGACGTTAAACTTGGACACGATGGTAACAAAAACCCGTCCCTTATCCGAAGGCGCTACTTTTGTTCGAGTGGACGGCGACGATCTGTATGTCATGTATGAAAAAACCATGGATCACTTTAAAATAACAGAAGATGAAGTGGCGTTGATCAAAACAGCGCCTATCCAAACTCGGGATAAAGATTGGATGACTCAACATTTCTATGTGACCTCCTTTTTTATCAAACCCGAAGAAGGTGGGGATGTGGTACAGTAATGGGGGGTGGAGAGTTTTAGCAGAACATATAAAAAAGAGTAGTCAGACATTCGCTGACTACTCTTTATCGCTATTTAGGCCTTTAAGAGAAAACGATCCATGAGTTTGTAGCCTTCTTCGACGTAAACGCCTGTGGCTTGAGCTTGGTATTCATCGTAACCGTTCACATTTGAGTGGGTATTGACTTTGTCGCTGCGATAGATTAGATAGGGTACGGGCTCAGAGGTGTGGGTGCGAAGGGAAAGAGGTGTTGGATGGTCTGGCAGTACCATGACGCTGTATTCTTCGCCAGTGCGCGCTTTCATCTCTTCCATGGCTTCGAGGACGGGTCCCACGACGAGTTCATCAATGAGTTCGATGGATTTGACTTTGTTGTCGATTTCGTAGCGGTGACCGCACTCGTCTGGCGCTTCGATGTGGAGGTAGATAAACTCCGCACCGGAGTTGAGGGCATCGATGGTGGCTTGAGCTTTTCCTTCAAAGTTGGTATCAATGGTTCCCGTTGCGCCTTCTACATCGATGGAATCGAGTCCGGCGCAGATGCCGATGCCTTTGATAAGGTCGACTGCGGATACGACGGCGCCTTCGAGGCCATATTTGTCGTAGAAAGAGGACAGCTGCGGTTTTCGACCCTCTCCCCAAATCCAAATGGTATTGGCGGTGTTTAAGCCTTTTTCAGCCCGTTGGCGATTGGTGGGTTCTTCTTTCAAGAAAAGGTTGCTTTGCTTCATCATCGCCAAGAGTTCATCGGATTTTCCGCCTTTGGGCAGGTAATCGCCGATCTTTTGATCTAAGATGTCGTGTGGTGGGACCAAGGTGAAGGAACCATCCATGGAGCCATCAGCGCCGTGCCAGATCATACAATGGCGGTAGCTGATCCCTGGACAAAATTCGATGGTATCCGTTTTAAAACGCGCGTTGATCGCGTTGATAATCGCTGTGGATTCTGGTGTTGAGATCTCATCGGAACTGTAGTCGAGCATGATCTTGTCCTCAAAGGGCTCGTCATCGGACAAGGTTACCGTATTGACTCGAAAGGTCATATCATCTGGTTTCAGATCCAACCCCATACTAACCGCTTCAAGGGGCGAACGGCCAGAGTAATAGACGTTGGGATCATAGCCCATAACCGATAGATTAGCCGTATCGCTTCCCGGGGGCACCCCATCGGGCACGGTTTTGACCAAGCCAAGTTCTCCTTGGGATGCGAGTTTATCGATATGGGGTTTACGGGCTTTTTCCAACGGAGTTTTGTCTCCTAGCTCGGGGACTCTGTAATCAGCCATCCCGTCGCCTAAAAAAACGATGTATTTCATGTTGTTCTCCTATAATGTTAGTCATTGTTTTCGAAACACTCACCCTATCTCGTCTATGGGATTGCCCAAGAGGATAAGCCTGATGGCGAAAGGTGGTCGTTGTCGAAGATTCTCTTTATAGATTATACCAGAGACGGGCATATGCGTGAAGAAATCTTGGTTTTAAAATGGGGTCAGGGATGTATTTTATGATTTAGTACCTTGATAACTTGGTGCTGAAGTGAATGAAATAGCATTTGATATGGTCAAAAGAGCCCTTAATAGAGTATACTAATAATAGCTGACTCAGTATTTAAGAAGGCGGTGATGGATTTGGTATACCAGGTGTTTTGGGCGAAAAAAAGTGATCGAACGGGAATTTATAAATGGCTACCGCTGTACCAGCATCTAGAAGACACGCGTCAAGTGGCGGGTTTTTTATGGGAGCATTGGTTGAGCCATGGCCAACGCGAATGGATTAGAAAACTATTTCCCGATCAAAGTGATGAAAAATCGAAAGAGCTTGTGCAGTTTTTAGCGTCCGTTCACGATCTGGGTAAAGCAACGCCAGCTTTTCAAACGAAAAAGAGTTTTATAAATTCAACGGATCTTGATTTTCAACTTATCGAGAAGTTGGAGCGCGCGGGGTTTGAGGGCATCACTCATCTAGGGTTAGCAAATACTTCCTCAACGCCACATGCATTAGCGAGTCAATATATCATCTCTCACTTCGGAGTGAATGAAGATGTGGCATCCATAGTCGGTGCACACCATGGGAAACCGGTAAATTCAAAGCAAACCATCTTAAATCAACGGGCTTATTTAAGTAATTATTATCAAATAGAACATCCCGATAACTCGGTTCATATCAAATGGAAAACGGCACAAGAAGCATTATTTCGATGGGCACTAAAGGTCAATGGATTTGAAACCGTAGCAGATCTACCAGAAATCCCACAACCGGTTCAAGTCATCCTATCAGGTTTACTGATTATGTCGGATTGGATCGCGAGTAATGAACACTATTTTCCACTGATTGCCATTGATGAGACGGAAGTGTGCTTTGGCGAAGAAAGATATCAAAAGGGATGGGAAAGCTGGCAAAAGGCCGATATTTGGGAACCAACGGGCTATAAAAGCGTTGAGGATTATTATGAAGATAGGTTTGATTTTTTGCCGAGAAACGTACAGGAAGCTTTCTCAAAAGTCATTGAAAACACAGAATATCCCGGGATAGTGATATTGGAAGCTCCGATGGGCATTGGAAAAACAGAAGCTGCTTTTGTTGGTGTCGAACAGTTGGCTGCCAAAACAGGGCGTAGCGGGATGTTTTTTGGATTGCCAACACAAGCCACCTCCAATGGAATATTTTCCAGAGTGTTGGATTGGCTGGAAAATGTCCAATCAGAGGAAGGCAATACCGCTTCCTTGCGATTAGCTCACGGAAAATCAGCGCTAAACGAACAGTTTGCCACACTATCGCAAAACATCAACATCGATGATGCCAATAACGGAGGTGTCATTGTCAACGAGTGGTTTGCTGGGCGGAAGACTTCTGCTTTGGATGATTTTGTTGTCGGTACGGTGGATCATTTTTTACTCTTAGCTTTAAAACAAAAACATCTCGCACTACGTCATTTAGGGTTTAGTAAAAAGGTTGTGGTCATTGACGAAGTGCACGCCTACGATGCCTATATGAACCAGTATCTTTTAAGAGCCATCCGTTGGATGGGCGCCTATGAGGTACCGGTTATCATCTTATCGGCGACGCTACCGACCAAAAAGCGAGAAGAAATGATCCAGGCTTATTTGCGTGGAAAGGGTGTAGGTTCAAAGGCGGTAACCGCTCAAATCGACGAACTCCACGCTACCGCCTACCCGCTGGTGACTTATAGCGATGGGGAGTTGGTAAAACAACAGGTACATTTTAAAAGCGGAGATCAGAAGAGCGTCGAAATCATCCGAGAAAACTCAGAAAACCTCTACAATCGATTGGATCAATTGACGGAGGATGATGGAGTAGTCGGAATCGTCGTCAATACGGTAAAACGCGCGCAGGCAATGGCGATAGAGTGCGCCTTGCGTTATGGTGAAGATCTTGTCGAGTTATTGCATTCAAGTTTTATTGCAACAGATCGCGCCAAAAAAGAAGAGGTGTTGATCGCTAGGATTGGAAAAGGGGCAAACCGACCTAAGAAAAAAATCATCATTGGAACGCAAGTCATCGAGCAATCTTTGGACATCGATTTCGATGTTTTGTTCAGTGACTTAGCGCCGATCGATTTGCTCATTCAACGCATAGGACGATTGCATCGCCATGATATCGACCGTCCTCAACATCATAGAAAACCAAGGTGTTACGTGTTGGATACAGACGATGCCTTTGATTTTGAGAAAGGATCGGTAGCGGTTTACGGCGGCTATTTATTAGCTCGGACACAGATGCTTTTGCCAGAGCACATCATGTTACCAGATGACATCTCGCCATTAGTCCAACAAGTATATGGCGATGAACCCATCATTCTCCCAGAGGAACTGGAAGAGAGCTATGAAAAGATGAAGGCTGAACACGAAGATCTGTTGGAGAAAAAAGCAGACAAGGCAAAGGTATACTGCATCGATGTGCCAAAAAGAGCAAGACAAATCGGAAAAAAACCTTCACTGATGGGATGGTTGGAGTATTCAACACCTAACGAAACCGAGGAACGGGTCTATGCACAAGTAAGAGATACTCAGGAAACGATTGAAGTGATCGCTTTGAAAAAAATCGGAGAAGGATACGGTATATTTGGCGAAGAAGAGGATCTTTCGCACAGAGAAGGAGAGGCGCAAGTCGCAAAAAGATTGGCACAGCAGACATTGCGTTTACCGAATCCATTGAGCGCTCCTTACTGTATTGATGCAACGATTCGTGAATTAGAGGATATCCACAGTAGGCATTTCTCTCATTGGCATGATCAACCGTGGCTAAAAGGGCAACTTGGGCTATTATTTGATGAAAATAGCCAATCGACGATCAATGGCTACCTTCTTCAATATGATGGAAAATACGGTTTAACTTACGAAAGGATGTGAGGATTTGGGAAGATTCAACTTGTTGGACGAGCCTTGGATCTCAGTCATGGCTGATGATAAGGGAAATACTAAAGAGGTTTCTTTGAAAGAAGTCTTTGAACATGCACATGAATACCGTGGCTTGGCGGGCGATACCAAAACTCAAGATTTTGCAGTATTTCGCGTTCTCCTGGCAGTGCTACACACGGTGTTTTCGCGGTTCGATGAGAATGGAGAAGAGTATGGTTACTTCGATTTAGACGAGAGGTGGAAGCCGCTTGGCGAAGTGAGTGACGAGGATGATGCTGAGGAGTATGAGGCGTTATTGTACGGTACGTGGCAAGAACTTTGGAACAGGAAACAATTCCCTGCCATCATAGGAGAGTATTTAGAAAAATGGCGTGATCGCTTTTATCTGTTTGATGAGGTGTATCCATTTTATCAAGTGGTAAGCCAAGATCTCGCACCCGATAAAATCAATAAATCGAAAGCAAGTGTCGTATCAGGAAAGAACATTAATCGCCGAATTTCTGAAAGTGGAAACAAGACAGCATTGTTTTCACCAAAGTACGAAGCGAATCAGAATAAGGAAAAGCTCATACCTGCGGATATTGCACGGTGGTTAATGACTTTCCAGTGTTATACTGGGTTGTCGGACAAAGTGATCTTTGGAAACGAAAAATACAAGGCCTCAAAAGGGTGGTTATTTGATATTGGAGGGATTTTTTTAGAGGGGGATACGTTGTATGAAAGCTTGTTACTCAACTGTGTCTTTGTACACCCTAACACTTCGTATCGAAATAAGGAACAACGCCCTTGTTGGGAATATGATACAGAGGAAATTGTGGAACGACTGCTACAGTCAAAATCTATCAATAACTTAGCTGAGTTGTATACGAATTGGAGTCGTGCGATTTATATCGATCCAAATATCGATTACCATCGTGCCTTTTCCTTTGAAATTGTAAAATTACCCGAAATACAACATGAAAACCAGTTTTTAGAACTGATGACACTCTGGCGATTCAATACCAGTGGTGATAGCAAAGACTGCTATACGCCTAGAAAACATCGTGCTAATCAGTCGATGTGGCGCTCATTTGGTCTGATTACCTTGTCGTATGAAGCTCAGGATGCTAAGGATAAAAAGAACGCTCAACGCAAACCGGGGATTATCGATTGGTTAAACGCGATTAAAGACCTCACCAGTGATTTTCAATTATCCCTCGCAGCAGTCAGTATGAAAGATGATGGAAATGCCACGTCATGGGTGCCGGTTGATGAGATTGTCGACTATCTCAACATTCGCGAAACCATTCTCACTGACATCGAAGAAGCCGGTTGGGTTATGCGTATTAACGATGCCATTGAAGAAACGAAATCTGTGATAGACTGGGTATTTAAGAGTTTTATTTCAGATATCAAAGAAATACGGAATGTGTCGAATCATCATTTTGTAGATCGAAAAGTTGAAGAATTCTACTTCAATGTGGATCAGCCCTTTAGAGACTGGCTTTCCTCTCTTCAACCGTTAGACTCAAAGGATGAAAAAATATTTGAGTGGCGAAGACACTTAAAAGAGCTCGCCTTAAATCAAGCGAAAAAGGTATTAGAAGAGGCTGGTCCCAGAGACTATACTGGCATTGTCAAAGATGATAAGATCAAGAACATAGCTACGGTTTATAATCTTTTTCTTTATCGTCTAAACGGAAAACTGACGACGGGAGGGGAAACGAACGATGGAAAGGAAAGGTAATGAACACTCGGTCTTTCGAGTAACGGGTAGGATTCTTTCAGAATTGAGTCACAACTTGGACACTTCGTCTGGAAGAGCAACATTGGCCAAATTGCGAAATGCTATTGGCAAACCGTTGAGTGAAACTGTGGAAATATGGCCTTTGATTTTTGCAAAATTTCCTGAAGAATACTTGAGTGCAAATGGGAAAGTGACAAATGAAGAAAGAGCCATTCTCACAGCTTTGCAATACTATGCACTACATCAACAAGGCAATCGGACCAGTGTGTCTTTAAATGAAGCGACAGATAAATGGGAGAACATTGGCAATAGTTTAAGTCACCTAAGAAGTAGTGATAGTTTGGCGATTGACCGCCGGTTTAACACGATGATCACAGCGACAGATTTTGATGAATTGATATACCACTTGAGGCACTTGATCATGTTGATAAAATCCAAAGACAACCTGAAAGTTAACTATGCAAAGCTTGCGGATGATCTGTATTGGTTTTTGCGTGGATATGATGAGAATGTACGCATACGTTGGGCACAAAGTTATTATCGAACAAAATCAAAAGAGGAAAAAGGAGAGATAGAAAATGGTAAACACTCATAGACTTTATTTGGATGTTCATGCAATTCAATCGGTACCGCCTTCAAATATCAACCGAGATGACACGGGAAGCCCAAAAACAGCGTTGTACGGTGGTGCGAGAAGAGCTAGAGTGAGTTCACAGGCGTGGAAAAAAGCGATGCGTGACTATTTTTATAGTAATAGTGAACAAAAAAACGTAGGTGTACGCACCCTTGAGATCATTCAATATGTAGCAAAACAAATTCGCCAATTAGAGGATTCAATAACGGATGAAGAAGCGATGAAACTTGCGGAAAAAGTCATTAACACTGCTGGTGTAAAAACGAGCAACCAACGTGCAAAAGCACTGTTCTTTTTAGGAGAATATCAAGCGAAAGGATTGGCTGAGGCAGCAGTAAAAGGCGTCAATGATAAAGCAACGATTCAATCTATCCTCCGAGATGACCCAGCGATTGATATCGCTCTTTTTGGACGCATGGTCGCCGATGATCCTTCACTAAACGAAGACGCATCTTCTCAAGTGGCTCACGCGATTTCTACCCATGGAGTGCAAACAGAATTCGATTTTTACACCGCAATCGATGATTTATCGCCAGAGGATAACGCAGGAGCGGGTATGCTGGGAACCATTGAATTTAACGCATCGACACTCTACCGTTACGCTAACGTATCGGTCCATGCATTATTTAACCAACTGAATAATAAACAAGCAACAATCGATACGCTGAAGTTGTTCATCGAAGCTTTTTCGAACTCTATGCCCACTGGAAAAGTCAATACTTTTGCCAATCAAACGCTACCTCAGGCTATTTTGGTCACTTTGAGAAAGGATCGTCCGGTTAATTTGGTGACTGCTTTTGAAAAGCCAATTCATTCTTCCAAAGGATATGTTCATGAATCCATCGTGAAACTCTGCCAGGAACACCAAAAAGTACAGAGATTTGTGAGAGAACCAGAGACTACACTTCTGTTATCTTTTGATGAGTTGGCTGTCGAAGGCATCGAAAAAGTAGTGGATAGTCTTGATGATCTTCAGAAAACATTGGCAGCGACCTTAGAGAGAGTCCTCTCAGACGAACCGAGAGATTAGTCGTGAAGACCCTATTATTAAAGTTGGCAGGCCCCCTACAGTCGTGGGGGACTCGCTCCAGCTTCGAAACGAGGCAAACGGACTTGTATCCCTCTAAAAGTGCAGTTATTGGGTTGATTGCCTCGAGTTTTGGATATCGACGCGATGATGATGAAAACAATCAGCGCCTTAATGACTTGGATTTTGCCGTACGTATCGATCAACAGGGAAATTTGCTCCGAGATTACAATACAGCGAGAAGGTTTAAAAATACCGGTAAATTTGAACGCACTTATGTCACAAATCGTTACTATTTAGAAGATGCGGTTTTTGTTGTCGCCATTGGTCACGAAAATACGGCTTGGATCGATGAAATTGAAGAAGCATTGAAAAATCCCATGTATGCACCATTTATGGGAAGGCGTTCGCTTCCACTGCCGGCGGATTTTTTTCTAGGAACCACTTCGAAAAATGTCATTGACGCACTACAAGAGGTATCCTGGCAAAGCAATGCCAAGTCTGACACCAAGAAAAATAAAAAGCTCTTCATTTATGCCGATGCGTATTTACTACCGGGTAAGCCAAAACTCATGAGCAAAGATTTTGTTCTATCTTTTTCACAAAAGGAAAGAAAGTTTGGGTACCGTGCTGTGGCTAAAATTGATATGGTGATCGACGATCGGTCAGACTCGACAGAACACGATGCATTTGGCGCAATCGGAGGTTAGAATGTTTATTTCTAAAGTGGAAGTTGATAGGCAAAACCGAAAGAAAATTAAGGACTTAAACCATGTGGGTGCATATCACCATTGGGTTGAACAGAGTTTTCCACAGGAGATAGATAAGAATGTGCGATCGCGAAAGCTTTGGCGATTGGATGCTCTTAGTGGAAAAGTCTATTTGCTTGTTGTGAGTGCGATAGCTCCAGATCTCCCATCGTTGGAAAAGTATGGTTTGCCGAATAGTGCGCAAACGAAAGATTACGATGGGTTTTTAAGAACCCTTGAGGTGGGTACAAAAGCGAGGTTTCGAGTGACTTTGAATCCAGTGGTATCCGTCATGGAAAAAGGCGGGAAACGTGGGCGGGTCATGCCACATGTCACAGTGGAGCAGCAAATGAAATTTTTATTTGATCGAGCAGAGAAAAACGGGTTTATCTTAAAGGAAAACGAGTTTACCATCGTGGAGAGAGGGTATGCGGAATTTAAAAAGGCGAACCAAAAACCCTTGCGATTGAGCAAAGTTTCCTACGAAGGGATACTCACGGTCTCAGATAGGGATCAATTCATCCGTACTCTGACAGAAGGAATTGGTAAGAAAAAAGCCTATGGATTTGGAATGATGACAGTGATCCCCTTTGAAAATGAAAAATGAAAACACAAAGCGGCGCTAAGAAAACCAGTTTAAGTGAGCTACCGAGAATAGGGGATCGTGTGAGTTTCATTTATATTGAACACGCTAAAATCAACCGACAAGACGGTGCGATTACGGTGACAGACAGTCGAGGTATCATAAAAATCCCTGCGGCTATGATTGGTGTTTTACTCTTGGGTCCGGGGACAGATATGACTCATCGCGCTGTCGAATTAATCGGTGATACGGGAACCAGCATGGTATGGGTTGGTGAACGAGGGGTGAGACAATATGCACATGGAAGGGCTTTGGCCCGTTCAACGCGTTTTTTAGAGAGACAGGCGCAATTGGTTTCGAATTCGCGGACGAGGTTATCGGTAGCGCGCAAAATGTATCAGATGCGATTTCCGGATGAGGATGTATCAAAGCTTACGATGCAGCAATTACGAGGGCGTGAAGGGGCACGTGTGCGGAGTTTGTATCGAGCACAATCGAAACGCCATCACGTTGAATGGACGACTAGAGATTATGATCCAGACGATTTTGAAGGCGGTACGATTGTCAATCAAGCGCTTTCAGCGGCTAACGTTGCACTCTACGGCGTTGTTTACAGCGTTATAGTAGCTTTAGGGGTATCGCCAGGACTTGGGTTTGTCCATACTGGTCACGATCGTTCATTTGTTTATGATATGGCTGATTTGTACAAAGCCGATATTTCTATTCCCATAGCCTTTGAAGTGGCTGCCCAATATGAAGAAGGAGACGATGTTGGGCGGATAGCGAGATTACGGGTGAGAGACGCTTTGGTCGATGGGAAACTCATGCAGAGAATCGTCAAAGATTTGCAATATTTACTCGAAGTCGAAGAGACCGAGGAGTTATTTATCGATACCATTAATCTATGGGATGATAAACAACGATTGGTGCCTTATGGCGTTAATTATGATAAGGAAGATAGCGATGCCACTGACAGTCATAACGGTTAAAACGGTTCCACCTTCTTTGCGAGGGGATTTAACGAAATGGATGCAAGAAATTGCTACTGGTGTTTATGTGGGCAATTTTAATAGCAAAGTCCGTGAAGAGCTTTGGGAAAGGGTAAAACAAAGTGCTGGTACTGGCGAAGCTACCATGAGTTTTTCCTATCGAAACGAAATCGGATATCAGTTCGCCACATATCAAACTCAGTGCAAAGTGATTGATTATGACGGGATTCCATTGGTTCAAATGATCTACAACAAAGAACACGATGAAACAACGACACCAAAAAAGGGATTTAGCAATGCTTCGAAATATCACCAAGCGCGAAAGTATGTAGGTAAAGGCCGAGATGAAGATGAAAAGAAGATCCATTATTGCGTAATTGATATTGAAACGGATGGATTAAATGTATATGAACACGGCATTATCGAAATAGGAGCGCTATGTTTAGATGGTCAAGAAGTCAGCAAATTCCAAACTTTCATCAAACACGATAGAAGTTTACCACCAGAGATTATATCGCTTACCGGAATCACAAATGCCATATTGGAAAAAGAAGGTATCCCAATAATTCAAGCCATCGAAGCGTTTCTATCCTTTATAGGCGATTCGATTATCGTTGGATACAACGTTGAGTTTGACTACAAATTTCTCAATCAGGCGCTCAAAAAATTGGGATTAGACCCGTTGAAGAATAAAGTGTACGATTTGAAGAGATTTGTAAAAAAGGAAAAGAAATTTTTAAACAATTACAAGCTAGATACCGTCTTACAAGCTTATGAGATCAAAGAAAAAGTACCGCACCTCGCACTTGAGGACGCAAAGCTCATACTTGATTTATCATACAAAGTGAATGCATTTCAGAGTATGATAAATAGAGGATAGCTATTTATAGGGGATCTTTAACTGTTCTTCCCGCGTATGCGGGGGTGATCCTCCATGGTGTAAATTTTGCGGAACACAGGTTGAGTTCTTCCCGCGTATGCGGGGGTGATCCCTCGATGGGATGGTGATCCGGATGACACCTCCCGTTCTTCCCGCGTATGCGGGGGTGATCCTTCACGACACACCCGCTTATAGTAACTCGGTTTGTTCTTCCCGCGTATGCGGGGGTGATCCCAAGGAATCCAGGGGTTAAAAGGTGATAAAGGAGTTCTTCCCGCGTATGCGGGGGTGATCCTAGGGGATATGAGCGATATCGAGAAACTTACCAGTTCTTCCCGCGTATGCGGGGGTGATCCCGGGCACTATGGCCACCTTTGGGGGTATGGTGCTGTTCTTCCCGCGTATGCGGGGGTGATCCGAACCGCTACTTTTTTTCCCTTGCTTAAAAACAGTTCTTCCCGCGTA
>CAZHRC010000027.1:0-19483 GCA_964533865.1 uncultured Peptoniphilaceae bacterium
TTGATCGGTGCTTTGAGTTCTGTGGAGATCTTTCCCTTCCACTCGGCGTGTTTTTCTAAGGCTAATTCATAAATATCAGTCATAGGCACATCCTTTCTAAAGGTTTATATTGTAATCTATAGTTACCCAAAAAAGATAGGAACCAAGAAAGAAGCCAAGAGAATGATAAAGGCGCCTCCCAACCGAGATGAAATTTGCGCAAAGGGCATGAGTTCCATCCGCTTCGCTGCAGTCAGCACCGCGACGTCTCCTGTGCCTCCCATATTAGCCATGCACAGACCCGCAGTGATCGCCGCTTCAATGGGATAGAAGCCCACCATTTTCCCAACAACCGCCCCGCCTACGATGGCGCCTAGCACCGTCAAGATGACGAGTAACATGTAGGTCAAGCTAAAGGCGCTGATGACATCACCTAAACTGGTATACGCGATACCAATGCCTAAAAGCAACGCTGCTGTGAAATTGTGTGCGACGAATTTGTACCAACCGGCACATGCCTCTTCCAATGTTTTTGGTAAAAGGTTCAAAGCTTTAATAATCGCTACTGAGATAATCATCCAAGCATAGGTGTGAAGATCGATTTTCACCATCTTCATCAATGCTGCAACCACTGCACCGAAAGTGAAAAAAACTGTAGATATGGCGATTCCCATACCATAATCCGTCAAAGACATGACACGACTCTCGGTTTCTGTCGCTTCAAATGAACCTTTGCCCAACGGCATGAGTTTACCATTCCCGGTCCATTCCGGCTTCATTTTCCCTACTCGATCTAGGAAACCACCAGCTACAATAGCCATGGCATTTCCAAGGGCTACAGCAGGAACCAAGCGTCCAAGGATTTGGCTGGCTTCGATGTTCAATGCTTTTGCAAAGACTTCGGAGATGGGAACTGCGCCAGCACCCATACCTCCGCCCATAATCGGGATGCCTACATAGGCAATGGCCTCACCAGGACTAAATCCGACGAGTAAGCCCCCAATCGCCACGAACCCCAATGCTGCGATAGTGGCGCCTAGAATACAAGGTAAATATCGAATGGCGGCTTTAATCAACAATTCGCGGTCCATACCTAGAATGGATCCTGTGATTAGCGCAGCGATGTAAAAATCTAAAAAGCCTCCGCTCTTCATAAAAGTGCTCATCGTTTTCAAATCCACTTCTGGTAAGATATTGAAGAAAACGAGGGCAGCGCCAGCAAAGATGACGACGATGGGCCCGCCACCGAAAAACGTTTTGACGATGGGCAAGTTGTTTCCAATCAGATTGAGGATTTCACCAAAAATCATGAGAAATAGAAAGGCCCCGATCATGTTTGGTGGCAAAACACCAAGTACCATCGCCCCTATGATAACAACAGCCACTAATAGAACCCACGGTAATTTCAATCCCAATATGCGTATGTCACTCATAATTTCCCTCCTTAAATAGTGTCCGTTCAAAGTGACCCCATCGTTTCACTAGCTGATATAAAACCTTTTCCTCCTTCTTTTTTATTAGCCATCGACAACGAATTGCTTTCCCAATGAATCATAACACGGCGTCACATACTCAGGTATCTTTAGTATGTGTAATACTCTCGCTTTAATCATATTTTTTCCGTAAACCCTTGTCAAGTTTTGGCTCGAAATGTACCATTTTATTTCTGATTGAGGGATTGTTTCGAGGAATCAGTAGTTTTGTAAACGCTTTCTCTTTTCCTTGATAGCTTGAGCTTCCTGGCAACACAATCCTAAGGTTGTCATTTTAGCAATTTGGTGGATTACAATGAACATATCCCTTCATGCTACAAAGCTTCGAGCCGTCATGGATCCGTCTTTGTACGATGAACAGAGAAGGATTCGATGACGGCTCTTTCTTTTCTGGTTTGTTCAGTGTAGACTGTTCAAACCTAAGTATAGGGTCTTTTATTCAGGAATAGCCGCAGGCGTGACAGTAACTTGCCCTGTGTCGGTTATCGTAACCGTGTATCCCGTAGCTGTGACGGCAGCGCCATCGCTTTTGAGCCCTGAAGGAACCTTGGGCCACTCTTGAACGTAGTTGGCAGCAGAGGCTGCATCGGACCAGGTAACGGCTACTGGGCCTTTTTCTGCGAGATACATTTGCCCAGCACTCACGAGTACCCGCACGTTGGCGTTATGGGCGGTGAGAGCGCCTTTCTCCCTCGAGGCATTATACCTTGGGATGGCAATGGCCGCGAGCAATGCTAGGATCGCAATGACCACGATGAGTTCGATCAATGTAAATCCTTTAACTTTCCGTTGAAATTTCTTCATGTCTACCTCCAATTAAAATAATATATTTCAGCCTTTGGTAAACCAAGGCTTCCATACCAGGAATATCATAAACGAATGTAGATTTAAAAAAATACCGTTAAAAAGATTATAACATAAGTCTATTGTAATTAAGAAATCATTTTCTTTCAAAGGAGATCGTATCCTCAAGTTGGTAAATAGATTAAACCAACCTTTTTCGGATAACTCGATATCAAGCCACTATAACTAGTAGAGGGAAAGCTTAGGCCGTCACACGACGACTAGTTACATCACAACTCATTCATCCCTCTTACTCTTGACTCCTAAAAATCACGACCCGCTCTTAAACCCAAATATTTTTCACGCAATGAGTCAGCAACATCACCTGTGATTTCTTCGCCCCATTCCGCAACATTTATGGATGCTTGTAATTCACCATATAAACAATCCATGTAACTGCAATTATCTTGTTCACCTTGCAAAAATGCGTCGATATCCTTTTTTAGATAAATCGGAAGCGTCCGTTCATCAATCAGGACGTTTTTTTCTCCTTGTCCTGATACTTGAAACGCCCCATCAGCCCGCCCCATAGCTTTAGCTTGACAAATTGAATCCACTCGTTTCTCTAGCGTTTTCGAGATGACTTTTTTTCGATGCGGATCGTTTCTTTCCAACCGATGATTCTCTTTAAGAATATTTTGTATTTCATTTTCAATGCCCTTGAGATTACTGATATTGTCAGTGATGTACTGGATTGGTTTAATCTGCGCCTCGTGTCTACTATTGAACGGTTTTGCTTTTGCTCTATATGAAGCGATATTATTCGTCCAGGTATTATAAAAAAGGCTTGTGCCGCTATCGTATATTGGTGCAAATCCAATAAATTCCAACGTCTCCACGTTTCGAATCAATCCAAAGTTATTGTAGTGTCTATCTTCGTTGAGGATGAGATAATCTAATAGCAATATATTGTCTATGTCTTTTTGTACGTCTAACCCACATTTCTCTTCGCATTGATTTAAAAACCAATCGTATCTTGATATGTGATTAGGACGGTTACCGTTTTTTATGATCGCATACGCTGTAACAAGCTCCGTATCTTCTGCTATAAAACACTCACAAGCCGAATACTGTTCACCACTACATTCTATGATCTTATATGGAACATGATCAATTCCCAGTTTTTGGCATAATAAACTTGCTACGACTTCATTAAAAGGTTCTTGATTATAGATCCCGGATCCTCCTTTTACTAAATAGCGTTTTCCTTCATGAAGTTTCCATGTTTTCGCAAGCCACCCTCCTGTTGTGTTATCTGGAGTAGTAAAACGGATCTCTTCAACTTGTTTCCCACCTATGATTTTTCCAAGGTCTTCCGAAAAATCGTTGGTGAAAAAGTTAATATCACTCCAACTAATCGATTCTCCAACTCTAGAAATCCAATACTGATCTGACAAGCTCAGTGCGTAATTTTGAAGGGCCAACTCATCAGTCGATCCTATTTTCGTTACTTCTAAAAGATCTTGAAGGTTCTGCCTACTGGCGGGGATTTTTCGAGTAGAAAACCATGCATTAACATCCCTAGTTAGAATAGTGTTATTCTGTTTGTTGTGCCGAATTTCAAACGGTAAATACTCAGGGTTCTCGATTTTTGTAATCCTCTCAATATTAAAGTGATACGCTAGCATTCCATTAAATCTCAAAACCGGTGTATTTTTGTTCCATAAAATGTACTCCACTAGATTTCACCTCTATTCATTTAAGACGTTAAACTATAGCGCCTACATTATACCCCATTTTGAGGACTATATTCCAACCTCAAACGCCCCAATCTCTAAGATGTGATTGGGGTGTTTGTTTACTGGCACTATCATCAATAGCTTCAGGAGTCAAAAATATTAAATCTCTGGTCAAATTTGTACTGAGCATAGATCACAGTATAATCACATATCTTATTCACCAATGACTAGTCTTGACCTCCTATTTTTCTATCACTGACGCTTGGCGACATGACCACTACTCTACTATCCGAATATTGATCAACGTCAAAAAATCCTCTTCATCCCTTTCCACAAATTGATCGATAATGTTGAAATGTATGGATTCGGTATCCAATGACAGATTTTTTCCAAAAGCGCGCATGTCATTGACTCGGTCTAGTATGTTTTGGTATGCACCTTTGTGATAACCACATAAAAATTTGCCGCCATCAATTTTCTCCACGCGATGACCTATGCTTTTTTCCACCGGGTATTTTGCAATGCTATATAAATAGCACCCAAAACGTCTTTGATCTCCTTTGTAAAAAACTACCGTCGGATTATGGTAAAACCCTTGGTCGTCATAAAGGTGGTATTCATCACCAATATTGTAGTAGTAACGGTCTGCGGTATGATGTACAGCTATTTTATCGTATTTTTCTGCATCGCTTTGGGATTCAATGAAACTCAGCTTCCGCTTCATCGCTCGCTGTGTTTCTTGAATTCGTGAAACTTCATCTTCTAAAATCTGATATTGGTCGACCAAACTTTCCCTATAAGAGGTAAGATTGAGATCGTATTTAATCTCTTGAATATGAGATAGCGTAAATCCCATTTTTTTCAGATATAAAATTGATGCTAATTGCAGACACTGTTCATATTTATACAAGCGATATCCGTTTTCGCCAACGACTTTTGGAGAAAAGATGCCGATTTTGTCGTAGTAATGCAGAGTTTGTTTACTTATACCAAACATCCGACTCATCTGTCCAATTTTTATGTAGTTCTTTTCCATCGCAAACACCGCTTTTCCTTATTCCTGTTCACCTTGAAGCTGTCGCTCTTCTAATTGCACTCGATGAATGATAACTTGCATAATAGGCCCTGTCACCACTATGGAAACAACCGTCCCCACTCCCCAAGCCGCTCCCATCGCTACGCCTAAAACCATTAATACCACATCCATAGCCCATCGGCAATAACGAAATTGAATGTTTGTCTTTTCGTTAATGATCACCGACATACCATCAATAGCACCTGTGCCATAAAACTGACCCACGTAGTAACCAAGCCCTACTGCTGTTAATACACATCCAACGAGTAACATTACGAGTTTCATCGGAGTTCCCATAACATCAATATTTAGAGGAGCGATCAAAAATACGCCTGCATCGATAAAATATCCAAAAAAGAAAGTTGCTAAAATAGTACCTACGCCGATCAACTGTCTTCCAAATATCATTAGTAACACTAGGAAGATTACATTGACGACAATGCCTGATAGGCCATAGGTCAAGTTGAAAAACACCGCTACGCCTTCTGTAATTGTCGCAGCCGGTGCGCTCCCCCACCCTAGATCAAACAAGAACGCTGTCCCAATTCCTGAAATCAAGAGACCTAGCAAAATTTTTATTGTTTTAACCATCGTCTGTGAATAATTCATAACCTCTCCTTAAAATGCATGTGTCGTGTTTCGGAGAACTCGAGTACATACCTCTTCACCTTTTTTGTTAAGTTCTTTTTCATCCACATTGACGAGCCTCCCTTCTTTTGATACGATTTCGCCACCGACCACTGTCATCTGCGTCGGGCCTACAACACCACCTCGAGCGATCATGTTCTTAGGATCGTGTAACAAACCCGTCATTTCAAGCTTCGTTGTATCGATCGAGAAAAAATCACCTGCTTTGCCGATCTCCAATGATCCGATATCCTCTCTTCCCAAGGTTTTTGCACCATTTATCGTCGCCATTTTTAGTATCTCATATGGCGTCACTGAGCCTCCACGCTCCTTACTGTAAAAAGATTGCATTATGAAAGCCATGCGCATGGTATCGAGCAACGAGGAACTATCATTTGTCGCAGATCCATCACAACCTAGACTCACCAACACTTTACGCTTTCTCATCTCATTCATGTTGATAATTGGAAATCCTCCTAATACGGCAGGCGCCGGGCAGTGTGAAATCCCGCTCCCCCACTCTCCTAGCTTATCTAATTCGTCGTTTGTAAATTCCCATCCATGGGCAAAGAACACATCCGGACCATAAAAACCTATTTCTTCACACCAGTCGATGCTTCTCATCCCATACCGTTGCTCCATGATCTGATTTTCTCCTTCACCAAGGTGAGTATGCAAAAATACTTGGTTTTCCCTAGCAAGTTTTAAGGATTCTACAAAAGTTTCTTTGTAACAATTCATCGGCTGACAAGGTGCAACGACTATTTGACGTTTAGAAAATCGATTGGGATCATGGAATCGATCGATCAGCCTTTGACAATCTTCAAGAAACTCTTCCGTGGACTCAAGCATGTTGTCGGGCATGGTACTCCCCTCCGACCGTGGTAATGTATTGGTCCCCCTTCCAGCGTGATAGCGAATATTCAATAGCTGGGCGGCTTCCATCTGTCGGTCAACGTTTTCTTTGCCACTAGCCACACTGTAAAGGTACTGATGATCAAACGCTGTCGTACATCCATGTTTTAACAAATCCCCCATCGCCGCCAACGATGAGTAATAGATCACTTCATTATCAATTTTCTGAAATACAGGATAGATTTTTCCCAACCACTCTGGTACTGTCATATTGCAATAGTCCACTTTAATCGTGTTTCTCACAAAGGTTTGAAAGAAATGATGGTGGGTGTTCACCAACCCAGGATAGATAAAGGAATCCGAAGCATCGATAACAAGATCAGCCTCACCATCAATCCCTTTTTCCATCTTCACAATTTCTTGATCTTCGATAAGCATATCACATCCCCATAGAACCTCATCAGTTTCATTACATGTGACAATCGCCTTTGCATTCTTTACTAACGTTTTCATCTTATCCTCCTTAGATTCAAATCTTCTATCTATTACCATCTTACAGGGTATAGCAGGTATAGGGTCAAGAGATATTTTTATTTTTCAATGCTACTCTTGTCTTTGACAAATGAGATAACCATCTCTGTCTAGTTATTTGTACTGAAATTCTAGGTTATACTCAAACACTAACGGTTTGAGCAATCATCACTAGCTCCCTTCTCTACATCTATGATATACTATACACTAGTTGTTTATTAACGCTCTCATTTTTGAGCGTTTATTACGGAGGAAATCAAATCAATGGAGATCAAACTTGAACGCAAAGAGTACTTAGCAAGCCTTTTAGGCATTATTATTAACGGGATCAGTGTTTCCCTATCTGTAAAAGCAAACCTTGGCATATCGCCAGTGTCGAGCTTTCCTTATGTTTTGAGCCAAGCTTTTCCCTTTTTAAGCTTAGGGGTGTGGAATATTTTGTTCCAAGCGGCTCTGCTTTTGATCATCCTCGTGGTGGTTGGAAAACCATTGAGAAACTTGGTCATATCGATGGTATTATCCTTTGTGTTTGGTGGTGTCTTGGATCTCTTTAAGATCTTATTTCCCTTTGAAGTCACCAGCCTTGCCATGAGCGTTGGGATTTATGTTGTATCGGTGATCTTGTTGTCCATTGGCGCTTCTCTCTTGTTGATTAGTAAAGCACCCATCCTTCCGGTCGACTCTTTTGTTCGAGATATGACTGGGCACTTTAATAAACCGGTAAAAGCTTACAAAACCACTTTTGACATCGTCAGTGTCACCGGCTCCATTGTCGTTTCCCTACTGGTGCTAAAGCACTTAGACGGTGTTGGGGTGGGAACGGTAATTAGCGCGCTAACAATCGGATCCCTTATGCATCACTTTGGCATACCCATTGCTGAAAAGATCAAAGCGAACCTGCCCTAGGTTCGCTAACACGTGTCAAGAAATCCTTTCTTATTCACAAGAATAATAAGCGAAAACCCTTTAACCCCATACCTAAAAGGAGCCCCCATGATAAAAAAAGAAGCCCCTTCTCTCGAAAGCGGCAAAGGCATCAATAATCGAAAAGGGTACATCATGGTTTTTACCGCTGGAGTCCTTTGGGGTACCCTTGGCATTTTTGTTAAAGCTATGGATAGCTACGGTTCCTCCCCAGCCCTCAACAGTTTTAGCCGTGTGGCTTTGGCTTTGATCCTTACTGGGCTTGTCACCATACGCTTGCGTGGACTAGCTGCCTTTCGCATCGATCGACGTTCTTTGATGTATTGCGCCCTCCTTGGATTGGTGTGCCAAGCGGTATTTAATCTACTGTACAACTCGTCGGTTTCCACCATTGGCATGTCCATCAGCGCAGTGCTTTTATACGTCTCGCCGATTTTTACCACAATTGTCGCTAGGTTTGCATTTTCGGAGAGGGTGACGTCGTGGAAGGTGGTTGCCCTGATGGTCAATCTCCTTGGCTGTACTCTCACCGTAACTGGCGGCAAGATCGCAGATCTCCAACTTCCCCTATACGGTATTGCCTTAGGTGTCGGCGCCGGGTTTTGCTACGCAATGGCAGCGATTATCGGTCGCTTCGCCACAGAAAGGGCAGATCCTCTCGTGGTGACCACTTACAGCTATCTATTTGCCACCCTCTCCATCGGCCTTTTAACCCGTCCATGGGAGTTGATCACCCCTGATCTCGCTCCTGGGTTTTATTTGGTCGCCTTTGGCAACGCTCTCATCCCTACCACTGTTTCCTATATGCTGTACTACAGCGCGCTACCCTTGATCTCTGAAACGAGCAAGGTCCCAGTCATCGCCTCTGTAGAGACCGCTATGGCCGCGTTGATCGGCGTGGTTTTGTTTAGCGAGCCTCTTGGTGTTATCAATCTTCTGGGCATCGGCCTCGTCTTGTGTTCTGTAGCACTGATTAATAAGGGGACTCCGACGGCTAAGAATCCTGTGCTATTAAGAGAGAAAGCCACTAACCAATCCTAACTCTCTTACGCAATACTCGTCTATACCACTGATTTTGTCATGAAAAAGAATATACAATTGAATCTCGCATGCCATGATCAGAAAATCCGCCTCCCACAATGCCAAGAGGATACAACTGAAAACGCTAAAGGTCACATAACGAGCTGCAAAAGCAGCTCGTTTCATTTATCTGTTTGAATAGCATGTACTTCGCTTTTAAAATAACATTTTTCTGTCAACATCTTTAATATTTGCTCGAAATAGTGTACAATAAAATTGACGATACCTTATCGTTGAAAACTCGACTGGAGGCATGTTATGACTCATGAAGCGATCTACCGACGTTCCACTTTATTTGCCATTTTAGCTAACGCAATCTTTGGCTTTAGCTTTCTTTTTTCAAAACGCGCTTTAGCTATCGCACCGACTTTTGTCCTTTTATCGGTGCGATTTATCATCGCCTTTCTTATCCTCAACCTTTTTGTCTTGTTTGGCAAAGCCCGAGTAAATCTGAAGGGCAAAAATATGAAACAACTGATTCTGTTAGGGGTTTATCAGCCCGTTCTCTACTTTATCTTTGAAATCTACGGCATCGGCCTCGTTCCCACGTCTTTTGTCGGCATTATGCTCGCCCTGATTCCTGTGACGACGATGGTTTTAGGCTTTTTCTTCCTCGGTGAACGGGTCACCCGATTTCAAGGATTTTGCGCTTTGCTTTCCATCGTTGGCGTGTTTTTTACGACGATGGGCCAACCTTCTGGCAGTTTTCATTGGGTGGGATTCGTCTTACTCCTTGGCGCCGTCCTCGTCGCCGCTCTCTTTGGCGTGTTGACCAAACAAATCGCCAAGGATTACACCACTTTTGAGCGAACCTATGTCATGTTTGCTTTAGGCTCTATCGTGTTTACCGGTATTGCCATCGTCCAATCCTACGGCGATTTTTCTGCCAATCTCCTCATTCCTTTAGCGTCTGTGGACTTTTGGATTCCTATTTTCTTTTTAGCGGGAATCTCCTCCGTCGGAGCCTTTCTCATGCTCAACTACGCTATGGGCCATCTTCACGTAGCTAAGGCCTCTATCTTTGGCAATATCGCCACTGTCGTCGCCATCGTCGCCGGAGTGGTGTTCCTCAACGAATCCTTCGGTGCCTTCCAGTTGATCGGATCTGCCATCATCCTTTTTAGCGTCTATGGCGTCAATCGATGAGCTTATCTAAGGAATAGTGATTTGGAACCCGTTGTCGTATTGGATCTCCCAACCATGAGACTCTACGATGCGACGCACATTGGCGAGTCCCATCCCCCTCAGCCCATCTCCTGTCCGGCTGGCATCTCCTGTCACCATCGGATCCCACATGGTGTCATGAAGCGATTGTGGTATACCTCCCCCGTCATCTCCAATAGTTAAACAACGCTTTTTGGGATCCCATCCAATCGAGATGTGAACGGGTTTTGGGTTGTGATGCACGCTATTTTGTAAGAGGTTTTGCAACATGCGCTCGAGGAGTTTGGGGTCGTAGACCGTCACGTAAGAGGCGTCGTCAGCGTAGAGAAATGTGATCGTCGCCCCTTTTTCCCCATACCAACTGTAGTGTTCCCCTGCGTAACGCCTCACCCCTTCGAGCAAATCCCCACGCTCTGGACGAAATAACCCCTCGTCACCCAAGGTCATAAGGCTCATCATGTCCTCGACGCGCTCATTTAAAAGCTGACCGTTTCTTACAATGCTTCTATAGTACTCTGCCACATCCCCCTCTAAAACCACACGATCCTCCAGCGCCTTTGCATAGGAGATCATCGTGGATAGAGGGGTTTTGATATCGTGAGCCAATCCCCGAAGAAATGTCATCTTTTTAGCCTCCTCCTCTTTTCCCAGAGCGATCAACTGTTCTTTTAGCTTTCGAGACAACCTCTTGATCAGCACAAAGACTAGGATCAGGTAGAGAACGAGCCCCGCGAACAACACCAACAAAAAACGATTCGTCTCGTCACCCATCACCGTATCGATATTCATCGTAGGCGTCAATTCAAATACCTCTTGGGGATAAAAAAGAAGGAATTTATACCCCTCTTGTGTATCGTAGACAAATGTCGTCTCTTTGGATTCGCCTCGATTAAATCCATCGAGAAGGTCATATGTAGTGTAGGACTTTTTACCTTCCCATTCACCAAAGGTCTCTTTCACTTCACCGTCCTCGTCCAACACCGCTCCATAGCCGCCGATTGCGGAGATCGCTTTCCAGTCCAACGCTTTGGGATCGACGACAGAGGATTGTGGGACGTACGCGATAATACTCGTTCCCGTGGGAACGAAGGACAAGACGACCGCCCAAAGGATGATAAAACCTATGGTAAGCCCAATAAAAATCCCCATGAACGTTAAGGTGTGTTTCATCAACCCTTTTGTACGAGTCATCCTAATCCCCCTTTGCCATCGTATAGCCCAGTCCTCGAATCGTCAGGATCTTTTGAGGCGGTCCTCCCGCCGGTTCAATTTTTTCTCTTAAGTTGCTAATGTGAACCATGATCGTGTTGTCGTCATCGATGTAAGGGTCTTCCCACAAATACTCGTAGATCTCTCGTTTGGTAAACACCTTGCCCGGCCGTTTCATAAATAAAGTAAGCAGCAGGTATTCCTTAGCCCTGAGATTCAAAGGGAGATCGCCCTGGTAGACGACGCGATTGGCCACATCCCATCGCAAATCGCCGACGATCACTTCCTTCTCAACATCTTTTGAAGCTCGGCGGAGCACCGCGATCACCCGAGCCAAAACCTCACTCGGGTCAAAGGGTTTGGAAATATAGTCGTCTCCTCCAAGCATTAACCCTTTAATCCGATCCTCGACCAGCGTTCTCGCCGACAAAAAGATCACCGGAAACCCTCGGTTTGGACCGAGTTTTTCCATCAACTCAAAACCATCCATCACAGGCATCATCACGTCTAAAATCATCAGGGAAACTTTGACCGATTGGGATTTTTCCAACGCATCCATCCCGTTTTCCGCTTCGACCACCTGATACCCTGCGGTGGTCAAGTACACTCCGAGCACCTGGCGCAACTCTTTTGCATCGTCCACCACCATAATTGTCTGTTTCATGATCCCCCTCCTCGCGATTCTTACCTTTCTATTCTATCCTCAATCAATAACGCCGTCAAAGACCTCCCCGATTCAAATAATCCCACCTTCCATTCTTCTCCTCGATCTAAAACCTTAGCTTTTAACGCACCGGACGTGTAAAACTTTTCAACGCCTTTCTCGTATATACCCTCATCACCTCCCTGCTGCTCGCCTCCTATCAGCGCTCTCGCCTTTTCCTCCACATACCTCGCCGTTCCTTCGATGAGTTCTTGCCTCGCCTCACCATTGGTATAATAAAGTGCCTCTTCACCGAGCACCTTGTTGATATAACCCATTCGCTGATCATGAACCTTCTTCCAGCCATCGGCATTTCCTGTCTCCAAGAAGTCCTTCATCGCAGCCATCTCTTCAATCCAAAGTCTTTGGTACGCCATATCGCCATCCAACTTCGCCACTTGAGCCTCAAAAACTTGTTGGTCAATGGGAAAACTCTCCATGACGCGTTCCATGCCGTTCTCGTGCTGATACGCGTGAAGGCCTTCGTGAAAGAGAATCGATAAGTAATCGCTCTCGCGTTGCGCCTTCGTTTGATCACCTGCCATATCCGTCACCTTTCGCAACGTATCTGCAGACAACGTCTTTATCACCGATCCCCCTCCTTCTCGAATCGCTGTCAATGCCAAAACGTCTAGGGATGAGTGTTGCTTGGTGATCGTTCCATTGACGTACCGATACGCTTCGTCACCGTAATTGACATCTATCGGATAGTCTCTAAGACGATAACCAGGCCATAGAGCCATCTCGCCATCAATAACCATCGCCTTGTCGAATAACATATGGGTCTCCTCGTCCAACCCCACTCGCTTCGTCACAATAAAACCGATCAAGAGAATGACCCCGATCAAAAGATACCCCATTTTACCCTTCACGCTTGCCCACCACCTTTGTTCCGATAACAATAAACCCAATGACCACCCAGAGATACAATAACAAACCGAAGAGCTTGTGACCATCGGAAAACGTCAATAAAAACACATCGCGGACGACCTCGCCAAACTGGTCGATTGGCGGAAAAATCGAAAGCACTGCGCCCATCCCTTTGCCAAAAAGACCGCCACGATTTCCCACCATCAACAATAACCCCCCTCTGAAAAATCCAACCCCTGCGATGATGAATCCAAAGAGAGCAGAAAAAGCCGGCGCCATAACGAGAGTCAACGCCGAAGTGATCGTACTCATCGTAACCACCGCCAGTAAGTAGATGAGAATCGCGAAGAGCATTGCCAATACGGTCGTCTCTGGACCTTTAGCCACCACTTGGAGGAGCATACCACAAAGCAATACCAATCCCATCGCCATAGATACCAATCCGTTGGCGAAAATCACCCCTTGATATTGATCACTGATCCCTAATCCGTGGAGTCTGAGCAATTCCACACGCCCGCCTTCGCGATGAGTGCTAACGCCTGTAGCCGACAGGATCACACCTGCCAAAGAAGCGATAAACAAAAGCACATTCCATTGAAATCCGTAAACAGCATGATCCGTCGTCGCTGCAACGCCGTTGACACTATATTCCATATTGAAAAGAATGAGTACTGTCACCAACGCACCAAGAAATCCGTAGACGACAAAACTGTTTTTCCTCAGATTCTCTTTTAGAACGAGTTTAATCATCCCCTTCATAGCTCGCCTCCCTTGCCGTTTCCATGAAAATATCTTCCAAAGATTGCCGCTTAAAATCCTCTCGCGAAAAGTGCCTTCCCATCGTTGCGTTCATAAATACGAGTCCTCTGTCCGCCACTTTTTCAACATCATACAGCAAGTGGGAATTAAGTAAAATCGCCTTGCCTTCCTTTCTAAGATCACTGATCATCGACTGCATCCGCTGTTGGCCAAAAAAATCCAATCCAGCAGAGGGTTCGTCGAGCAATAACACATCGGGGTCGCCGATGAGGGATTGGGCCACTGCTAAGCGTTGTTTCATCCCTTTCGAAAAGTGGGCCACCGACGTTCTATCTTCTGGCTTGAGCCCCACTTGATGGAGCAGTGCTTTAGCCTTGGCTTGTCGCTGCTTCTTTTCAATCCCTCGCACCTCCATAAAGTATTCCAACACCTCACACCCTGTTAGGATTTTTGGAAATTCCGGCACATCGGGTGAATACCCGATCACCGTTTGCTCATCCTTCAAAATTTCCCCGTTGTAGTCCCTATCCCAACCCAAAATCATCCGCATTAACGTCGTCTTTCCTACACCGTTTGGACCGATCAACGCAAACACTTCGCCTCTTCTCAACTCGATATTCAAATCTTCAAACAAAATACGTTGCGCAAAACACTTTTTCAAATGGTTGATTTTAATCATGTCTCTCACCTCATCTACAGTATAGCGGACCAAGCTTTAATCCACCTTAGGGCTACCTTAAATCATCCTTAAATACGTCAACAAAAAAACGCCCACCTATTTTCAAGGTAAGCGCTTCTTCTCCAATCGACGATTCTCGACCATCTTCCCCCTACACAGCTTCATGTGCCACAATAGGTCCGGTAACCTCGACTGGCTTCCTTCGATAAAGGTGTGATAAACCTCTCATCGATATCCCCATGGTCATAGGGTGTGGTGTATATTCCGGCGAGTGCGCTAAATAAACTCAAGTCTTGTGTTGCCACAGCCTCCGATAGCGCCTGCTCAACCAAGTGATTTCTTGGAATGAGCGCAGGGTTTGAGTTTTCCATGAGAGTTTGAATCTCTGATTGGGATCTTCCTTCTTTTTCCAGTCGCCTTTTCCATGTAGCATACCATCGCCCAAAGTTCGGATCCTCTCCATAAGGATTGCTTCCCGGGATGGAAGCGGTGAGGGCAACGAAAGTATTGGTATAATCCCTTTGGCTTGTTTTCATCGCATTTAAAAGTTCAGCGATAAGAACATCGTCGGAGTCTTCCGGCATAAAAATGCCAAGTTTCTTTGCCATCTCCTCTCGATAGGCGAGAGGGTAAGCTCTAGAAAAAGCGAGGACCGCTTCTTCGATCTCAGGGACGCCGCCTTCGCCAGCATTTTCCACCACGCCGATCAAACTCTCTGCAAACCGCGCCAAATTCCATTGGGCGATATTGGGTTGATTGCCATAGGCGTAGCGACCGCGTGTGTCGATGGAGCTAAAAACGGTGGCGGGATCGTAGGTATCCATAAAAGCACATGGTCCGTAATCAATGGTCTCCCCCGCGATTGACATGTTGTCCGTATTCATCACCCCATGAATAAACCCTACCGCCATCCATTTGGCGATGAGTTTGGCCTGTGTCGTAGCAACAGCAGCAATAAAGGCGAGATAGGGTTTGGTTTCTTTTTGAATCCGAGGATAGTGCCTGGCGATGGCGTAGTCGGCGAGAACGCGCACAGCCGCATCCCCTCCAGCTTCCTTTCCATATTGAAAAGTGCCTACGCGGATATGGCTTTTGGCGATGCGGGTGAGCACAGCACCGTCAAGGACGGTTTCTCGATAGACTTTTTCTCCAGTGGCGACCACAGCCAAACTTCGCGTCGTGGGAATCCCAAGGCCCGCCATCGCTTCGCTGATCAAGTATTCTCGAAGCATAGGACCACGGCCCGCTCGCCCATCGCCTCCTCGAGAAAACGGCGTAGGTCCCGAACCTTTGAGTTGAAGGTCCAGAAACTCCCCTGTTGGAGTTTTCACTTCCCCAAGAAGCACCGCTCGTCCATCGCCAAGTCGGGTAAAATAGCCAAACTGATGGCCGCTGTAGGCTTGAGCGATAGGAGTAGCGCCCTCGGGCACCACATTCCCGCCAAGTAGATCGGGATGTTTTTTAAGCGCCCCTAAACCCAGCTTTTCTCCAAGACCATCGTTAAAGACGAGAAGAGATGAATTAGCCACTGACACAGGGGATTGTTCTTTATAAAACAACGGTGGCAAGGCGTCGATGTAGTGATGGTATAACGTCATGAGATTTTCCATAATTGCCTCCTTGAACAAGTGAGATATTTGCTTTATAGTTACCCTATTGTAGGCAAAAATGAAAACTACCTTGAGATTTTGATGCGTTTCTAGATCTTAGCCTCTACGTTTCTATGTCTAGTATAAAATGGAGTTGAGCCATTTCCTATACCTCTTGGATGATATTATGGCGAAACGCTATGCCAAAAGGTTTCGGATGGTTCATTTTTACGCCTAGCCATTTACACCATGATAAGGGCTTTATCGTCCACAAGTGATATTGTCAGAATAAATACTCAGTATCTCACTGCCGTTTGACATAGCTTCAATCTCTGCTTTGGTCTGGATAAGTACACCTTGCATTCGGTACTCGCCATCAAAAAAACTGTATACCGTGCCACTGGATGCCGTCAGCTTGACTGCTTTCTTAAAGCGAAGCATCTCATCATAGGCTTTCAGTTCCAGTGTTTTGATATGTCTGTTTGCTTCGCTGACTTCAAAGACACCCATTGGTATGCTTTCTTCGCTGCCGTCTACCCGCAAAAGACGGAACTACCGCTTGACCTTTGCATCGTCCAGCGTGTAGCGGTCAATATCCGAAAACCGGGTAATACCCATCTCGAAGGCATAAACCGTTCCCAGTTCTATTTCATTACTGCCACAACTTTGCCTTGTGATGTATCCACCGCCCTTGACCATGTCCTCATTGCCAAAAGGAATACTCTTTTTTGTTCTTCGTAACAATGGTGCCTGTCCAGTCATATTTTCTTGTATTGCTTTCGATTGCATCCATAAATGCTTGTGATACGAGGTACATCTGACAGCCCCCTCGCTCTGATTTCGGGCAGAAGAAAAGGACCAACCATTTCTGATAGATGCCGATTCTGTGAATGACTCAATGTTAAAAACAATCTATTACAGAACAAGTGCCTTCTTTGGACAGAACTGCACGCTCTTTCCACAGCGGATGCACTTTTCATGGTCTACGTTAGGTGCTTTGAACCCCTCCTGTGTAAGTGCTCCAACAAGACATATTTTAACTGACGGACAGTGACAATTTTGGACAGTTTGCTTCAATTAAAACTAATTTCTTATCATGCCTTTTCATTCTCCTCTGTACAGTAAGTTTCTTTTATTGCTTCTAACAACTTGTAGATTCTCTCATCTTTTATGCTGTATATAACGGTCTGTGCTTTTTTGCTATAATCCAGAATACCATTTGCCTTTAATATGGCAAGGTGCTGTGAAATGCCTGATTGTGTAATATCTAATTTTCCAAGTAGATTACCGACACTCTGTGGCTCTTCCGCTAATTCGCAGAGAATAAACAACCTATTTTCATTTGCCAGCACTTTCAATAATTCAGCAACTTCTTTTGCTTTTTCTTTCATCTCATCCATTATTTTTGCCTTTCTGCTTCAACTTGCAGATTCCCTGTGTCATGGTTCCCATTGGACAGTAAACACAAAATCCTCTTGGCTTATAGAATACCATCGTCAAAATACCAAGAACAGAGGAAGTCATCATTACCCCATAAAATCCGAACGCAAACTGTGCAATCCACGGTATCACCGCAGTATGATTGGCAAATGCCCACGGCAGCTTAAACGTCCAAAGCAGTGTAACAAATTCCGACAGATTTCTTGTACCGGCTGAGACTAAATAAGTTGTGAATAGCATATTAAAAAACATAACCATGAAGAAAATCAGGAAGCTATATCGAAAATAAGGTGTTCGGATAAATCTCGGCATTGGCTTATTCCGAGAATAAGACTTTCCGAGTTTTGCAAATAGCTGTCCTCTTCCGCAATATTTATTACAGTAGTTCTTATTTCCTTTGACGATAGAAATGGCAAGTGGTGTGACAAAGAAAATCATTCCAAGCCATGCAAATAGGATATTGAAAAATCCTAATATAAAGTACAATATTTCCACAACCCAAAGATAATCATACCATTTCTTATTTTTCATGTTCCACCTCCAGCGTTACAATTTCTATCGCAGAGGCAGGACATACTTTGCTGCATTTACCACAACCGACACACTTCTCTGAATCAATTTCTGCCTTGACTCCTGTGCTGATGGAGATTGCTTTTAGCGGGCATTCCGCAATGCAAGTTCCACAGGCAACACAAAACTCTCCGACCTTTGCTCGCTTTTTAATCTTCGGCATACCTCTTCTCCTTTTAGTATATTAGCAATTTCTAATATGCTTTATTCAAGAGAAAATGTCAATAGAAAATTTATGAACAGATGCAAAATTATAATTCATTGAGCGATTTTTTCGTACCGTTGATCCGCTCTATCTTCATCCATCATTGTCTTTTCAGATCGCTCCAATAACTTCTAGGATTTGTGCTTTACTGTAAGTACACCAACTGCATCCACAATCGAGAAATACCATTCTTCTTTTTCATTATCCCAAGCAGAACGAATCTCTGCATCTTCATCGTTTTAATCTCATTTGTAACAAAACCCTTCCCTTTCAAAGGATATCGTCTACTTTCATACTACAACCGCAGCAAACCGGGGTTTTCATTTTAACTATCTGCAAATGTACCTTATACTGTTAAATCGTCTAAAGAATTGTTGCATTTTAGCCAGCTACTTAGCAATAACACGGGAATACTGTCAGTAATATCACTATGAAGTGTCTCACAGATTACTTTTGCAATGGCCATTCTATAGCTTCGTCGATTAAAGAAGCTGCTGCTACTGATGAAAGAACAACACCAACTAAAAATGTACCTATTACCTGATAAGGTTCTATTTCGTCAAGCTCTTCTATGTCTATTTTCACATCACGATGCTTTTAAATATCATGTTTGGACAGTAATACGACCCCCTCCACATGCATGGAGATAGTAGGCTTGATGTCTCCTTTTTTCCCTTGCTTTTACCCGTATTTGGAAAGATAACAATGAGTTTCACCCGTCTTTGGAAATAATTCATATCTTTATACTCATCTTGGGAAACTGTTCAATGTTTCAACAAGAAAATTATGTCATCCTTACTCACGGTCTATGTTCTTACTCATTTTGATACAATTTTTCATAAGCTTTGAAATGGCTAAAAGTCCGTGATTTCAAGGAGTTTCAGCAGATTATCGCTCATCAAACGCTTCAAAATCAAAGCGAATCTTCACTCGTTTGAGTTAATTATATGATTTAGATTTTAGATTTTGCACCCCCTTCCGCAAGTCGGAAGGAGAATCGTTAAAAAGTATAACAATCGTTAAAAGGTTTAAGAAACAGAAAAATCCCCACGACCTATGTTCAACATAGACCGTGGGGAAAATTAATGTCGTGATGGATTTGTCGTCAGTCTTGCAGCCTGTATTTTGGCCAGTGATTTGCCCGAAGATACGGCAATATTTTTTAGGCGGAGCTTCAAAAGAGCTGGGTCGATGGGTTTGCGGATAAAA
>CAZHRC010000028.1:0-17503 GCA_964533865.1 uncultured Peptoniphilaceae bacterium
TGACATATCTTGTGCAACATGTTGTGGACTTGGTCCTTTCACCCTGCTCACGTCGGCTTAGGCACCCAACCCTCTCAGCGCCAATTCGAAAGCATGATCTACGACACCTTGATCCATCGCAAAAGCGACTACCTCTTCGTCGAAGGGGAAAGTCATAAAATCGGAAACGTCTACATCCCCCACTACCTCTACGCTAAAATGGCTGAGGCCAACCGCTTCACCATCACCTCTCCCCTTACCCATCGCATCCGCCGCATCCACGACGAATACGTGACCGGAAACGACGAAGACATTCTCAAAGGTTTAAACGCCCTCAAACACTACGTAAGCCCTGAAAAACTCGATCACATGATCTCACTCGTCCAAAGCGGCGACTACGATCAGGTGATCGAAAATTTAATGGTGCGCTACTACGACCCCAAGTACGCCTTTAAACATCGAAACCCTCTGGCCACCTTTGACAATGTGAACTCAAAGGCGACGGCAGAGCATTTGATAAAATGGCTTGATGACCATTTTAAATTGTAGTCTTAGTTCAGCGGTTTCGATTCGCTCCCATCAGGAGATGTCAATGAAATACCTGTTATCCCGTTTGCGTTGAGATGATCCTTTATATTTTGCTCGCGCAGCGCTTGAAAGCCAGCGTTTAGCCTGTCATATGCTAGGAGTTTTTCTTTTAAACCGGGAATGACCTTTCCCGATATCGGATAAACGCAGATCGCATCTAATGCGTGCAGTGCCTTTGGTGTATTTCCATCGTCATAGGAGTCAAACCTTAGGGTGCCATCAGCAAGTTTCGTAAAGTTGTATGCCGCCATTCCCCAACTTCCGCTACTAGGTGCGATCTCTTTTCCTCTTAGCAAGAAAGATTCATCCGATACATTAGCAAACACTTTGACCCGATCCTCCTCTTCAATGACAGCCACTACTTCAATCGCGGAGATATAGCTTCCCATGTAGTCGAGCCTCCGATTGTCTCAAGCTACCGAGACCTCGTACATCTGCCTAAGTCTATCGTCATCGCCTGTGTACACAAAATCGGGGAGCTTTTCATAAAATGCCCACGACTGCTTCGTCGGATCGTGTAATCCCTCGATATAGCGGTATTGCGTTTCTGACATCCGCCGTGTCACACCGCTATCCGCTTTTTGAAGGTAATAACCCCCTTCATAACCAAAACAAAAATAGCGCCCATCTCGATAGTCGTAAATATAGTAAGTCGACTGTTGATCACCGCGCACGTTCAAATCGACAATTTCTCCCGAAAATCCATCGTACAATGCGTTACGCAAACCGGATGCTACCTCACTCGTTCTGTCGATGAAATACAATGGTCTATGATTTTCTTTCACCTGATAGAGTCGAATACTTCCACCCCGATCCAAACGCCAGATCCCATTTCCCGAATCGATCACTTTGTCACCATATCTATCGTAAATGCGAAAACCTTGTAACGCTCGGTTTACTTCAAAATCCGATGTGGGCATCGCTTCGTTTCCTGTGACGGTTTCAACCTCTCCTAAAGGGGTCAACGAAGAGAGATCCTCTTGTGCATCAATCGATGCCAATTCATAAATCTCGCCATCTATCCGCAACATCGGAGCCAATTCATTTCCGGCACCTCCATGACTTAAAACCCCATGGCGCCCACTCTCCTGTATTTCCTGGTAAAGTGCTTGAAACCCTTTAAAGTCATCACTTCTTTTCCATAAATCGCCAAATGTCTTCTCTTCTTCCCCTCTCGAAAACTCAGCGTAGGTCGATCCATCAAGAGAAAATGTCACGTTATCCAAGTTTTGAATCAACGCAAATAGCACATCCGCATTCTTTGAAAAGACCTCTTCCTCTACCTTTCCGTTCTTTTCGGAACGATAGGCGATCTCTATACGATAGGGTATATTTTCTGTTTGAAGCGCCATTTCTCGATAAGCCGTATTGCTTGGCACTTTCAGCTCAGTTACGATATTCCCCACCTACGATACATCGCCTACGTATGCCGTCCGCCACTTATAAACCTCTTCTAGCCATTTGGAGTCAGCGTTTTCTCCTGTTGTCGCCTTTTTGGGATCGCTTCCTAACGTCACCACACTACATCCCACAGCGAGAACGCAAAGAACGATCATCCATAAGCCCGGCTTTTTGTAATTCAAAACGTTTTTGATCCGCCCTTTCACTTCCCCTTCACCAAAGGCCAGAGGCGTCGCCATCATCATAAATGGCTTCGTCGCCAAGGCGAGCATGGAGTTACAGTAGTCTTTTTTGACTTGGAAACCCAATTTTTTGAGCACTGCTTCGTCACAAGACATCTCCATATCTTTTGTCATCAGTGCAAAAGATAACCAAACCAAGGGATTGAACCAGTGGAGGCAGAGGGTGAAATTAGCAAAGAGTTTGATGATGTGGTCACCTCTACCCAGATGGGTGCGCTCGTGTTCAAGGATGTAGATTTCTTCGTCTCCTGTGAGGTGATAGGGCAAATAGATTTTGGGTCGAATCACCCCTAGGATAAAAGGCGAGGTCAGTTTCTTAGAACGGTAGATGTTTTCGCCGTCCCAAACTGCATCCTCCAATTGTCTTTTGAGTTTCACTATGGAAACCACGCTATACCCGATAAGGATCAGGATCCCTACGACCCAAAGGACTTGACTAGCGGTCATGGCGATCTGCATGGGGTTGACGCTCGCCGCTGAGGTGGCGGGTGGCAAAGCGGTGTTTACCACGCGATCCACCAATTGTATCCCACTTTGTATTGTGGGGGTTGGTTCATAAACGATGGCGGGTGAGATTGGCACCCCCTCTTTGGGGAGCAAGCTTACAACGCTTTCCCAACTAATGGGGCACACCAATCGAAAGCCCACTACCGCCCAAAGGACGTAGGCGTAGATTTTGGCGCTTTGTAGAGCAGTAACCGTATCGCTAATACGATCGCGATGACGTAGGATGCGGTCAGGCTCATGTCGAGTACGGTTGTAAAGAGTTTAGTCATGGCGATCCTCCACGTGTTGGTCGATCATGGCTTTTAGCTCCGCCGCTTGGGCAGCGTCCAGTTTTTTTCCGCCGATGAAGGAGGCGAGAAATTTTGGCAATGAACCTTCAAAAGCCTCGTCCACAAACTGTTGGCTTTTCGCCGAGTCGAAATCCTCTCGGCTAATCAGCGAGGTGACGGTGGCATTTTTGTTTTGGAAGATACCCCGATTGCACAAGCGTTTCAACACGGTGTAAGATGTGGTACTCTTCCAATTGAGCTCCTTCTCCGCTCGCTTGTTCAACTCCCCTGATCGAATGGGTTCGTTGTCCCAGATAATATCCGCAAAGACCGCTTCGGCTTCCGCTAGTTTGAGTATTGTCATTGGGTCACCTCCTTTATTAAACATTTGTTTTTTGCGATACAACGTCCTCGATTGCCGCTATCCTCATCTATGGAAAGCTTATCCGTTTGATCCCTCAGTTACCAAGAGGCTTCAGAAAGCACTCTAACATCATTCTGCCTCTCTGCAAGATGAAATCCGTCTCCTCTTGCCTAGTCTGTAGGGTCTTCTCAATTTCACTTTGTTCGACATGGTAACTCAACCGATCAAATTCCGCTTTCTTCTCTTTTACCTGCTCTGCAGAAATCACCTCTCGCACATTGGGATCGATGCCTTTACTGCTCAGGTCGAGGGCATCTTGAATCTTTTCTTTTTTGACTTCAAAGCGATATTCTCTCGGTATGAACTCGTCATTCCAAGGGCTAGAAGACAGCGCTTTCACGACTTTCCAGTTCTCCCCTACTTTTTTCAACTCAACGGTGTAATCCAGTTGATGACCCGTCTCATGGTTGACACCATCGTCGTTTTCAACGGTCATTGCCCAGCGTTTATACTCAGCAAAGGCTTTGTCTCCCTCTATTTCCAATACGGTATAGGTGTACTCCGATTCTAACAGTTTAATCACCTGAATCCCCAGCGCTTTGAAGCGCTCGGTAATATTGTGATTTCTCGTTTCTAAAAACTTCATAAAATCAGTGGCGTCCGTATCGACAAATTCGTAATTCTCATCCATCTGAAAGGTACCCTCATCAAAGCTGTGGTGGGTAAACCCCTCAATCACCGATTTAAGCGTTGATTCTTCCGCGTTCTCAGCCATTACCTTGGAAAAGGGTAGGATCACTAGCAATAAGCTCAGTGTTAACACTCGTAATGTCATAGCTCTAATGTTATTTTTCATCGCTCTTCTCTCTTCTTAAATTAAACCATTGGTCACCGTTTTAGTTACGATGTGCGATCACTCTTCGACACTTATTGTAGCGCGCGCTCTACAGTTTGTAGTGTTGTCTTTAGTCTATAGCTTGTAGAGTGGGTTGTCAAGAGTTTTCTTCCCTTGCGTAATCTATCAAAGAAAATGAAAAACCCGCTAAATCAGCGGGTTTAGTCGTTTTATAAAAGTTAGCGTTTGGCTCTCTTTTTCATTTTCCAATAAAATTCGTTGATCAGTTTTTTCATTTCATCCACTTGGAGAAGGACGACTAGGATCAGATAGACGATGGCACCGACAGAAATTGCCACGATGAGACCCAGAAGGTTAGAGATCCCTCCGATGAGCCCGTAGATCTTGAAAGCGACTAAGCCCATGATAAGAGCCGCCGCCGACAGTTTGACCATATCGATGAGGGTCTTTGTCAGTCGTAGGGCGCCAAAATCCCTTTGAAACGCGAGAATCATGACGGCAGCGCCAATGAGCGAGGCGATGGAGGTGGCGACTGCCAAGCCGTTGATGCCCATGTACCTCGAAAGGACAATATTTAGGATGATGTCGATGACGGTCATCCCCAAGGTGATGATGACGGGAGTCAATGTGTTTTTTTGAGCGTAATACCCTCGAGTCGCCACATCTCGGATTCCTGCACCGATGAGAAAGGGCGCGTAATAAAACAGAGCTTCACTCGTCATCCTTATGGATTCCGCACCAAATTTGCCTCGTCCAAAGACGAAGTCAATGATAGGCGTGGAAAGCGCCATCATCCCAAAAACCGCTGGAATCACCAATAAGCTAATGGTCGTCATGGATTGGGTCATGGTTTTCTTTACCATGGGCAGATTGTCCTCTGCGCCGAATCTACTCATGATCGGATAGCTTGAGGTAGTCACCGAGACGATGACGACGCCGTTTACCAAAGCGAGCAGTCGGTTGGCGTAGTCCAATGAGGACAATCCCCCGACGACGATGGAAGAAGCGAGGTTTTTGTCGATGATCATGGCGATATCCCCTGCTGCCACGCTGATGATGATGGGAATGGATATGGTGAGCAGTTGCTTGACGTAAGGATCTTTAAAGTCGATATTCAACGCGAAGCGAAAACCCACTTTTTTAAGGGCCGGAAAGAAAAAGACGTATTGGAGGACGTTTCCTAGCAGCGCGCCAACCGGCAATAAGTAGACGTTGATTTTTGCACTGAGCACCGTACAGGTGATGATGATGGCGTTCATGACAAAAGCCGGTGTCGCTGGTGTGACAAAGTCGTTGTTGATGTTGAGATAACCTCGAAACACCGCCGAAAACCCTATGGCGTATAGGCTGAGCATCATAATACGAGTGAACTCGACCGCGTAAACCATGGTGTCCGCATTGGCTTTAAACCCACCCGCAAACATCAGCACAAGTTTGTCGGTGAAAATGTAGCCCAAGATAATAAACACGGTACCTAGGATAATCAAAATGCCGTGGAGATTATTGGTAAAAGTATTTGCCCGTTTTATCCCCTCTTCTTCTTTGATCTGATTGTAAATAGGGATGAAGCTGGTGATGATCCCTGTAGTGATAAATCCAAATACGACGGTGGGTATGGTGTTGGCGATAACGTAAATATCTTTTAAGAAAGAGGTGCCGTAAAAGTAACCAAGGGCGATTTCCCTTAAAAATCCCACCACTTTAGAACCGATCGTGATGATCATCAACATAAACGCAACGGATCTCATCGCGTCACCTCCTGTACTGTATGGATCATAGGTCTTCCTCCCATGTGAGTGAACGGGATACGGCTTTGTGCCATTGAGCGAGGTAAGTCGTACGCACAGCCTCGTCCATTTCAGGTAAAAACACCCAGTCCGTATCTTCGTTATAAGGTATATCGTTTAAGTCTTGATACAATCCCACACCCAGTCCCGCCAACATCGCCGCGCCCATGGCGGTGGTTTCGTAGTTGACCGGACGATGAACGCGAGCGTTGAGAATATCCGCTTGAAATTGCATCAAAAAGTCGTTTCGACTGGCTCCGCCATCGACCATTAACCCTTTTAGCGGATGGCCAAGGTCGCTTTCCATCGCATGGATCACATCGGCGGTTTGATAGGCGATGGATTCCAACGCTGCGCGGATGATGTGGTTGCGGTTGGTGCCACGGGTGATCCCTTGGATGGAGCCTCTGGCATGGGGATCCCAGTGGGGCGCACCGAGACCTGTAAAGGCGGGAACGAGGTAAACGCCACCGTTGGTATCTTCTTTTTTCGCGAAGTGCTCACTATCCGATGCGTCGTGAAGGAGCTTGAGCTCATCTCGTAGCCATTGAATCACCGCACCAGCGACAAAAATCGACCCTTCCAATGCGTATTGCACAGTATCTTTTGGGGTTGCGGCGATAGTGGTGAGCAGACCGTTGTCGCTGATTTGCAAAGACCCTCCTGTGTTCATCAACAAAAATCCACCGGTACCGTAGGTATTTTTCGCTTGACCTACGTCAAAACACCGCTGACCAAAAAGGGCAGCTTGTTGGTCGCCGGCAATGCCTGAAATCGGCACTTCTACCCCTTGAATGTTGGTGGTGCCGTAGATTTCTGAACTTGAACACACTTTGGGCAACATGCAGCGCGGAATGTTTAAAGCCTCGAGCAAAGTATCGTCCCATTCCAAGGTGCGAATGTTAAAGAGCATGGTACGCGAAGCGTTGGTCCGATCGGTAACGTGGGAGACACCGCCAGTGAGGTTCCACACCAGCCAAGTGTCCACAGTGCCAAAGAGGATCTCCCCTTTTTCAGCCCGTTCTCTCAACCCTGCGACGTGATCGAGTATCCATGCGATTTTCGTCCCTGAAAAATAGGCATCGACGATGAGCCCACAGTTTTCTCTAATGTACGGCGCAAATCCGCGAGCCACTAAATCGTCGCAAATTGCCGCTGTGCGACGACACTGCCACACGATGGCATTATAGACGGGTTTTCCCGTTTTGGCATCCCAGAGGATAGTCGTTTCCCGCTGATTTGATATGCCGATGGCGCTTATTTCTTCTGGCGAGATACCTGTTTTGGCAATGACTTGATTAAGTACACCGGTTTGAGTCGCCCAAATCTCCGTAGGATCGTGTTCTACCCAGCCGGGCTTTGGAAAATATTGGCTAAACTCACTTTGAGATATGCCGTAAACGTCTAAATTTCTATCGAAAACGACGGCGCGATTGGATGTGGTGCCTGCATCTAGTGCAATTATATAGGGTTTCATAGCTAGCCTTTCCTATTTTTCTTTGTTGTACTTGGACTTGATCAACGCTAAACCTTCATTTAAAGATTCTACTTTTAAAGCGACGACGCCAACGCCGTAAACCACAACCCCTACAGCTATGCCCACAAGAAGCCCCAAAGTCGGCGATGTGGCGTAGAGTAAATCGTGGACCCCACGGGCGCAAAGTCCCATGAGCACGGAGCAAAAGGTGATCTTCACACAGTCGACGATAAAGGTTTGAAGCCCCAATCGCCCAACTTTTTTTCGAAAAGCGACGATAATCATCACTCCGCCAACACTAGAACCAATCGTAGTCGCCAATGCTAGACCGTCAAGGCCCATGAACTTGGAAAGGATGACGTTAAACACGACGTCTACCGCCACGAGGACGACGGCGATAAAGACCGGGGTTTTGGTGTCTCCTAATGCGTAAAATCCACGCATGGTCACATCTCGCAGAGCGTAGCCGATCAGGAAGGGCGCGTAGTAAAACAGAGCCGAACTGGTCATAGCGATACTGGTTTGCCCAAACTCCCCTCGTCCAAAGACAAAGGAAATGACAGGCTCTGAGAGCGCCATCAATCCAAACACAGACGGGATAACGAGTAGGCAGGTCATGGATAGCGCTTCGATGAGTTTTTCCTTCAAAGCCTCCAGATCGCCCTCTGCGCCGAGTTTGCTAAATGTCGGATAGATGGATGTCACCATGCTGGTGACCACGACACCTGTCACAAGTCCCAAAAGTTTATTGGCATAGTCCAGTGCTGATATCCCCCCCTCGACAATGGATGAGGCGATGTTTTTATCGATGATCACCCCGATGCTGTTGGCGGCGATGGCGACGATCAATGGCATGGTGATGATCACCATTTGCTTGAGATGGGGATCTTTAAAATCGATACGCCTCTTATGGGTGTAATCCAATGCCCGAATCCGCTTTGGAAATAGAGTGTATTGTAACACATTGGCGGCTAATGTGCCAATGATCAAGATGTAGACGTGTGTTTTTGCGCTAAGCACCACCGCCACAATGGCGATAATGTTCATGATAAAAGGCGTGGTTGACGGTGTGACAAAGTCTTGGTGGATGTTCATATAACTTTGGAAAATCGCCGATACTCCTGTAGCGTACACCGTAAAGATAATGATGCGAGTGAACTTGATGGCAAGCTCCAGAGTTTCACCTGTAAAACCTTTTGCGAATAACAAGACGATGGGTTTTGTGAAGAGTATGACGCCAATGACCACCGCAGTGGCGATGATAAAGACCACATTGGTCGAGTTGGCAATAAAGTCGTCCGCCGCCTTTTTTCCTTCTTTTGTCTCCACTTGATTGTAAACCGGTATGATTCCCGTTTGAAGTGCAGTAGCGACAAAGCCAAACAATGCGAAGGGGACGGTTATAGCAATGACATAGGCGTCTTTAATACTCGATGTCCCATAAAAATAAGAGAGGACCAACTCCCGTACAAAGCCTAGGACTTTGGACCCGACGCTAATGGCCATCAATAATAATGCAGTGGTTTTCATGTGTGCCTCATTTCTAAAGATGTTAATGGGTCTATTATACCAAAGTCGGATCATAATGTGGATTGTTTTCGAAGGAATCCATCCGCCCTCCCTTAGCGCACAGCATAAAACCACTGAGGTAACGTCGATGCAAATCCGTGCTCAATTGACTTCTATCCCTGTTATATTGTATGATATTGAGATAAAGGATCACATTATTCAGGAGGTACCATGATTAAAGCAGGAATTTTAGGTTCAACCGGATATGCCGGGTCAGAACTGGTTCGATTATTACTTGGGCACCCGGAGGTAGAGATCGCTTTTGTGGACTCCCATTCTCATAAAGACAAGCCCTACACCGCTCTCTATCCCCATCTGCGCGGATATTTTGATCAAAAGGCCACATCCATCGACTTAGATGATTTGTCGAACTTCGACGGAATCGATGTGCTGTTTTGCGCCCTACCCCATGGGCTCACTCAAAAAGCGGTACGCTGTGGGTTGCAAGCGGATGTTAAAATCGTCGATCTGTCGGCGGATTTTCGTCTTCACGATGCCGCCACTTATGAAAAGTGGTACAACACACCTCATACGGCCCAAGAAGCGTTGAAGGAAGCCGTTTACGGGCTAACCGAGGTGCATCGGGCAAATATCCCTGCCGCTCGATTGATCGCCAATCCTGGATGTTATCCCACATCCATTCTCTTGCCACTGTATCCGTTGCTTGTAGAAAGGGCTGTTGGGACGACGCACATCATCGCTAACTCTCTCAGCGGCGTATCCGGCGCTGGTCGCGGACTCTCTGACGGCAATCTGTATTCACAAGCTTCAGATAACGCCAGAGCTTACGGGGTAGCGACCCATCGACACTTACCCGAGATCGAGCAAGAGCTCTCTCTCTTCGCCGATGAGCCAGTGGCGATAACCTTCACTCCCCACTTGGTGCCCATGGTTCGTGGCATGCTCTCGACGATTTACCTCGACAACGTCAACCAACTCACCGCTGCTGATGCGATGGATATCATTCGAGATTATTATCGCAATGAACCCTTCATTCGGTTGTTACCCGAAGGGCAGCTCCCACAAACAAAAAACGTCACCGGAACCAATCTCTTGGAGATGAGCGTCGCTGTAGATGCGCACACTGGAAAAATCATCGTCGTCTCAGCCATCGATAATTTGCTCAAAGGCGCCAGCGGACAAGCGGTTCAAAATATGAATTTACTCTTTGGATTTAAAGAGACCACCGGGCTTGAATACATGCCTTTGTGGCCATAGGAGGTCATTATGGAATATCAAGATCAAAAAATAGAAGTTTTTCTTGAAAGCTTACCCTACATTAAAAAGTTTTACGGCAAAATCGCCGTGATTAAGTACGGCGGACACGCGATGATCAGCCCTGATCTTCAATCTTCTTTTATTAAAGACATCACCCTCTTGCGTTTCGTCGGCATGCGCCCAGTTATCGTACATGGCGGAGGACCTGATATCACCGATACGATGGCAATTTTTGGCAAAGAAGCGGAATACGTCAACGGCCTTCGCGTCACCGACGAAGAGACGATGGACATCGTCCAAATGGTGCTGACCGGAAAGATTTCACCGACGATTTCTTCCCTTTTAAACGCCAACGACGTTCCCGCGGTGACCATTAGTGGAAAAGACGGGATGACCATTCGCGCAGAGCAACGAGATCCCGCCCTTGGCTTGGTCGGATCGATTTTGGATATCGACACCACATTGATTATGGACTTGATCGATAGGGACTACGTTCCCGTCATTTCACCGATCGCCATAGGCCCCAAAGGCGAAACCTTTAACATTAACGCCGACGAAGTGGCCGGTCGATTAGCTGGCGCACTGGAAGCCTACAAATTGATTATGGTCACCGACGTAGACGGCCTTCTCCGCGACGAAAGCGACCCAGCAACTTTTGTCCACCGGGCAGACCTCGCTGAGATCCGCGAGATGATCGACGCTAAAATCATCCACGGCGGTATGCTCCCCAAAGTGGAAAGCTGCGCCATCGCATTAAACGAAGGGGCTGAACGCTGCCATATTATCAACGGAAAACGCCCTCACTCCATTTTGTTGGAGCTCTTTACCAACAACGGGATCGGAACGATGATCACAGCTTAGGAGGTGCATCTTGAATACAACAGAACTAATGGCTTTTGGCCACGACTACGTGATGGAAACCTACGCACGATTCCCCATCGGCTTTGTCCGTGGCGAAGGCGTAACCTTGTACGACCAAGAAGGCAAAGCCTATACGGACTTTTTGGCAGGCATCGCCGTTTGCTCATTGGGCTATAGCAACAAAGCCTACAAAGAGGCCCTCCACAATCAAGTGGATAACTTGCTCCACACTTCCAACTACTATTGGATCGAACCACAAGTACAATTGGCACAACTCCTCGTCGAAAACTCCTTTGCCGATAAAGCTTTTTTTGGAAATTCCGGCGCGGAAGCCAATGAAGGAGCAATAAAACTGGCGAGACGCTATGCCTTTGACAAAGGCTACCCCGAAAAGAATAAAGTCATCGCCTTTGCCAACGCCTTCCACGGCAGAACCCTCGCTACCCTTTCCCTCACCCACGGAGTGGACAACCGAGAAGGGTATGGCCCTGCACCTGAAGGGTTTGAATTTGCGAAATTTAACGATCTCGCCTCTGTCGAAGCCCTTATGGACGACAATACATGCGCCGTCATCATGGAGCCGATTCAAGGTGAAGGCGGGGTGTACCCAGCGACAGCGGAGTTTATGGCAGGGGTTCGCGAGCTTTGCAACAAGCACGACGCCCTGTTGATCTTTGATGAGATTCAGTGCGGCATGGGCCGTACCGGCAAACTGTTTTGCTACGAACACTACAATGTCACTCCCGATATTGTCACCTTGGCAAAAGCTTTGGCAAATGGCGTGCCGATCGGCTGCATCTTGACCACGGACAAATACGCCGCCACATTTTGCCCTGGTCGCCATGGTACCACATTTGGCGGAAACCACTTAGCAACGGCTGCAGGAGTGGCAACTGTCACTGAAATGCTCGATAAAAACATCCCGGCTCGCGCCGAAACGATGGGCATTTACTTTAAGAATCGACTCGAGGAACTGGTCGAGCGCTTTGACTGCGCCGTCGCCGTCCGCGGTATGGGGCTCATGCTTGCACTCGAACTCAACCAACCTGCCAAACCCTTTGTGGAAAAAGGGCTTGCGGAAGGATTTGTCCTCAACGTCACCGCAACGAACGTCTTGCGTTTCTTGCCTCCGTTGATCATCGAAGAATCTCATGTGGATGCGCTAATCGACTTTTTAGCCGACCAATTTGAAACGGCATAGCCTATGGCCGAAGTCATCATCTTAAGAAACGCCACCCTAGAGGATGTGCCCGCGATTTTGGAAATATATGGCCCCTATGTCTCCACCTCCACGGTGAGCTCGGAATACGACGTGCCTTCCGTCGCAGAGATGTCTTATCGCATGCGAACTTACACCCAAAAAACCCCCTGGCTCGTCGTCACCATCGACGGCAAAGTGGCTGGCTACGGCTACGCCTCTCCCCACAAAGGACGAGCCGGCTATCAATGGAGCACGGAAACCTCAATCTACGTCCACCACGATTACCAACGGCGGGGCATCGCCAGAGCCATCTATCTGGCGCTTTTTGAAATACTCGCCATGCAAGGCTACTACAACATCTTTGTAGGCATCGTCTCGCCCAATGAAAAATCTCTGGCTTTTCATGAGAGCTTGGGTTTTGAAATCAACGGAAGATACCATAAAAGCTGCTATAAATTTGGCGAATGGCGGGATGTGACCTGGATGCGAAAAAACATCCGCGAACTCGAACTCGAGCCCATCCCTCCCATACCATATACTGAATTAATCGGTGTGAAACGCTACCAAGACCTATTGGACGAAGCGGCAGCAAATATCCACCTGCCTCGACCATCGAAAAAATAGCCACCCCCCCTTATGAAAGGAGACCCTATTGACTGCGCAATTATGGGATATTCCCCTTTACTTCTTTATCTACGCCATCATCGGATGGTGTGCAGAAGTGGTTTACCACGCCGTCACCACAGGCACCTACGAAAACCGTGGCATGTTGGCGGGAACTTATTGTCCCATCTACGGATTTGGTTGCGTCATCCTCATCTCCTTCTTATCGGAATTCAAAGGCAACGACTGGTTCATCTTTTTAGGTGCTGGTATGTTGTGCAGTCTTTTGGAACTCGTGGCAGGTTACGTGCTTAACAAGCTCTTTCACACCAGATGGTGGGATTACACCCATCGCCCTTTTAACATCGGCGGCTACATCTGTTTACAGTTTGGGTTGATGTGGGGTTTTGGTGGATTGCTCATGATGAACACCATCCACCCACTGATCCAGGGCTTTGTCCACTGGCTTCCCCACATGGTCGTCGTAGCCACTGTAGTGATTATGGGACAAATCATGGTTTGCGACACGGCCTATACGGTAGTCTCCATCCTCAAACTCAACCGAGAATTTGAAGTGTTGGAAAAATTACACGCTGACCTTTACGCCTTCTCTTCTGATGTGGCGCAGGATCTGACCAAAAAAACCTTGGATGCAGATAAGAAGGCAAAGCGCTTCCAAGCTGAATCCGAACAAAAAATCGCCCAAGCCAAGGCGCGCTACGAAGGGCGAAAGAAACAGCTGGGCAAGGCTCAACGTCGCTTACTGAAAGCCTTCCCCACTATGGTCTCCCAGAAGCACGACGACATCCTCAAACGACTGAGAGAAGAATTAAAATTGTGATGTAAAAAGCTGTCACTCCAACCGGAGGGACAGCTTTTTTACTTGCCCAAAGGCGCATCTAAAAATAACTTTAGCATCCGATCTCTGTTAGTTTGGGAATTGTAGCGCGATACTTCCTCTTTCAATGATGCCACCTCATCGGTAATCACCGCATCGGGGCCAATTTGAAGGACGCTAGTCATGTTTTCAACTTGGTTCACTGTCCAGACCACCACTTTTTTCCCAGAAGCCTGAATCGATGCCACGCGTTCACTCGTCGCCTCCCCTTCTTCAAGTATGAGCATATCGCCTACGAGAGAGGCGTTATCACCAAAGGATAGAAAATAAATAAACCCACTGGTAAAAGAACTATACTTTTCTTCAATGTACTGAATGATTTTATAGTCTAAGGACACCAAGACCACATCGGCCTCCATCCCCTTGTCTCTGACGATTTTAACCACGTCATCAACCATCTTCTCGTCGGCTGTTTTACCTTTCAGCTCCAAAAACAACCGGATCTTTCCCTTTGATGCATCGAGAAGCTCTTCTAACGTCGGAATCTTCTCGCCTTCTTTTGGCTCCCCTTTGAAAAGCAGCGTGAACCCCTTCAATTCCTCTAAAGATAGATCCTGCACTCGCACATTGTGACCTGTGGCGCGTTTTAGAGTGTTGTCGTGATTTAATACGTAGTGTCCATCAGCGGTTCGCTGTACGTCCACCTCGGCAAATGCCGCCCCCAATGTTATCGCTTCTTTAATACCCGATAAGGAGTTTTCCGGCGCCGCAAATCCACCACCTCGATGGGCGACGATTTGTGATCGGGAAGGCATCATAAACAGTTCGTCAAAATACTGACCTAATGGAATAGCAAGAACGATCATGCCCACCAAAATCAACCCCAAGATCCCCCGAGAGTGTTTGAACAACCGATCTGCCATACTCGCTTTTACTTTTGACGGTGCTTCGGGGTACTGATCATACAAATAGCCATATTCTGGATCGTCCTTGACAAAGGTATAAAACACTTCCGAAAGGTAGTGAATCTGGTAGGGTATCGCCAAGGATACCATCAACCACACCCCCATGTGTTGGATGAGCAACAGACTCATCATCGCCGAGCGATTGGCCACCTTTGTCAAATCCAATTTTAAAGTCAAAGCCGCCATGGCCACTAACCACAGAGTGATTAAAATCAAACCGATGATCACCCCGATAATAGGCACTGCCACGACCAACTTAAAAAAGGATTTGCCCGTTTTACGGTAGAGCGCCGCACTTTTTTTCATGGCTGCGTTGGCGTCAAGGCCTTCGATAACCATGAAATGAAAGGTAAACACCCAGCGAAACGCGTAATAAATCACCCCAACGGTGATCATCGCGTAAATTGCCAAGTAAAGGGGTTTGCTCTCGATAAATTCCATAATAAAATTGGGGATTTTGATGGACAAAAATGACAGCTTAAACCCGGAGCCGGAAATCGGCACCAACAATAAGAAGTAGACCAACAGTAACAACCCACCGAAATGGAGAAGTTTTGGAATAAACTTCAAATTCTCGACAACGAGCATCCGATGGTTACATGGCGGTTGACCTTTAATCGATCGAGAGCTAATGATGACAAAGCCACACAACTCCAAGACGATCCCCAAAAACAGCACCAACGCCCCCAATACAAGCACCACAGCTCCATCGGGAGACAGTAAAAATCGGCTGACGGTGCTGTTTGTCATGACGTTCATCCCTCTACGCATCATAAGCGCTTTCGTGATTCCCCAAAATACGGGAAGGATAATCGCCGAAATGAGAAACAGCACCCACAACAGATACTTTAAAATCTCAGGTGCACCTTTTCTAAAACTCTTTACAGCGTTGATAAAAAACGGAAACGCTTTGATTTCTTTCATAGGCCCCCCTTCATTGAAATGGCGTTTTATAACACTTTCACGTAGTACTTCCGGCTCCTCGGCCCGTCGAATTCGCAGAAGTAAACCCCTTGCCACATGCCAAGGAGAGCTGCTCCGTCATTGATAATAACCGTTGCACTCGATCCGATCGCCGAAGCCTTCAAATGAGCTGAAGAATTGCCTTCACCGTGCAAAAACTCTTTTCGATCCGGAAAAGCCAATTCCAACCCCAACATCGCATCGGTCACCACATCCAGGTCATAAGATTCATTGATGGTGATGCCCGCTGTGGTATGAGGGCAATAGATCACCGCAATCCCATCTTCGACTCGACTTTTGGCGATGGCATCCTGGAGAGATGCGGTAATCGCGTAAAATGTATTTTCCGCAGTTTTCAAGGTGTAAGTGTATAACATGGTATCCTCCTGAAGTCAAAACCTCGCCTGATATCGCCGTCATGCTGCTAGTTCCCTTGTACAAACCCCAACACCACTTCATTAAACTCCTCTGGCGTCTCGTAAAACATCGTATGGCCACCCTTTTTAAACTCGTGGTAGACGTACTCGGTTTTCATCTGAGCACAGTAGTATTCCCCCATGCCTGGGCTTCGAGGGATGGCTGGGCTGGTGGCGGTACAAATCAAGGTAGGTATGCTAAGCGTCGGCAACACCGCCATGTAATCTCGAAACAAAAAGTCACTGTAGATGCCAAAAGCGATCCAAGGCGGGCATTTGGCCATTTCCATAGCCGCCCAATCCTCGTCTTCTTGCGTAGGTTGCTCTTTAAAAATCAGCCGCGCAAAACTGCGACAATAACTTTCGTGATCTTTGATGGAAAAGAGCATCGCCCGGTTCATTCCATCCACATCAAACCCTGCCAAAGAGTGGCTATTGATGGGATCTTTCCAGAAAGGGTACAACACGCTGTCGATGATGCCCATTTTCGCCAATCGATGAGGGCCGTACTGTTCATAATAGGACAGCGCGACAGAACTCCCCATCGACCACCCCATCAGAGACAGGTCTTCCAATCCTAAAAAATCCACCAATTCTTTAATGTCTTGTGCCATGCGAGGGATATTGAGCCCATGGGTAACCTTGGAAGAGGAACCATGCCCCCTTGCATCCACTAGAATGAGCCGATGGTTTGCCGACAAGGCTGCAATGTTTTTTCTAAAGTAATAGGACGTGCACAAATACCCAGGAATGAGCAATATGGGCTTTCCTTCACCGTAATCTTCAAAATAGATGTGCGCTCCATCGGATGTTTCAAAAAAATTGTCTTTTTCTCTGATCATCATGGCACCTACTCGCTCAAATTGGCGTAGCGCTCATCGTAATCTGGGCAGAACCATACTTGGTAGATACCCAGTTTCACCTTTTTAGTCAATGGACTCACCGCCAGCATCAGTACAAGAGAGGTCCCAAGTCCTAAGATAATCGCATGAACAGGCCATTTAAACACTGTAGCCAACATATACATGCCAACACCGCCCAAACATCCGCTGATCGCAGCGGCAGGGGTCGCTTTTTTCCAATAAAGCCCTAAATACAGCGGAAACAAAAATCCAGAGGCAATGCCCCCTATGGAAAAGTTGACAATCAATTGGATATAATCGTTTGGAAACAGGGCGATCACCAGGGCTATGCCCGCTGCAATCGCAGTAAATACCAGATTTCCTCTCGCTAAAGACTCATCGGATACTTTAGGATTGACGATCCCCCAATACAAATCCTGCATCACCGTCGATGCGATGATGACTAAAAACGCTGCCACCGTCGATTGGATGGCTGCTGCGCTGCCTGCGATCACCAACCCGCCAAGCCATGGCGGAAGAACGGTGGACACCAACAT
>CAZHRC010000029.1:0-8389 GCA_964533865.1 uncultured Peptoniphilaceae bacterium
GACAATGCAATCCTACAGCTCCACCACGAGGCAAATTAGGCTGATGATTTGACATCGAGTCGTGTGAGGTCATCAATCGTCGAACCGCGACTGAGACCCATCGCCTTTGGCTCAACCCTCGCCAATTACTCCCTACTTCTCCACTCAACACTACCTTCCAAGTAGCAAATCTCTTGACCTTGATCCTAACGCCCTTCATTTTCTTGACCTTCATCTCTTGACCTTCACGTGCCGAAGGCACACTTCACTTGCCCGCAGGGTAAACTTCACGTGCGAAGCACACTTCACGTGGCGCAGCCACACTTCACTGCCCTCTCCCCTCCCTCAGTCTCGGCAAAGAGCGCCGAGCCAGCTCCCTCGGAGATGGAGCCTAAGGTCAAAGGCATCGTCTTTGGCTCAACCCCAGCTAATCACTCCCTACTTCTCCTCTCAACCTACCATTTCAAATTCAACAGCAACAACAGTCAACGCCTTCCAATCGAAAAAAGGTCCAAATCCTTCTCGCGTAGAAAGAAGAATCTTGACCTTTTGTGTAGCACCTTTCATTGCCCAAATTCACGAGCTTATACCTTCGAGTGGCGCGCATTGCTACGCTTCATTGCCCCTTACCCAAGTCGCCACGCCACCGGTTCCATCTGATCATAAGTGTAGAACGCTTCAAACCCTAGCCCTTTCATAAACGCCTTTGCATCCTCAATACCATGTCCCAAATGCGCCTTTGCATGGCTATCAGAGCCTATAGTGATAATCTTTCCACCCATATCCTTATACAACTCGAGAAATTCTCGAGAAGGAGTGGAATCTGGAAGGCGATAGCGCTCCGACGACGTGTTTATCTCGATCCCCTTCCCTTTTTGAATCACCGTTCGATAAATTTCTGCAACGATGTCTTTCACCTTTTCAAAAGGATACGCACCCTTTTTATCGTAGCGCTTAATCATATCTAAGTGGGCGAGAACCGAGAAATCGTCAAAGGATTGGGCACAGTGAAGAATCTCCTCATAATAAGCTTCATTGTAGGCACGTTGGCTCTTACCTGCTTGATAGGCATTGTTCCAAAACTCCAAATCGTCCACTTGATGGCAACTCATGAGGATAAAGTCAAAGGGATAGGCATCATAAACCTTTTGATAATCAGAGATCGTGTGGCGCTGGACGCCAAATTCCATACCCATCTTGATGGCGATACGGTCACCGTAAAGGCTGCGCATTCTAAGGACCTCTTCATAATAACTTTCACAATCGCAGTTTTCCACAGTTTTGACACCATAGTCCATATGCTCAGTAAAACAAATTTCTTCAAGACCCAACTCAATCCCATCGACAACACAGTTTTCCATAGGATAGGCTGAATCGTCACTAAAACTAGTGTGAGTGTGATAATCGGCGTACATCTTATTCCTCCGTTGTAATTGCATGTTTGGGTAATCGATTCAGCTTCTCCACCCCAAACGTCATGAGTAGCGCAATGACCAATAGGAAAAGAGGGTAGCTTTTAATCGAAATATAAGGAATCAACAGGCCAAAAAACGCTGGCATGACAATAATACCCACATAGGCGCTGGCCATCTGAATCCCCATAACCGCTTGGGAATCATCGCTGCCAAAGTTTCTCGGAGTATCATGAAGCAAACTAGGATAGATGGGCGCACAACCAAAACCCACCAATACCAAGCCGGCACATAACCAAAAAGTGGACAAGGGCAAAACCATCAATACAATACCACTGAGGATGATCCCCGTCCCCAATCGGATCATACCTTTGCCGTCGAGTTTGAAAGTGACAAAACCACCGATAAACCGTCCCAAGGTGATGCCGAGATAGAATAAAGACGCCCATTTAGCAGCAGTTTGGGGGTCAATTCCTCGATAGTCCACCATATAGCTCGACGCCCAAAGACCCGTTGAGTGTTCCAGAGCGCAATAGCAAAAGAACGCTAATAGCCCTGGCAATGCTCCAGGTTTGCGAATCAGCTCACCAAAACCGATGGATCGTTGAGCCTTATCAACTTTTGCCGTTTCGCCCCTACCATTTTGCCAAAGAGGCAACGAGCTGAACAACACCGCCGTCAACACCACTTGAAGCAATCCTATCCCGCGATACCCGGCAGTCCACGGGTAGCCTCCCGTCAAAAATGCACCGATAATGTAAGGGCCCATAGTCGCGCCGATCCCCCAAAAACAGTGGAGCCAGCTCATGTGTCTAGCCTCATAGTGAAGGGCGACGTAGTTGTTGAGGGCTGCATCCACAGCTCCCGCGCCTAGTCCGTAGGGAATCGCAAATATGCACAACACTAAAAATGAAGGCGCAATCGAAAAGCCGCCCAAAGCAAGAGCGGTCATCCCCACGCTCACCGCCGTCACCATCCCCGTACCAAAACGCTTGGTCAAGCGATCGCTGTTTAAGCTGGAAATCACCGTTCCCCCAGCGATAAACACGGTCACAATCCCCGCATAGGAGACGGGGACGTGAAATTGATGTTGCATCACTGGCCAAGCTGAGCCCAAAATCGCATCGGGCAATCCTAAACTGATAAACGCAATGTAAATAATGGCTAATAAATTTGACATCGTTACCTCTCTTCATCCTTTGATGATATAATAATATGGTAATAATCAGCCATTTTCTATGATTAATCCGCCAAAAACTCTAACGATCTTGCCAAGGAGGCTTTCTTCATGACACCTGCTCCCCCTTATGTGATCCATCACCTCACCTTAGAGGAAACCGTAAAAGACATCACCCCAGAGTTTCCTTATATGGCCAACCTTTGCGACCTCCATCACTTTCCAGACAGTACCTTTCCTTGGCATTGGCACAAAGAAGTGGAGTTTTTCTATATGCGTGAAGGCGAACTCACCTATCATCTCCCATCAGGCATTCACCATTTCAAAACCGGAGAAGGCGCCTTTCTAAACGCCAATGTTTTGCACATGACCAGCTCGCCAAAAGGCTCTGCCTGCGTCCAAGAAGAGCACCTTTTTTTGCCGGAGTTTGTCGGCGGCGTAAAAGAGGGGATCATCGCACAGAAATACATCCTCCCCATCATCCAAAACTCAGGATTGGAAATCTTCCGATTGAACCCGGATAACCCCGCCCACCAAGAGATGATCACCACCATGAAAAAAGCCTATGACCTTTACAACTCCGCCGGCGAAGGCTATGAATTTGATCTACGCCAACACATGGATCAACTCTGGCGCGCTCTGTATACGCTCACCAAAGACCACCACCCCCAGCCCACACCAAACAACGTGACCATCAAAGCGATGATGGCCTACATAGCTTTGCATTATCAAGAAAAAATCACCCTCCAGCTCATCGCTGATTCTGGCTATGTGAGCATTAGAGAGTGTCATCGATGCTTTCATGAGCAACTGGGAACCAGCCCCTTTGCTTATGTTATGGACTACCGGCTGCGCAAAGGTTGCGATCTATTGACCGCCACTGATCTGACCATCACCAACATCGCTCTTTCCTGTGGTTTCAACTCCAGCAGTTACTTTGGAAAAGTCTTTAGAGAAAAGTTTGGATGCTCACCTGTGGCCTTCCGAAAACAATGCCAAACCCGTTAGTTTTTCCCATTTAAAAACGGCAACTGGCGATCGCCAGCTGCCGCGTAAATCTGTTATTTGTCCTCTTCCGTTTTCATCATCCAACGATTAGGGCTGACTTCCATCAGTTGATCGGTGGTGTCAATGTCGGTGAGTTCCTTTTGGGGGGCTTCATAGTAAAATACGTCATCGCGATGAGCCATCATGACGACTTTACCGCCTTTATCCCCTTTTAGTGCGATAAGCTCTTCGTAATAAGGTCTTTTGAAAATACAAGGATTTCCCGTGACTCCATGGGCGCCTACGGTTGCCATCCCCTGGTCGGTTTCCCAGTAAGCTCTCGTAAACGCTTCGCAAGTCTCCAAAGTCAAGCCGGGTTGATCGGCGACGTAGTAGGAGATTTCATCATAGTCTGCTTCTAGCGCTTTGGTACCTAAACGGATGGAGGCGGCGATGCCTTCGGCGGCTTCAGGGTTATCGATGGCAGTAAAGCCCATAGCTGTCGCATCGGTGAGGATATTATCGTATGAGGAGACGACCACCACCTCGACGAGTGCGCCATCCTTTCTTAAATTTTCTGCCAATGTTTCAAGTAGCTCCAATGTATGGCGATACATGAGCTTGCCGTCCACGTCGACAAAAAGTTTGTTTTCTCCAAAGCGTTTGGAGAGTCCTGATGCCATATAGACGATACCGTGTTTTTTTTGATTCATTGTCATTCCCCTTTCTTTATGTGGTCATCCTTTGACAACCTTTTCTGATTCTTATATACTCTAATACAATCGAAGGATCCCTTGAGGAGGAAACCCTATGACAAATTTTGCCCGCGATTACGGGAGACTCGGACTTAAAATCACTCGCCCTCGAAACTTGGTGTACGATTTATTTCAAGAATCACTCACTCCTTTAACAGCGGAAGACGTCCACCAACGATTGGCGCAAGAGATGAGTCTTTCCACCGTTTATCGCATCATCAACACCTTTCTCGACCACGGCCTATTGACTAAAGATAAACCGCTAAACGCCGAACAAGCTCTCTATGAGCTCAACCGAGACGAAAATAAACACGAGCTGATCTGCGTCAAATGCCATCGCAATCTTCCACTGGAGCTGTGTCCTTTAGATGCCTACGGTCACTTTTTTGAGGAGCTGCAGACAGATACCAATTACGAGATCCTCCGCCACAAACTCACCCTTTACGGTTACTGCCCAGAATGTAAGGGCAAGCTTTAATATCGGCGTACAACCTATTTTAATGATACCCGTCTCTACAATTTCTTAAACGAAAGGCGATCGTTTTAAAACTGGAGTTTTAAAACGATCGCCTTTTATTGTTATCGATTAATCTTCATCCTCAACACCATGGTCGTGCTCTCCGATGTCTTCGGCTGGCTCTTCCAAGCCTTCGATGACAATGTTGTGCTTTTGGGCGTAATCCCAAAGGGCAGCGTGAATCACTTCTTCTGCCAACACAGAACAGTGGACTTTGACCGGTGGTAGACCATCTAGAGCTTCCATAACCGCTTTATTGGTGATTTTCAGTGCATGTTCAATCGTTTTGCCTTTGATCATCTCTGTGGAGATACTGGATGTCGCAACGGCGGCGCCACAACCAAAGGTTTTAAACTTAACGTCATTGATGATGTGGGTTTCATCCTCAATATCCAAGTAAATGCGCATAATATCCCCGCATTTTGCGTTTCCAACGGTACCCACTCCACTAGCGTTGTCTATTTCACCCACGTTTCTCGGGTTCATAAAGTGGTCCATCACTTTTTCACTATACATGTTTTGATTCCTCCTGTTTGACGAAATCCTCATAGAGAGGCGATAGGCTGCGAAGTCTTTCGACGACTTCCTTCAAGCTGTCGACGGTGTAGTCGATGTCTTCCAACGTGGTCTCTTCCGACAAGCTCAAACGAAGGGAGCCGTGGGCGATTTCGTGTGGTAGGCCAATAGCCAGCAACACGTGAGATGGATCCAGTGAGCCCGAGGTACAGGCGGATCCGCTGGAACCGCAGATGCCTTTAGCATCTAGTAACATAAGCAAGCCTTCCCCTTCGATAAATCTAAAACAGAAGTGGGCGTTGTTGGCTAAGCGTTTGGTTGGGTGGCCGTTGAGTCTGGAATAAGGGATCTCCGACAACACGCGACTGATCAAATGATCTCTGAGCTCGGTTTCTCGAGTATTCCACTCTTTAGCGTTTTTCTCAGCGATTTCCAAGGCTTTTCCGAAGCCTACTATGCCGGTGACATTATGGGTGCCACCGCGTTTGGTTCGCTCTTGCCCACCGCCGTGGATCAAGTTTGCGATGCGCACTTTATTGCGGATATACAAAAAACCGATGCCTTTTGGCCCGTGGATTTTATGTCCGCTTGCCGATAGCATATCGATGTTTTCGGCATTGACATCGATGGCGACACGTCCGAAAGCTTGAACAGCGTCGGTGTGAAAGAGTACGCCATGTGCTTTCGCGATCTCACCGATAGCTGCTATCGGTTGGATGGTGCCAATTTCGTTGTTGGCATACATAATGGTGATCAAAATGGTTTCCGGGCGTATGGCCGCTTCCACCGCTTTGGGGTCCACCATACCCTTGTCGTCCACATCCAAGTAAGTCACTTCAAAACCGTCTTTTTCCAAGTATTCACAGGTGTGAAGGACGGCGTGGTGTTCAATTTTAGTGGTGATAATATGGTTGCCCTTGGCTTTTAAACCGTAAGCCGCTCCTTTTATCGCCCAGTTGTCCGATTCGCTTCCGCCACCTGTAAAATAGATTTCGTTAGCTTTTGCGCCAAGGGATGTTGCGATCTGTTCACGAACTTGTTCCACCGCGACCTTTGCCCGTTGAGCAAAGCTGTACACGCTGGAAGGGTTGCCGTATATTTCTGTAAAATAAGGGGTCATCGCTTCAAATACTTCAGGAAGGACCGCCGTAGTCGCTGCATTGTCTAAATAAATCATCTTTGTCATTCTACCATCTCCGTTTTCGTCACTGATGTTGTATTGCACGGTTTTCTATTGGCAATTAAATCTGCAAGGGTAATCGAGTCCACCACCTGGGTAATCGCCACGTCGAGTTTTTCCCATAGGGGTAGAGTGACGCATTCGCTACTCCGACCACATTGGTTTTTCTCATCTTCCATACAAGCGACTGGAGCTAGATCTCCTTCTATCGCTCGCAAGATCATGCCCGCAGTGTACTCCTCACTCGGCCGATTCAATCGGTATCCGCCTTGAGCACCACGCACACTTTTAACCAAACCGGCACGGTTTAGTCCGGCGACAATTTGTTCTAAATATTTTAGGGATATATTTTGACGGTCGGCCACTTCTTTGATTTTGACCAGTGATTCCCCATCGGAATGCTGGGCAAGATCGGCCATCAATCGCAGGGCATATCGACCTTTGGTAGAAATCTTCACGCAATCACATCCTTAATTCCCGCTACTACCATTATACTAATCCTACTGAATTAGTCAAGATTAATTAAAAAATAACGCCATCTCAAAGTCACTCGAAGTAATGAAGATGCCTCATCTCTTAGGGACTCCTGCGAAATGGCGTACAATACACTGTTTTACTTTTTGTACTTGTTGTATAATAAGCTTTTGACATCTCCTGTCACCAGATCCACGGATTGAACGATGAGAGAGATTTTGTTGTCTTCATCTAAACTACGCCAAATCCCTTCTCCAATCTCTTTAATCGATTTTTCTAAGGTGACGGCGATGGGCTCTCCACTAAAGGATGGTAGAGGATCCGTATTGAGGGCGTAAGTGTGGATCAGATGGCCCACCCCGGGTTCCCCTTGGTAGGTGTACACCATGCGAGCACAACCCTCTGTTGTCTCCGATTGCTTTTTCAATATACTCAGCTGATAAGAAAATTCCGATGCGCCCGTCCAGTAAATGCCGCTGATTCTCGGGGTGAAATGAGGAGCATCTGGCTCGTATGTTCGCGATGCCAATGCGTTTTCAAATGTACTTCCCTTGTTTAGAAAAGAAACGATGGTATCTGTTTGATCCCCATTGGTCACCACTACCGCCTCTTTCAAATGGCGCAGCGGCCAATAAACGATAAGACTGGGATCCTCGACTTTTGCTGGGTCTTGGGGCTCGATGCAAATGTCATTTTCTTTTGGTACGAATACGCGGTTGCGGCTGTTTGGGCTTCTTCCCATGATGAAATAGCATAATACCGCAGATTTTCCATCGGGGTGCATCCCCACTAAGATGCCTCTGCCAGGATAGGGCCTTTTTGATAGGTAGTGTTCAATGGATACGGGAGTCGTCGACATGCTTCACCTCATAATGTAGTTGGCTGCAAAATAAGTATCTCTTTTCAACCTAGTATGGTTTCCCCTTGTTTTTATACCCATCTTCGGGGTATAATAAGGGTGCAATAATGATATAGCTATCACTCTTCGGCAAGCTACCTCTTTAGAGGTAGCTTTTGCTTTTAGTTTTTAGTTCCATTTAAAGGGAGCGTGGTCGATCGTTTCAAAATCTTCGATGTAAGCGTGGCTCAAATCCTTGAGGCGTTGAGGCTGGTTGTCGTTGATGTCATACACCCCGACCAAGTAAAATCCAGCATTTTTTGCGGTGCGCCCTGCGTAGAAAGAATCTTCGTATACGGCGATCCGAGAAGGTTCCACGTTGAGGGTTTTAGCCGCTTCGAGATAAATCGTAGGTTCGTTTTTCCCTACGCCGAGAGTTTCGCAACTGAGCACCTCTTCAAATAAATCGATGATCCCATGGCGATCCAAACAAGCTCGAATTAACCGCTCCACCGTCGCCGATGCGATGGTCATTTTGACCCCCTGGTCGTGGA
>CAZHRC010000029.1:8399-17323 GCA_964533865.1 uncultured Peptoniphilaceae bacterium
TCTCCACATAGGCTTTTGCACCGGGTTTCAATTCTAATTCATTTTTATACTTATCTTCTATCATCTCTAACATGGCCTCGATGACCTGATTTGGCGTCACGTTCAAACCCAAAGTTTTGATCATGTAGGCGGTCGACTCCTGCAAGGTCATTGGCGTGGTTTTTGCCAGTAAATCCGGTGGCGCTACTACCCCAAGCTTTGCCAAGTAGTCTGTGCCTAAGTTTCGCCACATCGACATGGAATCCAGTAGCGTACCGTCTAAATCAAAAATGGCGTAATGTTGCAAAAAATCACCCTCCTCGTATCTGTTGTGCTATAGCTAACATCTCACATGCTGCCTTTTTCTTGTCTTTTGCTGCAAATAACGCCGACACCACTGCGATGCCACGAGGACCTAACCCCGTCAGCTCGGCGGCGTTTTCTGCGGTGATGCCCCCTATCGCCACGACTGGGATGGATACCGCGTGACAAATATCCGCTAAGGTCTTGTGATCGATGGCTTTGGCATCGTCTTTAGTTCCCGTTTGAAACACTGCCCCCACCCCGATGTAGTCGGCTCCCATCCTCTGGGCTTCAAGCGCCAACTCCACCGTGTTGGCAGTGATGCCGAGGATTTTTCCCTCGCCCAACTGCGCCCTCGACTCCGGGCACACTTCGGACTGACCAAGATGTACACCGCTGGCCCCGATTTTTAGAGCGATAGCGATGGAATCGTTAACGACAAAGGGGACGCAATATTTTCGACAGAGGATTTTCAACGCCTTACCCATCTCGATAAGCTCTTTTTCCTTAGCAGATTTATCTCTAAGTTGTAAAAAAGTTGCCCCACCCTCCAATACTTGTGCCACCGCATTTTCCAAAGTCTCCTCGCCTAACCATCTCGTGTCTGTAATCGCGTATAGGGTCAAATCCGTCGATGTGAATGGAGGTTCTTGTCGAATGGCATCGGATCGTTGATCTAGGCAGAGCCCTTGGGAAATCTCATCGATAAAAGCACTGCGAAACGTTCCCGTTCCACGCCTCTCTTCGAGACACCGCAGAGAAGCTCTCTCTCCAGCTTGAGCAAAAACCCAGTGGGCGTACAACACTGCGTCCATTTGGCGATTGGGGTTAGCCCCAAGCACTGCCCCAATACACGCGCTCAACATACAACCCGTGCCTGTAATGCGCTCCATCCACGAACTGCCTCCCCTCAAAGACACCGCTTCCTCTGCTGTGCAGATGAGATCGATGGGACCTGAGACGGCGATCATCGTTGATAGTGTTTCTGCGAGGACTTGAAACAGTCGAACATCAGCACCCATCGTCTCGGTTGTCACTTTGTCTTCGCCCTTTGCATCTACCCCACTCGATGTTTTTGAAGGCGTGACGAGTCCGTAGAGTCCACATAGGGCTCGCATCTCCGTACTATTACCCGATATTACCGTTGGCCTCACCTTTTTCAGAATGGACAGAAGGCTCTCGTTTCTAAACTCTGACGCTCCTGCCCCAACCGGATCTAACACCACTGGTATTCTCTTTTGGCAGGCTGCTTCGCCAGCGAGAATCATCTCTTCGATCTTCTCGGTGGCACCAAGATTTAACACCACAGCGTCGGCTCGACTTGCCACCTCAGCTACTTCTTTGATGTGATTGGCCATCACCGGCCTCGCCCCCATGGCGAGAATGGCGTTTGCGCAATCATTAATGGTGACTCCATTGGCAATGTTGTGGACCAGTGGCGCTTTTGTTGCGATGTTCTCTTTGAGTTGGTCTAGCTTAGCTTGGTCGATCATCCCTAATCCTCCAGTCGTCGTTTCATTTTCTCCAATAAACCATTGCGTTGTAAAACGCCCAGTACCAGAGTCCCCATAAACGACCCTATGAGTGATGAAGGTAGAAAGAAGGGAATGTAGTAAAAAGGATTGGGCAGGGCGACACCAAATAGGTATTTCATCAAAGGATAGGCAATCATTGCGCTTATTATCCCTGTGCCAACCACTTCGCCTAAAAATGCTGCGCCGATCTTCTCTGTCATCTTATACCCTATTCCCGATAAAAAAGCACCCACAATGCCACCGACCACCGCTAAAATCGTACGCCCGGTCATCATTCGCATCAAACCCGTCAGCAAGGCTTGAATCAACCCATACCAGGGCCCTAGTAAAACCGCTGCCAACACGTTCATAAAGTGTTGAAACGGCGCCATCTGTGGGAATACCACCATCGTTGATAGCACAAATCCCATACCGGCAAAAAGTGCAGTGACGATTAATTTGGTTATCTTTACCTTACCCTTTTTCATCTTGTAACGGTTCTCTTTTGTTGTCATATCTTCCTCCTTTTTTACTGCTTTGGAGGGACTAAAAAAGATCTCCGAAGAGATCTTGAATACACCATTGACCATGGCGAGTCGCGTCCCTACGTTGGCATTATCCAAATCAGGTAAGGTCGAGGGGAAACACCCCTCCTCTCAGCCTCTTTTTCTGAAGCTCCCTTGCTCTCTATTTACAATACTACAGCTCAGATCGATCGTCAAATCTGATTATTCTCGTGTACTATTTAAACAAGCCTCTACGGTGTGGCGAATGAGCAGACTCGTCGTCACCGCGCCCACACCGCCTGGTACCGGAGTGATCGCTTCTACAATGGTCTCTGCCTGTTCAAAATTCACGTCTCCAACCAGCTTACCATCGGCGCCTTCGTTGATGCCCACATCGAGAATCACTTGTCCTGGCGCCATACAAGACCCATCCACCATCCCAGCTTTGCCCGCCGCAGCCACGACAAAATCCGCATCCTTTACCAATTCTTGCAAATTCTCGGTTTTTGAATGGCAAATGGTGACGGTCGCATCGGCCCCTAAGAGCAACATCGCGCTGGGCATGCCGATCACTTGACTGCGCCCGATGACCACTGCCCGCTTGCCCCCAGGGTTGTAGCCGTAATGGGCGAGAATCGCCATACAAGCTTCTGGGGTGCAAGGGGCAAAGCCCGTTTTTTGACCAGTGTATACTTGAGATAAGGCCAAATCTGTGATACAGTCCACGTCTTTTTCCACTGCCAGTAGGTTTCGCAGACGCTGTTCGTCCATATGAGCAGGAAGAGGCCGCAACATCAAGCATCCGTGGATCTGATCGTTGACGTTGATCTCGTGGATGATCTCTGCCACATCCTCGTCGACGGCATCCTCTGGTAAAATGTAGTTCTTAACCTGAACGCCACACTTCTCCGCTCGCTTCATCGCATTGCGCTCGTAGGCGATTTCTTCGGTCTTTTCGCCTACGCGAACAATCGCAAGGGTCGGTACAATGGAGCGATTCAACAACTCCTGGGTGCGTTCAATACTCCATCGGTTAATCTCTTGAGCCACTGGACTCCCTTTCATCACTACTGCCAATCTATCTCCTCCTTGTTTTCGTATACCAATATGCCATCGCAAATCGTATAGCGCACCACCCCGGGTAGGACTTCTCCAATAAACGGGGAATTAGCGGATTTGGATTTCGGATTCTCGTAAACCCCTCTCGTCATCGGATAAAAAACCACCACATCGGCAGGGCTGCCCAAGGAAAGATCTCCTGCAGGTAGGTTGTAGAGGTTTGCCGGGTTAACCGTCATCTTTTCCAATAAGTCCATCAAAGACAAAAAACCTTTTTCCACCAGCTCTCTTATCCCCAGGCCCAGCGCCGTTTCCAATCCGATAATGCCACTTGGCGCTTTGGTCATCTCCCCACTCTTTTCCTCTAGGGTGTGGGGGGCGTGGTCTGTGGCGATAATGTCAATAGTGCCGTCCATCAACCCACGGATAATCTCCATTCGGTCTTCTTCGGTGCGCAGTGGTGGGTTCATCTTTGCCAAGCTTCCGTGTTCGTAAACCGCTTCTTCCGTCAAAGTGAAGTGATGTGGCGTGGCTTCTGCATGAACATCTGCTCCCAATTCTTTGGCAAAGCGCACTAGTTTGACCCCGTTCTTTGCGGAAATGTGTTGGATATCCACGGCACAATCCGTATTCAAAGCGAGCATCACATCTCTAGCGATCATGACCTCTTCGGCAACCGCCTCCGCCCCTCTAAAACCGTATTCGCGGGATACTTCACCGTCGTTGAACCCGGGAATCCCCACCAGTACAGGGTCTTCTTCATGCAAACTAATGGGCATGTCCAACGCCTTTGCTCGACTCATCGCCTCTTTCAAAAGCGCGGTGTTGTTCATAGGCAAGCCATCATCTGAAAAACCAACACAACCCATTTGGGCAAGAGCTTCCATATCCACCAATGCTTCGGCGCCAAACCCCTTGGTCAGCGCCGCCACGGTGTAGACATGGATGGGTTGCGCCTCACAAATGTCGAGCACCTCTTGGAGAACATCGCCGTTGTCAACAATGGGCTTAGTGTTTGCCATTGCGATAATCGAGGTAAACCCGCCACGAACCGCTGCTTTACACCCAGTGCTCATCGTCTCTTTATGGGTTTGGCCTGGTTCTCTCAAGTGAACGTGGACATCGACCAACCCCGGCGCGACCACCGCACCTGTCACATCGATCACCCACTCGTCTTCTAAAGGTTGTAACTGACCTCGCTCGATGATGATCCCATCTTCGATGCGCAGATCCAACAACTCATTTGTCCCCGTTTTAGGGTCCATCACTCTCCCACCGCATAGTAACATCGTCATCCCTCCTCATTATCCGATAAATCCAGTGCCATTTCCTGCTTCAACGGTTTGAAACCCGCTTTTGTGTAAAAATTCAACGCCCCTTCATTGAAAGCGTACACACTCAATTCAATCCGATCTATGCCCGTTTCGTGGCAAAGGTATACCAGCTCATCAAGTAACATCTCGCCAATTCCCATCTGTTGGTAAGGCTTAGAGACGATAATATTGGACAACTGGGTCCACACTCGACCTTTTTGAATGCCTAACGTGTCGTTTTCTAATATTGACGCCTCTAGAAGGCCTACGATCTCGCCTTCATTTGTCTCTGCCACCAACAACACGTCGGACTGACCAGAAATCAGTCGTTCTAAATAAGTAAAAGGCCTTGCTGGACCATCGTGATCTACAAAAAGCTCTGGATATTCTTCGATATGCGTTTGATCGAGCTCCTTGTAGAGCCGATCCACCGCTGCGAAATCTTCGATTTCTGCTGGGCGAATATCTATGGTCATAGGAGAAGAGTCGTCGCCATCAACCCATTCCATTTTTTCATTATCTACTCTCAACCTTTCCCACCTCATTTCATTTTTCATCTTCCTATCTTATTCATTATACATGAGGAGAGGAGCTTTAAACAATGGTAAAAAAATAGCACAGTCGACATCTGCGACTGTGCTATTTCCATGCTATCCTTTTTGAGGCTATGCAGCACCCAACATGAAACCCGCTCGGATCAACCGCTGTTTTATCACCGGGCCCAAAACGAGGGCGATGCCGATTTTAATCAGATCACCTGGAATATAGGGAATTACCCCTGCCCAAAGAGCTTGTACAAAAGTAAGCTTCGCTTGATAAGCCAGCCAAGCTGTGCCAAAAGCGTAAAGCACAACCGTTCCTAAAACCATGCCAATGGCGATGTGCATCCTGCGATCTGGAAAAGCGTCAACGGCGTAGCCTGCGATCAGACACAAAAAAACATATCCGATCAAGTAACCTCCCGTTGGGCCAGCGAGTACGCCAAAACCACCACGGAAATTGGAAAAAACAGGAAGTCCCGCCAATCCAATCACCAGATAGATGGCTAGACTGATTAGGGATTTCTTTGCTCCCAATAAGTAAACGCTCAAGCAGATCGCTAGATTGGCAAAGGCGATCGGCACTGGGGAAAAAGGCAATGGAATGGATAATGGCCCCAAAATACAGATGACTGCCGCCATAAGAGCAATCGTGGTAAGTTCTGTCGTTGCATATTTTTTCATCGTAAACCTCTTTCATCTAAACTATGATTTCACTTGTAAAAACCACGACACCCTTTCTCCAGAGCACGGCATTGGCTTTTACAGTGTAAGTTTACTGAAAAAAGCCCCTATTGTCAACCCAATTTAAAATGCAGTTGACAATAGGGGCTAAGTTTTCTTTAGAGTTTACAATATTTTCGATAAAAAGCTTTGAAGTCGTTGGTTTTCTGGATTGGCGAAGAACGCTTCGGGACCTTTTTCCTCTTGGATTAATCCTTCATCCATAAACATGACCCGATTGGCCACTTCTCGGGCAAAACCCATTTCGTGGGTAACGACTACCATAGTCATCCCATCGTAGGCAAGTTCTTTCATCAACTCCAACACTTCTCCTACCATCTCCGGATCCAATGCAGAGGTGGGTTCGTCAAAGAGCATGACCTCTGGATCCATGGCTAGAGCGCGGATGATGGCGATGCGCTGTTGTTGACCGCCAGAGAGCTGTCTCGGATAGGCATTGGCTTTATCGCTAAGGCCAATGCGTTTTAATAAACCGTACGCTTTGTCGTCGGCTTCTTCCTTTGGGGTTTGCTTAAGCTCCCTTGGCGCCAGTGTAATATTTTCCAGTACCGACAAGTGAGGAAACAGGTTGAACTGCTGGAACACCATGCCCATTTTTTGGCGCACAAGGTTGATATCCGTCTTTTTGTCGGTGATCGCTTTACCGTCGACTACAATCTCACCAGAAGATGGCGTCTCCAACAGGTTTAAACACCGCAAAAACGTGGACTTCCCAGACCCTGAAGGTCCTACGATGACAAGCTTGTCCTTGCGATTGACGGTGGTGGTTATTCCACGCAAAACGTGGTTTTTTCCAAAATGTTTTTCGAGTTTTGTGACATTAATCACCTTGAGCCATCCTCCTTTCCAATATAGACTGTAGTTTTTGCAAAAAGAGCACGAGGACGAGGTAAAATCCTGCCGCTATAAAATAGGGCGGCAACACATCGTAGGTGCGCGATCCGATTAACGTAGCCGCCTTCGTCACTTCAGTGATGGCGATAGCCGACCCGACGGAAGTCTCTTTAATCAAAACGATAAATTCATTGCCCAATGCGGGCAAAATATTTTTAATCGCCTGAGGCAAAATGATAAAACGCATGGTTTGGGTTTGATTAAATCCGAGGGTGCGCCCAGCCTCCATTTGCCCCTTATCCACTGCCATAATCCCAGCCCTTATGATCTCGGTGACATATGCCCCTGAGTTGATCCCAAAACAGATGGCCCCAATAAATACCTCGCTGGTATTTCTCGAGGTAAAGATCATATTGTAAATAATGAAAAGCTGTATGATAACAGGTGTTCCGCGGATAACTGTGGTGTAAAGATTACCGACCTTAGACAAAAATCCCAACATTTTGTTTTGATCGGCACTGACTTTAATGATCGCCACAACTACGCCGATAAGTATGCCGATGACGGCGGCAAGCGCCGTGATTTGAAGGGTGACTTTCAGCCCATCCAAATAAAGTAAGTATCGGTTGTTCTCAAAAAAGGCGCGATAAAAACTCGCACCGATTTCAGAGATCCAGGTTGTCAATTCCATAGCCACTTCCTTTCCTGGCTTTCGACCTTTAAAAAACGGACTCGATGGACGCCATAATACAGTCCACCGGAGTCCGATCTTCCATTAACGGGTGTGATTTAAAATAAACCCTTCGATCTTTCCAGATTCTTTCAATTCCTTGATAATCGGATTGATCTTATTTAACAACTCATCATTTCCTTTTTTAACGGCAATCGCGTATTGATCGACAAATAGCGGATCGCCTTCTAAAATCTTAAGCACCCCTTCATTTGCTGCAACCAGCTCTTGAGCGGGAAGTTGGTCCATGACAATGCCGTCGATTTTACCATTTTTTAAATCTTCAGCCGCTTGAACAAACTTGGTGTAGCGTTTGATCTCAGCAGGTTTGGTCTTTTCTGGGTCTGAAACATAGAGATCTGCGATGTTTCCTTGTTGAACGCCGATTATTTTGCCGTTTAGAGCGTCGTTTGTCGGTGCTTCAACACCAGGGTTCGCAACGGAGACCACCACGACTTCAGTCGAATCCACATAGAAATCCGAAAAGTCCATTTGAGCTTTGCGGTCTTCAGTAATCGATACCCCAGCAGCGACCATGTCAACTCGACCGGATTGCACCGCCAACAACGCGCCATCAAAGTCCATGTCTTTAATTTCCACATCAACCCCAAGCTTTTCACCGATAGCGTTTACAATATCCATATCCACGCCTTGAACCTTGCCATCGTCTCCGATGTACTCATAAGGTGCAAATCCTGCTTCTGTACCGATAATGAGCGTTTCGCCTTTTTTGGTTTCCCCGGTTTCTTGTGCTTCAGCTGACGTGTCGCCAGATGTTTCGACTGGTGCTTCGCTTTTGGTGTCATTGGTTTTTCCCCCACCACAAGCCACCAACGCGATCATTGTCAATGATAATAACAACAACGATATTAATTTTTTCATCTTTTCTCCTTTTCCTTTCTCTACTTTAATAATAACTCATTTTATCACGAACGGCTCAAATACACAATGCAGAAGGGTTTATTCCTATTAACCACATATAGTGTTTATGACTAGGATTTTATAATTTCAATGAAAACGTTGTATACTAGTGAGACAACGAAGCGTTTGCTCGTTGAATATACTCGTGAGGTGGTTCATATGAAAGGCTTTGCAATGTTGGGAATCGGAAAAACGGGATGGATCGAGAAAGAAGATCCAAAATGTGGTCCATTGGATGCGATTTGTAAACCCATCGCTCTTGCGCCTTGTACTTCTGACGTGCATACGGTTTGGGAAGGTGCTATCGGTGATCGAAGCGATATGATCCTTGGTCACGAAGCTGCCGGCGAAGTCGTCGAAGTTGGCGCTTTGGTTAAAGACTTTAAGCCTGGCGATCGTGTACTCGTACCTGCTATCACTCCCGATTGGAGCTCTTTAGCAGCGCAAGATGGCTACCCCATGCACTCTGGTGGCGCTCTTGG
>CAZHRC010000030.1:0-14242 GCA_964533865.1 uncultured Peptoniphilaceae bacterium
GAATTTGAATAATACAAAACAATAACCAAGACAATAAACACCCCGAAAAGTAGACGCATAAAAGGCGGCTGGCTTTTCGGGGTGTTGGTTATCGCTGGAGCAATTGTATTATTGGGGTTTAGCTGATAGAATTGTGATAGAGGGAGATCAACTCTTCTAAATAGTTTGAAATCTGTAGAGTCGTAGTCAAAGAATACGAAAAAACAATGGGCTGACCGTCTAGTTACGATACTGAATGGGATACACATAAATACATGAGTAAGTTGATAAGAGATAGCGTTCCGATGAAGATAATGTGAAAAAACAAGGGAGAAAGCATGGCAAATAAACTGGTATGGCAAGATAAAGTCCATATAATGGTGTAAATACCCTTAGGTATATCGTCACCGATCGATTTGTTGTAGATTTATAGCCTGAGGGGGGGATAAGGAGCCACCCGTAGGGTTTAGCCTTGTGGCAAGGTTCTGAAAATGATACACTAAGCCACCCGATGGCGAAGCACAATCGATTTGTTGTGAGTTTTTCGCCGTCGGGAAATCTTCCCAATCATTTTCAGGTTCTTGGTACAAGGTTGGCGGATGTTTGCCAAAAGCCACCGCTGATCATTTCGATATCTCGTGTAAAATGGCGTTGAGCCATTTCATATACCTCCTGGTTGGTTTTGTGGTGAAACTCTTATACAAAAAGGTTGGAATGGTTCATTTTTTATGCCAATTAACTTACACCGTTATATGGGTTTCATCACTCCAGACGCTATCTATAGGGACAATGAATTTCTTAATTTTCTGTGAAGTACCTAGAATAGGAGGGCAAGATGAAGAAGGAAATATTATCCTTTGTTGATCAGTTTAATTTGAAGCAAAGATCGCTTGTAGCATCTGAACGGCTTCTAATGGATTGGAAGCGCGAAGCTCCTGATTCTTACGTTGAGGTTTTTGATTCTCTTCAATATCCCGAAGATCGTTCATCTTTGTACATAAAAGCTATCGCGTATCAAATAGAAGTGGATCGGGACGATATGATAAGGTACAAGTTTATTATCGGAATGAAAGATCATCCGAACTATATCTGCGTTTATTTTTTGGAAAATGGTGAGCTGGATGATGCATTTTATTCAAGTTAAGTATGGTGTATTTCAAATCGAGAGCAATGAAGATAAACCCATATAATAGCGTAAAGGGAAAAAGCAAATCATCACGCACACTTTCGACATAATAGTACACGACAATACGAACCCAGAAAATAGCACCTAAAAGGTAAACGAGAAATTAGCGATTTGCTATTTGAGGTGCTATTTGAACGGAGTTTGAGAAAACGTTATACTAGAATTGATAGACAGGATACGTAGGCGGAAAATTCACATGAAATCAGGATAGGTATGGTCAAGAAGTTGATTTGGTCCAGTAGGCTACTGGCGTGTGATTGAATAGTGGAGGTGATTACTTGGAACTCACAAACGAGCGATGGGATCGGGATGATGTTTTGGAGTTTCAACACATCTTGAAAACTTTTGAGAATCCATTGAAAAGAGAATGGTCTAATAATATACTCAAGACGGATCTGCCAGTGTTAGGTATGACAACGGCGACGATGAAAGATATTGTAAAGAAAATAGCCGAAGGGGATTATTAGTCGTTTTTGGATCTTATGATATGGGAGTATTAGGAGAACATTGTGATAAAGGGTTGGCTAATTTCCAAGATCGAGGATTTTGATACCCATAAACCATATTCGGATCGGTATAGTTCGAAAGCAGATAACTGGGCGACCTGCGATTTGCTTACCTTCAACATTAAAGACAATGCGGAAAAATACTATAACCTAGCATTGACATATCGTCAAAGTGAATTGCCTTTTAGAAGAAGAATCGGTATGTATATGCTACTTCGCTGTATCGCCGATGGCGCGAATATCGACGAGATATTTGATTTGCTCGACGATTTTGAAAATGAAGGCCATTATGATGTCAATATACTGAACAGTTGGTTATTATGTGAATGCTTTATAAAACAGAGAGAAAAAACCTTGAGGTATCTCGAGAAAACACACTCAATAAATTCACGATCAATAAAGGGATTCAAAAATGCAGGGAAAGTAGAAGGGTGAGCATAGTTGATAAAGACATGCTCCGAAGATTCAAGAAGTAGAATGATTGGATCATAAGTCGAATGACCAATAGGGCAGGTGAAGTTGTCTTTATGCAATAGAAAAGTATTCAAACGGCTGTCTTCATGGCCTAAACCATGGTAATCAATGTCTACTATTTCAGTGGATAATCTTGTAATCTAACGTTTGCGGAGGGGATAAAACTGACCGATCCTAAGAAAATCGAGAAATTTACGGAATTACTTGGAGGTGCAATCGAGTATTTATCCTCAAAGGCACTCGATGAAGAAAAACATAGTCCCGAAGAATATCAGAAAATACGTCAACTCAATAAGCGATGGGAACAGAAATTTGGAGAAGATTTTTCTAATATAGCTCAGAGTTTTTCAGATCCTGAACAACTTGAGGCGTTCAATAAACTGAAGGACGATCCTGAAGGGGTTCAAGTGATGTTGAATCAAAAGGGCATATTGAAAAATGAAGATGTATTAGCGCGGTGCGAGTTGTTGGTCAAAGAAAAAACGGGTGGATTTATTATCGGAGTGCTACTTATAGCGGTTGGATTATTGATATCCGTTCTTTCGATATTTAGCTTGTTTATGGGATTGGTCGGAGTTTTGTTTATTATCGCAGGCGCGATGATGTCGGTGATCCACTTAAATAAGGTGGAGCAGGTCAACAACCATGCGATCAATTCAATCCAGGATGGAGATGATGTCAGAGCAAAGATACTTTTCGATGGACTAGTGGCCAAAGGCAAAGCAAATTCAAAGACATATCAACTCCTTGAATATGTCAACAAAAGATTTGGTTAAACCATTGGCCTAAAGGATATGAAGTCGTTTAGACAAGTGGGAAATACCCTCTGATCGTTGATAGATAAATTTCGACGAGAGAGGATTTCTGATGATCATCCAATTTAATGTCTATTAACTTTGTACGAGGGGGGAGCGGCTCCCCGTCTTGGAGCATGCTACCAACGATGATAGTTAAAAATTCTTTGGCGGTTTCCAATAAAGTGTCCTCGTTCGATGCTTGAGAATAGAGATCGAAATCCGGTAAATAGATACCGATGTCTTCTCCAGGGGCATATTCAAATACAACGGGATAAATATAGGAGTCATGATTTAAAAGGCTCAAATCCAGATTTTGATGCATATTAACCGAAATGATTGTTACGATGCTTTGATCATCTGTTTTGACATCGAAGGGATCGCTTGGGAGGGGTATGACCTCATCAAATTCGAGTAGCTCGAACAGGTGCAATTTTAGTACCGTTTTAGCATTTGTTATGATTTCGTCAATTGTGTTTCCATCGGCGTTGCAACCGTCAATGTCGGGAAACTCACCCCGAAAGCCTGATTGAGCATGAATGATTAGCGGATAATGATAGATCAAATCGAATCTCCTTTTCTGGTTAGTAATTGGTGAACGGAAACGTACGATACTCCACTTTTGTATGAATCAATCATAATATATGCCCTGTCCCTTATTCAATCATCACGTCATGATATAAATGAAACGGCAAATGTGAGTAGGGCATTCAACGGAAGGTAAAAAAAAATAGGCCTTTGTGGTTAGTTTAAACGCGACAGAAATATGGTACACTCGAGGAAAGAATGGAGGTGCATTTTGTGAATCGAACTTATATCAATGTGTATTACAAACAAACGATGGAAAAGAAACGACGAAGGAATCTTAGGGTAGGATTAGGTTTTGCGATTTTCTTTGGACTTGGCATCCTCATGGCAGTAACAGATCCCTCGGCAGAGTTGAAAAAACATCTTTTGATCTATATTGGTTGCTTCGCTCTGTCCCTGATACCCCTTTATCTTGCCTTTACCAAAAGTCAAAAACTGGGGTCAATCAACCGATACGATGCCATTTTCCTTCACGATCGGGATGGTTTCGTAAGTACTTATGAACTGGCGCAACAGCTGGGAAAAGAAGAAAGTGTTATTCTTCAAGAACTTGAAAAATACTATCGCGAGGGGATTTTTGTCGATTCAACCTTATATCGAGAAGGCAGACCGGGTGTTCAGCTGGGAGATCTCGTTCATGTTGACAAGGATCAGGGATTTATCAATGTGGTCTGCGGTGCCTGTGGTGCAACCAATCGCGTTCAAGTGAATGCCGTTTCCGAATGCTCTTATTGTGGCAGTCGGATTGTAGGGACGTTGTAAGGGATCACGGAAAAAGCGACTACTTTTCGAGGGTTCGGCAGGGATAACCAATAGTTGGCGACACTGAATTAAAATGACGCGATAAAAACACGATGGCTTGGAAAGAGCTGCTTAAACCCCAAAATAGATCGCGTCGAAGAGAAGCGAGTCAAAAATACTTTTTAACTATTAGGCATTAATTCACAACCATAAGCACGCAGAGATACCTTTGCTGTATCTCTGCGTGGTATGAAACTGGCTTTTCACGATAGCTTTATCATCGCTAGACCAAAGTCCAACCGCCATCGACAAAGAGAATTTGTCCTGTTGTATAGCTTGATGCATCCGATGCAAAGTAGAGAAGGGCGCCGTTGAGTTCGCCTTCATTGCCGATGCGGCCCATCGGGCAATGGGATTGGAGTTGGCCTTTGAAGTAATCCGTTGCGATGTATTCCCTGTCGATATCGGTCAGGAAGAATCCGGGACCTATGCCGTTGACTGTGATCCCATGTGGGGCCCACTCAGCGGCTAAAGCTTTGACGAGCATAATATCGCCACCCTTAGAAGAGCTATAAGGTGCACCGGCAATGCCCATATTCACTCGGATCCCTTGCATGGAGACGGTATTGATGATTTTCCCATAGCCCTGTTTGATCATATGCTTACCGGCTTCGCGAGAAGCGAGGAAGTGGCCGGTTTGGTTGACCGCGATCACACTATCCCAAATTTCCTTAGTGGTATCTAGAATAGTTTCACCGCGTGCGACTCCCGCATTATTGACCAGGATATCGATTCTACCATAGTGGCTGACAACGGATTCCACCATATTAATAATATCTTCTTCATGGGACAGATCGGCCTGTATTGGAAGACACTCCACGCCTTTTGACTTGAAGTCCTCCGCAAGGGCTTCCAGTCGGTCCAATCGGCGAGCTGCAATCGCAAGCTTTGCGCCTTGTTCGCCAAGTGCTTCAGCAAATTGTACGCCAAGCCCCGAAGAAGCACCTGTTACCAACGCTATCTTCCCAGTTAAATCAAATGGATTTTTCATCATCTTACCACCTTTCAAAGGATTAGAGTTTGTCGTGCACCGTTATAGTATAATAAGGGTATTACAAAGTAAATAATCCAATAGTTGGAGGGCTTCAACTGTTGGTTGAAGAGGGAGATCATGAACACCAATCATCTATTGTATTTTTTAAAAGTCTATGAGAAAAAAAGCTTTTCACGAGCGGCGGATAGCCTCTATGTCACACCACAAGGCGTAAGTAAAGCCATTTTAAAGTTAGAGGATACATTGAGATGCAGTTTGTTTTATCGGACGCCAAAAGGTTTGGTACCCACAGAGTACGCCCATCTGCTTCACCCAAGAGCGTTGGCTATCATCGAAGAACTATCGGCTGTCGATTTGGATTTCAAAAACTTGTCTCAAACTTTTGACAAAGAAATATGGATTGGCGCAACCCTGGGTACCTACCAAAGTTTAGGAGAAGATTTTGGCGATAGACTCAGACGAGCAATTCCTGAACGTTCCCTGCATTTTGAAGATTCATGGGATTTACAATGTGAAAAGAATGTTCTTAGCGGTGATTTCGATCTTGCATTGACTGCAGGTCCGATGGATTCCGCACAGTTTAACGTGGTGAAGCTGAGAACCTCACCCATGTGTGCGTTGGTAGGACAGGATCATCCCCTTGCAGAGAAAAACGTAGTCTCTATATCCGATCTCGAACCGTTCCCTCTCCTATTGACGAGCGACCTGTTTAGAAGTCATCACATGATACTAGACATTTGCATGGAAAAAGGGTTCACGCCAAACTTACACAGTGCTACTTTATTTTCAGAATCCCTTTTTAAAAAATCTTCAGTACCGGACCTTGTGGGTATTACCGTTGAACGTTTTCTCATGGATCAATACCCCAAAACACATATTGTGATCCCCTTTGATTTATCGGAAATCTCATGGGAACTTCTCCTGATCACCAAGAAGCAAAAAAACACACCGCCCATCATCAATCGAATCGTAGCTGAGATCGTCGCGCTTGCGATGACCAATGAGCATTCTAACTTTGATTACTAAAGGTTATAGGTGCGTCTAATATGGGGTAGAAGACTATCATAATTCCTCTATTTCTTCAGCTATCCACTTAGAGTTAACCGAAAGTAGGACCCAAAATCACTCGTATGCGATTCAAAATGGAAAAGAGAGCCACCGTATAAGTTGTGCTTGACTTGGTGTAACAACGACAATCCCTTTAGAATTTTCTTTCACAAAGAACCCCATCCCACTAGCAATTCTGTACAAAATCGGGTATGATAATAAATAGAGAACTATGTATTTTTACTAAAAGGAGAAAGATTATGAGATTAGTATTGTTAGGACCTCCAGGGGCTGGAAAAGGTACACAAGCCCAATCCATCGTCGCGAAATACGGTATTACCCACATCTCCACCGGAGATATCTTTAGAGCGAATATCAAAAACGAAACTGAGCTTGGTCAACAAGTCAAAGCTTACCTCGACAAAGGTCAGCTCGTGCCAGATGAAATCACCGTCGCCATGGTCATGGATCGTTTGGAACAAGATGATTGTAAAGAGGGTTTCCTTCTCGATGGTTTCCCAAGAAGCGTACCACAAGCCGACGCCCTTACAGAAGGATTAAAAGGGGCAGACATCGCACTGGATTGCGTAATCAACATCGATGTCCCAACAGATCGCCTCGTCGCCAGATTGGCAGGCAGAAGAGTCTGTAGCAATTGTGGGGCATCGTACCACATTCCAAACAACCCACCAAAAGTCGAAGGGGTTTGTGATGTGTGCGATGGCGAAGTCATCCAACGAGCAGACGATACAGAAGCGACAGTAAAAGACCGCATCTCCGTGTATGAAGCACAAACGGCACCGTTAATTGATTATTACACCGCTAAAGATATCCTGTTTTCAGTTGATGGCACCAAAGCGATCAATGACGTCTTTGAAGAGATCGTCAAAGGATTGGAAAAATAGTTTTATCATCGATACCAAAGCAGCTGTGGGTTCACGGCTGCTTTTTATTAATAGGAGGACATCATGGAAAAAAAGCTGATTGCAAAGGCCTTTGAGATTAGAGATAAGAGTTACGCGCCGTACTCGAGATTCAAAGTCGGCGCGGCGCTACTCACTCAAACCGGTAATATTTACAGAGGGTGTAATGTGGAAAACGCCTCCTATGGCGCTACCATCTGTGCCGAACGATCCGCAGCCCTCAGTGCAGTAGCAAATGGCGATCAACACTTTGTCGCCATCGCCATCGCGGGCTTTTACGATGCAGATCCTATCGAAGAGCGAGCAATGGCGTTTCCCTGTGGTATCTGCCGGCAATTCATCCGAGAATTTTGCACGCCTAAAGACATGAAGATCATCGTCGCTCGCAGCGAAACGGATTACATCACCACCACATTAGAAGAACTACTTCCAAACTCCTTTGGACCAGAGATGGTGGAGAGGTAGGTTTCAGTGAATTACTTCGCGATGTCAATTATAGTTTCGAAATAAGCGTACAATGACCACATTTAAGCAGATTAAGGAAAACGTGTATCAAACAAACATTGCCATCGAAATGCGGTTAGTGTACAATAAGTATAACTAAGTACCAGGATTCATTAAATAACATAAACTAAGGATGACATATGCTTTCTCGATTAGTATTGGATATCAAAGTAATAGATGGAAAACCATTGCACTACAATGCAGGTACGTTATTTCACGGTTGGCTAATGGATCGTTTACCTACTGAAAAGGCAAATGTGCTCCACGATCAGAATATGAAGCCTTATTCTCAATGGGTATTAGGAGGAGAATCCGAAAATATATGGGTGATCAACACGCTTAACCAGGAACTGAAGGAATGGATCATTGATCCTTTTTTGGAATCAGAAAACAGAAGAATGACGCTAACAAAAACCGAGCAGAAAATTGAATACAAAATACGCGAAATAAAGCAAATCACCTACGCTCAGCTTGTAGAAAAGTATGTGTTAGCGGAGCAAAAGAGAAGGGCTAAATTGAAGTTCTGTACTCCAGGAGCCTTTAAAATCCAAGGACAATATGTAAATTTCCCTGTTATGCGAAATGTGTTTATGAGTTTGTCAAAACGGTTTGATATGTATTCTACGGATTTAAAATTAGAATCGGAAATTTCTCCTGAAGTCATCGACACTTATGTAAAAATAGTCGAATACAGATTGCGATCCACCAAGTATCATCTGGAAGGTATTCGAATTCCTTCGTTTTTAGGCGAGGTAAGCCTACTTCACACAGGTCCTAAACCGATGGTCAATCTCTTACATATGCTGTATCGATTTGGGGAGTTTTCAGGAATAGGAATGAAGACAGCACTTGGTATGGGAGGTTTAAAGGTCGTAGAAGGAAAGGAGTGAGAGCATGAATGAAAGACAAGATTTATTTAATGGAGCGCTATTGCATGATGTTGGCAAGATTTGTCACCGTCATCTCGATCACCGCAACCATTCGGTAACGGGATATGAGTTTCTCAAGAACGATATAAAACTGCCAAATAAAAACGTATTGACGCAAGTGCATTACCATCATGCGAAGTTGTTAAAGGGTGCAAAGCTACCCTCTAATAGCTTAGCGTATATCACATATTTTGCAGATAATATTTCTGCTGGAATTGACCGTAGGGAGCAAGAAGATCGTTTTGGTTTTGATCGACAATCACCGTTGGATTCGGTATTCAATATTCTAAATGGGAACGATGAAAAAGCGGTCTACGGGAAAAAGACATTCGGTGAAGAAGAGACAATACTTTACCCTACTTCGGAGCATAAAGTATTGGATGAGACGTATTATGGGCAGATCCTTAAAAAATTGAGAGAACACTTATCCAAAGATATCGATAATGAGGCTTTTAATAACTCTACCCTTCAATTATTAGAATCTATATGGAGTTACGTCCCAAGCTCAACAAGCAATGCGGAGCGTAGAGATATTTCGTTGTTTGATCATTCAAAACTTACGGCAGCACTTGCAATAGCTCTTTATGATTATCTCACAGATAATCATCTTACAGATTTTAAGGAATTATTATACAAAAAGACGGATCAGGTTACTAACTCACAGACATTTCTGCTGGTTTCCATGGATATGTCGGGGATACAAGATTTTATATATACAATCACTTCAAAAGGTGCTCTTAAAGGATTGAGAACTCGCTCTTTCTATCTCGATTTGTTAATGGAATACGCCAACGATACGTTGTTGGATCGTGTAAGACTAACACGAGCTAACCTGTTGTACTCTGGTGGAGGCCATGCCTATTTGCTTATGGCAAATACAGAGGAGACCAAAAATGCTCTTTCCAAGTTTAAAGATGGCTTTAACCAATGGTTGATGGATATCTATGATATTTCTTTATACCTTGCCATAGGCTATGTACCATGTACATCTAATGACTTAAAAAATATTCCTAAAGGTTCATATGAAGAGATGTTTCGGCGTCTATCAAACGAATTATCCCAGTCAAAAGCCCATCGTTATGCTATTGAGGATTTGAATGAACTGAATCAGAGAGCGCCCCTTGACCATGATAGAGAATGTGTCATATGTCATCGCACTGATGGTTTAGATGAAAATAATAGGTGCAGCATCTGTCAACGCATTGAACAAATGTCTGTACCGATAATGAATGAGTGTTTCTTTGGTGTTGTTTCGGATGAAGATGAGAGGGAGGGTCTACCTTTAGCTTTTGGGAAAAAGCTCGTACCTCTGACAGAACAAGAAATTAAAGAGGCTTTATTAGAAGAGAAATCTTTAAGAGTTTACTCTAAAAATAAACGCTATATGGGCCAATCTTTAGAAACTGCCTTGTGGGTTGGGGATTATCAATCCTCAAACTCGTTTACAGAACTAGCAGACGGTGCTCAAGGAATCAGAAGGTTAGCAGTATTTCGAGCTGACGTTGATGATATGGGACAGAGTTTTGTCTCGGGTTTTAAAAGAGGAGATGATGACACGTTCGTAACATTATCGCGTACATCGATGTTCTCGCGATTAATGTTAGAGTATTTTAAGAAGCATATTAACACGTTGCTTCAATATGGTCGTTTCCATCTTGATGGTACAACGACTGTCAGACCGAGGATAGCGAGTGTCGTTTATGCGGGAGGCGATGATTTGTTCATCGTAGGGGCTTGGCAGGATATTATCGGCTTCTCGGTTGATTTGTATCAAAGTTTTAAGAAGTACTCTGCAGGTAGCCTCCATTTCAGTGCGGGAATAGGATTGTTTCCTGAAAAATATCCCATTGCATCAATGGCTGATGAGACAGGGCGTCTAGAAGAAGCTGCAAAATTAAATCCTGGGAAAAACAGTGTGGCAATATTTGATGTCCAAGAATCAGGACATGTTTACACGTGGCAAGTCTTTATCGAAAACGTAATTAATGAAAAGCTTCAGTTGTTAAGAGATTATTTCTCAAAGGATAGTAGCGATATATCACAAGAAAATACAGCACTACTCTATAAACTTCACAATATGGTTACCAAGCGTGGCGAAACGATCAATATTGCGCGCCTAGCCTATCTGTTAGGGCGTTTGCGTCCGCCAAAGGAGGCGACCCAAAAAGACGTGGACCGTTATGAAACGTTTTCTAAAAGAGTCTTTAGCTACCTACGGAACGATTCCGATGCGGAAGAGTTTGTTTTAGCGATATTATTGTATGTGTACTTGAATCGAAAGGAAAATTCTCATGAGTAATTATGTAGTCCAGGCAGAAAAAGTCATTCTTGGCACACGGATCTTCACCCAAAAATTAACTACCTCGCAGATCAGAAAACTGCTTGCAATGTCAAATGAGCTTTATAACAAAGCGATGTTGTCGGAAACGAGTAATTTATCAGATGAAATGCAAGACAGAATCTCCTATGTGAGAATGCGTATTGCATATGAAGCCGGACGGAGTGAGGTTTTACGTGAATTTGTGAAAAAAGCCGAAATTGTTGAACAATTAAACAGTATTGGTGCCGATAAGAAAGAACTTGTGACCTTTTGTCGGTATATGGAGTCTTTGGTTGCGTTTCACAAGTACTATGGGGGAAATGAATAGGAGGAAGTTATGGAAGTTTATGAGATTACAGGGACGATTAGATTGCTTTCGGGGTTGCACATTGGTGCAGGAAATGCTTATTCTGCCATAGGTGCAGTTGATTCTCAAGTAATACGGGATCCCATCACGCGATTGCCTATTATTCCAGGTAGTAGTTTGAAAGGAAAATTGCGTAGCTTGGTCTCCAGATTTACTAATGAAAGATTAATCGATTTAAAGGATGAACCTGACAGTATAAAAAGACTTTTTGGAACGACGGAATCTGCTAGTCGACTGATTTTTAGAGACCTTACTCTATCAAACTGGGAAGACTTGGAATCAAAAGGATTGGACGGTCCGACTGAGGTTAAATATGAAAATTCGATAGGACGCTTAAGTGCAATAGCAAATCCTCGTCAAATTGAACGAGTGGTCCGGGGAAGTGAATTTGATCTCGAGATCATTTACACTTGTGATGACCCTCTTGAAATTGAGCAGGACCTTTCTGTGTTGAAAAAGGCATTTCAATTATTGACCTATAATTACCTTGGAGGACACGGGTCGAGAGGTAGTGGTAGAATTGAATTCGATGATCTTTCAATCATTTTATTAAGCGGGAAAGGAGAGCTTGAAATCGATGAGGACTATTTCAACGACGTCTCCTGAAGCGATAATGGTGAAATTGCACTTTAATGGACCTGTACATTTCGGAAAAGGAAGGATAGAAAGCGTTCGAAATTCATTTTCCGCAGATACTTTTTTTTCGGCATTCGTTCAACAAGTCATAAAATTAGAGGGAGGCCACGAGCTTGTCGAGAAAATGGTTCAAGAAATCAAAGAAGGTTCGTTGGCTTTCTCCGATGCATATCCATTTATTGGTGATACCAACTATTTTCCTAAACCGATGATTCGAATCGAAAGTGATAACCGAGGAGAGTCTTCAATAAAAAAAGCATACAAAAAATTAGAATTCATTTCTACCGATGCTTTTCAAAATTATCTAAGTGGGTCGCTAGATCCACTAGAGGAAGGCAAGAAGATATCCAATCTAGGATTTTATAGCGGTTACGACAAGGTGTGGATTAATGAAGGCGATGAGAATAACCTTTATCGCGTGGGTACATTTCATTTTAAACCAGGCAATGGGCTATATATTCTGATTTCGTGTAGCAACGATCATTTGTTGAATACGATCATTGATATTATCTCTGATCTAGGGATAGTTGGTATCGGTGGGAAACGCAACTCTGGTATGGGATCCTTTACGGAAGAAGTTGTTCCTTTTAGGATGCCCTATCAATTGACGGGTAGTGGCGCACAAAGCTCACGGTGGATGATGCTCTCAGTAGGGTTTCCTCGAACAGATGAGATTTCAGAGGATATGAGCAATGCGGAGTATCGGATTATTAAACGAACGGGATTTGTTCAGTCTAGCACCTACGCTGATCGCGCGCTGAGAAAAAAAGATTTTTATTGTTTTTCATCAGGATCTTGTTTTCAAAAACCCTTCAAGGGTGATGTTTATGACGTTGGAGTAAGTGGGAGACACCCCGTTTATCGCTATGCTTCGCCACTTTGGTTGGAGGTGACTTAAAACAATGAAATACTTTAAAGTAGTGTTAAAAACGTCAGGACCAGTCCATGTGGGTGAGGGCAAAGTGTTGAAGAAAAAAGACATCGTTTTTGATTATCACTCGGGTAAGGTTTTGGTGATGGACCCGTTAAAAATATATAAAGGGCTGAACGTTGGAAGACAGCGCGATTCTTACGAAGGCTTTTTGAGTAATCGAGAAAAAGATTTGCTGCGTTGGTTTAAATCGATGAATATCGCCTCTTCATCCTATTCGCAATGGACAAAATACGTATTATCTGCAAGCGGGATGAGAAATATAGGAGATATAAACGCATGTATTAAAGATCCCTACGGGAACCCTTATATTCCAGGTTCAAGTATCAAAGGGGCTTTTCGAACATTGTTTATGTCTGAATGGATTCGTGAATTAAAAAGAAAGGGACAACATCCAGAGTTAGAGCATCTGGCGACATCGTTGTATCAAAAAGCACGTCTAGCCAGTGAGAGAAGAATCATGTCGAATCTATTAACTACGAGTGCAAATCACTTGGAAAACTATTTTTGGAAAAAATCGAGAGGTGATGGATCAGCGCCGATTGATCTCGCTAGAAGCCTTATCGTGTCCGACAGTGCACCTTTATCCGTTGATGATCTAATGCTGGCAGCAAAAATTGATCGTAAAGAAACAGATCCGCCAAGAAAACAAACGAGGATTAATTTAGTGCGAGAAGCTATAAAACCTAAAACACAGATCGAATTCCGACTTGGTTTGGATGTTGCAGCGCTGGGTTTAGACGAAGATTTTTCACTTGAAGACATTCAAAGAATGATTGCGAATTTTCATCAGCACTATTTTGACGTGTATATCCGATATTTCCAAGAAGATTGGGCGCCGGAAGGGAGTTATTTCTACCTTGGAGGGGGAAGTGGATTTTACACAAAAACAGTGCTTTACGAATTACTAGCGGAGCATCGCGATGGGGAGATTAACTATCATCGACCAGCTGAAATCGCTGAAAAGTGGATGAATTTTTGTTTTAGGAACCATAAGCACAAAGGTGACGCTGAAAAATGGGGATATTCACCACGTATGTTAAAGTTAACTCAAGTAGGCCAGCAACTGACGGAAATGGGAAGGGTTCAACTCGATTTCCCCCGATGTGTAGAATTACAGGTTTAAGAGAAAGGAGCTAGGTTATGATGAACTCAATTAATCAAAAATTGCATATTCCCCGATATATTCATTATAGTCGGCTCCTAGCCTATAGTTTAAAGAGTAGGATTGACATTATTGAAACCCCGTAAGGGGACGGAAAC
>CAZHRC010000031.1:0-14156 GCA_964533865.1 uncultured Peptoniphilaceae bacterium
TCCCTCAGTCTGCTGCGCAGACAGCTCCCTCGGAGATGGAGCTAAGGTCAAGGGCGAAGGTCAAGGGATCAAGGTCAACGGCATGAAGGTAAAGGTCCTATCAACCACCCGAAGGGTGGCGTCCGTCAGCTTCATCACCGAGGGAGCTGGCTCGGCCGCTCTTTGCCGAGACTGAGGGAGGTTTTTTTCTCCATCGTCTTTCGGCGCAGAGGCGCCATTCCTTTTTGAAGTCAAGGTCAAAAAATTAAAGTCAAAACCCTCCCTCAGTCTGCTGCGCAGACAGCTCCCTCGGAGATGGAGCTAAGGTCAAGGGCGAAGGTCAAGGGATCAAGGTCAACGGCATGAAGGTAAAGGTCCTATCAACCACCCGAAGGGTGGCGTCCGTCGGCTCATCTCCGAGAGAGCTGGCTCGGCGTCCTTTGCCGAGACTGAGGGAGGGGGTCTTCCCCAACAAAAAAAGCGCCTTTAATAAAGACGCTTTCGACTCCCTAACCTAATTCAGATGTACAATGTGGGCAGCGAGTGGCTTCGATGTCGACGAGGGATTTGCAGAAAGGACAGACCTTAGTGGATTCCTCTTCGACGACTTCAGGTGTGCGCTTCATCGCATTCATGGCCTTGACGATCATAAATAAAATGAAGGCAATAATAAGAAAACTGATAAATGAATTGATGACCGGGCCGATCTTCACATTCAACCCAGCAATGGTGAAAGCCAACTCTTCAAAATTGACTCCACCTGTAGCGACAGCGACAAGGTCGGTTAAGATCGCAACCAAAGCGTCGACGACAGCCTTGAAAGCGCCACCTAAAACAACCCCGATGGCCATGTCGAGCATATTGCCCTGCATGGCAAATTCTTTAAATTCTTTAAACATCATAACACCACCTTTCGGGTTCTATTATACTATAATATTTTTAAAATGCTACAAAAAACACATACGTACAAGCAAAAACCGGCAAAGCAACAAAAATGAATAAAATATGGGAACCATTCATCGAATGGCGCCCCTCTCTTGACGAGAAAAGTGAAATCGTCTATATTATGACAAAGCACATCCGCAAAAAAACCATAGGAGGGGAAAATGCCATCGATCAAAGACATCATTAAAACTTATCGTCCCAAACCACTGGGCAGCCACCGATTTTTTTCCGTGTTGGTGCCCCTAATCAAAATCGAAGGCGAATACCACCTCCTTTATGAAGTGCGAAGCGCCATCGTTTCCCAACCAGGGGAGACCTCATTTCCGGGAGGGGCGGTAGAGCCGGGAGAAACCCCAGAGTGCGCCGCCATACGCGAGACTCAAGAAGAGCTGGGCATCCCAAAAGAGCACATCGACCTCTACGGCGAGATCGACTTCATCGTCAATAACAACCACTCCGTCATCAAAGCCTACGTCGGGGAGATCATCGACTTTTCACTCGATGACATCACCCCAAACGAAGAAGTGGCAAGCGTCTACACCGTGCCTCTATCTTACTTTCTCGACAACCCGCCCACCTCCTACGAGAGTGCCGTCTACTACAAACACCCCACAGACTTTCCCTTTGACAAACTCCCCGGTGGAAAAAAATACCCATGGAAAGCGGGCACCCATCCGATTCCCTTTTACAACCTAGAGGATCACCTCCTCTGGGGATTCACTGCCCGCCTTACCCATCGACTAGCTGACTTATTAAAGGAAGAGAGGAAATCCCATGATCAACAATAAAAAACTCCAAGAAGCCGTCCTGCACTACGCCAAAAACGATGACAAAGTGCGCGCCGTCATCCAAGGAGGGTCACGGTCCAACAAAAGCACCGCCATGGATCTCCTCCAAGACTTTGATATCACCTACGCCGTTGCCAACCCCCTCCACTTTATGGACAGCGACTTCCTAAAAGAAATCGGCGAGCCCATGCTCATCCGCCAATACGACAAAAGAGATCCAGACCATCCCGAAGGCGACTACATCGTCTATCGCGTCATCTTTCAAAACTACACCCGATTGGATCTGACCATCCTTCCCGTAGAGACCTTTCTCGACTTTATCAAAAAAGATAGCCTGTCCCAAGTCCTCATGGACAAAGACAACCGCATCGAAGCCCTTCAAAGCCCATCGGATAAAGGCTACTATACCAACGCCCCATCAAAAAAAGACTATGACAACACCGTCCGAGATTTTTTTTTCCACGCAGCTGATGTTGCCAAAGGCCTCTATAGAGATCAGCCCGCCTACGCCCTCCACACCTACTACCAACTGGCAGAACAACTCCTGATCATGGCAAAATGGTACGTCGCTTCACAAAATGGTTATGGGGTCAACCTCGGCATCTGTGGCAAAGCTCTTCCCACCTACTTAGAAGAGGATCTTTGGGACCAATACGGCAAATGCGTCCCTTCCATGGACGGCGATGTGATGTGGACAGCGCTGTTTAGTGCAATGAACCTCTTTCGAAAATTTAGTCTGGGCATAGCCGAAGTGGAAGGCTACGACTATCCCAAACAAGCCGACGTCACCATCATCAAAAAAATCCGCGAAATCTGGGAGTCCAAAACCTACGACAATCGAATCCTCAGCTAAAATACCCATCATAACGGGACAAAAACGAGGAAAACGCAGAAAACACCCATTGGCTCAATAATTGTAACAATTTTGTAATGAATTTTCCCGAAAAACATTGCAATAGGTTCAAATCCTATAAATTACAGGTTTTAGCTTGGGAAGAAAATGGGGAAAACGTTGAAAAAAGAGCCTTTGAAAACTAAATCCCTTGCAGAAATTATTTTCACAAGGTATAATTAACCTAATCGGTCATAAGATCGGTGAACCTTATCTGCACAGACCTGTTGCCTAGCACCAACAAAGGCTAACAGGTGGAATTGAATGCAGTGGGCTTTGTCTTCACAAGTGGGTACCCAAAGCTTCCACCGACAACTACGTAGTACGTCGATGGTCGCGGTACATTGTCCGGTCCCATCGATGGGTACAACGGTGGTTGCCGCAGGAATCCCTTGATTTCCCAACTGGGCTATGCTATAGTACTAGTACATCCCACATAGGGATAGAAGAAGAGTCCGCGAGCTAGTAAAGCGCGGAAAAAACATTTTATGGAGGAGTGATATCTATGAACAAGAATGTAAACAGAGCTCTCGCGATGCTCTTAGCATTCGTAATGGTGTTTGCAATTATTGCACCAACTGCGCAAGCGGTTAGAAAAACACCAATCGAACCAAGCCCAGGCTATGAAGAGTTGGGCAAGATCGTAGACGAAAAAGGCGAATGCACAGGTTTCACGATTAAATTCATCGATAACAAAAACAACGTTATCGAATACGAACCTGGCTACTTCGAAGTGACGACTGATGGCGCTGAAGGCACTGCAGTTGTTGAAGGTGCAACATTCGTCGACAACGGCAAAGGTAACATCAAAGTCTATCCAAACGGTGACACAGTGATGAACGCTGACACCACTTACACTGTAAGATTGACTGCAACTGCTATCAAAGCTCTTGAAAGCTTGACTGGCAGGAGCACTTACGGCGAAGAAGACACTGCTTTTGCTAAAACAGACAAAGACGGTTGCCCAATCGAAAAAGAAAGTGACTTCTACCTAAAAGTGTCCGCTCCAACTTGGGATTTCTGCTTCAGAACAATTCGTACTGACGGTACTGTAAAGTTCTACCCAGTACACAACGTTGAACTTGAAATCGTAAGCTTGAAGAGAGACGCTGAAGACTATTATGTTTTAGACGCTAACAAAGATTACACTGCTGAAGAAGTAATTGGTAACGTCAAAACAAACGAAGATGGTAGAGCAGGACTTAAAAACTGGTTCGCATATACGACTGGTGCTGCGACAGGTGTTTTGACCACTGATCTAGGCACATACGAAATCCAAGCTGGCGAAATCATCGGCGTACGCTACAAAGCAGGATCCGCTCTTCCAAACGGCATCAAAGCCAACAACAAAGTTTACGCTGTAAACCTATGGGATATCGAAGATATCAACCGTTACAATGCAGCAGCTGAGCTTCCAGAAGTTGATGGCAACGTCATCTTCCGCGCAGCGAACAACAAATGTGCAACAGTCGTATTTGGTGAGCCAACTGTCGACGTACCACTTTACGCTTACATCGATCGTTATGCTAACGAAACCATCGAACCTGTAGAAGGCGCAGTATTTGGCATCTACAGAATTACGACCACTGATACAAACAACAAATACCAAACAGAAGCTGAACCTTTCGCAAAAGTGACCACTGATGCTAATGGTTACGCAACATTCAAAAACATTCCTAACAACGAATTCTTCAACACTCTTGGTTACACGAGAACCATTGAATGTAATCGTCCAAGCATCCGCGTACCATTCGTAGTAAAACAAATCTCTGCTCCAGCAAACGTTGAAGCAAGTGGTTACACTTACGAAGTATACGTTGATTTTGATGAGTCTGGCGAGCAAGTTCTTTATGCTATCGACAACAACAACAGAAGAATTGTTTTAGGCTCTGATGAAAACTTCAAGACTGACATCGATACTGAAGCTAGAGAAACAGGTAGAATGTTATTCCCACACTTCGTAGATAGCATCAAACGCATCGGCGGCGAAAACCGTTACGGTACAGCTGCAATGATCGCTAAAGAAGTTTATCCAAACGGATTGAAATTGGCTGATGGTAACTACAACATCGTCATCGCTGGCGGCATGAACTTCCCAGATGCATTGGGCGGAATGCCAATGACTGGCGCATACGACGCTCCAATGTTGTTATCTGCTAGAGACTACATCCCACAAGAAACCCTTGATTTCATCAAATGGGCAAAAGATAAGGGTACTGCGCCTAACAACGCAATCATCCTTGGTGGTACAGCAGTCGTATCTGAAAAAGTTGCAACTCAATTGAGAAGCATGGGCATCGTGACCACTCGCGTAGCTGATGCAAAATACCCAGACCGTTACGGCACAGCTGTACAAGCTGGTGAGCAATTGATGAAACTTTACAACGACAACAACCGTGACAAGTTCCTTCACGGCTTCAACGACAACGGTCGCGTATTCATCGCTAATGGCCAATCTTTCGCAGATGCTTTAACAGTATCCGTACCAGCTCGTCAATTTGGTTCGCCAATCCTGTTAACAGACAAAGACAACCTTCCAAAGGTTACTGCAGAAGCTCTTGACAGATGGAACGTTAAAGAAGTTGTTATCGTCGGTGGTGTTGCAGCAGTTTCTGAAAAAGTTGCAGCTCAAATCGATGGCCTTGGCTTAGGTATCAAAGTTAACCGTTTGTTCGGTGCTGATCGTAACGAAACAGCAATGCAAGTTGCTAAAACTTACTATCCACAAACAAACGAAGCATTCATCGCACGCGATGATGACTTTGCTGACTCCTTAGCAGGATCCTTATTGGCAGCAACTCGCCAAGCTCCGATCCTATTGGTTAAGACAAACTCTGTTCCAGAAGGCGTTGCAAAATACCTCACTAACGAAAACATCACAGAATTAACCATTCTTGGTGGCGTAAATGCGGTATCTGATGCAGTTCGCGCTGAACTTAACAGAATTATCTTAGCTAACTACTAAGATACGCAGTAAGAGAGCTCCCTTCGGGGAGTTCTTTTTTTTTCGCTCTTTTGTCAAATCCTATTGGTTGAGGAGAAGATGTAGAGAGGGCTCGAAAGAGGATGAAGGAACCCCTCCCTCAGTCTCGGCAAAGGGCGGCCGAGCCAGCTCCCTCCAAGATGAAGCCTGACGGACGCCACCCTTCGGGTGGCTGAGAAGGCCCTTATCTTCAAGTCTTTGACCTTAATCCCTTAACCTTCGCCATTGCCCTTGCCTTTGACCTAGCTCCATCTCCGAGGGAGCTGTCTGCGCAGCAGACTGGGGAGGGTTTTGACCTTATCTTTTGACCTTGACCTTCACGCCCTTGACCTTAATCTCCTGACCTTCCCGCCCTTGACCTTCACGTACCGCCCTTCGCCACACTACTCACAATCCCTATTCTGCCACCCACATTGGCTATTTCCCATAAAAATCAGATCGATTGGCTCTATTCCGCATCCGTTTTTGCAGAATAGAGCCAATTTGTCTTTTTATAAACTCGCCGTTTTCCAGTATGCTAAACCCACCTAGGAATACAATAGCAGCTGCGGAAATGAGCAGAATATGTCCATTGAAACCATAATAGCCGATGCCATCAAAGGATCAGAAAGCGGTAAAGCGCTACTCCTTGAACGGCTAACCCCATTAGTACTCGCTTCGATTAGAAAATACCACTATCGCCCCGAAGACTTTGAAGATTTGAAACAAGAAGGCTATCTTGAACTCTTAGACGCCCTTGACACCTACAACCCAGAAAAAGGCGTGCCTTTTTTAGGGTACGTCAAAAATTGCCTCAAGTACTTTTATCTCAACAAAAACCGAAAACCCAACCACTTTTCATTAGACATGGAAAATGAAGAAGGCCTATGTCTTTTAGATACATTAGCCGACGACTGTGATCTAGAAGCGGATTATCTCGCCAAAGAAACATCAGCTGCCCTCTACCATGCTTGGACCTCTCTAACCTCCATCGAGCAACAAGTAGTGTACGATTTCTATTTTAAGGGATGGGATTTGAAAACCATCGCTAAAGTGCGAAAGGTTTCCTACTGGACTTGCGTCCACAACAAAAAACGGGGATTGAATCGGTTGAAAAAAACATTGATCATCGACTAGCAATAAAACCTCCGCTCTGCGATGTATAAGTATCAACCAGCAAAGGAGGTGAATCACATGGCAACTGTTAAAAAGGACAGCTCTCGTTTGAGAATCCAGTACGATGGCGGCGTCATCGATGGCAAAGCAAAAGTCATCGCCCGTACCTACAATCAGATTGCAGTCACGGCATCGGATGATAGTTTGTACGCCACGGCAAATGCCATTGCCGGTCTACAAGACAAGCCCGTACTCGCCATCAAACGCGTAGACGAATCTACGATCCAAGCCTAAAGAAAGCAATTAACACATTAAGAAAGGAGGTGACACCATGGCTAAAGTATTGCGTATGATTTTCGCTGATCCCGAAGGGTCAAAGTTGACGATGACTGTCGACAACCCAAAGGAAGATCTCACCGATGCAAATGTCGTCGCTGCGATGGATACCATTATCGCACAAGGTGCCGTCCGCACCAAAAGCGTCGCCGTTCAAACAAAGGTGGATGCAGAAATCGTCAACACCCAAGTCTCGAAAGTGACCTTGGGCTAGTTGAGAGAGGAGGTGATACCATGGAGGAGTTGGTTTCTCTATTGAGCAATGTGGGCTTTCCCGTCGCGCTCTCGGTGTACCTTCTAGTGAGAGTCGAGAAGAAACTGGAGGATTTGGCTGAGCGAATCGAACAGTTCATCGACAATCACAGGTAGTTCCCAACAAAACCGCTTCTTCACCGATGTGAGGAGGCGGTTTTAATTTGGATAAAAGGTGTAAAAAAACCCGAGGATTGTCGGTTATTTATAAAAATAGCAAATTAAATGTCTAACCCTGTAGAAATAGGATATAATAGAAATAGAAAGATAAGGAGGAACTTATGAAAAAACACATGAAATCCATTGGTATTGGCGTAATACTCACTTGCCTCATCATGGGGCTGGTATTATCGCCAGGAGTATCCCAAGCGACAGGGGTCATGGTACCCAAAGAGTTTACGTCCAATATCTTGAAAGTAAACGATTCTGCCCTCAGGGAGATGTACTTAGAAGACCGCAGCGGCGGAGGAGAAGCCGTAGCTTTTTTGAAACAAGCAAACACAAAGCACCCCGACACGACAGATGACGTAATCGCCGAGTACAAAAAACTTTACGGTGATGTGGATCCGATTTTTAGGAGTCTAAAAGACGAATTGGAAACGTTGGAAACATTGTCAAACGTCCGCTTCAAAGATACCTCTGTTGGGATAAAACAAGTATTAAAACACTACAAAATCGCTGACTACGAAGGTATCGGCTACGCTTCCAACCTGGAAGAGTTATCGGTTTACGTGACTAGTGGTGAAACGGTGAATTTAGACCTCAGCCAAAACACCTACTTGAAGAAATTAACCATCGCGGGACTCAATGGCACAGCCACCGCAACGATCAATCTGACCCTCCCAAGCGGCGAAGGCACGTTGAGCGTGGATGTTAAGGATTTGAATGTGGTTAACGCTGATAGCTTCTTCGGCGCTTTATCAAAGGTTTCTGCGTTGAACCAATTGAATTTAACCCAAACGAACAGCGATATTCCCCTAGGAAAAGTCGCAGCAAAGGCCATCCGTATTGAGAAGATGGATGTGTCAAAAGTCGGTTTTTCGAACAGCGCATTTGACGCTATAGAAATCGTAGAACCCACAGGCGATAGCCTTGACCTTTCAAGGGTATCTGGGGTGAAGAAGCTCGCTATCACAGGAAACGAAAAAGCGACTTTGTCCAGTGATAAAATCACCTACCCGTCCGCGGCTCTTTTAGAAGCTTTAGAGTTGAGCGATCTTCCAAAAGTGGAGAAAGTCGACGTCACACCATTCACCGCACTGAAAAACTTGAAACTGATCAATCTACCATTAAAAGAAGTGGACTTGTCGAAAGCGCTACAATTGAGGCTATTAACTTTGGATAATCTCAATGTCGATGCATTGGCGTTAAAACAACTGGACAAGCTTGAAGAGTTGACCTTAAAGAACTTAAAAATCGGCGGGCTTCCAGAGTTGAGCGCAAAAGGTGTGGAAAAAGTTTTTACCGACTACATCGGAAACCGTGTGTTGGATTTAACACCCTATAAACCGATTCGATTCTTCTACGGAAAAGACGTGATCAGCCTGTCTGGTTTAGAAAATAAAGAAGGCCGATTGGTTATCGACCTCAATGAGCATTTTACAAAAGATGAATTGAGCCGCATGAAAGTTGGAAAAACGCTGACCTCGACAAAGCCAGATGAGCCAGTGGACAGCGCTCTGCCATTTGTTTACGATAAAGAAACCCAAACCCTCACAGCGCCAAAAGACTACAAAGTATCAGACGAGGCCGTTGCTGAGTACCTATTTGACACGGGGATTACTAATGATCAAGGCGGAAAAGCCGCTCATTTGAGCGTGGCGATTCACATTGGAGAACCTGCTCATACCGTGAACCGAATCTTCGGTGACGACCGTTACAAAACTGCCGTAGCCATTTCCGAAAAAACCTACAACAAGACCAGTTTTGCCATTTTAGCTGTGGGAACGGACTTCCCCGATGCGTTATCCGCTGGTGTATTGGCAAAAGCCTACGACGCACCCATTCTTTTATCTCGCACAGCTAACGTGCCAGATGAAGTGTTAAAAGAGTTGAAGCGTTTAGATGTAAAAAATATTTGGATCGCTGGCGGATCCGCAGTGATTTCCGAAAAAGTCGAGAAAGCGCTGGGCGCAGAAGGCTATTTTGTTCAACGCCTCTACGGGGATAACCGCTACGACACCAGTGTGGCGATTGCAAAACGCGTGCAAGCGCGTGCGGGCACAAAAAACCACGTCGTATTGGCAAATAGCACTGTCGCAGCTGACGCCCTGTCCATTTCACCTTATGCGGCAGACAAAAGCTTCCCGATCGTGTTATCCGACGGCAAGACCTTAGAGCCAAGCGTAAAAACCTTCCTCAAAGATCAAAAAGAAGTGACCATCGTTGGTGGGAAAAATGCGATCAGCGAAGCGGTAGAAAAAGAATTGGCAGCTATGGGATTGACCATCCGTAGAATGGAAGGCGATAACAGATATCTAACAAGTTTGAAAATCGCCAAAACCTATTTTGCCAATAGCACCAAAGCCCTATTAGCAAGTGGGACATCCTTCGCAGACGCCCTATCGGGAACACCGTTAGCCGTCCGCGAAAACGCACCTATCCTCTTGACTGCAAAAGACACCATGGAAAAGGAAGTGGCAACCTACCTCAATAAAGCCAAAAAAGTCACCATCCTTGGCGGAGTCGCAGCTATATCCGACACCGTAGGAAAGACCATAGGCGAAAAATAGAAGGTTTGATTCAAAAACAACACAGGCCCATTTTGGGTCTGTGTTTTTTTGGAGGAAGGAGAGGGGGCTTGACCTTCGCCGTTGACCTTGACCTTGGCTCCATCCCCGAGGGAGCTGTCTGCGTAGCAGATTGAGGGAGGGTTTTGACCTTATCTTTTGACCTTGATCTTAAAAAGGAACGGCGCCTCCGCGCCGAAAGACGATGGAGAAAAGACCCATCCCTCAGTCTCGGCAAAGGGCGGCCGATCCAGCTCCCTTCAAGATGGAGCCCGACGGACGCCACCCTTCGGGTGGCTGATAAGACCCTAATCTTCAAATCTTTGACCTTAATCTCTTGACCTTGACCTTGGCTCCATCCCCGAGGGAGCTGTCTGCGTAGCAGACTGAGGGAGGGTTTTGACCTTATCTTTTGACCTTGATCTTAAAAAGGAACGGCGCCTCCGCGCCGAAAGACGATGGAGAAAAGACCCATCCCTCAGTCTCGGCAAAGGGCGGCCGATCCAGCTCCCTTCAAGATGGAGCCCGACGGACGCCACCCTTCGGGTGGCTGATAAGACCCTAATCTTCAAATCTTTGACCTTAATCTCTTGACCTTGCCCTTGGCTCCATCTCCGAGGGAGCTGTCTGCGCAGCAGACTGAGGGAGGGTTTGCCCTTGACCTTCACGTGCCGCAGGCACACTTCACGTGGCACGTCCTTCGCCACACTAAAGTGTATTCTCCAAAATTACGGGTAATAATGACAATACAACACTAATCGATTTCAAGGAGGTTTTTATGAAAAAAATGATCGCTATATTGCTCGCTTTCAGTCTCGTGTTCACGCCAGCTATCGCCTTTGCCGTCGATGAAACGCCACCATCTCCAAGCCCTCAACAGGAGGAACTCGCCAATCGACCAAAGCCTATCGCTACAGGGGTGAGTTATTTTGAATTTCGGTTTGTCGATGATAGAAATAATGCTATCGCCGCAACTTCATCCACCTTTGAAGTGACCACCGATGGTCCAAAGGGCACGGACGTAGTAGTTGGTGCTGTTGTTCAAGTTTTAGACAAGGGTTTAATTCGCATCCATCCCCATGGGGTGTCTGAGACCCTTCGCCCAAACACCACCTATACCGTGCGTATCGCGGAGAGTTATCTCAAAGCATTAGAGTCCAAAGGAGAACCAAGTGTTTACAAACTGGGCACGTTGAGCATTACCACGGATACACAAGGAAAGGTCGTGCAAAAAGTTCAGCCGGTTCAACCGGAAAAGACTACACCTCCAAAAACGACGCCATCAAAATCGACGGCGCCACCTGTTGGAGCGATGAAAATTCATTTATCCACCATAACCGAGTCTAATCGCTATAGCACTGCCGTTGCCATTGCGCGTGAAGTTTATCCCAATGGGTTGCGCACCTCAGATGGCTATAAAAACGTGATCATCGCCAGTGGCCACGACTTCCCAGATGCCCTAGGCGGTATGCCCATGACAGCGGCATACGATGCGCCGATGTTACTGACTGGAAAAGATGGATTACCTGGTGTGGTGATCGACTACATTCGCGAAACGAAAGCGAATAACGCGATTATCCTAGGTGGAGTCAATGCGGTGACGGAAAATGTCACCACACAACTCCGAGGATTGGGCATGACCACATCGCGCGTTGCGGGAGAGACACGCTACGGCACAGCTGTCCGCGCAGGGGAACAATTATTGAAACTGCTAAACGATAGAAGCAGAACCGAATTCCTCCACGGCTTTAACAACAACGCCCGAGTGTTTTTGGCAAGTGGCGAAGGCTACGCTGATGCTCTTACCGTCTCCGTGCCGGCTAGACAGTTTGGCACCCCGATTCTTTTAACGAATGCTAACTCCCTGCCAGCAGATACCATTGAGGCGTTAAAAACCTGGCAAGTTAAAGAGATTGTCATCGTAGGCGGGGAAATGGTCGTCTCGAAGAAAGTAGAAGCGCAAATCGATAATTTAGGCCTTGGAATTACCGTCAACCGTCTGTACGGCGCAGATCGCAATGAAACGTCGATGAAGGTTGCTCAAACCTACTATCCCCAAACAAACGAAGCATTTGTCGCACGGGATGACGATTTTGCCGATGCCCTCGCAGGTTCATTGTTGGCGGCAGTACGCCAATCGCCGATCTTATTGATCAAAACCCACTCGGTGCCAAAAATGGTTGCAGATTATATTCGCAATGAAAACATCACCGAGATCACCATACTCGGCGGTGAATCGGCAGTGTCTAATCTGGCGCGAAATGAATTGAACCGGATCATCTTATCGAATGATTAACCCCGTAAAAGCGGAAACCTCCGATCCCTGTCTCTGGGGATCGGAAATTTTTATGAAGGATACCCACATGAAAACAAATCACACCATCGATTTTAAGCTTTACACGACAAACACCATGGATAAAAAGGCTCAACTCGATTTCTTGTCGGTGTATAATCGAGTATTTGATGAAAACGAAGGCCTAGATTTTTTTGCGCGCAAATTTAGAGATAACATTTACGGCACCTCTTATATTGCCATGGCCTATGAAGGCGACACCCCATGCGGAGTGAGAACCTATTGGCGAATGGACATTGAAGGGGTGGAAGCCTACGAAATCTGTGACGTGTCCGTATTGCCCGAGTACCGCAGACGGGGAATCCTCGGCGGCATGGTGAAAGCAGCCTCAGAGCTGGATGCTCACTACCAATTTAGTTTCCCCAACCCGACCTCAAGATCAACAGAAGCCTACTATGGGTTTACGCTAAAAAACACGGTTTATCGCAAACCGATATGGCACTTAGAAGGACAAAAAAACAAATTGCCCATCCTATCGCCAGATCATTTGAAATGGGTGTTCAAAGGCCGCTATCCCTACAAACCAATGAAAGGCTGGAATGCCCTACTAAGACCTGAAGGCAACGATCGCTATACGCTACTCGCGCGGTTTGAAAACGGTGAAGAAAAGGGGATGACCAAAGTGACATCGGGTAAGTTTTTTACCTATACTGAAAAGCGAACACCGGGAACCTTCCTTACCCGCTACACCTTTCCCGTCTTCGAAAAAACAACTGGTCCTTCGCCAAATCACATCCCAGTATACCTTGCGGATTACTTAATGAAGGAGGGGAGAAGATGAAAGAGCAGTTGGCAAAAATGTTAAGAGGGCCGATCCGCGTCTTTAATCGATTGACGACTAAGCGCTACTACCGAGGACACCGTACTCGGCCCAGTGCATTGCCCTTTCACCGTAAAATTCTCGTTTTATCACCCCACGTCGACGACGAAACCATTGGCATGGGGGCGACGCTCGTCCAGTACGCAAAGGCAAAATCCCATATCACCTTGCTCTATCTCACCGATAGCGGTGGTAGCATGTCCAACTTGCCATCGGATCAAGTGATCAAAACCCGAAGTGACGAGGCTGCTGCCCTGTGTCAAACCATAGGTGGGGACATTACCAGACTAGAACTGGGATTACCCGACGCTGCGCCTTTTCCGGAAGGAGCTTTAGAGGCGTTAAAAAGCGCCGTATCTCCAGAGGATTACGACGCAGTGTTTTTTCCCTATCTCTTTGACGCCCATCCCGTTCATATGGAAGTCATCAAACTCGTCAGCAGCTGGATGGAACCCGGACCGGATTATTATATGTACGAAGGCAACACCCCCATTCACCCTCATTTCATCGATGCCGTCTCACCGATGGATGATAAGTTGTTAAAAAAGCGAGCCGACCTCTTCGACACCTTCAAATCCCAGCCCTTATTTGACTTCGACGTCTTTCAAATGCTCAGCCTGGAAAAAGCTACATTGTACCCCAAAGCTCAAGCTTTAGAAGTGTTTGCAACCACAACACCAGATCAGCTCCGACAAGGGTTAGAGCGTTTAGACGCCTTAGCATACAACCCAAAAGACTTTCCCAGGATAGGCAATCACAGGTCAATGTATAAAGTGTTTTGGAAAAATCAGGAGAAGAGGAGAGAAGTGGAAAAGGCGATAGGGGAAGTTTATGGAGATGAGAACAATCCGAGTTCATAGGAGTGATGGAAGATGTTTCGCTGGAGGCCTTATAAAGGAACGGCGCCTTAGCGCCGAAAGACGATGGAGAAAAACCCCTCCCTCAGTCTCGGCAAAGGGCGGCCGAGCCAGCTCCCTCCAAGAT
>CAZHRC010000032.1:0-12142 GCA_964533865.1 uncultured Peptoniphilaceae bacterium
AAAAACACGCCGAGTGGAAGGGAAAGATCTCCACAGAACTCAAAGCACCGATCAATGATCGCCACGATCTGTCGGTGGCTTACACCCCAGGCGTTGCGGAGCCTTGTAAAAAAATCCACGAAAATCCAGAAGACGCCTATAAGTACACCTGGAAAGGCAATATCGTCGCCGTCGTATCCGACGGGACAGCGGTCCTTGGTCTAGGCGACATCGGACCAGAAGCGGCACTTCCCGTCATGGAAGGCAAATGCTGTCTATTTAAGCGTTTTGCCGGCGTCAACGCCGTGCCAGTGGTTCTCGATACGAAAGATCCCCAAGAGATCATCGCCATCGTCAAAGCCATAGCTCCGACCTATGGAGGTATCAACCTTGAAGACATCTCCGCGCCGCGATGTATCGAAATCGAGCGGGCTCTTAAAGAGCAGTTAGACATCCCGGTGTTTCACGACGATCAACATGGCACCGCCATCGTCGTCACCGCAGGGTTAATCAACGCCCTCAAACTCGCCGGAAAAAAAGCAGAAGACTGTACCGCAGTCGTTTCAGGCACAGGTTCAGCAGGATCCTCCATCATACGCATGATGAAAGATCTGGGTATTGCCAACATTTACGGGTTTAACAGCAAGGGAGTCGTGTCGCGCACGAAGAAAGAAGGCTACAACTTCCTCACCCAAGAAATCGCAGACATCACCAACAACGACGCAGAAGATCTCACCTTAGCCGAAGCTATGGCAAAGTCAGACATCTTCATCGGCGTATCCATGCCAAACCTCGTGACAAAAGAGATGGTCGCTTCCATGAAAGACAAGCCCATACTCTTTGCCATGGCAAACCCCATCCCGGAAATCATGTACGACGATGCCGTAGAGGCGGGAGCCTTTGTAGTAGGCACCGGACGATCCGATTTTCCAAACCAAATCAACAACGTCCTCGCCTTCCCCGGTCTTTTCAAAGGGGCATTGGAATCGAGATCGAAAAAAATCGCAGAAGAAATGAAAATGGCAGCGGCAGTTGGCATTGCAGAGCTGGTCACTGAAGAGGAGCTCAATGCAGAATACGTGATTCCATCGGCGTTTGACGATCGCGTAGCCGAAGTGGTCGCAGAAAAAGTAGCAGAAAAAGCAAGAGAACTCGGATTGACAAGAGATTAATAACAGATGAAAGAGCAGCCCTCAGATGTTAAAGGGCTGCTCTTTTGTTTTAGGCGAGAGAGGAGAGTAAAGAAGAATGAAAAGATGCTCTTATCAACAAGTGGCGCAACATGGGCGGGAGAAAGATAACATATACCTTTGTTCAGAGATAAAACGTTAAATAAAGCCATTTTATAGTATAATAACACTAACAAAAAGTGGTGCTATCATAATTGGAAAAATGTTAATAAGGATTGCTTGCAGCAACGGAGAATTCCTCATATTATAGAGATAACGCATAAATAGGGGGGGATATCAATTGCTAAACGAAAACATTAAAACAATTAGAAAATCAAAAGGGCTTTCACAAGAAGAACTAGCTCATAAATTGAGTGTAGTAAGACAAACGATATCTAAATGGGAAAATGGATTATCAGTTCCCGATTCAGATATGCTCATTACAATCTCAGAAGTGCTTGAAACACCTGTTAGCATTTTGCTTGGAGAAACCATTACGGCGTTAGATGGTGATGATTTGAAATTGATGGCAGAGAAAATAGAAGAGATAAACTTACAACTTGATCAAAGAAAAATCACGATAAGAAAAATGTTATATGGGTCGTTCATTTTCCTTTCTTTAATTACCGTAGTGATTTTCACAGCCTTCATCTTGATAAACGGTTCTTATTTAGACTGGGATTATACCGAGCCTGAAATTGCGGTGGCAGGAACAATTCTCCATGGATTTGAATGGCTATTCATCAGATTGATGCCTATGATACTAGTGGGTACAATGGTAGCCATTACTATGATGAGAAAAAAGGATAACTCCATAGTTTGTCATGGCAAAAATAATTAAACGCTGGTATCAAACAAATGGTGCACATAGCAGTTGGTAAGTTCATGGGGTTTGCAAGCTAAAAAAAGAGGATGAAGAGGATGCTGGTGAGACGAAGGAAGATCGTGATGTTTAGATCAAGTACGTCTGCAACCTTGAAATTCACACCATGCAACTACCAGTTGCGCAGGTTCAAGGTGGACTTGGTGGAGTGCAATCGCGATTTAAGGTAGAATGAACTTAAATCAAAAGCCTTAAACGCGAAGGAGGATACCATGATACTTGCAGACAAGATTATCCAACTGAGAAAGCAGAACCATTGGTCACAGGAAGAGCTGGCGGCGAAACTCGGCGTCAGTCGTCAGGCGATTTCAAAATGGGAAGGTGCACAAAGTATTCCCGACCTAGAAAGAATTCTAAAGATGAGCCAACTGTTCGGTGTGAGCACCGACACCCTGATTAAAGATGAACTTGACCTCTCTTCTACCATACCAGGAGATGCGGAAATATCCGGTGCGCTACGGATTTTGACGATGGAAGAAGTGAACGACTATCTGAATGCAAAATATAAAAGCGTACGACAGATTGCATTTGGAGTCATGTTGTGCATCTTGGCGATTATCCCGCTGCTCTTATCAGAAACGTTGGCAGACCCAACGATCGCCGAACCGATGAGTTTTAGCTTATCAGCGCTTATGGTTATGGGGGCGGTGGCATTGTTCATACTCAACGGCTTTCGTTTGAAGGCGTACGAATGGATTGAGAACGAACCTTTTGAAACCGCATACGGTGTCGATGGGATGGTAATGGAACGCCAAAAAAACCTACAACCTCGTAGGGCCGCATACATCGTTGCCGGGGTGACTTTGTGTTTCCTTACGCTTATTTGTTTTTTTGCATCGGACTATCTGCCTGATCTCTTGGGCGTTTCAGAAAACGGCATCATCGCCCTTGGATTTGGCATCTTATCCATTGCCGTATTTTTGTTTATCCTCGTCGGTATTCCTCACAGCGCTTACAAAAAAATTCTACAGGTGGAGGATTATAGTGTTAGGGAAAAAGCGTTAACGACCCAAATAGGTCCCTTCATGGTTATTTACTGGTTAATCGTTGTGGCAGTGTTTCTGGGTTACAGCTTTACGACGATGGATTGGAAGCGCGGATGGATTATTTGGCCAGTGGCCGGCGTATTGTGTGGGGTCTTGTATAACGTATTGGAGTTGTTTTTTTCTAAAGGGGAAAAGTAGATCCGACTTTTTTCTCACTTCTGAAAACATCCATTCGTTACCAAGACACGTTGAACGTGCTAGAGAGTGACAATGCTTCCAGAAGTACGCTACAACAGTATCAATGAGAATTGGCGCTAATTGTAAGCGTTACGATCGAGACGGAAGTTACGGATACAGCATATTTTCAGCTTGTGCCATAATATACCCAAGAAAAGGAGAATGCGCTTTTATAGCACAGACAGACGTGATGGGGCATTGGATTTTGTGATGTATCTATAAGGAGAATGAATGAGTGTCAGGGACGGATTGTGATATAATTGCATATAAACTCGAGTACAGTAGTACATTTAGAAATGAACTTAATGGACTTGAGTTGACAGAAAATAACCGAAAAGCAAAACAGGGGGGAGATTATGAAAAACAGTAAGAGAATTGTTGCGCTGTTGCTCGCCGTGACAATGGTTTTCATTGCGGCATGTGGAACGAAACCAGCTGAGCCAAAACCAGCAGAGCCAGCGAAGCCGGAAGTAAAGGAAGAAACGGATACGGCAAAAACTGATAGTATTGAGATCACTTTTATGATTCCAGAGTGGGGAGCGCCCTCTCAAGAGATGCTCGATGATTTTGAAGCAAAAGAGAACATCAAGGTGAATTTGGAAACAGTGGATTGGGACGATATCCGCAATAAGATTTCCGTAGCAGCTGCTGGTCAAAAAGCGGCGGCAGATGTTTTTGAAGTGGACTGGGCGTGGGTTGGGGAGTTTACCAGCGCAAACTGGATCGCCCCTATTGAAATACCTGAGGCGGATAAAACGGAGTTTATGGGTCTCGATACGTTCACTGTGGACGGTAACGTTATGGCATTGTCCTACGCCAATGATTTTAGAATTAGTTACATGAACACCGAAGCTTTTGAAGCGGCAGGCTTGGAAGAGCCAAAGACTTGGGACGAGGTGCATCAAGCTGCAAAGACGATGAAAGAGAAGAACATTATGGAATATCCATTTACCTTCCCCTTTGCAGCCGAAGAGTCAGCGACGACGAGTCTTTTATGGATGACTTTCCTTAGAGATGGAAAAGTCTTTAATGACGACAACACGTTAAACCAAGAAAACGTCATGAAAACTCTGACTTATCTCGATAAGATGTTAAAAGAAGGTTTGGTCAATCCAGCCAACGCGACGATGAAAGGAAGAGAAACTTACGCGCAAATGACGGAAGGCGTTACCGCGTTTATGACTGGACCAAGCTCTTATGTCGGTCGCATTGAAGATCCAGAGCAATCCAAAGTCGTTGGTAAAGCAAAAGCGATCGTGCCAGTGGGCGGAGAAGGAAAAGCCACGCAAACTATGGCGCTTCAAGAGGCGGTTGGCGTATCGCCTTACTCGGAAAACCTAGAAGCAGCAAAAACTTTTGCGAAATGGTTCACCTCGCCGGAGACTCAATTGAAGATGTTTGAAGTCAAAGGTTGTATCCCGACGAGAACGGCGATCCTTAACCAGTTGATCGAATCTGGAGACATTAAAGGCTCTCAAGCGATGATGGATACAGCGAAATTGATCAAATCCGTCTTTCCAACAGGCGTTCCAAAGTACTACACGGAGATGAGTACGGCGATATTTAATGCGGTAAACAAAATGGGTCTGAGTCAAAGCACCCCTGAACAAGCTTTTGAAGAAATGAATGCTAAAATTTCTGAGCTAGCCAAAAATTAATGTGTATGACCAAGCGGGCTACCTTTTAAGTGTAGCCCGCTATTTTTTAGGAGGAGAAGAGTGAAAGGATCAAAACAACTTCCCTATCTTTTGTTGGCACCGATTGTGTTGATCTTAGTGGGGCTCATTTTTTACCCTATCGCGACGACATTTAGCTTTAGTTTGCAAAATTACAAACTCACCGAGCCTGGGCAGACGCGATTTATCGGGGCGACCAACTACATCAACGCAGTGAAAGATCCCAACTTCATTGCTGCGGTAGTCAATACCTTGGTGGTGTTAGGGGTTCTACTTGTGGTATGCTTGATTGGAAGTCTCATCGTGGCCACCATATTGAAAGTGGAGTCGAAGTTGAGCGGTGCACTGATGGCGATTGCCATTGTGCCTTGGGCATTACCTCCGGTGGTCAACGGTATCGTGTGGAATTTTATCTTTTTTCCAGGATTTGGACTAATCAATAAAATACTTTATAGTTTCAAGTTGATCGAACAGCCCATTGTCTGGGGCACTGGGCGTTGGGATTCGCTGATCATCATTGCATTGGTCGTCGCTTGGCGGGTGATTCCCTTTTGCGCTGTGATTATCCTAGCGAATATGCAAGCGATCGATCCCCAAATTTATGAGTCTGCACGAGTGGACGGAGCATCGGAATGGTCGATCTTTAAAAGCATCACCCTTCCGTTATTGTTGCCGACTTTTGGCATCGTCCTAACCAACATTACAATTGCAGGGGTCAATGTTTTTGATGAAGTGGTGTCGATCATTGGGTATCGCACGGTGGGACAGACGGTTCAGATTTACAACTACAACGAAACCTTTAGCTTCTTAAATTTTGGCTATGGCAGTGCCATCTCCTACTTGATTATGATGGGATCCGGTATTTTGGCTTATTTATACATTCGTAACGTGGGGAGGGAGTTGCGATGAAACCGATCAGAATAGTATTGCGCGTCGTTAGCGTGCTGGGACTCGTTCTATTTACCTTGGGACCCATTGCGTGGTGTTTGATCATCAGCATCAGCCCTGAAAGCGAGATGTTCAATACGGGGGTTGAGTTTTTACCAGCGCATCCGACGTTTAAGAACTACGAAACTCTGTTGATCGAGAGCACTCAGCACAGAACCAATTACATCAACGCGATGAAGAATTCGCTACAAGCCGTTTTTTTGACTGAACTTGTGGGTTTGCCCATTTGTATTTTGGGGGCTTATGGGCTTTCCCGATTTGAGTTTCGCTTTAAGCGAACGATCACCGTGCTTTTGTTGATCACCAACGTCATCCCAGTTTTTGCAACGATTATTCCGATTTACAAGATGTTCTCTGATTTTCGCCTGCTCGACAATATGTTTTGGATTTCGATGATTTACGTGTCGGCATTTATGCCGCTCATCGTATGGATATTGATCAATTATTTCCAAAGTTTTCCAAAGGAAATCGAAGAATCAGCGCAACTGGATCGTTGTAGTCCGATGGGGATTTTATTTAAAATCATCTTGCCAAACGCCTACCCGATTCTATTGACCATCGCGTTATTGTTGTTTTTGATGACCTGGAATCAGTTTCAAATTCCGTTGATTTTATCGGCATCAAGAGCGACAAAACCCTTGTCCATTGTCGTACAGGAATACGCGACAAAGGATAGGGTCATGTACGGGTTGACGGCAGCGGCAGGCATGCTGGCGTTGTTTCCACCGGCGTTGATGGCGATACTATTTCGGAAATACTTGGTCGCAGGATTGACATCGGGTTCTGTTAAAGGATAAGAGGAGAATTATGGCAAAAGTAGTCTTAAAAAATGTGGGCAAAAGATTCACCGATGATCGCTATGTGGTTAAGGACTTTTCTTTAGAGATTGAAAATCGTGATTTTATTGTGTTTGTCGGACCATCGGGCAGTGGGAAATCCACTACTCTAAGGATGATCGCAGGACTGGAAAAAATGACAGAAGGCGAGATTTACATTGATGGGGAATTGATCAACAAAGTAGAGTCCAAAGATCGAGATATTGCCATGGTGTTCCAAAACTATGCGCTCTATCCCCATATGAACGTCTATGACAACATGGCATTCCCATTGAAACAACGGCGAGTGCCCAAGCCGGAAATCCATCGAGTGGTGACAGAAACCGCAAAGACGCTGGGGTTGGAGAGGCTTTTGAAAAGAAAACCCAAAGCCCTGTCAGGCGGGGAACGGCAGCGTGTCGCCATGGGCCGTGCCATTGTTCGCAATCCAAAAGTGTTTTTGATGGACGAACCTCTTTCAAACTTGGATTCTAAACTTAGGGTTCAGATGCGGGCAGAACTTGCGAAGTTATACAATAAACTCGGCGCTACCATTATCTATGTCACCCACGATCAAACGGAAGCGATGACGTTGGGGACGCGAATCGTCGTCCTTAATCATGGCGAGATTCAGCAGATCGATACCCCGTCCAATCTCTATAAAAAGCCAAAGAACCGTTTTGTCGCTGGATTCATCGGTTCCCCTCAAATGAATTTTATTGACGGAAAAATAGTTGAAACCGGGGGAAAATGGTTTTTTGAAACAGAGGAACTCCGATGGTTAGTGCCGGAATCAAAAAGAAAAGCTGCAATGGCCTATCGTGATCGAAAAGTCATGGCAGGGATTCGCCCGGAAAACATCAACTTAGTAGAAGGCCCATCGGATACGATCGCTAAGATCACAGTTAAGGAGTTATTGGGTGCGGAAACCTATCTTTACACAGAAACTGCCAATCTTAAACTCATTGTACGGACGGGACCGGATGTTGATCTCGTCGTCGGAGATCAGGCAAAACTCTCCTTTGATCTAGAAAAGCTGCATTTGTTCGATCTGGAAAGTGGGCAGGCGATTGACTAACATTTGGAGGAGACGCGATGAAACTAAAAGCGATAAGGTGTGATTTTTCAGTGTGCAAAGTCGAAGATTACTCCTTGGTGGATTTTGATGACGAGTATTGCTTTATTGGAAAAACCGATGAGGAGCGCTCTTTGGTGTGTGAAACGGCAAGGGTTCCGACCAATTGCATCGAGCGAGAAGACGGTTGGCGAGGGTTTCGAATCGAAGGAGTTTTGGATTTTTCGCTGGTGGGCATTCTCGCTGAGATTTCGAGGATATTGGCAGAGCAGCACATTGGGATTTTTGCGATTTCGACCTTCAACACCGATTATATCTTGACCAAGTCAAAAGACTTTCAGAAAGCCTTGGAAGTGTTAATTTGTGCGGGCTATAAAGTGATGGAACCTTAATAAAAGGATCATGCCTTTGTAAAAGAGATGTTGTGTGGACGAGTCCTTTAGTTCAATATCGGTGACGCTTCTCGTCGGGAAAGGGGTACATACCAACTATACGACAAACAGCGAGGGGATTTTATGAACAACACCGTATCCGATGTGACGAGAGGGAAATTTTTACAGGATGTACTGATTTGCGCACTAGGTGCCTATGGTGGACCGGAAGCGCATTTTGGCGTGATCACCGAGCAGATGGTCACTAAAAAGCACTACCTGACCGAGGAAGAACTCATCGAATTGATTGCACTCAGCGGGTTGCTCCCTGGGCCGAGTAGTACACAGACCATTGTAGCGATCGGTTATAAAATTGGCGGGCCGGCGCTGGGATTTTGGACGATGCTCGTGTGGGCGTTACCGCCGTTAATTCTCATGACCGCATTGTCTTTTTTGTACGGGTTTTTACAGGAAAAACACCTCTCAGATCATGGTTTGCGATTGATCGGTCCGATGGCGGTGGGATTTATTGTGATCGCCGCCATTCGCATCGGTCACAAAGTCGTCACCAATCGACTCACCGCCACAATCGGTATAGGCTCAGTTCTACTGACCTACTTTATACGAGCACCTTGGATATTTCCACTGGTCATGATCCTTAGCGGGGTTTTGAGCGTTTGGACTAGTGGCGCCACCGTGATCAACCGTTACGAATCCAGAGTGCCGGAGCAACCAACAGATCCTGAAAAACCAGAGGATCCGAAGAACCCGACAAAACCGGAGGATCCGACTAAACCGGTAGATCCAACAAAACCGACGGATCCGGCAATACCGGTAAACCCCATCGATCCAGTAGATTCAGTCAAACCGACACCACCGAAAAAACCAACCGTTAAGCCAACTCCGGCAACGGTGAAAACTGGAAAAGCAGGGATCAAATCTACAAACCCCAATACGGGAGATCCTGGTATAGCGGTATCGGTAATTTCCGTAATCGGTGGATTGAGCGCGCTAATAGGTATCAGCGCCATCAAACGCAAAAAGGATGAAGCATAAAGGGATTCAAGCAAAAACTAAAGCAAAAGACACCACACCGCCTTGTTTAAAGGCGGTGTGGTGTTCTGTTTACAATGGCTAGTACAGGGTAAAGAATAACTATTATAAAAATTAAACGATTTGAGGAGGAAACAGATGGGAATGAAGGGGATAGGTAGAAAAGGAGAGAAAACGTATGACGTGGTAGCGCTTGGGGAGTTGCTTATCGATTTTGCCCCCATAGGTACCAACGCTTCAGGGTATCCAGAGTTTAGTTCCAATCCTGGTGGCGCGCCGTCAAATCTGTTGTCGGTAAATGCCGCATATGGGTTGAAAACTGGTTTTATCGGTCAGGTGGGCGCTGATGCTTTTGGGGAGTTGCTCGTCGATACCCTCAAAGAGAAGGGGATCGATTGCGAGGGGATCATCAAAGACCCCAACACCTTTACTACCCTTGCATTTGTCACCTTAGACGACGAGGGGGACCGGTCCTTTTCCTTTGCGCGCAAACCCGGCGCCGATACCCAACTCGTCATCGATGACGAGCAACTGGCGCAAATCGAAAATGCCAGATGTTTTCACTTTGGTTCTTTGTCGATGACGAACAATCCGTCAAAAGCTTCAACGGAAATAGCGATCGCAAAAGCCGAAGAAGCGGGTGTGTGGATCAACTATGACCCCAACTTGAGAGCTTCCTTATGGGAAGATTTAGAAGTAGCAAAACAACTCATGCTCTGGGGAATCGGTCACGCCAATAGTTTAAAAATCTCCGACGAAGAGTTGGAATTTCTCTATGGACCAGATAAAAATGCAGGTTTGGCAAGACTTTTTGAAAATGAGAATCTGAAATTGGTGTTGTTGACATTGGGCAAAGAAGGCGCCATATGCGCGACTCCAGAAGGTCAAAAACTCATCCCCGCCTATGCCGTTCCCACAGTCGACACCACTGGGGCAGGTGATATCTTTGGTGGCACTATGCTCTTTCAACTCCTTTCTCACGAGGGGGAAGACATCGAAAATGACGCTCTTTACGAAATGACTAGACGAGCAAATGCCACCGCAGCCCTGTCCACCACAAAGTTTGGAGGTATCACCAGTATTCCATCTCAAGAAGAAGTGGAGGAATTCTTGCTCGATCGCGAATGAAACGACGTTGGAACGTGAAGAGTAGCATTGAAGATGAATACGAGAAGAAAACATTTCGCATATTGTATATAAAACATAACAAAAAAACGCAAACCGATTGGAAATCGGACTGTAAATGTGATAAGATACTCTAGTAAAAATAGCCTAGTCAATTGTGCACACTTGCAACATTTGACAAAAAATCAATTTAAAAACGAAAGGGAGAGTTTATGAACAGTACGAGTTCATCAATCAAGAAGAAGCGTAATCGGTTTATATCAGGTGCCATTGGCCCTGGTAATGATCATTACACAGTTTTTTGTACCGTTTTTGACGCCACAAGTAGAGGCGGCCGGTATTAATCCAATCATTGCGTATCCCAATGAGACACATAGTAGAACGGCAGATATTTTTGATCATTACTACAGAGTATCTGGTGATGCTAACAATCCCGATGTCTCCACACAAGGGACAATAAGCACAGCGGCTGGAGGTCTTTCTGGTGACGGTAGTGATATCGTTCGTCTTGCAAGACTGAAGCAATACCTCGGTTCAGTCGTTTCGAAGAATAAAATCAATATTATTCAAAATGATTTTGAATTGACCTTTGATCTCTCGATGGTAAATGGAAGGAATCCGGGGCAAAGGGGAACTGCATTTGCCTTCCACAATGACCCTAGAGGTGCTTCGGCATTGGGTGGCGAGCAAGGAAACTTGGGAATACATGGCTTTCAACAATGGGGAAGAAACTACAAACCATTAGAAAATGCACTAGCAGTTGAATTCGATCCACAAAGTGATTCAAATGTTTCAGGAACGAACTCTAAGAGGTTTGATGACGTGTTTGAACCGGCAGGTAGCAAACAGTACGGGCATATTGCCATTGTTCGACCTGTTGCGGAAGGCGGCACAATTGAACACAAAGCGACTTCTTGGGTCGGGGCTAAAGATGCGATGTTTACTGGGTGGTCAACAGGCGATACACTAGGTTACCAGCCCACTAGGCCGCCAAGTACCCAGACTGCCAGGGTTAGATGGACGAAGCAAGCAGACGGGAATTATCAATTCAGCTATGAGTATTGGTTTAACGGAGATACAAAAGATATCCCAGGCGCAAATCCAGTAACTTCATTCCAAACTTACACCAAAGACGAAGCCGTCGCGATGTTTGGTGGAGAAGAAGTCTATTTTGGACTTTACTCTGCATCCGATAAGGGAGACGAAAAGTGGGAATCAAACTTCGTAGGTTTTGTCGATATGAGAGCTTACAAAGTAGGCTACAATTTCAATAAAAACGTCATGCAAGATGACGGAACTTATAAAGTAGTATCAACAGAGGTTCCGCAAGCTTTGATGGCTCCGACAACAGGTAAAGGGCTGAGTGGGAATAAAGAGGTCCCTATTGCTGAACTTGCGGATGTGTTTACAGAAATGAAAGATCCAACGGTGACAGGCAATAACAACCCTTATACTCCGTTGAAAGATCCAGAGTTAAAGGCTGCAGGTCAAAACTATTTAAACGATCATAGCTTTACGGCCTTCAACCAAACGACAAAAAAAGCGGAGTTGTTCTTAGTACCGTTTAAAGATGGTTCGACAGCCGCTGACAAAGCAACAGTTCACAACTACATTGTAGAAGTCGTACCAAAAAAGGTCGATGTGAAGATCGAGTACGTTCTAGACGATGGAACGACTCAAACCGTTGCAGATACCGTGATTCAGACTGTAGCGCTAGGTTCGGAAGTTGGCGTCACCGACAAAAAGACCTATACGGGATACGCTCTAGATTCTGTCGCAGACTGACTTCAATATATATCGCAGAGACAGTGAAATCTGCCGGGCT
>CAZHRC010000033.1:0-3352 GCA_964533865.1 uncultured Peptoniphilaceae bacterium
GGAAAAAATTCACAAGAAGGTACTTGTTTTAATGCTGCAGCATGAAACACATAATCAACACCTCTCATAACAGGGTTAATTGTTGTTATATCTCTTACGTCACCAATATAGTATTTAATTTTATTATTTTGATATTTTTTTCTCATATCAGCTTGTTTTTTTTCATCTCTAGAAAAAATTCTAATTTCTTTTATATCAGAATCCAAAAACATTTCTAACACTTTATTACCAAACGAACCAGTTCCTCCAGTAATTAATAAAACTTTGTCCTTAAATATATTCATTTATTTTCCTCTTTTCTTTTTTATCCATTTGATTTTCATAGTGTTTTTTTATTTTATTTAATTTATTTAATAAACTTTCAATATTATAAATAAGAAATCATAGTTATTTTTATTTATGTGTTCATAATACATCCTCGATTTTATCTTTTTAACGAAATTAATAATATGCCTATTATTATTAATAACACCCCTAAAATATTGTAAAAATTTATACTTTCTTTAAATATAAAATACCCAATTATTAAAATCATAATTTGTGAAATGCCAGTAGTAATAGGAACTATATAAGACAGATCGAATGATATTAATAATTTTTGCCACAATAGAAAGCTTATTATATATAAAATCAATCCCAATAATGTTAAATAACCAATTTTAAACTCAATAGCATTTTTTATAGATATGACCAATGAATTTCCACCAAGTTTCATAAATATTAATCCACCAGTTGTTAATAATATATAAATTACTGTTAATATTATATTCATATATTTTTCTCCTTCTTTATATTGTCTTTTACATAAGTTGAATTAATTAATGCAATTTGTTGAGATAATTCAATCGTTTTTTCTTCTAAAATAGCAATTTTTTTACTATTTCTAAAATTTATAAAAAGTAAGAATAAAATACAAATTAGAAAAAACAAAGATGGCGGATAATCTATTCCTAATCTAATTGCTAATAAATCAAACATCTTAGGGAAAAGAGACAAAATTATAATTATGCACGATCCAGTAAGCCATAATATACTTTCATTAATTGAAAACTTGCCTCTTTTTACCACGTTAATTACATACAAGAACGAAATAATAGCAACAATAATAAAATACTCGTTTTTCATTTTTCCTTTACTCCAATCTTTATGTTTCTTATTAATATAATTATTATAGCATATATTACTTTTATCATATATTTTAAGGGTTTTATTATGCCACCATGCATACTTACTCCAGATTCCCTTAGCCTCATTTTTACTGGTATTTCTTTTATTGTATATCCTTCTAATAGCATTTCAATAATTAGATTTGCATCCGGAAATTCTGGATAATTACCCATAAGAGAATACCTTTCAATTACTCTTCTATTTAAGCATTGAAATCCAGATGTAGGATCGGTTATTTTTTCTTTTGTAAACACATTAATTATGAATGAAAATATTTTTGTTCCAATCTTTCTAAAAAAACTATGTTTATATCCTGTTGGATCTAAAAATCTAGATCCCATTACTATATCATAATTACCATTTATAGCGGTTTCATACAATTTTTTTGCCTCTTTAGCTATATGTTGCCCGTCTGCATCAAATTGAATAACATAATCATAATTATTATAATAAGCATATTTAATACCTGTTTGAACCGCTTTTGAATAGCCGACATTAAAAGGAAGAGTAATACATTTTATTTTTTTAAGTTTAATTATTTCTTCAGTATTATCTTTTGAACAGTCATTTATAACAATAGTATCCGCTTTTTCAAAGTCTTTTCTAATTTCATCAAGTACCTTTCCAATATTTAAAGCTTCATTATATGCTGGTATAACGAATAATAATTTGTTTTTATTTTTTTTAATTTCGATCATTGCTTTCATAGACACCACACTTCCTCCTCTTGCTAATAATAAAATTATTCCTCCCAACACAATTTCTGGAATTCCAATAAATACATACCTGTCAATTATTGCCCCAGTAAAAACATGAAACAAGATATTTAACATACTGAAACCAAAGAGAATTATTGTAAATTCATAAATATTTTTTTTCTGAATACTAGTATTTTTTCTGAGATGAATTCTTTTATATAAAGAATAAATCAACAGTATGGGCAAAAATAAATAGGCTATTTTGAAAAAAGATAAATTTATTTTTGAAAAAGAATTTAATGTTTTTTTTAAAAAAGGAGATGCTGAATTCACAGAATACAAATTACTAACTTTTTCATAATGATAGTCTTGAATCCAAAGAAAATTGTTATCAATTTTCAAATATGCTAAACCAATCGAACTATTTTCGTGATTAAACCCATTATATATTTTTATAGGAAAATATGCTACACCATTTTCTTCTCTACTACTAACATAAATATTTATTGTTGCTAAATATCCGGAAATATATGAATTAACCACTTCTTCGGGATATTTAATAAAGCTTGTAGCCAAAAAAATCAAGGCTTCTTTAGATGATATTTCTTTGCCCTTTATGCAAACGACTGTTTTTTTACTTATTGTTGATTCGGAATTCAAAATATTTATTATTTTATAATTATTGCAGTTTTTATTTCTGATTTTAGCAAAATCCGCCTTTGATATAAAAATATCTTTATTAATATTTGCATATGCTTTCATATCTTTTTCTATTCTAAAATTCCCCATGCCATTAATTATTGCCTTACTTAAAAAATATTCATTATTTTTACCATTTTTATAATCAACACCATTTTTTTCCAATAAACTTTTCCAAATAAACATAGAAAAAAATAAAAATAATAAACAAGAAATAAAAGTTACGCCCCTTTGTATAATGTTTTTTATATTTCGTTGTTTTAAAACAGATATAATACAGGAAATGAGAAGTGGAAATAAAACAGTTGAAAAATATGGTTGTTTTAAAAACCAAGAAAAAACAAATAAAAACATAAAAGCCAGGTTATAAATAATATATTTTTTTTTGTTTATAAAAAAACTAACGTTTAACCATTTCCAAGAAATTATACAAGATATTAATGCTAATGATATAGCAACAAATTCAGTAAGTAAAGAATGGAAATACCCAAATAAAATTGGGTTAAAAAGAATAAAAATAAAATAAATCGACCATATAAAAAATAAAATAAATTTCGTCGGATTAGTTTTTTTAATAATTTCTATAATACTTTTATAAAAAAAATAATTAAATAATATAAATGAAGCATAAGTAAGTCCAAGTATAGAAAGCATATTGTTTCCGAAAATTATCGTACTTAAAAATATAAGGAAAGGTAAAGTTGGGCCTCTTACAACATCCCAACTAGATAAAGGACTTACTCCATAAAAAAAATCCAAATATGAATAGTATTCCGATGAGTCGGGCA
>CAZHRC010000033.1:3362-11848 GCA_964533865.1 uncultured Peptoniphilaceae bacterium
AATTAAAGGAAATGAAAAATAGATTATTGTTATTAATAAAATTACAAATATAAGAAAAATATTTTTTTTATTCATATTAATTCGCTTTCCTGTTCCATAAGCACTTTTCAAAATATTTATCAAAATCAATTACTTTTTCTTCCCATGTCCAAGTTCTGATTTGTTTTAAATTTTCATTCGATAATTCTTTAAAAATACTTTTATCACTTAAAATATATTTTATCATACTTTTTAATGATTCTACACTTCTTTCTTGGATTATAAATTTATTTTGCTTAACTCCAAATACATCTGGTACTATTCCAACATCAGTAGATATTATTGGAACTCCACATGCCATTGATTCTAAAACCGGATTTGGTGTACCTTCTATTTTTGAGGTGCAAATATATAAGTCTATTTTTGAATAATAATTAACCATTTCTTCATGGGAAATCATTTTTTCGTTTCTGTCTGCAAAGAACATTTTTATTGGATAGCCTTCTTTTATTAATTCATTAATAGCGGGTTTTAAAATTGTATTTACTCCTTTAAAATCTTCTATTTCATCAGACCATTTACTATTGCCTACCCAACCAATTACAATTTTTCTCTTATTTAATTTGTCAAATCTATCAATATTAATTGGATAAAATTTATTTAAATCAACTCCATCTGTTATAACTGTTTTTGGCTTTTTTATTCCATTTATTTTTTTATAAATTTGCATTAATTTATTTGATGAAACATAATAATTTTTTACGTTATTCAATATTTTTTTTGTAACAATTGCATTGTTTTCTAAATATAAATGATCATAAACTGAAGTAGAAATATTTGAATTCTTAACTAAATTTGAAATATATTCTTTTTGGTTTGTGATACCCAATTTTTTTAAATATTCATATACATAATCACTATTTATATTAATAAAGGGTCCTCTCCAAAAGAAGTGAATTAAATCACAATTTTTCGCAAGTAATAAAACTTGTAAAAGATTATCAAAATCTTTCATAACTATATATTTAAAATCATACTTATTAGATAAGTTTTTAATAATTTGTTTACTAATATTACTAAAGGCCCAATCATCAGTATCAACTATAAGTGCAATTTTTGGTTTAATAATGGAATGTATATTTTCTTCAGAATTTAATAATTTATGTTTTTCATTCAACCAATTTTCCACATTTTTATTCCATACTTTTAATCCATGTTTCTTTTCAAAATATTTTGCTGAATCCATAATTACTTTTGAAGAAAATCTTTTCTTCTCATATTCAATGTCGTTTACATTTTCACTAATTAAATGATCGTGAATTAAAGAAAACTTACCACAATTTCCAATTTTATATCCTTTCCTAAAAATAGATATAGAAAAATCGGTATCTTCAAATCCAATAAACATATTAGAATCGAACATTCCACAACTAATAAATGCTTCTTTATTTAATACAGAAGCTCCTCCATAAAGAAAAGTTCCTAAACTATTTTCAAAAGTATGGTTTTCAATACAACTTTGAGTATTGAACATAGATCCACCACCAATATGTACTCCTTCACCAAAAGCTTCCATATATAAATGGCCTCCATTGCAAAATGCTTTCTCCCCAGTCTCTGATAATAAAGGCATATTTAGAAATTTACATCCAAGCATAGCAATAGATATTCTAATTTCATGTAATGGATCATTAATAAAATATATATCATTATCTAAAGACATAAACCATTCAGTTTTTATATATTCAATTGCTGCATTTCTTCCGCCGGCAACCCCCAAATTTTTTTCAGATTCAATTAATTTAATGTTTAATTTAATGTTTTTAATCTCTTTTTTTAGTATATCTTTATGAAGTGTATTTGAATTATTATCAAATATCAAAACATCCCCAACGTAATTTGGAATTTTTTCTTTTATACTTTTTAATAATTTAATTGTTGCATCACAACGATTATATGATAGGGTTACTATAGTTAAATTTTTTCCATTTTCCCCTATGTTATCTACATCTCCTATTATAGAATGTAAATTATTAGACCCGTATTTAATGTTTTTTATTCCCCATATTAAATCCATATTTTCACCAAAACTTTGCTTTTTTTAATATTTTACTAATTATTTGAGAAAATTTATATGTCCTTGAATAAACAATCGAATCTAAATGGCTTTTTAATTCGATTTCTTGACTTTGATATCTGTTAATGTTATCTTTCAAAATATAATTTTCCTCATTTAGTAACTCTATTAAAAGTTCTTTTTTCATATTTTCTTTTTTTTCTTTTTCAATGCTTTCACTTTGAACTTTTAATTCATGTTTATATGTTTCTATTTCTTGGTCATTGTTTTGCTTCTGCTCTTTTAATTCGCCTTTATATTTTTCTATTTCTAGTTCTAGGCTTTTATTAACATCGTAAATTCTTTCGGAAAATTCTATTTTTTTTGTATAATCGGACAATAGTTCATTATATTCATATGGATATATCGTTGCTGTTTCTGTCGATTTACAATTCCAAAAACCGATATAATAGCAAGAACCGTCTTCTTTTACATCTGAATCTGGTGATATTTTTACAGTCTTTATTAGCTCTTGCTCTAACATTTGATCTTGTTTTAATGATTTTTTTATTATAGTCGGATAAGTATTAATATATCCTCCAACATATATCCCAAGCATGTATTGAACTTTATCTCCTAACGTTTCTTCAGTTAATTTTTTAAAATCATTGAAAGTATATTTTTTCATGTGATATTTATTATGTTCTTTTTCATTAGGATAATAAAAATAATCATTTGGACAAGAAATAATAATTGCCCCTTCCGGTCTTATCACTCTTTTAATTTCTTTCAAAAATAAATTCGGATTTGATAAATGTTCAATTGTTTCAAATGAAACAATTAAATCAAATGAATTATCTTCTATAAAATTCAAATCTTCAACATTTGAATTTACAAATTTAATATTGTCTTTTTTAAAGTTTTTATTGGCACTATGAATAGCTTCTTTAGAAATATCTACTCCTACTACTTCCTTTGCACCCCACTCGCTCATCAAAAAACTACCATATCCTTCGCCACAAGCTAAATCAAGAACTTTTTTTCCTTTGCAAATTTCTCTTGCATTTAAATACCTATTTAAATGAATCGCTCCTTCAATAGCAATATATTCGTTGTCTCCAAAATTTAATCTTTCCATTTTATACCTCACAATCAAGAATAACTTATTTTTTCATAAATTCCAAAATTTCAACTGGATGTAGCTTCTCGATTTTTTTTCTATCCTCAATAAACTTTATGAATTTTTTTTCTGTAATACTTTTATTTCTTAATACTATGTATTCTTTTTTTTCTTTAGGTAAAGAATCAACAAAATCTTTATAATAATCATTTTTTAAAAAATCAATAAAATTACTATAATAATTATTATAAAAATATTCCATATAAATTTTCCTATCTTCTCCTTTTAGGTCATAAATTGAATTAATAATAACATCCTCTATTCTCCAAGCATAAGTATAATACTTAATTTTCATTAAGTCTATTAAACTTCTTTTTAAATAATATTCATTAAATCGCTCATCTAAAATTTTTAAAATATCCATCATATCTACATTTATCTTGCTTCTCATAATTGATCCGCTTCTAATTAAATAATTATAAAAAGGTTTTGGTATATATTTAATTGTCTTTGATTCTAAAAATGGGAAAATATTTGTACTTAAATCTTCGTATTTCTTGTTATGAACATATTTAAACCCCGCTTTTTCAAATAGTTCCTTTTTAAAAATTTTATTACACGTCGAAGCCATTATGCTTGAAAATAAAATACCATAATATTTGTTGTGACTAGACAACATGTGTTCAATTGCAGGAGTTCTGAAGGTTTCTGTTTCAGAAAATATAGTATTCCAATCAAAAATTACCATATCTACATCATTTTTTAAATAGGGCAACGCTTCTCTAAATGTTTCAGGTTCAATAGTATCGTCTGAATCTACTGATGCAATATACTTCCCTCTTGCTTTTTCTAATCCAAGATTTCGAACTACTCCTAAACCTTTGTTTTCTTGTTTAATATAAATAATATCATTGGGGTGTTTTTCTAATAATTCTAAAATTATTTCTTCGCTATTATCGGTTGATCCATCGTTAATAACTAATATTTCCATACTGTCTATTTTTGCATCTATTATTGAAATTAAACATTCTCTTAAATACTTACCCGTATTATATACGGGAACAATTACAGATAATAATATTTCACTTTTTTCTTTTTTTATTATTTCTTCTTTTTTTTGCAAAAATTGTTGAATACCCATTTTAGAATTTATACTGTATTCATTTCTAAATTTATTGTATTCTGAAAATATTTTTTGTTCATTAATCAATGCATTTTCTATTTTTTGTTTTATTTCGTCAATATCATCATCACTTTTCATCACTAAATTGCTTTTTAAATATTCATTAGAATCAAAAATATTAGTATTTCCAACAATAATTGGGACATGATTATCCATACTTCTTAATATTGTAATATTACTAGTATCTGCAAAATTAATATATAGGTTAATTGAATTATTGAGTGTTTCTTCATAGATATTATTGATATTTATATTAAAAACTTTACAAAAATTATTAATTTCAATATAATTATTATTAAATTTTACTAAATATTTATCAAAAAATGAAGCTGCACTTAATTCATTATAAAAACTATCTCTCGGATTTTTGGCAGAATTTAATATCCCTATACTCTTTGTTGTTGTCCTTTCAAATTGTTTTTTATTATCAAGATCAATTTGAATATTAAATACATTTTCATTATTTAATCTAAATGATTCATAAAAAGATTTATCAGTAAAAGCTAATTTATCAATAATGTTTCTACCATGAAGATCCATTATGCCATAGTATTCATTTATAATAGTGCTGTCGCTAAGTGATGAAACGGAATGAGTAAATACAAATAATATTTCTTTTTTAGAATTAAGGTTGTTTAATATAGTATTATATTCCAAATAATAATTAATAAAAATAATTTTTTTTATGTTATTTTCATTAATAAATTTCGTAAACTTTATAACATCTTCTGATTTATTTTCAAAAAGGATTACATTACCGAAAGAAAAAGTAAAACCATCCAATAAATCAGAATAGCTTTTTGGAAGACAAACAACATAATCTAAATTGTAAATCAAATCATTTGTATTTTCTATCATATTCACTCCATTAAATACTAATAAATTTACTTATTTGTATTTTATTTTCTTCGATATTGTTTTTACGGAAAAATTCATATTTTTCCAATATTTTTTGTTCGTTTTTTATGCAATTTATAATTTTTTCTTTTATTTCTATAGCATCATCTTCATTAAAAACAACAATATCTTTTTCAATATCAGTATTAATAAAATAATGGCTATTATTTCCCACTATGCAAGGAACTTTTACTTCAAAACTTTCTAAAGGCAACATTGGGGAACATTCAGATAGTGTAACATATAAATTTACATTATTTGTTGACATTCTTTCAATAAGTTTTTCTCTATTAATAGGTTCTTTTAAACCGGTATATTTCAAACCAATAGTTTTAGCAAATTTAATTGCTTCTTCATTTAGGGGCACCATATCGACAACCGCATCTTTAATTAATGATACTGCAAGTAATTGAGTATACATGTTTTTTCTCCAATCATCACATTTTGCTGCATATAGTCCTATTTTTATTTCTTTATTTTTTTTTGTTTTTTGTTTTTCTTTAAAATTTAATTCGACTTTGTTAGTCAAAAAAAATGTATTTAAATCGGATTTATTATAAAAACTAAACATACTTTTTTTACAAATTCCCATAACGTCTACAACTTTATTCCTATGTAAATTTATTATTTCTTTATTTCTTTCCCAACCATAACTATCTAATATTTGAGAGTTACTACCATGCCAAAAAGTTTTTATTTTAATATCAGGATTGTATTTTTTGATAGATATCGCTAAATCTTTCCAACCCTTTGCAAAAGAACTAAATATTACTTGTTTTTTATTACTTTTCAATACCGCATATGTAATTTGCTTTATATCTTTTTTTCTATAAATCTCTCCACAATCAACTAAATTTTTAAAATTCTCTTTTGTAGAACTTGCAACTCCTAACCAACTCGAATTATAAAGAACAATATAATCACTTTTTGTATTTAAAATACAATTACTAGTGTCTTTAATTCTGTCTAAATATCCTTTTGTTATTGTATTTTTTCTTTGAATGTTTTTTTTATATAAAAACCAAAAAGGATAAATAAGAACTTTTACTATCTTCAACAATAAAAATTTTATTCTATTATAGATATTTATTATTCTCCATCCATATTTTTGGCCGAATTTTCTAACTATTTTTAATTTCAATTGTTCTTTTTTTGGTATCCAACTAGCATCATAATAATGAACCATACATGTATTATTGGTAAACATATTATTAGTTCTATCATAAGAATATGGATAAAAATAATCTCTTGGGTAAATACACACTTCGTTTTTTAATTTTTGGATATTTTTTGAAGCGTGTACAAAACCAGATTTTTCAAGTATCTTACTAATTAATTTCGGAATACTATAATTTGAGTATTCAGATAAATTATTAAAATTTATATCTTTTATATTTTTATATTTTTCAAGTAGTTTCTTTGGCAAAGTACTCTTTTTTTCTTTTTCATACCAAACTCCAACTGCTACATATCCAGAATCTTCTAACCCTAAAAAAGTTTTATTTTTAAATAAATATGAAATATCTTTTACGATTTCCATATCTGTATCAAAATAAATTCCTCCAAGGTCATAAAGAGCCTTTGTTCTAACATAATCAGACACAAATGCCCATTTTTTATTTTTATATGCTTCTTTAATAAAATAGCATTCATCTAAGTCTACATTGGTTTCATCCCATTTTATAATCTCAAAATCAGGAAGATATTTTTTCCAACTTTTAATACATTTTTTTGCCAATTTTGGAAGAGGTTTGTCACCAAACCAACAATAATGTATATATTTTTTCATATACCCTCCCGATGTATCTATAATTCTTCTACGAAATTTCTTTCAAATCTTTTATATATTAAATATCCAATTACTAGTATTGCAAATGATATTAATGCTACTATTCCTAACGATTCAAAGTTAGGCATTCTTTTGTAGAACAATATATCTCTATATGCTTGTATTATTGGTGCCATAGGATTTAGATTTATAATAAATTGATATTGTTTTGGTATCATATCTAATGAATATACTATAGGTGTTGCATAAAATAATGCCATTAAAAACACACTTATAATATGTTCTAAATCTCTAGCATAAACTGTGCAAGAACTAGTTATGAATGTTATTCCCAATATTAGTATATATTGAATTAACAATATTAATGGAAAGAATAAAATATAATAACTGAATCCCACCCCTGTTATTAATAAAGCAAATAACATTATCAATGTTGAAATTAAGAAATTTATTGCATTAGCTGTTACGCTTGATATGGGTATTATTTCTCTAGGAAAATAAACCTTCTTCATTAAACTTCCGTTTGCCACTGTTGACAATGAACCTTGAGATATTGATACGGTAAAGAACGTCCAAGGTATAAGTGCAGTAAATAAGAACATTGAATAATTATCTATTTGTATTTTCATAATTTTTGAAAATACAAATGAATAAACCATAAGCATAAGTATTGGATTAAGGTAAGACCATAATACTCCTAACCAAGCACCTTTATACTTGCCTCTTATTTCTTTTTTTACACTTGTTCTTAGTAATTCTCTATATTTATATAAATCTTTAAATACTTTCATATTACTTCTCCCCTATATATTTTGCTACTACTTTATCAGGGTTTCCATCCATATGTATTTTTCCATCTTTAAGCCATATTGCTCTAGTGCAAAATTTCTTAACAGCTTCCATTCCGTGAGTAACTAAAACTATAGTCTTGCCTTCGTTTTTTAAAGAATCCATTTTCTTGTAACATTTATCTTGAAAGTTTTGATCTCCTACAGCTAATATTTCATCAATTAATAATATATCTGCATCTACGTTAACTGCTACTGAAAACGCTAATCTCATATACATACCTGATGAATATGTTCTAACAGGATTATCAATAAAATCTCTTATCCCAGTAAAATCAATTATTCCTTCAATTCTACTATCTATCTCTTTTTTTGTTAATCCAAATATAGAAGCATTAAAGTATATATTTTCTCTTCCAGAAAAATCAGGATGAAATCCCGCTCCAAGTTCTATCAATGAAGTTATTTTTCCATTAATTTCTATTTTTCCTTTATTTGGATATAATATTCTAGTCATTAATTTTAATAATGTGGATTTCCCGCTACCATTAGCTCCTATTAAACCAACAGTTTCACCTTTATATATAGTTAAATCAATGTTTTTTAGTACATGTAATTTATCATTTTTGTTTCTTTTCTTAAAGAAAAGAAGTCTTTCTTTTAAAGTATTAGCT
>CAZHRC010000034.1:0-10951 GCA_964533865.1 uncultured Peptoniphilaceae bacterium
CTCCATCTCCGAGGGAGCTGTCTGCGCAGCAGACTGAGGGAGGGTTTTGACTTTATCTCTTGACCTTAATCCCTTGACCTTCACGTGCGTAGCACACTTCACATGCCCGAAATGCACACTTCACGTGCCACAGGCACTCTTCACGTGGCACGTCCTTCGCCACTCTTCCTACCCTCCTATGCCCACCGCTTCTTTTGCCAGTTTATCGGCTTCGTCGTTGTAGAGGTCGTTGGAGTGGGCTTTGACTTTGACAAAGACGACTTCGACTTTGTCTTTTAGGCTTTCGTAGTGGGCTTTGTAGTTTTGGGTCATGGGGTAGTTGGTTTTCCATTCGCCTTTTGCCCAGTGAGAGATGCCCGCGTAGTCGTGATGGATGTAAAGTTTGGTTTTTTCGTCTTGGACGGCTTTGTCCATGGCAAATATGGCGCCGTGGATTTCTCCTGCGACGTTTCTGTGGGCGCGCTCGTCGTTGTCCAATGCGCCGTTATAGACTTTTTTGCCTTCTGCGGTGAAACTGACGACGCCGTAGCCAAAGACGCCGGTCTTTTCGTTGAAGCTTCCGTCCACGTAGCAGACCATTTCTTCTGGGCCTAGGGCGTCAAATTCCACGTTGTCGCCAAAGGGCAATGATGCTTTGATAAATTCCCTTGCTTGGTCGATTGTGGGGAATTTTTTGTATTCTGCGCCTTTATAACCGATGACTTGGAGGCGACATTCCTCCCAGGTGTTGTAGATGCCAGGTGTTTTTCCTTTGCGCACTGCATAATAGTTCATGGTTTTCCCCCTTAATGTCTGGAATGAGCGATGCGACTAGCGGCGGCGGCTGCCAGCGCGGCGACGATGTCATCTAAAAAGGTGTTGACGCTGTCGTTTTTGCTCTCGTCCAGTTCTTTGATGATGCCAATTTTCTCTTTGTCTAAGTAGCCGTAGTTGGTCAGCCCGATGGAGCCGTAGATGTTGACGATGGAAAGGGGTAGGATTTCGTCTATGCCAAATAGCCCTTCATCTGATTTGATGATGGAGAGTATCGGGTCGGGGAGCTCGTCCTTTTCGGCAACTTTATCTAATGCGATACCGGTGAGCACGGCGTGGACCACTTCTCGTTTTTTTAGTACGGATTCGACGCTGTCGAGACACAACTCAAAGTCGAGATTGGGGTGGTATTTGCGCTGCAATTCCATGACGATTTTGGCGATGTCTGCCAGGTCAACCCCTCTTTCCTCTAAGGCGTCTTTTGCCGCTTTTGTCAATTCTTCCATGGTGTACTGATATTGTTGTTTTCGATTGTTCATGTCTATTCCTCTCGTTTTTCTGACCAACAAGTGATGGTGCCTGGCCCTACGGTAAAGTGACCGTCGCCGTTTTCATCGATCAGGATTTCATCTGTATTTTTTTGTGTTAAATCGATATAAATTTTTCCCGCTTGGTCGCTTCCCACGTTCATGGTGAGGGTGTTTACATCCCCTGTTGAGATCACCACCGCTAAGGAGCCTGGGTGATCGTGGTCACCTTTTCGCACCCAACCGATGAGCTGAGGATCGGCCATATAGTCCACTTGTTCTCCGTAGGCGTAGTTTTGGCGTATCCAAAGGAGGTTTTCGATGGTCTCTTGGTTGCCTTCGATGGGGTGTTCTCCACCGATGCCGTAGTAATCCCCTGCAAATACACAAGGATAGCCGTCTTTGCGCAGAAGGATAAGCCCGTAGGCGATGGGTTTGAACCAGGGTTGGACAAAGGACTCTAGGGATTGATTGGGTTGGGAGTCGTGATTGTCCACGAAGGTGACGCTAAGCGCCGGGTGTTCTTGAACGACGGTATGGTCAAATATTTTGCGCATATCGTAGTTTTTTCCATCGAGGGAAGCACGTTGCAGGCGAAAATGGAGCGGTACGTCAAAAAGGTGGACGTTGTAATCGGTGTCGTCGAGATAACTGTCCATTTTTTTGTCGTCGCTTGCCCAGTACTCACCGATGAAGAAAAAGTCCCTACCGTATTTGTCTTTTAAGTACTCGCTCAAACCGTTGATGAACCCGTCATCGATGTGTTTTAGAGCATCGTAGCGCAAGCCGTCGAGTTGTAGGGTGTCGATGAGCCATTCCACGTAATGGTAAAGCTCTTTTTGTACGTCGGGATGGGCGTGGTCGATGTCGGCAAACATGAGGTAATCAAAGTTCCCCTTTTCATCGGAAACCCCTTCACTCCACTCTTTGAAGTCGCCGATAATTTTGTAAATTGCGCTTTCTTTGGTGATGTCGTCGTAATCGACGGCGGTGAAGTGGTAGTAGTGCCACTTGAACTCGGAATAGTTTCCCTTTCTCCCGGGAAAGGTAAATCCCGTCCACCCTTTGATGTCTCTTGGTTCGTCGATTTCTTCGTTTCGGTTGTCGGGGTTGACTTTTACGGCTTTAAATAATTCTTTTTTGTCGGCGCTACCTTTGTGGTTGAGCACGACGTCAGCGTAGACTTCGATGTTGTTGTCTTTTAAGGCTTTAATACAGCGTGTGAGCTCGTCTTTGGTGCCATACTTGGTGCGCACGGTGCCTTTTTGATCGAACTCTCCTAGGTCGAAGTAATCGTAGGAGCCATAACCCACATCATAGACAGAGGTGCCTTTTGACGCTGGGGGCATCCATATGCCGGTGATACCTATCGCCGCTAGATGGGCAGCGTCTTTCGCTAAATGATTATAAAATTGACCGTCGTCTAAACTGTGCCATTCGAAGGATTGGAACATCACACCGTTTCTCATTTTGGTTTCTCCCGTCTTTGGTTTGGGGTTTGGGGTTTTGCGTGTCTATGTATTGATACCCAAGAAAAGAGATTTGGATTGATGAATCGTGAAGGGGGGTTATTAGTGTGGCGGAGGACGTGCCACGTGAAGTGTGCCTTCGGCACGTGAAGTATGCCCTTCGGGCATGTGAAGTGTGCTGCGCACGTGAAGTGTGCCTGCGGCACGTGAAGGTCAAGGGATTAAGGGCAAGGGCGTTAAGGTCAAGAGCGTAAAGGTCAAGGGCAAAAGATAAGGTCAAAACCCTCCCTCAGTCTGCAGCGCAGACAGCTCCCTCGGGGATGGAGCCAAGGTCAAGGACGTATTATCTAAAGGTGGCCTCTATAGACAAAAACCATCCTTTGTATAAGGATGGTTTTTAACGTTAGTTTTCTGCTCTTTCTTCTTCGACAAATGCCACGCCGCCGCTTGCACCTATGCGGCTGGCGCCTGCTGCGATCATGGCTTTTGCACTCGCTAGGGTGCGGATGGCGCCGCTGGCTTTGACTTTGCACGCCTCACCTACGGTTTGGGCCATGAGGCGGACGTCGTGTTCTGTTGCCCCTCCTGTGCTAAAGCCGGTTGAGGTTTTGACGTAGTCGGCGGCTGCCTGGACGGCTAGTTTGCAGGCGCGGACTTTTTGCTCGTCGTTGAGCAAGCAGGTTTCGATGATCACTTTGAGCACGGCGCCTGTTGTCGCCTCTCTCACTTTTTGGATGTCTTCTAAGACGAGTTCGTCGTTCCCGTCGAGAAGGGCACCGATGTTGATGACCATGTCGATTTCATCTGCTCCGTTTTCCACAGCTTCTTTTGCCTCCCAGGCTTTTGCCTTTGGGGTCATGGCGCCGAGTGGAAATCCTACGACGGCTGTGGTTTTGACTTCTGTCCCCTTTAGATTTTCTACTACTTTTGGTACGTAATAGCCATTGACGCATACGGAATAGAAGTTGTAGTCGATGGCTTCGCGACACAGGGTGTCTATTTTATCTTCGGTGGCGTTTGCCGCCAATAGGGTGTGGTCGATGTAGGTTTCGATCAAAGGGCTACCTCCAGTGCGATTTCCACCATGCGGTTGAATCCGGTTTCTCGCTCTTCCGGTGTAATGGCGGTGTGTTCTACGATGGAGTCTGATACGGTGAGTATGGTCAATGCCTTTACTTTTCCGTATTTTGCATTGCAGTACAAGGCGTAGGTTTCCATTTCCGCTGCGGCGATGCCCATGTCTACCCATGGCAGGTGAGCTTTGGGGTCAGCGTGATAGAAGAACTCTGAGGTGAGGACGTCTTCTACTCTGACGGGGATGTCTTTTCCCCGGGCAATGGCGACGGCTTTTTCCAAGAGATCGTAGGAACAGGTCGCCGAGTAGGTACCGGGCAGGTTGTGCTGGGTGGCGTAGCTCGTATCTGTGGATGCGCCGAGGACCAGAACGATGTCGAACAGGTTCATGGTTTTATCGTAGGTGCCACAGCTTCCGATGCGGATCAGGTTTTTGACGCCAAATTGGTGGATGAGCTCGTGGGAGTAGATGCCCATGGACGAGGTACCCATGCCCGTACCCATTACGGATACGGGTATGCCTTTGTAGGTGCCGGTATAGCCGAGCATGTTGCGCACGGTGTTAAAACACACGGGGTTGTCTAGAAAATGGTCTGCGATGTATTTTGCACGCAAAGGGTCCCCCGGCAACAACACGGTGGACGCGATGTCGCCAGGGTTAGCTTGGATGTGAGGTGTGGTCATGTTAATACCCCGGTTTTCCAAGGAGTTGGAACATGTTCTTTTTGTATTCTTCGACCCCTGGTTGGTTAAAGGGGTTAACGCCTAGCATGTAACCCGATACGCCACATGCCAATTCAAAGAAGTACATGAGATAGCCTAGGCTGTACTCGTCGATTTTTGGAATGGTGATGCCGATGTTTGGCACTTTTCCGGTGACGTGGGCTTTTAAGGTGCCTTCTGCCGCTTTTTTGTTGACGTAGTCGACGGTTTTTCCCGCCAGGTAGTTGAGCCCGTCGAGGTCTTGGTCGTCGGCTTCGATGGTCAGGTCGTAGTTTGGCGTTTCGACTTTAACTACGGTTTCCATCAGATTGCGTTCGCCATCTTGGATGATTTGTCCCAGTGAATGGAGGTCGGTGGTGAAGTTTGCCGATCCTGGGTAGATGCCTTTGCCGTCTTTGCCTTCGGATTCGCCGTAGAGTTGTTTCCACCATTCCGACAAGGTAGCGAGTTTGGGTTCGTAGTTGACGAGAAGCTCGATGGCTTTGCCTTCGCGGTAGAGGCTGTTTCGAGTCGCTGCGTATTGGAGTGCGGCGTTGGTTTTGAAGTCTTCTTTGGTGAAGGCTTCCACCCCTGCCCGCGCTCCTGCCATGAGCTGGTCTATATCGTAGCCTGCACAAGCGATGGGTAGAAGGCCTACCGCTGTGAGGAAGGAATAGCGGCCGCCGACGTCGTCTGGCACGACGAAGGTTTCGTAACCCACTTGGTTAGCTAAGGTCTTCAATGCGCCACGAGCTTTGTCTGTGGTGACATATATGCGCTCAACGCACTCTTTCGGCGAATATTTGGATTCTAATAATGCCTTGACCAATCGAAATGCGATGGCTGGTTCGGTGGTGGTACCGGATTTGGAGATGACGTTGATGACGAAATCTTTGGTTTTTAGGTATTCTAAGGTTTCATAGAGCTCAGAGGACGAGAGATGGTTGCCGGCATAAACGATTTCTATGGCATCATCTGATGGAAAGGTTGGGGTCAATGCGTCGACGACGGCTTTTGTGCCGAGATAGGATCCGCCAATGCCGATACAAACAAAAACTTCTGCTTGTTTTTTGACTTTTGCCGCCGCTTTTTTGATGCGTTCAAATTCTTCGACGTCGTAGTCGACGGGAAGGTTGACCCATCCGATGTAATCATTACCCGCTCCTGTCCCGTCTTTTAGGGTTTTGAGTGCAGCTAGAGTTTCTTGTTTCAAAGCTTCGACTTTTTCCGGGGTTTGTGCGTAGGTTAAATCCAATGTGAGTTGATCCATGTTTTCCCTCCTAGAATAATGTGTAGTACAAGGTTTTCCCACTATCTACCCGCTTTTAGCCTTTGGGGTTGTATTCGATGAGCAAAAGCGCGATGTCGTCTTCTTGCTCACCCCAGCGAAAAGCGTTGACGTCGTCGACGATGGTTTGGAGCGTGTCGACTGGGTGTGTGCTAAACAAGTCGTAGAGGCGTTGTTCGCCGTAGACCCGTTTTTTATAGTCTCGGGTTTCAGTGATGCCGTCGGTGTAGAACAGCAGTCGATCCCCGTTGTTCAAAGTTTCTGTGCGTTCGGTGTAGCTGCGTGCCAACTGTAAATTTGATATGGGCAGTCCGCTGTTTTCCAATAGGACGCTCTGTTTTCCGTTGGCCAGTAGCGGGATGCTGTTATGTCCCGCGTTGACATAGGTAATCCTACCCGTTTCGTCATCGATGATCCCTAAAAACAATGTAAAATATTGTTTGTCGTCCATAGTCAGCTCGGTATAGCGGTTGTTGAGCTCTCTCAATATGGCGGACGGGGTGGTGTCTTTGGCTTCTGCCAACAGGCTTCGCATGGTCTGGCGTATGAACATGGTCATGATCGACGCTGCCACGCCATGGCCCATCACGTCGGCGATGTAGATGCCGTGGCGGTCGCCGGGCATGCAGACCACATCAAAAAAATCGCCGGAGAGTTGGTCCGATGGCACATAAGCAAAATCGCATATCAAGTGGTGATGGCGACCTTTTTCTGGCAATATGGCGTTTTGTATGGAACGGGCTAATCGGATATCGTCGGTCATTTTCCGATTAGCGTTGAACAGGTCGATGCGAATGTTGGTTTCTGCGGTGATGTCTCGAAACACTTCGACGGCGGCAAGGATGTTGTCTTTGTGATCAAAGACCGGGGAGCTTTTCACCGAGTAGTGGCGTCCGTCAAATCGCTCTTCTTTGGTCATGGTACGACCGGTTAAAAAGGTGACGTTTGATACGCAACGGGGAATATCCGACTCGTTTTCGTACTCGCAAAACAGGCCCACCGGTTCTTTTGGCGAGGCCTTTCGCATGGCAGGATTGGCGTAGATGATTTCACCGTTAGGTTGCACCACCCGCACCCAGTCTTCCATGGATTCCAACACTTGGAATTCGATGATATTAAATTGTTTCATGTAGTCGAGTAGCGGATTGGGCGTGTTCTTCGCATCCATGAAAGCACCTCATCTGTCCAAATTTATCGATTGATCCTGATCCATTGATACTATCACACCCCTTGTGATTTATCAATGAATGATAGCTAGTTGCTTTTCTTACGCTCTGGCCGTGGTCCGTAGAACTGGTAGTAATCCACTTGGATGCGGCCGTTGTACAGTTTGCGTTTACGGTCCGCCTTCTTTCCATAATGGCTCTCAAAATCTTTATCGTCAGTGATGGCGTATACTGACCATGTCGGTAGCACTTTGAATTTTTTGCCAAAGTCGCGGTAGAGCTCGTACACTTCTTCCTTTTCGCCCATGCGCATGCCGTAGGGCGGGTTGGTCACGACGACGCCGTAGTCGTCGACGAGGTCGACTGCGCGCATATCTTTCATGAAAAATTGGATATCTTCGGCCACTCCAGCGTTTTCTGCGTTGTCTCTGGCGCGAAGGATCGAGCGCTTATCCGTATCGGAACCGAGCATGTGCAAGGTGATGTCGTTGTCGATTTTAGCCATAGCTTTTCGCCGTTGATCTTTGTAGATCTTTTCGCCCACCGATGGCCACGTGGAAGACGCGAAGTCTCGTTCCAATCCCGGTGCGATATTTCTTGCGATCATCGCCGCTTCGATACACAGGGTTCCCGATCCGCAGAAAGGATCGTAGAAGGTGCGATCCGGCGACCAAAAACTGAGGTTGATCATAGCGGCGGCTAGGGTTTCTTTGATGGGTGCATCCCCTGCACGATCACGATAACCGCGTTTGTGAAGCGCGTCTCCCGAGGTATCCACGGTCAGTGTGGCGATGTCTTTTAATAGAGAGACTTCCACTCGAAAGGACGCTCCGGTTTCGGGAAACCAGGTCACTGGATAGGCTTTTTTTAGCCGCTCGACGATGGCTTTTTTGACGATAGCCTGGGAGTCGGAAATGCTGAACAATGTGGATTTATGGCTTCTGCCGTCGACGGGAAAGCAACCGTCCGCCGGGATCAGCTCTTCCCATGGCAGGGCTTTGGTGCCTTCAAAGAGTTCGTCGAAGGTGAGGGCTTTAAACTCCCCCATTTTCAACAGGACCCGGTCTGCGCAGCGCAGCCACAGGTTTGCCATGGCTATGGCTTCTGGGCCGCCTTCAAAGGTCACTCTGCCATCGGTCACCGATAGGATGGTTAACCCTAGGGCTTCTATTTCTCGTTTGACGATGGCCTCTAAGCCAAAGGTAGTGGTCGCTATTAATTCCATGTTGTCTCCTCAGTATGTGGGTGGGTCGTTATATTGGTATTTGTTGCCTTATGCTCCTATTATATCAAACCCTGAGCGTTGTGGGGTAGGTTTTGGTTGTCATCTGGTGAATTATCACCTATAATTAATTTGAGAACTATTATCATTTATCTTTCATATAGAAAGGATATCCTATGGAAAAATTAGTGGACCAACGGCCAGGGACCTGTGTTATCGTACAAGAGGTCAACTGTCCTGGAAAAATAACGAAACGCCTTTACGAGATGGGTTTGCACACCGGCGCCCAACTCGAAGTGAAGAAAAATGACCGCGGGCCCTTGGTTATGGGGGTTCACGGGGCCAATATCGCCATCGGCAGAAAGAGCTGCGCCTCCATTCTCGTACTGCCAAAGGAGGTCTGTTAAATGACGACGATCGCTCTAATTGGAAACCCCAATATTGGAAAAACCACGGTGTTTAACGCCTTGACCGGCGCCAACCAAAAGGTGGGCAACTGGCCTGGGGTCACTGTGGACAAAAAAGAAGGTACGGTTCGCCACGCTGGCGCCGATATCACCATTGTGGACTTGCCCGGCGCATACAGCCTTGGCGGTTACTCCGACGACGAAACGGTGGCGAGAAACTACATCCTCCAAGGCAACCCTGATGTGGTGGTAGACGTGGTGGACGCGACAAACCTTGAACGCAATCTGTACTTGACCACCCAACTGTTGGAAATGAAGGCAAAGGTGGTTATCGCTTTAAACATGATGGACGAAGCTCAAGCTCAACGCTTGGAGATCGACATCGACCAAATGGAAAGGGACTTAGGGGTACCTGTCATCCCTACTATCGCCTCTAAGCGACAAGGGTTAAACGAGCTCCTCGAAGTCTGTATGCGCGTCGCTGACGAACCCTTACCCGATCGCCCGCCTTTTTTCTACGGGGATTTGGAAGAGCCCATCGCCAAGCTCGCCGGTTATTTTCACGAAGTCGGGACCTCCTACCCTTCCCAGTGGTTGGCGGTGAAATACGTCGAGGGAGACAGCCTTCTCATCGAAAAAACCCAAAACTTAAAGGCCTTGAAAGACAACGCTGAGTTCAAAGCGCTAGTGGCTTCGATTGCCAAAAATAAGGAAGCCTACGAGTTGGAAATTATCGACAGGCGTTACGAATACATCCACGAGATCGTCATGCGATCGGTGAAGCGCCCTGAAAACAGCGTCATGAGCTTTTCCGATAAAATCGACCGATTTGTCACCCATCCCCTCTTAGGGATACCGTTGTTTGCTGGGATTATGTTTTTGGTATTCCAGTTGACCTTTGCCATCGGGCAGGACTTGCTCGGCGGCTATATTGGCGAAGGATTAAAGACTTTGGATGGGGTTTTGGTCAACTGGTTAGAATCTTTGGCGGTCCACCCCTTCCTCATCGGGTTTGTCTCTGAAGGGCTCTTTGCCGGGGTTGGTACGGTTTTGGAATTTATTCCTTTGATCGCCATTTTGTTTTTGCTCCTCGGGCTGTTGGAGGATGTGGGCTACATGGCGCGGGCAGCTTATGTGATGGACGATCTCATGCGAAAGCTCGGCCTTCAGGGCAAGTCGATTATCTCGATGATTGTGGGCTTTGGATGCAATGTGCCCGGGATTATGTCCACTCGCACCTTGGAAAACAAAAACGATCGGATGATCGCTCTATTGATCAATCCCTTTATGTCTTGTGGGGCAAAAATTCCGGTGTACGCCATGTTTGCCCAGGCGTTTTTTCCAGAGCACTCGGGGTTCGTCATGTTTTCACTCTACGCCCTCGGGTTTGTGGTGGCGTTGATTATGGCAAAGGTATTTTCTAAGACGCTCTTTAAAGACGAACAATCGGATTTTATTATGGAACTTCCCCCTTACCGAGCGCCGATCGCCATCAATGTGTTGAAAAACATGTGGGAAAACTTGGCGAGCTTTATTAAGCGCGCCACAACGACCATCGCCGTTGTCGTCGCCAGTTTGTATTTGTTGGCGCACTTGCCTTTAGGTGTGGAGCCTTACGGCATCGACTCGGTTTTAGGTATCATCGGAAACGTGATCAAACCTATTTTGGCACCTATGGGCAACGATACTTGGCAAGCGGCTGTGGGCCTTGTGGCTGGTATGCCCGCTAAAGAAGGGGTCGTCGCCACTTTGGGCATGCTCTTTGCCGGCGTCGAGCAAGGCCCTGAGCTCCTAGGTTCCCTTCAACGCTTCTTCACCCCTCTATCCGCCCTATCCTACATGGTGATGGTCTTACTTTACACGCCATGCGTGGCGGCTCTTGGGGCAGTCAAAAAAGAAACGGGCTCTACTAAATGGATGCTCTTCACCGCTTTTTACACCTTGGCTATCGCCTACGCTGTAGCGGTTTTGGTCTATCAAGTGGGCTCCCTTCTCGGGTTTAGTTAGGAGATGTCATGCTTAAACGGTTGTTGCAATTGATTATCGATGAAAAACGCTACGCCCCTCAAGCGTTCGCCCACCTCCTCAACACGGATACGGCGACGGTGGAGAGCTGGTTTGATCAGCTCTTAAGGTTGGGGCTGATCACCTACACCCCCTTTCGCGCCGAGTGTGGCGGAGGTTGCGCAGGGTGCGCCTCAAAAGCCAGCTGCGACAGCCAGTCCGGTCCGATGGTGGTCGGAGTGACGGAAAAAGGAGAACGTGTCGCAAAGGGCGCTATGTGAAGAGTGCCTGCGGCACGTGAAGGTCAAGGGATTAAGGTCAAGAGCGTTAAGGTCAAGG
>CAZHRC010000035.1:0-8682 GCA_964533865.1 uncultured Peptoniphilaceae bacterium
GAGCCCATGCGCAAGGCAAGTATGCCAGCCCCCAGCATTCCAAGCGAGGCTAAAGCAGGAAGGTAGCGTTTAATGTGTTTCAGGTTGCATATACAAAGAGTCAGAGCCAGGGCTAACCACACTCCTCGCGTAAAATTGACAGCTATGCCTGCTCCAAGCAGAAGCAGGGCTGAGTATTTAATGGCAAAATGCTTTTGGCGTACAAAATAATACACAAAAGGAAGGCCCATAGCCACAAATGTACCTGCTTCTGAAGGGTGAAAATAAACTGCATACGGTCTATAATATCCTCCTGCATACGTATAATCCTGTGGAGCAAGATATATGAAGTTATCCACTACGCGCTCTGCTATTTTCATCAGAGGATTTGTTTGTGCGACAACTTCAATACATAACATAGCAGATAATAATAATGTTGTTACTGCTATGATTGCAATTAAAATTTCAATATTATTTTCTTTTGTTTCGTTTAAGAATAAAATGTAAAAAAATATTCCAAATATCACTGTTTCAGTAAAATTACGAGGCCCTGTTTGTGCAATAGACTCTGTAAAAAATGGCACTGCTGTGGCTAATATAAATAGTAACAAAAAAATCACCAATTTCATCTCGCCCATATGTAGTGATTTTTGTTTCATAAACCCATAAACAAGAAAGAGGTACGTTAAAAAAAAGAAAAAGAGAAAATCTTCGGCATAAAGTTTAGGAAGCCCTGGAAAAACACGAAGGCTGAAGAAAAAAGGGCATAAGCCAATAATTACAATTGCCAGGCTTAGTCCAAAGCTGGGCTGGTTATAACAATACTTCAAAGCTGTTAACGCAAGGATTGCGCCCAAAATAAGAAGCACTCCTTTATCCTGAAGATAGGCCAGGGCCAGCCCGTAAAGAACGGCTACGACAAGGGTGACAATATGCTGGATGCTCAGGGCTTTCATATAGTTTTATTGCATAAGGCCGGAGTAGAGGTTGTACAAGCAAAGGGCTTGAGTAGTGCTACCAATATGCCGCTCAATAAAAGTTCGCTCCCCAGCGTTGCCAGAGCTGAACCTAGAATACCATATTTGGGAATAAGTTCTGCATTAAGCCCTATATTGATTGCCAACAAAGGCATGGCTACAAAAAATAATCTGCGTATTTTTGAAGTAGCAACAGCAAAATTGGCTAACAACGAATTAATATAAATAAAGGGCAGGGTCAGCATAAGACAAGTCAGAACAGGAGCTGCCTGAACATACTCTGGTTTGAAGAAAGACAAGAGTTCCTGCCGCAACAGGATAAGGGGCAGGGATAGACATATAAACACTATAAACGCGCCTTTGAAAAGTGTGCCTGGCCGTACTCGCGAGCTATCTCTGGCAATGGCTGGAAAAATAGCTGTCAGATATCCGGCGAACATGGCAATACCAAAGTCAAAAATTTTATATGCGGCCTGATATAAACCAGTTTCGTACAGATTTGCCATTTTAGAGAGCATAAATATATCTATGCGAAAATATGCTACAGCCAGGATTTCAACGCCAAACAGCCAGGAAGAGTCAGAGATAAGTTTTTTTGTTTGTCCGCCTGAGAGGGTAAACGGAGTTTTTCCTTTGTAATGACTCAGAAAAAGTATGGCGGGAATACTTAAGCGTACCAGGCCGCCTAAAGGAAAAGCAGCGAGAAAAGTATTAAAACCGCACCAGCCAAGCCACGCTGCCAGGGCTGTTATCAGCATGATAAAACGCTCTGCAAATTGTCCGAGAGCAGGTATGGCCATGTGCTCCTGGGCGGTGAAATAGCTTTCAAAGCTTCTGGCCAGGGCGCAAAGAGGCACATAAGCAAAAAAAGCGAGCAAGGCGGCACTGTAGGGGTGGCTGATTTCAGGATAGAACCACCAGAAAATGCCTAGACATAAGAAATACGTACATACGCTTGCAGATGTTTTGAGCAGCAGCGAAGTATCAAAAAGCTGCCTTGAGCCGCTTGTTTCCAGACGGGCCACTTCGCGGATTATCACCCGATCCAAACCAAGATTGGCCAGCAACTCGGCAAAAAGAACGCCAGTCAGGCAGACAGCATAGATGCCAACTTCTGCTGGAGAAAATGTGCGTGCAACAAATATAAATTGAATATATGCCAGAGCCTTGGCCCCTAAAGAAGAAGCGGTCAGCCACATGGTGTTGCCCATAATGCGCCGAGTTTGAGCAGTCTGTGACGTTTGAGTGATGGATGAAGAGCCTATCTTTGAATTGTCTGGCATTTTTCCCAAACCTTTTGGGCATGGTTATACGTGCGTACAACTGTAGCAGGTGCTCCGGCTGCAAAGCTATACGCTGGAATGCTGCGGGTAACAGTAGAGTTGGCAGCAATAAAGCTGTGACGGCCAATGGTCACGCCAGGAGCAATGAGGCAATTGACTCCGATAAAGACCTCATCTTCAATGACCACAGGATCTGGTTTGGTCAGTGGGGAACGCATAATGGGCATATCAACAACAGTATAGTCATGGTGATGATCTATTATGGTTGAATTACGTCCTATTCCAACATATTTTCCTATAGTAATCCTTGCAGCCGCTGAGATCTGCACTTCATTCATAATAACGGTATTATCATGGATATATATTTTTCCATTATAGGTGTCATTCATCCAGGAAGTGAGCGGATTTAACCAAACATGTGGTTGAATCAGAACATGGTTCCCAATAAATATATTTTGAGGATTGTGTATTCTTGATGGATAGCAAAGTGTGCTTCCTGTTCCAAATTGAGCAAAAAGATGACGAGCTAATTTTGTATAGCAACGAAAAAATAAATTGTTTATTTTTTCATTTATTTTGATAATGTTAAAAACCATTTCTGCTCGTTTGAATTTATATATTATCTGATACAGTCTCTAGTCTCTATAATTATCAGACATAATTATAGAGAAATTTAGGTATATAGTAACGTCGTTTATTCAGTATAAATGATATATTGGAAAATCCATATTGGTTAAGTATATCAATGTTATACTTAACTACTTGTAATTTTGTTCTGTCTGCCTCAATAAAAAATAATACTCGGTCAATATGCTTATTAAGGAATACAAGGTCCGCAAAGTCCTTAATGGGTTGCGTATTACAAAATACATAATCATAGGTGTTGCGCAAAGATTCTAAAACATCATATTTTTCTTTGATCTTGTCCGGAGAAAAGAGTGTTTCTGCTACACAACGATAGCAATCCACCTTGCCCAGAGCTGATTTTTCAAGGACATTGTGCGGGCTGGCTTGAATGTTTTGTACTGATGCACATACACATGATGGATAATATTCTACAAAAGCTACCTTTTTATCAAGATATTCTGCCATAAACGCAGCTAAGTTAAAAATAATTGTTGCTCCCCCTTCACCTCGCCGAGAGCGTCCAATCAGGTAGAGCTTATCATTTGCTCCTGCCATCTTTAAATTAATATATAACTTTTGAAATTCTCTTAAATTCTCCTTGTAGTAAGCCAGGCAGTCAGAACTTTGTGCAAGAGTAGTGCATTCTCCAGAAGTCCTGGTGCGTTCCACGTCTGGAGGAACTATGCTCAAGGCCAAGGGAATAGTTGCAAGTGGCTGTTTATTGAACAATTTTATAAGGTCTGCCGGCTTGGCCACTGTATTGTTTAACATAGTTAAAAGCATGACCAGAAAAATATTGCCTGCGACTAAAAATGCTCCGCTAAAAAGGAAAAGTTTTTTCTTATTGGGCCATGTCGGAAGGGTGCCCAAGGATGGTGGATCAATAATGGAAATGTTGGTTACCTGCTGGAGTTTACTTACGTTGCTTAAGTCACTTTCCAGGTATCCTTCATAATATTTTTCATAGGCACTTTTTGCCAGATCCAGATCTTTTTTCAAAAGAGCTACATACTGATAGTCGCGGGCATTGCGGGATAAAGTCTCTTCAAGATTTTTTAATTCCTGCGTTAAGGCCGCGATCTTGCCTTCTTCTCCGGCAATGGTTGTCTGCAGATCAATGATTGTCTGCGCAATAGCGCTGTAAATCTCGTTTTTACGATTATCCACGGAATCAATAACACGTTCAGACTCACTTTGGATAAGCTTCTCAAGCATTTCAATTTCTTGGTCAGCATCGAGAACCAGGCGGCTTTCAAGGGTATATTTCTGTAATAAGTTTTGTTTTTCTACACGAGCTTCGTTGAGTTTGCTCTGAAGTTTATTGCGCCGGTCATTAATCACTTCAACGCTGTTATATTTTTCATATGGGTGCAGACGTTTCAGCTCTTTTTTGGCGCTGGCCAGCTTCTGAGCATGGTATTCATGCTCTGCTTTAAGGTTGGACAACTCTGTTTGCATTGCATTGGATTTTTCTAATAAAAACGTAATTTGTTTTTCGTCGTAAATTTGAGAAGATCCAATAAAATCAGAGTATTTTTTTAAGGCATCATTATAATTTTGTCGTGACTCATCAAGTTTGAGTTTGACAAATTTAAGTTCTTTTACATTTTCATACACATCCAGGTGATGCTCCATATACTTTTGTAAAAGAATTTTTAAAATTTGTTGCGCAATGTATGGGTCAGGAAAATCAAATGAAATTGATAGCGTGTCTGACTCAAATAATGTTTTTACGTCCAATTTTGCTGACAGATATTTTTTTACTGCAGTAAGAGTTTGTGTATTCTGACTGTCGCTACCCAGAATTTCTGTAGCTGCTGCGGTCAAGACCTGGTCGCTCAGAAAAATCATTTCTTCGTTTTTCAATTCCTGTTCACGCCGCGTTATATACACATTTCTGGCGTTGCTCATAAATTGCATACTGCCCATCTGTTCCTGGCCAAGCCTGATGAGCACCTGGGCATTGGAGGTATATATTTTTTTTGATCCATATATGTATGCAAATGTTGTTATAACTATGATTATAGTAAATATAAGCATATGATATATGTAACGGAAAAATACATTCAGAATATCTTTAAATGTAGTGTTCATATGTAATCCTATTTAAATGGTGACTTGTCAGAAAGATCAGTTGTCATCCCATAATATATATTCATTTGTGGCGGAATTATGTCACGAATATATTTTTGTATAAAATCTCCGATAATGGTTATTGTATTTCGTGGAACAACAACAATATCTCCAGGGGAAAGATAAATATCTCTTTCTGGGCCATTTTCAAAATTGACGTTAAGTTTATATGCCATATAGTCTGTATCGTTGTGCTTGCGGATTAAAAGCACACTACCTAGATCAGCATCAGGAACTTTGACATCGCTTTGGGCAAGCATTTGTCCAATGGTCAGGTTGGATGATAATGCTTTGAGCCCACCCTGGGCGACCTGTCCGGTAACAAAAACAGTATTGTCTGATTTTTTCTCTATCTCAACCGTGATAACAGGATCAATAAATTCTCTGGAATAAAGTTGAGTCAGATGAGCGTGCAGCTCTTCCGGCGACAGGCCTGCGACTTCAATTCCCTGAAATAAGGTCAGGGATATCCTGCCATCTGGACGGACTGCTTGTATAGAATCTAATTCAGGATGATAATAAAAACGCACAGTGAGCACGTCTCCAGGGTCAATATGTACAGTTTGTGCAGGATAATATGGGTTATAAAATTCCGGTGGCGCAGGATAAATGCTCTGTGCTGTTTTATCTGAGTTTTGAGAAGATGCTGCACATCCTGATATACAACAAATCCAAAGAAAAATAATTAAAATCGTGTAGCAGTGCTTGCCTGGAATACGGGAAGATAATTTTTTCTCTGTGTTGAAAAAAAACATAGGTATCTCTCTGGTGTGTTGTAAAGTTGCAAAACACTAATTTAAAATTTTGTCATGCCAAAGAATGCAGAGTTTATTGTTCTGTTTTTTGTGTCATAATTTTTTCAGCTATCAGGCGTTCTGTTTTAGACATGGTAAATGTATTTGTTGTGTAAAAAAAATATCCAATACATATTAAAGCTAAAACAAATAGGAATCCAGCAATAGGGCCATACTTTGTATCGTTGTTCTGTTTCATTTTCAAACGTCCTTATTTAGATTTGTAATCTGAATTGCCACGCATAACAAGCTTGCTGAACATAACAGAATTAAACTATTCTCCACTTCCCTTTAACACTGCGGGAATAGTGAGTAAAATAATTTTTATATCTTCAAAAAAAGACCAATTATCAATATACTCCATGTCCAGGTGCATCCAGGTTTCAAAATCCAGGGTATTACGCCCACGTATCTGCCAGTAACAGGTCAGGCCTGGACGCATGGAAAATCTTCGTCGCTGCCAGTCTTCGGGAAATCCTTCGTAGTCTCGCAAGGCCATTGGTCTTGGTCCAACAATACTCATGTCTCCCAGTAAGACATTAAGGAGTTGCGGAAGCTCATCAATACTATATTTGCGTAATATTCGTCCAACCGTGGTTATCCTGGGATCGTTTTTGATCTTAAAAACAGGGCCATCCATTTCATTGAGATGGATAAAGTCATTTTGTATTTTATCAGCATCTCTGCACATCGTTCTGAATTTATACATTTGAAATATTCGTTTATTGTAACCAACACGCTTTTGAGTATAAAATATACTTCCGCCATCTGTTATTTTTATAGCAATAGCAGATAGTATGAGGAGTGGTGAAAATATAATAAGAGAAAATATCGATAAAAAAATATCAGAAATTCTTTTGCAAAATAAATTCCATCCATCAAGTGGTGCTGTGTGCAAAGTGAGTGATGAAGCACCTTCAACATTTGATTGCACTATGCTGCTGTATTTTGTTTTGAAGATGTCTGTCATAAAATATACAGGTATTCCGTGTACTTCAGAAATATCAATAATATTCATAATAGAATCATAATAAGAACGTATAGGCAATGTTATAATTATAATATCAACTATACTTGTTCGTATTATATCCTGTAAATCATTTATATTACCTATAAGTTTAATTTTATCATCGCTATAATTTTTGTCATCCAGGTACCCAATATTATAAAATCCAAATGTTTTGTTCTGTTCAAAAAAATTTGTAAATTTAATAGACCTGCTACTTGATCCAATCATTATAAAATTACGTCGATTGCGTGAATTGGAGTATATTCGTTTAGATATCTCATACACTAAACAAATAGTTATTCCATTTAATAGGTTGTTTATTATAAAAAAATATATACCAAATTTATTTGGTAAAATTTTTGTTTGAAAAAATAATTGAGTAATATATATTATTGAAGTATCAATTAAAACAATAGTCATTATGTTAAAAAATTGATACTTTGGATTTGGCAAATTGAATTTATTTTTTTTGGAATGTAAATATATGATAAATACTATATGTATTAAAGTGGTTACTAAAAAAATAGTTGTTATTTTTGTGAGAATATCTAATGGTATATTTAAATATTCTTTAAAAAAGTGTAGATTTATATCATTTATTGATAAATATAGTGATATTATAAACGAAAAAATTAAAATGATAAAAGTTGTTGTATAAATAAATTGAATATATGCATTGTACCTGTGTTCAAACATTATATACTCTTTATACTTTTCGTTATTGAGATACGTTAAAAAATAAACGTATAAATATTTCTGCTAATCATGATCAGCTATTTTTTATTTTCTTAATAGCTCCTAGCTTCATTATTGTATTATCGTCAATACCCCGTATTTTCGTCGAGATAGTGAATAGAATCAATATATAATATATTGTATTATTTCATATTATTAGCATATGGTATCTGATTTTTTTATTACATGTGCGATCAGGCTTGCTTTTGATAAACTCCTACGCTACGGCGTAGATCTGTCTTATTGATACTCATTACTCTATAAAAAGGAGGGGTAGTGGAAAAAGAAATACCAGTGGGGTGCACACAGCCTGCGGCACAGGCGGCACAATCGGCAGAAACCAGCATGTTATCTGAACCAGCAAACACAGGAGCACAGTCTATGATTCGCGTTGGACAAAAGGCCCCGGATTTTACGGCCTCAGCCTATGATAATGGAAAATTTACCACAGTAAAGCTGTCAGACCACCTTGGAAAATGGGTTGTTCTTTGCTTCTATCCAGGTGATTTTACATTTGTTTGAGCAACTGAAATCTCGGCGGTCGCCGAGAAGCACGCAGAATTTGCCAAGCTGGGCGTACAGGTTTTATCCATGAGTACAGACAGCATGTTTGTGCATAAGGTCTGGGTTCAGGATGAATTATCCAAAATGATTACAGCAAAAACAGTCCCCTTTCCCATGCTGTCTGACAGTGGCGGCAATATCGGAAGAATGTATGGGGTGTATGATGAAGCTGGCGGCGTGGATGTGCGTGGCCGTTTTCTCATTGATCCAGATGGCGTTATTCAGGGTTTTGAAGTGCTTTCCCCACCTGTTGGGCGTAATGTTTCCGAAACTCTGCGTCAGATCCAGGCGTACCAGCTAGTGCGCAATACAAAGGGCAGTGAGGTTTGCCCTTCAGGCTGGCGTCCAGGAAAACAGACCCTCAAACCTGGCCCGGATCTGGTGGGCAAGGTCTGGGAAAACTGGACCGTGGACAAGGCCTTTGATTAGGCTTGGCCTGTATTGATGTAACGGCGCTCCCAGGGCGCCGTTTCCTTTTGTACGAGCACACAGACGTGGTTATATATCATTATCCCGAGCAAAGTCGAAGGAGCCTGCCCTGAGCCTGTCGAAGGGATTCCTGCCTTTTCTGAGATTCCTCC
>CAZHRC010000036.1:0-8027 GCA_964533865.1 uncultured Peptoniphilaceae bacterium
TGAAGAGTGCCTGCGGCACGTGAAGGTCAAGGGATTAAGGGCAAGGTCAAGAGATTAAGGTCAAAACCCTCCCTCAGTCTGCTGCGCAGACAGCTCCCTCGGGGATGGAGCCAAGGTCAAGGGCAAGGTCTTAGAGCCAAGATCAACGTCAATCCCCTTTCAACTCAAGCCATAAAACCTCAAAGCTATGGGCTATCTGCCTTTTGCTTTGAGGTTTTTTCATTGGATGCTCTAATTTCCCATTCTGCCCTTTCCTCCGCCATTTCCGCCACTTCCCCCTTCACCCATCCCACCGTTTCCGTGGGGTTGACCCTTCTTTTGGGTTTGGGGGCCGGTTTCTGTGGGGTGCTGCTCTTCTGTTGCCGGCGTGTGGTGTCTGGGGCTGTGTTTCATGCCCTCTCGGATTCGCCGTTGAAGTTGGGATGTGGTTTCGGATTGGAGGTCTTTGAGCTCGATGGTGTTGTCGATTGCTTTAAGTTCCAGATAGGCGTTGTATTTGCCCAATGATATGCCGTGACCGTGAGCGGTGTGGGCATCTGTGGTTTTACCTTGGTGGTAATGTATGGTTTCGCTTCTTCCTTTGGCGCACTCTGCGATCTTTTCTTCGATCTCTTGGGATTTTGCTGCGCTTTTGGAAGCGACGGTGACGGTGAGTTGGTCCCTGTTTTCACCTAAGATTTCGCTTTCAAATAAGGTGATCGCCACTTGGTCGTAGCTTCGATTGAGATTGTTTGTGGTGGTTGCGATGCGCTCGCCTTTCTCATTGAAGGCGGTTTCCGATATGACTCGACCAAAGGCGTTGATCTCTAAATCGATGGCGGTTTGCCCGTCGAAGGATACGGCGGACACCGGTGTGATGTAGTAGTTGTACCCGCCTACGATAACTAAGACAAGGGCGAGGGCTATGGCTACTATGGGACGCCATGGCTGTTGCCGCGTTTTGCTTTCCCGTGTTTTTCTCAGAGCGCTTTTGGTTTTTTCTTTTAACGTTTCTTCTGCGCATACGGTATCAAAGGCGTCTTTTATGGGATTCGTCAAAGTCCTCACCTCCTAGTTTTTCTTTGAGTTGCCCTTTGGCGCGCGATAGTAGGGTGTATACGGTGTTGACGTTTTTGTTGAGGATGCCTCCGATTTCTACGGCTGTGTAGCCTTCGTAATAGTGGAGATAAACAACGTCTTTGTATTTTTTGGGCAAGGACAATACCGCTTCTAGTACATCGCTATGATCTTCTGAGCTTTCTTGTGCGATGGTTTTTGCCTTTTCGAGATCGACTGTGCGGCTTCTAAAAAAGCTTTTGATCAGATCTTTACACGCATTGATGGTGATGCGTATGAGCCAAGCTTTTTCGTGCTCGCCGTTTTCAAAGGGTTGTGGGTGAAGGAGATATTTGATAAATACCGTTTGAAAGATGTCTTCGGTGTCGGCGGTGTTTTTTAAGTGAACCATGCAGATACGACGCACCATATCGGCATAGGTGTCGATGGCTCTATTGACCTCTTGTTCACTTCTCATCGCTTCACCTCAACGCTTGTGTTTTATTTGCTGGTCGCTCTCCATCTTGCGCCTGTGCCATCCATTGGGCATCCGCCCGTCCGTTGACCTCTGCCTTGATTTGCCTTATTGTTACCCCATTTTTGCCCAGTGCCATCGCGTTTTGCCACGCCGTCATTGGGGCAATCTTCTGGGTTTGGACAATTCTCGGAACGGTTAGCGTATCCACCGCCACGGTTTTCGCCCTTTTCTGTGCCAGTTACCGCTTCTTCTCTTCGCGATTTTCGACCTGTGCCGTCCATTGGGCGTTCGCCGTTGTTTGGACAATTCTCAACGTTCTGACAAATGCTAGGTCTATCCCCTGTTTGATTGCGACCTCGCCCTGGGCCGGCGGCAAAAGCGGTCGTTCCCGTTCCAATAAGTACTGTTAGTGCTAGTGCTGCTGCGATAATTTTCTTTTTCATGATGATCCCTCCGCGTTTTTTAGTAAGCGGTTTTTTGCCGCTTCTAATAGTGATACGATTGAGGAAGGCGAATCCTTTCAATCGATGGTTTTTTATTTTTGAGCGGTAAAACCGATGGATGAGACAAAAAACAACCCACCGGGCAAATACTGAGATTTGCACGATGGGTTGTCTTCTTGGCACCCCCAACCGGATTCGAACCAGTGACTGACCCTTAGGAGGGGTCTGTTATATCCTGCTTAACTATGGAGGCGTATGCAGAGAAAGGTTGCCCTTCCTCTTGGTCTATTTTACACGTGGTGCGTTGCCTTGTCAATTATAAGGGGAGCATGAGTCGGAAGTATTCCCCCATGTCACCTAATCCGCGGACAAGTCGGGTGAGGAAGTCAGCTTTAGGGATGTCCTCTTTGACGACGAGATCGATGGTGCTGCCTGGGGCGCCGTTGACGGTGAAGGTCATTTGGCCGACCACATCGCCTGCTTTGAGGGGCGCTTTGACTTTTTCATCGATGGCAAAGCGTTTGGCGATGACTTCTTTGCCTTCGGATAGTCTTTCGTAATCCAACGCCGGGTAGAGCTCCACTTGACCTTTTAGCGCGGAGTTCATGGGAACTGTGGTTTGTAGGTCGTCTTTTTCGATGAGCTTATTCATATGCCAGTCTTTTTCGGCGTAGAGGATGAGCTCTTGTATCGCGTTTGCCCTCAACCCTGGGGTTTCTACTCCCATGACGACTGCTGTCAGCCGATAGGTGTTGGCCTCTTTGCGCTTGGCCATGTCGACTGTAGCTGCAAAACAGTAGCCCGCTTCCGGTGTGTAGCCGGTTTTTAACCCTTCTAATCCCGACATCACCCCTTGTAGTGGCAGAGTGGATTCTTTTTCAAATTCTCGCGATGGATAAGATAGGGTTTTGATTTCGGCGTATTGAAGGACGGATGGGTGAATTTGGACGATGTGTCCGGTGAGTTTGAACACGTCTCTCGCACTCATGGTGTTTTGGTTATCCCCTTCTTGAAGGCCTGATGCGTTATAAAATGCTGCCGATTCGAGACCAAGTTCTTTGGCTTTGTTATTCATCAAGGTGACAAACGAGGCTTCGCTTCCCGAGGTAAACACGGCCAACGCTTGGGCGGCGTCGTTTCCAGAGACGACCATAAGCCCTTTTAACAGATCATCGACGGAGATTTGTTCCCCAAGCTTTAGCCCAAAATGGGAGTTGCCTGGGATGGCAAGATCTGCTGCGTCTTGTTCGATAGTGACCATATCTGTAAGTTTGTAGGCGCCGGCGGTCACTTGATCCATTACCACGAGGTAAGTCATAATTTTTGACATACTGGCGATGGGATGAGGCGTATCCGCGTCTTGTTCTGCCATGACGATCCCTTTTTGAGCATCGCCAACGATGTATGTCGGCGTTAATGTATGCATGACGAGCTCGGCGTAAGCGGTCTGTGGAAATAGACCGACGACGATGCTCAACAATAATAATAGGATGATGGCGCGCTTTTTGTTCATGGGTTCTCCTTTGTCGATTGTTCTATTGACGTTTGGTTTTTATTTTTTCTATTATATCATGAATGAGGTCTGTGGCGACCTCAACTTTCAAAAGAATAAGCATGAAAAGATAAACGATGATCGCTGCTCCTATGGCAAGTAGTAAAGCAATGGCTTTAGAAGCTATCCCTTGAACGAGGTTTTGCACGCCCCAAGCGACTGCGCCCATGACGAGAGCCGCTCCCAATATCTGCAGGGTGCTTTGCACCATTCGACGCAAGTTTAGGGTTTCCACTCGTCGCGCGATGATGTAGAGAAGGATGAGTCCGCCTCCCACTGAGGCGATGGAGGTGGATACGGTTAATCCACCAAGGCCGATGATTGGCGCTAATGTCAGATCCAGTAGGATGTTTAGCCCCACCATGGCGGTGGAGACGATCATCGGGGTGCGGGTGTCCTTTAAGGCGTAAAACCCGCGGTTGATGATGACTTTTAACCCATAACCCACGACGGTAGGCGCATAAAGCAAAAGGGATAGCGCCGTCATTTGAAGGGCAAGATCGTCAAATTGTCCACGTTTGTACACAAAATCCACTATAGGCCCACTCAGTACCATGAGCCCGACAGCTGATGGGATCATGAGCAGATTTGAAAGGTCTAGGGCTTCGACGACGGCATTGGAAAGGTTGGTGTAGTCTTTTTCCGACGCCATTTGACTAAACTTTGGAAAGGCGACGACGGCGAGGGAGTTGACGACGATGCCCGAGACAAATCCGGTCAGTCTTTGGGCGTAGTTGATGGCGGTCATCCCACCTAGGATGATGCGCGTCGCCAAGGTTTTGTCGATGATTTGGTTGATGTCATCGACTGTGGTGCCGATAAGTACTGGTATGGAGGCTTGCATCAAGCTTTTGATCGCTGGATCCTTGGGTTGGAGCAACAAGGTATGGCGGTAGCGCAAGCTGCGCAGTGCCGGTATGAAGATGACGTATTGAAGGACATAGGCCATGGCGGATCCTATGGCAAACAAGGTGAGGTTCACTTTTGCGCCAAGGACCATTGCGATGATGTAGAAGCCGTTGAGCACTAACCCGACGGAGGCGGTGACGCGAAATACGCCGTTGGCATTGAGATAGCCCGACACCACTTCGGCGAGGATGTAGGTGTAGATGTTGATCAGGGAAAAACGGGTGAACATGAGCGCTATCCTAAAGGCGCGATCGTCAAACCCTGAGGCGAAAATGCGGATCAGTTGAGGAGCAAAGATTTGCGCCAATACAAAAAGCACCGTGGATAGGATGAAAGCGGTGTTGAGGAGATTTGAGGTGAATCGATCTCCGCCCTCTTTGCCTTTTTCTTTGGTCACGGTGACGTAGATGGGCATATAACTGTTGGCAATTCCCGCTGCGACAAGTCCCCCTATGGTGTAGGGGATGGTGATCGAGACGAGAAGAGCATCCGAAAGAGCGCTTGCTCCAAAAAAGTAGGACAGGACGATTTCCCGAACCAAACCGGTCCCTTTTGATAGTACGGTGATGAGCATGAGGACAAAAGCGGTTGACTTCATTCAATCCCTCCTTCATAATAGTATTGTGGCACGATGGGTCTAAATTGTCAATTCATCGTAATTCTAACACATTTTGATGATAAACTTATCGATACGAGATGCCTTTTGTTCGATAGAGACCGGAGGTGAAACATGGTCAAAAAATTGTTCGCTTTACTACTTACTGGGGCATTGGTCGTCGCAAGTCCAGCGGCCACAGCACACGCTCAACCCGTTTCTGCCCCAACCATCCACCGCATAGGCTCCACCGATCGCTATTTTACCTCGATTGAAGTCAGCCGTGCGTCTTATGAACAATCCGCCTACGCGATCATCGCAACTGGCGACAACTACGCTGATGCTTTGGTGGGTTCCAGCTTAGCTGATGCCTTTAACGCGCCCATATTATTGGTGCCCCGCGACGGGATCACTCAAGCGGTTCTCAACGAATTGCACCGTTTAAATGTTCAATACGTCTTTGTTCTCGGCGGCGCCGAAGTCGTCTCTCCAGCAGCAGAATCCAAGTTAAAACAGCATTGGTCTGTGGAGCGCATCGCCGGCGGTAACCGATACGAAACCGCCCTTGCCATCGCAACCAAAGTCATGACTTTCCGCCCTGGCAAAACCGTGGTGCTTGCCGATGGCAACAACTACCCCGACGCCTTATCTGCGAGTGCTTTCGTCGCCAAAAACGACTGTTTGATGCTACTCGTCAACGATAACACGCTCATCCCGGGTAGCGGACCCATTCTCTCAAAAGCGGAGAAGGTCTACATCATCGGTGGCGAGGAGATTGTGACCAAGAAACTCGAAACCGCCTACAACGCTACAAGGCTAGCAGGCGAGGATCGCTACGCCACTTCCCTCGAAGTCTCCAAACAACAAGAATCCCGCCCGGCGACCGTGATCATGGTCAACGGCGAAAACTTTCCCGACGCCCTATCGGCAGTGTCTTTAGCTAAGAAACACAACGCGCCGATTTTGCTCAAAAACCCCGAGCCGACAGAAGATGAAACAGCCTACCTCGATCCAGTGAAGACGATGTATATCATTGGAGGCGAGGAAGCCATGCTAGAAACGACGGTTTCCGATTTGGTCCAGTCGTTGGTCGAGTAAAGGAGAAGTTTGATGAAAAAAAAGATAACCGCACTTGTATTGGCCGCATTGTTGGTGCTGCCGATGTTTGTATCCACTGTAGAAGCTAAAAACTTAGGCAGGCTACGCGTCGCCGGAAGCGATCGCTACGCCACCGCTGTAGAAATCAGCAAATCCACCTTTAAAAAGACCAGTCGCGTCATTTTAGCCACCGGATCCAACTACGCCGACGCTCTCGTCGGGAGTGGACTCTCCGATGCTTATGACGCACCGATTCTATTGATTCAAAAAGATCGCATTCCCGACGTGGTCACCAATGAGCTGGATAGGCTAAAACCTCAACACATCTACCTCCTCGGCGGCAACGCAGCCATCGATGAGCAGGTGGAAGTCGAACTGGGCAGACGTTTTGTCGTCAAACGCCTAGGCGGTCAAAACCGGTTTGAAACCGCGACTGTCATCGCAGATGAAGTCAGCAAAACCCGTAGCACCGCTAACGTCTCCATCGTCAACGGTCTCAATTTCCCAGATGCCCTATCCGCCTCGGCATACGTGGCGAAGCACAACGGCATCTTGCTCTTATCTGATGGGAACACCTTGACTGACGCTGCACACAACTACGCCAAATCCGCGTCTACCGTCCACGTTTTCGGCGGCGTCAATGCGGTATCCAACACCTTGACTTCGACTTATGACGCAACGCGCATATCCGGCAACAACCGCTATGAAACATCGGCTGCCATCGCAACTGCTGTCACCGACAAGCCAAAATACACGATCTTAGCTGATGGCACCAACTTCCCTGACGCTTTAGTCGCCGTGTCTTTGTCTCGATACTTAAACGATGCTCCTATTGTTTTGGTCGGTAAAGACGCCGTCGATCCATCGGTTCAAAGCTATCTGCTCAAAGGACTCCACGCGGTCATCGTCGGCGGGGAAAGCGCTGTAAGCGACTGGTCGTTAAATACGATCACCCGCGCTGGCGCAACTTTGGAAAATGAAACAACCGCATCCTTTAGAAATGTAAAAGTCTTAGATGACTATACCTTACAGTTGTACGAAACCTCGAGCGCTTCTGAGTTTGAACAAAATCCACGCCAAGTTCCACAAATCGTCAAACTCAACGGCATCTCCATGATTGAACCCGAGGGGATATCCGCTAGTGAGCTCGCAGCCTACCAAGCAGAATCGAAAGCATACATCGAGCGTTTGATTCGAGGAAAAGCCGTACAAATTCGCACCGACGCCATCTCAGAAGGCGAAGGGACCCCACTGGTTTACGCCTATGTCGACGGCGTGATGATCAATGAAATCCTCCTCTCCGACGGCTATGCCAACGTGGGCATCGAGCGATTCAACGCCGCCTACAACGAGGGTTTCGTCGCGCACATGCTCGATGCAAGATCCGATGAAAGAGGATTGTGGCGCCATCAACGCACCATGGATGGGATTAATTTTTAAAGTGAAGTGACGATAATAGGAAAAAGCGCATGCCGAAAGGCTGCGCTTTTTTTGTCGTTGAACAAGAGGGGGAGTCGTGTAGCGAAAGGCGTGCCACGTGAAGTGTGGCTGCGGCGCGTGAAGGTCAAGGGATCAAGGTCAAGGACGTGAAGGTCAAGGTCAAGAAATAAGGTCAAAACCCTCCCTCAGTCTGCTGCGCAGACAGCTCCCTCGGGGATGGAGCCAAGGGCAACAGCAAGGTCAAGGACGAAGGTCAAGAGCATGAAGGTCAAGGTCAAAAGATCAAGGTCAAAACCCTCCCTCAGTCTGCTGCGCAGACAGCTCCCTCGGGGATGGAGCTAAGGGCAACGGCAAGGTCAAGGCCGAAGGTCAAGAGCATGAAGGTCAAGGTCTTATCAGCCACCCGAAGGGTGGCGTCCGTCAGGCTCCATCTTGGAGGGAGCTGGCTCGGCCGCCCTTTGCCGAGACTGAGGGAGG
>CAZHRC010000037.1:0-8016 GCA_964533865.1 uncultured Peptoniphilaceae bacterium
GCTCGGCCGCCCTTTGCCGAGACTGAGGGAGGGGTTTTTTCTCCATCGTCTTTCGCCACGGTAGTGGCGTTCCTTTTTAAGGTCAAGGGACAAAATCAAGGTCAAAAGATAAGGTCAAAACCCTCCCTCAGTCCGCTGCGCAGACAGCTCCCTCAGGGATGGAGCCAAGGTTAAGATCCTTTTACGCGATTAAATTAGTCATGCTCTTCATGCTCACGCCCAGTGTGGATGCGTTGTGGAGCATGGCAGATGTTGAGGGCTGGATCCAGCCTATGAGCCCTGCGACGATGAGCATGCCGTTGAAGCCGATGATGAAGCGGAAGTTTTGGTTGACTCGGTTCATGAGTCGATCGCTGAGATCTTTTAAGGTCACCAGTTCGTAAAGATCGTCCGCTAGTATGGTGATGTCTGCGATTTCTCTTGCGATTTGTGCGCCGTCGCTGATGGCTATGCCACAATCGGACTGGGATAAGGCTAAGGAGTCGTTGATGCCGTCTCCTATCATGAGCACGGTACGCCCTTTTTCTTGTTGTGCGGCGATGAAGTTCGCTTTGTCTTCGGGGAGGACTTCGGCGTGGTATTCGTCGACGCCGACTTGTGCCGCGATGGTACGTGCCGCTTTTTCGCTGTCTCCGGTCATCATGACGATGTGGGCGACTCCCATTTCTCGAAGCTTGTCGATAACTTTGGGGGCTTCTTCGCGGATGGGGTCGTCGATGGCGATGACGGCGGCGAGTTTTCCTGAAATGGCCATATACAAAAGGGAATGGTCTTCTGGTAATTGATTAAATCGCTGTTGATCCTCGGCTTCGACGATGCTGCCTTCGTCTTGGAACACGAAGTGATGGGAACCTATGATGACTTTTTCTCCCCCAAATTGACTAGATATGCCGTGGGCGACGATGTATTCCACGCTAGTGTGGTGTTCTTCGTGTTGGAGATTTCTTTCTACGGCTGCTTCGACGACGGCATTTGCCATGGAATGTGGGTAATGCTCTTCGAGGCAGGCGGCTAATCGGAGCATTTCATTTTCATCTCGTCCACCGAACGGGATGACTTCTACGACTTTGGGTGTGGCATGGGTTAGGGTGCCTGTTTTGTCAAAGACGATGGTATCTGCTTTGGATACGGTCTCTAGGTAGCGTCCACCTTTAATGGAGATGCTATAACCGCTGGATTCGCGCATGGCTGATAGGACGGCTAATGGCATGGAGAGTTTTAGCGCACATGAAAAGTCCACCATGAGGATGGTTAATGCTTTGGTGATGCTTCCTGTGAGTGCGTAGGTGAGCAATGTCCCCCCTAGGCTATAAGGCACGAGGCGATCGGCTAAGCTGGATGCCCAGTTTTCGGTTGGTGATTTCAATTTTTCCGATTCGTCGATCATTTGAACGATGCGATCGTATCGCCCGGATCCCGCATTCTTATCGACGGCTATCCAACACTCCCCTTCTTCGACGACGGTACCGGCATAGGCATAGGACCCCTCTTCTTTTCTCACCGGTAGGGATTCTCCGGTCATGGAGGCTTGGTTGACGAGGGCTTCCCCTGAGATGACTTTGCCGTCTAATGGGATGAGGTTGCCTGTGCGCACAACGATGTGTTCGCCTACAGCGATCTCTCCGACGGGTTTTAACACTTCGCCTTGTGGGGTTTTGACCCACACTTTGTCGACGTTGAGCGCCATGGACCGCGCCAGGTCGTTGACGGAGCGTTTGTGGGTCCACTCTTCTAGGGTATCGCCGAGGTTGAGCAAAAACATGATGGAGTTTGCTGTGGGGTAATCGGTTTGTATGATGGGCACGGCTATGGCCGCTGCATCGAGTACGTCCACGTCAAGTTTGCCTTTGAACAATGAAACGATACCTTTTTTGATGTACTTAAACGCTCGGATTACGGTGACGACGCGGACGAGAGGCATTGGTACGAAGGTTTGCATGATACCCCGTATGAGAAACGCACTGATGAGTTTGTCTTCGTACTCTCGATTTAAGGCTCTGCTGGTATGTTGTGGCGCAAGGGATAGGGTGTTGGCGTAGTTAAACGCGCCCAGAGCCGCTACGATCTCTGCTCGGTTTGTGTTGTAGTGTATGATGGCAGAGGCGGTTCGCTCGTAGACTTTTGCTTGAAAAACACCTGCTGTGGTCATTAGGTAGTGCTCTAAGGCATCGGCTTCTTTCATGGTCATGTGCGCTTGCGCAAGTCGGATGCGCATACGCCCTTTTGACTCGTGAAGTATGTTACATTTCATAGAATCCTCCACTAAAAAAAGGGAAGCGTCGTGGTCGGCTCCCTTTCTTTCGGTTACTGTGCCGCTTCGACGACATCTTCTGTTGCTACGGTTTCTTCGACGACGGTTTCTGAGGTATCTTCGATGGTTTCGGTGACGTTTTCTGCTGCGTATTGCTCGTTGATATCGTTGGCATCTGCAATGATGTCATCGGCGTTTTCTTTTATTTTGGTTACGGTGGTCATCACTTCTTCTTTGGCTCTAAGGGCAGCTGCCGCTGTACGAGTGTACACTTTTTTAGCGTCTTTGCTCGTCAACACTTTCAGCCCTGCTGTCCCTAGTACGAGACCTCCGACGAACGCTTTCCATTTAAATCCCATATTTTCTTCCTCCTCTTATTTTTTCAATGGGTGATCCATTTAGGTTGTTACCTTTGATCTAGGATCACCGCTTTTTTGTGGGTTAATTTAAAGTATAGGCATTTTGGTTTGCTTTTTCCGCTCCATTTGGACAACTCTTGTTTAGCCTCTATGGATTGGTTACTTTAACACGTTTTCCGGTATTGGCTCGGGGTCATGCCGATGACGGTTTGAAAGGCTTTGGCAAATTTGCTCCCGTTTTCGTAGCCATAACGCCCCGCAATTTCTAGTATGGTGGCGTCTTCGTTTTTGAGAGCTATCGCCGCGGCATGCATTTTTTGTTCTCGTATGTAGGCGTATACGCTCTCGCCATAAACCCCTTTGAAGCTGTTTTTTAAGGTGGTTAAGGAGACGTGAAATCGCTTGGCAAGTTGATCGATGGTTATTTTTTGATCCATGTGTTCGGTGAGGTAAGCGCGCACGTTTTTTGCCAGTTTGACCTGCTGTTTGGCATAGGGCGGGGCTTTTTCTTGGGGGAGTTCGAGTTGGCTGAGTTGGAGTAGGATCTCTAAGATTTTAACTTTGAAAAACCCTTTGCGGATGGTGGATTTGACGGTGTAAAGCTCAGAAAACAGAACTTCCATTGCAGGGTCGGATCTCAAAATATAGCTGGTGCGATCGGTGCAAAAACGCTCGAGTAGTTTTTTTGGCGATACGTTGACATCTTCTAGAAAACAGGATAGGCAGTGGGGTGCGCGTTCACAATCGATAAGTATGGACAACCCGTGGTAGTGGCCGAGAGGGTATACGCTCTGGCACTGGGTTTCGCTTCTGCATCGTATTGTCGTATCCCCTGGGGCGAGGTAGTAAAATCCTTCGTCGATTTCCTGTTCAACACGGCCTTCTCGACAGTGGCTGATTTCGAGAAGGGCGGTATCTTTTTGCGATAGGGTGGTGTCGATTTCTTCGATATGAGCATCGTGGTAGACGAGATCTATCCCAGGAAAGACGTGATGGCATGTGATGACCACTTCGCCAGAGCTGTTTTGTATATTGTAGGACGCGCCGCGATCCTCTTCTCTGATTGCTTGGCTATGGGGTTGTATTAAACAAGATGTCATTTTTACCTCCTTTCTTAGGATAGGAGCCGTTGGATGCCCACGACTTTATATGGGCCGACACGCTGTATGTTGTCGCAAATCGCCTTGGCTCCCATGGGTTTTCGAAGGTGAAGGATGAGCTGTTGGGTTTTTCCATCGGCAAAGGCCTCTACCCCATCGATGGCGTTCAGCGTAGCTTCTACTCTCAGCGCACATTGGCTGTTATCCATGCCTTGTACGGTGCATTGAACGCGAAACGGGCAGTCGGTGCGACCGCAAAGGTAGCAACCGGATTGTGCTTTGCAGGTGTATTTTACGATCGATAGCACTTTTAGCAAAAGAATGAGTATTCCGATGGCAACGCCGGTGATGAAATGATGTCCCATTGATTTCCTCCTGACCTTTTCTTAGTTCTCGCTAACCTTCGTTGAAAGAAAGGAGCCGAGCCAACGCTCAGCCCCTTTTGTCATCAGTGTTTGGAATCGCAAGTGGCGCTGTCGCAACCGGAGCACCCGCTACAAGAGGATTTGCCACTTTTTTTGTCTCTGATCATTTTGTATACGATCCCCCCCATCATCGTCAGTAATAGGACGGAGACGATTATGGTTGAGAGGTTTTGGGTAAGCCAGGTCATGTGCATGTCCTCCTTAGATGTTAGTCCACAAGGACCGGTTTGGTGAGTCGGTTCGATTCTTTATAGGGCCTTGCCAGTCCGTAGATGACCAGACCAATGAGGATTAGGGCGATGACGGTGCCTAAGATGTTGCCTGTTCCTGTAAACCATGAGCCGAGTTGATAGATCACAAAGGCGACTCCATAGGCAAATCCACATTGGTAGGCGACGGCAAAGACGGTCCATTTTGCGTTGTTCATTTCTCGACGGATGGCGCCGATAGCTGCAAAGCAAGGGGCGCACAGCAGGTTGAACGCTAGGAAGGAATAAGCGGCTAAGGGTGTGAACACCACTGCCATTCTGTCCCAGATCTGCCAGCCGTTTTCGGCGACTTCTTCAAAGCCACCAAAGAGCACGCCAAAGGTACCCACGACGTTTTCTTTGGCGATAAGGCCTGTGACGGTCGCCACGGCGCCTTGCCAATGGCCCCAACCTAGAGGTTGGAAGATCCACGCGACGGCTCCGCCGAGTTTGGCGAGGATGCTCTCATTCATCTCAACTGCACCAAATGCGCCGTCTGTCCAACCGTAGTGGGTGGTAAACCAAACGAATACGGTGGCCAATAGGATGATGGAGCCTGCTTTTTTGATAAAGGACCAGCCGCGCTCCCACATGGAGTGAATCAGATTTTTAAAGGGAGGCATGTGGTAAGCGGGTAATTCCATGACAAATGGTGCAGGGTCGCCTGCAAATAGGCTGGTCTTTTTTAATAACACTCCGGAGATGACGATGGCCGCCACTCCTAAGAAATACGCACTGGTTGCCACCCAGGAAGATCTGCCAAACAACGCGCCTGAGATGAGGGCAATGATGGGAAGCTTCGCCCCGCAAGGGATGAAGGTGGTGGTAATGATGGTCATACGGCGATCTCTTTCGTTTTCTATGGTACGAGATGCCATGATACCGGGCACGCCGCAGCCTGTGCCGATGAGCATCGGGATGAAGGACTTTCCTGACAGGCCAAATTTTCTAAAGATGCGGTCCATGATAAAGGCGATACGCGCCATGTACCCACAGCCTTCTAAAAATGCCAAGAGGAAAAACAAGACAAACATTTGTGGTACAAATCCAAGGACGGCACCCACTCCGGCGATGATGCCGTTGATGATCAGGTTGTTGAGCCAATCGGCGGTGCCGGCGGATTGAAGCCAGCCTTCGACGACTGTGGGGACGGCGGGAACGTAAGGTCCAAAGGATGCTGGATCGGGCTCTTCGACCGCTGCCGCACTTTGGTAAGCGGCAAAATCTACAGGGATTTCTTCTTCCACGTTGCCTTCTTCATCGCGCAGTAGGGCTACAGTGGTCACATTTGTGGCACTGGCAGCCTCTTCGCCAGCATCTGTCGCTGCCGATTCAAAGGCTTCGACGATGGTTTGTGGCGTGCGGTATGCGTCGGTGGCTTCGGTGTATGCGGCGGATCCCTTGCCAAACAGGAACCATCCGTCGCCAAAGACGCCGTCGTTTACCCAAGAGGTGGCAAAGTCGCCAACCGTCGATATGGAAAGATAATACACACAAAACATGACTGCGACGAATATGGGCAGAGCTGCCCAGCGGTTGGTCACCACTTTATCGATTTTATCCGAGGTGGAGAGTGCCCCTTCTCGTTTTCGTTTATAACAGGAGCCGATAATGGAGGTAATGTAGTTATAGCGTTCACTGGTGATAATACTTTCCGCGTCATCATCTAACTCTTGTTCCACTCGAGCGATATCTTCTTCGATGTGGGTTATCGCTTCTTTTGAAAGGGCGAGTTTTTCCATAACTTTTTCGTCCCGTTCAAAAATCTTGATTCCATACCACCGTTGTTGCTCGAGGGGCATATGGTGAACGGCTGCCTCTTCGATATGGGCCAAAGCGTGTTCGACGATGCCGGAAAAAGTGTGTTCCGGATTCATTTCTCCTTTTTTTGCCGCTTGAATCGCCGCCTCTGCCGCTTCCATAATCCCGGTGCCGCGCAAAGCGGAGATCTCTACGACTGGACAGCCTAAAGCTTTTGAAAGCTGTTGGGTTTTAATGATGTCTCCGTTCTTTTTTACCACGTCTATCATGTTGACCGCGATCACGACGGGAATGCCGAGTTCAGTGAGCTGAGTGGTGAGATAAAGATTGCGTTCCAAGTTGGTGCCGTCGACGATGTTTAATATCGCATCGGGACGCTCTTGCAATAAGTAGTTTCTAGCCACCACTTCCTCAAGGGTGTAGGGCGATAGGGAATAAATTCCAGGTAAATCGGTGATCGTGATATCAGGATGCTTTTTGAGCTTTCCCTCTTTTTTCTCAACGGTGACTCCGGGCCAGTTTCCAACAAATTGGTTGGAGCCGGTCAAACCGTTAAACAACGTGGTTTTCCCTGCGTTGGGATTGCCCGCCAAGGCAATAGTGTATTTCATCGTTTCCTCCTGTGATGTGAGTCGCTATCAACATTTATGTGTTGACGCTAACTCTTTGACTAAATAAAAAGGCCTCAGCCTTCGTTGATGTTATTCGATTTCGATCATCTCTGCGTCTGCTTTTCGTATGGAAAGTTGATAGCCGCGCACATTGACCTCGATCGGGTCGCCCAGTGGCGCAACTTTACGAATATGTACTTCTACGCCTTTGGTCAGGCCCATGTCCATAATCCGACGCTTAACCGCGCCTTCGCCGTGGAGCTTGACGACCTTCACTGTCTCTCCAATTTTTGCCGTTTTTAAGGTATTCATGTCTCCTCCCCTTCTAAATCATAATCTTTTGGGCCATTTCTTTACTAATGGCCACCCGCGTCTCTTTGACGTTGACGATCACATTGCCTGCCATAGACTGAATGACCGTCACTTTTCCTCCGACGACAAAACCTAAGTTCTCAAGGTGTTTTTTCACTTCCTGAGCACCGCCGATTCTTGTGATTTCATATTCTTCACCTAACGTTGCAAATGTTAAAGGCATAATTTCCTCCTGTTGCAGGCTATAATGTTAGCTAAAAATAACTTTTTGTATTGATAGGGACCAATCATTAGGTTTTGCTAATTCATTATTATCATACACGCCTTTTTGGGGATTGTCAATGATCCTCCAAAATTATTTCAGCGCGTCTCTTCGTCTCTCGACTTTTACCGTATTGTCATACTAGTTTAGGTTAAGCATTTGCCAAGCGGTTGAAGTATTGAAAATAGGGTATTATTGAATTAATTATGACTATATTTAAGGAGAATATCATGAACATTCAAGAATCTGGAGAAATGTATCTCGAAACTATTTTAATTTTATCTAAAGAGCGGCCAGTCGTTCGCTCTGTCGACGTGGCAGAATACATGGGCTATTCAAAGCCCAGCGTCAGCCGTGCCATCAGCCTGCTTAGAGAAGGCGACTACGTTATCATGGACAAAGACGGTTTTTTGTTCCTTACTGAAAAAGGTGATGCACACGCCAACAAAATCTACGAACGCCACAACCTCATCGCCGATTGTTTGATGAAATTAGGCGTAGATGAAAAGACGGCATACGACGATGCGTGTAAAGTCGAGCATTATATTAGCGATACGACTTTTGACGCGTTGAAAAGACATGTTGGGGATAAGTAAGAAAGACGGCTATAGTGTGGCGAAGGGCGTGCCACGTGAAGAGTGCCTGCGGCACGTGAAGGTCAAGGGATTAAGGGCAAGGTCAAGAGAT
>CAZHRC010000038.1:0-7629 GCA_964533865.1 uncultured Peptoniphilaceae bacterium
CAAATCATCAGCCTAATCTGCCTCGTGGCGAGTCGTAGGATTGCATTGTCTCATCAATGATGGTGAGAGGAGCTATACACCTTCGTTTGTAGGCTGAAACCGATTTGCCTTCTTCGTCGGTGATGTCGTCAATCGCCTCAAGGCGCCTTCGACCCATCGCCATTGGCTCTGGTGGATTCGGAGCGATTTTTTTTGAGCAAAAGGCGTTGCCCTAGACCTTGACCTTAGGCTCCATCTCCGAGGGAGCTGGCTCGGCGGTCTTTGCCGAGACTGAGGGAGGGTTTTGACATTGTGGTGCCCGCAGGGCAACTTTACGTGACCCTCTTCGTCACTCTATTCTTCTTTTCTCACCGCAGTCAACTTTGCATATTTGTCCGTATCATTTTACCAAGGTCTCCTGACTGTGGTATAATCAAGATGTTACGTTAAACTCATACTACAAAGGAGAAACCGAATGGGACACATTATTTGTAAAAAAAGCCCCCCTTTAAGAGGGCGTGTCAAGATAGACGGGGCAAAAAATGCGGCATTGCCGATTATAGCTGCTGCATTATTGGGGACGGAAGACATTATTTTGGAAGATGTACCGCAACTGGTTGATATAAAAAATATGATTCAAGTGCTTCAAAGTTTGGGATCGAAGATCGAATACCTCGATGATACCACGTTGAAGATTAACTCGAGAGAATTGACGAGTTACGAAACGCCATTTGAATTGATGGACAAAATGAGGGCTTCTTTTTTGGTGATGGGCCCGCTTTTGGCGCGCCTTGGACGCACAAAGACGACCCCGCCCGGGGGCTGCAATATCGGCGCAAGGCCTATCGATTTGCACTTGAAGGGGTTCAAAGCGTTGGGGGCAGAACTTTCCACTGAAAGTGAAATTAGCGCAGTCGCAGCCAATGGTTTGGCAGGTGCGATTGTCTACCTCGACTTCCCTTCTGTAGGCGCTACCCAAAATATTATGATGGCAGCGACTATGGCAAAAGGGGAAACCGTCATTGAAAACGCGGCGAAAGAACCGGAGATCGTCGATTTAGCGAACTTTTTGACGAAGATGGGCGCTAAGATCCGTGGAACCGGCACTTCGTCCATCATCATCGAAGGGGTTGAAAAACTAGGTGGCGCAACTCACTCTATCATCCCAGATCGAATTGAAGCGGCGACTTTTATGGTTGGAGCGGCCCTTACCGGAGGAGACATTGTCGTGGACAATGTCATTGCAAGTCATATCCGCCCGGTGATTGCCAAGCTGATCGAAATGGGCGTCACTGTAGAAGAAAACGAAGACGAGGACAAAATCCACGTCGTCGGCGAGGGAAGGCTTAGCCCGACCAATATTCGCACCCTGCCCTATCCTGGTTTTCCAACGGATGTTCAAGCGCAGTTTATGACAATGATGACGCTGTGCGATGGCCAGTCAAAGGTCGAGGAGACTGTATTTGAAAACCGGTTTATGCACGTTGAAGAACTGCGTAAAATGGGGGCGCTCATCGCAACGGAAGGCAATCTTGCCTACGTTGCAGGGGTACCGCACTTAACTGGCGCCACTGTTCGAGCCACTGATCTACGAGCTGGCGCTGCCTTGGTATTGGCAGGTCTCGTCGCTGAAGGCACGACCACGGTCAATGATATTTACCACATCGACAGAGGATACAATGACTTTGTCGGTAAATTACAAAAACTTGGAGCGATCGTCGAACGCCACGACGACTAGGAGGAGATTATGTTAACCTTGACTGCGGTGATACAAAGCATCCGTTTTCGTAACGAGGAGAACGGCTATACTGTCGCAACTATCGAGTCCGATGGCGAAGACATCACCGCGGTGGGCATCCTCCAAGATCCTAAGATTGGCGATACCTATGAAATCACTGGCGAACACACCTTTCACAAGAAATACGGAGAGCAAATCCAAATCTCTTATGCGGTAAAGGTGCGACCGACGACGGCTCAAGCGATTTTAAAATATCTATCCAGTGGCATAATTCCCCATATTGGCGCGCGTACTGCAAAGTTGATTATTGACGCCTTTGGGGAGGAGACTCTGGAAGTGATGGAAAATCAGCCCGAAAGGCTTCTTGAAATCCGTGGCATTGGAAAGAAAAAGCTAAAGACGATCATCAGCAAAATGCAATCCGAGAAGGAGAGCAGAGAGACGATCGTCTTTTTGCAAACCCTTGGGGTAAGCCCCGCTTTCGGCATGAGGATTTTTAAAAAGTACGGGCCAGAGACAAAGGTCCGTATCTTAGAAAACCCCTACCAACTCATCGATGACGTGGCGGGTATCGGTTTTCAGCTGGCGGATCGCATCGCCCAGAGAAATGACATCAAAAAGGATTCGGCCTTTCGTATAGAGGCGGGGATCCGGTATTTGCTGACCCAAGAAGCCACTGTTCAAGGCAACTGTTACCTTCAAAAAGAGATCTTTATCGCTAAGGCGCAGGAGTTGTTAGCGCTGCCCAGAGAATGTATCGAAGGGCAACTGCAAATGCTCGTCGTGCAAAATACTTTGCGGTTGCAAGATCTCCCCGGAGAAGGGGTAGTGGTCTATCACGAGCCGTTGTACTTAGCGGAAGTCAATGTCGCTTCAAAACTGATTCGTTTGGTGAGCGATGGCGATAGAGACTTAGGGGTAGATCCAGCAAAAACCCTAGAAGATTTAGATGGCTTTGAAGGGATTGATTTTGCAGAGGCGCAAATGGTCGCCATTGAAAAGGCAATGACACACAATGTCCTCGTCATCACAGGTGGTCCGGGAACGGGTAAAACCACCATCATTCGAGCCATCGTCGCACTGTACGAAAGTCTCAATAAGACCTTCTCTTTAGCGGCACCGACGGGACGCGCCGCGAAGCGTATGGAGGAAAGCACGGGCCACCCCGCCCAAACCATCCATCGTCTACTGGGCTATCGCCAGGACGAAGCTTCGGGGCGGATGGTCTTCGACCGAGGCGATCAAGATCCTTTAGATTGCGATTTGCTCATCGTCGACGAAGCTTCGATGATTGACATCTATCTGTGTGCTACTTTGATGAACGCCTTGACCACCTCAACCCGATTGGTCATCGTAGGCGATATCGACCAGCTTCCCTCGGTGGGTCCGGGCAATGTGCTAAAAGACCTTATCGATTCATCCTTAATCGAAGTCGTGCGCCTTACCGAGATCTTTCGCCAAGGCAAAGACAGCAACATCGTCATCAACGCCCACAGAATCAACAAAGGCCTAGGACCCATCGTCAACGCAGCTGACCAAGATTTTTTCTTCATCGCCGAAAAGGATCCTTACAAAACGCGAGAAACCCTTCTGGAACTGGTGTCGAAACGGCTACCCGCTTTTTACGGCCTTGATCCAAAAGCGGATATTCAAGTGCTGACCGCATCAAAAAAAGGAGAGATTGGGGTATTTGAGCTCAATCGCGCATTACAAGATAGGCTAAACCCAAAAGTCCCCGGGGCGTCTGAGGTGGAGATGGGGGAAGTGGTCTTTCGCACGGGCGATCGCATCATGCAGGTGGTTAACAACTACCAAATTACCTACCACGATCACAACGGCGAAGAGGGCACGGGGATCTATAACGGCGATCTCGGCTGGATCGAAAGGGTGGACGAGGACACGGGAGAACTGACGGTGCGTTTTGACGATGACAGGCGCATACGTTATGAAACCAACCTTTCCGAGTTGACTCATTCTTACGCCATGACGATCCACAAATCCCAAGGTTCCGAGTTTACCTGTGTCGTCATCCCCCTACTGGCTGGCAATTGGCTGCTACAAAACAGAAATCTTCTCTACACTGGGATCACCCGGGCAAAGAAATTGGTGGTTATCGTCGGCGACGAGCATGCCCTTAGGCAAATGATCGCCAATAACCGTATGGGAAGACGAAATTCTTCGTTGAGCTATCAATTGAAAAAAAGTGCTGCGCTTTTTGAAAAGGTGGGTGGCTATGAATTTTGATCTACAAGATCTTCTGTTTTTGAATCGCCAATACTGCCCGTGTTGCAAAAGCCAACGCCGTGAAGATCATCGCTTTTGCTCAGATTGTATGGCCCGTTTGGAAAAAGCCGAAAGATCCATGGTACTCGATGAACACACAACCTGCTATTATCCCTATTTTTACAATAACTTTTTAAGAGCACTCATTCATCGTTTCAAATTTAAAGGGGAGACCCATCTGTGTCAGCCCTTAGGAGAGCTGGTATGGGATTATTTGAAGGCTCATCACCTTTGGGAAGACGTGGATGCGCTTTGCTACGTACCCATGTATTGGCGAAAAGAAAACCAAAGAGGCTACAACCAAGTTCGCATGATTGCCGAATACATTAGCGACAAAACAAAGATCCCTCTTTTACATCACATCGAAAAAACGAAAAACACCAAAGAACAGAATAAAATCGACCGCCGCGCGCGAACGACTAACCTCGATGGGGCATTTGAGTTAAAGGCGGACCACGCCCTTTCCGGCACTCGGCTCCTCCTACTCGACGATGTGGTCACCTCGGGATACACGCTACGTGAAGTGCTCAAAACCCTAGGAGAAATTCCCGAGTCGGTGTTCTGCGTCACCATCGGAGGCAGTCACCGCGGTCTTTAATAGAGAAAGGAACATCATGATTGTCATACACAACGCCATACTACACATTATAAACGGCATTTCAAAAACTACAGCCATTTCCAACCAACCTTTTTCAAAGGACGACGAAGTGGCGATGGAATATATTAGCAAACACTTGGATAAGTCCTTTAACGACCAAAGTTTGATCACAGGTGTTTTTTATGAAAGCTCCCTTTTCAGAAAGCAGCTCGACGCCTTTGATTCCGGGTTCATCGATTTTGTCGATTTCTCGACAAAAATCGCCAACCGATTTCAACAATTGCACCCAGATGATGAAGAAAGCTACTCGACAGACCTGATCCTCGTCGATTTTACGGCCGATGGGGTGGCGTATATGGGGTTGTTGGAATTTCGAAATACCACAGGCTATACCCACAACACCGTAGAGGAGGAGGGCGTGCTTCGCAATGTATTGACCCAAAACCACGAGATACTTCCCTCGTTGAGCCAAAGGGCCACAAGTTTTGCACTCGTCCAAAAAGCCTCTAAAGCCATTCATTTTCGAGACAAAGCGCGTAAAGTGGAGGGGGAGAAAGTCATGTTGCTCCCCGATGATATTTTAGAATGCAATTATGATGCGTCCTCCAAAGAAACCATCCGCAAAATCGCCACCTCGGTTGAAGCGGTGGCAAAAGAATTTGGCGAAAACTCTGCCGTTGCCATAGCCAGAGCGAAAAACTACATCCAAGAGAATATATCGGCTGAGGAACCATTGGAAGTGGAAGAAGTGAGCCGATACGTCTTTGGTGAAAAACCCATTATGCGCAACGCTTTCGACGAGCATCGAAAATCTCGACAAATCGAAGAAGTAGTCGCCCTCGATGAACGCATTGCCATCAAAGCCACCATGGAACACAAAATCCGTACCGATACGGGTATCGACATCACCTTTCCCGCAGAGTACGCAGAAAACCCAGACTTTTTGCAGTTTATCGAAGGTGATGACGGAGCCATCACCATACGCATCAACAACGTGAAAGACATCATCAACCGCACTTGATTTCCGAAAGGAAATCCTCTCGCGGGAAAGGGTTTTTTAAGGTATACTACAATTAGCGACATTAGCAAAAAATCACAGGAGGACATACTATGACAGAGCTTGTTTTTGGACATCGCAACCCCGATACCGACAGTGTCACTTCCGCCATTGCACTCGCTCACCTGCGCAGCCAAGGTGAAAAACGAGCGATCCCCCACGTTTTAGGCGAGATCAGCCGCGAAACTCAGTACGTCTTAGATTATTTTAAAGTAGAAGCTCCTGCCTTGCTTGAAGACGTAAAAATACAATTGAAAGACTTGAAATACGATACGGTAAAACCCTTTTACAAAGATCTTTCCATACTTGATGCTTATCGGTATATGCAACGCAGCGACGTGCGGACACTGCCCATCATCGATCGGGAAACGGAAAAGCTTACAGGGATGATCACCATGCGTGACATTGCCATGAGTTTAGTCAACCGCAACCAAAAGTACGTCGAGTCCAGCTACATGAACATCGTAAAAGGGTTAAATGGATACGGCGTCAACAAATCCGATGACGAGATATCAGGCGATATAAGCGTCGTCAGCTATGGGCTCAGTCAACTGCTTTCCAATAACGCCATCGACAACGAGAGCATCGTCATCGTCGGCGAGCGCCCAGACGTCATCGACTACCTCATCGACGTTCAAGTCAAGCTCATCATGGTCACAGGGGTCGAAAAACTGCCCAACTACATTATACAAAAGGCAAAAGAAAACAAAGTCAACCTGATCTATACCAACGACGATACCTACAACACGACAAAGAATATGTTTCTAACCAATTCCATCGGCTCCATTATGGTTAAAAACCGCTTGGAAGTCTATAACGCCAATGACTACCTAGAAGACGCCCTCAAAACCATCAAAACATCGGGACACTCCAAGTTTCCTTTGGTGGACGACGAATTCAAAGTGGTGGGGATGTTTGGTCGCACACAGTTGATCCACCCCAAGCGCAAACGGGTGAGGCTAGTGGATCACAACGAGTTTGCTCAAAGCGCGCCAGGTATCGAAGAAGCGGAAATTTTGGAAGTGGTGGACCACCACAAAATCGGTGATATTAGCACCTCCCTGCCCATTAACTACACGGGATTGGTGGTAGGTAGCACCAACACCATCCTGTATAATATGTATCGTCTTGAAGATGTGGCGATCCCTAAACACATTGCAGGACTCATGCTCTCAGGGATTCTATCGGACACATTGATCCTTCAATCGCCAACCACCACCGACAGAGACCGAAAAGCTGTAGAAGCCCTCGCTGCCATTGCAGATGTCGATTATCAAACCTACGGCAGAGAAATGTTTCGAGAAGGTACGGACCTCGAAGGGGAGACGGTGGAAGAAATTTTTTACACGGACTACAAAAAGTTTAACCTTGAAGGAGAAGATGTGGGCGTATCCCAAGTCTTTACCATCAACATCGACCAAATCCTCGACCGAAAACAAGAGTTTATCGATTTTATCGATACCTTTAGCAAAGAAAAGAAACAAACCTTTACCTTACTCGCGGTGACCGATATCATCGAACAAGGGTCTTATTTGTTCTTTAACAGCGGAGCCAGAGAAAACCTCGGCTTGGTGTTTGATACACCAATGGAACAAGGAACCTATATTCCAGATGTGGTTTCCCGTAAAAAACAACTCATTCCAAAACTGACAGACGGCATCTTTTTAATGCGCACTCAAAATAGCTAAAAAACCACACCAAAAGAGGGCTCCTTTCGCCAAAATGGCTTAGGAGCCTTCTTTTGTACTCTGAGTTACGATGAAGTACTTTTACTCTCAAACTAAAAAACGCTTTCAGATATGCTTTACAAAACAAACTCAGTATATTAAAATGCACAATATAAACGGCGCAAAATAGGGATTTTAGCAATATTGATCGGTTTTAGAAATATTGTCTTTTTAAGAGAAAACGTTGACCTGGCTGAAGCCATGGCAAAAGCAATGCTCGCACTAGCGACCAATGCGGCAGCTGGAA
>CAZHRC010000039.1:0-7315 GCA_964533865.1 uncultured Peptoniphilaceae bacterium
AGGCTCCATCTCCGAGGGAGCTGGCTCGGCGCCCTTTGCCGAGACTGAGGGAGGGTTTTGACCATTGTCGTTGAATTTTTAAAGGTAGTGTTGAGAGGAGTAGTAGGGAGTGGTTAGCGAAGGTTGAGCCAAAGGCGATGGGTCTTAGTCGCGGTTCGACGATTGATGACCTCACACGACTCAATGTCAAATCATCAGCCTAATTTGCCTCGTGGTGGAGCTGTAGGATTGCATTGTCACATAAAGAATTGTGATAGGAGCTATATTCCCTTGTTTGTAGGCTGAAACCGATTTGCCACCTTCGTCGGTGATATCGTCAATCGCCTCAAGGCGCCTTTGCACCACCGCCAATGGCTCTGGCGGATTTGGAGCAATTTCTTTTAGCGAAAGGTGTTGCTTTTGATCTTCCATATCCGAAAGGGGTTTCATATCGGACTAAGCGACTTTACGCTCGCTGTATACTTTTGTTACTCTTTTTTGTACTATTTCCTAGGGCAGAAGTTTAAAACTTACACAAAATGAAAATACAAATCCGAATTAATAAGTGGATTTCCTTTGTAATGTGTTTCTCATCGCTTTTGTGGGGAGTTTACTGCCCATGGTTTGATCTAAATGCGACAAAACACCTGATTTCATGGTATGATAATAGCATAGATACGAGAAGAAAATGAGGTGTGACATGAACGATCAACATGTGTATATAAAGGATATGGTAAAAACGATGCGGGTTCAGGGGGTTTATTTAGCTCAGGGCCTCGAGGTGGCAAAGACTCGTGCGGGAAAGAACTATTTGAAGTGTACTCTCGCGGATAAAACTGGGAAATTAGAGGCTAAGCTTTGGGACATTAATGATAAAACGTTGCCAGTGAGCACTGAAGAGCTGAAAAGTTCTGAGGTGGTTTTCGTTAAATTTGTGGTGGAAGACTACATGGGCAAGTTGCAATTGAATTTGGCGGGCCTCAAGCCGGTGGGGGCGGTGCCTGATTCGACGATGCGATTGTTGTTGCCCCAAGCACCGATCGAACCTGAAGAGGTATTTGAGGAGCTACTGGAAACGGTTCGAGGTTTTGACAATCAAGACATTAGACGGTTATTAATCTCTTTGATGACGAAATACAAGGCAGGATTTCTTTACACGCCTGCGGCGGAGAGGGTTCATCATTCTTATCGCAGTGGGTTGTTGTACCATATTCAACGCATGGCACAATCCGCCGAAGCTTTGGCTGGGGTGTACAAGATCCTGGATCGGGAGTTGCTCCTTGCAGGGGTGATTTTACACGATATTGGGAAGTTGAGAGAGTACGAGCTCGACGATTATGGCTTGGTAGAGAAGTACTCCACTTTGGGCAATTTGGTGGGACATCTGAGTTATGGTGCCATGTTGGTGAAGGATGAGTGCGTGGCGCTTGGTGTGGATCGGGAGCTTACGATGGTTATCGTCCACTTGATCTTGGCTCACCATGGGGAAAAGGAATATGGCAGCCCGGTGACGCCGGCGATTCCAGAAGCGGCTATCCTCCATGAGCTCGATGTGATGGATATGACGGTATTTTTGTATGAGGAAGCTTTGGAGGGTGTGGAAGACGGTGAGTTTTCGGATCCTGTATTTTTCCTCAATCGTTCGAGGCTCTATAAAACGGCATACGTCAATCAAAAGGATGAGGCGCCTGGTAGCGAACAGCTAACGATGGGAGATATGGAGGGGTAACCCTCCTTTTTTACAAAATACGAAGAAGAGGAGGTTGTTATGTCAGATGAACTGAAATACGCGGTGCTGATCGATGCGGAAAACATTGCCAGCAAATACATAAAAATCATTATGGATGAAATATCCAATCACGGGGTGGTGACTTATCGCAGGATTTACGGGGATTGGACGAGTACGGTCAATCGCCCGTGGAAAGAAGTGCTTTTGGACAATTCTATCACTCCGATTCAGCAATACAGTTACACTATGGGCAAGAACGCTTCCGACAGCGCGATGATTATCGATGCGATGGATATTCTCTACTCGGGGAGCGTGGACGGCTTTTGTTTAGTGAGTTCGGATTCCGATTTTACCCGCCTCGCGGCTAGGTTGAGAGAATCGGGGATGAATGTGATCGGCATGGGAGAGAGCAAAACTCCGACGCCTTTTATCGCCGCTTGTAATCAGTTTAAGTATTTGGATATTCTCTATGCCAATGAGGTGGAAGAAAGCGATCGAGAGAAGAACGAAGAAACGCCAGAAAAGATGCGTTCTGGGGCAAGGCGTTATGGCAATGGGAGTCGTGATAACAAGAACAAGACGAAACGCGATCAGCTCCAACCTCAAACAAAGGCAGCGACGCTGCGCAAGGCGTTGAAATCCATAGTGGCGGAGGGATCGGGGGAAGATGGCTGGATTTCCTCTTCTGATGTGGGCAATCAATTGGCAAAACGCTTCCCAGACTTTGATGTGAGAAACTACGGTTACAAGAAGTTGACTTTGTTTATCGAATCCCTTGGCGATTTTGATGTGGATAGGATAGCAGATGATCCGACGAGCAAAACCCAAAAAGTCTTCGTACGCATAAAGGAGTAATCCCGATAGCTTCGCCTTTTATCGAGAAACTCGCAAAAGAGAACGATATCTACAATATGATCGTTGGCTATACCGAGAGAGGATGAAAATTTGATCGATTCACTCGAGAGAATTGAAATAAACCCTATAATACGCCATAAAAGGGGTATAAATAGCTAAAGAGGTGATACTATGAAGATCAAAAAGAGCGCTTTTGACGAAATCGTAGATGCAACCAAAAAGGCAAAAAAAAACGTCGACAAGAAATCGAAAAAACTCATTGCCGATGTGGACAAAGCCGTTAAGAAGGCTGAAAAATCCGTAAAGAAAATGAAGAAGGAAGGCGAAAAGAAGCTTAAAGCAGGCGAGAAAAAGCTTAAGGAAACGGGAAAGAAGATAACAAAAGGCTAACAAATGAACGGTCGTTCAATCGAACGACCGTATTTCATGTTCACTATAGATTAAGGAAAGGTAGGTAAGTATGATCACCACCGTAACACTTAACGCATCTATCGACAAGGCGTACCATATGACAAAATCCATCGAAAACGGCACGGTTATGCGCGTGGATTCCATCAAAAACTCTGCGGGAGGGAAGGGATTGAACGTGGCAAGGGTGGTTAGGCTTTGTGGCAATGAAGTTTGTGCGACAGGTCTTGTCGGAGGATTTAATGGACAGTACCTTCAGTCTTTATTAGATCGAGATGGGATACCTCATCGTTTTTTGCAGGTGAAGGGCGAAACGAGAAGTTGTATCAACATTTTAGATCCCGCCTATGGATCGACGGAGTACCTGGAACCCGGGGATGAAATCAGCCAGGATGAAGAGGCTGAATTTGTTAAATTATTACCAGAGATTGCGCGAAATAGTTCTGTGGTCACCTTATCTGGTAGTGCGCCTACGGGAATGTCGAAGGATGTTTACGCCCAGTTGGTAAAACTGCTTAAAGATCAGGGCAAGCAGGTGATTTTAGACACCAGTGGTGAGTTGTTAAAAGCAGGGATCGCTGCAGGTCCTACGATGATAAAGCCAAACCAAGAAGAATTGGAGATGCTTTTTAGCACCACTATCGAAAATCTTGAGGATGTGATTCGCTGTGCAAAGGCTATTGAAGGGGTCGATTACGTGGTCGTTTCCCTTGGTGCAGACGGTGCTTTACTAGTGTGTGAGGATGGGGTTTTCCATGGGAAACCGCCGTCGGTACAAGTGGTCAATACTGTGGGCAGCGGAGATTCTATGGTGGCGGCGCTGGCGGTATCGCTGGATAGAGGTTACTCGCCGAAAAAAGCCCTTGGCTACGGTGTGGCCGTGGCGACGGCAAATGCTTTAAGCCCCAATACAGGGGATTTTGAACAGGATGTATTGGATAGGATTTTAAAAGAGGTGGAAGTGTTCACCCTTTGACAATAGGGGAAAATCCCCAAAGGTACGCGGAAAAACCGCGAGAAAGGTAACAAAATTATGGGACTAGTGACGACAAAACAGTTAATGCTCGATGCTCAGAAAGGTGGTTAAGCCATCGGCGCCTTTAATGTGGAAAATTTGGAGATGGTTCAGGCAGTTGCCGAAGCGGCAGAGGAGTTAAACTCGCCGGTGATTATGCAAACCACGCCTTCAACGGTGAAGTACGCGGATTTATCGTCTTATTACGCATTGGTCAAAGCAGTGGCGGAAAAAACCAACGCACCCATCGCCATCCATTTGGACCACGGCAATACGTTTGAACTGGCAATGCAAGCGCTGCGCACAGGATACACTTCGATTATGATCGATGGATCTCACGGGACTTTTGATGAGAACATCGCATTGACAAAGGCTGTTGTCGATGCCTGCCATCCATCGGGTGTACCTGTGGAAGCGGAATTGGGCAAGGTTGGTGGCAAGGAAGACGGGCTTGACGGTGGCGAAGGCAATCCTTACACTGATCCTCAAGAGGCAAAAACTTTTGTGAAATTGACAGGTGCGGATTCGTTGGCGATTGCCATCGGTACAGCTCATGGCGTTTACAGAGGGGTGCCAAAGCTGGATTTAGATCGTTTATCAGAAATTCGCGATGTCGTGGATATTCCCCTTGTTTTACACGGCACTTCAGGGGTGCCAGACGATGTGGTTCAAGAGAGTATTAAACGAGGCATCTGCAAAGTCAACTACGCAACGGATTTGAGAATCGCCTTTACCAAAGGGGTGTTGGATGTGTTGAATACCAACCCAGAGACGATCGATCCTAAAAAATACGGCGCCAAAGGCCGTGAAGAAGTAAAAGCTTACGTTATGGATAGAATGCAAATTCTAGGTAGCGTAGGAAAAGGCTAAGAGGATTTTAAAACCACCTCATCTGGAACGGCTGTGCCGATCTCGTTTAGGTGGTTTTTTGATGAGGAGTTAAAGGGGGGCAGTCGACAGATACAGAAATCGTTGAGGTAGGGTAGTCGTAAACGGGACACTAGCCTCTTAATGATCCGCTGGAAAGGTGATGCCCGTTTGTTTTCTAATTTGATCCAAGAGGGCCATCGCATCGATGGAGAGCTTTTGTAGCGGGAGTGGATCGGCATGTCCCATGGCAGCATCTGCCCAGTATTGAATCTCATAGGACATGGTGTTCGATGCTTTATCGATGATATGGGTTTCTTTTTCCCCATTGGGAAGGCAGAGCTGAACTTCCCTTGGATCTGCGATATTTGAGATCACTAAGGTGGCGTCTTCACCTAAGATTTGGCTAGAAAAGGCGGTGGATGAGATTTTGGAGTAGTTAAGGGTGGCAATGGTGTCAGGATAGTGGCAGAGTATGGCACCAGCACCGTCGATATCGTTTGCTAGGCGAAGGGCGTCAGCTTGGATTTTATGAGGTATGCCAAAGAGTTTGATCAGTGGGTGGAGAGTGTAGACTCCAAGATCCATTAAGGCGCCGTTTGAATATTGTGGGTCAAAAGCGTTTTCGATGATCCCTTGTCGAAAGGCGGCATAGCGCGATGAGGTGCGACTGTAATCAAACTGTACTTGGCGTATGGTGCCTAGCTTTGGCAAGATTTCAGCAATCAATTGAAATGCGGGGTCGAAATGACAGAGCATCGCTTCTAAAAGGACAACTCGATTGCGGTGAGCGGTTTCGAGCATTTCAGCGAGTTCTTTACTATTGGAAGCGATGGCTTTTTCACAGAGTACGTGTTTGCCATGGTTCAACATCAGCAGAGTTTGGCTGTGGTGGAGGCTGTTGGGGCTGGCGATGTAGACCCCTTCTACATCGGGGTCTTTAGCTAACGCTTCAAGGTCGGTATGAACTTTTGCCACCCTGTGTTTTTTAGCAAAGGCGTGACCTTTTTTACTCGATCTGGAATACACGCTGACTACTTCTACATCGGGGCAATGGATCAACCCTTCAAAAAAGAGATCGACGATAAAATTGCTGCCTATGGTTGCGATTTTCATAAAGTCCTCCTGTGAGTATCTTATTCTGTAGATACCCTTTTTTAAGGGATCTTTTGCTTTGACTTCGCTTTGGCCAGGAAAGATTATCCGGAAGGTCATCATAGGCAGGGGAGTTTCTCTCTACGAAAAGGGTATAAGTCTTTTAACGGGGCGAAGGATACCGATCACTAATGTCTGCCCTATTATTTTGAGGAGGAAACGATGAACCCTATAAAAAAAGTAACGGATTTTCAATTTAGAGAGGATCCAGGAGATCCTTTTATTGCGCGGATGCACCACGTTGACTGCTATCCCCCAGGCGATGAGAATCAGTATATTAGATCTGAAGATTTGGAAGGGATTACTTTGGGAGAGGATTTTAATCTCGAACATCCGTTTAAAATGTACTACGGTGACCGAGTTCCAGGATTTCCTGTCCATTCCCATCGAGGATTTGAAACGGTGACGGTGGTACTACGCGGGTTTGTTGACCATCACGATTCTAACGGGGAAAAAGGAAGGTATGGAGCAGGAGATGTCCAGTGGATGACTGCAGGAAAGGGCATCCGACATTCGGAGATGTTTCCTCTGGTACACTCCGATGAGCCCAATACCTGCGAACTCTTTCAGATTTGGGTGAATCTCCCACAGAAAAACAAGATGGTGGATTCGTCTTATAAAATGTTGTGGCGAGAGGCTATCCCCGTTGTCGAAGGAGAAGGCTCAAAGGTCGCAGTTCTCCAAGGGGAGTATGCAGGGGAAAAGGCGCCAGAACCTATTGTCGATTCTTGGGCTGCTCATCCAGAGGCTAAGTTTCGTATTTTGCGCATTGACTTGGAAGAGGGAGGCGAGGTTGTGATTGACGCTGTATCTGATACGCTCAATCGAAATCTGTACCTCTATGAAGGTGGTATGACGATCGATGGGCAGGTTTACGCGTCGAAAAAATCTTTTAAACTTTATGGCGACAGAGAGGCGACTCTTGTGGGTGGTCCTGGAGGGGCAAAACTTATATTGATGGAAGCTGTGCCTATTGGCGAACCGATGATTAATGACGGACCTATGGTGATGACTACGGAAGAGGAGATTTGCCAAGGGTACAAGGATTTTCAAAAGAATAAATTTGGCAACTGGCCATGGAATGATCGCGACCCTATCCTTCCTCCTGGAAGTGATCGAGGGTAGGTTTTTTTAGGGGCTTGAGCTGAAATGAGTGTGGGACGCGGATGTTTTGCGAGCCCACTCTTTTTTTGTGGCGCACGGTAGTGATAAGGGTGATTTAAAGTAGAGCGGTTGAGCAAAGGCGATGCCTTTGACCTTAGGCTCCATCTCCGAGGGAGCTGGCTCGGCGCCCTTTGCCGAGACTG
>CAZHRC010000040.1:0-6398 GCA_964533865.1 uncultured Peptoniphilaceae bacterium
CTGCTGCGCAGCCAGTTCCCTCGGGGATGGAGCTAAGGTCAACGGCGAAGGTCAAAACCCTTACACCACAAAAAAACCACCCGTCGGGGTGGTTTTTTTGTGCTCGTATCTCTTTCCTACGCGCCGAGGTAGGCTTTTTTGACTTGAGGGTCTTCTCTTAGATCTTTTGCCGGCCCTTCTAAGGTGATGTTTCCTGTTTCTAAAACATAGGCTCGGTCGGATATTTGGAGGGCCATGTTGGCGTTTTGTTCGACGAGGAGGATGGTGGTGCCTTCTTCGTTTAGGGTTTTGATGGTTTTGAAGATTTCGTTGACGAAGATTGGCGATAGGCCCATGGACGGCTCGTCGAGGACGAGGAGTTTTGGGCGAGACATGATGGCGCGACCCATGGCGAGCATTTGTTGTTCGCCACCTGATAAGGTGCCTGCGATTTGTTGTTTTCGCTCTCTCAACCTTGGAAAGTGGTCGTAGAACCTTTTGCGGTCGCGTTTTCTGTTTTCCGCTGTGTCGTGGACGGTGTATTCTCCAAGTTGGATGTTGTCGGTGACGGTGAGCTGGGAAAAGACGCGGCGGCCTTCTGGGACTTGGGCGATGCCTTTTTCACAGATGAGATGGGCGCGCTCTTTGGTGATGTCTTGACCCTGAAAGGCGATGGTCCCAGCTTTTGAGCGGATGAGCCCGGAGATGGTCTGTAGGGTGGTGGTTTTTCCCGCGCCGTTTGCACCGATAAGGGAGACGATTTCGCCTTCTTCGACGTGTAGGGAGATCCCTTTGAGGGCGTGGATGTTTCCGTAGTAGACGTGGAGGTCTTTGACTTCTAGTAATGCCATTATATTACCTCCTCTGTGTTGGGACCTAGGTAAGCTTCGATGACTTTGGGATCGTTGACCACATCTTGAGCGGTGCCATTGGCGATGATGCGCCCGTGGTCGAGGACAATGACTCGTTCACAGATTCCAAGCACGAGCTTCATGTCGTGTTCGATGAGCAGGATGGCTATGCCAAATTTTTCGCGTATGGTGGCGATGGTCTCCATGAGCTGCTCGGTTTCGATGGGGTTCATGCCGGCTGCCGGTTCATCGAGGAGGAGCAGTTTGGGGTTGGTCGCCATGGCGCGCGCGATTTCGAGTTTGCGCTGTTCGCCGTAGGGAAGGTTGTCTGCGTAAGTGTTGGCGTAACGATCGAGGTCAAAGATTTTTAATAGCTCCATGGCTTTGTCTTTGACTTGTTTTTCCTCTTTCCAAAAGATGGGCAGGCGCAACATCCCCGAGATGAAGTTGTATTTCATGTGGTTGTTTTGCGCGACGAGGACGTTGTCGAGTACGGACATGTACTTGAACAGTCGGATGTTTTGAAAGGTTCTCGCCAATCCCGCTTCGACGATGGTGTGGGTAGGTTTGCCGGTGATGTTTTGATCGCCGAGGGTGATGGTGCCTTCGGTGGGGGTATAGACGCCTGTGAGCATGTTGAACACGGTGGTCTTTCCCGCGCCGTTTGGCCCGATGAGCCCTAGGAGCTCTTTGGAATAGATTTGGATGTCAAAATTTTCGACGGCTTTTAACCCTCCAAAGGTGATGGAGATGCTATCGGCTGTGAGTATGGGCTTTGTCATTGTATCTCCTCCTTTTTGGGTTTTTTGTTTGCGCCGGTGATTTTATCGAGTATCCCTCCGATGGAAAACTCTTTGCGCCCGAGGAGTCCTGTGGGTCTAAAGATCATCATGAGGATGAGGATGATGGAGTAGATGATCATCCGGTATTGGGCAAATCCTCTGAGGGCTTCTGGTAGGATGGTGAGTGCTATTGCCGACAGGATGGCGCCGGTGAAGCTTCCCATACCTCCGAGTACGACCATGACGAGGATATTGATGGAGTAGTTGAAGTCGAAGAGCTGGGCACCGAGGATGCCGATGTTGTGGGCGTAGATGCCCCCGGCGATGCCTGCAAACACTGCGGATAGCACGAAGGCAAAGGATTTGTAGCTGGTGATGTTGATGCCTGATGCGGTGGATGCGATTTCGTCTTCTCGTATGGCAAGTACGGCTCTGCCGTGCCTTGAGGTCATGGTGGAGTACATGAGCGCGACACACAGGACGGTGAGAAAGAAGATGACTTCAAAGCCTTGAAATCTTGGGATGCCACGTAGCCCTTGTGCGCCACCGGTGAAGTCAAAGTACTCGATGAGAACTCGGATGATTTCTCCGAAGGCTAAGGTGACGATGGCGAGGTAGTCGCCTTTGAGTCGTAAGGCGGGCATGCCGATGATGAATCCGAAGACGCCTGCGACCGCTCCTCCGACGAGTAGCGCCACGAGATAACCTGGCAAGCCTGGGACGATGCCTGTTTTAGCAAAAAGCCCAGCGGCGTATGCGCCGACGGACATGAAGCCTGCATGACCGAGGGTGATCTGCCCTAAACAGCCCACGACGATGTTTAAGCTCACCGCTAGGATGATGTTGATGCAGATGAGGATGAGGATGCCGCGTTGATAACGCCCGATGACTCCGGCGTACATGAGTCCGATGAGGATGGCGTAGACTACTGCGATGCCGAGGAGGGTGGCGATATAATCTCTTTTTTTACGATTTGCCATGTTACACCTTCTCTCGCATGTTTCTGCCCAGGATGCCTGTGGGCTTGACCAATAGGACGACGATGAGGATGCCAAAGACGAAGGCATCGGCCAGTTGTGAGGATAGGTAGCCTCTGGTCATGCTCTCGACGATGCCGAGGATGAGTCCGCCAAATACCGCTCCGGGGATGCTACCGATGCCGCCGAGTACGGCTGCGACGAAGGCTTTGATGCCAAGCATCGATCCCATGAGGGGTGTGACTTGTGGATAGGCGGAGACGTAGAGGACGGATGCCACCGCTGCTAAGGAGGAGCCTATGGCAAAGGTGAGGGAGATGATGTTATCCACGTTGATCCCGACGAGTTTGGATGCGCCGTAGTCTTCGCTGACAGCCATCATGGCTTTCCCGCGTTTGGTCTTTTTCATGAAGAACTGAAGACCTCCGGTGAGCAGGATGGTGATCGCCAAGGTGAAGATGGTGCCAAAGGAGATTTGAACGGCTCCAAAGCGCAATGGCGCTTGGTTAAACACAACGGGGTAAGGTCTTGAGTTTGGTGTGAAGATGGTCATAAATGTGTTTTGGAGCAATAGGCTGACGCCTATGGCGGTGATGAGATTTGAGATGCGGGGTGAGTTGCGCAATGGGCGATAAGCCACTCTTTCGGTGACCATGCCAAGGATTGCACAAACGATGACCGCTGGTATGATGGCGATGATGACGGGCAGTCCCATGGAGGACAGGATGGGGATGATCATTAGGGAGACGTATGCGCCTACCATGATGATATCGCCGTGGGCGAAGTTGATCAGCTTTGCGATGCCGTAGACCATGGTATATCCCAAGGAGACGAGGGCATAAATGCTTCCCAGTTGCAACCCGTTGACGAGGTGTAGTATAAACTCCAACATGATGGGGTCCTTTCATAAATGACAGAGGGGCTGTCTCAAGTCTAGCTTTGAGGCAACCCTCTTGAGGTTTGATTTGATTGTTTTACGGTTATTCGACGAAAAGGGGCTCTCTTTTCGCATCTCGAGATAGCCCCTTGTCTATTTACTATTGTCTACTGAGCGGATACGGAAGAATCGAAGGTGTAAACGCCGTCGACGATTTTGATGATACTTACGGATTTGATCGGGTCACCGTTTTGGTCAAAGGTCAATTTACCGGTTACGCCATCAAATTGGATCGCTTGCATCGCATCTACGATGGCTTGTTTATCTGTGGAGCCTGCTTTTTCGATGGCTTGGACTAAAAGCTTAACTGCATCGTAGCCCAGCGCGGAAAAGGCTGATGGATCTTCGTTGTATTTTGCTTTGTAGTTTTTGATGAAGCTTTGAACGTTTTCGGACTCGTCCATGATGGAGTAGTGGTTGGTGAACAGCGCGCCTTCGATGACGTTGTACGCACTTGGATCCAAGGTTTTGGATACGCCGTCCCATCCGTCGCCACCCATGATGACGGATGCGATGCCGACTTCACGCGCTTGTTGTGCGATGAGGGCGTCTTTTTCGTAATAGTCCGGTACGATGAGTACATCGGGTTTCAATGCTGAAATGTTGGTGAGCTGTGAACGGAAGTCTTTATCCGTATCGCCGTAGCCTTCTTGAGCGACGATCTCGATGCCTTTGGCTTTGGCTTCTGCTGCGAAGGCTTTGCTGATGCCGTCGGAGTAGTCGCTGGAGTTGTTGGTCATGATGGCTGCGGTTTTAGCTTTTAAGGTTTCCGCTGCGTAGGTCCCAAGGACGGTCCCTTGGTAAGGGTCGGTAAAGCATACGCGGAACACATTGGCTTTGCCAGGTGTGATGTCTGCTTGGGTACCGGTTGGTGTGATCATTGGCATGTTGTCTTCTACCGCACGCTCTGCCACTGCTAGGGTTGGCTTGGAGGTGATAGCACCGACGATGCCGACGACTTTATCTTCGACGGCGAGCTTGTCATATGCGGTAACCGCTTCGGTTTGGTCGCCTTTGTCGTCGTAGTAGATGTACTCGATTTGTTTGCCGAGAACGCCACCTGCTGCGTTGATCTCTTCGATGGCCATTTCAACCGCATTGGTGGTGGTTTTGCCATAGATCGCTGCTGGACCTGTCAATGGAGCGATGCCCCCAAGTTTGATGGTGTCGCCTTCCGCTGCCTTTGGCTCGGTTTTTTCCCCTTGTTCAGTGGTTGCGCCTGCTGCTGGTGCAGCTGGTTTTGTACCTGAGTCGGTGGACGGTGCACAAGCGGCAACGACCAACATTAGGCATAATAATAGCGCGATGATTCGTTTAGAATTTCCCATGTTTTCCTCTCCCTTAAAGATTTTATTTAAATCGATGCGATTCATAAGCCCTATTATACCAAATCTTTAAGGCTTTTAAAAGAGTGATGATACCAAAAAATGAATAATAGAGAGGGGTTTTATCTGATTTAGCAGTCCTTCTATCCATGTAAAACGCCTCGATATCCATTTCTCGAGGCGGTGTCTTTGGGTTTTTATGCGTTATTTCTCTGCTATAATCGGTTGGGTTCGGGTGTTGTTTGCAATTATACTCTTTTTATTCGTCTTTTGCCCCTTTTTTGACGGCTCGCTTTTCTTCTCGTCTCTCTCGAAAAAAATCTTGGAGCAATTGGACGCAAAGGTCCTGTTCGACTTCGACGGTGAGTGCGACTCGGTGATTGAAGGCCGGGTCGTCGACGAGGTTGATTAGCGAACCACAACATCCTCGCTTTTCGTCGTAGGCGCCGATGACAAGGCGATCGATGCGGCTATTGACGATGGCGCCTGCACACATGGCACAGGGTTCTAAGGTGACGTAGAGGGTGGTACCGCTTAAACGCCACGCGTCCATGGCTTTTGCCCCTTCGGCGATGGCGATGAGCTCTGCGTGGCACAAGGCGTTTTTTGCGCTTTCGGTGGTGTTGTGACCTCTTGCGATGACTTCACCGTCGAGTACGAGCACCGCGCCTACAGGGACTTCTCCCAAGGCGTAGGCTTTTTTGGCTTCTTCAAGGGCAAGCCCCATAAAATAGCGATCAGCGTTTAACAAGGGTCATCACCGGCTGGTCCATTCCCGCGCTAAGATCCAGTTTTTTGATTTTGTACACGTCTTGGTTGGTCACTAAAACCGAGGTCACCGTTGGGATTTGGCGCTGTTTCAAAAACCCAAAATCCACTTCCATTAGAGGATCTCCTGTGTGAACCACATCGCCGATGCGCACGTTGGTGGCGATGCCTTCTCCGCGAAGGCTCACTGTTGAGGTGCCTACGTGGACGAGAATCTCCGCCCCACAAGCGGTGCGTATGCCGACGGCGTGTAAGGATTGGGGCAGTAGTACGACCACACCATCAACAGGACTTGCGATCAGCCCCTCCTCGGGACAAACCCCAAACCCTTCCCCCATTTTCCGCGAGGAAAACGCCGGGTCTGGAATGTGATCAAGAGCGATGAGCGCCCCTTTGACCGGTGTATAGAGTTTTAATGTTTTTTTCTTGCCTTTGTTTCCGTTTCCCACAAGCGCCTCCATAGTTGGTGTTGAGTTGATGTTGATTTTAGTTTATCGGATTTTCGCGGAATGTGCAAGAGAGTGGCGGAGGGCGTGCTAGGTGAAGTGCAAGGGATAAGGTCAAGGGCAAGAGTGTGACGAAGGGCATGCCATGTGAAGTGTGCCTACGGCACGTGAAGGTCAAAAGATAAGGTCAAAACCCTCCCTCAGTCTGCTGCGCAGACAGCTCCCTCGGGGATGGAGCCAAGGTCAAGGGCCAAGGCGAAGGTCAAGGGCGAAGGGCAAAGGTCAAGGGCAAGGGCAACGGCGTAAAGAGCAGGACCTTATCAGCCACCCGAA
>CAZHRC010000041.1:0-5627 GCA_964533865.1 uncultured Peptoniphilaceae bacterium
TCGCGCCGATGGTACTAAGGTGGTGACGCCTTGGGAGAGTAGGTCGCTGCCAAACCATGCTAAAGAGACGATACTAGAGCGTAAACGCCTTGGTGTCGTCTCTTTTCAAAAAATCTAATAGGCTGATGTGGCTCAGTCGGTAGAGCAGTTCACTCGTAATGAACAGGTCATCGGTTCGATTCCGATCATCAGCTCCAATAAAACCTTGCAAATGACTTGTTTGCGAGGTTTTTGCTTTTTCGCTTTTGCGGATAAGTGCCTAGAAATTGTTTAAAATTTTTACGGTTGCACTCAATGGACGCTCAAATTTGGATGGCGTTTATAGCTCTTTATCAAATCCTGTTGGTTGAGAATAAAATATCGAAATAGGTTGTTAGAGGTGGCGAGTTGTTAAGCCGCCTTTTCCGTTTGAAGGTCTGTGGAAAGACCAATTTACGACAAATGAGCACGGTTTCTAAAGTGCAAAAAGCTTCAGTGACCAAAAGCTTCAGTGACCAAAAGCTTCAGTGACCAAAAGCGTAGGGCTAAAGCACTTTGTTGCATTGGCGGTAGGGGATGGTGTGGGAGTGTGTCTAATCATAGCCCTAAAATGTCAACCGGCGCCTTTAGCCATCCGATTTTTTTCACCTTTGCGTGATCAACCTTTCTAGCTCGTCGAGATCCGCGTGAGTGGCTCGCTTTCGGATAAAGCTTCTTGCTGCTGATCTGGCGGAAATATGCCGGCGTTGTTCTGGGTTTTTATCCCGCCATCTGGTTTGGGATAGCTTTATAGTTTTTTTCGGCCACAGGTGTTTCTTTCTCTCGCCATTTTTGGTATAATTAACAAAGAGCGGTGCATAACCCACCCTCTTTGTTTTTCCTTTGCCCTGTTTACTTGTTAAACAGGGCTTTTCTTGGCTCTTTGTCAAATTGTGTTGGTTGAGAATAAAATATCGAAATAGGTTGTTAAAGGCGGCGAGTTGCTAGGCCGACTTTTTCCGTTTGTTTGTGTGTGGAAGACCAGTTTACGACAAGTGAGAATGGTATTTCTAAAGTGGAAAAAGTTCACACTTTGCAAAATCTTGTTGGTTGGGAAGAGAACATCAAGAGGTAATTTCTAAAGGTGGTGAGTCGTTAGGTTTCGATTGTTGGTTTGTGGCATGATCTGGTCGATCGGGAAGCTTTGTGTGTATAACCTTGTAAGTTAGATAGATGATCTTCTTTTCAATAATACCATCTCAAAAATGGATTAGGGTCTTCCAAGTTGATTAATCATGCGGTATATGAAAGTTAAACATGAGATCCTCCTATAGATTTAGTCGTCAACTTTATTCTACAGGAACTCATGTCTTTTTTTGCTAAAAACTTATAGCTCAATAGATATACATTATTCCCTTCGACGCTATTTATCATAAAACCACAAAATGATACAAGAAAGGGGTCTTTTTTCTACCTGGACGTTCTAGGAGTTTATACAATTAATGGTTCACTATGTGAATCCATTAAAGGATCGATAAAATAAGATGGGAATGGTAAAATAGAGTTGGAGAGGAAACAGAATAAGGCTTGTCGGGATGAGGGTTTTAACCACAAAAAGGTATGGTGATGCACAGTTGAAATCAAATGCAAATAAAGATGTTACGTTTATCCTGTTGATTAGCATGGTTTTTGCAAGTCTATATCTTATTTTTGAGGGGAGCATTATGGCTTATGGTCGTGACGCGACTAATCCCATACTGCTGAGATTTCTACCTGTTTTATCAATTCAGTTTGGCATGTCTTGTTTGGGCGTGATCATCGTCTTGTTGAAGAACAGCGGAAAACTCATAGATTACGGATTCATCAAACCGAATCTTTTGGCTTCTGTTATAGGTTGTATGGTATTTGGGATACCAACTGTGCTTTTTCTTTTATTTACAAAGGGTATTCATGGATTCCTGCCTTTTCAAGGCATGTTCTTAACCAAAGAGATATTGACTATGCCTTTTCCAGTTAATCTATTACTTTATTCAACCATAGCTGTCGTATGGGGCTTTGGCGAAGGATTGTTTTATGTTGTTTTGGCAGATAAAATCAATGCGATCCATTCACCCAAAGGGATTTGGAATCTGGGAGCACTTGTCGGTGCCTTAATCGCCATTGCCATTCATGGCATGATAGGATTTGATCTCCACACGGTCATCGAAGCATTGACTACTTTTTTGCTCATGTATGGTTCATTGATGATACGAGAAAAAACAGGGAATTCATGGGGAAATATATTGATATATTTTGTAATATGGAATGCGTTATCAATTCCGATTTTTAGTCCGATGCCTACAACTCAACCACACGACTAATAAGATTGAACATTAAGGTATTTTGTTAAATGAGTGGGATAAGGATTAAATGCTGTTAAGTTACTCAACGGTAGGCGACCACGATAAACGATTGAGAAATGATTTGAAGGAGGGAAATTGGGATGAACAAGCAACAATTAGCATCGAAAATTTGGGAATCGGCCAATAAGATGCGTTCAAAGATCGAAGCAAACGAATACAAAGATTATATCCTAGGCTTTATTTTTTATAAATTTTTATCTGACAGACAGGTGCGATTCTTATTGAATGAAGGGGCAACACTTGAAGACATCCAAGAGTTATCCGAAGAGGATCAGGATACCGTCGAGTACATACAGAGCAATATCGGCTATTTTATCGCCTATAAAGACTTATTTTCATCATGGTTGGCAATGGGAAGGGATTTTGGCGTCGCAGAAGTGCACGATGGGCTTTCCGCTTTTAACCGTTTGATCGATAAAAGCTATAAAAAGGTGTTCGATAATATCTTTCAAACGTTGCAAACGGGTTTGTCGAAACTCGGTGATAGCTCTGGGACCCAAACGCGAGCCATAAGCGACCTTATCCAACTGATAAAAGATATCCCCATGGATGGCAAACAAGACTATGACGTCCTTGGCTTCATCTATGAAGATCTTATATCAAAATTTGCAGAAAATGCGGGAAAGAAAGCGGGAGAGTTTTATACGCCTCACGAAGTCTCATTGTTGATGAGCGAAATCGTTGCAGACCACCTGAAAGACCGTAAAGAGATTCAGATTTACGACCCGACGAGTGGTTCTGGGAGCCTCCTCATCAATATTGGGCGCAGTGTAGGTAAGCATATCGATAATGATAATAACATTAAGTACTATGCTCAAGAATTAAAACAGAACACGTACAATTTAACGCGGATGAACTTAGTTATGCGCGGTATACTCCCATCAAATATCGAAACGCGAAACGGCGATACACTGGAAGACGACTGGCCCTATTTCGAAGAAAACGATCCTGTGGGCACCTATGATCCGCTGTACGTAGATGCGGTGGTATCTAATCCTCCTTATTCTCAACACTGGGACCCTGAAGGCAAAGACGCGGATCCGCGTTATGCGCGATTTGGATTGGCGCCAAAAAGTAAGGCGGATTATGCTTTCCTCCTCCACGATTTGTACCATATCAAACCCGACGGTATTATGACCATCGTCTTACCCCATGGGGTGTTGTTTCGAGGCGGAGAAGAAGGCAACATTCGAAAGAACCTTATTGAAAACAACCACATTGACGCGGTTATCGGATTGCCAGCTAATATCTTTTTCGGCACAGGGATACCTACGATCGTCATCGTACTCAAACAAAAACGAGACGACACCGACGTTCTTATTATCGATGCTTCAAAAGGTTTTATCAAACAAGGTAAAAACAACAAACTCCAAGCCTCTGATATGAAACGCATTGTCGATACGGTGATACAGCGTAAGAACGTAGATAAGTACGCTCGGGTCGTGAGTCGTGATGAGATTCGAGATAATGATTACAACCTTAACATTCCTCGTTACGTGGATTCATCCGAAGCAGCAGAGAGTTGGGATCTTTATGCATCCATGTTTGGGGGAATACCGAAAAGCGAGGTGGATGGGCTTTCGGAATATTGGACGGCGTTTCCAGAGCTAAAGGCGGCGTTGTTTAGAGAGATCTCAAGTGAACACGTGGAGATCGTAGAAGGTGATTTAAAGGGTAAGATTGGGGAGCATCCCAATGTACAATCTTTTAGAGAGCATTTTAGTAGCGCTTTTACAGGGTTTGACATGATGTTAAAGGAGCGATTGATTGGCAAAATGACCTCGTTAAACCTTCCAAAGGAAGAAGCGATCCTTAGCGACGCGATATTCAATCGATTGGAGTCGGTGCCATTAGTGGACGAGTACGCCGCCTATCAATTGTTAAATGACCAGTGGGTAACCATCGAAGGGGATCTGGAGATGATTCAAACAGAAGGCTTCGAGGCAATACGACAAGTCGATCCCAATATGGTCCTCAAGAAAAAGAGCGGCAAGGATGTGGAAGTCCAAGAAGGCTGGGTTGGCCGAATCATCCCCTTTGAACTCGTTCAAGAAACGTTACTTGTGAGCGAATCCCGAGACTTAAAGGAAAAAGAAGATCGCCTAGCGTGGATCACCGCAGAACAACGAGAGATCGTTGAGGGATTGACCGACGAGGACAAAGAAGAGCTCTCAGAGGTGTTAAACGATGATGATAGCGCTTTTTTGGCTAATCCACTGACAAAACTGGCGAAAGTATTGATGAGCACAGAACCGGAAGAAGGCTTTGCTGAAGATTCGCCGGAGGGGAAACTCTTAGCCGTAAAGGCGCTGATGGATGAAGAGAAAGACCTTAAAAAGACGATAAAATCCGAAACGGCAATACTGCACAACTTGACAAAGGAAACCATCGAAAATTTGGACGAGGAAGGGGTCAATGGCCTTTTGGAAAAGAAATGGATCGCCCCGCTCATCTCGTCCATCCAACAGTTGCCGACAGAAAAACTCGCCCATCTGGAGACGAAACTTATCGCTTTAGCGGAAAAATACGCCACCACTTACGCGGATGTGGAATCTGAAATCGCTGAAACCGAAAAGGCATTAGCGATGATGATCGATCAGCTGACGGGTAGCGAAGCGGATATGCGTGGATTACTCGAACTCAAAGCTCTATTTGGAGGTGAGTGAGTTGGTCGAAAAAGCAAAAACGCCTGCAATTCGATTTAAAGGATTCACTGATGATTGGGAACAGCGTAAGTTAAGGGAGGTGGTTGAGCGTGTCGTTAGAAAGAACATAAAGAACGAATCATCCTTGCCGCTTACTATATCAGCACAACTCGGTTTAGTTGACCAAATAACATACTTCAATAATCGCGTAGCAAGCCGCGATGTGAGTAATTATTACCTCGTGCTAAATGGCGAGTTTGCTTATAACAAAAGCACCTCCGAGGGTTTCCCATTTGGTGTAGTTAAGCGCCTAGATTTACACGAAAAGGGAGTATTATCTACGCTTTATATAATATTCTCCATTAAAGACGCTATAAAAACGAACAGCAATTATCTGACTGTTTTCTTTGATACGGATGGATGGCATAAAGGTGTTGCGAAACGAGCCGCAGAGGGAGCTAGAAATCATGGATTACTCAATATTTCAGCAGATGACTTCTTTGACATAGACCTACTTTTGCCATGTAAAGAAGCAGAACAGTCCTTAATCGGATCGTATTTTAAAAACCTCGACCACCTCATCACCCTTCATCAGCGTAAGCTGGAAAAACTCAAAAACATC
>CAZHRC010000042.1:0-3726 GCA_964533865.1 uncultured Peptoniphilaceae bacterium
ATGAAGAACTCTAGGATTAATTCGCCTTCGTCTTGTCATATTACCATTGTATTTCTGTTTGTGGATTCAATAAACCTTGTTTATTAAGTTTAATTCTTCTATCTTGAAACATAGCATCTATTTCATTACGAATATAATTAATCTTAAACCAAGTAACAATTTCCTTACCTTCTTTATCAATCTTATACATACCATGAACATCACGATAAGGCATACCATATTTGTTCTTTATAAAAGGAGTTTGAATATGACAAAGACCTAGACCAACACAAGGAATACCTAATATCATTTCAGTCATTCTAGCATAAGTAGATAATTGCATAGTATAATGATTACCATTACAATTTTCTAGATGAGCAAAAGGAGGTAACATAAACTCATGAGTATTACACCATTCACTAGTAAGTTGAACAGGTTTAGTAGTTTTATCTTTACGATAAAAACCACTAGTAAAATGAAGACCATCTTTATTAGTTTTCCAATCAAGAATAACAAATCTATCAGGTCTCACACAAAGAACATCTATAGTACCACTAAGAAGTAACTCTGGAACAAATACTCCAATTTCAGAATAAATAGTATATCCTTTATCTATATAATATTGAAATACTTGATATATTTCAGGATACTTATTATTAGTAGCTTCTTTAAATTGTTCTATATCTAAAGGATGAGCTGTAAGACTAGGAATATCAGCTACAGTTATACATCTACCACTTTTAACTTGATTAAGATATTGAATAGCATCTTTAAACATACTACTTCCTTTAATACCATCTTCAAGTCCATTATGTGTAGCTGTACCACGTTCACAAGCTTCTTTAGTTATTCTTTCCCATTCAGCTTCAAGTTTACGTTCACTAATACCACGTTCTTTAGCTTTCTTTCTAAGCCAATATTTCTTATCGAACTTAGGACAGTAATTTTCTATATTAGTAGTTACACTAAGATATTGATTACCTAAAGAATCAGTATATTTATGGTTAGCTTCTTCAAAATAAAGAAAGTTATTTTCGTAAATACTATTCATAACTTAAACAATATAATGTTAAACATAATCAGCAGCATTCATACTACTAGTAATAGCACCACCACCTCTAGCTTTTTCAGACTCTTTTTCATACATAAGATTTTCCTTAGCTTCATTCAAAGATTTTAAAGTCTTAGGAATCTCAGATGCTTTAGCAGTAACTTTATCTACTAAATCTAAAAGAGTACTTACATTCTCTATAGTTAAATTAGCTCTATCTCTAAGCTTTTCATTAAGCAAAGCATTAATAGAATCAACTGCAATATTTACATTATGTAGAGTTTTAAGAAGATTTTCAACAACTCTACCAGCTTCTCCTATATTTTGAGCATAATATCTTTTGATTATCTTCAAAACAAGAGCACTAGGTATATAGTTAGCTGGAAGACCAGCTTGTTCTATAGCCATTTTAAGAGCTTCAGCATCACTTAAACCACTTTGTTTTGCAGGAGACTTAGGGTCTCCAAGATAATAAATAACTATACAATCTTTTATATAACCAGATTTATCTTTAGACTTATCTCTAGTATAAAGCTCTCTAACATCTTTATCTATTAATTGACGAATAGTTGGAGCTTCAGGCATACCATTATCATCAATAAGCAAAAGATTATCTATTATTAATCTATCTCGTTGCATGGTTCAGAATAATTTAAACAACCTAAACAATAAAACCTAATATTAGCATAATATTTGCCACGAAGTTCAACACATTTCCAATAAGTTTTACCATTCTTATTAGCCATACGTGCAACTTGATAATTATATACTTTTGCTTTATTGTCTCTAATAACAGCTTCTCTCATCATTGCAGCCTTGAAATTTTCATAATTTTCAGGAGTCATAGTTTCTTTAGCTGCATCTAGAGTTTCTTTATTTTCAGCATAAGCTTTTGAACCAGCTTTTCGTTTAATCTTACCAAGATAAGGAATAGCTGTAACTTCATCAGCTTCTAGATGTCTTTGAGCATCTTTTTCAAGTTGAACTAGAATCATCATAGCAACGTCCTTATCTATAATATTATCATCTATAGTTTTAAGTATAGATGCTTTATTTTCAATAAGAATTTGTTTACCAGTAGAACTAGGAAATTTACCTTCTTCTAAACCTTCATCGTTTATTTTATATTTCATATTAATAATATTATTAGCAATATAATATGAAGCTTCGGGAGCATAAGCTCCCTCCGCCTTTTATAGCCTCCCCGTAGAAGATGTAGATAGTAAGATTACTTACCCATATCAGTTTCTCCAGCATCAGGAGTAATATAATATTGATTAACAGGAATATACTTTCCTATAGAACCATGAATATTACAAACTGGAACAATCTTAAAATCTACGAAATAAGTAGGAACATTAACTGCCATAAGTTTCTTATTTAAATCAGCATTAGTTTGAAGAAGATTAAGTAAGAAACCAGGAGTAAGAACATTATCAGGAGAATTAACGTGATGTCCCATAGAAATATCACTAGGAGAAATAACTACAGTTTCACCAAGTTTAATACCTTTAATAAATTCATTATTAGTATTACTCTTAATCATAACAGCAACACCACTTACACTTGCATTCTTATTCTGCTTACTAACACTTACAATAGTAATAGGACGCTCTTTAAATACAACAGCAATAAGAGCGTAATCATTACCAACATTAACATGCTTAACATAATCAGCAATTACATTCATGTTAATTTCACTCATACTAGTAGGCATACGAAGGGTCTGATTAAGACCAAGATAATTAACTTTTAAATCAACCATAACTTTATGTTTTAAATTAATACTTTGAATAGTGTCCGTACTATTAAGTTATTTCAGCCTACAGAACTTAACTTAGTAAATAGTAATACTGTAGGTACTGAAAATAGTGCTGCAAATATAGATAATAATAATGAAAGTAATAATAGTATTAGTAATAAATTATAATTAGTTAAACGGAATTAACTAAATTTGATAATTATCAGCACGATTAATAGGAAAATCAATATAATGATTAATTAAAAGTAATGGTAAAATAGAAACAAGTAGAGATAATAAAGAACAATAAGAAACAAATGATAAAGATAATGATAAAAGTAATAGTAAAACAAATTATGATATAACTAATGATAATAGAGTAAGTGAAAGTATGGGTAGAAAATTATGAAACAAGTAATGATGATGATAAAGAATGCATTAGAGGAAATGATAAAGAATAAGGTAATGATAATAAAAGAATATAATGTGATGATAGTTATAATAAAAGAATAAGGTAATAGTATAGAAAATTATATTTATGATTGTAAGGGAGAGGGTATTACTAGCAACCCCCGGTCATCGAGATAAAGATTGGATGCCCCCGCCTACTCGTCAACAACTGAAAAGTTTTAGTCATGCAACAACTAAAAAAGTTTTGGCTGGAGAAGGACTTCGGCTAACTAGTCGTGTACTAGTTTATTTACTCATTCAAATTATTTATAATTGTGGAAACTACTATTATTTCAGCACAGGTTCGTGTTAATGCAGAGAACGGTTCTAGAACTATTGTTATGAACACTACTGAAGAGTTCGATTTTATCGACTCTCAGAATTCGTTTGCTCATGGCAAACGAAAGATGGTTAAAATGTCTATGAGACAACTGCTTCATTTTATTAATGAAGATGATAGTGAAATTGATAAACCGGTATTGTATATCTCAGACTCGATTTCTGT
>CAZHRC010000042.1:3736-4880 GCA_964533865.1 uncultured Peptoniphilaceae bacterium
AGAACCGTAGTAATGAATACTAGCAACGAGTTTGACTTCATTGATAGTCAAAATGGCTTTACTCATGGCAAGCGTAAGATGCTTGTCATGTCAATGAAGCAGTTGCTTCATTTCATTAATGAAGATGATAGTGAGCTTGGTGATGATGTTGCATTTACTCTTATGGCTACTGACCCTACTGATGCACAGATTGAGGATATTCTCATGGGTGCTAAAGTTGACATTGAGCAGACTGAGCGTAGTGCTGGTGAAGAGTATACTGATGGTGATGGTCAGAAGGTTATCGCTGTCTATGACAGTATTCATATTAGCAAATTTGATTTGCTCAGTGTTTCTACTGTTGGTAGGTTTGCTCTAGATTATGATGGTGATACTACGACTTATGCTACTTGCAAATCTCGTAGAGTTGCTTGGACTGCTACTCGCAAGAGTTTACGTTAATATGATGAAGCTGCTCTAGTTTATGCTAGAGTGGCTTCTCATGTTACTACTAGTCAACAAGAAAGAACAAGTACTCGACAAGAACTAAAAAGGTCTTGTCAACAAGAACAAAAAAGGTTTTGATGTGGAAATGTCTTATAGTGAAAGTAAGCGTTCTACTGCTAATAAAAGTATTAATTTAAAATAGGAGAACTATATTATGAATAGCAAAATTGAGCTTCTTAAAGCTATGGTTAATAAACCAATTAAGGTTGAGATTAAAGATAATCTTAGCCTTGTTAGTAAATACTATATTTATTCTGTTGATACAGATTCTTGTGTAGTTACTAAAGATTATGTTAGTGAATATATAAAACCTACTAATAGAGATAGTAATTTTAAAACTATTAAATATGATAATATTAATGGAATTAGAATTACAGCGTAATTATATTGATTATGAGGATATTTATGATAATATTGATGATTATGAATATCCTTATAATTATGTGAATCGTAGTGAGATATAAGTATAACATTAATGCTTTTATAATAATGTACGTGCGCACGTGCTTTGCGCGCGACAATAGCAAGTAACCGCCTTTACTAAAGTAAAGGCTCTAAGGTACGTGCGTGCGTGTGCGTGTTATTATATATATATAAGCTTAGACGAAAGTCGAGCGTAGCGAAACTTGAAGCATTGGTGTTACACTAGTAATAACTA
>CAZHRC010000043.1:0-4653 GCA_964533865.1 uncultured Peptoniphilaceae bacterium
TTATTGACATTATTGAAACCCCGAAAGGGGACGGAAACTCATTCTTTTTTCCGCTTCAATTTCTATCCCCACATTGACATTATTGAAACCCCGTAAGGGGACGGAAACCGGAAATGAAAATGCGCTTAAGGTTATTTGAGAATTATTGACATTATTGAAACCCCGTAAGGGGACGGAAACTATCCTGGAGAAGCTTATGATGTTGAAACCTCGAAAAAATTGACATTATTGAAACCCCGTAAGGGGACGGAAACTTCGAAGCACCTTTAAACATTAGATCTATCATTTTATTGACATTATTGAAACCCCGTAAGGGGACGGAAACATAACTCAAGCCTTGTCATCTCTTCCATGTTGTCTCCATTGACATTATTGAAACCCAGTAAGGGGACGGAAACGTGATTTACTTCAGTCGTCTCCATTGTGGTTTGGCTACGAGTATGCCTTAGCTTTGCAAAGGGGGGTGAAAATTATATTCAGGTGATTATTGAGAGATTAAATTATGCAACAAAAATATCAGGAGGTTTTATGACGATTCTTTATTTGACGAGCCAAGGGTCCAAAATGTCGATTAACGATAATGTTTTTGTCGTTGAAGAAAAGGGTGGATTGGTTAAATCTATCCCTTCAGAAACACTGGAATCCGTCGTGGTGTTTGGCCGAGTGGAGCTCACTGGAGCTTGTATTTAACGATTACTTAGTAAAGGGATTCCCGTAACCTATTTGGGGAGTAAAGGTCAATATTATGGTAGACTAATATCCACTTCGCACCAAAATGTAGCCAGGCTACGAAAGCAACTTACTTTAACAATGGATTCCAACTATTCGATGATCATGTCTAAAAGATTTATTAGTGCGAAAATTCGTAATCAAAAAACAGTACTCAGCAGCTATAATCGTTCGTGGGATGGTGATCTTTATGAAGAGATTAAGCAGTTGGAGCGCGCGAAAGAACAAGTTGATAGGGCATGTACTTACCAAGAATTGATGGGGCACGAAGGAATTGCTTCGCGGTATTATTTTAGAGGGTTATCAAAACTTATCCATCCAGAGTTTAAATTTAATGGTCGTAGTCGACAACCGCCGAAGGACGCTTTTAATTCGTTGATTAGTTTTGGGTATACAATGATCATGTATGAGTTTGTAGGTGTTATTGAGAGTATGGGATTAAGCCCATATGCAGCGTTTATGCATAGAGATAGAGAACGTCATCCAACTTTAGCAAGTGATATGATGGAAGAGTGGCGATCTGTGTTGGTCGATCGGGTGGTTATGAGCCTTATTCAGGGTAGAGAAATTCATATCGAAAGCTTTTCAAAGGATGATGTGACTGGAGCGGTTTATATTGGCCAAGAAGGAATTAAAGCTTTTCTGAGGAAACTAGAGATGAAAATGAGAACATCCACAAACTATATAGAACAACAAATAGCTCCAATGACATTTAGAAAAGCGATCGGCCATCAAGTACAGTCTATGGTAAGGGTGATCGAAGAGTCTGAGCCAGAGCATTATAAGTCATTAATTATCCGATAGGTAAATCCATGAAATTAAAACAGGATCTTATAGAAAAGCAGCCCTATGAAGGGAAATTGCTACTTGTTATCATCTATGATATTGTAGATAACAAGCGAAGACTCAAATTAGCGAAGGTGTTAAAAGGTTATGGTATTAGAGTTCAAAAATCAGCATTTGAGGCTTACTTAGATCGAAAGAAAAGGGAAGCTTTGTTAAAGGAGTTGTCGACTTTAGTTGGCGAAAAAGACAGTATTCGCATCTATTTGCTCGATCGAGAACGTGAAGTTATTACCTATGGTGAAGAAACCGATTGGGAAAACCAAGAGGTGCTTATCATTTAAGGAGTGGAAATTATGAAGGACTATGTACTATTTTCATCTGTAGGAGGAACGGATCCGATATCCAATGAAAGAGATGGTTCCTTGTTACATTTGTGCCGAGGTTATCGACCTCGATATATTTATTTATATTTGACAGGCGAAATATGTGAAATACACGAACGGGATAATCGTTATCTTAAGGCTTTAGAGTACTTAAGGGAGTCTCTGGACGTGCATTGGGAGATAGAATTAATCAAGGACGAATTAAGATTCGATGTTCATCTTTTTGATGACTTTATTCCCATCTATGAAACAGAGCTACAAAAAATCATCGCTAAACACGAGGGTAATAAAGTATTATTAAACTTATCATCGGGTACGCCAGCGATGAAAAGTGCATTACACTTGTTATCGGCGTTTTATCCTTATGAAACGGTTGGACTCCAAGTATCAACGCCAGAAAGACGGATGAATACGTCTCATGAGCCGAAGGAAGGTTATGAGATTGATTACTATTGGGCTTTCAACTTGGACAACAATCCTGAGACATTCGAAAATCGCGCCCATGGATCTAGTGCAACACATCTGTTAAGTAACCACAAAAAAGGGGTAATAAAACGTCTCATCGATCGTATTGATTATCATGGTGCAATTAGTGTGGCAAATGAAATTGAGCAAACGATGCACCCTAAAGCCATGAGAGCTCTTCGGTGGGCGGCTGCACGATATGATTTGAATTATCATGAAATGATTCTAATTGAGAAAGAAAACATGGCAGAAATTTTTCCGTTGCCAAGTAAAGATGATTCGAAACGGAAGGTGATTGAATATATACTTGCGACGAAGGCGAGATTGGATAGGCAAGCATTCGTAGATTTTTTACGTGCTTTAACACCTCTGATTTTAGAGTTGTTTGAAAGAAATCTTTCATTCAAAGTGAAAGAAGATATTAACAAGTTATATACTACAACTAAACAGACGAGAAGTAGAAAACCCAAAAAAACTTGGAATATGGAAGTTTTACAATCTCATAAATATTTTGCCACACTCTCGCAGAAGTATAGGGATTTTAAAGGTTACGATATTTCCTCGGACCATATCAAAACTCTAATCGTTGAATATTGCGGAGAAGATAAAGAGGTTGTAAAGATGGTAGAGGCGATTAGGGAAGTGGAGGTTAACGCGAGAAATATCGCAGCACACGAAATGACATCTGTTGACGCAGACTGGATTGAAAGAGAAACTGGATTGAAACCAGAAACAATTATGCACTATATTTTGACCCTCGCTAAAAAAGCAGGTCTTGAGTCTAGTGTTTTGCAATGGGATAGTTATAAGAGAATGAACGATCATCTATGCAGTCTCGTTGATTTATAATGTTATTGAACTTATGCCTTTCTCACGAGAACAAAATGGTGAGAAAGGCAAGGACGTTATGTATAAGATGTATTTGAGATGGCGTAGGTATTTCTGTGTAAAACTTGCAAAAACTCCAGATGCATTGTACAATATACAAGATGATCTTGACAGCGAAGTTGGTTGTTGAGGTCCCAAGAAGCTTTTTATCGATGAAGAGCGGGAAAACCAGCAGCTTCTTACCATTTGAAAAAACTTTGTAAAAAAGATGCAAAATAAAGTTGACAAGTGGAGTTATTCTTGGTATTATAGTCAGGTAGTCATCGTTTTGGAGACTATATCCAATACGGTGGGTATGGCCTAGTTGGTAGGGCGCCAGATTGTGGCTCTGGAGGTCGTGGGTTCGATCCCCACTACTCACCCCATATGCGGGAATGGCGGAATTGGCAGACGCGCTAGACTTAGGATCTAGTGTCAACGACGTGGGGGTTCAAGTCCTCTTTCCCGCACCATGTGCGCCCGGCGATCTCGTCGGGTGCATTTTTTTTAGAGGTAGTGCAATGAAAACAGGCATCATGACATTTTTAGTATTAGTGTTGGTTTTTGTCCTGTACGTGTTGTTTGAGACGCGGGTGGTTAAGGAAAACAAGGTGGCGTTTGCTTCGGAGAAGGTCACCGAGCCCATACGAATCACTCAAATCACAGATTTTCACGGGAATGGAGGGATTAATCTCAACAAAGTTTCTGAGATGATCAAAAAACACAACCCTCATATGATCTTTCTAACTGGCGATATCTGTGACTGCAACCGAGACGAAGAGCTCCCAGTGGCGACGGCTTTAATTAAAACTATTGCACCACTCTGCAAGAATATTTACTTTGTTCACGGCAACCACGAAGAAGGGGAAAGAAACACACTCGCTTTCGAAAGGGTCTTGAAAGAGAACGGTGTACGCATTTTATATAATGAATCAGCGATCCAGGTGGTTGGTGAAACCCTCGTCAATATCATCGGTATTCGATACAGTGACGACAACTATACAAAAGCTTTAACAGGTGTTGACAAGACAGGGTTGAACCTGGTGTTGTCACATTCTCCAAAAAAAATCCGTCATCAATTGATTGGTGACGAAGATTTTGTCTTTTCAGGTCATTTACACGGCGGACAGGTACGCCTGCCGATTATCGGTGCCATCTTAGCGCCGAGCGAAGGGTTTTTTCCAAAGTACAGCAAAGGTCTATACCGTTTTGGAAAAACAGTGATGCACATTGATTCAGGATTGGGCAACACTTTTTTAGACCTTCGCACATTTAACCGCGTTCAACTATCAAATATCACCATAGATAAGCATCAGTAGCTCAACGGATAGAGCACCGGTCTTCGGAACCGGGTGTTGGGGGTTCGAGTCCCTCCTGGTGCGCCATCAAAAAAGCCTAGAACTTCAACGTTCTAGGCTTTTTT
>CAZHRC010000044.1:0-4307 GCA_964533865.1 uncultured Peptoniphilaceae bacterium
CGCCTTGCTTTACAATGACCGTCCAATCGCCCAAAGCCACGCCATCCAATGCTACTTTCGATTGAATATGTCCACCGTCCACACTTACTGGCGTACTCCCCACAATGTCCGTTTGTCCAGCGCGGCGCAATGTAATACTTGTGTTTTGTGGCGAAAGTCCGCCCCCGTATATATCAATGGCTACTTCGCCCTTGTTTCCGGCTTTGAGCGGAGAAATTCGCTCTACGCCCTGTATGCTTACCTGTTCCACAGCCGAGGCTACACTGTTTTCGTTTTGGGCTGTAAGCGTTATTTTGTATTCACCTGCTACTGGATAGCGGTATTTTGGATTGGGTTGTGTACTACTTATTTTATTTCCAAAATCCCATTTGTAATCGGTTGCGTTTTTTGTTTTATTATTGAGCGACACTTCGTCCACAATTTTATACACATCAAAAGCTGGATGTGGAGGATTGAAATTTGAACTTTCCATTTTCACAATACCCATTGAAACAGCGTCGTTGCCGTTTCCCGAAAGGTCTTTGAGCGTATTGTTAAAGTTTAGATACAATTTCAAATTGTTTTCATTTTCAAAATTATTTCTCAACATATTTTGACGAATCTCTTCTGCCGACAATGCCTTATTCCATAAACGGAGTTCGTCTAGTTGATAATCGAATTTATAATAGGAACTACCGTAATACGAGCCAAGTGAGATAATTCCGTCTCCCGCATCAATTTTCCCGACTACGGTTTGTGCCTTTTTCGCCACGCCGTCCACATAAAGGATGAAATTATCCAATCCGCCGTTCGCGTCGTAGGTAAACGCCACGTGATGCCACAGGTTGTCCGTTATTTTATCGGGCGAATAGTGGTAAAACCTGCCGTTTTCGGTTTGTATGCCGCTGTGCAGTTCGACTACTCCGTTATAGACATAATATCCGATTTGAAATCCGTTGGGCGTATTGTCGTTGTAATAACTTTCTTTGTTTCTTAAAATCAAAGGAGAGGACGATGTTTCCGAAGGGTTGAACTTGACCCACATTTCGGCGGTTATCGCCGATTTGAAATCCAGCGACGGAGTTGCCGGAACAAGCAGCGCGACTTGGTCGTCGTAATTACTCTGCGTTTCTTTCACTTTCAACGCGCGGTTTTCTGCCTCCGGCGGCGCTTCGGCTCCGGTTTTGTGATAAAGAATATCGAAATACTTGCTACTGTCCGACCCGCGTCGATAGGCTGTGAAAAAATGTTTCACACCGTTTTCGTCCGGCAACATCTCGGTAAGCATTGAAGCCGAACCCGATAGATAACTGTTGAAAGACATAAAATAATCGAAGCTCGCGCCGGCGTTGGTCGAAGTGGCAAGCGTGTGGTTTGAACCTGTCAGATGCACGGTGGCACCGCTCGCGTCGCGGGGGTCGATAAGCAGTCTGTAAAGTTCGGGACGTTCCAATCCGTAGGGATAACGCTCTTGGAAATGGTCGGCGGCGGCGGAAAAAGTCGCGCCGTTGTCCGAAGAAGCTTTTATCAGAATATTTTTATTGACAATATAATTCGCCACATACACTTTCCCGCCTTTTGCCGCGATAACCGGATGTTCTCCCTCGTCCAAATCGAGCAATTCCCGGGGTTCTTCAAAACTTAGCCCGTTGTCCGCCGAACGGACATAGACAGGACGCCACGTGGTGGAAGTTTTGCCCTCCGATTTTTTGTATTCCGAAAACAGGATATGAATATGACCGTTTGCAACCGCGATTTTGGGAGTATAATAATACCAATCGTTTACAGTTACACTGTTTACGCTGAATCTCGATTTTTCGCCTTCGTATCCGTCTTGTTGGAAGGGTCTCGACAATTTATGCGTAGCAAAGTTCGCGCCGTTGTCGTTCGATACGGTGGCATACACTTTTCCATTAGCAAATCCATACATATAGTACAAATAATGATGCAGGAATATCATTTTCTGTCCGTCGTAGGCAAAGTCCGCCAAATCGCTTTGAAGAGGAGTGTACGGAACAGCAAGCGTATCGCGGAAACTTTGTCCGTTGTCGGTGGAGTATGCTACGTGTATGCCTTTTTGGCTTGCCGTACGCGTATTGTTTTGATAGGCGACGGCGATATTATTCCCTGCGGTTTTTATCACGCTGTGGGCGATTTTGACATATATGCCGCCGGAATTGGCTAATTCCACCGCTTGGCCGAAACTGCCGCCGCCGTCCGTCGAACGCATATAATACAATCTGCCTGTTCCGTTGTCGGCATAATCGTAATCGGCAAAGGCGATATGCATGTTATTTCCCTCTACCGACATCATACGCGAGTAACCCGCCGCTATCGGCAAACTGTTTTTTGCTGCGAATGTGAACAGCTTTTTCGGCGTTTCCCACGTGCCGCCTTTATTCGTCGAGCGGCGGTAGTAGAGGTTGGCTGTTTCGCCGTACTTGTACTCCACCCAAAGTACGTGGAGCGTATTGCCCGAAAGGGCATATTCAGGACACGTCGCGTTGGCGGTTTGAGCGCTTACTTCCGCCGTGAGGTTTGTCCAACGGTTGAAGGCATCATTGGCATCCGCGAATAAAGTGCATGCTGCAAACAGAGTTATCAGCGTGGCACGACGGAGTGCTTTGTTTAGAATGTAATTTTGCTTGTTCATAATGTGTTTTTTATAATTCAAGATATTTGTACTGTTTTACAATTCAAAATTACAGATTTACTTACTTCAATTATTCCCAAATCGTAAAAATTTATTACAAATTCACCCCAAATTATTCCCAAATCGTAAAAATTTATTATATTTGTCGTACAAATTAACCGAAAATGTTACTTGAATCAATTTTTACCACACTACCGATGTTTGTTTGTCTATTTGGAGTTATTCTGCTTCTTTTAGACGATAAAAAACAATTATCCAAACGATACTTATCATTTTTCTTATTGATATCATTCATCAATTATTTTACACATGCGGTTTATTTCAATTATCAATACAAATTATTCGCATTAATGGATAATTTTTGGGTTTTAACCTCTCTATCTGGATACCCATTATTTTACTATTATATACGATTATTAACAAAAGATGAGCAGATAAATTGGAAGTGGATGTGGAGTTTGCTCCCTGCAATTTTACTATTCTCATTTTCTTTAATTCTCTATTTTGTGATGTCGCCAAGTGAGATGGAGAGCTATATTCAGGGAGTGATGTATCATAAAAGTGAATTTTTCAACACCTCAAATTTGCTTCAATTACAATTAATAAAAAACAAGTTGTTTAAAATTATCTTTCTAATTCAAGTACCTGTGTATCTATATTTAGGATATAAAATTATAAATAAGTTTGACTGGGAGATAAAAAACTTTTACTCGAACGTTACAAATAAAAATATCTGCAAGGTAAGAGGAGTGCTTTTTGCTTTTGTTTTCGCCTCTGTAATTTCGATTATTTCAAGTGCAATAGGGAAAGATTATTTTATTGATAAACCTTTTTTATTGATGATTCCATCCATAACTCACTCTATTTTTCTGATTGCAATTGTTTATGTGGGCTATAAACAAAGCTTCACCGTTTCGGATTATAAAAAAGAGCTTTTACTTGTCCCATCTCATGATACTTTAGATGATATGGAAAAAAGTGTTGAGAATCACAATTTTCATTCACATTCACCAAAAGAACTTCTTGAAAAATTATTGGAAAAGGATAAAATATTTATTAATCCGGATTTGAGAATTACTGATGTCGCAAAATTTATGGGAACAAATAGAACCTACGTTTCTCGAATAGTGAACGAAGATCTGCACACTAATTTTAATGATTTAATTAATAAATGCCGTGTTGAATATGCTAAGGAACTAATGAACAACGACAACTACAATCATTTGACATTGAGCGATATAGCCTTTAAGTCAGGATTTTCAACGACAAGTTCTTTTTACCGTATTTTTAATAATTTTGAAAAAGTTTCTCCCGGAAAATTTCGAAAGAATATTTTAGAAAATGCTGTTTAAAATCTCTAAAAAAGTATTGACACGCAAAGAAGGCAACTCATCATTGTCTGTATCAAACACCCAATCAGCCCGACTGATTTTTTCTTCCTCCGGCAACTGATTTTTAATTCTATTCCTCACAGCTTCTTCACTTTTTTTATCCCGATTGATCACACGCTCAATTCTAATTTTTTCAGGGGCAGTAACAACCACAATTTTATCTACTAACGCTTCAAATTTGTAAGCATCCCAAATCCGCCGCTAAATAGATTGAAAAAAAACGGACTGGGAGTAACATCACTCTCCAAGTCCGTTTTATCTTTGTTTTATTTGGTTTTATGGGA
>CAZHRC010000045.1:0-2731 GCA_964533865.1 uncultured Peptoniphilaceae bacterium
CTTTTCTACCCGTAAATAAATATTGCCCTTATTTCGATGAAATGGGGTTGACTAATATCTCCACAATGTTGCAAGGTTCTGTAGATGTTTATTCATTTGGTACTAATCTGAAAATAGCAGTTGAATATTGCAGTGAAAGTAAATCAGAAAAGAAAAGCAATAAATACTTTGCTTTTGACAACCCACGATTGAACATGATTACATCAGGCAAGTGGGAACTTGCTATATATCCACATTTACCCACTGGATATAAAATTAAAGCTGATGATATATTATTTACTTTTTATGTAGTTTTCGGGGCTAAAAAATTGGGGTGTGATATTATCCATAAAGAAGATGATATATTTATTTTTGTTAGACCACAAACAACAGAACTAAAAGAAAATAACCTGATTTATTGTTTAGACTATACACCGTCTATGTATTTGAGAAAATCATTCTTAAACCCACTAGATAAAATTGATAGTAAGATAAAGGGCTTATTTGGTTGTAACAGGGTATTTTATCAATCTAATGATTTAGGTGAGATAATGCATAATTATATGTTGTCTTGCGTAAAATAATAAATGGGGTTATATTTAGTTAAAGGGGTATTTTATGAGTAGAAAAGATATTGTATACAAACACGCTAGAAACTTTATTTATGATAAAGATAAAGCATTGAACGATTTTATGGATAATATGTTGATTAAATGCAATCAAATGTTTGTTTATAAAAATCTTCCAGACGGTATTACTAAAAGAATTATTGAAACTTTTCTTTTAGAAAATGGGTATTGTATTTTTACAAAAGAAAATAACAAGTTTATAGTATTAGTTGGTGGTTTAGGTGGTGAACTAAATGAATATTATGAATATACAAAATGCATTGTATCTAACCCATATCTAAAACTGAATAAAGAATATACTATCAATGATGATTGTGTACTTATCAGAAATGATAGTAAAATGAAAGGATTAATACCACTTCTTGAAAAATATGGTGTCTTGTGTGGTGATTGTGAAATATCAATCAATATGCTGACAAATAATCTTAGAACACAATTTTTTATCAGTGCAAGTGATGATAGAACAAAAAATAGTGCCAATGAGTTTATAAAAAAACTTATTGACGGTGAATTATCAGTAATTGGTGAAAATCAATTTTTAGACGGTGTAAAAGTACACGATGTATCAAGCCAGGCTAACTACATTCAACAGTTTATAGAATTAAATCAGTATCTAAAAGCAAGTGCTTTTAACGAGATAGGTTTAGACGCCAATTTTAATATGAAAAGAGAAAGACTAACAGTCAATGAAGTTGAGTTAAACACGTCTATCTTGATACCTTTAGCTGATAATATGTTGGAAGAAAGAAAAAACGCTATAGAACTGATAAATCAAAAATATGGATTGAATATTGAAGTTGATTTGTCTAGTGTTTGGAAAATGCAAAAAGAAGAAGTTGATAAAGCTACTGAAACACAAGATACAGAAACAGAAACAGATACAGAAACTGATACAGAAACGCAAGAAACTGATACAGAAACGCAAGAAACTGATACAGATACAGAAACAGATACAGAAACTGTTACTGATACAGAAACTGATACAGAAACTGATACAGATACAGAAACTGTTACTGATACAGATACAGAAACTGATACTGATACAGAAACAGATACAGAAACTGTTACTGATACAGATACAGAAACTGATACAGAAACTGATACTGATAAAGGGGGTAAATAATGTTAATTACATTATCCACAGTTACAGAAAATCAGGGTTTTTTTACAACTTATAAAACCCTGAACGTAACACACTTTAATAATCTTTTTGGTGAACTATCAGAAATTGAAACTACAGATTTAGACAATCTTTTATCAGATGTTTATGGTGAAAGTTTTATTTTAGAAAAATTTGCTGACATATATAACAAGGCAGGTGCTTTATCTTGTGTAACAAGACTTGCTAAAACTTGCGACTTGATTTTTTATAATCAATGGGTAACAATCAAAGACATTATATCCAATGGTTTGTTAGATGATATAGAAAAACCTTTATCAGAAACAACAACAATAAGTCAACAAGGAACTAACAATACAGAAAATCAAAACAACACCGCTAATAAAATTTATGCTTTTGATAGTGATACACCAAATGACAACGGTAAAACAGAATTTTCAGGTAGTACAGATAACAATACAACTATAAACCGCACTGAAACAATCGAGAAAAGTAACGGTTTATTAAAATCAGAGAACGCACAAAAAGTTATTGATTTTGTAAAATATTACGACTTTCTTTTAATGGTTTTATCTGATATTAAAAATACGGTGTGTTTGTCGATTTATTGACAAAAAAATAATCAGGGGTTATATTTATTACATACTAACTAAATGGGGGTTTAAGTATGAAGAATGAAACAAAGAAGATTATTGTAACTGTAATTAACATTATCATCTTTATTGGTAATGCTATTATTTCGACATTAAGTAACGGTGTTGTAGATAATTCTACTGTTGCACTTGTTTCAAGTGTTGGCTTGTCTTGTCTTGCCATAATATAAAGGGGTTTTATATGAACGTAATTCAAGATTATAATAATGACGGTAAAATAGATTGGAAAGACTTTTTATTTTATGGCTTAACAATCGGTGGTAATATTATATTTACCCTGATAAATATTTTTAATTAAAGGGGTATAATATGGAAGTAAAACAGATTTATTCACTTGTAAACGATGTTAC
>CAZHRC010000045.1:2755-4021 GCA_964533865.1 uncultured Peptoniphilaceae bacterium
AGAAGATTTGAGTAATGTTGTTGATATGGGTAAAGAACTATTTTCTAATACTGATGTAGATAATTATGTAAAATCACTTGTAAATCGTGTTGGAAAAACAATATTTGTTAATCGCAAATATTCAGGTAAAGTACCTAGTGTATTAATGGATAGTTGGGAATTTGGCTCTGTATTACAGAAAATCAATGCTGATTTACCTAATGCTATAGAAAATGAAAGTTGGGAACTTGAAAACGGTACAAGTTATGACCCTAACATTTTCTATAAACCTAGTGTATCGGCTAAATTTTTCAATTCTAAAATCACTTTTGAAATACCACTTTCTTTTACAGAAAAACAAGTAAAAGAAAGTTTTAATTCAGCTAGTGAATTAAACGCTTTTATAAGTATGTTATATAATGCAGTTGAAAAATCAATGACTGTAAAAACTGACTCTCTTATAATGAGAACAATTAACAATATGATTGCACAGACTGTAGACGGTGATAATTCAGGGGTTAGAGCTATAAATCTTCTTTCACAATATAACACACTTAAAGGTTTAACAGGTGCTAGTAAATTGACCGCAAGTAAAGCACTAACAACACCAGATTTTCTAAAATATGCAAGTATGCAAATTGCATTATACGCTGATAGACTAGGTACAATGTCAACATTGTTTAATCAGGGTGGAAAAGAACGGTTTACACCTAAAGATATGTTACATATTGTATTACTTTCTGATTATGCACAATCAACAAAAACTTATCTTGAAAGTGATACTTTTAATGATGAGCTTGTAAAATTACCAACCGCTGAAACTGTACCATATTGGCAAGGTTCAGGCACTTCTTTTGAGTTTGCAAAAACATCTAAAATTGATACTACTATTAGACTTTCTGATGGTACTACTAAAGATGTATCTGTAACTGGAATAATCGGTGTAATGTTTGATAGAGATGCACTAGGTGTATCTAATCTTGATAGACGTGTTACAACTAATTATAACCCTAAAGCAGAGTTTTTCAGTAATTGGTATAAATTTGATTGTGGTTATTTTAATGACCTTAACGAAAACTTCGTTACATTCTATGTTGCTGACTAGCCAGGTATTGTAGGGTGTAATGTTTAAGGGTGTAGGGTGTTACTCTACACCTTTATTTTTAATGGGGGGTTTATGACAATTATTTTTTATAAATATGACGGTATCAAAAACAAGATAAATAAAATAGTGTATAACGGTTTGGCTATTAACGATGTTATTATACAAAATGATTTTGATATAAC
>CAZHRC010000046.1:0-3578 GCA_964533865.1 uncultured Peptoniphilaceae bacterium
TATCAAGCGCAAAGTTTAGGTCGGTCAAGATCAAATAAACTTTGCCCTTTTTTATTGTTACGCAGCACACTATTCCATCCCACAAAAGTCAAATTAAATTAGCTTAATCTAGAGTTGAAAAGTACATAAAATATCAGGTTAATTAATCTGACCACTAGGATTTAATCAAATAAGTCACATTAATTGCACCTTGAAAACAAAAGAAAAGGGGACTAGTCCCCTTAAACCCCTAAGATTTATCGCTTTTAAGGTAACCCCTTAATTGAATGTTGGTGATTTAAGATGTGCCTTCTCCCCAAGGAAGGGGAGATTAAGGGTATAGCCTTCCTTAGAACGCTCGAGTTACTTCTCAGTAGAGCTCTATCCTTCCTAAAGAAGAAGACACACCTTAGAAAATTAAGCTACAATATTTAATTCATTTTGAGCCATAAATACCAATTCACTATCAATGGATTTAAGCTTTTCATTAGCACCAGAGATAAGACACATCTTAACTAAGGAATCCAAGGTTCTAATAGAACCACTTGTGCTAGAATACAGAAGCTCATAGGCACTATCAGTAAATATTGGTTCATTAATCCCACAAGACTTAAGTCTTGATACAATATAGTCTTTAGTTTCATCCTTAGTAAGACCTTTAAGATAATAATTTACTGTAATTCTTTGACGAAGAGCCTCATGTGTTTGTCTGCTGATTTGATTAATAAATGGAGTTTGACCTGATAGGATTAAGATAGCATAATCTTTTGAGTCCATTTCAAAGTTAAATATTAACCTTAAATCATCTAATACAGCATTGGTGAGAAACTGAGCTTCATCTACAATAATTACTGGAGTGATGTTTTTACTGTAGTGGTAAGTATAGATCGATTCTTGGATTTGTTTAAACATAAGGATCTTTTTATGGGCTGGAATTATCCCAAGACCATTACATAAAGCCCTGTAAAAATCCATAACAGTCAAAGTAGAAATTGGAATATATACAGGTTTAAATAGATTGGGATTTAAAGTATCTACAAAATACCTAAGGAGAAATGACTTTCCAATACCAGGTTCTCCAGTAATTAAACCAAAACCTAAAGTGTTCTTTAAAAACTCCAATCTACTTAAAGCCTCATTAAAATCTTTAGATTTAAAATGATCTTTAGTATCAATAGATTTTAAAAATGGATCATCAGATAAACCATAAAATGCTTTATACATATTAATCAGTACCCCTTTCATTTTCTTCATTTTTATCAGGATTAAAAGAAGAGAAATCAACACTTTTAAAATTATGCTCTCTTCTGATTCTAGAATTATCAATTTTCTTAACAGGATATATAGTATCTAGTAAAAGATTATCCTCTGAAAATATATAGGCTTTATCCAAACTTGTAGGATCGTACCTAACATTGATAGTTTCAGCTACATAGCTTAGTGGAACTTCAAAGAGAATATTATCAATTGAAATAGTTGAATCCTTCTTAACCTTACGACTAACCCTGTAGAGAAAGATATAGTCAATCTCTTGTTTGCTTGGAATAAATTTAATCAAATCGATAGATTGAGTAAATTTATCAATAGGACTCATATCAATTGAAGAATGAATCTTAGAATTGTAAGTCCCTTCAATATATTTAGACAGGGAGGAATTAAGATCTTCTAAGGAAGAAAAATCATTCCAATCGATAACATTCATCCATTGATCTTGAAGGGTTCTAAACCATCTTTCAATTTTGCCTTTACTCTCAGGTGAATAAGGACGGGCAAAGGAAAGTATCGTACCAATATTAGCACAGATAAATTGCATCTGATTGCTCTTGTAAACCTTGCCATTATCAACAAATAGTTTCTTTGGAACACCTCTTTTAGCAACAGCCTTTTTAAATACAGACAAAAGAGATAAGAAATTATCATTGAAAAAAGCCTCAGCATGAACAAGGAGTCTGCTTGAATCATCAAGCATTGCAATAATATGGGTTTTGTGTTTCTTACCTTCAATATTTAAATAAGGTCCAACAGAAATATCAGACTGCCAACATTCATTGGGAAACTCAAACTCAAAGGCAAGCCGGCCGACAGGCTCAAGTTTGTGAGCTGAAATATTGGATTTAGAGATAAATCTTTGAACAGTAGATAAAGAAATCTGATCCATTGATAGATAACCCTTAGCAATAAGCTCCTGATAAATTGACTTAGCACTTCTCTTAGGAGAATTTATCTTTGAAGAAATAATGAATTCCTTAGCATCTGTAGGTAAATTTCTAGGTTTGCCTTTATCAGATCGTATTTTTGGATAAAGACCATCAATACCAAAGCGCCTGTAAAGACGAAGCCATTCTTTAATAGTAGCAGGAGCATATTCCTTTTCTCCCAAAGGAGTATCATATCTTTTAGCAGATACCTCTTCTAAATATTCTTTAGCAGTAGCTTGGGTAAAGGTTTCAGTAATTAAAGGGGCTATTAAAGAATACCTAAAAAGAGCCATGCTTTGTCTTAAGTTTTCATCCATAACAAAACCTCCTGATGTTTACTTATCAGTATTCTTAACAAAATGCTACTTACTAGCCCTTAAAACTTATGTGGGATTAGAAATTAGATAAAATTAGGATAACATTTTAAAATAGAAGGATGAAACAAATTGATTTAATAGCAGTATTCATAGCAAAAGAAGCTAAACAGATAAGAAAACATTGAATATCTCAAAAATGGACATAGATATCCCCTAAATAGTGAAATTAAATTTTAGAAAAGAAATATATTTCCATGGTATCAAAGAATGAAGAATTAAAATCAAATAGATCATTTGGAAATAATTTAATCTTCTTAATAATAGATGCAATAGATGGATTTTCCATATCATAATAAAGGGAATCGAAATTAACAAAGAAAGAATTGACAATAGCTTTATTCTGCTTCATACGTTTCTTAAAAGAAGAAATATTTGATCCCGTAAAAGATAAATCTGGATTTAGACCCTTAAATAGACTTGCAATCTTAGAATATGAATCCTTCATAACAAAAGATAAAAACAAGCATTCAAAGATGAAGTCTAGAGAATATTGATAATATGGAATTAGAAAACTAGGTAAAAGAGCATGGGTTCTAGAGCAAGTTGGGCATTTAACACGTAGGATATAGATTCTTTTTATGCAATATTTAGTAATAACATTACGAGAGTAGTATCCGTGTCTATGAAGCATTCCTTCATAACCACAAAATTTACAGCCATATATAGGGGAAATATAAATTTCTTTTCCTAAATCCAAATATTTAGTTATATTTTTGAGAAAACCGTCAATAATCATAATATATCATAATAAAAAAGAAGTTGGATTTAGGAGAAGGGTCTCGGTGAGAGGGGGTCTTTCTCCTATTTCTTTTTTATTTTAATTATTACCATGATGTGGAAACTCTAATACATCAGATTGATTAATCTGAATGGAAATTAGTCAGATTGCTTAACTTGACTAGGGCTTAGGGGATGAAATATTTTGATTTTTTTAGAGGGATTTAGAATGGTGTAAATTGCCTTATAACATTTTATGTCCAAAGACAGAAAAAGTTAGAGATTAATGTCATCTTATTTTTGTAAA
>CAZHRC010000047.1:0-3506 GCA_964533865.1 uncultured Peptoniphilaceae bacterium
CTAAGAAAGCAAAAGGCCCCCTTGTGCCTGGTTGCGCATCGCTGCCAGACCGGGTATCTGCCTCCTGGCAAGAGGAGAAGCACTATTCATGAAGATTACCTGCCCCAATTGTGGATTTACTCGCGATGTTGACCAGGCAACCCTGCCGCCACGTGCGGCCATGGCAACCTGCCCACAATGCACACATCGTTTCAGATTCCGTGACATATCACCAACCACTGCTTCCAGTGCTGCAGCGACACAGGCCGCGCCCACGGAACCAGCCCAGCCAGAGCCAACGCTCACGCCTGAAGCAGAGCCTCCTCGCCCTGTGCTGACTCCGGCCCGACCGGAAGACGAAGATTTGTGGCAGGAACTTGAGGCATTAAATGAGGATGCGGATCAGACAGAAGAAATACCAAGCATTGCCCTGCCAGCCTGGGAAAAAGCACAGCATAACTACCCCCAGGCCCTGGTCCAGACCTTTCTGGACGTGCTGACTGGGCCGAAAAAATTTTTCCAGACCATGCCTGTAGGCCCAGGCTATATAAAACCGTTGTTGTTTTTTCTGATTCTGGTGGAAATAGTCGCCATTTCCCAGGCTATCTGGCAGCTTTTGGGCATTCTTCCGGCCAGCGCCCTGGCTGAAGGGCTTGGACATAACCTTCAGGCAGCCATAGCTTTGGTGCTCTATCCACTTCAGGTCACGGCCTTTCTTGTCCTTGATGCAACAATCAATCATATTTTTCTTCGTCTGCTCCGGGCAGACACCAAGGGCTTTGAAGGCACATTTCGGGCCAGTACCTATAGCGCAGCGCCCATGGTGCTTATTGTGGTGCCCTATCTTGGCCTGCCCCTGGCCATGATTGGCTCTACAATCTATAAATATCTGGGCTTGCGCTATGTGCATAATGCCAGCCCCAAGCAGGTCATTGCAGCCTTGACCATTCCCGCGCTCTTGACCATGGCCTTTGCTGTCCTAAGTATTTTACTCACCGGAAGCGCCTGAGAACTTCCACATTGTAAACTGAAACCATTACGTGCCACCATGTTGACCGCATACCCTGGCAACATGAGGCGCGTTATTTTTTGAACCCCTGCTCCCATGAGGCAAGTATGATCGGTATTTCCAAATTGTATTGCGGCACAGTGGAACCTTCTGACGCTCTGCGCTACGGACGTCACTCCTCCCAACTTCCTTCCCATTTGCTGCAATTTGCCAAGGATAAAAAACCTGTTGTGGTCTGGAACATGACCCAGCGTTGCAATTTAAAATGTGTCCATTGCTATGCCCATGCCGTGGAGCCAAGCAATCATAAGGATCCTATTTCCACGGACCAGGCCAAGGTTATTATTGACGATTTGGCCCAATTTGGTGCGCCGGTCATGCTTTTTTCTGGTGGCGAACCCCTGGTGCGCGAAGACCTGGTGGACCTGGCCAAATACGCCACCTCCAAAGGTATGCGCGCAGTTATTTCCACCAACGGCACCCTTATTACCAAGGCCAAAGCCAAAGAACTGAAAGAAGTCGGTCTGTCCTATGTGGGTATTTCCCTGGACGGCATGGAAGCGACCCACGACCGTTTTCGGGCCGTGCCCGGAGCGTACAAAATGGCCTTAAAAGGTGTGGAAAACTGTCAGGCCGAGGGGCTTAAAGTGGGCTTACGGTTTACCATCAATAAACGTAATGTGCAGGAAGTGCCCCACCTTTTTGATCTCATTGAACAGCTGGAAGTTCCGCGCATCTGTTTTTATCATCTGGTCTATTCCGGTCGTGGCTCAGAGCTGATCAAAGAAGACCTGGACCATGCAGAAACCCGTGCTGTGGTGGACCTGATCATGGATCGCACCCGTGACTTGCACGACCGGGGCAAGCCCAAAGAAGTGCTCACCGTGGATAACCACGCTGATGGTCCCTATGTGTATTACCGTTTGCTCAAGGAAGACCCCAAACGCGCGGCTGATGTGCTGGAGCTCTTGAAAATGAACGAAGGCAATTCCTCAGGCCGGGGTATTGGCTGTATTTCCTGGGACGGCGCGGTTCATGCCGACCAGTTTATGCGCCATATCACCTTTGGCAATGTGCTGGAGCGGCCATTTTCTGAGATTTGGGTTGATGAAAACATTGAGCTGCTACACAAGCTCAAAGACAAGCGTCCCCATGTTCAAGGCCGCTGTGCGACCTGTCGTTTTTTAAATATTTGTGGTGGTAATTTCCGGGCCAGGGCTGAAGCCTTTTATGATGATTTCTGGGCCCAAGACCCGGCCTGTTACCTGACAGATGCAGAAATCAGCGGCGAGCCACTGTAGGAGAATGTAATGGACAACTTTTATCGTGGCCGTCGCCTGCGTTCATCTTCAGCCCTGCGAGATATGGTGCGGGAAACACGACTTTCAGCCGCAGACCTGATTCAGCCCTATTTTGTGGTGGAAGCAGACCCGAATATGCGCAAACCCATTTCCTCCATGCCAGGGCAATTCCAACTGGGCCTTACTGCGCTCATGGCTGAAGTGGAGATGGCGGTAAACGCAGGGCTTAAAAGTCTTATTCTTTTTGGTATTCCCAACAAAAAAGACCCTGTGGGCTCCGGGGCCTATGCTGAGGATGGTATTGTGCAGCAAGCCATTCGCCGCATCAAGGAACAATGGCCAGACCTTATGGTGGTGGCTGACACCTGTTTGTGTGAATATACTTCCCACGGTCATTGCGGTCTGATTTCCCCGTCTGGGGAAGTGCAAAATGATCCCACCCTGGAACTTCTGGCCCGCACTGCCCTGGCTCAGGCCCAGGCCGGAGCAGACATCATTGCTCCTTCGGACATGATGGATGGCCGGGTAGCAGCCATTCGCCAGGCCCTGGATGCCAATGGTTTTGCCCAGACACCCATTATGTCCTACGCGGTAAAATATGCCTCAGCCTTTTATGGCCCTTTTCGGGAGGCGGCTGAAAGTGCCCCGCAATTTGGTGATCGCAAAACGTACCAGATGGACCCGGCCAATTGGCGGGAAGCCTTGCGGGAAGCAGCAGCGGACGTGGAAGAAGGTGCGGATATTTTAATGGTCAAGCCAGGGCTGCCGTACCTGGATATTATCCGTCTGGTACGCGACAATTTTGATCTGCCCGTGGCAGCCTATCAGGTCAGTGGCGAATACAGCCAGATCAAGGCTGCCGGACAATTGGGCTGGATTGATGAAACTTTGGTAGCAATGGAAAGCCTGATAGCTTTAAAGCGGGCCGGGGCGGAGCTGATTTTGTCTTACTTTACCCAGGACCTGCTCAAGGCGGGGCATATCGCATGAACCAGCATCCACATCACCATGCTCCACAGGCTGGGCCGTTAGATGGCCCGGGGTCAGGGCATCCTGGCAAACATCCAGGTGGTATGGTCCATACCCTTGCTGATGGCACTCCTGCCTGTAAGCTCATTGCCTGGGAAGTGACCAGATCGTGCAACCTGGCGTGCAAGCATTGTCGAGCTGAGGCCCACCTGGAACCCTATGAAGGTGAACTAAGCACCACTGAGGCC
>CAZHRC010000048.1:0-3341 GCA_964533865.1 uncultured Peptoniphilaceae bacterium
CCTCGACCACCTCATCACCCTTCATCAGCGTAAGCTGGAAAAACTCAAAAACATCAAAAAAGCCTGTTTAGAAAAAATGTTCGTATAGAAAGGAGCGTGGCAATGTGATCTTTAGAACGGAGGCCGAGTTTGAAACGGCGGTAATCGCCGCTTTGCAAAATAAAGGGTGGGAAAGTCGCATATTAGTCTATCCCACGGAAGAAGAGTTGATTAAAAACTGGGCGGATATTTTATTTGAAAATAATCGGGGCATTGATCGACTAAACGATGCGCCATTAACCTCTACGGAAATGCAACAAATTATAGAAAAAGTGATGGCTCTTCGCACACCGTTAAAGCTTAACGGTTTTATCAATGGCAAAACCGTATCGATCATCCGAGACAATCCTAAAGATCCGCTCCATTTGGGGAAAGAAGTCAGCCTAAAAATCTATGATCGCCACGAGATAGCCGCGGGGCAAAGTCGTTATCAGATTGCCCAACAACCGGTCTTTCGTTCTAAATCAAAAATCCTACACGATGGACGAGGCGATCTCATCTTGTTGATCAACGGGATGCCTGTGATTCTCATAGAGCTTAAGAAAAATGGTGTTCCTGTGAGCGAAGCGTATGGTCAGATCGAAAAGTATTCCAAGAATGGCATTTTTTCTGGTATTTTCTCTCTGGTACAGATTTTTGTAGCGATGGAGCCCGAGGAGGCGGTATACTTTGCAAACCCGGGATCCGATGGGGGATTTAACCCCAACTACTATTTTCATTGGGCGGATTTTAACAATGAACCCTTAAATCACTGGCGGGACGTGGTCGCGTATTTGCTGTCGATTCCCATGGCACACCAGATGATCGGGTTCTATACGGTGGCGGACGGGGCAGATGGCGTATTGAAAGTGATGCGCAGTTATCAATACTACGCTGCCAACGAGATTTCGGATCGGGTCGCAAAGATGAATTGGGAGGACAAACACCGGTTAGGGGGCTATATTTGGCATACGACAGGCTCGGGAAAGACAATGACCAGTTTTAAATCCGCTCAGCTCATCGCCAGTTCTAAAGATGCAGAGAAGGTCGTCTTTTTGATGGACCGTATTGAACTGGGGACCCAATCCTTAAACGAATACCGGGCTTTTGCCGAGGATCATGAACAGGTACAAGATACGGGAGATACGAGGAGTCTCATCGCTAAATTAAAAAGCTTAAATCCTGCGGATACGTTGATCGTCACTTCAATTCAAAAGATGAGCAATATCAAAGACGAGGGAAATGGCCTAAACGCAGCGGATATCGCGATGATCAACGACAAACGGGTGGTGTTTATCGTGGACGAAGCCCATCGCTCCACCTTTGGCGACATGCTCATCACCATCAAGCATACTTTTTCCAATGCGGTGTTCTTTGGCTTTACAGGAACGCCGATACACAAAGAAAATCAAAAAAACAAAAACACCACCGCAACGGTATTTGGCAATGAGTTGCATCGCTATAGCATCGCAGATGGTATCCGCGATGGCAATGTCCTCACCTTTGATCCAACTAAAGTCCTAACCTATAAAGACTACGACTTGCGAAAAGTCGTGGCTTTAAAAATGGCTAATGCAAAGACGGAAGAGGAAGCGATAAAAGACCCGGTAAAATCAGCCAAGTACTATGAGTATATGGATTCGACGCGCATACAGATGGCAGGGCACCAGGGGAAAGACGGCAAGTATGTCAAAGGCATCGAGGACCATATCCCAAGGGAGCAATACGAGCTCGAAGAGCATCGACAGGCGGTGTTACAGGACATCTCGGATCACTGGATTCACCTAAGCCACAACTCGAAATTTCACGGGATATTTGCGACGAGTAGTATCCCAGAGGCTATCGCTTATTACAGATTACTCAAAAAAGAGCGACCAGACCTCAACATCACCGCATTATTTGACCCGAATATCGACAATGATGGCGGTGTGGTTTTTAAACAGGACGGTTTGGTTGAAATTCTTAGGGATTATAATCTGAAATACGAGATGGATTTTACCTTAGCGACTCACGATAAATTTAAAAAAGATATTTCCGCAAGATTGGCCCACAAAAGGCCCTATGAACGGGTTGATCGCACGCCAGAAAAAACCATTGATCTTCTCATTGTCGTCGATCAAATGCTGACGGGATTTGATTCGAAATGGGTGAATACTCTATATTTGGATAAGGTACTCAAATATGAAAACATCATCCAAGCCTTTTCTCGAACCAATCGGCTGTTTGGCCACGAAAAACCCTTTGGGTCCATTCGATACTATCGCTATCCCAACTCGATGGAGAGAAACGTGGAAGATGCAGTGGCGCTCTATTCGGGCAACAAGCCTTTGGGGCTCTTCGTTGAGCATCTGGATTACAATCTCAAGAAATTGAATGAGATTTATGCCGATATCTTATACCTCTTCAAAACATTAGCCAATATTGAGGGATTTTCTCGCTTGCCTGATGATCGAGACGAATGTGGGCGCTTCGCGAAGTTATTTGGTGAGTTAAACGACTATCTGGAAGCGGCAAAGATTCAGGGCTTTACTTGGACCCAAAAGGTTTATGATTTTGATCCGCCAAAGGAGAGGGTCGTCGTGGATATGGATGAGCATACCTACCTCATCCTCGCATTGCGCTATAAAGAGCTCTTTACAGAGGCGAATGGAGGTGGAGGCGGTAGAGTCCCCTTTGAACTCGATACCTATTTGGTGGCGATAGACACGGGACGCATCGACACCGATTATATGAACTCGAGATTTGAGAAATATCTCAAAGTGCTCAGAGAAGACCATATCGATCTCGTACAGCTTCAGATCACCTTAGATGAGTTGCACAAATCCTTTGCCACGCTCACTCAAGAAGAGCAGAAATACGCCAATATCTTTATTCACGATGTGCAAAGCGGAGATGTGACCATTGTGGAAGGCAAGTCTTTTCGAGAGTACGTCACCGACTATCAATTTCACGCGAAAAACCATGAAATGCAAAAACTCGTCGACGCACTCGGATTAGACGCCCAAAAACTCGAGATTTTATTGAACATGGGAGTATCGGAAGCCAGTATCAACGAGTTTGGTCGTTTTAAAGACCTAAAAAGCACCGTCGTCATCGAAAGGGCTCAAGAATTCTTTCTGGAAAGAGAAGGCACAAAGCCCTCTCCATTCGCAGTTAAAAAGAAAGTCGATAAAATGCTTAGAGATTATATCCTTAAAGGGATCGTCAACTTTAATGAGGATGAAACTGAATAATAATTAAAAACGGATAGGATCTGGAGGAGCCAAGTAAAATTTGGCTCCTTTTTTGCGTTTCGTGTTACGCTGATGAAGGGTGATAAGGTT
>CAZHRC010000049.1:0-3036 GCA_964533865.1 uncultured Peptoniphilaceae bacterium
GATGAAAATTTTATGAATGTATCAAAATATGTCTTAGAAAATGGATATACCAAGAAAAAAAGTAAATGAATATAAAAAAAAGAACTCATAATTATGAGTTCTTTTTTTTACATATGGAGCCATAAAGGTTGAAGTCGGACAACCTTTAATTATCTAAATTATAGGTAGTAATAAACTACTAACTGATTTAAGTATACCATGAAAATACTAAATTTTAACAAAAAAGTGATGATAATTATTAAGCAAAATAAAGGGAATGATAGCACTACCTTAATTTATTCTGTATAAATAAAGGAATTATAGTGCTATCATTTCTTATTTTGCACTTGCAAAATTGAGTTAAAAGATGGAAGAACTCTACCATACTTTCGATTTATTCCTTTTAATTAAAGGGTTTGCAAGGTTCTATTTTACTTCCAAATGTTGGATATATACTAGAAATGTTGGATGAATCTTGGATGTTTTAATTTAGTAATAAAATTTACCAAAATGATGGTATAATTATATATAGATAAAAGTAGTATATCTATATTAATATTGAATATAATAGGAGGAAAAAATATTAAATGAATGTAGATTTTGTAAAAGATGATTATAGATTTAATGCTAGAGCATCAGCTATTATTTTAAATGAAAAAAAGGACAAAATTTTATTATTTAAGGTTGAAGATGGTAGAGATTATTTTTTATTACCAGGTGGAAGAATTGAATTATATGAGGATAGTCTAACTGCTATTAAACGAGAAGTAATGGAAGAATTAGGATATGATATTGATTTCACTCTTTGCTCTATACAAGAAAACTTTGTAATAAAAGAAAATGTAAAAATAATGCAATATAGTTTTTGCTATAAAGGTATTTATAAAGGCATTATTAATACTGATAGATTTGTTTGTAAAGATAATAATAATCAATATTTTTATTGGGTTGATATAGAACAATTAAATAGTTATAAAGTATATCCAGAATCGACTATAAAATTAATTAGGTCAGAAAAATTGAAACATATTATTGAAAAAAATGATTAAAAGGAGGAAGTATTTATAATGACTACTATTTATTTAATTAGGCATTCAAAGCCAATGAAAGTTAATAACACTTTTAATAAAGATAATCTACAATTGCAAAATGAAAAGTCTTCTCTTTCAATTGAGGGAGAACAAATTGCTAATGAAAAATTAAGTAAAAAAGAATTTGATGATATTGATATATTATTTTCATCAAGTTATGTTAGAACTATACAGACAGCTAAATATTTAGCTAATAAAAATAATCTTGAAATAAATGTTATAAGTGATTTAGGCGAGAGAAAATTTGGAATTGATTCTTGGAATGAGTTACCAGATAAATTTGAAAGAAAACAATTTTTAGATGAAAATTATAAACTTAATAATGGTGAAAATCAAAAAGAAGTAAGAGATAGAATGTACTCTGTAATTATGAAAGTTTTAAATAAATATCCTAATAAGAGAATAGCTATTGTTAGTCATGGAACTGCAATTTCATATTTATTAAAAAAGTGGTGTGATGCCAATATAGTTGATGATAAGTTAAGATATACTTTTAAAAATGAAATAGTATTTGATAGTTGTTTTAATTATTGCGAAACATTTAAATTAGTATTTGATGCTGAGAATAAACTAATTGATATTAAAAATATAAAACTTGATTAGGTGTTAAAATGGGTGAATAATATGAAAAAGTTAATTGAATAGCGAAGATTTTCTCTAAATGAACTTTAAAGAATGTAAATAAAAATGTAAATATAATTCTTTATTTATTAAATTTAACAAAAATATTAAAATCCATGATCTAATTTAATAGAGGAAGTGATTACCATAGAAAAAGCAAATAAAAAAATTATTTATGAATATTTTATAGTTAATAATGCCTTTCAAAATGAATTGTCACAAATTAGTGATGCTATGTATTCAAGAAATCATGAACAAAATGCAGATTGGTATCGTAGTTTTGGCGATAGATTTAATTCTATATTAGGATTCAATGGTCAAACAATGGACCAATTTGTTAATTATGTTTCTACTGTTAATTTAACACCAGAGCAAAAAAGAGCTTTAGTTGAATTAAGAAAAGAACCAATGTTTAAAAAACTTATGGGTGAAACTGCTATACAACAAAAATCAGAATTAGAAAATGTATTAGGAAGTAAAATTACATCTGAAGGTATGACTTTTGCAGATGAATATGGTCCAAAAGTTGCAACAAAAACAGTGCAACAGTTAGATCAAGAATTAGATGCATATAGTGATAAATTATCAGAGTTATTAAGTTTTGGCACTATTACGGAACAACAATATGATAGTTATAATCAAAATTTAGATTATATATATGACTACTATATGAGTTGCTCTAAAGGTGATCAAATACCATTTAGAAAAATGACTAATGCTCAATACGAACAAATTGAACAAAGAGCAATAGAAAATGGAGTTAGTTTTAGTGAACAATTGATTCAAGAAACTGGAGATTTAAAATATGACCATGATGAAATTCAAGAATTACAGGGTCAAGGTATAAAAAGATAAGATAATTTAATAGAAAAAATCCGAAATTATAATTTATGAATAACGGATTTTTTTATTGTATGTTGTTATTATAAAATACTATGGAATTGGTTGAGAAAATGTACCTGTTTTAAAAATATTTTTATATAGCTGTGTTCCATCTGTACTTCTTATATTTGATAAATTAATAGTAATTACTCCGAGTTCTAATTTGTTACTTTTAAATTTATCATTATCTTTTATAGGTATTATTCTTATTATTTTTTCTATATCATTTTTAGGTGTAAATGATAAATTAGTAAAGTCTTTATTTGGTTTAACTTCATAATAATTAACATCGTACATTTCTTTTAATTTATTAACATAAATTTCTATTTCAATTCTAGTTCTAAAACCATTATGTGCTACAGGTATAGGAAATTTATCCTCATCCATAAACATAAATAAATCAAGCGGTGTGCCATAATTATTATGATAATCAATTAAATCATAATAAAATGAGTTTCTTAAA
>CAZHRC010000050.1:0-2545 GCA_964533865.1 uncultured Peptoniphilaceae bacterium
GAGCATCAGCTAATTCTTTATCTAGATTTGGAGAAATTCTATTAGGAGTAATACCTTCTTTTAAATATTTATTAGCACCTTCAAAAACAAAATTAGAAGGATTAGCTCTATAAAAAGTTTCTGCCAATCCTCCTTGTTGAGGACTGGCACTAATTATAGTTTTTGGTTGAGTATTCTTTTTAGATTTACTCCAAAGAGGATTAAGAACTTCATAACCTCCTTTATTTATAAATTGACTTGTATCCATATCTTTTAATTGTTAACATCAAAATAACCAATACTATTAAGAATATAATTTCTAATAAGAATATATTTATTTTTTAAATATTCAAGTTCAAGAGAATTATCGAGACCTTGAGATTGAAGAAGATTTGCTCTGTCATAAGTAGCATTATATAGTTCTTGTGTAGCACCATTAGCCCAATTACTTACTTCAGATTCAATATTAGTATTCTTTTTAAAATTACCATCTTCATCAAAGAATGTTTGATTTGCAGCATCAATAAAATCTGTAAGTATCTCAGCACGATTAATCATATCTTGAGCTTTAGATTTATCTACAAATGTTTTTGTACCATCTTTATGAAGTAAATAAGCTTGTTGAGCTCCAGGTTCAATTCCTAATTCTCCACCTTCACTATCTCCTAAAGCAGGTATAGTATATCTATAACCATAATATTCCATACCATTTAATTCTTTAAGAGCACGCATTTTAGTATCACGATTAAGACTTTCTTCTACAGAACCTTTAAATAGATTTTCAACAAATATCTTAATTGGTTTTCCAACAGGATTACCATCTTTATCAACTTTAGGTAAAATAGTTATTTCAGTACCACTCATATTTCCCATTATAGCAGCACTAAATCTTAACTTATTATTACCTATGGCTCCAGCAATAGCATCATTAAGAAGTTGTCTATTCTTAGTATCTAATCGTTTTTGAACTCCATCTTCATTATCATTATCTCCAAAATTAGTAGCATAAACATTATATTGAGTCATATCAGCAGCTGAAAGAAGATTTTCATAATGATCTTCTAAAGCTTTTTTGTAAATATTATATGATTGAGCATCAACTAATCCATTACTAAAATCAGATTCAAGTCTAGCCATACTAGCACCAAGACTACCACTTACAGTAGTACTCATAGTCATATCTTTTTCTCTTTCTTCTTCTTTAGTTGTAAGTTCTTGTTTTATATTTTTAGTTTTTTGAAGTACATCTTCTATACTTCCAAATTGATCTCTAATACTATTTTTATTTCTTGAAACATTTCCAAGTTCTTCTCCTATAGTTGAAGAGTAAGCATAATCAGGATTTATAAAATAATCATCAGATTGACTTCTTTCACTTCTAGTTAAATCAGCATCAGCTACTCCAAACATTTGACTGATAGATTTAATTATTGGATGATTTTCACCCCAAGCAGCAGACATAGATTCAGAATAATTTTGATTACCATTCTGAAGTTTAATAAGTTTTCCGTCTTTATCTACACCTGCAAGTTTAAATCTTTTTTCTCCTCTAATACCTTCTTGAATAGCTTTATTTCCACTGCCAGGTAAATGATTAGTATCTACATTATTAAGAGCAGTCATAATCTTATAAAGATTAGGATTATCTTTAGCAACAATTATTCTAGTTTTACCATTAACAGTTTCTTGTTTAATTCCTAATTTATTAAAAGCTTGCCTACCTCTATCATCATCAGAATAACCCATGTTAGAAAGAAATTGTTGAAAACCACTAAAACCATTATCTTCATCTTTAGCTGCCCAATCAACATTTCCAGCTCCAGTGCCACCAATCATATCAGCTATTTCAGAATAAATAGGAATACGTCCATATCTCTTAGTTTTAGCTGAATCAAATTCTATAGCAATAGAAGTAGCATTATTACCAAACAAGTTATTAATACCATCTACATATTGTTTATAGTATTTGTTTTTAATATCTAATGGAGTACCATTATCCATAGCAGTTTTAAAAGCAAGAGCTTGTTTTTGATCATCAGTAGCACGATTCATCATACCATTATAAACTCTTCCTTTATTACGAAGTATTTTTATATTATCAAGCATTTTAGCTTGTTGATTCTTATTTCTAAAATAAGATTTAGAAGCATAATTAGCTGCTCCTTCATAATCATTTTTATTAAGAAATTGATTATAAGTTTCAAATTCAAATAAAGCCATAATATTGTTTGTTTAATTACTACCTTGAGGACCATAAACACTATCTTGTGGATTATCTGTAGGAGCATAAGGACCTTTACCATTCATAGAACCTTTTCCACTTCCACTTCCACCTCCTCTAACATAATCATCTTTTCCAGTAATATCTGTTGAAGTACTAGAAGTTCTACTAAATGCAAAATTCTTAATAAGACTAGGATATTTCTTAAATAAAATATCTACATAATTAGCAGTTATAAAACCTCTATCATTAGTTATATTAGATTGATACATATTCTTTTGCTCTTCAAGTCTTTGCTTCTCTAAAGGGTCTTGAGTATTAGCAATTTGATTATTAATATCATTA